>CAWDKW010000005.1:0-307797 GCA_963803065.1 uncultured Acidimicrobiaceae bacterium
GTGGTCTCCGTTTGGTCATTGCGAACCCTCATGCTTCGAAACTTGAGGATCGTAAAGGCTCCCGGCGCCGGCCCAGCCTGGCCTGACGGAACAAGACGGGCCCTGGCGAAGACACCTTCACCGCGAGTGCGACAAGGAGAAGGATGGGAGACAACGCAATGAGGGTGACGAGGGAGAGCGAAATATCAAGCGATCTCTTGAGGAACCGATCCCACAGGCTCAGGTCTGCCCTTGCCACTTCGATGAGCGGCAGGCCGGACAGATCGGTGAGATTGGACCGCCATGAAACCAGCTCGAAGTACCTCGGAACGAAGGTCAGGTGCACACTGTCTTGAAGCGCGCGATAAACGGCGATCGTGTCGTGGGCCATTCGGTCCGGATAGGTGACGATGACTCTTTTGATTTGGAGCTCTTCACACAGTCGGGGAAGATCCTGGACGGTTCCGATGGCGCCGTCGTCAGGTTCGACGTCATCGACCACACGTCCGACTAGGGAGAGGCCCTTGTTCAGACCGACATAGGTGGCGACCCGCTCCGGGAGCGCCCCGGCGCCCACCACGAGGACGCGACTGACGGTGAGGGCATGCAGCATGGACCGAATGATGGAACGTCCAACGACGACGAATACCACTGCCACAATGACCATCACGATGAGCTGAGTGGGCCAAGGTTCCGCAAAATCCGCCGTTGCGTGCAGTAACGCACCGACCCCAATAGTCAGAACACATGCTGCGCCTATGGCGAAGAGCAAGTCGTGAAGTTCTTTGAATGTGCTTGGCCCGAGATCCCGGCGGTTCGACCGGTAGGAGCCTGACAGCGCAAGTGCCGCGACAACGGCCACCGGGAAGAAGAAATCGTGGACGAGGTTCCAACCAAATTTCGCCATCGAGTTGTTCGGAACGTTGGAGACCCCGGCCAGAAGCACCAGCGCGACGGGCATCGCTGCGCATGTTGCCAGGAGATCAACGCTTAGAAGTCCTGCAGTATGTGCGGCATCGGTAACTGACCCGGGTCGCTCGTCGGTGAGCTTGGGTACCGCAGGCCTGGATGAGCGCCTGGTCCCGGGCGACTTGCGTGTTCGAGACCGCCTTTGACCAGCAACGTCTTGCCGAGGCACTTTCTCGACGGTGGCCACCCGATCAAAGTTCCGCATACTTCCTCGATTGTGTGGTACCTAGAGTCCCCGCTGGCACTGTCCCCGACCACCGGCCACCATACCCGGGCTTTCACTCTCTTCCAAGGATGAATTTGCTTCGACGGGAAAGATTGTGTTGCTAGACAATGAACGCAGAGTTAACTCATGGGTGGTCACTTTTCCGGTACCCACGACGAAGTCCGCGATCCGCCCGCTGCCGTGGGCGCGGGCATCGGGGTCGACGACGAGTAGTCCTCCGAAATCGGTGCGCCCCACCGTTCGAAGCATTCGACTGCAAGGCCAAGCGGGGCATGTCCTGAATGCGCTCTCTCATGTCTTGCACCCCCGGGAGCGAGCGCAATGACTCGAGTTCCAAACGACCACTCATTGTATGCTCCCTGCTTCGAACAGTGGGTTTATGGGACCGGCCGGAGACTGGACGCGGCAGATTTGAACGCGATAAGCGAAGTTACTGGCACGTATTCGGCTGTCCCAGCTACACGAGTGCCTTACACGGGTGCACATGACCCCAACGCGTCCGACCACGGCTAGTTCATCGAGGATTCATATTCCTCGTTCAGTGCTTCGTCACGTTGCTGAATTTGATTCGGTTCGTTTCCTCAATGCCCGATCCTGAGGCAGCCAGTGACCTCAACGTCTGTGGCGTCTGAGATCGGTCGATGCTCGGCACCTACTGGATGGCCCCGGCATCCAGCCCGAGTGATGGAGCGATTGGGTCCGGGGTCCCTGGATGACCGTTTCGCTTCCTGAAATCACAGCAAAGATCGAACCAGGGGGCTAGGGGCTGAAGTAATGTGACCGCGGTGGACCCTACGGATGAACCCGGCCTCTTGGACTATGCGCGGATTCTGTGGCGTCGCAAGCTGACCATCCTGTTGGTCATGGTCATCGCGGTTGCAGCAACGGTTGGGGTGGACTTTGCTCGAGGCAAGAAGTACCAGGGGACGGCCCAGCTCCTCCTTCTCTCGCAGACTCGTGCGGACCGATGGGGTCATAACTCCATTGACTCCTACCGACATCCTTACCGACATCGGTCTTGTTCAGGGCTCCACCGTCAAGGCGCTCGTGGCCAAGTCGTTGAAGACTTCGCCTCCGGCAGTTTCGGTCGCAGAACAGGGAACGACCGAAATCGCCACCGTGTCCGTAACCTCGAGCAATCCCGTGTTCGCGGCGAAGGCAGCAAATGCTTATGCCAACGCCTATATCCAAGCGAGTCAACAGCGCTTTCTTGCCTCTTCGCAAGCAGCACAGAACCAGCTGCAGACGCAGATCAATGCGTTGCAGACGCAGATCAATGCGTTGCAGACGCAGATCAACCAGGCTGATCCCAAGAACACAGCACTTCTCTCGAACCTGGACAATCAGCTCGGTTCTTTGACGGGCCAGCAAACGACGCTGCAGACACAACTCAGCCAGATCCAAGTGAACGTGGCTCAGACGCCGAGTGGCGGCCAGCTGGTACAGCCGGCGACACCGAACTACAGCCCGGTGTCGCCGAAGCGGGTCACCGACGCGCTGATCGCCCTCGGTGTCGGGCTTAGTCCTCGGCATCGGCCTTGCCCTGCTTCGGGAACGGCTCGACGACCGCATTCGAACCAAGGCCGAGCTCGAGAAAGTCGCCGGAGGACTTCCCTCCCTCGGGCTCATCCCCACGGTCAGCGAGTGGCGCGACAAGAAGAGGCCATTCCTCGTCGCAGCCGAGCATGCAAAATCGCCTCCAGCCGAGGCGTACCGGGGCCTTCGGACGTCGATTCAGTTCATCGGTCTTGATCGCACCATCAAGACCGTGCAGATCACCAGCCCTGCCGCAGCCGACGGCAAGACCACTACCTCGGCAAACCTCGCCGTCACCATGGCCGAGTCTGGTCAGAACGTCGTACTGGTCAGCTGCGATCTCCGCAGACCGCGGATCCATGAGTTCTTCGGGTTGGCCAACAACTTCGGTTTCACATCGGTACTTGTTGGTGACACGAGGCTCGAGGACGCGCTCGTCAGCGTGCCGAAATTCGGGAACCTGACCGTGCTGCCTTCGGGTCCGGTGCCGCCCAATCCGTCCGAACTGCTCGGAAGCACGAAGGCTCAAGAGGTCTTCGCTCGTCTTGCCCAAGCAGCGGACGTTGTGATCATCGACAGTCCGCCCGTCCTCCCAGTCACCGACGCTGCCGTGTTGGCCGGCCATGTGGACGCTGTCGTCATTGTCGCCGCTGCCCAGACGACGACCCGGAGGGACATCTCCCGGTCGATCGAGGTGCTGAACCGGGTGGACGCTCCGATTGTCGGAGTTGTCCTGAACGGGGCCTCAGAAGCCGACTGCTACGTGTACTACCGGTATGGGGACCAGTACGGGTACGGGTACGGCTACGCGACACGGAAAGAGCCACGGGGAGGGGTCCAGAGCAACGGGAGCGGGGGATTGGGGTCGCCACAGGACGACTTGGTGCACAATGGGACGGCCCCGGACACTGATCGGGAGTCTCAGGAGCTGCGCCCCACGATCGGGTCAGTCGAGAAGATCGTCCGAGACGTCTAGCCACAGGGTTGGCGCTGAGACACTTTTTACGTGGCAGCACATAGACATCAGGAGCAACGTCCCTGGCACGAGTTTCGCTACGGTGCCCTCCATTGGCTGAAGCATCGACGGGGTGAGAAGCACGGGCACCGTCGTCGGCGTATTTCAGAATCCGAACGCATTCGCCGCCGCCGCCGTGTCCTCGCCCGAACGGGGATCGGAGTATTTCTCGTAGTTGTGGTCGCAGCAGTTTTGGCCGCGTTCACCTGGCACTCGCTGAGCCAGGCTCGGACCTCTCTCAACGACGCCCGGGCCGCGGTGAACCAACTCGAGAGCAACAAGCACGAGCTGCTGACGGCTTCGGGTCGGGCCGCCGCCGGACGCACTCTTGCCAAGATCTCGGCGGACGCTGCCGCGGCCGATCAGACGCTTCGTTCCTCGACCGGCCTCAAGGTGTTCGGGTGGCTGCCGGTTCTCCACACTCAGCGGCAGGGCTTGCTCGACCTCGCCTCCGACGTGCACTCGACGGCGACCACGGGGGACCAATTGTTGTCTCAGGTCAATGCGGTCGTTGCCGACAGCCACGGCTCAACGGTTTCGATCACCCAGCTCGAGAACCTTCGTGCCGCGGTCAATACGGCCGTGATCACCCTCAGGGGTTTGAACCGGCCATCCTCCGGTCTTATCGGAAGCCTGGGGGATGCCAGGACGAAGTTCGACAACGCCGATGCCACGTTCGTGAACCAGTTGGTCCGAGGCCAGCAGATCATTTCGTATGCCCTGCCGTTCCTCGGTGCCAACGGGCCACGGTCGTATCTCTTGGTCGGGGAGAACAACGCCGAGATGCGCGACCAGGGAGCAGTCCTATCGGTCGGGACCCTTCAAACTCAGGACGGCAAGATCTCGGTTGTCGACCCCACGAGCGTGGGCAATCTGACCCTTACCAGCCCGGCGAACTATGCGATTCCGACCGGCATGCAAACAGTCTTCGGTGGGTACCAGCCGACCCTGATCTGGCAGTCTGCCGATGCCACGGCAGGGTTCCCGTGGACTGGTGGTGATCTCCAGGCCATGTACGCCCAGGCCACCGGGCAGCACGTGAACGGCGTCCTTGCTCTGGACGTGCCGGCGGTGGCCAGTCTGTTGCAGCTGACCGGTCCAGTAACAGTGCCGGGAATCGCACAGCCGATCACCGCGGCGAATGTCTCAGGGATTTTGCTGAATCAGCTCTACAACGGCATACCGGTGAACACCGAGCGCCACGACGAACTCACAGCCGTTGCCAAGGCCGTAGTTGACCAACTATCGAATGAGAAAGTGGACCTGGCCACGCTGGCCAACACGCTCTCTCAGGACGTGGCTGGGCGCCATCTCCTGGTGTGGGACGAGGTCCCGTCGTACCAGGCGACATTGGTCAAGTTCGGAGGGGCAGGAGCGATCGACGGCACAGACGACTCACGGACGTTTCACCCAGCTGTGGAAAACGCCACCGCGACCAAGCTGGACTATTACGTCACCGTGTCGGTCAGTCAGCAGATCTACCTGAAGCCGAACAATGAGGCGGACGTGGACACGGCCATCACCGTGGTCAATCGCGCTCCCGCCGGGGCGAAGCCATCCGACCAGCTCGGTCCCGACAACATCCACTCGTTCCAGGTCGGCCAGTACGTGGGGAACGCATATCTCTGGGGCCCTGCGGGTGCCGGCATCACCCAGGCCGGAAGCACATTCGAATCGGGATTGAACGTCACTCCGGCATCCGTTTCGGTGCTGCCTCAGCAGCAGAGCACGGTCACCTTCAAGACGGTGATTCCCAACGCAGTTCGGGACGGGAAGCTGACTCTGTCTTATGTCCCGCAGCCGAGATTGACCCCGGAAACTGTCTCAGCCACCGTGCAGGCCACCGGTTGGAGGCTTGGGAGCCAGCAAACGCTGCATGCAACCCTGACGAAGACAAGTGCATTGACCTGGAAATTAGCTCGGAGCTAACTTGGCACAGAGCCACGAAACAGGATGTTCATCACGATCCGTGCTTTCGGCGGGGTCACGGTGTTAGTATGACTGAGAAGTATCCGGGACCGAATGCCGTTCGATCCTGTCGGCGAGAAGGGCGGAAACATGCGCAGACTGATGGCCTTAGGAGCCGCAGCAGTGGTGGGCGCCGTGCTCTTTATGGGTGCTCCCGCCTTGGCAGCAACTCCCGGGTATCCGCCTCCGACGGTCGGGACCCCGCCACCGACGACTGTTCTGACCGCGACGTCGGTGACGTGCCCGGTCGGCTCGACCTGCACGATTACCTTCACCGGTTTCCTCCCGGGCTCGACCGTTCAGATCTTCCTTGCCGGGCAGCTGGCAGCGACGGTCACGGTTCCCGCTAGCGGATCGTTCACTGTCACCGTGGCCGTGACTGATCCCCATATCAGCATCAACGGTGGTCCTTTGATCGCCGTTCCTTACGGAGCGAACTCGGTGACTGCGACGGGAACGGCAGCGAGCGGACAGCCGGGGTCCGTCTCGGGCACGGTGACGATTCCTTCCCCCGCAACAAACACGGGTACCGGGGGAACGACAGGGGCAGCTGGTAGTTCGGGAGCTGCTGGCACGTCCGGTAGACCAGGTACATCGGGAACTGCCAGTACGACCGCTAGCACGGGAGGCCTCGCCTTTACGGGTGCTCAGATCGGCATGATGGTCGGCGGGGGCCTGATCCTCCTCGTCGCCGGAACCGGCCTCGTGCTCGCCACTCGGCAGCGCCGCTCAAGCACCATCTGAGACACCCTGCTGACTACTTCCTAAGTCGCAGTGGAATGCGGAGGGCATCGGTGATGCGCGTGACGCGACGAAACCCCGTCCAGGCTTGCTAGACGGAGTTTCGAAGACCCGGGCTCTCGCCAGCCGAGTGAGATGAGATTAACGGACCTGTGTTACGGGCGGGCGGATCTCACGCAGACACCAATTAATAGAGCCTTGGCCCAGGAGCACGGCGGCGAGTCCAGTGCTAGTGAGCCAAGGCGGTATGTAGTTATATCACTACTGGCAGTGAGATAAACACCGGGGCGACCGCTTTCTCGGTATCTGGGGACGCTAGAGTCGTGTTGACTGCCCTTCTGTCGGACGTGCCGGCCGGGCGGCCACTCGCGGCGAGAGAAAGGGGCTGGATATGTGCCCTGGTGGTTCTGGCTGCTTATCGCACTGATACCGTCGATCCTCGTCGGCGGCGTCTGGCCCACATTCGTGACCGTTCACGATCGTCGAGGCGAGAAGAGGCGCCCGCTGGGCCGGATTGTCCCTATTCGCTCGGGATCGAGGACGCCGGAGCCGACGCACCGCCACGAGACCGGATAGTCATGTTGATGACCGCAGCCTGACCAATCGGCCCCCGGCCACCGCCCCGATGGCGAAAGTGCCGAGGACGATGACATACGGGAAGCCCGGCAGGTTGGTTGCCGTGGCGTTCGTGCCGACGGCGAAGGCCGGGTAGTCCGTGTTCCTGGTCATGATCTCGGCGGAGACCTCACCGAGCCCCAGGAAGCAGGCGGCATCGAGCATGGCAGATGTAATCAGTTAGATCCCGACGATCAGCGGGGCAGGCGCCGACTGCGGGGGTCCTTGCGCAGGCGTGCCACCGCTCAGTTGCTGGACGGCTTGAAGAGCTGGGTGACCACCGCTTCGACCTTGGTGGCGATCGCCTTTTGCCCGGCCGGAGTGGGGTGGAAGGCGGCCGGGTTCGGGCTCTTGAGGCTCGAGTAGTGCGGGTAGATCGAGAAGCCGTACGCCATCGGGGCGACGTAGCTTCCGCCCGTGCCGGTGGCGCACCACTGGTGGCCGTCGTAGGTGTTGGACAGGTCGGCCACGGCGATGTTCTTGTCGTGGTGCTCTGTGGCGTAGGTGTCGATCGTGGTGACGATGTCCCGGTCGAGCTGGGCGACCAGCGAGGAGAAATACGTCAGCTGGTCGTTGTAGAGCAGCCAGGTGTCGGGGCAGAAGTTCTTTCCTCCGGCCGGGGCGTTGGCCGGGAGCGGGTTGGCATAGGTGGTGAACACGATCTTCGGTGGGCGGTCTTTGGACCCGAGCCGCGTCCCCCGCGCCTCGATCCAGCCGGCGAGGGTCGTGAGGTTCTTCTCCAGGGTGGGGACGTAGTCGGTGAAGTCGTGCTTGACCACGTCATTCGGGCCGTTCGGCTGCGCCGCCGTGCACTGGACAGCGGAGAAGGGGTGGTAATAGACGTACTCGGCGCACTGGGTCACGATGTCCACGAACTTCACGTCGTCGGCCCCGAGGGTCACCAGCACCAGGTTGGGGTGGGCCGCAGTGTAGCGAGGGTTGAGCTCAGTGCGGGTCTCCCAGTCGCCGAACTCGGGGGGCACGGTGGAGCTCCACGGCCCGGAGATCCCCTTGTCGAAAGTGGCCCCGGTGCAGGCCAGCTGGGTGAAGGTTGCCTTCGGGTAGGTGGCCGCCACCACCTGGCCGTAGGCGTCGGCCGACTGGTGGCAGTCCTGGTAGGGACCGGCCCAGGTCGGGTTGGCGTTGGCCGGGCCCACCCACTTGCCGGTCGCGGTGTCGAAGGTGAACCCGTAGAGGGTGCCCTCGCCCGAGGCGATCGAGTCCCCGAGCTGCACGATGGAGGTGGGGCCGGCGGTCTGGGCTGACGCCGGGGTTGCGTTGAGGATGACGGCGGTTACGGCGCAGAGGGTGACGATCAATCCCTTTTGGAACCTGTTCCTCATCCGGGGAAGAGTCGGACCTGAAAGCAGGCTGAGTCGTGGCCTCATAGCATCGGTGATGCTAGCCAGAACCACCCGCGGCGAACAGGCAAGGACGCTCCGGTCATGACGGACGAGCAGGCGCAGGGCGAGATCATCCTCACGCTGAGCTGCCCCGACCGGGTGGGGATCGTCCACTCGGTGGCCGGGTTCCTGGCCGAGCGGGCGATCAACATCATCGACAGCAAGCAGTTCGCCGATCCCTCCACCGGCCCGTTCTTCATGCGGGTCCAGGCGGTGCTGCCCCCCGGCGTCCGCCTCGAGGTGCTCCGTCAGGAGTTCGGCTCGTTGGCCGAGCAGTTCGCCATGCCCTTCGAGCTGCACGACGCCGGTGAGCGGCCGCGGGTCCTGCTCCTCGTCAGCCGCCTCGGGCACTGCCTCAACGACCTCCTCTACCGGCACAGCGTCGGGGCGCTGAAGGCCGAGCTGGTGGCCGTCGTCTCCAATCACCGGGACTTCGAGCAGCTGACCCGCTCGTCGGGCCTCGACTTCCACTACCTGCCGATCACGGCGGAGACCAAGGAGGCACAGGAGGGAAAGCTGCGCACCCTGGTCGACGAGCTGCGGATCGACATCGTCGTCCTGGCCCGGTACATGCAGATCCTCACCCAGCCGACGGTCGACCACCTGTCCGGCCGGGCCATCAACATCCACCACTCCTTCCTGCCCAGCTTCAAGGGGGCAGCCCCCTACCGGCAGGCCTACGAGCGCGGGGTGAAGGTCATCGGGGCCACGGCCCACTACGTGACCGGCGAGCTCGACGAGGGGCCGATCATCGAGCAGGAGGTCGCCCGGGTCGACCATGCCCACTCGCCCGAGGAGCTGGCCGAGGTGGGCCGGGACATCGAGTGCGTCACCCTGGCCCGCGCCGTGCGCTGGCACATCGAGCACCGGGTGATGCTGAGCGGTCAGCGGGCGATCGTCTTCAAGTGATCGCTGTCGTCACGGGCTGCCCGCCGGCGCCTGGACGACGAAACCGACCCTCAGCTGCACCGGGCCGCTCTGGGTGCACCCTCTCGTGGCCGCGGGGATGAATGCGGCCGCTGTCTGGCCCGGTGGATAGACGCGAAGGCCGCGCACGGCGACTGGCGAACAGGTCGATGCGGGGAAGTTGCCGACATCGATCTCTTGCAGCGTGGCCTGGGCCACCGAGCCCGGCGCGAGCGTCACGACCTGCTCGACGGTCTCGCCAGCGACCGGGGCCGTGCGCTCTGCCGCGCTGCCCACCTGTTGCCCGGTCGCTCCCGTCACGTAGGACACCCCGGGATATCCGTACAACGTGCAGGCGGAGGATCCGTTGTTGCGGAACTGGAGCGGGACATACACGCTGCCGGCCGTGCCGTTGCCCTTCCCCAGAGTCACGCTGAGCTGGGCCGTGGAACAGGGCTGGGTCGTGCTGGGCGCAGTGGTGCTTGGCGCTGTCGTGGTGGGCGCAGTGGTGCTTGGCGCTGTCGTGGTGGGCGCTGTCGTGGTGGGCGCCGTGGTGGTGGGCGCTGTGGTGGTGGGCACCGTGGTGGTGACGTCCGCCTGGTTGGGACCGGAGGTGCAGGCGCTGGCCAGCAGCGCGAGGAGCACGGGAGCCGTGAGCATGGCCATTCTGGCCGTTCGCATGGACCGGCTATCCGAATTCGGGTTTGTCGAAGCGGTCGGAGGAGCCATGGCGTCCGCCGAGGGTCAACCCGACGACGGCGAGCCCGAGCGGCAACGCGATGAAGAACCACGCGGTCGGCCGGAGAAACATGGCGCTGAGAATGATGATCGCTACGGCAACGGGGATCAAGATGATTCGCATGGCTTGATGGTTCCCGCCGGTTGTCTCCGTTTCGTGCCGATGATGTGACAAATGCAGTGAGTTCGAGGCCACCCTGGCCGCCGGAGCCTAAGGCCAGGGTGACGATCGGGCACAGCCGCTCAAATCGTGTTGCAATTGTCACAATTATGCCGTCGGTCCGAGTCGAGCTTGTCTCATGCTGGTGCTGTGATCGTCGCTCAATCGTGCCCAGCGCCTGTCGATGGTGAGTCGGATGGGGGGACTGGCGGCATCGGTGCGGTTGAGCGACGATCCATCCCGGGGGGCCGGTGGCCGGGCTCGGCCCCGCGCTCCCCGGGGGTTCCCGCCGCCGACGACGTGGCGATGCGGGCGGCCGACGGCGAGAGCCCGGACCCCTCCGCCTACCGGCACGGAGGCCCGGAGGTCGCCCACACCTCGCTGGTGGCCTGGGACGGCGAGCAGGCGGTTGGTCTGGTCATGGGCTACCGGCGTCCCACCCGGCCCGACACGCTGGTTGTGCGTCAGATCTCGGTCAGCCCGCCCTACCGGCGGCGGGGGATCGGCCGGGCGATGCTGGTTCGCCTGCGACAGCAGCTGTCATGCGCGGGCGTGTGGTGGGTGGAAGCGAGGTTGCCGGCGTCGAGCCACGCCTCGAGGCGGCTCTTCCAGTCGTTCGCCATAGCCGCCCGGGCGCGCTATGCCGAGTTGGACCTCCCGCCCGACCGTTCGTTCCCGCCCCCGTTCGAGGGTCAGATCCTGGTGCGGGTGGGCGGCGACCCGTCACTCATCGGGCACCAGCGCCGGCCGGCCGGGGCGAGCCACCGCGATCTCGCCTCGATGCTGCTACTCGAATGCGGCCAGGTAGTCGGCGACCGCCCGGGGATCGGTGCCATCGTGACGCAAGCCGACGAACCGATCGGGGCGAACGGCTAGGACCACGACGCCGTCGACGCCGAGTTGGTCGGCGACCGACGAGTCGATGCGGCCGACCGGTCGGCCCTCGGGCCGGGTGCAGAGGCCGATGACGGCATCGACCGGCGCATCGAGGGAGATCGCCTCCACTTCGGCCGTGAGCCGGAGGACGTCGTCGCCGTCGGCGGCGTCCCCGCCCAGGACGAACACCGTGTGGCCCGGGCGGTGAGCGAGCTCGTGCAGGGCACAGGGCTCTCCGCCCTGCGGTTCGACCGAAGCAGTGGTCGGGAGCAGGTCGCCGGCCCTCAGGCGGTCGTTGGCGTCGCCTCGAACCAGGCCGGCGTCGGCGTAGGAACGGTCGAGCTCGGCCGCGGCGACGGCCTCATGATGGGACGTCGACGGGTCGGTGAAGGTCCGGCGGATCTCGGCGTCGCGCGCCGTTCGCTCGCCTCGGGCGGTCAGGGCCTGGTTGCTCTCGAAGGCGTCACCGGACTCGGCGATGCGCAGGGCGATCGGGCGGCGTTCGGCCTCGTAGCTGTCGAGGAGGGCGGGCCCGTCCGCCCCCTGGCAGACCAACGCCAGCTTCCAGCCCAGGTTGAACGCGTCCTGCATGCCGGTGTTCATCCCGTGACCCTCCGACGGCGAGCAGGCGTGGGCGGCATCGCCGGCCAGGAGCACCCGGCCCGACCGGAACCGGGACGCGACGCGGGAATGGCACTGGAACCGGCCCGGGTTCTCCACCGAGGCGAACTCGACCGACGGCGCGTAGCGGCGCATGGTGGCGGTGGCGTCGGCGACCAGGTCGCTCGTCTCCGACGTCGGGCGGACGTAGACCCGCCAGCGCCGGTGGGGGAGCGGGGTGATGATCACCGGCGGCACGTCGAAGTGGGCGAAGACCACGTCGAGGTCGTCGTTCCACCCCACCAAGGTGGCGTCGAACACCGCCCACGAGACTTCGAGGTCTGTCCCCGGGAAGTCGATCTTGGCCAGCTGGCGCGTCGTGCTGTGCAGCCCGTCGCACCCCACGATCCAGGAGGTGGCCACGTCCCGGCGTTCCCCGTGCTGCTCGATGGTGGCGACGACGTCATCGGTCCGCTCGTGGATATCCACGAGGCGGGTCGAGCGCATCACCGCCCCGCCGTGGTCCTCGAGGTAGTCGGTGAGCACCGATTCGGTGAACTCCTCGGAGACCCCCAGGTCGAAGCCGTAGCGACTGTCGGCCAGGCCGAGGTTCATCTCGCCCAGCGGTTGACCGTCCGACCGCAACCGCGCCCCGCGAACCTTGACACCCTCGTCGAGGAAGCGGTCGACCACCCCCAGGGCTTCGAAGATCTCGATCGATCGGGCGTGCACCACGGTGGCCCGGTCCCAACCCAGCGGGGCGTCGTGGGCGTCGATCAACAGGCAGTCGACGTCGCGCCGGGCCAGCTCGGAGGCCAGGAGGAGCCCGGTGGGACCGGCACCGACCACCACGACGGACGGATCTCCTTGGCGGCTGGCAGCCGCAGACTTCCCGGACATGTCCGTATTATTGCTTCCAGAGCACTTCCATATGGTTAGAGCCGCACCAGATGCAGCCACGTACAGCTGGAGCCAGGCCACGTCCATCGGTAGAGTTCTGTGCCGTGTCACCGAATGCGACACGTGAGAGAGTCGGGCCCGAGCCGAACTGAACCCATGAGGCTGCGGCTCCAGGTCGGCCGGAAACGAGAACCTGATGCGAGTATTGGTGCTGGGGGCCGGCTTCGGTGGCCTGGAGCTGACCACCAGGCTGTCCGACGAGCTCGGTGACACGGCTGAGGTCGTGCTCATCGACAAGGCCGAGGGCTTCATCTTCGGCTTCTCCAAGCTCGATGTGATGTTCGGGAGGACGGTGGAGGAAGCCGTGCTCCATCCCTACCGTGACCTGGTCAAGCCCGGGGTTCGCTTCGTGCAGGCCACCATCGAGGCGATCGACCCCGAGCAGCGGCGGGTCGAGACCGACGCCGGCTCGTTCGACGCCGACATCATGGTCGTGGCCCTGGGTGCCGACCTGGACCCCGGCGCCACTCCCGGATTGGTGGAGGGCGGCCACGAGTTCTACACCGTGCCCGGGGCCTACGCCCTCCGTGACGTCCTGGCCGACTTCGGGGGCGGCCGGGTGGTGGTCGGGGTGACCTCGACCCCGTTCAAGTGCCCGCCCGCCCCGAGCGAGACGGCACTGCTCGTCCACGACTTCCTGACCGAGCGCGGGCTGCGGGAGAGCTCGGAGGTCTCGCTGGTCATGCCCATGGGGGCTCCCATCCCACCGTCGCCGGCGGCGTCGGAGGCACTGCTGGCCGCCTTCGCCGAGCGGGACATCGGCTGGCGTCCCAACCAGCTGATCGTCGGCCTCGACCCGGGCCGCAAGGTGGCCAGCATCGCCGACGGGGGCGAGATCCCCTACGACCTGTTCCTCGGCGTGCCGGTGCACAAGGCGCCCGCGGTGGTCGAGGCGTCGGGGATGTGCGTCGACGGGTGGATCCCGGTGGATCCCTCCACGCTCGAGACCGCCTTTCCCGGCGTCTACGCCGTCGGCGACGTCACCAGCGTGGGGACGCCCAAGGCGGGGGTGTTCGCCGAGGGACAGGCGGGGGTCGTGGCCGCCGCCGTCATCGCCGCGGCCACCGATGGGCAGACCTCGGTCACCTACGACGGGCACGGCCAGTGCTACCTCGAATTCGGGCAGGGCGAGGTGGCCCGGGTGGACGTGACCTTCGCCGCCGGCCAGGCACCGACCGGCACCTACGAGGCGCCCTCGATCGCATTGGCAGACCAGAAGGCCGAGTTCGGCTCGACCAGGATCCGACAGTGGTTCGGTCGCGACTGGTCGACCTTCTGAATTCGGCATCGGAGACTCTGGCCGGGCCGCCCACCACCGGCCGGCTCGCCACCTCGGTGGCCCGGTTCGAGCTGGCGGAGACCTGCTTGCGCTGAGCCGGCCCTGGGCGTCAGCGAGATTGGTCGGTTTGCTCGCCCTGGTCTCTCTTGTCCACGTGGAGCAGGATGGGCAGTGCCACCGAGAAGATGACCAGCGCGGCGACCTGGGGCCAGATCACCCCGTAGCGAAGGAGGAAGGCGCCGAAGATGGCGCTGACGGCAAAGATGGACAGCGAAAGCGCCCGGCGTCCGGCGCGGTGGTTGTCGCCTCCCGCCACCCGGGTGTCGGCGATCAGCCCGACCATGGTCAGGGTCATGACGTTGGTGGCCAGGTCGGGGACGCCCCACTTCCGGACCGCTGCGTTCTGGACCCCCATCCCGAAGGCCAGGATCCCGATCACCAGGAAGCGGGCGTCGCCGTGGTAGTGGGGGTGTACGAGCAGCGTCGCCGCCACCGCAGCGGCCAGCGCCATCCACTCCACGGCGAAGGCGACCCGGTGCTCGCCGAGCGCCGACCGCAGCCTGACCAGCCGGGCGCCCAGCAGCACGCCGAGGGCGAAGGCGCCCAGGGCGATCAGGTAGGGGAGCACCGGTTGACTGCTCGCCGTACCCAGCGTGCCGATGGAGAAGGCCAGGTACACCAGGTTTCCCGTCATGATCTCGGCGAACACCTGGCCCAGGCCCAGGTAGCAGACGGCGTCGAGCATGCCGCAGATCCCGGTGATCACGTAGATGCCCACCACCAGCGGGATCCGGGGTGCGGGCGGCCGCGCCCGGGCCGGTCTGCCAACACCTCGGTCGGAGCGTCGTAGCTGCACGTCTGTCCCCTCTGGCCAGGATGGGAAGCGCCATGTTCGGCACGAGGCATCGTAGGTGACGGTCCATGCCGGCGGCTCGGGCTACCCGGGAATCGGTTCCGGGCTCGTCTCTCGGCATCCGGACCTTGGCTCTGAGAATCTTCCGTAGGCGGGGAGTCAGCGGGCGATCGTCGTCACGTGATCACCGTCGTCACGGGCCGGCCGTCCGAGGGGTGAACGCCGGGTGGCCCAGACCGCCAGCGCCAGTAGAGGTATGGCCACGGCCACGATGACCAGGGCGGTGACGACGGCCTTTTCCGGCGGCGCGACCAGGTCGAAGAAGTGGCGGGCGAAGGGGACGACCCAGGCCAGCAGGCCGCCGAGGGCCATCGCCGCCACCAGCAGCGCCCGTGCCGCGGTGAGGGGCCGGGCGACCAGGGCCAGGACGGCGATCCCCAGGATCATCAGGGTGAGGGTGGCGATGGTCTGGGCCTCCGGGTTGGTGGCCCCGTAGGTCTCCCGGGCCAGCAGGTAGGCGGCCACGGTGGCCGCCCCGGCGACGACACCGGCGGGAAGGGCGAAGGCCAGCACCCGGTCGACGAAGCCGGCCCGGGCCCTCGGCTCCCCGGGGGCGAAGGTCAGGAAGAACCCGGGGATCCCGATGGTCAGCCCGCTGACGAGGGTCAGGTGGCGGGGGAAGAACGGGTAGGGCACGGCGGCGATGCCCACGGCCACGGCCAGGAGCACGGCATAGGCCGTCTTGGTCACGAACAGGTTGGCCACCCGCTCGACGTTGGCGATCACCCGGCGGCCCTCGCCCAGGATCCGGGGCACGGCGGCGAACGAGCTGTCGAGCAGCACCAGGCGACCGACGGCGCGGGTGGCGGCGCTGCCCGAGCCCATGGCCATCCCCAGGTCGGCCTCCTTCAGGGCCGGGATGTCGTTGACCCCGTCCCCGGTCATGGCCACCACGTGGCCCTTGGCCTGCAGGGCGGTGACGATGTCGCGCTTTTGATGGGGCTGGACCCGGCCCAGCACGCTGGTCTGGTCGATGACCTCGGCCAGCTCGGCCTGGTCGTCGGGGAGGCTCCGGGCGTCCACGGGGTGCTCGGCTCCGGGGACGCCGACCCGGGCGGCCACCGCTCCCACCGTGTCCGGGCTGTCCCCCGAGAGCACCCGGATCGTGATCCCCTGGGCCAGGAGGTACCCGATGGTGGCCTCGGCGTCGGGCCGGAGCCGCTCCTCGAACACGGCCAGGGCCGAGGGGGTGAGCCCGGGCGGCAGCGTCTCGCCGTCGAGCGATGCGTCCGAACGGGCCAGCAGCAACACCCGGCGGCCGACCGAGGTGTGCTCGGCGATCGTCGCCTTCGCCCCGGCCGGGAGCTCGGGCACGACCATCTCCGGGGCGCCGACCACCCAGGTGCCCTGGGCGTCGAACTCGACCGCGCTCCACTTGCGGGCCGAGGAGAAGGGGACCACCTGGCGCACGGCCCAGCCTTCCGGCGAGGGGAGGGCCCGGGCCGCCACCATGGTGGCGTTGGGATTCGGATCGGACGCGGCCATGGCCCCGAGGGCCTCGCCGGCCGGCGCCTGGTCGAGCCCCACCACGTCGAGCAGGTCGATGCCGGGCTCGGTCAGGGTCCCGGTCTTGTCCACGCAGACCACGTCGACCCGGGCCAGCCCCTCGATGGCGGCCAGCTCTTGGACCAGCACCCGGCGACGGGCCAGCCGCACCGCGGCCAGGGTGAAGGCGGCCGTGGTGAGGAGCACCAGCCCCTCGGGCACCATGGCCCCCACCCCGGCCACCGAGCCCCGGAGTGCCTCGTCGAGCGACTGGTTGGCCCGGGTCATCTGGCTGACGATGAGGAGGATCCCCACCGGCACCATGACCCAGGTCACCAGGCGCAGGATGCGGTTGATCCCCTGTTGCAGCTCGGAGCGCACCAGGCTGAAGCGACGGGCGTCGCCCTGCAGCCGTTGGGCGAAGGCGTCGCCGCCGACCTGGGTCACCCGCATGACGGCGTTCCCGGCCACGATGGCGCTCCCGGACAGGATCCGATCGCCCGGGTGCTTCTCCACCGCCAGGGACTCACCGGTGAGGAGCGACTCGTCGACCTCGAGCCCGCCGTCGACCTCGATCCTCCCGTCGGCGACCACCTGGTCACCGGGGCGTAGCTCGAGCATGTCGTCGACCACCACCGCCTCGACCGGCAACTCGACGGTGCGGCCCTCCCGCACGGCGTGGGCGCTGGGCGCGGTGAGCACGGCCAGGCGGTCCAGGGTCCGCTTGGACCGCACTTCCTGGACGACGCCGAACGTGGTGTTCACCACCACGACCAGGGCGAAGACGCCGTCCTTGAGGGGCCCGACGATCAGGATCACCACGAAGAGCGTGCCCAGGATGGCGTTGAACCGGGTGGCCACGTTGGCCCTGAGGATCTGGGCCACGCTGCGGCCGCTGGTCACGGCCACCTGGTTCGACCGGCCATCGGCCATCCGGGCCGCCACCTGGTCGGCACTCAGGCCGACGTCGGGGGAGACGACCTCCTCCTCGCCGGCCAGCTCCTCCGCGTTCAGGGACGACATCTCGGGGTGCCGGTCATCGGACTCAGGACCGCACGGCGTGGAGCGGCACAGGGGACAGCGACACAAGGACACAGTAGAAGAGGGGAGTGGGGACAGCGAGTCTCCGGATCACCACGAGCGGTAGCGAGGACCGGGCCGGATTCGGTTACGTTCTCTCTGCCCGCACCCGGCGGTGCACGGAGCAAATGGAGATGACGTGTTCGGTTCTCGCCGGAGGTCCACACGGCCGGTAGTGCGGACCGAAGTTCCGGACACGGGGACGTCGGCGGGTGGCGCAGGCCACTCGCCGACCACGAGGCCGAGCGAGCACACCCCCGTCGTCCCCGGCCACTTCTCCTTGCTCGTCCACCACCACGTTCTCCGCCTGCTCCATTTCCACCTCGACCACATCCACCTCCATACCCAACTCGTCTTCGGTCCCCGTCACCGACGGCCGTGCCCAGCATCGTCGGTCCGGCGCGCCGGCATCGGGGTCACGGTGGCACTCCTCGGTGCCGGGTTGGTCGGTGCGAGTGCTCCCGCGGTCGGGTCAGCGGCGACGCCGAGCACCACGACGACGGTCACCGCTCCTCCCGGGACCTTCGTCCCCGGCCCGGGCCGTCGCTCGGGGCTGGTGGCGATCGGCGGCGGCCGCTCCATCTACCTGACCTGCCGGGGGACCGGGTCGCCGACCGTCGTGTTCATCTCCGGCCGCTCGGACCGCGCCGACATCTGGTCGACGCTGGCCGACCCCGCCCACCGTGGACCGGCCGTGTTCCCGGGCACGGCATCGTTCACCCGGGTGTGCGCCTACGACCGCCCGGGCACGGTCACCATCACCGGCTCGCAGGTGGCGGTCAGCCGGTCCACCCCGGTGGCCCAGCCGACCACGGCGGCCGGAGGACGTGGCCGACCTCCACGCCGTGCTGACTGCGGCCAAGGTCCCCGGGCCCTACCTGCTGGTGGCCCACTCCTTTGGCGGGCTCATCGCCCGGTTGTACGCGGCCGACTACCCGAAGTCGGTATCGGGGCTGGTGCTGGTCGACACATTGACCGAGCTCCTCTACGACAACCTCTCGCCCCCCGAGCGTCCGGTGTGGCTGACGCTCAACAGCGACTACTCGCCCGACCTGGACCAGTTCCTGGTCCAGGAGAAGACGGACCTCACGGTCAGCTTCGATTCGCTGCGTGCGGCCCGGCCCCTCCGCCGGATGCCGGTGGTGGTGCTCGCCTCGGACCAGCCCTACACCCTGCAGGCGGACACCCTGCCTCCCGGGGTCCCGTCCAGCTTCGGGTCCGTCATCTTCCAGGCCCACCTGGCCGCACAGCGCACCCTGGCCCAGCGGCTCGGGGCGAAGCTCGTCCTCGACACCAAGGCCAGCCACTACGTCCAGACCGAGCAGCCCCAGCTGGTCATCAACTCGGTCCGCCACGTGCTCGACCGGATCCGAGGCGTGCCCGACCCGAAGGGGCTCAGCTTCGTGGCCCGGCCGAACCCGGCGCTCGGTGGGTAGCCGTGCGAGCGGCGGGGCCGATCCGGCTCCCCGCCTCCCATACGCCGATGGACAGGGCTGCCGCCGCTCCCACCAGGACGAAGAGACCGAAGGCGGCCATGCCCAGGGCCGACGAGACCCGGTGGGCGACGCGGGACGTCGCCCCTCGTCGGGTCGCGGTTGCCGCCGTCCTTTCGTGGTCGCTCATGGGCTCGACTCCCTCCGGCCCCTCGGGCCGGGGCCTCGCCACCACTGTGGTCCTCCAAGCTGAGCCGAACCTGTGAGCACGCTGATTGCAGACCCAGAAAACCGGGTTCGCTCAGAGCGCAGCGCAACCGATTGCTTCGGCCGTTGCGGCGCAGATGGCGCTCATGGTGGTTGGAGAGGCTCTGCCCACCCGTCGAGCGAGGCGTGCTCGGGCGACACGTTGGATGTTGTCGAGATTCACCACCGAACGCCGGCGCATGCCATCGGCCTCGGTGAGGTCGACCTCGGTGTTCAGGCCTCGTACCGTCGAGGTGACTGGGCCGACGATCACCGAGTGCAGCACCCGGCCCAGGGGATCTCGGGTGAGCACAATGACTGGGCGGCGCCGCCGAGCATCTGGACGCAGAGCTGTGCCTCGCCGCCGTCGACGAGAACCCCGAGCTGATCGCCGCAGCCCGTGGCCGCGGCATTCCGACGCGACTCGTCGACGACTGACCGAGCGGGTAACCCGCCTACGGAAGGTCGATGACGAGCTCCTCGGACGCCGCCGTCACCACCAGATGGGGCGTCGGAGAAACGAGCCACGATGTCGTCGATGGCGTCGTCGGTCCGGGACGGGTCGTGGTGGAAGAGGAGTACCCGGTCGGCACCGGCGGCCCGGGCGAAGCCGACGGCGTAGCCGGATGACGAGTGACCCCAACCGGCTCGTTCCGGAAGCTCGGCATCGGTGTACTGCGCATCGTGAATGAGCAGGTTGCAACCGCGGGCCAGGGTCATGGCGGTGGAGTGGTACTCGCCCAGCGCGTCGTCCCCCGGGCCCAGGTTCAGCGGCGCATGGTCGCTGAGATAGGCGATCGACGACGCTCCATCGGTGATCCGGTAGCCGAAGCTGCGCCCGCCCTTGTGCGGGATGTCCAGGGCCTGCACGGCGAACCCCTCGATCTGGTGCTCCCCCGGCTCGAGGGAACGAAACGCCCATTTCCCTTGCAGCTCTGACGGGGTGATGGGGAAGTAGGGACTGGACATCATGCCGGCCAGCACCGACTCCGCATCGCCCTGGGCCGGCATGTAGAGCTCCACCACAGCGTCGGGCCGATCGGCGGCGGAGAAGAAGGGCAACCCCTGGGTGTGGTCCCAGTGCAGGTGCCCGAGCAGGATGGTGCCGCGAAACGGCTCGCCGTCGAGGAGCGTGGTGACCCGCCGGATGCCCGTCCCGGCGTCGATGATCAGCGAAGGCGGAGCGCCGTCGTGGCACAGGGCGACGCACGACGTGTGGCCGCCGTAGCGCACGAACTCGGGTCCCGGGGCGGGGGTGGATCCCCGAACACCGCAGAGGATCAGCCTCATCGGGTCGACCCGGTCCCGGCGGCGCAGCGACGGGTGCCCGCCGACGCTCGGTGAGGGCGAAGGGGCACGGTGCAGAGCCCCTCTCGGCCCGGGACTTTCGTGGTGTGCATGATTGGGTCTCTCTTCGCTACGGGGCGATGGTGGCCCGGCTGTCAGGGGTCCCCGGCGGTGGGCCCGTCGGTCCGACCGTGTCCGATGGCGGCGGCGTGTCGAGGCCATCGTCGTCGACCACGACGATCTCGGCCAACAACACGTCGTCGTCGTAGTCGTCCACGATCTCCTGGTTGGGGGCGGGTGTGAGGTAGCCCACGGCAAAGCCGGTCACGCAGCAGGCGATGAGGAGCGGGAGCCAGTGGCTCGGACCCGGTGTGAAGATGTCGAGCGCCGAGAACGTGAAGATCAGCACGAGCCCCACCCCGAAACCGGGTATGAAGAACCGGACCCCACGGAGCCATCGATTGGCCGGCAGTGTGTGGCGGGCCATGGCCACCAGGGCCAAGGCCAGCGCCGAGACGGTGAGGACCAGCACGGCCAGCCCGAAGATCCCGTAGAGGGACTGCAGGGAGCCGTGCACCTTGATGACGAGTGCTCTCGTGGAGATCTGGTTGCCGTTCGGGCCGAGGAGTGCGAGCGTCCCGGCCACCAGTCCGGTGGCCTGACTCCCGATGCCATTCACGTTGAGCGGGAAGACCAGGGTTCTCGTCCGTCCGGGTGGGACCACGAGGCCGACCGAGGTGTCGTAGGAGAACAGGGGGAGCCCCATGACGGCACCCTCGAGGCGCACGGTGGCCACGTGGAGCGTCGAGGAGCCGGTGTTCTGCACGGCGATCTGGACGGTCGTCGACCGGTCCGGGTAGATCTGCACCGGGTGTGCATCGGTCGAGAGGGAGACGGGCTGACCGTTGATCACCGCCCCGAAGCGAGGCCCGGGCGCGGCGGCCCCGGCCGGTGCCACCGGGACGAGCGTCAGCAGCGAGGTCACGCCCAGTGCAGCCACCACGAGCAGGGCTGGGGCCCAGCGTCGAGGCATCCGCCGGCCGACCCGGTACATCTCAGGTCCTGCCCGTCGGCGAGGGAGCGCCACCGACGGGAGCGCTCCGGTGGGCGACCAGAACGAGGCGGTTCGAGCGACGGCGGACCCGGGCGCGGTGCCCCATACCCACCGCGGCCAGGGCGGCGGCCAGCCCGGCTCCGGCACCGACGACCATCGGGATGAGGTAGCCGGGCCAGGTCGGGCTCGAGATGCCGAGCATCCAACTCCAGATGGCTGTGGTCACTCCGGCGAAGATGCCGACGATGACCATCCCGACGACCGACGCCCGGGTCGCCTTCCGGTAGCCCCGACGGAGCACCCGCAGCAGGGATTCGGCATAGGAGGCGACGACCAACAGCAACACGATCCCGATCAGCCCCCCGAAGGTCAGGAACGGCGAGCGCTGTGCCTGGGCGGGAAAATCGTCAACCAGCCCACCGTGGGCACCATCGACGCGCAACGAGCCGGACAGCTTGCCGCCCACGACGTAGCGACCGATGCTGGCATCGACAGACGCGAACCAGCCGTTCGACGTACGGACCAGCGGCACGGTCGTCGAGCGCACGATGGTGACGCCGCCAAAGGAGAGGACGATCTGGGCGGTGGCCGGTGTGGCTGCGGGGCTCAGCTGGTGGAGGACGATGGGAATGTTGTGGTCGAGGTCGAGCGGGACGGGCCCGGCGGTGGGATCGTGACCGCTGATGGCGACGACACCGGGACCGAGCTGTGGTCGCGGAGGCGAGGAACCCACGCCGAAGAGCCCGAGCACCAACATGACGAGGGTGAGACCGGCGGCGACCCACACGAGCAATGACGGGAACGGCGGCATCTCCAGGCTCCGCCGACGAAGGGGCATGAGGTCGTCCAGGGCCAGGTCCCTGCCCGCTCCCGCTCCGACGTGCACCTCGATTGCCGGTCTGACGACCGAGTGGGTGTCGGCGGGAACGGCGCCCACCGGCGCGGCCTTGGCGCTGACCAGTATCGATCCGGTGTCCCGCAGCGAGATACCGGTTCGCTCGAGCCAGTCGCTCCCCCACGCACCGCCGGCGGCGGTGCCGATGGCGACCCCGAATTCCTCTGCCGACTCGAAGCGGTCGGCGGGTGCCGCGGCCAGCGCCCGCATCGTCACATCGGCCAGCGCACTCGGGACGGCCGGCGCCACCTGGGTCAGCGGCGTCGCCGTCTCGTTGATGTGCCGGAGCACGATGGCGAGCGAGCCGCCGTCCTCCCGGTAGGGGAGCTGCCCCGAGAGCAGCTCGAAGAGCATCACCCCCGCCGCGTACACGTCGGTGGCCGGTCCGAGGTCGGTCCCACTGGCCTGCTCGGGAGCCATGTACGCCGGCGTGCCCAACAGTTCCCCGCTCGGGCTGGCCAGGACATCGTTCCGGCCGAGCACTTGGGCGATGCCGAAGTCGGTCACCTTGAGCGAATGATCGGTTCCGAAGAGCACGTTCTCGGGCTTGATGTCGCGGTGGAGGATCCCGTGCTGATGGGCGCCGTGCAGGCCGGAGCACACGGCCAACGCGATGGCGCAGGCCGTCGGCTGATCGAAGCCCTGATCGACGAAATGCTGCCAGACGGTGCCCCCGGCCAGGCGCTCCATGACCAAAATGCAGGTGTCCTCGTGTTCCACGTAGTCATAGACCGGAACCACATGGGGATGGTCGATCGAGGCCAGGACCCGCGCCTCGGACAAGAAGCGGGACCGCGCCGACTGGTTGCTCATGAGCGTGGGAGGGAGCTGCTTGATCGCCACTTCTCGATGCAGCTGGCGATGGCGACCGGCGACGACGACGCCGAATCCTCCGCGTCCGAGCTCTTCGCCGATCTCGTACCCAGGCAAAGCAGCGCCCAGAGTGCCGTTGCTCTCCACCAGGCTCCTTTGCGGTGATGACGGTGGCTCGCGTTCCGACCGCGTCTATATTTGAGCCACCGAAGGTCATGAAAGCATATAACCGGGGGATTGGGGCGACAGCTGGCCCCGTCAGCGGAGCAATGTGACTGTGACCAGGACCTCGCACGTGGAGCAACCGTCTCGAGCTTGGTCTTCCAAGCGGGTCGCACGGGCGACTGGTGCCCGTTTCCCGATATGGAGAGAGGTGCGATGGCCGAGGAGTCGAATTCCGGAGTCCCCGCATCAGCCTTCGCCCACGTCGTGGTGGACCCCGGCACTCCGATCGAAGCCACCCTGCCGCTGAGCGACCGGCTGTTCGTCGGCCGCGAGTGCGCCGGCGTCGACGAGGCGCATCGAATCGTCTTGAGCGAGGATCTGGCCGTCTCGCGCAATCACCTCGAACTGAGGGTGGATCCCGAACGCTCGGCCGTCGTGGTGGTCGACACATCGAGCAACGGGAGCCGGGTGAACGGCATCCGGATCGAGCGCTCGGTGGCCGTGCCCCTGAGCGACGGCGACTCGATCCAACTCGGCGACCATGTGCTGAAGCTCCGGATCGCCGCTGCGCCCACCCGACCGGTCCGAACCGCTCCACCACGCGAAACCGTGTCGGTCGCCACTCCCACCACCATGGCCCTCCTCGTCGGCGATCTCATCAACTTCTCGACCGTGTCCGAGTACGCCGACCATCAGGTGCTGGCCCGCGACATCGACCATATCTATGCCGAGCTGCGGCAGCTGTTGAGCCAGTTTCGAGGAACCCTGGTCGACTACGTGGGCGATGCGTTCTTCGCCGGTTGGGAGCTCGACGTCGACCCGGACGCGCCCGTCCATGCGCTCGAGTTCGCGCTGGCGGCGGCAGCGATGGTCTCGGACATCACCGCGCACATCGAACTTCGCTACGCCGACGGTTCACCACTGAAGATGGGTTGGGGAGCATCGATGGGTTCGGTCGTCATGCAGTTGATGCCGGGGGCCGTGCTCATGGTCCTCGGCGATGCCACCAACGTCGCCTTCCGGATCTCGAGCATCGCCAATCGTGAGGGGCGCCCGGCGATCATCGCCACCGACCCCTTGCGAAAGGCGGCGGGTGGCGCCTTCGCCTTCGGCGAGCCGGAGACGGTCACCGTCAAGGGACGGGTGGCCGCCGAGACGATCTACGGGGTGTCCGCCCGCTGAGTCGGCGATGGTCGGCGACGTTGCGCGGTGCCCCCGCCGCCCTCCGTCGCCATTGGTAACGCTGCGGATTTCCCGTTGACCAGGGTTTCTGGGCGGAAGCCGGCGGCCGACCGACGAGTTATCCCAGGTCAACATAAGCTTCTCGGGTGCCAACCGCCCACCTGGCCGTACCGGGAGCCCGTGATGCTCCGGGGAGCTCCCGTCCCTCGGGTCCTCGACTCGTTCGGTCCGTCGTCGGTCGATACGGGCGCTCCCCGACCGGTAACCGGTAAGCGGTCGGACAGGCCCTGAGAATCGGCATGCTGGGGCGAGCGAGGACACGACGCAGTTCGCCGGCCGGGCGCGGTCGTGCGCTCCGTTCCGTGCTCGCCACCGTCCTGGTTGCGGGCGGGTGCACCCTCGGTGTCGCCGGAGCGGTGCTGCTGTCGGAGAGCCCCGCCAGTGCCGCCACCTGTAACGACTCGTGGGTTGGTTCGGCGGGCGGTGACTGGAACACGGCCAGCAACTGGTCGACCAACAGCGTCCCGACCTCGAGCAGCGACGTCTGCATCGGAGTGGCGCCGAGCGTCGGGGGAACCTATACCGTCGCGCTCAACACCAGTACCCAGGTGGCCGCCCTGACCATCGGTGAGGCGAGCGGCACCCAGACCCTGCAGATCGGCACGGCCGGAGCGTTGCTCGTGGCTGGTGGCACCGTGACCAACGGGGCCAACGGCGCCATCGCCAACTCGGGCACCTTCACCGTGCAAGCCGGCGCCCTCGGCGCCCAGGGCACCTTCAACCAGGACGCGGGGACGACCTCGGGCAACCCCATCACGATCAACGGGGCCAACCTCAACTTCACCAGCATCGGTGCGTCGAGCTTCAGCATCACCTCCTCCGGCGCCCACCTGTCGGGGAACATCGCCGCCGGGCAGAACGTCGCCATCAACTCGGCCACGGTGACGGTCGCCGGGCCGCTCACCAACGCTGGGGTCATCCAGGCCTCGGGGACCGGGTCCACCCTGAACGTGTCGGGGGGCACGTTGACCAACACCGGCACCATCGAGGCCGACGCCGGCAGCACCGGGCCCTTCACCTTGAGCGGCACCTACGACAATCAGGGCGCCGCCCCGGGCGGCATCGTGGATAACGCCTCGATGACCCTCAACGGGGTCACGCTGACCAACGAGGGGGCGATCACGGTGGCGAGCGGTGCCACCCTCACCCAGGTGGCCGGCACGGAGACCAACGGCGCCAACGGCGCCATCGCCAACTCGGGCACCTTCACCGTGCAAGCCGGCGCCCTCGGCGCCCAGGGCACCTTCAACCAGGACGCGGGGACGACCTCGGGCAACCCCATCACGATCAACGGGGCCAACCTCAACTTCACCAGCATCGGTGCGTCGAGCTTCAGCATCACCTCCTCCGGCGCCCACCTGTCGGGGAACATCGCCGCCGGGCAGAACGTCGCCATCAACTCGGCCACGGTGACGGTCGCCGGGCCGCTCACCAACGCTGGGGTCATCCAGGCCTCGGGGACCGGGTCCACCCTGAACGTGTCGGGGGGCACGTTGACCAACACCGGCACCATCGAGGCCGACGCCGGCAGCACCGGGCCCTTCACCTTGAGCGGCACCTACGACAATCAGGGCGCCGCCCCGGGCGGCATCGTGGATAACGCCTCGATGACCCTCAACGGGGTCACGCTGACCAACGAGGGGGCGATCACGGTGGCGAGCGGTGCCACCCTCACCCAGGTGGCCGGCACGGAGACCAACGGCGCCAACGGCGCCATCGCCAACTCGGGCACCTTCACCGTGCAAGCCGGCGCCCTCGGCGCCCAGGGCACCTTCAACCAGGACGCGGGGACGACCTCGGGCAACCCCATCACGATCAACGGGGCCAACCTCAACTTCACCAGCATCGGTGCGTCGAGCTTCAGCATCACCTCCTCCGGCGCCCACCTGTCGGGGAACATCGCCGCCGGGCAGAACGTCGCCATCAACTCGGCCACGGTGACGGTCGCCGGGCCGCTCACCAACGCTGGGGTCATCCAGGCCTCGGGGACCGGGTCCACCCTGAACGTGTCGGGGGGCACGTTGACCAATACCGGCACCATCGAGGCCGACGCCGGCAGCACCGGGCCCTTCACCTTGAGCGGCACCTACGACAATCAGGGCGCCGCCCCGGGCGGCATCGTGGATAACGCCTCGATGACCCTCAACGGGGTCACGCTGACCAACGAGGGGGCGATCACGGTGGCGAGCGGTGCCACCCTCACCCAGGTGGCCGGCACGGAGACCAACGGCGCCAACGGCGCCATCGCCAACTCGGGCACCTTCACCGTGCAAGCCGGCGCCCTCGGCGCCCAGGGCACCTTCAACCAGGACGCGGGGACGACCTCGGGCAACCCCATCACGATCAACGGGGCCAACCTCAACTTCACCAGCATCGGTGCGTCGAGCTTCAGCATCACCTCCTCCGGCGCCCACCTGTCGGGGAACATCGCCGCCGGGCAGTCCGTGATTCTGCAGGCGGGTGCGAGCGTGGTTGTCGGCACCCTTACCAACAACGGATCGATCATCTCGCAGGCGACGACGGCCGGAACGACGATCAGCGGTTCCTTGGTGAACAACGGAACCTTCGAGCTCGAGTCGGGTCAGGCAACGACCATCCAGGGGACATACAGCCAGGGGAGCGGTGGTTCCCTCACGGTCGATGTCAACGGCGCCACTACATTCGGACACTTGTCGGTGACCGGGATGGTGACGTTGAACGGGCGGCTGGCGGTCAACACGAGTGGGTTCACACCGACGGTCGGCCAGAGCTTCGCCATCATCTCCAACAATGGGCTCCGTAGTGGCCAGTTCTCGTCGTACTCGTTCGGTTCCCAGCCCTACACGACCGTCTACAACCCGAACGTCGTCGACCTTGTCGTTGCCGCCGGCCTCGCCATCACGACGACGTCGTTGCCCGATGGCGTGGTCGGGTCGCCGTACCCGAGCGCCGCTCTGGCTGCGTCAGGGGGCACGACTCCCTACAGCTGGACGATCACGTCCGGGACGCTGCCCGGCGGGCTCACCCTCAACTCGTCGACCGGTGCGATCACCGGGACGCCAACCGGTCCGGCCGGGACCTCCAAATTCACCGTCACCGTCACCGACTCAGGGGTTCCCGACCAGACGCAGTCGGCGAATTTGTCGATCACCATCGATGCCGCGCCCACCTTCACCGCCGATAGCCCGCCGCTGACGGCCACCGTCGGCACCCCCTACGCCTACACCTTCCAGGCCACCGGCGTCCCGGACACCATCACCTACTCCCTGGTCGAAGGGGCTCCCGCCTTCTTGTCCATCGACTCCGAGACCGGTGCAGTCTCGGGGACCCCGCCGACGGGGACCACCAGCTTCACCTACTCGGTCACCGCCTCGAACGGCATCACCCCCGACGCCACCGCCGGGCCCTTCACGGTGACGGTCAGCCCGGCCAACGCGGCGCCCACCTTCACGGCCGATACCCCACCGCTGACGGCCACCGTCGGCACCCCCTACGCCTACACCTTCGCCGCCACGGGCGTCCCCGACACCATCACCTACTCGCTGGTCGAAGGGGCTCCCGCCTTCTTGTCCATCGACTCCGAGACCGGTGCGGTCACCGGGACTCCGCCGACCGGCACCACCACCTTCACCTACTCGGTCACGGCCTCCAACGGCATCACCCCCGACGCCACCGCCGGCCCCTTCACCGTGACCGTCAGCCCGGCCAACGCGGCGCCCACCTTCACGGCCGATAGCCCGCCGCTCACGGCCACGGTCGGCACCCCCTACGCCTACACCTTCCCGCCACCGGCGTCCCCGACACCATCACCTACTCCCTCGTCGAAGGGGCTCCCGCCTTCTTGTCCATCGACTCCGAGACCGGTGCAGTCTCGGGGACCCCGCCCACGGGCACCACCAGCTTCACCTACTCGGTCACCGCCTCCAACGGCATCAGCCCCGACGCCACCGCCGGCCCCTTTGTCGTCACCGTCAGCCCGGCCAACGCGGCACCGACCTTCACGGCCGACACTCCGCCGACCACGGCCACGGTCGGCACCCCCTACGCCTACACCTTCGCCGCCACGGGCGTCCCCGACACCATCACCTACTCCCTGGTCGAAGGGGCTCCCGCCTTCTTGTCCATCGACTCCGAGACCGGTGCAGTCTCGGGGACCCCGCCCACCGGCACCACCACCTTCACCTACTCGGTCACCGCCTCGAACGGCATCACCCCCGACGCCACCGCCGGCCCCTTCACGGTGACGGTCAGCCCGGCCAACGCGGCACCGACCTTCACGGCCGACACTCCGCCGACCACGGCCACGGTCGGCACCCCCTACGCCTACACCTTCGCCGCGACGGGCGTCCCCGACACCATCACCTACTCCCTCGTCGAAGGGGCTCCCGCCTTCTTGTCCATCGACTCCGAGACCGGTGCAGTCTCGGGGACCCCGCCGACCGGCACCACCACCTTCACCTACTCGGTCACGGCCTCCAACGGCATCACCCCCGACGCCACCGCCGGCCCCTTCACGGTGACGGTCAGCCCGGCCAACGCGGCACCGACCTTCACGGCCGATTCCCCGCCGCTCACGGCCACGGTCGGCACCCCCTACGCCTACACCTTCGCCGCCACGGGCGTCCCCGACACCATCACCTACTCGCTGGTCGAAGGGGCTCCCGCCTTCTTGTCCATCGACTCCGAGACCGGTGCAGTCTCGGGACCCCGCCGACCGGCACGACCACCTTCACCTACTCGGTCACGGCCTCCAACGGCATCACCCCCGACGCCACCGCCGGCCCCTTCACGGTGACGGTCAGCCCGGCCAACGCGGCACCGACCTTCACGGCCGACACTCCGCCGACTCACCGCCACGGTCGGCACCCCCTACGCCTACACCTTCCCGCCACGGGCGTCCCCGACACCATCACCTACTCCCTGGTCGAAGGGGCTCCCGCCTTCTTGTCCATCGACTCCGAGACCGGTGCAGTCTCGGGGACCCCGCCGACCGGCACCACCACCTTCACCTACTCGGTGACTGCCTCCAACGGCATCACCCCCGACGCCACCGCCGGCCCCTTCACGGTGACGGTCAGCCCGGCCAACGCGGCGCCGACCTTCACGGCCGACACTCCGCCGACCACCGCCACGGTCGGCACCCCCTACGCCTACACCTTCGCCGCCACGGGCGTCCCCGACACCATCACCTACTCCCTGGTCGAAGGGGCTCCCGCCTTCTTGTCCATCGACTCCGAGACCGGTGCAGTCTCGGGACCCCGCCGACCGGGACCACCAGCTTCACCTACTCGGTCACCGCCTCCAACGGCATCACCCCCGACGCCACCGCCGGCCCCTTTTCGGTGACGGTCAGCCCGGCCAACGCGGCACCGACCTTCACCGCGGACACTCCGCCGACCACCGCCACGGTCGGCACCCCCTACGCCTACACCTTCGCCGCCACGGGCGTCCCCGACACCATCACCTACTCCCTGGTCGAAGGGGCTCCCGCCTTCTTGTCCATCGACTCCGAGACCGGTGCGGTCTCGGGACCCCACCGACGGGGACCACCAGCTTCACCTACTCGGTCACGGCCTCCAACGGCATCACCCCCGACGCCACCGCCGGCCCCTTCACGGTGACGGTCAGCCCGGCCAACGCGGCACCGACCTTCACCGCTGACACTCCGCCGACCACCGCCACGGTCGGCACCCCCTACGCCTACACCTTCCCGCGACGGGCGTCCCCGACACCATCACCTACTCGCTGGTCGAAGGGGCTCCCGCCTTCTTGTCCATCGACTCCGAGACCGGTGCAGTCTCTGGGACCCCACCGACGGGCACGACCACCTTCACCTACTCGGTCACGGCCTCCAACGGCATCAGCCCCGACGCCACCGCCGGGCCCTTTACGTCACCGTCAGCCCGGCCAACGCCGCGCCGACCTTCACGGCGGATAGCCCGCCGCTCACGGCCACCGTCGGCACCCCCTACGCCTACACCTTCCAGCGACCGGCGTCCCCGGACACCATCACCTACGCCCTGGCCAGCGGCGCCCCCACCTTCTTGTCCATCGACGCCACCACCGGGGCCGTCACCGGGACCCCGCCTACCGGCACCACCAGCTTCAGCTACTCGGTGACTGCCTCCAACGGCATCACCCCCGACGCCACCGCCGGCCCCTTCATCGGTCACGGTCAGCCCGGCCAACGCGGCACCGACCTTCACGGCCGATACTCCGCCGCTGACGGCCACCGTCGGCACCCCCTACGCCTACACCTTCGCGGCCACGGGCGTCCCCGACACCATCACCTACTCGCTGGTCGAAGGGGCTCCCGCCTTCTTGTCCATCGACTCCGAGACCGGTGCGGTCTCTGGGACCCCACCGACGGGGACGACCACCTTCACCTACTCGGTCACGGCCTCGAACGGCATCAGCCCCGACGCCACCGCCGGGCCCTTTGTCGTCACCGTGAGCCCGGCCAACGCGGCGCCCACCTTCACGGCCGATAGCCCGCCGCTGACGGCCACCGTCGGCACCCCCTACGCCTACACCTTCCAAGCGACGGGTACCCCGGACACCATCACCTACGCCCTGGCCAGCGGCGCCCCCACCTTCTTGTCCATCGACCCGACCACCGGGGCGGTGAGCGGGACCCCGCCCACCGGCACGACCAGCTTCAGCTACTCGGTGACTGCCTCCAACGGAATCACCCCCGACGCCACCGCCGGCCCCTTTGTCGTCACCGTCAGCCCGGCCAACGCGGCGCCGACCTTCACGGCCGATAGCCCGCCGCTGACGGCCACCGCTGGCACCCCCTACGCCTACACCTTCCAAGCGACGGGTACCCCGAACACCATCACCTACGCGCTGGCCAGCGGCGCCCCGACCTTCTTGTCCATCGACGCCACCACCGGGGCCGTCACCGGGACCCCGCCCACCGGCACGACCAGCTTCACCTACTCGGTCACTGCCTCCAACGGGATCACCCCCGACGCCACCGCCGGCCCCTTTGTCGTCACCGTCAGCCCGGCCAACGCGGCGCCGACCTTCACGGCCGATAGCCCGCCGCTGACGGCCACCGCTGGCACCCCCTACGCCTACACCTTCCAAGCGACGGCGTACCCCGACACCATCACCTACTCACTGGCCAGCGGCGCCCCCACCTTCTTGTCCATCGACGCCACCACCGGGGCCGTCACCGGGACCCCGCCGACCGGCACGACCAGCTTCACCTACTCGGTCACTGCCTCCAACGGCATCAGCCCCGACGCCACCGCCGGGCCCTTTATCGTCACCGTGAGCCCGGCCAACGCCGCGCCCACCTTCACGGCCGATAGCCCGCCGCTGACGGCCACCGCCGGCACCCCCTACGCCTACACCTTCCAAGCGACGGGTACCCCGGACACCATCACCTACGCCCTGGCCAGCGGCGCCCCCACCTTCTTGTCCATCGACCCGACCACCGGGGCGGTGAGCGGGACCCCGCCCACCGGCACGACCAGCTTCAGCTACTCGGTGACTGCCTCCAACGGAATCACCCCCGACGCCACCGCCGGCCCCTTTGTCGTCACCGTGAGCCCGGCCAACGCGGCGCCGACCTTCACGGCCGATAGCCCGCCGCTGACGGCCACCGTCGGCACCCCCTACGCCTACACCTTCCAAGCGACAGGCATCCCGGACACCATCACCTACGCCCTGGCCAGCGGCGCCCCCACCTTCTTGTCCATCGACGCCACCACCGGGGCCGTCACCGGGACCCCGCCCACCGGCACGACCAGCTTCACCTACTCGGTCACCGCCTCCAACGGGATCAGCCCCGACGCCATCGCCGGGCCCTTCATCGTCACCGTGAGCACGGCCAACGCCGCGCCCACCTTCACCGCCGACAGCTCCGCCGCGCACCGCCACCGTCGGCACCCCCTACGCCTACACCTTCCAAGCGACCGGCGTACCCCGGACACCATCACCTACGCCCTGGCCAGCGGGGCCCCCACCTTCTTGTCCATCGACCCGACCACCGGGGCAGTGAGCGGGACCCCGCCGGCCGGGACCACCAGCTTCACCTACTCGGTCACCGCCTCGAACGGGATCAGCCCCGACGCCACCGCCGGGCCCTTCATCGTCACCGTGAGCACGGCCAACGCGGCGCCCACCTTCACGGCCGATAGCCCGCCGCTGACGGCCACCGCCGGCACCGCCTACGCCTACACCTTCGCCGCCACCGGCGTCCCGAACACCATTACTTACGCGCTGGCCAGCGGCGCCCCGACCTTCTTGTCCATCGACGCCACCACCGGGGCCGTCACCGGGACTCCGCCGACCGGCACGACCAGCTTCACCTACTCGGTCACCGCCTCCAACGGCATCAGCCCCGACGCCACCGCCGGACCCTTCGTGATTACTGCGGCAGCTCCGCCGCCGCCGCCGCCACCACCGCCTCCGCCACCGCCGCCACCACCGCCGCCGCCGCCACCACCGCCTCCGCCGCCACCGCCGCCACCGCCACCGCCGCCACCGCCACCACCACCGCCTCCGCCGCCGCCACCACCTTCGCCACCGCCACCACCTTCGCCGCCGACACCAGCGCCGACTCCTTCGACACCGACACCGACGCCGACGCCAGGAACTGGAACCGCGCCTCAACCGACATCGTTGGGAACCACATTTCCTTCGGCGCTGGGACTTGGTCCGGTTATCGTCGCTCCGCCTCTGCAGTTCATCCCGTTCACGGCTCCTCCGCTCGAAGGACTCCCAGCCATCGCCACCCCGCTATTTGGTGCCGGCTCAGGTCTGCCGCGTAGCACGGGACGGGTCAGGCTCGCACTGGGCCACGCCACGATCGTGCCCGGGCAAGCGACGACAGTGAGGGGCACCGGATGTCCGGCCCGCCAGCCAGTGTTTCTCACGATCGGTGGCCGGCAGGTCGGTTCGGCGATAGCCAACGGGCAGGGCACGTTCACCGCGTTGATCACCCCGTCAGTCGAAAAGGCCGGGCAGGTCATGGTCACGGCCAGCTGCGGTGGGACTCAGATGACCTCGCTCCTTGCTGTCGTCATCTCCTCTTCAGTATCGACACCGGCCGGGAGCACCGCCGCAGTGTTCGCGGTGTTCGTACTGCTCGCCCTGGTGCTGGTTCGGGGTCAGTACTCCAGCAGCGCCACCCGGCGTCGCAGGCGCCGAGGCGCGGCCGAGATCCTGGATGAAGAACAAGAGTGACTCTTGCGGTACTGAACTCGGATCGACGCCGCTATCGCTCTTCGTCTTCGCGCCGATGTCCCTTGCTCAATTCCAGCAGGGCCTCGTGGTCGATATGGTCGCCGGGCACGACGGCCAGCTTGGTCGCGGTGACGGCCTTCAGGGTGGAGGTCCTCTTTCCCCCTTCGAGCAGTGCCCGCTCGCCCAGCAGGGCCCCGGGACCCAGTTCGGCCAAGGCTTCACCGTTGACTTCCACGCTGACCACACCGTCGAGGATCAAGAAGAGCTCGCTCTCCTCCGCTCCTTGCTGGGTGATCACATCGCCGGCGCGTACCGAGCGAATGAGCGGAGCCACATCGCCTTGCATCAACGTGACAGATAATTGTCGCTCGAGCGCCGTCTCGACCGCGGTGGTCAGGGCGGGCGAGTCGGCATCGCCCCATGGGCTGTGCCGACCGAACGCCGACTTGGACCAGTCGGAAAAGTCGATCAAGCCGCTCTTTGTCTCGATCTGACCCTGGCTGCCGTAGAGCCAGTGTCGGGGAAATGTGCTCGCTCCGACCAGTTCATGGCCCGATGTCCCGTCGCTGCGAATCGTCAGGCCAAGTGTGGTCCACGCCAGCGGCGCGGAGAACTGTACGAAGGGAGCTCGTCGTACCCGGCGAGGAGCAGGCACGCCCGTTCGTCCCCCAGCAGTCTGGGTGAACACGACGGCATCGGGCTTCACCACGGGGTCGGGCCGGAGGTCGGGCAGCGAGGTGGCCTGAAATGTCGCCTGGCGACCGCCGACTCGAAGCGTCGTGGATCCGATCAGCCCGTTGCCGGATTGGCCCCACTCGACGATCCGACCGTCTTCCACTTCGATCCACGCCTGGAGCACGTTGGCGAATCGGAAGCGGTCGGCGTCCCGGAGCTCCATGATGTCGTCGAGGACGTCGGGAGGCGGCTGATCGTAGTGAGCCAGGCCCCAGGAAAACGGGAGCTTGGTCAAGGCACCGCTAATTGCCTCGGAGGGAATCCAACTGATGGAGGTCACCGCTGACTCAAATCGCATGAGGACTCCTCTACGGTCACTCTGGGTCACCGAAGGAACCCGATACGTGCACGATATTGCCTGCGGGGATGCATTTCCACCGGTTCTGCCGACTTGCGGAAAGAGCATCAAATGGCGGGGCGGTGAGGAGCCGGGCTGGTCGGTGTTGCCGAGCCTCGAGTGCGAGGAGCGCAAGCTATTGGCGGTCGATTCGTTCCTCTTACGTGCCTAATTCGGAGGATTGGAAATACGAGGACTACCTGCACAGGGGCAAGGACTTCGGTCCCGCACAGGATGAGATCGAACGCCGTGAAAGGGCCGGTTGGTCACTGTGGAGCACCGAAGAGGTCGGCGATGATGCCGTTCTGCTCCAGTTCCGGTACCCGAGCGAATGGACGACCGAGGACCGAGGGGCCGGCCCGTCGTAGAAGCCGTCTGATGGCGCTCGACCGCAACCTCTGGCAACACCGGCGTCACCATTTGTCGATAGTCGCACCGGCTGACGTAGGGTAGTTGCCCTTCAGATTCCGATGACCTCGATCAGACTCCCGAGCCCGGTGAAGTCGTCGGGGTTGCGAGTGTAGAGCGCCAGCCCGTTGGCATGTGCGGTCGAGGCGATGAGCAGGTCGGCGATCCGGCGCCGATGGGAGCGACCGGTCTCGACGACAGCGGCTACGAGCTGACCGTAGCTACGCGCGGCAATGACATCGAAGGGAATCGGTTCGAAAGTCGCCTCGAGCTGCTGCAGTCGAGCCTGCCGACGGGCAGCCTCGGCGCCAGTCGAGGCGAGATGGGGACCTGCGGTCAGCTCAGCGAGGGTGATCGCACAGATCGCTGCGTCGTCGGGGAGTGCCGCGCTGACATCAGGGTCGTCCCAATCGATGACGACGACGTGTCCAGCAGTCCGGTTGACATCTACAGGCTCTGGTCGACGATGCGTTCGAGGTCGGACCTGAACTGCTCGAGATCGACGTGGGGCCCCGAGGCTGCGAGTGCCATGAGATCGGTCTTTGGCACAAAGGTCCGCCGGTCTCGGCGAATCGGTCGCAACTCGGCCACCGGGACACCGTTGCGGGTGACGACGAAGGTCTCCCCGGACGCGACGGCATCGATGACCTTCGCGTTGTCGTTGCGCAGCTGGCGTTGAGCAATGGTCTTGGCCACATAGTCGTTGTAGCACTCAGGGCTACGGCTTGCTACACGACCTCGTCGAGTCGCTGTAGGCGTTCTCGCACGTCGTCGAAGTTCGAATGCGAGTGCGTTGGTACTTGCTCGCGACGTATTCGTCGACCCACGCGCGGGTGCTTCGCCATTGGCCATCTGCTCCCTTCTGGGCCTTGAGCCGACCCCGCTCGATGGCCGCGCGAAGCGTGAACACGCTCTGGGTCCTGGTGGCCAGAGCGACGATTGGAACCAGCCGGTGGGGCCCAGCCACGGCGGGGACGACGAACCGGTAGAGATTGTCGGTGACCGATCGGGCGATGAGCTCGCCAAGAGGACCGGGATCACTGCTGTCGGCTCGCCGCAAGGCGTGGAGATAGCGGTTGCGGTCGCGGGTGTAGATGATGGCGGGGGGGTAGCCGAGGCGGACCAAGAGGAGGTTGAGGAGTATCCGACCGGTTCGCCCGTTGCCGTCAAGGAACGGATGGGTTCTTTCGAAGCCGGCGTGGGCAGCGGCGAGGGCCTCAACAGGATTGGCGTCGGCCGCGATCGTTACCAGCGAGTCAACCCAGTCAGTCATTGTCGCGGGCACTTCGACCCACGACGGCGGGATCATCCCCCCCGGGAAAGGCCAGCCAGCCTTCCTCACCGCGCTCCGGCGGTCTGGCACTACGGTCATGCCGTGAAGTTCTGGCTGCACTCGTTCCCTGTGCCTCGGCACGCCGCCGACGTCGCCGTCACCGCCGAGCGCCAGGGCTACCACGGCTTCTTGCTGGCAGACAGCCAGACGCTGGTGGGGGACCCATACGTCGAGCTCGGCCTCGCCGCAGCCGCCACCTTCACCATCCAGCTCGGGGTAGCAGTGACGAACCCGGTCACCCGGCATCCCTCGGTGACGGCCGGGGCCATCGCGACCATCCAGGTGGAGTCCGGAGGCCGTGCGGTCCTCGGTCTCGGCCGCGGCGACTCCGCCCTCCGCCTCATCGGCGAGTCGCCGGCGGGCATCTCGAGCCTCGAAGCCGGGCTCCGGTCGGTCCGTGCCTATCTGCGCGGGGAGACAGTGGGGGCAGACGGTCCCAGCGCCCGGCTCACCTGGTTGCCAGCCGACCTGCCGAGTGTGCCCGTCGACGTGGCCGCCAGTGGTCCGGCCACCATCGCTCTGGGCGCGACCGTCGCCGACCGACTCACCTTCAACCTGGGGGCCGACGCCTCACTGCTCGGGTGGGGCGTGTCCCTTGCTCGACAGGCCCGCGAGCGCGCCGGCCTGGACCCGGGCGGGATCGACCTCGGTGCGTACGTCAACGTCTCCTGCGACCCCGACCGGGCCACGGCGGTCTCGATGGTGCGGGGGAGCGCGTCGATCTTCATCCGGTTCGTGGCCGAGGCCATGGCCCACGGGGTGCCAGTGGGCGGCGAGGACCGGGCCGTTGTGGAAGCCGTGGAGCACGCCTACCAGGAGGCCGCACACGGCCTGGCCTCGAGCGAGCAGGCCAGCGCGGCGCCCGACGCCTTCCTCGAGCGGTTCACCCTCGCCGGACCCGCTCCCGAGCTCGTCGACCGCCTGGCCGGCCTCTCGGAGCTCGGGCTACAACGGATCGTGGTGGTGCCCGCATCGCGTGACGCCGATCCCTCCTTTGTGGCCGAAAGTACCGCGCGCTTCGCAGACGAAGTCATCCCCCACCTCGGCCACTGAATCCGACGCCCGACTCCGAAGGTGCGTGATTGCGCCAACCTGCCGGACTCAACGTCGATGAAGCGCTGGTCTCGGTTCTGCTGCGGCCCGCTCTCGACATCCCAGGGGATAGCCTTTCTGCCGTCGGATCTTCCTCGGTTGTCGCGGCGTCGTGCGGGGCACTGTCTGGACCAGCAAAGAGCGGCCATGACCAAGTACACCAACGACGACTCGAACTTCGGTGCCGACGGCCCCTTCTTCAAGATCGTCCGTGAAGGACTCAAACGACTCGTCGACGGAGAGGACTACTTCGACCTACTGGCCGACGATGTGGTGTTCGAATACGTCATCTCCGTGCCCGGATACCCCAGGCGCGTAGTAGGACGCCAGAGCATCATCGACCTCTACGACGGCTACGACGCGTACATGAGCGTGGACCGGGCCGACAATCTCCGCGTCTACAGGGACCCGGAAGCATCAGTCGTCGTCCTCGAGTATGAGGTCCACGGCAAATCAGTCCAGACCGGGCGGCCGTACAACAACCGCTTCGTCTCCATCATCACGGTCCAAGACCAGAAGGTGACCCACTGGCGCGACTACCTCGACCCGATCGCGATCTTTGAGGCGACGGGGTGGCCTGACACCTCGACTTGAGCAGTAGCGCACGCCAGAAAACACGCCGCCCTCGAACCATCACCCCGGACAACTCACGACGACCGATGGTGGAAGCCAATGGCGCCTCGGCTTGACGCTCCTATCGCTACGCATGGCGTCGTACGAGGCCACGTTGTCACGGAACCGGGCTGCTGCCTGATCGGACAGCGGAAACCTGGACGCTCGGCGGATGCCGAGGCGGTGGTCTGGCCGCCTGCGTTGCGACGCGATAAGGAGGCAGGCAGCGGCGTGACTCTGGTCGGTCGCTGAGAGGCGAGCATGCTGTCGGATCGACAGAACGACATTTCGACGCCAGGCTGTGGTCATGGCAGAGCAGGCCCGTTCGCACTTCGTCACGCTGTCGACCAGCCGCGGGTCGATCACCCTGCCGGCCGAGGTTCGCCACCGCCACCATCTCGATCAGCCGGGTGCGCAGGTCGAGGTCGTCGAGCGCGACGACGGGGTGATCGAACTGCACCCGCTGCTGCCGCACCGGGCGGATCAGGCGTGGTTCTGGGTCGAGCGCTGGCAGGCGATGGAGCAAGAAGCCGAGGACGACATCGCGGCCGGCCGGGTCGAGACCTTCGACAGCACTGACGCGCTCGTGGCTGATCTTGAGCGTGAGGCCGGCGACCGTGGTCTGGCTTGAAGTTCCAGCAGACCGAGCGATTCGCCGGTGACCGCCGTCGATTATCGGACGAGGAGTTCCGTCGCTTCTGGCAGGTGGTCCTCGACGGGTTTATCCCGGCCGCCGAGCGGCACGTCAGCTCCTGCCGGTTGGTTTGCGCGTCAAGTCGGTCCAGGGCGCCCGTGGCGTGTGCGAGATGACCTGGAGCTTCGCCGGTCCCGATGGTCGGGCGACCTGTGAGTGGGTCCAGATCGACGGTCAGCCCGCGATCTGCTGGCGCCGCGTCGGCGGCCACGCCATCTTCTCCGACCCATAGCCACTTCCCAGCTATGCCGGGTGTGGAGAATCTCCACCACCTCAGCGATCGGTGGGTGTGTCCGCCTGGTTCCCCTACCTGTCAGGTCCTCATGGTGGCCTTTGGTACATCTGGAAGCCGAGCGCCGTTGCGGCGTCAGCTTGTCGAGCGTCACGGGTCAAGAGGACGACGGGATCGTCGCTGGCGTCGGCGACCAGTTGCGCCGCGGCCAGGTGGATGGAATCGAGCGTCCGAACGGATGTCTCAAAGACGAACCTAGCTTGCTCGGACGAGCGTGTCTCCGGTGAGCGGCACTACGCCGATCGGCCCGTCGTCAGCGGTGTGGTCCGCATACATCTCGAGCCGCTCAGCGACGCCGGCTTCGTCGATTCGATCCTCGCGCCTGGCCCGCGCCAACAGGCTCGCAAACTCCACATCGGCGAGTTCGCAGACGACGACAGGATCGGGCCCGTCGAAGATCACCCACTCGATCCACGAGCCATCCTCTTCGTCGCCGAGATAGACGCTGCCAAGCGCGCTGGTATCGGCAAAGACGATCACCGCTCGTCCCGTTCTCGGCTCACCAACTCGCCCGCATACCCGGTCGGAGTGCTGGCCTTCGTTTTGAGGTCCAACGCCCAACGGCGAGGCCGTCCGGTCCGCCCCGCCCTGGGCACGAGTCGCCCGTCGGCCACCGCCGCCGCTTTCCACATCTGGCGACGAGATCCCGGTCCCGTAACGGCAATCCGCAGGAGCCGGTTCACGTAGGAATTGACGGACTCACCCGCCTCCTTGGCCTTGTGCTTCAACGCATCGGCGAGTTGATCGTCCATCCGGGTGATGATCTGCCTCACGGTTCACATGATAGCAAATTAATCCGTATGATAGCAATACGTAGAGAGGTCTCCACCAGTTGCTGGTGCGACAGGGCGGTCTTACCGGCGACCTCTCGGGCGGCCCAGCACCTCAGGTCCGCTCAACCAGTCGGTACGACGGAGCTGCGACAGAATTCCGAGGTCACCGAGGATGCTGGCCCCGAGGCCTTCGGCCTCTGGCTGGTCCAGGCGCCCCGACAGGATCCCAATCACCACGGCAGGCGGCCCGGTGAGGACGAGGTCGGGCGATATCGCCGCCCCGGTGCGGAATCGGACCTCTCCGTGGACCGACTCCATCGTGACCGGGGATCCGTCAGCCCGGATCTCTATCTCTGCTCGTGGGCGATCGGTCTGGACACCGCCGTAGATGAATTCAACCGGAAACTCGAGCCAGTTGCTCCGGAAGGACTCGGTTTCCGCCATCTCATCCATGAGCGGCGATGCCCACCGAGCCAGCGCCTGCAGCGGCTCGCCCAGAGACTCGCCCCACGGCGTCAAGTCGTAGCGACCCTGCATCTCCCGAACCACGACACCGTCCTCTTCGAGCTGGCGCAATCGCGCCGCCAGGAGGTTCGTCGGGATACCGGGAAGGCCGGACTGGAGTTCGCGGTAGCGGCGTGGCCCGAGCAACAGCTCGCGGATGATCAACAGGGTCCAGCGATCTCCGAGGATGTCGAGTGCCTTGGCAAGGGCACAGTACTGACCGTATGAACGCATACCACCAGCTTAGCGCCGAATTACAATAATTCAAGTCATAAGGGCTTGACTTAAGCAGCCAGATAGCTTTATAAAAGAAAGCATGAACAGACGCACGCTGGTTCTCATTGCCCTCTGCCTCGCCGCCTTCGTGGTCAGCGTCGATGTCACGATCGTGAACGTGGCGTTGCCCACCCTGGTTCGAGAGGTCGGGGCCACGTCTACGCAGCTCCAGTGGGTGGTGGACGCGTACAGCCTCGTCTTTGCCGCCTTGGTCCTCGCCGCAGGCAGCCTGAGCGACCGTTTCGGCCGCAAGGGCACGCTGCTCATCGGTCTGACCGTCTTCGCGGTGGGAAGCCTGGCCGGAGCCGCATCGGGGACGACCGGGGAGCTCATCGCGGCACGAGCCGTCATGGGGATCGGAGCCGCCCTCATGTTCCCGTCGACCCTCTCGTTGCTCGTGAACGTGTTCACCGAACGGCGGGATCGGGCCCGGGCCATCGGGCTGTGGGGCGCCACCACGGGTATCGGCATTGCCACGGGCCCGATCGTCGGCGGCTGGCTCTTGGAGCGGTTCTGGTGGGGGAGCGTCTTTTTGTTCATGGCCATCGTCGTCGGCCTGATCGCCGTTCTCGTTGCTGGCTCCGTCCCGACATCACGCGATCCGAGGACGCCACCGCTCGACTGGCGGGGCCTGGCTCTTTCCACCGCCGGCATGGCCGTGCTCGTCTTCGGCGTGATCGAGGCTCCCGGTTGGGGGTGGCAGTCACCGGTGGCGCTGGCCACCATCACGGGTGGGGCGGCACTACTCACCATCTTCGTGCTGGCCGAGCAGCGGACCGAGCACCCGATGCTCGATGTCGTCTTGTTCTCGAATCCACGGTTCACGGCCGCGAGTGCCTCTGTGGCCATCTCGTTCTTCGCCCTGTCCGGCTTCATCTTCCTCGTCACCCAGTACTTCCAGTTCGTGAAGGACTTACTCTCCCCTCGGCACCGGCGTGCGCCTGCTGCCCGTGGCCGGTTCGGTGGCGGTGACCTCGGTGGTGGGCACGAAGCTGGCCGTGCGGGTCGGCAACAAGGTGATCGTCGGGACGGGACTGCTGCTCTTCGCCACCGGGCTCCTGTGGGCCTCGACCTCGACAGCCTCCACCTCCTACCTGGTCATCGTCGGCCAGATGCTGTTCCTCGGGTCGGGGATGGGCCTCACCAGCGCACCAGCCACCGAGGCGATCATGGGCGCGGTACCGACGGCCAAGGCGGGGATCGGATCGGCGGTGAACGACGCCACCCGACTGTTCGGCGGCACGCTCGGCGTCGCCGTGATCGGGAGCGTGGCCACATCGCTGTACACGAGCCGCCTGGTGTCGACCCTCCCGTCCGGACTGCCCGGCCGGGCAGTGGCGGGCGCCAAGGGCTCCGTCGGCGGCGCGGTGATCGCCTCCGGTGCCCTCTCGCACCTCGGCCTCGAGCGTGCAGCCCACGGGCTCGCCACCACCGCGACGGATGCCTTCGTCTACAGCCTGTCGGGGGGCTGCCGAGTGGCCGCCGCCATCAGTGTGGTCGGGGCGGTGGTGGCCATCGCCTTCCTTCCCGCTCGGCCGGGCCAGGACACCAAGGCCGCCCCGGATCCGACGTCCGTGGTGAGCCTCCCGACACCGGATCCGGAGTGGGCGGACGACGCACGGGTCGGCAGCTGAATCGAAAGCACCGGCCAGCACGGTTTCAACGTCAACCTCGAGCCGCTCGGCCCGAGCGAGGGCTACAAAGCACGAACGGTGCAGTCCAACCCGGGCGCCAGCCTTGCCCCTGGTTCAAGTGGGCCAGATGGATGGAGTGAGGGTCCGACACAGCACCGACGTCGGCTACGGCAGATCAGTCGGATACGTGATCGAGACCTCTCCGATCGACTGGGGAAGATCGCGCCGATTGTTGGTGATGAAGCGGTCGGCGCCCGCCGACACAGCCGTGGCCAGATGCACGGCATCGGCCGACCGCAACCGGTACGAGGCACCGAGCGCGACGGCGATCGAGGCGATCGCCTCGTCCACGGGCCGCAGGTCGAGGCGGGCAAGCAGCGCAGCGAGCGCGGCGACCTCGTCGTCACTGCCATCACCCGTCGGCTTGGTGAGCACTTCGGGTACAAGGAGGGTGGACCCGACTCCGGCAAGGATGCCGGCATCGTCCGGTGAAGCCTCGGGGAACAGCGCTCAGCACCGAATCGCCAAGAGGATGGCCAGGTGCCGCGGCATAGATCAAGACGTCCGCGTCGAAGGCGTCCATCAGGACCGTGCGTCTCGGTCCGTCCTGATCGCGCTGACCAACTCGTCGGCGCGCGCCGTGCTGATCCCGGTGTCCCGCTTGAGGGAGCTCCGCCGACCGACCGCCAACGCGGTCCGGGTCTTGTCCGCCGTCCTGAACGCCTGTTCGGCCCTGCGGCTCCGCAACGTGTCCGGCCGGACGACCACCGCCACCGGCCGGCCGTGGCGGGTGATCGTGACCTCTTCCCCTTTGTCGACGCGGTCGAGCACATCGGGGAGTGCTGCCCGTGCCTCGCTGATGGTCATGGTGCTCATGTACACTAGTGTACATCGTTGTACGTACGTTGGGTTCCGTTTCCCAGCCCCAAGGCCGCGATCGGTTCCACACATGGATTGGGCGAATGCACGCCTGGGAGGCCCGACCCACGTCGCGTGGCGACGCAGGCCGGTGGCCTCCTCAGTCCGTGGCGTCGAGCTCCACGGGGGTGGCGATGACGTCGACGAGGGCGTCGGCACGCAAAACGGTCAGGGCCAACGGCTGGCCGATGGCATCGCCGAGCATCAGGCGCTGCAAGGTCTGCGCGCTGACCACCGCCTCGCGGTTGGCGCTGAGCAGCAGGTCGCCGGTACGCAACCCGGACCGCGCCGCCGGCCCGCCGGGCACGACCTCGGCGATGCGCAACCCCGTCTTCTGGGCCCGTTGCGCGGCCAGCAGTGGGGGGAGCGGAGCCGGGGTCCCGGCCACGCCCAGGTAGGCCCGCCGCACCCGGCCCTCGGCCATCAGGGAGGCGACGATCTGGCGGGTGATGGAGTTGATCGGGATGGCCAGGCCCACCCCGACGCCGGCGACCGCCGTGTTGATGCCCACCACGTCACCGGAGGCCACGACCAGGGCACCGCCCGAGTTCCCGGGGTTGAGGGCGGCATCGGTCTGGATCACGTCGTCGATGATCCGCACGTTGTTTCCCGCCCTGGTCGGCAGGGACCGGCCCAGGGCGCTGACGACGCCCGCGGTGATGCTGCCGGCCAGACCGAGGGGGTTGCCGACGGCCACGACCAGCTGGCCCAACCTTGAGTTGGGCCGCCTCACCCAGCCGGGCCGGCGCCGGGGTGACGCCGTCGGCCCGCACCACGGCCAGGTCCGAGAGCCGATCGGTGCCCACGACGTGGAAGGGGACGGCGGTGCCGTCGGCGAAGGCGACCCGACCCGCCTCGGCCGCACCGACCACGTGGGCGTTGGTGAGCAAGAAGCCGTCGCTGGTGAACACCACGGCCGAGCCCGCCCCGCCGGCGTAGCTCCCGTCCCGCTGCCGGTGGGACACCTCCAAGGCGGCCACCCTGGGGGTCAGCTGTTCGGCCACCGCCACGACGACCTGGGAATATGCATCCAATGGCCCGAGGTCTTGCCCGGGCGTCTCTGAAAGGGTCTCACTCACGGCACCAGCTCCTGATTACAAGATTACGACCTCCCTAACAGAGAATACGCTCCACTTGTTCCCTTGGCTCGGCCCAGAAGACCAGTCACCTGGCGCCTCCCGGACCGTCAGCGGACCAAGGGCCCCGGATAGGCCGCCTCGGCCTTTGTCATCAGGCGGTTCGTCTGGTGTCGGACGATGAGGATGGAGCCGACGAGGGTGGCGACGGCCAGGACCACGAAGACGATGGTCAGGGTGCCCGAAAGCCGTTGCAGCGTGTGGCCGGCGTAGTAGGCACCGAACCCGTAGACCGATGCCCAGACGATGCCTCCCGACGCGTTGAAGGCCACAAAGCGCCGATAGCGCATCCGGGTCGTGCCGGCCAGGAACGCGGCGTACGTTCGCAAGACGGAGACGAAGCGGCCGAAGAACACCACCTTTCCCCCATGGCGGGCGAACAGATACCGGGCCACCTTGATCTTGGACTCGTCGATGCGGACGTAGTGGCCGTACCGAAGGAGGAGGCGGTAGCCGCCCTTGTCGCCGATCCAGTAGCCGATGGTGTCGCCAACGATGGCACCGGCGGCGGCCACGGCGACGATGGCGACGGGGTTGAGGTGATGGGTGATCCCCGCATAGGTCCCGGCGGCGACGAGCACGGTCTCTCCGGGAACCGGGATGCCGAGGCTCTCGAGGCCGACGAGCACCAAGATGGCCACGTACCCGTAGGTCACGATCAGGTGGTGGATGCTCATCGCCGGGCCGAGCCAGACGCCAGAGGGTCGCCACCTGCCATGTGCTGTCCTGTTTCGGTCTGTGCTGGTTCTGCGGGATTCGTGCCGATCGCCGTAGCTTTGCTGCGAAACGCTCGCTGGCCGCGTCGGGACCCTCAGCCGGTCCTCAGCGAGGATCGAACCGGCGCAGACGGAGGCTGTTGGTGACGACGAAGATGCTCGAGAACGCCATGGCCGCGGCGGCGATCATGGGGTTGAGGAGCCCGGCGGCGGCAACGGGTATGGCCACCGCGTTGTAGACGAACGCCCAGGCCAGGTTGGCCTTGATCGTCCGGAGCGTCCTGCGGGACAGCCGGATGGCGTCGGCCGCCGATCGCAGGTCCCCCGAGACGAGGGTGAGATCGCTCGCCTCGATGGCGACGTCGGTCCCGGTGCCGATGGCCAGTCCCAGGTCCGCCTGGGCCAGCGCGGGGGCGTCGTTGACGCCGTCGCCGACCATGGCCACGACGTGGCCCTCAGCTTGGAGCCGCCGCACCACAGCCGCCTTGTCGCCGGGAAGGACGTCGGCCTCGACCGTGGCGATCCCCACCTCGTCGGCCACGGCTCGTGCCGCTCGGGGGTTGTCCCCGGTGAGCAGGATGGGGGAGAGCCCGAGCCCTTCCAACTGGGCGATTGCCTCCCGGCTGGTGGGCTTCACGCCGTCGGCGACCACGAACACGGCGCGGGCCGCACCGTCCCACCCGCCGACGATGGCCGTGCGCCCGGACGCCTGGGCCTGCTCGCAGGCCGACTCCAGGTCGCCGGGCACGGCCATCGACTGCGCGGCCAGGAGCGACGGTCGGCCGGCGACGACTCGGTGGCCGGCCACGACGCCGGTGACGCCGGCACCTTCGGCGTTGGCGAACTCCTCCACCCCGCTGAGGTCTCCAGAGGCACCCGCCGCCCCGGCGATGGCCCGAGCGATCGGGTGCTCGCTGGCCGACTCGAGCGAGCCGACCAGCCGGAGCGCCTCCGCCGGGCTCGTCCCCGCCGTGGTGGTCACCTCGACCAGGCTCATCTGGCCGGTGGTCACCGTGCCGGTCTTGTCCAACACGATGGTGTCGACCCGCCGTGTGGACTCGAGCACCTCGGGCCCCTTGATCAGCACGCCGAGCTGGGCGCCCCGGCCCGTGCCGACCAGGATGGCGGTCGGGGTGGCCAGTCCGAGAGCGCACGGGCAGGCGATGATGAGCACGGCCACGGCGGCGGTGAAGGCTGGCCCGGCACCGGCCCCGGCCAGGAGCCATCCGGCCAGCGTGGCCACCGACAGGGCGAGCACGACGGGCACGAAGACGGCAGCGATGCGGTCGGCCAGGCGCTGGATCGGCGCCTTCCCGCTCTGGGCATCGCTGACCAGCCGGCCGATCTGGGCCAGGGCGGTGTCGGCGCCGACCCTGGTCGCCTCGACGACGAGACGACCGCCGACATTGACCGTCGCCCCGACGGCCGCATCGCCCGGGCCGACCTCGACGGGGAGGCTCTCGCCGGTGAGGAGGGACTGGTCGACCGCCGAGTGGCCCTTCACCACGGTGCCGTCGGTGGCGATCCTCTCACCGGGACGCACGACGAAACGGTCGCCGACGCCAAGGACCTCGATGGGGACCCGATGCTCGATGCCGTGGTCGTCGAGCACGGCCACGTCCTTCGCCCCCAGCTCGAGGAGGGCCTCGAGCGCGCTACCCGATCGACGCCGAGCCGTCGCCTCGAGGTACCGGCCGGTGAGGACCAGGGCAACGACGGCGCTGGCGACCTCGAAGTAGACATCGGCCGTGCCGCCGTCACGGGGCAACAGGCTAAAGGTCATCGTCATGCCGATGCGGCCGGCACCGAGGAACACCAGGGCGACGAGCGACCAGCTCCACGCGGCCAGGGTCCCGAGCGAGATGAGCGTGTCCATGGTGGCGAGCCCGTGTCGCAGGTTGACCCAGGCCGCCCGGTGGATGCCGAACCCGGCCCACAGCACCACGGGCGTGGCCAGCGCCGCGCTCAGCCATTGCCAGCCCGGGAACTGCCAGGCCGGCACCATGGCCAAGAGGACGACCGGCACGGTGAGGACCACCGACCCGACCAGACGCCGCCGGAGCGGGGACGGTGTCGTCTCCCTTGCCCGGATCTCCATCGCCCGGATCGCCCCTTTCGGGCCGACCGGTCGAGCGGCACGGGCAACGCCGCCCGGTAGCCGCTCGACTCGACCCTGCCCACCAGGACCTGGGGCGAGACGAGCCTGGAGTCGAAGTCGACGCTGGCCCTGGCGGTGGCGAAGTTGACGGCCGCCTCGACCCCGTCGAGCCGGTTCAGACCCCGCTCGATGTGCGCCGCGCAGCTGGCACAGGTCATCCCGGTGATGGGCAGATCGATATGGTCGGTCTGCGGTGCTGTCATCTCGCCTCCGGGACTCGGTCGTCGGTCATACCCCAATGGGGTAATAGTACCGTATACCCCCAATGGGTACCACGCCGGCTGCGGCCGACGGGTCAGGACGACCTATGTCTCCCGGCGGAGGGCGGCGATCACCATCCGGGGCGGAGGGTTGACCATGGCGCGACCGTCGATCACGACGGTCGGCACGGTCTCATTGCCGTGGGCGACCGAGCGGACGTAGCTGGCGGCGTCGTCGTCACCCCAGATGTTGATCCATTCGGCCCGTAGCCGATGCGCTCGGAGCACCCAGCGCAGGCGGAGGCAGAACATGCAGCCGGGCCGCCAGTAGATCGTGGCCATTGTCCCCATGCCCGGTCGCCGGTCCACTCAGCTCTTGTCGGCGACGGCGAGCCCGACGTCGCCGAACCCGGGGTGGACGGCCTCGATCGGGTCGCGCAGATCGTCGATGTAGCCGAGGGAATAGGCACCCCGCTGGTAGCCCATCAGCCGGAGGAGCTCGACCGGCAGCGTCCGCGCCACCTCGGGGGGCGTGGCCAGGTACTGGTTTTCCTCCTGGCGCAGCCAGGCCAGGTTGTAGGTGATGTTGACGCCGATCCGGACCCGGTCGGTCCGGTTCGCCCCGCCGCCGTGGTTCACGCTGCCGGAGTAGAAGAGCACCGAGCCGCGTTCCATCTCTGCCGGCTCGGTGTCGTCATGGGTGAAGGGCTCCGTGTCCCCGGCCGTGCTGCTGCCGAGGACGATCCGGGTGGCCCCGTTCGCCTCGGTGAACTCGGTCAGGGCCCAGATCGTGTTGCACTGGACCTCGTAGCCGGTCGGGAAGGGAAAGAAGTCGAAGGCCCAGCGGTCCTTGTGGATGGCCTGGGCCGGTTGGCCGGGGCCGATGGCGATGGCCTGAGTCAGGTGGAGCTGGAAGTTGGTGGCGTGCGCCAGGAGCACACTCGCCGTGCCCAGGGCCAGCGGGTGCATCACCAGCTGGCGGGCGGCGGGCGAGCGGGCGATCAGGGACCCGGTGCGCCGGGTGAGGAGCCCGCCGAAGTCGTCGGCTCCGAGCGGTGTCGCATCCAGGTACGGCCTGAGCTCGTCCTCGATGTCGTCCATGAGGTCGGGGGCCGCCACGCGATCCACCACGACGGCTCCCTCCTCCTTCACGATCTCGGCCACGATCTCGCCAGTGGTGTCGGCGGGAAGATGTCTGACCGGCATTGCTCCACCTCATCTCGTCTCGCGTCTTCGAAGGCTAAAGCCTCTGCGAGCCTCGGGGTGGATGTCCCTCTCACCTCCCGGCCTCGCCCTCGGCGGGCAGGGCTCCGTTACGAGACGATCTCGACCGGGCTCCCGGCCGGGACCTGGCGCAGGTTGAGCAGGTCCGGCTCGTGGAGGCGGATGCAGCCGTGGGAGATGGCCGCTCCGCTCGTGCCGATCTGGGCATCGGTCCCGAGAGGTCCATGGATGGCGACAATGGCGTCACCGGAATTGGACCAGTCGGTGATGGCATTCGAGTGAGCCGATGTCACCATCACGAAGGCCCCGTAGGCGGGACTCGGCGGCGAGGCGAACAGCGCCACGAAGTACTGGCCGGTCGGGGTGGGGTCCGCTGACGTGCCGACGCCCACCGGCGCCGAGAAGACGGGCTTGCCGCTCCGGTACAAGGTGAGGTGCCGGTCGCCGGTGTTCACCACGATCGCATAGGGAGTCTTGGCCAGGGCGACATCGCTGGCCAGGACCCACGCGGTCGAGCCGTTGGGCCGTTGAGCCAGGCGCACCTCGAGCCAGCCTGGCCGGCTGCCCACGACCGGCAGGGCAGACGGCGAGCTGTACCACGAGCCGGGCACGGTGCCGTTCTGCGCGCCGCCTGGGGCGACGAAGCGGGGAATGCTGGCGTGCAGGGTGGCCACCACGGTGCTGGTGGGAACCGGGGTGCCAGCGGGCGCCGTGGTGCCGGGAGAGCCCGCCGTCGCGTGGTGGGCGTTGGGCGACCCAGGCCGAGCCGGCGGAGCCGCCGTCGGATTGCCGCAGGCGGCGATCGACAAGCCGATGGCGAGGACGACCGCCAGGGCGACGACCCGCAGCGCCCGACGCGGGGTCATGGGGAGCAGGCCGACCTCACCCTGTCACCCGTGGCCTGGCCGGGGAGATGGTGGCCCGGTGAGCAACGGCTGACAGGTGGCGGACAGGGCTCACGGCCAGCGGAACGACGTTCGTGGACGGGGTCGACCGCACCGGTGTGGCGCTGTGGGGCGGCGTTCCCTGGGCCACTGCCGAGCTGGTGACCGAGCGGGTGTGGACGTCCGACGGCGTGGTCGTGTAGGCCCCCGAGCAGCTCTCCCTGGCGCCGGGAGCGAGTACGGCCACCGGGCATCGGAGGTTCGAAGCGGAGACCCGGTTGTCGGATACGGCGATCGTCGACAGGGTCACGTTCCCGGTATTGGCCACCACGTAGCGGTAGGTGATCAACTGCCCGGGGGCGGTGAAGTTGGGTCGGCTGGCCGACGTGGCCACGGCGATGGCCGGCGTGCTCTTCGGGCCGGGCACGTTCAGCGAGGACGGTGGCGAGCTCACTGCCGCACCGGTCGGCGGGGCGCCCGTGGCCGTGGCCGACGAGGTGATCGACCCGGCATCCACGTTCGCCTGTGTGGTCGTGTACGACCGCGTGCACGTCTCGCCGGCACCGGGGGCGAGCGTTGAAGCCGGGCACTGGACGCCGCCGGGACCGATCGCGTTGTCCGTGACGCCGATCGACGTCAGCGCCACGTCTCCCGTGTTGGTGACCAGGTACCGGAACGTGATGGCTTGCCCCGGCGCGGTGAAGCTCGTCGGAGCCGCCGACGTCGAGAGGGCGATGGCCGGTGCAGCCGGGAGGTGAATGGTGAGAGACACCGTCCCCGAGGCGGCCCCACCTGTCTTCTGGGAGGCGACGAGCGGCACCGTCACCGGCACCGTGGGGGCGAACGTGGCCGTGAGCGACCAGGTCCCGCCGGTGCCCACCGTCGAGGGGCTGGTCCCCGAGAGCGCGGCGCCGGCGGCGTCGAGGATGCTCACCGTCGAGCCCGGCGCCCCGGTCCCGGTGAAGGTCACGGTCCGCGAGGGCACCGTTGCGTTGTTGGCCGGCGAGGTCACGGCAAATGGATTCGCCTTGGCCGGCGGAGTCGGGTTAGCCGGCGGGCTCGGGTTGGCCGGCGGGCTCGGGTTGGCCGGCGGGCTCGGGTTGGCCGGCGTTGGGTTGGCCGACGGAGTCGGGTTGGTCGGCCGGAGTCGGGTTGGTGGCCGGAGGGCTCGGGAGGTGGATGGTGAGCTGGACGCTCCCGTCGGCCAAGCCGTCCGTCACCTGGGTGGCGACCAGGTGCTCGGTCACAGGCGCCGAGGCGGCGAACGTACGCGTCGTTGCCCATGTGCCGTTCGGGGCCACGTCGGCCGGGCTGGTGCCGGGAACCCGAGTGCCCGCGGCGTCGAGGATGCTCACCGTCGAGCCCGGCGCCCCGGTCCCGGTGAAGTTCACGGTCCGCGACGGCACGCTGGCGTTGTCAGCCGGTGAGGTCACGGCGAAGGGATGGGTGGGCGCCGGAAGCTGGACGACGACCGGCAGGCTCCCGGTGGTCGTTGCCCCGCTGACCTGCCCGGCGACCAGATGCTCCGTCGCCGGCACGCTCGGGGGGAAAGTAACCGTGCTGGCCCAGATGCCATTCGAGCCCACGCTCGCTGGCGCGGTGCCCGGGACGCGGGCGCCCCCGGCTTCGAGGATGTTCACCGCGGATCCCGGCGCCCCGGTCCCGGTGAATGCGACCGTGCGCGACGGCACCGTCGCGTGGTCTGCCGGCCAGGCGAGGGCGAACGGATAGGTCGGCGCCGGGAGGTGGATCAGGAGGGGAGCAGAGCCGGTGGCCGCCCCTCCCGTGGTCTGAGCGGCCGTGAGGTGCTCGGCCACCGCGGCGGTGGCCGGAAACGTGGCCGTCGTGGTCCATGTGCCGCTCGAGGAAACCAGTGCCGGAGCGGTCCCGGGGACCCGGGCGCCACCGGCGCTGAGGATGCTCACCGACGAGCCCGGCACCCCGGTCCCGCTGAAGGCGACCGTTCGCGACGGTACCGTCGCCCCGTTGGCCGGTCCGGTCACGGCGAAGGTGTGACTGGGCCGCGCCGGGAGATGCAGAAGAACCGACGCGCTGCCGCTGGCCGAACCGCCGCTGTTCTGACTGGCGGTGAGGGGCTCCGCTGCCGGGGCCGCGGCCGGGAACGTTCCCGTCGTCGTCCACGTCCCGTTCGCACCCACCACCGCGGGGGTCGTCGCCGGGACCGGGGAACCGCTGGCGAGCAGGACCTTGACCGTGGATCCCGGCGTCCCCGTTCCTGCGAAGGTCACCGTGCGGGAGGGAACCGTCGAGTTGTTGGCGGGCGACGTGAGCGCGAAGACAGGCGGGGCCGCCGCCGCCCTCGGGGCGCCAACGGCCAGGGTCCCGAGGACAAGGACGAGGGCGGCAGCGACAGCGGCAGCCAGCGCTGGTCTGTTCCATCGAGTAGTCGTCATGTAATGAGCATGCCCAGCGCTCGACACGATCCCATGGCCGGAATGTCACGATCTCGACACAACACTTCCTGCCACTGCGGTGCTACCCCACGTGGTCGAACGGATCGACACCGCTGCGGGCCTACCGCCTGGCGGTCGAGCGGGAGGTTGCCGACGAACCGGCGCTCGATTACACGGCGATCGATTACACGGGTGCCAACGAGGCGTAGTCGGCACGGGTGAGTGGACCGGCGCTCAGCCGTCCATCGGGCAACGGCATGCTGACGCCACGGTGGCCGATCTCCACGGAAACCGCGTGGATGCCCGGGAGGGCGGTCAAGGTGTAGACCAGCTGGGCCGCCGCGGCCACCTGGTCGCTTCCGGTCAGGTTCGTGAACGACGGCGACACACCTATCGAGATCCTGGCATTGGCCAGCGAGACGACGGATAGTGGAACCGCGGCCGAGATGGGGCTGCGCAGGTTCTGGGCCGCCTCGGCGCCAGTCGACCCCTTCCCCAACGCCGCAAGCACTGCACCGGGCGCGGCCGGCCTGGCCACCTCGCGGTTCACCGTGACCAGGCGCTGCAGCCCTTCCAGGTAGATGGTCACGTTTTCCGTGGGCACCGTGGCCGTCGGGGTCGGCGGTGCTGAGCCGGTGAGGCCTGAGGGGACGTTCTGGGGAGCGACGACGTTGGGCGACTGCTCGGCGCCGATGCTGCACCCCGAGGCGAGGACAGCCACGAGCGCAAGGGCCGCGGCGGCGCGCCGCCGGCGACGGTGGGGGAACCTCACGCTCATGGGCTCGACACGGCGAGGACGACGACCACGCGGCTTCCTCCGCCGGCCCGGTCCTCGATGGACACCGTTCCGGCGTGGGCATGGACGTGCTCGGCCACCAGCGAGAGCCCGAGCCCGGTTCCCGTTGTTGCGCCACGGCGGCCGGAGGCGGCGCCCCGGTAGAAGCGCTCGAACACTCGCTCCCGGTCGGCCACCGGGACCCCGGGCCCCTTGTCTTCGACGGAAAGTATCGCACTCGTACCGTGGCGCTCGAGCGTGACCAGCACGGCGCCTCCGGCATGGATGTCGGCATTGTCGAGCAGGTTGGCGATCACCCGCTGCAGGTGGCGCTTGTCTCCCATCGTGTGCAGTCCGGTCGCCTCTGGCGAGATGTGCACGGGGATCCCCGGGTCGTGGACGGCAACGGTGCGGCGCACGAGCTCGTCGAGCGGCAGGTCGGTCATGTTCAGGTCGGGGACGCCGGCGTCGATGCGCGACATCTCGAGGAGGTCCTGAACCATGCTCGAGAAGCGTCCGACCTCGAGGCCCAGGGTGTCGACGGATATCTTCCCCGCCTCGGGCAGGAGCTCCCGATAGCTGCCCAACAGCTCAACCGACGCGTTCATGGTGGACAGGGGTGACCGGAGCTCATGGCTGACGTCCGAGGCAAAGCGCTCATCGCGCTCGATGCGCTGCTGGAGGTTGGTGACCATGTCGTTGAACGAGGTCACCAGAGGCTCGAGGTCGGGGTCGTGTCCGAGCCGTCGGTCCAGGGTGCCGCCGGCGATGTCCGTCGCCACATGGGCGATATCGGTCAACGGCCGGACCAGACGGCCACTGGCCCACAACCCGATCAGGGCGCCCCCGACCGTCGTCGCCACCGCCGTGATGGCCAGGACCTCGGCCAAGAGGTTCAGCGTTCCCTGGACGTCGGCGAGGGAGTGTGCCTCGAAGTAGGCGGCGCCGAGGGAGCGGAACGGGATGCCGACGATGATGGTGGGCGTCCCGTCCACGACCACCCGCTGTTCGGCCACGTTGCCGGCCTTGACCGTGTCGACCAGCTTCGCCGGTGCCGGCGAGCCGCCCACCGACGCCGAGGTCGAGAACCAGATCCCTCGAACGTTGAGATAGGAGCGGACCCCCACCGGCGGGGCCAGACTCGAGAGGACGTCGGCGACGTTCGTCGAGGGGGTGCCGAGCTTGGTCTTGACCAGACGGGCGTTGGCGTAGGCCTGGCGCAGGCTACTGGTTTGACGCTGCGAGAGAAGGTCCTGTCGGACGACGGCAAAGCTGATGACGGCGAGCGCGCCCGAGATCAGCGCCGCGCCCACGCCGAAGGCGATCACGGTCCGCGCCCGGAGCCCCAGCCGCCGCCCCCGATCCTGACGCCCCCCGAACCGGCTCATGGTTGGAGCTTGTAGCCCAGCCCTCTCACGGTGACGATCAGCTCCGGTGCCGAACGATTTGCCTCGATCTTCGCCCGCAGCCGCCCGATGTGGGTGTCGACCAGCCGTTCGTCACCGAAGAAGTCGTAGTCCCACACCCGCTCGAGCAGCTGCTGCCGGCTGACCACCCACCCCGGCGTCGCGGCCAGCTCGCAGAGCACGCGGAACTCCGTACGGGTGAGGACGACTTCACGCCCACCCTGGAAGACGGTCCCGGCCTCACGGTGGATCTCCAGGTCCTGGAAGCGCAGGACGGTCTCAGGAGGAGGTGCGGCGGATGCGCGCCGGAGCATGGCTCGGATGCGCGCTGCCAGCTCCTTTGCGCCCACCGGCTTGGCCAGGTAGTCATCGGCGCCCGCCTCGAGACCGGCGACGACATCATGGCTGTCGTCGCAGGCGGTGACCATGGTGATGGGGACCTGGCTCGTGCGCCGGAGCTCCCGGGTCACCTCGAAGCCGTCGATACCGGGGAGGCGGAGGTCGACGATGACGACGTCGGCACCGTTTCGGGCAAACAGGTCGAGCCCCTCCTCGCCGCTCGCCGCTTCGTCGACCGTGTACCCCTCCTGGCGGAGCGAGATGGATAGGACGTTGCGCAAGTTCCCGTCGTCCTCGATGAAGAGAATCCGTGGCGATGACACTGTGTCGTTCTATTCCCTTCTCGTGATCACGATAACGCTGCGCGCACCGTAGACAGCGCTGCGCGCACCGTAGACACGCTGCGCGCTCCTGAGAGAGAGCCTTGCACCGGGACGACGGCTCAGTTGGTCATCCCACGCCCTGCGACGATCGTCGATGCAGCAATGCCGCACAGGATCCTCATGACCCGATCGTGCCCGCCCGTTGTCTCGGATTGATGGCGAGCACATGACAGGTCTGCGCTGCAAAACCGCATCCCGGCCGGGACCACGAAGGGTGGCGGGAGCAGCGCATCACGTGTTGTGTCGCAATTGGGACAATCCCGCCACCGGTTCGAGTCAGACATGGGCATGGATGGTGGAGAGGGCACGTCACTGTGTGACTGCAGCCCTGACAAGCGAGCCACGTGAGGTATCGAGATGGCACTGAAGAATGACACACACCCGATGACACCGATGGCGGAGGTGCAGAACGGACCGGCGACCGTCAGCGAGGACCCGGTCCGACCGAGGCGATCCGGACCCCTGGTTGTGGGGCTCATCGTCGTGGCGGCCATAAGCCTGGCTGCTGTGGGGGTGGCCGCCTGGGCCGTGCAGAGCGTCCCCACCGCGGTCAAAGGATCGGTGGGAGCGACGGGCCCCGCAGGTCCGCAGGGCCTCCAGGGCCTCCAGGGTCCCGCCGGGGCGCCGGGCGCCGTCGGCAAGACGGGCGCCGCCGGCAAGGCGGGTCCCGCCGGGCCAGCCGGGACCATCACGGCCAGCGCACCCCTGGAGGCGAAGCCGCTCGTCTCCGCGCCGAATCCTGCTGTTGGCACCGTGCTGGTCGCCACGACCTCGTGCTTCCCGACCGAGGTGCTGTTGAGCGGCGGTGGCCAGGCCTATGCCTCCAACACGTCGGCAGACAGGAACGTGATGGTTCGATCCTCGTTCCCGCTCAATGCCCATTCCTGGCGCACGGTCGCCATGGTCACCGCGCCCCTCGGGGCGGGCCAGACCATGACGCTCAAGCCGTACGTCGTGTGCGGGGCCCCGTAGGGCCGAGACCCGAGGCGCCTCCGCCGAGAGACAACTGACTGTATGGACGGCCTTTGCCGCTCGGGTTTATGTGGGGTCGAACTCGAGCGGCAGCGGGTCGGCCTGGCGGATGCCGGGCGAGAAGTGGACGGAGACCCCCTCGGGGATCCGGTAGTGGGGGATCCGACGGTGGAGCTCCTCGAGCGCGACCCGTAGCTCCAGCCGGGCCAGATGGGCCCCGAGGCAGGAATGGTTACCGCCCCCGAAGGCGACGTGGCGGTTGGGGTGGCGACCGAAGTCGACCACCGTGTCGGGGAACTCGCTCCCGTCGAGGTTGGCCGCGCCGACGGCCAGCATGACCGGATCGTCGGCGTGCAGCTGTACCCCTTGGAGCTCGAAGTCCTCCTTCATCGAGCGAGGGACGACCATCACCGGGCTCAGCCAGCGCAGCAGCTCCTCCACGGCCTTGGGGATGAGGGAGGGGTCGTCGACCAGTTGCTGACGATGGTCAGGGTGGGTGGCGAGAAAGTTGACCATGCAGTCGAGGGACGCGGTCACCGTGTCGAGGCCTCCCAACAAGAGGAGATGGCTCATGCCCAGCAGCTCGGTCTCGCTCAGGGGCTCCCCGTCGATCGTCGAGTGGACGATCCGGGAGAGCAAGGTGTCCGCCGGTGCTGCCCGGCAGCGCTCGATGGCGCCCCGGAAGTACTCGCTGATCTCATGGGCGGCCTGGTCGCGGATGCGCTTGGCCCCCTCGTAGTCGCCCGGCTCCACGTCCGGCCTGATCGACTGGTCCCGCCACTGGAGGAACTGGGGGAGGTCCTCGTCGGGCAACCCCATCAGGGCCAAGAAGATCTCCGACGGCAGGGGTGTGGCGACCTCCTGGTGGAAGTCGCATTCCCCTCGGACCGCCACCTCGTCGATCAGGCCCCGAACGATCCTCCGCACCTCCGGCTCGAGCTTTGCGATCTCCCGAGGTACGAACTCCGGGGTGAGGAGGCGCCGGTACTTCGTGTGCTGCGGGGGGTCGAACTCGAGCGGGATCAGGGCCTGCTCGCCCAGGTTGCCCTGGTTCCCAGCCGACGTGAAGACCTCGGGATGGCGAAAGGCCCAGCACACGTCCTCGTACCGGGAGACGACCACCATCGGCGCACCGCTGATGGTGGCTCGGGCCACCGGACATTCCTCTCGCATCCGGCCATAGGCGGGATGCGGGTCATCGGCGACAGCGGGAGAGAACAGCGCGTTGGCCACGCGGGTAGCGGGTTCCTCGGTCATCGAGTTCCTCCTTCAGGAGCGGTCGGGCGGCCGGTGGGCCCCCGAGGGTCCAGCGCGGCGAGGCAGAACTCCCAGAGCTGCACCGATCCGGCGTGGGGGTCCTCATTCGGTCCGAACAGCACGGCCACGTGGACGTGCGAGAGGATCAGCGAGAACACGAGGATGGCATCGTGGCGGTCGACCTGGCGGATCTCGCCCGTCGCTGCCGCCGCGGTGAGCTGGTCATCGAGCAGGTCGACCAGCGGCTCGACGGCCGCCCGCATCTCGTCGGGGTGCGACGCACCCAGGCGCACGTGCTCCCGCACCAGGAGTGCCGCGTAGCCCGAGCCCAGCACCACGAACTCGGACAACCCGACCACGTAGCTCCGCAGGCGCTCGAGCGGGCTCGTCGCCTCGGCGATCACCGTGCCGAGCAGCTCGGCGCCCAGGCGACTCTCCTCTTCGAACAGGGCGAGGAGCACATCGTCTTTCCCGGAGAAGTGCCGGTAGAAGCTCCGCAACGACAACCCGGCCCGCGAGGCGACGTCTCCGACGGTGAACGCCGACGACCCGGACTCGTTGGCCAGGGCACGGGCCGCGTCGACCAGCCGACGCCCCCGGGCCGAGGATCGATCTCGTGCCGCGGACAGGGAGCGATCGAGGGCGCGGTCTTCCCAGGCCAATGACCTTCGCGCTGCGATCGTGTCCGGCACCGCCGATACCTTGGCACGGGTGTGCCACCAATTGCAATCAGGCTGTGCAGCCACTGAGAACCACTTGGACAGCGATCTCGCGGTCGGGACGGCCGCCTGGGGTTGGGTTTGGGCGCGAAGGAGCCAGCCGACTCGACCGGCCCGGTCAGCCGGGCGAGAGGCGCCCTGGGCCAGAGCGTCCCTCTCGCCTCGACCGGCCTGGTCAGCCGAGGGCGATGGCCACCTGCTCCAGCGCGTCCATCTGTTCTTGCATGCCCCCTTCCATCCCGGAGTCGATGATCCCGTCCCGGACCTCCCGGCTCGGGCACACGATGGCCAGCGTGAGGACGGTGCGCCCGTCGATCTCGGCGAACGTCGCCGTGGTGAGCGTGCTCCCAGCCTCGGGCGCGCCTTCGAAGGCCTCGGTGTAGACGATCCGCTCCTCGGGCACGATCTCTTGGTACTCGCCATGGAAGGCGACCTCGAACCCGGCATTGGCCGTCATCACGTACCGCCAGGCACCGCCGACCCGCAGGTCGATCTGGACGTTCGTCACCTTGCCCCGCTGACCGCTCCACCAGCGCTCGACCAGCTCGGCCGTGGTCCAGGCCTGGTACACCAGGCGCTTTGGCGCCTCGAACTCCCGCGTGATGAGAATCTGGTCATCGGCCGGGAGCGTCACCTTTGCCGTACCGCTACTCGCTGTCATGTGCTTTCTCCTTTGCTTTGAGCTCGTCCAACACCGCGTCCAGCCGGTCGAACCGTTCCGACCATGAGCGCTCGTAGGGCTTGACCCAGTCGTAGATCGGCTTGAGCGCCGGCCCGTTGATCCGGTACAGCCGCTGCCGACCCTCGTCACGCACCACGACCAGCTCCACCTCCCTCAGCACCCGCAGATGCTTCGACACCTGGGGTTGGGCCAGCCCCAGCCGCTCCACCAGGTCGTTGACGGGCAGCTCCCCGTGCGAAAGGACGTCGAGGATCTCCCGCCGCCGTGGCTCGGCCATGGCGTTGAAGACATCGGCCGTCGTCGCTGCTCGGGCCATGGGCAAATCATATTCCTATATCGGTATATGTCAAGCAACCCCTGGTGCGGTCGGCTGGGCGGCCGGGAAGAACCAGTCCGATCCCGACGTTGCAATTGGCCCGGTTTGGGTCCGGTCGATCACGCGATCAGGACCTGTGGCCGGTGGTGACCACAGCAGAGAAAAGGGGAGTGGCCCGGTTGCAGTGCAGGAATTGTGGTGAGGTCGTGGCGCCGGAGCGGGTGGAGCTGGGCTACGACTATTGCCTGAAGGAAGAGTGCCAGCGGCGCTGCATGCGACCGGTCCTGCTGGCCGCGGTCGGCGTCAACAAGGCGGCCGACTACTACACGCGAGCAGACGAGGTGCTGCCACCACCCGGCCTGGCCCGTCCGGCTCATCCGGCCGCGACCGAGGAGGACGACGTCGCCGAGGTTCCTCGGCGACGGGCCCGGCCGGCGCGACGGAAGCGGGCGCCGAGCACGTTGGCCCGGCTCCAGGCCGAGGAGGCGGAGCTCGACGCCGCTCTGGACCGGAACTACGAGCGGTTCTGCCGTGGCGAGGTCACGGCCAAGGAGATGGACCGGGAGCGCGACCACCTCATCGGCGCCTTCAACCAGCGGGTGAAGGCCGAGAACATCCGCTATCGCTCCATGCTGCGAAGCCACGCACGGCCCGGCCGCTGACCGGTCGCGCGGGCAGGGGGACGACCGGGCTCGCACCCCGGTGGCCATCCGAGCGAACATGGGATATGGGGTTCGGGCCAGGGGCGAGGCGGAGTGCGGTCCTCGGCGGGCTCGGCGCCGCCGGCCTCGCCGTCTGGGGCCTTGCCTCGACGGGCGCGCTGTCGCTCGACTTGGGCTGGGGGCGGAGCCGTCGGCCACTCGGGCCCCAGGAGCTGGTGATCGCCGCCCCCCGGTCCGTCGTCTTCGACGTGATCGCCGAGCCCTACCTGCACCGGACCCCGCGTGCCCTGTCGGCCAAGCTCCGGGTGCTCGAGCGCGGCACCGACATGGTCCTCGCCGCCCACTTCACCCCCCTGCCCGCCGGACTGCAGGCGACCACGGTGGAGACCGTGCGCTTCGACCGTCCCGAGCGCGTCTCGTTCCGCCTGGTGCGCGGACCGGTGCCCGAGGTGGAGGAGACCTTCGAGCTCCAGGAGCTGGGCGACGGCCAGACCCGGCTGGTCTATCGGGGCGAGCTGTCCGCCGACTTGTGGGCATTCGGGAGGGTGTGGGGCCGGGCTGTGGCCCGCACGTGGGAACGGACGGTGGCCACGTCACTGGAGGGCGTCCGGGCCGAGGCCGAGCGCCTCGCCCGGCCACGGTGACCATGGGCAGCACGGTGACCCCGGGCCGGGGGAAGACACGCCGGGGGAGGGCACAACGGAGGGCGAGCCCCCTCCGCGTCGTCGCCGCCGGTGCCCTCGGCTACCTGCTCGGCACTATCCCATCGGCCGACGTGGCGGCCCGGCTGGCCGGTGGGGAACACGATGTGCGCCAGGAAGGGACCGGCAACCCGGGCGCGGCCAACGCCGCCGCCGTCCTCGGCTCTCGATGGGGAGCGGCCGTCCTCGCCGCCGACATGGCCAAGGGTGCGCTCGCCGGCCGGGCCGGCCTGGCCATCGGGGGTGACGCCGGTGCCTACGTCGCCGCCTCGGCGTCGATCGCCGGCCATGTGTACCCGGTCTGGAACGCGGGACGGGGCGGCAAGGGGGTCGCCACCTCGGCCGGCGCCACGCTGGCCGTGTTCCCCGTGTACTTTCCGGTCGACCTGGGCGTGACCGTCCTCGGAGCTCTCCGGAGCCGCCGGGCCGAACAGGCCACCCGGTTGGCCTGCGCCGGCTGGGTCGCCGCCTCGGTGGCCGCCTGGCGGCTGGGGGTGGGCAACGCCTGGGGCCCGGTGCCATCGCCGGGCCTGGTGGGGTTCGCCGTGAGCGGGTCCGCGCTCATCCTCGCCGCCTTCGCCCGCGGCCGCCAGACCGTGGCGGTGGCGAGTTGATCGGGCTGGTCACCGACTCCAGCACCCAGGTCCCCGCCCTGCTCAGGGAACGCTACGGCATCATGGTCGTCCCGCTGACCATCGTCGTCGACGGGGCCGCCTACCTGGAGGGCGTCGACCTCGACACGGCCGAGTTCGTGGCCCGCATGAGCTCGGGGGCGGCGGTCTCCACGGCGGCGCCCTCACCGGGCCAGTTCGCCCAGGCCTACGGCGAGCTGGCGGCAGCCGGTGCCGAGGCCATCGTGTCGGTCCACGTGGGGAGCGAGCTCTCGGGGACGCTCGGGGCAGCCCGGCTGGGCGCGGCCTCGAGCCCCGTCCCGGTCGAGCTGGTCGACACCGGTACGGCCTCGTTCGCCGCCGGCTGTTGCGTCTGGGCCGCGGCCGAGGCGCTCCTGGCCGGAGGCGGGATGGCCGGGGCGGCCGGCGCCGCCCGGCGAGCGGCCGCCCGCATGGGCAACGTCTTCATCGTCGCCTCGCTCGACCCGGCCCGGCGCGGGGGACGGCTGGCAGCCGGGGCGGAGGCCGAACGCATCCCGGTCATCGCCCTGGAGGGCAAGGAGATGCAGGTGGTGAGCGAGGCCGACGACGAGGTGGCGGCGGTCGATGTCATGTCCGGCTACGTCGATGGCTGGGCCCGGCCGGGGGAGCGCCTCCGGGTCGGGGTGGGCGACACGGACAATGACGGACTGGCCGGACTCCTGGCCCGGGAGCTCGCGCGCCGGCCCTTCGTGGCCGAGGTGGTGCGCTACTCGGTCGGGCCGTCGGTCGCGGCCCACACCGGTCCGGGGACGGTGGGCGCCGTGTGGACGACGGTGTAGGGGGTCGGGGACTCCCGTGGCCCCTCCGAGCCGACCGGGGCCGCCCCGCTCGTTGCTGACCGTTGGGCACGGGACGCTCGAGGCCGACGCGCTGGCCGCCCTGCTGCACGGCGCGGGCGTGGAGCTGCTCGTCGACGTGCGGACCGCCCCCGGGAGCCGCAGGCTGCCGCAGTTCGGGCGGCCGGAGCTCGAGCGCTGGCTGCCCGATGCCGGCATCGCCTACGCATGGGAGCGGGACCTCGGCGGGTTTCGCAAGGCGTCACCGTCGTCGGTCAACCTCGCCCTCCGCAATGCCAGCTTCCGCGGCTACGCCGACTACATGGAGACCTCGCCCTTCTGGGCCGCGCTCGACCGCCTCCTCGATCGGGCCTCGGGCCGGCAGACGGCCGTGATGTGCTCGGAGTCCCTCTGGTGGCGGTGCCATCGCCGGCTGATCGCCGACGCCGTCGTGCTGGTGAAGGAGATCCCGGTCTCCCACCTCATGCACCGCGGTGACCGAGCCGCACATCAGGTGACGTCGGGGGCCCGGCTGACCGAGACCAAGCTGGTCCGTTACGACGTCGGGGCGACGCCCACACTTTCGATGGGCGAGCCGCCGGCGGACGGGTCCGGTGGCCGGGCCCGGACCTAGGCCTGATCGTCTCGCTGTTCAGGGCGTTCAGGGCTGGACGTCGAAGGCGTTCCCGGAGGTCACCGGTGGGCGTGGGTCCGGGCCAACGCGGCGGCAAAGGTGTGGGCCACGAGCTGCTGTCCTGCGGGCGATGGATCGATGCCGTCCGGACCCACCAGGGCAGCGTCGCTGCCTGCCTGCTCGGCGCCACCGTACGCCGCGTTGAGGTTGACGAGCACGGCGCCGGTTGACGATGTCACCGAGGCGATCTCGGCGTTGTAGGCCGAGACCGCGGCCTCGAGCGCCGCCGGGGTCGGCAGCGGCGACGGACACGAGAAGGTCCCGGTGGCCCGCTCCCGGCCCGAGAGGCAATTCACGTAGCCCGGGAGTAGCTGGAGCGGAGGGGTGTTGGCAACGAGCACGGTCGCCGCGCCGCCCCGTGAGAGGGTGGACACGATGGCGCGGAGCGCAGCCCCATAGACGGAGGGGCTGATTCCGTCGAACACATCGTTCACGTTCAGCCAGACCGTCGCCACTGTGGGCTTCAGGCTGACTGCCGTCGGGACCTGGGCCTGCAACGCCTGCTGCGCCGTTGCGTCCGGCACCGCCATGTTGACGAAGACGGCCGATGGCTTGAGTGAGCCACGATAGAAGAGCTGGGTCCAGGCACCGATGAGCGGATCAGTCAGCCCGACGCCCACGGACCCACTGGTTCCCACGGCCACATAGACCACCGGCTTGGACGTCGACGTGGCCTTTGAAGCCTGGGGGGCGCTCGTGCAAGCGGCCAGGACCACAGCGGCAGCGAGCACGCCGAGTGCGCGCCTCGTCCTCACAGTTCCACCGCCTCGCGAGCGGAGAGCCGGGCCGCCCGGCGAGCGGGGAACAGCCCGGCGAGGAGCGACAGTCCTACCGAGCCGGCAACGGCCAGGACCACGAGCAGGTAGGGGATCCCCACGTGGACGCCGGCCAGCCCCTGGCCGGCGAGATAGCCGTTGACGATGGCGGCGACGATGCGGGCGAGGAGGAGGCCGACCGTCGTCCCGATCAGGCCGCCGAGGGCACCGATGACCGCCGCCTCGATCAGGAAGGCCCGGAGGACGTCGCGGTCGCGTGCTCCAACCGCCTTCAGGATCCCGATCTCTCTCCGCCGTTCCCGGACGGCGGCAAGGAGCGCGTTGGTGATGCCCAGCGCGGCAATACCCAGCGCGATGACGCCCACGGCGCCGAGCACGATCTCGACAACGTGGACATATCGCTCAACGGTCGTGATGATGTTCTCGGGTGCGCTCGTCGAGTATCCGATGCCGGTGATCTCGGATCGCACCTGGGACACCTGGCCCAGTCCCCGGGCGGACACAAAGAGGCCCGCGTACGGGGAGCTCGGGGCATCGCCGTCGACGGAGGGATCTCCGGCCGCGGTCCAGGCGTGGCTCGCTTTCGCCTGGGAGAGGGAAGCCAGGACGCCTCCAGACCCAGCTTGCTGGGCGACCACTCCGACGACCGTTGCTCGGGTCCACCGGTTGCGGAATGCGCTGGATCCATTGGGATCCCGGAAGCCGCGGGGGGCACCGAGCTCAAGGACGGCCCCGAGTGCGCTCGCCACATGAGCGCGGGAGATGCCGTACTTGGAGAGGAGGTCCTGGGTCACGGCCACCTCGGTCAACGAGCCCGGTGCCGGAAGACGCCCCTCGAGTACGGTGATCGGGAGGTCGGCGGCGTGGGTGAGATCGATCCCGACCATCTCGTCGAAGACGGCACCGGACGAGCTTTCGGCTTCGTGCCGTGCCGCCGTCGGGTCGACGGCATGATTCGGCCAGACCACCAGTGTCTGGGCCACGACGATCGGTAGCACGGAGACGACACCGGGGAGACGGCTGATGCGTGACCGCGCCGACTGGGTGATCGGCTTCGGAGCTCCCTGGGTCGGGTTGTCGCTGCCGAGCTGCGACGGGTCGGCCGCCGCTGCCGCCACCTGTATCCCGGCCAGCGGTCCTCCGTTGGCCAGCTGGTTCAGGACACGGCCCTGGGCCGTTGCCGCCATGGTCAGCATGGCGGTGAAGAGGGCGGCCGCGAGCGCCACCGCGGTCACCGTCAGCGCGGCGCGACCTGGACGGCGCAACACGCTCCTCACGGCGAGGTGGACCGCGTCGGCCCAGCTCAAAGAATCAACGCCGCCACAGAGCATCCCGTCATGACAGGTGCACCCGACCGTGCTCGAGGGCGAGCCGTTCCGATGCCCTCCCGGCGAGTAGCCGGTCATGGGTCACGACCAAGAGCGTGCACCCGTGGTCCTCGCGAAGCCACTCCAACAGGCGCATGACTTCCACGGAGGTGTCGGCATCGAGGTTGCCGGTCGGCTCGTCGGCGAGGACGAGGCGCGGCCGGTTGACGAGTGCTCGGGCAATCGCCACCCGTTGGCGTTCTCCACCGGAGAGGGCTCCGGGCCGGTGGCCCAGTCGGTGGGCCATGCCCACCGATGCCAGGAGCTCCCGTGCTCGTGCCCGGCGAGCCGCTGGACGCTCGCCGGCGAGCACCGCCGCCATCTCGACGTTCTCCAGCGCGGTCAGTGCCTCGAGAAGGCCGAAATTCTGAAAGACGAACCCGACGGTCATGCGGCGATAGGCAGCCAGGGCGTCACCTTCGAGTGCGGCCACCTCGTGTCCCCCGACCGACAGCCGTCCCGACTGGACGCGCTCCAAGCCGCCGATCAGGGCGAGCAGGGTTGTCTTGCCTGCTCCGGAGGCCCCCACCAACGCGGCGTACCCACCCGCGGCCACCTCGAACGTGGTGTCCTCGAGAACGGAGACGTCGCCGAGCGGTCCCGGGTAGCGATGAGACAACGAGGTAGCGGTGACGGCCACCCCGCCGGCCGGCGATCCCACCTGCCCCGCTTGGTCGAGACGGGCTCGCTCCCGCGGCTCCTCCACGCTCCGAGTGCGCACCGCACAACTCTCCCACGGTGGTTTCGCAATGACGCCGCGCCCGTCGGGTCCATCGATGTCCGACGATGGACGAAGGGGGTCTCGCTTCGTGGTCAGCTCACCACCGGGACGCTCAGTCGGCCAGCCTGAAGGCGAGCACGGTGACCCACGTCTCCGCGTCCGGTTCGGCTCGGCGGGCTGCCGCGAGGCAGGACGCCGCTACGCAGGTCGGGGGCCCAGCCCGAGCCGCCCGGGGCTGGAGGCACGACGACCCCGCGGCCGAGGCTGCGGGGTCTGTCGCGCACGGGGATCGTCCGCACCCGCGCATGGAGAACGGGTCACCCATCCGGGCCTTGCGGGACGTTCGGCGCCGCCTCTTCCGTGCTCTTCGGCGCTCGGAGGCTCCGTCAGCAGCGGACCACCGGGCGTGTCTTGCCGATCACCTGGGTCCCACTCTCGCTTCGTGGTCGTCTCCCGACGAAGGTGATCTTCACGCCCACTTGGAGTCAAGAAGGCCTGGCCCACCCTTCGAACATGTGCCCGAGGTACTTCGGTGCCCCGGGGACGTAGTAGGCATCGAGGTCCTCGACGTCGAACCCGGCCTCGGTGATCAGTGCCGGGATGTCCCTGGTGACATGGCACCCGCCGAACAGCCTGCCCTGTACGGAGTCCATCCGATCCTGGTGCCTGGCAACCTTGGCATCGGGTGCCCGCCCGTGCTCGACGAACCGGAACCGCCCGTCTGGCTTGAGCACCCGTCGAAGCTCGCGCAGGGCGGCGGCGGCGTCAGGAATGGTACAGAGCGTGTAGGTCGAGAGCACCGTGTCGAACCGGTCATCCTCCACTGCCAACACCTGGGCGTCCAGAGCCGAGTAGGAGATCGGGATCGAGGACTGCTCGATGCGCTTGGACGCCAGCTTCCGGGATACCGCCGAGGGATCCACCGCCCAGACGTTCGACACACTTGGCGGATAGAACGGGACGTTGAGCCCGGCGCCGAAGCCGATCTCGAGGAGGTCGCCCCCGAGGCCCTGGCAGACCCGTTCGCGCACGATGCGCTCGTGCTTGGTGTTGCACGCCACAGCCACGATCCTGGGGACGACCTGCTCATGCCAGAGACCCATGCTGGCTACCGCTTCCCATCGGGGGCGACGTCGAGCGAACTCGTCGGCATGGCCCTCATCCTAGGGGCCGCGCCTGGACACGGCGTTGGCTCAGGTGCCTAAGGTGGCTCCGATGAGCACGAAGCGGAAGCAGTTCCTTGCGGTCATCGTGCCGATCCAGGTGCTCCTCGCCGTGCTCGCCTGGCGGGACCTCGGCCGTCGAGGTGACGACCAGGTTCGGGGATCGAAGACGTTCTGGCGGGTCTTCGTGACCATCAACCCCGGCAACTCGCTGGTCTACTGGTTGATCGGGCGCCGCTGAGGGTGTCGCGCCCGCGGGGCACGGCCCGGCCCGCGGCGGGAGCGGTTTCGGGCCATCGGTATCTGGACCTACGGGATGAAAGGAAGGGCCGGCGACGTGGAACGGGGCACGGACGACTACCAGACCATCCGGTACGAGCGCATCGGGGACGTGGGCACCCTGACTCTGGCCCGTCCGGCCAAGCGCAACGCACAGAACCCGCTGATGTGGGAGGAGCTGGCCCACCTCGGGGTCGAGCTCCTGGCCGACGAGACCCTGCGTTGCCTGGTGGTCACGGGGGAAGGGCCGACGTTCTCGGCCGGCATCGATCTGGTCGAGGGCCTGGCCGGGCTGCTGGTGGACGGAGCCGAGCGGACCCTCGACAAGCAATCGGTCGACGACGACACCATTGACGATGACACCCTCGCCACGGGTCTCGCCCTGGCGGGCACCTTCAACTGGATCCCGGAGCTCGGCTGCGCCAGCGTCGCCGCCGTGCGGGGCCACGCCTATGGCGCCGGCCTGCAGCTGGCCCTGGCCTGTGACTTCCGCATCTTCGCCGAGGGCACCCAGGTCGGCTTGATCGAGACCCGCTTCGGGATCATGCCCGACATGGGCGCCACCGTCCGCCTGCCCCGGATCGTCGGTGAGGGCCGGGCGAGAGAGCTGATCCTTCTCGGCGACGTCATCGACGCGGACGAGGCCTATCGGATCGGACTGGTCAACCGGGTCGTGGCCGACGGAGACCTCGACGCCACCGCGGCCGATCTCGCCGGGCGGCTGGCCGCCCAGCCCCCGCTCGCCGTGCGAGGGGCCAGGCGGGCCATCGACGCCGCCTGGCACCGCGGGCCAGAGGAGAGCTTCAGGGTGGCCGTGGAAGCGCAGATCCGCTGCCTCCGGTCCGAGGACTTCGCCGAAGCGCGCCTGGCCATGGCTGAAGGCCGGAGCCCTCAGTGGCGGGGGCGCTGACCGGGACGAGGCGCGACCGCACATGCGGCGAGCTCGGCAGGGCCTCGGCCGCTAGTTGGCGCCGTGGTGCGGCCAGCTGACCGTTCCTCTACGAGGTAGCACTTGAGACAGCGCTGCTCGGGGCGCGGCGAACGGTCTTCGGCGCCCTGGTGGCCTGAGGATTCCGGTCGGCCGGTCGGGTCTTTCGCCATCGTGGTGGTGGCTGCCCTCGGGCCTTTCGGTCCCCGGGTTTCCTGTGGCGCGGCCCGGCCAGACCGGCGTTTGCTGGTATGGGCCGCCCGGCGGAGTCGGTAGCTCTCCGTTCCCCATCCTCTGGTGGAGTTCGGTCACACCTTTCCCGTCGCCGGGCTCGCTGACCGAGCCCGCGTCTGCCGATGACGACGGCGGCCGCGTGGTGGCCGCTGGCATCGGGGCAGATCTGTTGGAGAGCACCGAGCCAGTGCTGGGTGCCCCACTTCGAGGTGTAGGCCGGGTCGACCGCGACCACGGCGAGGCCGGCGTTGGCGGCCATCTGGGCCAGCCGGTCTCGGAACCGGCCGGTGGGGATACCGGCCACCAGATGGCGGAAGGCCCGGCCAGACCGGCCCCGGCTCGGCCGGCGGCCATGATGCTCGCGGCCTTGTGCGCGTTGCTCGGCGAAGTCGAGGTCCTCGATCACGATCGCCGCGCAGTGGTTGGTCGTGGCCAGGCGCACCAACTCGGTGATGGCCGACCGCAGCCGCCCATCGCGGGTGGAGGCAGCCAGGCCGGCCAGTTCGAGGGGGACCGTGATCGGGCCGCCCACTGGGTTGCCCGACGGATCGATCACCATGGCAGCGAGGTGCCCAGCGTTGACATCGACGGCCAGCACCGCGTGTTGGCGCAGCTCGTCGAGCGGCGCCGACTGCCCCTCGGGTGTCTTCCACGACGCGTCGAGATACCACCGGGATCGCCTCGGGTCGAAGGTGATGTCATAGCGGATCGCCCCCGAGGCCGCCTGGGCCGCCACCTCATCTGCCCGGTAGGAGAAGGCGGCCGATAGAGAGAGCCGGTATCGGTCATGGGGCCGGTTGGCGAGATGGGCAAGCGATCCGGGAAGCTTGAGCTCGACCCAGCCCTCGTCGGGGTGGACGCGGATGGTCTCGTTCCCCCAGGCCTTGTCGGCCTCCCCGTCGGCGGTGAGGAAGAGGCGGGCGGCTCGCCAGCGATCGTGCCAGCCCTCCTCGGTCAATCCCGCCTCGTCGAGGTGATGGTGGGCTCTGGCGAGGGATTTCCCGCCCCGACAGATCGAGACCCTCCCTTTCGTCAGGCGGGCATCCACCGCTGCCAGTCGATGCCTGAGCACCGAGAGCCGCTGTTGCTTGTGGTATCGCTCGGAGCGGGACCCATAGCCAGAGAGGCGTCCCCGGCGACGGCCGACCGGGACCGCCAGGCGCCGTTCGATCCGACCGACCCGCGCCCGGAGGCTCCGCTGCTCGGCGATGAGGTTGCGATAGGCCAGTTGGAAGGAATCCTCGGAGGTGCGGGTGATCGCCCCGGCCCAGCGGGAGGAACTGGCCGCCGTCAGGGACCGCTTGCGGATGGCTCGCGAGGTGGCCTGTCCCCTCGCGTCGAGCCGGCCCTCGCTGCACCGGTGGGCGAGATCGGCTCCAGCCAGCATGCCCAGGTGGGTGCCGAGAGCGACGAGCACCCGAGCATCGGTGCTCGAGGCCCGTAGGCGGGTCCGCACCCTCGCTCCTGAGGGCGCGGCCACCACGAAGGTGGGTGCCATCGGACGCAATCGGGCGCTCATGTCGACAGCTTGGCCTTCGCCTGTGACAGCGCCATCGGCCCCACGTCGTGCTCGGCGCAACGCAGGGCCTTCTCCGCCCGGTTCTTGGCCGAGCGCCTCCCATACAGACGCGCACACAAGCTGGTCAGCACCTCGGTCATGTCCCGCACCAGATCGTCGTCGACCTCGCCGGGGTCGAGCACCATCACGTTGCGCCCCTAGGCCGACAGGGCCGCCTCCACCAGTTCGATGTTCATCCGCCCGAGCCGGTCCCGATGCTCGACCACCACCGTGGTCACCTTTGGGCCGGCCAGCAGCCGGCGCCTTCGAGCGTGCCCCGTTCATCCCCGACCCAACCTCGGCCTCCACCCGCTCCACTCGCCTCCCCGCCCTCGCCGCCCACTCGCTGAGCCTGGCCACCTGGCGGTCCAGATCGGCCCGCTGATCATGCGACGACACCCGGGCGTACAAGCCGACGCTGCCATCACCGACAAGGCGCGCCCTCGCCGCGGGATCGTCGACCATGATCACCCTGGCGTTGACCTGACGGGCCGGCACCGGCAACGTCCCGGCCCGCCACCACCGGTACGCCGTCTTCGGATGTACCCCGTTGGCCCGAGCCCAATCCGCCAGCTTCACGGCACCACCTTCCGACTTGCTACTGCTGTTCGGAGCGGTTGCAAACCCCTCCGAGTCGGTCCCCAGTTTGGGGAAGGGTTCGCTCGGCCTTTTGGGCTCCGGCCCGTCGGTCGGCTGAGCACCGGATATGACATCATATGGTGCCTGTATTGATGCTAAAGATGGGGCTGACCCTTGCGTACGACCCTCTCCTTGGACGATGACCTGCTGGCTGAGGCGCAACGCCTCACCGGCATGACCGAGAAGACCGCGCTCGTCCGGGCGGCGCTCGTGGCCCTGATAGAGCGTGAGAGTGCTCGACGGTTGGCCCGGCTGGGTGGCACCGAACCAGAGCTGGCCGCGGTGCCCCGGCGTCAGACCCAACCGAGGTGATCCTGGTCGACACGTCGGTCTGGGTCGACCACCTGCGCTCGGGCGATGCCTCCCTCGCCCGCCTGCTCGACGACGGCGATGTCTTGGCCCACCCGTGGATCACCGGCGAGCTGGCACTCGGCAACTTGACTGACCGGGACACGATCATCGGCCTTCTGCGTGACCTTCCCCAGGCAACGCTGGCCGACGCGGACGAGGTCTTGAGGCTCATCGAGAACGAACAGCTACATGGTGCCGGGATCGGCTACGTCGACGCCCAGTTGCTCTCGGCGTCCAGGCTTACTCCCGATACGCAGCTGTGGACGAGGGACAGGCGCCTGGCAGCGGTGGCAGCGCGTCTCGGACTATCAGTGCCAGACCCGCCTCGCCGCTGAGCAGGTATTACGCATGCGGCGTGAGCCCGGTCGACCACCTTTGGTGGCCGGCACCGGGTCCGGCCGACTCAGTCGCTCGCCCAGGGTCCGACGCCCCCCACCCGCTCAGGCGTGATCCGAAGCACGTACCCAGGTGCGTCGAACCCCGGAGGTGGAAATACCGCCTCTGGGCCCAGGTACACGTGGGCGAGCCGCTGCAGCAGGGCCGCGGCCCCGCCCTCCTGAACGCGTGCCCTGCCGTTCACGACGAGGTACTCGCGCAGGCCACGCTCGTTCGTACCGCGGCCCTCGAGCGACAAGACGACGCGGGGGTCTCGCTCCACGTTCCGCACCTTGCGCCGGTGCAACATGTGGCCGCTGACGATCTCGTCACCCTCCAGGCCGACCCACACGCAACTCAGCTGTGGGCTTCCGTCGTCGTTCAGAGTCACGAGGTGGACGAGTGCGTCGGATTCGAGCAGGTCACGCGCCTCGGGGGTCAAGAGGGGCATACCGCTCCTTTGGCTCGCTTGTCGGCCGACGAGCGTCCGGTTTTCGGACGCAAGGGCAGGTCGATTTGGGGGTTGATCTTGAACGGAGGCATGGCGGGTGGCGCCATGTCGACGCGGCTGATGTCGAAGCACTGCGGGTGCGATCGTCCGAGCTGGCTCAACGTGAACGGGCCCATATCTCGTTTCTAGCACTGCGCCGGCCCGTGACCCCGGAGGTCGGCGTGGGCTCACCACCGGTGGCACACCGCTGCTCGGCACTGCGCCCATCTGGACAGCTGAGTAGCCGGCGCGGTGCCGGGCAGGTGGTGGACCGCGGGCAGCGACGGGGACAGGTCGCTCTTCTCGCCCTGGGGGCCTAGGTGGGGCCCCGGCGTGGACGACCTTGCCAACGAGCTCCGTCAATGGTCCCGGCCCGACGTCGGTGCCATCGGCTGCTTGGATGAGCGACGTCGCGTCGGCCGCGGTAAAGAATGTGGGCCCCGGTGTCGAATTCCTGATGTGACGTTCGTGGTGATGGTAAAGGGTCGAGTGCGGCCCTCTTGCCATGGACAACGGCGACCGTGAAGGCCGTCATGAAGAAAGGACGAAGACCATGGGCACGATCGTCGCAGTCGAGTACGTCTCCTTGGATGGCGTCATGGAGGAGCCCAGCTGGAGCGGGCCCTATTTCAACGACGAGCTCCAGAATTTCCAGTACGAGAACCTGTTCGACAGCGATGCCCTGCTCCTCGGCCGTGTGACGTACGAGGGGTTCAAGGCGGCCTGGCCGGGCATGAGCGATGAGGCGGGGTTCGCCGATCGCATGAACGGGCTCCCGAAGTACGTCGCCACCACCTCCCTCAGGGAGGCCGAGTGGAATGCCACCTTCATCGAGGGGGACGTGGCCGAAGCCGTCGCTCGGCTGAAGGGGGAGGACAAGACGCTGCTCATCAACGGGAGCGCACAGTTGGTGAACTACCTCGGTGCCCACGGTCTGATCGACGAGTACCGCTTGATGATCTATCCCGTCCTGGTGGGCGGCGGAAAGCGCCTCTTCGACGACAGTGGGCCCACGGGGGCGCTCACCCTCAAGGCAAGCCGGACCACCGACAGCGGCGTCGTCATCCTGCACTACGTCCCGGCGGCGTGAGCCCGTCGGGAGAGAGAACTGTCCCCGTTTGTCTCCGGCCGTGGCCCGAAAAGGGACCATCCCACCCTGGCCGCATCGGGGGTGGGGTCAAGCGGGCAAGGGAGCGACGGCACCCACCAACCCGGCACAGGTCCAGGTGCGACCGGCGCTTGACGCCGGCCCTGGCTGGTCCACTCCACCGACCAACAATGGAATCTTCGAGGTAAGGGGGACCCTGCCTACCGCCGGGCCACCGCCAGCACCCAACCCGCGGCCTGCAATTCCCCTTACCTCCTACGTGCGCCATGGTGTCACCGGCACGACGGACCGCGACCGTCGACGACACGCACACCACCGTTCGTTCCATATCTGGAGTGGTAGGGCGAAGGCTGGGAAGGGACCGGTCTCCAATTCGCCCAAACGCGGGAGCAGGCATTTCGCCCAAACGCGGGCGCTCGCCCTACCGTGGGCAGGCAATTCGCCCAAACGCGGGAGATCTTCAAAAACACACATGCCGCCGGCACCGATCCGCCGGCACCGATCCGCCGGCACCGATCCGCCGGCACCGATCCGCCGGCACCGATCCGCCGGCACCGATCCGCCGGCACCGATCCGCCCGCACCGATCCGCCGGGTCGAAGGCCGGCGTCGATCATGGCCGACCTGCGCCTGCAACCGAACCGTCAGCCGGCCGCCGCCATCATTGCCGGGCCGGGTCGAACTCCAGCACCTGGGTGAGGCGGATGTTGTTGCCGGACGGGTCCCGGAACGAGGTGTCGATGCCGTAGGGCTGGGCCGTGGGCGGGTCGTTGAACTCGATGCCGCGTGCCGACAGCTCGTCGTAGGTCGCCTGGCAGTCGTCCGTCTCGAGGAACAGCGTTCCACCCGCACCCTTGGCCACCAACTCGGCGAGCTGGGCGCTGTCGGCCAGGGCGAGCATGGGGGGACCGGGCACGGGCATCAGCACCAGACCGACGTCGCCCTGGCCCGGAGGGCCCACGCAGAGCCAGCGGAAGTTCCAGTCCTCCATGGTCACGTCGGCCCGCACCTCCCAGCCGAGAGCCCGGGTATAGAAGGTGAGTGCCTCATCTTGATCGTGCACCCAAAACTGCGCATTGGCGATCCTGGTCATCGTCGTCCTCCTGATCGTCGGGTAGGACGCCGAGCCTAAGGTGCGCTGGTCAGGGCGTCTTCTCGAAACGTGCGGTTTTGCGGGCGCCCGTAGGCCTGGGCCACACACCGGGGGATGCGCACCTGCCACTCAGCGGGCGGATGCGCCGATCGGTAGGCCCGGGGCGTCTGGCCGAAGACACGGCGGAAGCTGGTGGTGAACGAGCCCACGCTGTGGGCGCCGACGGCGTAGCAGATGTCGGCGATCGACCAGTCGGACGTGCACAGCAGGGCCGCAGCCCGCTCGAGCCGCCGCGTCAACAGGTACTGGTGCGGCGATTCGCCGAACGCCCGCCTGAATTGACGACTGAAATGAGCCGGCGAGAGGGCAGCGGCGGCGGCCAGATCGGCTACCGAGAGCGGCTCGGCGTACCGGGCGTCAGCGAGATCCTTGGCCCGGAGCAGGTAGCGGGAATGCGCCGGAGGTGCCATCACGATGAACCCGGCGTCAGACCGAGTCTTGGCTCGAGCAGTTGGCGCAGAGCCCCAGGATGGCGAAGTGCTTGGGATCAATGGAGAATTCCAGCCTGGTCTTGGCCGCACGGGCCAGTCCCCGGAAGATGTCGTCCGGCGCCTCGATCATCGCTCCGCACTCGGAGCACACGAAGTGGGCGTGGGCATGGGAAGCCAGGAGATAGCTCGAGGGGCCGTGTCCGAGGTGGGAATGGGCGATGACCCCGAGCTCCTCCAACTCCTCGAGATTTCGGTAGATCGTCGAGACGTGCACGTCCGGCGCCCGCTCCTGTACCGCCTCGGCCAGAGCCTCGACGCTCAGGTGCCCGTCGGCATGGAACAGCACCTCCAAGAGGATGCGACGCGACGAGGTGACCCGACCGCCCCGAGCGCGAAGGAAGTCGAGCACGGCGTCGACGGAGGTGAGCTCGGCGTGTTCCACCTGACCGAGCGGCTTGCTCATCGCTTCAGGATAGCGCTGAGTGCAACAAGAGCGAAGTCGTCCTTATTGCGTAGTATTCGTATTTGCCATACGTTGGTGGTCCGTGTCCGATCTCCAGGGAGGGTCCTTGTGACCGATGCCGTTGTCGAGGCCACCGCCTATGGCACCTATGGCACCAGCGACCCGTCCCGACTGGCGAAACTGCGGAACGGGCTCACCGGAAAGGAGTGGCTTCGGGTCGGGGGCATGGTCCTCGCCGTCGTCGGCCTCAACGCGGTGGGCTGGGGGTTGCTGGCCGCCGCGTCCGGGCACCATTACCACGTCTCGAAGACCGGTCTGTTCGGGTTCGGGACCGGGATACTGGCCTACACGCTGGGCATGCGTCACGCCTTCGACGCCGATCACATCGCCGCCATCGACAACACCACCCGAAAGCTGGTGAACGACGGGAAACGGCCCCTCAGTGTCGGTTTCTTCTTCTCACTCGGGCACTCGACCGTGGTGTTCCTGCTGGCCATCTTCTTGAACTTCGGGATCCGCGCCCTCGACTCCCAGGTCAGCAACAGCACGTCGGGTCTTCACCAGGCGACCGGGATCATCGGCACCTCGGTGTCGGGGGGGTTCCTCTACCTGATCGCGGCGCTCAACCTGATCGTCCTGATGGGCATCGTCAAGGTGTACAAGGACATGAAGTCGGGACGGTTCGACGATGCCGAGCTCGAACGGCAGCTGAACAACCGCGGGCTCATGAACCGCTTCTTCGGGAGCTATGCCAAGCGCATCGACAAGCCCGGGAAGATGTACCCGGTTGGCGTGCTGTTCGGGCTCGGGTTCGACACGGCCACCGAGGTCGCCCTCCTCGTGTTGGCCGGGACGGCCGTCGCCGGCGGACTTCCCTTCTGGGCCATCTTGTCCTTGCCCGTTCTGTTCGCCGCCGGCATGACCATGTTCGACACCATCGATGGCTGCTTCATGAACTTCGCCTACGACTGGGCCTTCTCCAAGCCCGTCCGCAAGGTCTTCTACAACCTCACCATCACCGGGCTCTCGGTGTTCGTGGCCCTGTTCATCGGCACCATCGAGATCGTCGGCCTGATCGGCTCACAGCTCAACATCAACAACCCCGTCCTCAACTTCTTCGCCGATTTCAACATCAACACGGCTGGCTTCGTCATCGTCGGAGCCTTCCTGGCCACGTGGGTCGTCGCCGTGGCCTACTGGCATTTCGGCAACGTCGAGGAGAAGTGGGATGCCAAGATGATCCCGAACGAGCCGGCGGAGGCCGCGGCCTCGGGCTGACCGGCCCTGGAGGTGCCCGGTCGCCGACGGAGGTCTGACCAGGTGGCCGCGCCCAGCCGAGGGGCCGCAGCCGATGGCCTGCCGCCGAGGACCGACCGAGGACCAGGGTTACCCCTCAGCTGGGGCGGGACGCTCCCCGGCCATGAGCTGTCGTTCTACCACTGCGTCGAGGCTGAACCGGCCGGGGCCCAAGATGGCGATGATCAAGGCCAGAACGGCGAGGGCCAGATTCAGTTGATAGCCGGGAGGCACCGTCACCGAGTTGATCCCGGTCGACCAGGTCACGGTGATCATGGCCATGACCATGTCCCCGAACAGGGCGAGACCGGCCAGGCGTGTGCAGAGCCCGAGGGCGACGGCCACCGCTCCGCCGAACTCGATCACGCCGCCCACGACCGCGAACAGGCCGCCAGGGTGGAGGTGGGCCGTGTTCGAGAAGTACAACGCGGTCCGGTGAATGCCCGGCCCATTGAACCACCCGAACAGCTTCCCGCCGCCGTAGTAGATGAAGATCCAGGCCAGCGCGATGCGCCCGGCGATCAAGGCGCAGTCGACCGGTAGTCCTGCGGGGCGGGTGGCGAACACGACGGCCAGCAGCGAGCGACCCGACCGCTGCTGCGGCCGCAGCGACGTCGTCACCATCGAGCCACCTCCCACTCGTCGGCGGCGCGGCACGTGGCCACCCCGGGGCCAGACGTGGGCTCTGTGACTTTGGGGAAGGGGCGAAACGGAGCGGCGAGTTGGGCGGCCAGGACCGAGACGTGCCGGGGTCGCGGCGTGGCCTGTTCGACGATCAGGGGTCGACCGGGCAGCCCGGTGTCGATCCGTACCGTGTCGCTTGTCGGGAACACGGCGGTGTGGAACAGCTGGTCCCAGATCGTCAACGCAAACCCGAGGTTGACATCCTGGGGGCCGTCCAGCCGGTGGTGGATGCGGTGAAAGTTCGGACTGACCACGATCCGTCCAAGGGGCCCGAACCCGAGCCTGGTGTTGGAGTGGGCGAAGGCGACGATCGCCCCGTAGACCGCAAGCACGGTGACCGACAGCGCCCCGTTGGCCAGGAGCACCAACCCCGGCAGCAACGCGAGGAGGTAGGAGACATGGATGAGCGGATGGGTGCGGAACACCGTCAGCACGCTCATGTCCTCCTGGGAGTGATGGAGCTCGTGGAAGCGCCACAGCATCCGGACCCGGTGATTGGCCCGGTGCACGAACCAGTTGCACCCGTCCATGGCCACCAGGATCAGGGCAATGGCGATCCAGCGTGGCAACGTTCCCATCCTCGGCAACACGATCCACGGGAGCAACCCACGGACCACCTCGGCAAACGAGAGGGTGAGGGCGGTCACGAGCGGGACCACCAGCGTCGCGTTCATCGCGGCGATGAGCAGGTCGTGTCGGTAGCCCCGGGCGAAGAGGGGCCGCTCCTGTGCCGGCCAGAGCCGTTCCACGACGAGGAAGACACCGATGATCGCCAGGGTCAGCGGACCGACGACCACGACGCGGAGGCTGGTCAGGGACCCGGCAAAGGCGGCACCGCCCCAGCCGCTCGTCCAGCCCATCCCGACCAGGAGCCCAGCCAGGACCAGGACCCAGCACGCCGGGAGGTAGACGCGCCTCGATAGGGCGACTCGCCAGCCCTTGGTCTCCGGACCCTGTCGTCCCACCGCCCGGGGGGCCGGGATCCGGAGGACCGGGTCCGGTGGACCGGGGTCCGGGGGACTGGGGTCAAGGGGGCCGGATTCTGGGCCGGTGCGTCTAGGACAGCAGACATGGCCGCTCTCCGATCGCAGCACCGGGCACTAGAACGAAACCCCGCCGGTACCGGCACTCGACCCGCCGGAACCCGAGCTCGATGATGCTGCCTTTCCACTCGTCGTGACGACAGACCACTTGCCCCACATATCGGTTATGTTGCCGTTCGCCTGCCCGGCAGCCGAGTCTCCGGCGAAGTAGTAGAGCGGCTTGCCGGCATAGGTCACCTGGAGCACCCCACCGCTTCGCTTGATGGTGCCGAGCTTGGCCGCGTTCACACCGCCCTTGGCCTGTGGCTTCTTCACTCCCTTGGGCAGCACGACCTCGGGCCACACCACCAGGCATGCTGCGTGCAGGGCGTGTTGCTCGCCTTCAGGGTGTAGACCGTCTTGCCGCTCACCAGGATCGTGCCGAATTTGGCGCTCTTGGTCGTGGAGATGGCGGTGGCGGTCGCCGCCCCGGCTGGGGCAGCGACCGCAAACGACGCGGCCAGGCCGCCCATGGCCACCATTGTGCCCGCCATGCGTGCAATCGGGACTCTGCGATTCGCCCTCCGGCGCTGGGTCGGCTCCATGTCCTGTCTCTCCTCGTCGTGTCGTCTTCGATTACGAAGGACTACGGCCGAGCCTCGGAAGAAGGATTGCTCCACCGTGAAGATCTTCGGGTGCTCGGGCTACCAGACACCCGGGAGCAGCCTCCACCGGACCTGACGGCGATATCGGTTGTAGTCCACGTTCGTCGCCAGCACGCGGTCTTCGGCGACGGCTCGACCCACGTTGCAGCCCGCCGCCAGCACCAGCACGAGCGCGTTCCGCACCGAGATGCTCTGCAGCAGGTACCCGATCTGGAGGAGCAGGTAGGAGGCGTAGATCGGATGGCGGACGACGGCATAGGGCCCCCGGGTCACAAGCCCCCGGTCGGCAGCAGCGAAGCCGAAGGAACGGCCCAGGGCCACAAAGGACGTGACGCAGATGGCCAGGCCGACGAGCTGGAAGGCCAGTCCGGCGTGAACCCCCCACAGGGGGTGGGCGCCGAACGGCCGGAACAGGACGCCGGCGAAGGTCCCGCCGAAGGCAAGGAGCCAGTCGCCCACCCGTCGCGTCACCGTGCGGGCCGGGCGCCGGATCAGATACGCGATCACCACCCACATCTGCTCGACGAAGAATGCGCCGCCGAGCAGGCGGTGCGTCTGCAGGTAGGCCTCCAGCGTGGCCTGGGCGAAGAGTGCGGCGCCGGCGGCGCCGATCAGATTGAGCGAGATCCGGACCAGGCGCGCGGCCCGGGGAGACAGGTCGCCGGCCAGGCAACGCTGGACCATCGAGACGGGCGACGGGCCGCTCGACGATCGGGATGGAGGACGAGCGGCCCCCGGTCCGTCAGGGACGCTGGTGGCCCTCTGGCCGGATCCGATCATGCCGAGAACCGTGCGCTGGCGATGATCGTGCCGGTCCGCACCGTTCCGCCGGCGAGGGTCACCTTGCACCCGACCGTTCCCGACCGTACGTCCTCGTTGATCGTCATGAACACCCAAGCGGGGCTGCCCGCCGAGACCGTGACCTGCCCAAGAGCGTGACCTCCTGAGGTGAGGATTCTGGTACCGAGGTTAGCCGCCTCCACGGGAATGTTCTCCGAGCTGACCGTGGGTGGGCCCAGGGTAAGGTGCAGCTGCGAAGGGGAGTAGCCCCCAATCGGTGGTCGACATACTGGCTCCTCGGAGCCCGGTCACCGGACCTGTCTGCAGGTGGGCGAGACCTTCGTTCCAGCCATGTCGTCGTGGCCGGGACGAGGGGAGACCCTTCGGCCCGGCGAGAGAGGCCGCCCTGAACATCGCCATCATTGCGGCAGTCTTTCCGATCATCTTCGTCGGAGAGCTGCCGGACAAGACCATGTTCGCCTCGCTGGTCATGTCGACGCGTGGAAGACCATTGACGGTGTGGCTGGGAGCAGCAGCCGCGTTCGTTGTCCACGTGATCATCGCCACCACCGTCGGAGTTGCCCTCTTCCACTTGGTCCCCCACCAGGTGCTTGACGGGATCGTGGCCCTGATGTTCCTTGCCGGCGCTGGGTTGGCGTTACGAGAGGCAGCCACGTCCCACCGGGAGGAGGTACTGGTCGAACGGGAGGCCGCTTCGGGCCGGCGCGTCGTGATGACGGCGTTCATCGTCATCTTCTTGGCCGAATGGGGCGACTTGACCCAGATCTTGACGGCCAACCTGGCTGCCCACTATCACGCACCCGTGTCGGTCGGGGTAGGGGCGGTGCTGGCCATGTGGGCGGTCGCCGCTCTGGCGGTGATCGGAGGAAAGAGTGTGCTGCGATTCGTCAATATCGCCACCGTGCGCGTGGTGACGGCGGTGGTCTCTCGTCGGGCTGGCTGGCTTCGCCGGCTGGCAGGCGCTTCGCTAGCGCGGGCCGAGCGGCGAGGTCCGGAGCGGGGGCCGGAGCGCCGAGGTCCGGAGCGGGGGGTCCGGAGCGCAGGTCCGGAGCGCCGAGGTCCGGAGCGCCGACGCCACTGTGACCAGGGCTAGGGGTCAGGCATGGAGGCATCGAACCAGTTGGCAGTGGCGGTGCGTGCCGTCAGCGACCGAGCCACCCGGGTGGCTGCGGCGGCCAGGGCCCGGTGGCGCCCGGGCGGAGCCCCGTCGAGCAGCTCGTTCCAGAACACAGCCCATCCGCCGGCAAATGAATTGCTGCGGCCGAGGACGGTGAGCATGCGGGTGACCGCGGCGACGGCCCGGGGCCGATCCAACAGTGCAGCCTGGGTTGCCGCTGCGATCCGCTGATAGGGGAGGTGTTGCGCGGCCAGGGCGGCGCAGTAGCGCTCGGCGGCCCCGCCCGGTCGATGCAGCACGGCCTCGCCGGCCGAACGCCCGCTGGCCATGGCTTGGGAGATTCCCTCGCCTTGCAACGGGTTGACCAGGCCGGCGGCGTCGCCCGCGAGCAACACCCGTCCAGCGGCCGGGGTGGTCCCGACCATGCCCATCTTGAGCCAGCCCCCGAGGCGCGCTGACGGGGGGCTTCCTGATTCGGACAACGGCCCCGTATGGGTGAGAAGTCCGAGCGCCCGGCAGTGCTCGAGGAAAGCCGGAAGGGCCCGGACGGCGATCGCCCCCGCCTGGCGGTCCGAGAGGGTCCCGAGGCCGAGACCGACGTTGGCACAGCCGTCCGCGCCGGGAAAGACCCACCCGTAGCCGGGGAAGGCCTGCCACGGTGCGGGCTCCCACAGGACGATGGCGGGGAGATCGACCACCTCGGGTAGGTAGGTCCGCACGGCGAACCCCCAGAGGACCCTGGTCGCATCGACGAGACCGGCCGCCGCGGCGACATGGCTGGTGGCACCGTCGGCCCCGATGATGAAGTCGGCGCGGAGTTCGTGTCCCGTGCTCATCCGGAACCCGTCGAACGAGCCGTCTCGGTCGCTTCGGTCGCGCACGCCGAGCGGCTCCGCCGCCCGCCCGTGGATCGGTTCGGCCCCGGCCTCGAGTGCCCCCTCATGGAGGGCCGCGTCGAAGACGGTCCGGGTGACGGCGGTCCCGTGCCCGGGGTAGGTGAGGCCCTCGGCACAGGGTAGGTGGACCAGGCGGCCGGTCGGACCGGCCACCACCATGTCGCCGACATCGCGACCGGCCGGCATGGGGATGCCGAGATCGGCCAGGACCTGCAGGCCGCGAGGACCGACCAGGTCGCCGCAGGCCTTGTCCCGGGGAAAGGTTGCCTTGTCCACCAATGCCACCCGCGCGCCACCTGTGGCCAGAACATGGGCGGCGATGCTGCCTGCGGGGCCACCCCCGATCACGAGGGCGTCAAAGCGCAGCGGGCCCACAGGGCTCCTTCCTTGCCGTCGGGACCTACAGTGAGATTCTCTCACCCGAGGAGGATCCATCGTGCCGAACGCTCCGGGCGACCGGAACCGCTTTGCGCAGCAACTGTTTGCATCGCTCCCGCCGCGCTACGACGAGCTGGCCGAGATCCTGTCCATGGGCCAGAACGGCCGCTGGCGGCGGGCCATGGTCGACCGGATCGTGGCCGCGTCGCCCGCGACCGTGCTGGACGTCGCCACGGGGACGGCCGGGGTCGCAGTGCAGCTGGCCTCGCGGACGACCGGCGACATCGTCGGCGTGGACCTCACCGAGGCCATGCTGGCCCGAGGGCAGGCGACGGTTGCGGCCGCCGGATTGGGCGGCCGCATTCAGCTGGTGGCCGGCCGAGGCGAGCAGCTGCCGTTCCCCGATGATGCCTTCGACTCGCTGACCTTCACCTACCTGCTCCGCTACGTGGACGACCCCCAGGCCACGCTGTGCGAGCTCGCTCGCGTGGTGAAGCCCGGCGGTGCCGTCGCCAGCCTCGAGTTCCTTGCACCCCCGAGTCACTTCTGGCGGATGTGGTGGTGGCTCTACACCCGACTGCTGCTCCCCATCGGTGGGTTGGTCACCGGTGGGGCCGAGTGGTTCAAGGTGGGCCGGTTCCTCGGGCCCAGCATCTCCCGTCACTACCGGAAGTACCCCCTGTCGTGGACCGTGGAGGCGTGGCGTCGGGCCGGGTTCGAGGACGTCGGGGTTCGGGTCATGAGCCTCGGCGGTGGCCTGGTGATGTGGGGAACGCGCTGCGGTGGATGACGAAGGAGGTCCCGACGCCACCGGGTCGGAGACGCCCGTTTCCCCCGCACCGCCGCCACTGGTCGAGCCCGGGGCGGGCCACCGTCCGGCCTTCTACGCCGCCCGGCCCGGCGGCTGGAGGGACTGGTGGACCCTGCTCCACCCTCCCTACACGGCGTGGCACCTGGCCTATGTGGTGATCGGCGCGTGCCTGGCGCCCAACGTCGATGTGACCCGGCTGGTGGCCACCTTGCTGGCCTTCCTGTTTGCCGTCGGGTTCGCTGCGCACGCACTCGACGAGCTCCACGGGCGGCCGCTCGGTACCTCGATCCCGACCCCCGCACTGGTCGGGCTTACCCTCGTCGGCCTGGCCGGTGCGATCGTCTTGGGCATCGTCGGGCTGTCCCGTGTCGGTTGGCCCCTGATCCCGTTCATGGTGCTCGGTCCGCTGTTGGTGGTCGCCTACAACCTGGAGCTGTTTGGCGGGTTCGTCCACACCGATGCCGGGTTCGCCCTCGCCTGGGGCTCGTTCCCGGTCCTGGTCGCCTACGTGGCCCAGACCGGCAGCCTGGCCGTGAGCCCGGTGCTGGCCGCACTCGCCGCCTTCGCGTTGTCGGTGGCCCAACGCCGGCTGAGTACCCCGGCTCGGCTCGTCCGTCGCCGGGCGGCAGGGGTGGAAGGTGGCGTGACCTTGAAGGGGGGTGCGCGGATCCCGCTCGACCAGGGCACCCTGTTGGCCCCACTCGAAGGGGCGCTCGTCGCCATGTCGTGGGGCGTCGTGCTCGTGGCCACGTCGCTGGCCGTCGACCGCCTGAGCTGATCGTCGGGCTCGAGACCGACTAGGGGCTCGAGACCGACGCGTCGTTTCGATACCGACCCGTCGTTTCGATCCGGGGGGCCCGCCTGCGTGGATCCTCGCCCAGCCGACACTGGTTGACTTATGCAGGTATATACCTGCATAATGAGGAGGGTGGTCGAGGATTCAGAGGAGGTCGAGGATCCGGAGGTCGAGGATTCGGACAGGGTGTTCAAGGCACTGGCCGATCCGACCCGGAGGTCCCTGCTCGACAGGCTCCGGGCCCGGAACGGCCAGACCCTCGGTGAGCTGTGCGAGCCGCTCGAGATGGCCCGGCAGTCCGCCACCCAACATCTCGGGGTCCTGGAGGCCGCCAACCTCATCACCACCATCCGCAGGGGAAGGGAGAAGCTCCACTACCTCAACCCGGTGCCCCTCTGGGAGATCCAGGAGCGCTGGATCGGCAAGTTCGAACCACCCCGACTTCAGGTGCTGAGCACCATCAAGCAACGAGCAGAGGAGGACACCATGGCCGACCGGCCGAACTATGTCTACGTCACCTACATCGAGAGCACCGCGGAACGGGTGTGGGAGGCACTGACCGACGCCGACTTGAGCGCCCGGTACTGGGGGCACAACAGTGTCTCCGATTGGGGGGTCGGCTCGCAGTGGGAGCTCCGGCGCGCCGACGGCTCGGGCGACGTCGATGTCGCCGGCACCGTGCTCGAGTCTCTGCCGCCGCGCCGCCTCACGATGACCTGGAACGTCCCCGGTGAGGCCCAGTTGGAAGCGCCCCCTGCGGTGACCTTCGACATCGAGAGCCACGAGGACGTCGTCAGGCTCACCGTCACCCATGAGCACCTCACCGACACTGGCCAGCTCGAGGCGGTCTCAGCAGGATGGCCGGCCGTGTGCGCCAACCTCAAGTCCCTGCTCGAGACGGGCCACGTCCTATCCGGCGCTCTCTGGGAGATGCACGCAGAGCGACGCGCCGCCGTCGGCCGACCGGTCAGATGAGGTCGGCCAGGCCGCCCCAGCCCTCGGGCGCCGGGGCCAGGCGCCAGAACTGCTCGGGAGCCCTGCCGTCCAGTCGCGCCCTGAGGGCGTGGTCCTGCTCCAAGGGTGGGATCTGGCTGGCGTAGCACCAGATGGCGCGGCGCTTTCGCTCCTCGTCCTCCTGGTGGGGGACGATGGCCGGGGTCGGCCATGGTCCGTGCCGCAGCAACCGGGCGACCCGCCAGGCCAACAGGCCCGGAACGTGCTTGTACCCGGCGTCCTCGTAGCAGTACCAGGCCACGTCCTGATGGTTCTCCCGAACGAGCATGGCCGCATCGTGGGTGACGTCGTGGTCGGGATTGGCCAGGCCCATGGGAGCGAACACGGCGGTGGGCTCCAGGGCGAGGACGGCCTCTTCGAGGACGGGTGCGATGTCGCGGGGAGTCGGGCGATCCTCGGGCGCCAGGTACTGGTGGTCGGAGAACTCGAGCCAGTGCGGTGTCGCCTCGAGAACCGCCATCGCCCGACGGTCCTCCTCTTGGCGGGTGGCGACCACGTCGTCACCGGCACGGAAGCCCCCGAGCGCGTCCCAGGGGCTGGGCTCGTCGGGGTAGGCCGGGGGTCGGCCGCCCATGACCGTCACCACCGTGGTCCCCGGGTAACTGGCGATCAGATGGCCGGCCCCCATCGCGGCATCGTCGAAATGGGGCGAGAGCACCACGAGCCGCCGCAGTTCGTCGCGCTCCACTACCCCCCACGTCAGGTCGGCGATCGCCACCTGGCCTCCGATCTTCGACGGTTTCGTCGCCGCCTCGTCGACCGACCGTAGCTGTCCCGGGAGTATGCCGGCGTCCCCACGGGCTCGGTCAGGGCGTGGCTTGGCCGCCCGTGCGGCCACGAGGATCCAGCAGCGCCCTCGGAAGGGTGGCGCTGGGCGTCCTTCGGTTGGGCGGGTGGTGGGCGCCCTTCGGTTGGGCGGTGCCGGTCGTGATCGGCACTCCGGCGACCGTGTGTGGATGCCGCCCGGCCTGTATGGGCGTCGCCGGTGACTCCATATGCTCGCTGGAATACGCGGTCGTGTGGAGCGAGGGGGCTTCGCTCACGTTCGATGGAGGCACCCGATGAGCACAACGACCGCCTCCGAGCGGCCAGCCCAGGACCTGGTATCCGACGGGGAGGCCAATCACACCCGGCGTTGGTGGATCCTCGCCGTGCTGGGGATCGCCCAGCTGATGGTGATCCTCGACAACACCATCGTCAACATCGCACTCCCCACCGCCCAGCACGCCCTCCACTTCTCCAACGCCGACCGGCAGTGGATCGTGACCGCCTATTCGCTGGCCTTTGGGAGCCTCTTGCTTCTCGGAGGTCGCATCGGGGACATCATCGGGCGCAAGCGCGCCCTGCTCATCGCCCTGGTGGGCTTCGCCGGTGCCTCGGCCTTGGGGGGTGCGTCGGTCAGTTTCTCCATGCTCGTCATCGCTCGGAGCGTCCAGGGAGCCTTCGGCGCGCTGCTGGCCCCGTCGGTCCTTGCCCTCCTGACCACCACCTTCACCGATCCGACCGAGCGAGGAAAGGCCTTCGGCATCTACGGCGCCATCGCCGGAGCCGGCGGCGCCCTCGGGCTCCTGCTCGGCGGCATCCTCACCTCCTATGTCTCGTGGCGGTGGACCCTGTTCGTCAACCTCGTCTTCGCCGGCGTGGCCGCCACCGGCGCTCTGCTGTGGCTGAAGAACGACAAGGCCGCCGACCACGATCCGCTCGACTTCCCCGGCTTGTTGCTCGCCACCGGTGGGCTGTTCTGCCTCGTCTTCGGCTTCTCACACGCCGAGACCACGGCCTGGAGCAACCCCTACACCATCGGGTTCTTGGTCGTCGGGGTCGTCCTGCTCGCCCTCTTCGCCGTGGTCGAGACCCGGATGCGCTTCCCGCTGCTGCCGCCCCGGGTTGTGCGGAACCGGACCCGCGGCGGCTCGATGCTGGCCATGTTGTTCGCCAGCATCGGGATCTTCGGCTTCTTCCTGTTCCTGACCTACTACCTCCAGGACACCCTCGGGTTCAGCCCGGTGAAGACGGGCGTCGCCTTCCTCCCGATGGTCGCCGCCCTGGCCACCACGGCCCAGGTGTCCAACCGGGTGCTGCTGGCGAGGGTCGGTCCCAGGATCATCATCCCGATCGGCCTGCTCATCGACGCGGTGGCCATGTACCTGCTGCACATGGTCGGGCTGCACAGCTCGTACGTCAGCCACGTGCTCCCGTTCATCATCCTGTTGGGCATCGGCTTCGGGCTCAGCGTGGCACCTTCCTTCAGTACCGGCACCCTCGGCCTGCGCCCTCACGACGCCGGCGTCGGGTCGGCCGCGCTCAATACCAGCCAACAGGTCGGCGGCTCCATCGGCACGGCCCTGCTCAACACGCTGGCTGCCGGTGCGGCCTCGGCCTACCTGGTCGGGCGGGTGGCGAGTCCGGCCAACGTGAGGGCGGCCATCCTGCACAGCTACACGACCGCCTTCCTGTGGTCGTCCCTCATCTTCGTGGTCGGCGCGGTGATCGCTGCGCTGGTCCTCACGTGGGGGAACCTCGGGCAACTGGCCAGCGCTCCCGAGCGAGCCGAGCCAGCCGAGCGAGCCGAGCGAGCCGAGCCAGCCGATCCGGCCGACGTGCCCGCCTGACGGGACCGTCGAGGGCAACACGTCGATCCGGGGTTGACGGGCTCAGAAGGCTCAGAACCCTCCGATGCCCTTGCCGATGAGGACGACCCCCATCACCAACAACAAGACGGCCATGACCGTGGCGTTGTTCTGCTGCAGCCAGGTGTTCAGCGAGGTCAGCATGGGCTGTGCCTTGGCCCCCATGATCCGGTAGAGCACCACCGGGAGGATGACGGTGGAGGCGGCGAGGACGACGAAGATCACCGCGGCCCCGACGTGGCCTGCCGGTGAGGTCGGCGCCTGGGCGATGGCGACCCCGCCGCCGACGATCATGATCAGGTTCTTGGGGTTGACCGCCGAGAGGCCGACGGCGAGGACCCCGCTCTTGATCGGGGTGATGTTCTCGACGGCGCGCAACCACTTGGGCAGTGCGGCCGTCTCTCCCGCGGCCGGTCGCTTCCGCCAGTTCCGGCGGCCGAGAATGAGCAGGGCGATCCCGAGCACGAGCTTGACGGTCGACGTCCCGCTCGATTGGGTCCCGTCCGACGTGGTCCCGATCGATCCGGCCACGGCCACGACCACGGCGGTGACCCCACCGATGCCGACGAGCCAGCCGATCCCGAACGCCGTGCTGTTGGCGCCGGCCCGTTTGGACAGCAGCATGAGGATGACCGCGATGATGGGGATGGGACTGATCGCCACTCCGATGGCAAAGGGGAGACTCTCACCAATCGCTTGTCCCATGACGCTCCTCGGTAGCCGGCGGCACCGATTCTGCTCTATCTGCCGGTGCCGCCGCATCCGAACCTGCTGGTGCCACCGCATCCGAACCTGCCGGTGCCACCGCATCCGAACCTGCCGGTGCCGCCGCATCCGAACCTGCCGGTGCCACCGCATCCGAACGGGCGGTCAGCCCCCCGGCTTCCGGACTACCTAGAAATCGGTATTCACAGGGCGAGCCATTTGGACGACTATGCGTAAGGAGGACCGCGCATAGCGCGCGCAAAGTGGGAACGGGAGGGCTACGATCGTGAGCGAGCGACAGATCAGTCGATGGATGGGGCCCCTCGGGCTCGGAGTGCTGGTGCTGCTGGCCGTCGGGTTCTCCGTGCTCGGAAGTGGTTCACTGTCACAGAACGCCTCGGGGCCGGCCGTCGTGGCCAACTTCAACGCCCACGTCGCCCAGCACTGGGCGCAGATCTACGTCATCGGCCTCGGCCTGGCCGTCCTCGTGGTCTTCCTGAGCCACCTGCGGGGCCTCCTGCGGGACCGCGGTGGGAGTGCCACCCTGGCCAACGCCTCCTTCGCCGCCGGCATCCTGCTCGTCGGCGCGTTGGTGGTCTCCGGCACCTTCGCCCTGGCCCTCATCCTCGCCGCCCACAATCACCAGGCGGGTGTCGCCCACACCTTGAACTTCCTGTCCCAGAACGACGAGCTCGGGTTCCTCTTCGGGATGGCCCTGTTCGCCCTCGCCACCAGCGCCGCCATCCTCAGGCAGGGCTGGCTGCCCAAGTGGTTGGGATGGGTGGGCATCGTCGTCGGCCTGGTCTGCATCGCCGGGCCGATCTCGTTCTTCGGGTTCACCGCCTGCGGGATCTGGATCGCCATCTTGGGCTTCGTCATCGGCGCCCGGTCCAAGGTCGTCGCCGGGGAGGTCTCCCCCCTCTGGTCGGCGTCTCTGTCGGCAGCTGATCGATCCTCTCTGTCGGCAGCTGATCGAGCGCCTGTGGGCCGCTGATCGATCGGCGGCTGGGCTGATCATCGGTAGCTGAACAGGGCGTCGGACGCCGCGGCCACGGCGGCGGTCCGGTTGGTGACGCCGAGCTTCCGGTAGATGTTCTGCAGATGCTTGTTCACTGTCCCGGTGGCCACGCCCAGGTGCTCGGCCATGTCGGGCGTGGTCTCGCCCCGGGTGAGCAGCCACAGGAGGTCCGCTTCCCGGCCGGTGAGTCCCAGCCGCTTCAGCTCGGCCGACTCCCGCTGGGGCTCCCGCTCGTCGACCACGAGAGCGTCGGCCCGCCCGGGGGTCCCGGGGACGAAGCGAACCACGAGCTGCCGGTCCGCCACCACGCTCGACAGCGGCCGGTGGATCCGGGGCCGGCCGTCGCCGAACCCCGATTGGCGCTCCACCTCGACCCAGGCCCAGACGGCCTCGGGCAGGCCGGTGCCCGATCGCTCGCCGAAGTGCGCTTCGAGCGCCCCGAGCGCCCAGGCCGGGGCATCGCCTTCGATGCCCAGGGCACCCAGCACGATCACGGCCTTGCCCAACTCGGCCAGGGCCCCGTCGATGCTGCGGAGGGCGGCCATCGACTGGACGTTGCGGTAGCCCTGGATGAGGTGAGGACGGAGGGCGTCCAGCAGGGACAGCTCGTCGTCGGTGAAATCGGCGTGGCACCGGTTGAGGGCGAAGGCGATGATCAGCGGGGCCTTGGCCACCAGGCCCACGGCCACCTGGAACTCGATCCCGCGCGGTCCGTACACGCGCTGGTAGAGCTCGAGCCGGTGGAGCTCCGAGCTGGTGAGGAAGTCCGACAGCCGACGGGGGCTGCCGTTGGCCGTCCGGCGCTGGTGCTGGAGGATGGGATTCTGCTGCACCAGGCGGGCGAAGTCTTCGAGCTCGCCTGGGTCCGCATCCTTGGTGTCGTCGGGCAGGGCGCAGAAGATGGCCAGCGGTATCTCCGGATCGATGACATTGAAGGAGCCGAGGTCGAAGGGCACCACCGGGGCCAACGACCGGAGCGCTGCCATCCCGAAGTCGGCCGGGTCTTCGACCTTGGCAATGGCCTCGACGACCGCGGCGACCGAGGCCCAGTCATTCCCGGTCCCTCGGTCCGCCGGTTGCGGCGCGATCACGGCCTCCAGCGTACAAGGGGTCGGCCCGGGTGACTGGGCTCTTGCCAGCCCGGGTGACTGGGCTCCGGGCGGCCCGGCCGGAGGGCCGGTAGCCTCTGGCCATGCCGGCACCGACCACGGCGGGGGAGTTCGTGCCGCTGAGCCACGAGGACCTGGCCATCCTGGCCAAGGAGAGCGAGACGGTGGTCGGGCACGCCTGCAAGGTGATCCTGGTCGGTCCGGTCCTCGACGTCGGCGAGCTACGGGCGTCGATGCGACGCCGGGTCCACGCCGTCCCCTCGCTGACCCGGCGCCTCGGCGGTACGACGGCGGTGCCGGCCTGGGTGCCCGACCCCGGGTTCCAGCTGGACGATCACGTCGTGGACGCCACCGGGGCCGCCGTCTTGGCCGCCGCCGACCTCGACCGGGAGCTCGCCCGGCTCTTCGCCCAGCGTCTGGACAGGAGCAGGCCGCTCTGGCGGATCGACGTGCTCGGTCCGCTCGAAGACGGGGGAAGCGCGCTCATGTGGCGGGTCCACCATGCCCTGGCCGACGGACAGACCACCATGCGGTACGCCGCCGCCCTCCTCTGGGACGCGGTGGAGGGCTCGTCGGCGCCGGCCTCGCCCGTGCGAGCTGCTGGGGCCGCGTCCGTGCGAGCTGCTGGGGCCGAGTCCGTGCGGGCGGCTGCGGCCTCGGCCGAGCTCCACCACGAGCGCCATCGCCGTGACCTGGCCGGGTTCGTCGAGCGCGAGTTCTGGGCCCAGGACGGCCCGTCGCCCTTCGACGGCCGCATCGGGGCGCAGCGCTCGATCGCTTTCACCACGGCTGGGCTCGCCTCGCTGCGACGGGTGGCGCGGGCGGTCGCCGACGCCACCGTCAACGACGCCGTCCTCGCCTGCGTTGCCGGCGGCCTGCGGCGCTGGATGGGGTCGGGGGTCGGGCAGCTCCGCGAGCTCCGGGTCAAGGTGCCGGTGAGCATGCACCACTCGGGCGACGACCTGGGCAACCGGGACTCATGCTTCTACCTCGGTCTTCCCGTGGGTGAGCCAGACCCAGCCACGCGCCTTCGCCTCATCCGCCGGGAGACCGCCCTCCGGAAGGCCAACCACGACGCCGAGGAGATGGACCGGGTGCTGGCGGAACTGGGCCGGGTGTCGCCCCGGCTCCGGCTCGTGTGCGAGCGGTTCCAGGCGAACCCGAGGGAGTTCGCGCTGAACGTGTCGAACGTCCCCGGCCCCCCGGCCCCGGTCACCGTGGTCGGACGGCCCGTGCACGCCCTCTACGCCGTCGCCGACATCGCCGAGCGCCACGCCCTCCGGGTGGGGGCCATCTCCTATGGGGACCAGCTCAATTTCGGACTGTGCGCCGACGCCGCCCTGGTGCACGACCTGCCTGCCCTGGCTGTGGCCATCCGAGCCGAGGCCGACGACCTGGTCGCGCTGGCCCCCTGAGCCGCGGGCACCGGCCGGCGCGTCCGGATCGGGATCAGAAACGCCAGCGGGTGGCGCCGCCCGCGCCCATCGTGCCCAGCGCGGTGGCGGTGCGTGCCGTGATGCGGTAGACGAACCACGGCGGCGGTCCGGCCGATGGTGCGCTGAACTCGGCCGTCAGCGCCTTCCCGGAGTCGTCGACCCGGGCCGGCCAGCCCGCCGCCGCCCAGCGGGCGGCCATGGCTGCGACCGTGGCCTGGTCGGTCACCTTCTGTGCCTCGCCCTCGACCACGAGGTCGAACTGGTCGGTGGCGAGGCTCAGGGTGCAGCGCGGGTCCCGGGCCAGGTTCCTGCTCTTGCGGGTGCCGTCGCCCGACTCGAACCAGAACGTGCCGTCGGCCCAGAGGGCCCCGACACCGGTGAGGTGCGGGCTCCGATCCGGGTTGATCGTGGCCAACCAGCACGTGTGGCGGTTGGGACCGCCGGACCCCGGTCCCTGGGTGACGCCGGCGTCGAGACGGCTTTCGATGCTGCCCCAGTCGAGCTGGGGCGAGCCGTAGATGGTGTCGAGGTTCGTAGTTTCCATGATGTGGTGACGCTACCGTCGGCCCGAAGTCATCGGCGGGACGAGCAACGAGGTTCGAGGCCAACGACGAGGGCACCGCCCTGCGGGAGGCGGCGCTCGCACGCGGGTTCGAGGCTGCCGATCGCCAGGCAGGTGAGGCGGCACAGGACGCTACTGTGAGATCAAGCATGGAGAACGGCGCGATCGAAACAGCGAAGAGAACACGTCTCGAACGAGCGCAGCGCTTCTTGACGCAAATCGGTCGCCTCGACCTGAGCTGGGTCGATGAGGTGCTGTCCCCACACGTGACCTATCGGGTTGCCGGGCATCATGCGCTCGCCGGCACCTTCTCGGGCCGGGACCAAGTCCTGAGCCACCTCTCCGGGGTCGTGGACGTGACGAAGGGAACGTTCGACCCCATCAAATGGGAAGACTGGCTGGTGGGGGAGAGCCACGTGGCAACAATCGCCAACGTCCGTATCCGCGTCGGCTATCGGTCCTTTGCCGGACGCATGATCTACCTGTTGGGGTTCGACGATGCCGACCTGATCGTCAGCATCAGGGCCTTCTTCGAGGACGAGGACGCGGCCGAACAGTTCTTGGGCCCCTGACCTTCTGACTCGGACGCCCCGTCGGAAGGGGTAATCTTCGAAACGAAGGACGTGGAGACGGTGAGAAGGAGCGCACCGTGAAGGGAAACCGGCAGCTCAAGCGGCAGATTCGAGAGCTCCTCTCGGGGCTCGGAGGTTGTGGGAGCGAGGTGGCCGCAGCCCTCGGCGATCTCGGGGTGCGGGCCGAGCCGAGAGACCCGCGGGACTGTGCCATCGCCGTGTACCTGCGGGCCGTGGTGGGTGCCGACCACCGGATCCGCGCGGTGGCCGTCCAACGGGACGACGTGAAGGTGCTCACCGAACGGGCACGGTTCAATCTGCCCAACGTCGTGACGGTGCGGTTGCCCGAACCGGTCCGCCGGTTCATCGAGGCGTTCGACGAGGCGGCCTACCCGAACCTGATCCGGTGGAGGCACTCGGTCCCCGACGCCGATGGGAGCGAGGGGGCGGTGACGTCGCCTCCGACATGGCCGGCGCCGGGGCATCCGTCGCCCGGCTGAACGCGGACCTCGGCCAGGGCTCGCTCGGCCCTTCCCGCCTTGACCCGACCTTCAGCCGAGCGGGGCCCTCGACGACTTGACCAGTGCCTGCTCGTCGGCCAGGGCGATGGCCAGCCCTCCGGCGACGGTCGGGTGGAACGGTGCGTTGCTGCTCAGCCCCTGGACGAACGGCTGTCTGGTGCAGAGCTGGTGGCCGGCGAAATCGACGGTCACCGTGTCGAAGCCCGAGGCGGACGCCCCGTTCTTCAGCACGGCGTTGAGGCTGGCCAGGCGAGAGTCCAGCACCTTGACCTTGTCTGCGGTGATGCCGACGGCGTCGAGGCACGACAGGTTGGGCCCGAAGGGGTCGTAGTAGAGATTGACCAGGACGGTGGGATGCTGGGGCAGGCCGGCGAGCTCTTGCAACAGGCGGTAGTAGTTCTCGGTGAAGGTGGCCAGATCGGTCTGGAAGAAGGCGGTCGTGGCGTTGTCGTCGCAGGTGGCGGCCGCCGCGCAGAGCTCGACCATGGCCGACCACTGGAGGTCGTCGGCGCCGATGCTGAGGGCGATGACCGAGGCGCCGGTCGCCTGCTTGGCCACGGCCAGCTGCGCCGGGATGGTCTGGTCGCCGATCTGCTGGGCCCCGAGGACACCGTTGGGGATGGTGGCGCCGGTGCAGCCCAGGTTCATGACGTTCCACTGGTTGACCCGCGCCAACGCGGCGGCGTAGGAGTCGGAACTGCGCTGGCAGGCGCCGTCCTGGGCCGTGGGGTCGGCGACCGGCCCCAGTCCCACGCCGGCGGCGGTGGAGTCCCCGAGCACGACGGCATGGATGCCCGAGACAGCTGGGCCGGCCGGCGCGATCGCCGGCCCCGGAGCGGCCTGGCCGACGAGGTCCTGCAGCGAGCCGACCTGGCTCAGGGTCCGGGGGACGCTGTAGGCGGTGACCAGGATGCCGCCGACGTTGATCACCTCGGCGAACAGCAACCCGGCGCCGACCATCATCAGCGTCTTCCGCCACGAGAAGCGGCGCCAGCCGGCGATGGCCCCGAGGAGCAGGACGGCACTGGCGGCCACGATCACCGATTCCCAGACGAAGTACCGCACCCAGCCGCTGGCCAGTCCTTGGCCCAGCTCGGTGGCGGCATCCCCCCGATGGCTTGGTCGGAGGAAGCCGGAGACCTCGCGGTTCAGGGTGATGCGGCTCAGCACCAGCCGGGGACGAACCGGGCCGGGGAACTGGATCGTGGTCGGCACGGTCTGCCCGAACAGGTCGAGCACGCCCGGCCCACGGACGCCGAGCGTCGGAGCGGCCGCGCCCACTTCGACGGTCTCACCCAGTGTGGACACCGACTGCAGGGGCGTCAGCTTGAAGGCGATCCCGATCGATACCACGGTGACGACCAGGAACAAGGCGGCGTAGATGAGTGCGGTGCGGGCCCGGCGCCGCCATGGGTGCGGGGACGCCGCGATGTCGCGGGGTGAGGACTGAGGCACGCTGGTGCCACGCTACCGGGCGGTTCCCGATCGGCATCCCCGCCCAGGCCCCTACGACACGGCCGCCCAGGCCCCTACGACACGGCCGCCCGGGCCCTATGACATGGCCGACCAGGCCCTATGACATGGCCGCCCAGGCCGACCCACCCGGATCAGAGGCATCGGGGGCGACGCCCTGGTTCCACCACTTGGCTTGAAAGCCGATGCCCCGATAGACCACGTGGCTTCCCGCCGGGTAGACGCTCGAGGCCGACCACTCCGGGTACGTCCCCGTCGGCACCGTGGTGTTGGTCACCGCGCTCTGGCCGGACAGGACCGGCCCGATGAGCAACCACGGGGTCTCCGAAGCGCCGGTCACCGGGGTGTTGGGGGCCTGCCCCTGGTTCCACCACTTGGCCTGGTAGATGGTGTGCTTCCACACCACCTTGGTGCCGGCCGGGTAGCTGCCGCTCGCCTCCCAGATCGGGAACGGGCTGGTGAACGGATTGTCGGGCCCGGTCGGCGCCGCCGTGGCATCGGTGACCGCCGAGGCCGCCGATGCCGATCGGCCGGTCAGCTGGTTGAAGACGGCCGAGAAGGCGAGCGGTTGCTGCGACAGGCCGCTGCAGTCGTTGGCCGCATGGTTCGGGTTGGGGTCGTTTGGACCACAGGGCATGTCCCGGTTCAGCGACCAGAAGGACAGCCGGCCCATGCCCTTGGCGTTGGCGAAGGTCACCAGCTGTTGGGCATCGCCCGTGGTGAAGATCTCGTCGGGGGTGTCGTTCTGCCCGATCATCGGGGTGGCCCCCACCTTGTTCCAGGCCTGGGCCGTGGTCAGCTGCTCGCCGGCCTGGAGGTAGGCCGCCTGGACCTGCTGCTGGCCGGCGGTGATCGACTGCTCGACGGCGTCGATCATGGAGGTCGACTGGGGCTTGGATGCTCCGTAGTCCATGGTCATGAGGTTCACCCCGGCCAGGTCCACGTGGGCGTCGAGCATCGACTGCACCGCCTGGACGCCGGCGGCGGTGAGCCCGGTCGGGCTGGACGGGAGGGTGAGCCAGACGGCGAGGTGCCCGCCGGCGGCCCGGACCTTCGTTTGGACGTTGTGCACCGCCGCCGCCCGCCGGGACAGCGCCGCCGTGTCGGTCAACGCCGCCCCTTCGATGTCGAAGTCGACGGTGGTCAGCTGGTAGCGGTTGACGACGCCCAGGTAGGCGTACGTCAGTCCGTCGACGTTGGTGCAGGTCGTGGCCAGCTCCTGGTTGGCCTGGCCCCCGAAGGAGACCATGACGTCCCCGTGGAGCTGGCGGTAGCGGGCGATCCGGTTGTCGAGGGAGAGGCTCTGCTCGGCCTGGTCGAGCGAGTAGGCGCCGCCCCAGCTGGGCGTGCAGGACGAGCTGGGGTCGGCCACCACGAACCCCAGGACCACCGAGTGGGCCTCGTTGGCGCTCGGGATCTGGAACTGCGACGTCGGCGTCAGCGTGGTGTCGACGTAGGGCGCGAACCACGGCGCCGCCACCGGCGTGGCCGCCTTGGCGTTGGCCGTGCGGGTCACCAGCTTCACCGTGCCGCCCACGACGAGGGCCACGACCAGCACGGCCACGGCGATCCGCCACCAGGAGAGCTTGCGGCGGGACGGTTCATAGTGGTCCTGGCCCATCTCAGGACGCCCGTTCGGTGATCGGTTCGCCGGCCTCGGCCGGGTGCTCGTCGGCCTGGGCATGGAGGGCGGCGTCGGGATCCTCGGGCACGGCCAGGTGGAGGCTCGGGCGTGGTACGTCGACGGGGTCGGCGTGCTTGTACTGGTACTTGTACTTGTACTTGTACTTGGCCTTCTTCTTTTTCTTCTTCTGTCGGGCACCCGGGTCCTGCGGGCCGGCCGACGAACCTCCCGGGGTCCCGTCCTCGCCGGTGCCCACGTCCTGCTCCGGTCGCTCGTCTCTGGCCATGGGGGCTTCCTTGGCCAGCTCGGCCTGACGGGCCATGGCGTACTCCCGGACGGCCGGATGCCCGTCGTAGTGGTCCTCCGCGCTGCCGTTGTGCAGGACCATCGACCAGTGGGCCGGGGCCAGGGCCTCGGGCCGGCGAGTGGCCGGCGGCGGGGGGAGGGGCTTGTAGAGGTGCTTCACCGTGTTGAGCCAGAGGTCGACGATCGAGTGCCGCAGGCCCAAGAAGGCCACGATGGCGTAGCTGGCCAACACCAGGTTGAGGGCGGCGAACACGGCGTTGACCCAGCGGTGACCGGGGACGTCCCGGTAGAGGGTGTAGGCCGACAGGGCCACGAGGGCGTAGGGAACCAGGACGAACAGGGCCGGGGTGGTGGTGCGGTTGCGCACCTTGGGCGTGCGGGCGAAGGCGATCTTCTTGCCGCTGAGCGCCTGGCCCACCGACTTGAACACCCCCGAAAGGTTGACGGGCAACAAGATGAGGTTGAACCCGTAGATGCGGGCCACGTCGGTCCGCTTGTAGCCGCACCGCTTCAGGTCGCTCGCCATGACGGCGAAGTAGGGCATGGCCGCCACGATGACCAGGGGGGACAGCAATCGGTTGTCGTAGGGATACGCCAACATGAGCACCAGGCTGATGCTGGCCCAGCAGATGGAGGCCAGGTAGTTGACTCGGAGCATCCGCTCGCCCAGCCGCATGCGCTCGCCCCGGCGCTTGCGCTCCTTGGCGTTCCGCCACAGCTTGGGCAGGATGAGCAGGCCGCCGTCGGCCCACCGTTGCCGCTGGATGCACAGCGACCCGAAGTCGGGCGGCGTGGCGCTGTAGCTCAGGCGCTCGGGGTAGTTGACCAGCGTCCAGCCGTGCACGCCGAGATCCACGCTCGACTCGGTGTCCTCGATGACCGTGTTGTCCTGGACGTAGCGGTGGATGGGCCAGCCGTTCACCTCGTCGGCCTCGTCCAGGTCGTCGAGGGCCCGCTTGCGGATCACCGCGTTGGCACCCACCCAGAAGGTGGCGTCGTAGTGGGTCATGCCCTGGTGGACGATGTGCTGGATGTCGGTGCTGGCCCCGGCGATCCGCTCGAGCCTGGTGGCCGACCCGGGGAAGGCGGAATAGGGGGTCTGGGCCACGGCCACCCGCTCGTTCTCCGGTTGTTCGAGGAGGTAGACCAGTCGCAGGCAATACTCGGCCAGAAGGACGCTGTCGGCGTCCAACGTGAGGATGTAGTCGGGATCGGGCACCGACATGGTGCTGGCGTGGGCCGCCGCCGGCACCAGGACGCGCCGCCCCTCGACCGTGTCCTCGCGGTAGCTGCCGCCCATGAGGCCGATGTAGCTGTTCAGGTTCATGGCCTTGTTGGGCTCCGACGAGAGCGACCCGTACTGCTTGCGCTCGAAGCTGACCAGCTTGGCCTGGAACGTCCAGGCCAGCCGCCGGTAGAGCTGCAGGATGCGGTCGGCGGGCAGGGTCGCCCCGTCCGTGGCCGCCCCCTCGAGGGCGGCGGCCACGGCGAGGAGATCCGACGCCAGGGCCCGGAGCACCTCGTCGACGAAGAACTGGTCGGCGTGGTCCACGACCTCCTCGTCGTCGGCCAGCTGGGTCAGCCAGGCAGCGGCCAGCCCGTAGGTGGACCCGACCCGGCGGACCTCCTCGGCGTCGGGGGAGTAGGTCGGCGACACCCGGGACTCGAAGACCTCGAGGGCCCGGGTGAAGGTCTCGCTCGGACCGGAGAGCAGCTCGGCGACCTCGTCGGGCACTGCCCGGGCCGCCTCGAGCATGGCGAGGTGGCCGGGATCCGTCGGCTCGGGGGGGTCGTCGATGAGCAGGGCCACCCGCATGTTCGGGTACTCCTGAAGGGCGGCCGACAACAGGGTGGTGCGCACCACCCGGACGTCCTCCCGGTAGGAAGGCACGAGGACGGTCAGCGTGGGCATGGTCCGGTCGAACAGGCCGTCGAGGACGGCCCGGGGGACACGGCGGTGGGCCCGGGTGCGGTGGAGGAAGCCCTGCCGGGTGACCAGGTAGGCCAGGGCCGACCCGGTGAGGGCGGTCACGATCACCAGGTAGGAGACGGCCTCGAGCGAGAAGCGCAGGCCCCCGGGTTGCCCGGTCAGGAAGTGGCGGAGGGTCACCGAGAGGAGGTAGCCCACCCAGGCCAGGACGGTGACCACGATGGCCACCCGGCCCACGGTCAGGGAATGGTCGCTCCGCTTCGGCGTCACCGCCGGGAGAGCGGTGCGCTTGTCGGCGCCCCACTGGCGTCGTCGGGGCTTGGCTGTCTTCGTTGTGTCTGTCGTGCTGGCGCTGCTCGTCTTGCCCGTGCCCATGCACCCTGCTCCTCAGCCGGTCATCGCTCGTTCGTCCGCAGGCGGCCTTCCGGGCCACCGACCCAGCGACCATCCGGGGCCACCGACCCGGCGACCATCCGAGGCCGCCGTCTCGGCGACTGGAGCGCCGGAACGGATCGTCGTGATCCGTTGAGGAGCATCATGAACGGACGCCGTCCCATGGCCGTTTGCCTGTCGTCCCCGTCTTTTTGCCTGTCGTCCCAGCTTTTTTGCCTGTCGTCCCAGTCCTTGAGCGGCCACGGCTGCCGTCCCCCGGCCACATCGCCGGATGCCGGCATCGGGACCAGTGGGGATGCCGGCATCGGGACCAGTAGGGATGACTTCCCGGGACGCCCGTGGGACAAAACCCCGGTCCTTCACTGTTCGTGAGAATCGATGCCTCGGCAATGGCCGACTGTCGGTTCGATTCCGGCCACGAGGTCGGCGCAACGCGCGCCGGGGCGCCCCCGGCCGGTGTTACTTTCGCCCGCGTTTGGGCGAATCGGGCGAGCTGGACGATGCGAGCCTTCCGCCTTTTCGCCCAAAGGCGGGCGGAACCGAACTCCGCTCGGCCGCGACCACGCATCCCGGGCGGCTCGTAGCCGGAGGCTCACAATGCCAGGCGTACGCTCACTGTCGGTGGTCGCCGGCCGAAGGTTCGATCGAGTGTCTGGCTACTCGTAGATGCGAGCCAGTATCTGGCTACTCGTAGACGATGGACACGGCCGCATCGATGCGCCGGACAGCCGAGTCGACCTGGTCGTAGGCGTCAGCGGTCCCGTAGACGCTGTAGACCATCTCGCCAAAGCCCTGATGCCAGTCGACAGCATCGCCCGGGCCCCGATGGACGGTCACCGCTTCCACGCCTGGCACCCGGCTGAGCTCGTCCTCGCCGCTCATGGCCGAGATACGGGTGGCGGAGGTGGGCGGGGGGGCGACCCGCCGGTAGGCGATCCTCGGAAACGACAGGGGCGGTTCAAGGCTGGGCGGCATGCCCAGCGCGAGCTCCATGGCCAGCCTCAGCACGGACACCCCGCCGGTGGCCAGCGTGAGCAGTTCGGGGATCCCACCGCCGATCCGCCCGTTCACCTCCAAGACGGCCGGTCCGTCAGGGGTGAACTTGACCTCGGTGTGGTGGCAGCCGTGTCGGACCTCGAGGACCGACAGGGCGGCGCCGGCGAGGTCGAGAGCGGCACGACGGTCGTCGGGGGCGATGTCGCTGGGCAGGATGCTGCCTGTCTCGCGGAACGGGTCGGCGAACGCGAACCGGCCCGTCACCGCCAGGTGGTGGATCGACCCGGCATGGAGGAAGCTCTCGACCGAGACGACATTGGAGAAGCGCGAGACCGGCCTCGTTGTGTCTTCGAGAAAGCCCTCGAGTATCCATCCGGATTCCTCGACCGGGTGCTCGTCGACGGGGTGCTCCTCGACCCGTGTGCTCCTCACCCGTGCTGCTCCTCACCCGGTGCTCCTCACCCGTGTGCTCCTCACCCGGCTGCTCCTCGGCCGGGTGCTCCTGCCATGCCGCGAAGACCCGGCCGAGCGCTGCCGCGTCGGCAACCGGGATGACGTTTCGACTGCCGCCACCCTTCCGCGGCTTGAGCACAGCTGGGAAGTGCATGGCCCGAGCCAGTCGTTCCGCCTCGGGCCCGCCGATCCCGTCGGGGAGGATCAGGAACGGGGGGACGGGGAGGCCGGCGTCCCGCATCATCTGACGTTGGCGCATCTTGTCGGTGAGGCGTTCGGCCACGGTCGGCGAGTGGAAGGTCAAGCCGAGCCGGGCCGCCACTTCGGCCAGCAGGGCCGTTCGCCGGTCGTTCAGAGCCACGATCCCGTCCGGGTCGGTGGCGCGCAACGCCTCGACGATCTGGCCCGCGTCCATCCCGGCCGTGTGCACCACCGACCCGAACTTCTGGAGCAGGCGCTCGACCTGGGTCATCCCCGGCTCGCTGCGGTCGATCACCCAGATCGGCCAGCACAGGTCCCGTGCCGCCTCCCCGAGCAAGAAGGCGGACGGAGAGGCGCTGTCGTAGGGGATGATCAGGCGGCGCTGGTCGCCGTCGCCGTCCCCATCCGCGTTGCGGTCGGCAACCGCTGCCCCGCCAACCGACCTGACCCCCCTCGAGCTCACCGACGCAGGGTAATGCACCGCCGGGGGCGGCCAAGCCTGTGATCCGTCATGACCAGGGGCGTCTGCTTGCTTGAAGGCAACTCAACGTACAGCGCGCACCCTGTGTGTCGCCGTCGGGGCGATCCCCCACTGCAGGGGCCAACGACTGCCCGACGCCCACAAGATGGTGTGAGGAACTAGCGGCCCACCGGCGCCGAGGGCTCGAAGGCCACCGGCAGATGCTTGACTCCGTTGATGAAGTTGGACTGGAGCCGCTCCACCTTGCCGTCGAGACGGAGGTCGGGCATCCGGTCGAGGAGTCGGTTGAACATCACCGTGATCTCCATGCGGGCGAGGTTGGCGCCCAGGCAGAAGTGGGGGCCACCGCCGCCGAAGGCGATGTGGTTGTTCGGGGTCCGGGTGATGTCGAAGACATCGGCGTCCTCGAACACGGTCTCGTCTCGGTTGGCCGACGTGTGCCAGAAGACGATCTTGTCGCCCGCCGCGATCGGGTAGCCGCCGATCTCGGTGTCGGAAACCGCCGAGCGGCGGAAATGCATCACCGGGGTGACGAAGCGGAGCATCTCTTCCACCGCTCCGGGGAGGAGCGAGCGGTCGGCCTGGAGCTTCTTCCACTGGTCGGGATGGTCGAAGAAGGCGACCATGGCCCCCGAGATCAGGTTCCGGGTCGTCTCGTTGCCGGCCACGGCCAGCAACATGAAGAACAGGTCGATCTCGGTGGTCGAGAGCTCGTCCCCGTCGATCTCGGCGTGGGACAGCACGCTGATCAGGTCCTCGTGGGGATCGCCCTTCTTCTTGGCCACCAGCTCGTCGCAGTAGGCGAACAGCTCCATGGCGGCCATGGCGTTGGACAGGCCGGGCTCCTCCCCGTCGGCAGCCTGGGTCCCGGCGTCGGCGTACTCCTCGTCGTTGGAGCCGATCATCCGGTTGGACCAGTCGAAGACCAGGTGCCGGTCGTCCTGTGGCACCCCCATCAGCTCGGCGATGACCTGGAGGGGTAGCTCGGCCGAGATCTCCGTCACGAAGTCGGCGGTGCCCTTCTCGCAGACGTTGTCGATGATGCCGTCGGCGTACCCGACCACGGTGGCCTCGAGGTCGCGGATCATCTTGGGCGTGAACCCCTTGTTGACCAACCGCCGGTACCGGGTGTGCATCGGGGGGTCCATGTTGAGCATCATCAGCCGCTGCTGCTCGAGGTTCTCGCCGTCCATGTCGACGAACAGGGCGCTGCCCTGATACGAGGAGAACCGATCGAACTCCCGGTTCACCGTGACGCAGTCGTCGTAGCGGCTGACCGCCCAGAAGCCGCCATTGTGGCTGAGCGGGTCGTCCTGCCACCAGACAGGTGCTTCCTTGCGCAGGAGGGCGAACCAGTCGTGGGGGACACCGGCGACGAAGTTCTTTGAGTCACACAGGTCGATGTCGGACAGTTGCATGGCGCCCCTCCCGGGTGATCGTCCCACCAGGTTTTAGAACCTGTATCAGATCGAGCTTACGGCAATCCGGGCTCGGTGGGCGACCGCGGCCTGAGGAGGTTCCCATCCCAGGTACCGTGTCCACACTCGTCGTCTTCGAAACCTCCAGCCCATCGAGAACAGCAGGTGCAATCGTGCTCTACCAGGCCTATCAGGCACACCGGGACCTGACCGCTCCGGCCCGGGCGTTGGCCGGGCTGGCCCGGTTCACCGTGGGGGAGCTGCCCGGCGCCTGGACCGACAATCCGCTGTCCCGCCGGCTGTCGGCCGGCTACGAGATGGTGGGCCGGTCCCGGCTGACCCACGAGCGACCCCCCTTCGGGATCGACCAGGTGACGGTGGCCGGGCGGACCGTCGCCGTGCGCGAGGAAGTGGCCCTCGCCACCCCGTTCTCCACCCTCCTCCACTTCGTGAAGGACGACGTCACCGGGTCCCAGCCCACCGTGCTGCTGGTCACCGCGCTGGCCGGCCACTTCTCCACCTTGCTCCGCTCCACCATCCGGTCCCTCCTGGGCGACCACGACGTGTACGTCACCGACTGGCTGAACGCCCGGGACGTCGGGGTGGAGCACGGTGCGTTCGGGTTCGACGACTACGTCGGCCAGCTGGTCACCTTCCTCGAGCACATCGGGCCCGGCGCCCATCTCATGGCCGTCTGCCAGCCATGCCCGGCCGCATTGAGTGCGGCATCGCTGATGGCCGCGGCCGACAACCCGGCCCAGCCGAGGAGCCTCGTGCTGATGGCCGGCCCGGTGGACACCCGGGTCAGCCCGACCAAGGTCAACGAGCTGGCCCACGCCAAGCCGATCAGCTGGTTCGAGCGCAACGTGATCGCCACCGTCCCGTTCCGCTACCGGGGTGCTACCCGCCGGGTGTACCCCGGCTTCATCCAGGTGTCCGGGTTCGTGTCCATGAACCTCGGGCGCCACGTCGAACAGCACATCGCCCTCTACAACGACCTGGTCCGGGGCGACTACGAGGAGGCCAAGGGGATCGAGGACTTCTACGACGAGTATTTCGCCGTGCTCGACATGCCCGCCGAGTTCTACCTGGAGACGGTGGACCGGGTCTTCCAGCGCGAGCTGCTGGCCCAGGGCCGGCTGACCTGGCGGGGCGTGCCGGTCGAGCCGGGCGCCATCCGGCGCACCGGCCTGCTCACCGTGGAGGGGGAGAAGGACGACGTGTGCGGGATCGGCCAGACCATGGCCGCCCAGGCGCTGTGCTCGGGAATCAAGCCGTCGAAGAAGCGCCACCATCTGCAGCCCGGCGTAGGCCACTACGGGGTGTTCAGCGGAAGCAGATGGGAGAAGCAGATCTATCCCATCGTGCGGAACTTCATCCTGGCCAACGACTGAGGCCCCCCCGGTGCCGGCCGGGCGGTGAGCTCAGAACTCCATCTCGAGCTCCTCCACGTCCTCCGGCTCCTTCTTGGCCTCCTCGGTCCACTCGGTCATCTCCGGAAGGGCGAGCATGGTCGAGGTGTAGTCGTCTGACAGCGAGCCCACCTTGACGTCGTAGGTCCGGATCCGGGTGCACACCGGGGCGAACATGGCATCGGCCAAGGTCGGTCGGGCGCCGAAGAGGAAGGGGCCGCCCGAGGCGGTCATGCACTCGTGCCAGATGTCCTCGACCCGGTCGAGGTCGGCCCGGGCCCCCTGCCAGACCGGGTACCCGGGATGGTGGGCCTTCAGGTTCATGGGCAGGGCCGAGCGCAGGTTGGCGAATCCCGACTGGATCTCCCCGGAGACCGAGCGGCACCAGGCCCGCTCGGCCACGCCGGCGGGGATCAGGCCTCGCTCGGGGTCCAGCTCGTGGAGGTACTCGGCGATGGCGATCGTGCTCCACACGGCGACCTTCCCGTCGGTGAGCCGCGGCACCAGCAGGGACGGGGAGAGCATGAGCAGCTCGGCCCGGGCCCCGGGGTCCTGGCTGTCGATGGACTCGACGGTGAAGTCGATGCCCGAGAACCGGCAGAGCAGCCAGCCTCGGAGCGACCAGGCCCCGTAGTTCCTGCTGTTGATGGTGAGAACGGCCGGTGGCACGCGGGGTCAGGCGGCCTTCTTGGCCACCGGCGCCTGGGCCGGCGCCGGTGCCGGTGCCGTCATCGCCACCAGGCTCGACAGGAAGGCGTGCTGGGCCTCGAGCAGGCGGCTGGCGAAGGAGAAGGTGGCGTCCACCGTCTCACCCGGCGTGGGCATCTTGTCGGCGAAGGGCATCGAGGACATATCCGGACGGAAGGTGTCGAAGGCCGACGTGGTCGACTGCAGGGCCCCGAGTGTCCAGCCCTGGCTGGTCTCGATGGCCTTGATCACGCCGTCTTGGACCTTCTCGGTGGCTTCGAGTGCGTTCATGGTGTGCCTTTCTGTCGGTGTGTCTGGTCGTTACTGCGGTGGTAAGGGTGTGCGGTGGTAGGGGTGTGCTGTGGGAAGAGGAGGAGATGCGGGGAGAGGAGAAGGAGACGCGGGGAGAGGAGGGAGAGATGGTGCAGCGATGGGCGTGTCCTCACGGGGCCAGGACATAGCGGCCCGGCGCCGCCTCGATCGTCGGATGGCGTTCGCTGCCCAACCGGGTGGGTGCGCACCGTTGGCCGCCCGAGCGCGACCCGGCCCAGTCGGACCAGCGTTCCCACCACGAGCCGGGATGCGACTCGGCTCCCGCCAACCACTCGTCGGGGTCGGACCCGAGCACGGGTCCGAGGGAGACGCTCATCTTGGGGTTGCCGGGCGGATTGACCAGGCTCTGGATGTGGCCCGAGCGGGACAGGGCGAACTGGCTCGTGCCGCCCAGCAGCTGGGTGGTCGCGTAGCAGGCTTTCCAATCGGTCAGGTGGTCGGTGCGGGCGGCCACGACGAAGGCATCGCACTCGACCTTGCTCAGGTCCACCGGGGCCCCGAGGACCGGGAACGTTCCCCGGGCCAGGGAGTTGTTGGCGAACATGTCCAAGAAGTCGGCGTGGAGACCGGCCGGCAGGCGGGTGGGGTCGGCGTTCCACGACAGCACGTCGAAGGCGGGCGGCCGGTCACCGAGGAGGTTGGAGCCAACCCAGTAGTTCCAGATCAGGTCGTTGGGTCGCAAGAGGCAGAACAGGGCGGCGGCCTCGTGGGCGGGCAACACGCCGCGGCGGCGGGCCTTCTCGAGGGCCTTGTCGACCACGGGCGGGCTTCCGAACAGTCCGATCATGGTGGGGACGGAGAAGTCGAGAAGGGTGACGGCGAAGGTGGCCGCGTTGACCAGGGGGTCCTGGATGGCGGCCAGGTGGCCGAGGAGGCCGGCCGTGGTGATCCCGCCCGCGCACAACGAGACGGTGTTGACCTGGTCGGCGCCGGCGATCTCGGTCGCCGCCCGCAGCGCCTCCTCGACCCCGGCCACGTAGGTGTCCAGGTTCCAGTGCCGTTGCTCGGCCGTGGGGTTGCGCCAGCTCACCAGGAACATCTGGAAGCCCTGTCCGACCACGTACTCCACGAAGCTCCGGCCCGGGGCGAGGTCCATGAAGTAGTACTTGTTGATCTGCGGCGGCACCAGCACGATCGGCGTGGTGCGGACGGTGTCGGTGGTCGGGGCGTACTGCAGCAGCTCGCACACGTCGTTGCGGAACACGACCGCGCCGGGGGTGACGGCCAGGTTGCGTCCGACCTCGAAGGCGTCGGGGTCGGCGGTGCGGGGGAGCCCGTGGTTGAACCGGACATCCCGAGCGATGTTGGCCAGACCGGAGACCACGCTCTTGCCCCCGGTCTCATAGGCCCGGACCACCGCGTCAGGATTGAGGGCGAGCATGTTGGTGGGTGCCAGTGTCGAGGTGACCAGGGAGGTGGCGAACCGGGCCCGCTCGCGGGTGCGCCAGTCGAGGTCGGCCTCGTCGACCAGGTCGAAGGCGGTCTTGGAACAGGCCAGGTAGGTCTGCCCGAGCCGCCGGAAGGCAGGGTTCTCGGTCCAGGCCCGGTTGGCGAACCGGCGGTCGCCGGGCTCGGGGGCCACGGTGGACTTTCCCAGGGCGATCTTGGACAGCTCCAGGCCGAGGCCGGCCACCCGGCGGGGGAGGGCGCCGGTCGCCGTCTTTGCCGCCACCCGGACGACGGCGTCGGTCAGGCCGAGCGGGTCCACGCCGCCCAACAGCCGCGCTGCCTTCGATCGCGGACCCTGCCGAGCGAGAAACGTGTTGTCGCCCATGAACACCTGGCCTCCGATGCCGGGGAAGTCGTAGCCAATCGGCCGGTGCTGGCCTCAGGTCCATTCAACTCCCCGTGGATGTCCATTGATGGAACGGAACGTTTCCATTGGATAAACGGTGTACGACGCGCCGGTGACCGCCGAGGATGACCGGATTCGGCAAGGACACGAAACAGCGCGAGGTCGCCTGTCGCCGCCGGAAGGTGACCAACCTTTCACATGGGGACATCTTGCCGAAACATGGTCTCCATAGAGTCTGAGGTCATGTCGACGGCTCGATCTCTCGGAATCGAGGAAGAGCTGCAGGTGATCGACGCCGAGACCTTGCGGCTGGCCTTCCGGGCGCCCCAGCTGCTCAACCGGTTGCCCGACAGGGGATTCGCCGCCGAGCTGCAACGCAGCACGATCGAGACGAACACTGCAGTCTGTCCCTCGCTCGATGGGCTCAGCCGGGAAGTGCAGGCGCTGCGGTCCGATCTGATCACGGCGGCCAACCACCAGGGCCTGGTGGTGGCGGCGGCGGGGACGGCGCCTCTGTCCAGCGTGGCCGATCTGGAGCTGACCGCCCTCGGCCGCTACAGCCGGATGCAGCAGGACTACCGCCTGCTGGTCGACCAACACCTCGTCTGTGGCCTGCAGGTCCACGTCGACGTGGAGGACCCCGACCTGGCCGTCCGCCTCATCCCGTGGGTCGAGAGTGCCCTGCCCACGCTCCTTGCTCTCTCCGCCAGCTCGCCGTTCTTCGAGGGCCAGGACACCGGCTATGCCAGTGTGCGCACCGTGATCTGGCAACGATGGCCGACAGCGGGGCGCACGCCCCGGCTGGGAACGTACGCCGAGTATCTGGAGCTGATCCAGGGCCTCATCGACGCCAGCGTGATCTCCGACGACAAGATGGCCTACTTCGACGTCCGGCCCTCCCCTCATCTCCCCACCCTCGAGCTGCGGGTGTGCGACTCGTGCCCGCTCGTCGACGACACCATCCTGATCGCCGGGTTGTTCCGAGCCGCAGTGCAACGCGCCATCGACGCCGAGTCGACCGGGGACCCGAGTCCCGACCGCTCGGGGCCGCTGTACCGCGCCGCTATGTGGCGGGCCGCCCGCAGCGGGCTGTCGGGCACGCTGATCGACGGTGGGCCCGAACCCGCGGCGCTGCCCGCCACCGAGGTGGTCGGCCATCTGATCCAGGATCTCCGGCCCCAGCTCGAGGACTCGGGCGACTGGGAGGTGATCTCGGAGCTGACCGCTGCGGCCATGGCTCGGGGGACGTCGAGCGAGCGCCAGCGGGCTCGGTACGCCGAGCGTGGACGGGCGGACGACGTCGTTCGTCAGTTGATCCGAGAGACCGAAGGTCGGGCCGACGGTCCCCGTTCGATGACCCGGTGGTCGGCGAGCTACCGGGTGCCGGCCGCAGACGAGGCGGTGCACCCGACCGGGACTCCCTATTCGACGTACGAGCCCATCTTCGAGGTGCTGGAGCAATTCGACCCGGCCGAGACGTCGATTCGCGCCACCCGTGCGGAGGATCAGGGGCTCACGTTCGGGGTCGGCGGGGAGCAGCGCCCCTTCCCGGTCGATTTGGTCCCTCGGGTGATACCGGCGCACGAATGGGCCGTGCTCGCGGTGGGGCTCACCCAGAGGGCCCGGGCCATCGAGGCCTACCTGCGGGACGCCTACGGGAGGGCCGAGATCGTCCGGGACGGCGTGATGGCCCCCGAGGTCATCACCAGCTGTAGCGCCTGGCGCCCCGAGGGGCGCCTGTTGCCCGATGATGTCGTGCGGGCACCGGTGATCGGCTTCGACCTGGTTCGTGACGCCATCGGCGGCTGGAGGGTGCTCGAGGACAATGCCCGGGTTCCCTCCGGTGTGGGTTACGCGGTGGCTATTCGCCGCCTGATGCACGAGGTGATGCCCGAGCTCGTTGCCGCGGTGCCCATGCGGAACGCCGAGGACGCCCTCGCCCTGATCGGCCGCACCTTGCGAGGTTGTGCCTCGGTAGCCGACCCCACGGTGGCCCTCTTGTCCGAGGGGGCGGACAACTCGGGCTGGTTCGAACATCGACTGATCGCCGAGGGGGTGGGTCTGCTCTTGGCCCAACCGAGCGAGGTGGAGGTCAAAGGGGACAAGGTGGTGGTCGGAGGGCGCCAGGTCGACGTCGTCTACCTTCGTCTGGGCTGCGAGCTCGTCGATCTGGTCGACGTCAGCGGACGCCCCATCGGGGCCCAGGTGCTCGACGCCGCGCAACAGGGCAACGTGGTCGTGGTGAACGCCCCGGGCAACGGCATCGCCGACGACAAGGCGATGTACTGCTACGTGCCCGATCTCATCGCTTATTACCTGAGAGAACGACCCCTGCTGGCACCCGTCCCCACCTATCGATGTGCCGACCCTGACGAACGCATGGTCGTGCTCGATCGCCTCGATGCCCTGGTGACCAAGCCGGTTGGCGGCTACGGGGGGAGCGGGGTCCTCATCGGTCCAGAGGCGAGCCAATCCGAGCTCGTCCGACGATCGAAGGAGATCATCGCCGACCCGGGTGCCTGGGTGGCACAGGAGGTGGTGACGCTGTCCACCCTTCCGACGCTCGTCGCCGGGCGATTGGAGCCTCGACATGTCGACCTTCGAGCGTTCGTCTACCTGACCGGTACCGGGGCGGGTGAAGCCGAGCTGGCCGGTCTGGCGCTGACCCGCGTGGCGCCGGCCGGCAGCATGGTGGTCAATTCATCCCGGGGGGGAGGGGCCAAGGACACCTGGGTCTTGCTCGACCAGGACGACGACCTTCGGGAGGGGGGCAAGCATGTGTGGTCTCGCCGGTGAGGTCCGCTTCGATGGACGACCGGCCGATGTAGACGCGGTGGACCGGAGCTGCGCGGTCATGACCGGTCGAGGTCCCGACGGATCCGGGATCTGGGCGCAGGGGCGAGCCGCCCTCGGCCATCGCCGGCTGTCGATCATCGACCTCTCGGCCAAGGGAGCCCAACCCATGGTCGACCCGTTCATCGGCGTGACCGTCGTCTTCAATGGCTGCATCTACAACTACCGCCAGCTCCGATCCGAACTGACGGCCCGCGGGCACTCGTTCTTCTCCCACTCGGACACCGAGGTCGTGGCCAAGGCGTACGCCCAGTGGGGAACAGGATGCGTTTCCCACTTCCACGGCATGTTCGCCTTCGCCATCGTCGAGCACGAGGGCGGTCGACTGGTGCTCGGGCGAGACCGGTTGGGCATCAAGCCGTTGTACGTCACTCGCTCGGACGACCGGGTCCGGTTCGCCTCCTCGCTGCCCGCCCTGCTCGCCGCCGGGGGCGTCGACACCTCGATCGACCGCGCCGCCCTCGGCTACTACATGACGTTTCATTCCGTGGTCCCGGCCCCCCACACCATTCTCAACGGCATCCGCAAGCTGCCACCGGCCACGGTCCGGGTCATCGAGCCCGATGGGCGGACCCGTGACCAGTTGTACTGGGACCCGGCATTCGCTCGTGACGGAGCGAGACGCGACCTGTCGGCCGAGGACTGGCAGGACGCCTTGATCGATGCCCTGCGCACTGCCGTCGAGCGTCGACAGGTCGCCGACGTCCCCGTCGGCGTGCTCCTCTCCGGTGGCATCGATTCGAGCCTGGTCGTCGCCCTGCTGGCCGAGGCCGGTCAAAAGGATCTGTCGACCTTCAGCGTCGGCTTCGACGACGCCGGCGGCGAGTCGGGCAACGAGTTCGAGTACTCGGATCTGGTGGCCACCCATTTCGGGACTGACCACCATCGCATCAAGATCGACAGCTCGCGCCTCCTCCCCGCCATTGACTGTGCCATCCAAGCCATGAGCGAGCCGATGGTCAGCCATGACTGCGTGGCCTTCTATCTCCTCAGCCAGGAGGTGTCCCACCACGTGAAGGTCGTCCAGTCGGGCCAGGGCGCCGACGAGGTGTTGGGGGGTTACGACTGGTACCCGCCCCTCGAGGGGGTGGAGCGGGACGGTGCCGTCGAGGCCTATGCATCGGTGTTCTTCGACCGCCGGTTCTCGGAGCTGAACCAGCTGCTGTCCGACGAATGGCGCCTGGCCGAGGACGTCCCCACCGATTTCATCCGAGCCCACTTCGGTCGCCCCGGCGCCGAGACGACGGTGGATGCGGCGCTCCGGAACGACACGACGATCATGTTGGTCGACGATCCGGTGAAGCGGGTCGACAACATGACGATGGCCTGGGGGTTGGAGGCGAGGGTTCCCTATCTTGACCACGAGCTCGTCGAGTTGGCCGGGAAGATCCCACCCGCGTTGAAGTTGGCGGGCGGCGGCAAGGGCGTGCTCAAAGCGGCCAGCCGCGGCATCATCCCCGACGCGGTGATCGACCGGACAAAGGGCTATTTTCCCGTTCCGGCCATCCGTCAGCTCGAAGGCCCGTATCTTGAACGCGTGCGCGCCGCCCTGACCGCTCCCGCCGCCGTCGCCCGTGGCCTGTTCCGGCCCGAGGCGGTCGACCGCATGCTGGCTGCGCCGAACGAGACTCGGACCACCCTCGGCTCCAATGCCCTCTGGCAGTTGGGCGTGATCGAGATGTGGTTGCAAGCCATGGGTATCACCACGGCGTGAGCGATCTGGATCGCGCGGCATCCTCCGCTGCCGACCTCGAGGCGCTGGCCGATGACCTGGTCGGTGCCTGGGGTTGTTGGGCCCCCACGCTCGCCCCCGACGGCCGGCGGATGGCCTACGTGAGCGACCGGCGCGGCAAGCCGGAGCTCTGGATGGGGCCGGTGGACGGGACCGATCCGGCCACGGTGGTGGAATTGTCGGAGGACCCGGTGCTGTCGGTGCGCTGGTCACCCGATGGGCGGTGGCTCGCGTCGTCGGTCGCCACCGGCGGTGGTGTTCGGTCGGAGGTGTGGGTGGTGCGCCCCGATGGATCGGACCGGCGTCGGCTGGCCGGGTCGCCCGAGCACGCCGCCCTCGGTCCCTGGGCCCGGCGGGGACATCACCTGGTCGTCACCCTGCACGATGAGCACACCGCCGCCAACCGATGCGTGCTGATCGACCCGGAGACCGGGATCGAGGAACCGATTGCCTCGGGGGGCCTGGTCCACGTCTTGGATCTCTCGGCCGACGAGCGGTTCGCCCTGCTGCGGGACGGTCGGCGGGGGGCCCATGTCTGCCTGCTGTTCGACCGCTGGTCTGACACGGTGCACGAAGTCCTTCCCTACGCCAGTACCGGCTCGACCGACAGCGGGCTCGTCCGTCCGCCGCCCAGCGGGGAGGGCGCCGCTTTGATCGCCTACGTCGTCACCGACGCCGGACAGCCTCGCCCCGCACTGGTGGCTGTGCCGCTGGGCCCGGACGGCGTCCGGGCCGAGGTCGGGGCGCTCGCCCACCGCAGCGACGCCGACCTGGAGTTCATCGATGCCGATGATGGAGGAACGAGAGTACTGCTGGCCTGGAACGTGGAGGGCCGGAGCCAGCTGGACCTGCTCGACACGTCGTCGGGCACGGCGCGGGCGGTGCCGGATCTGCCCGGCTCGGTGGTCAGCGCCGCCGTCGTGTCCCGCGACGGCCGCCGGGCGGTGGTGGCCGTCGAGGGCCCGGCTTCTCCTTCGAGGCTCTGGTCCCTCGACCTCGACACCGGGCGCTGGCGTCCGCTCGCCCCCACCGACGACGGCGACCATCGGTGCGACTCGCCCACGCTCGAGCGCTTCGAGTCCCACGACGGCCTGGTGATCACCGCCTGGCTCTACCGGCCACCGACCGGAACAGTCGGCGGACCCGCGGTGGTGAGCATTCACGGGGGACCGGAGAGCCAGGAGCGGCCGGTGTTCAACCCACAGCACCAGCTCCTGGCGGCGGCCGGCATCGTCGTGCTGGCGCCGAACATCCGGGGTTCTTCGGGATTCGGTCGCACGTTCGTCCATGCCGACGACCGGTTCGGGCGCCTGGACGCCATCGCCGATGTCGCCGACTGTGCGCGGTGGCTGGTCGGCCAGGGACTGGCCGATCCCGAACGGATCGCCGTGATCGGGCGCTCCTACGGGGGCTATGTGACGCTGATGGCCCTCCTGGACTATCCAGCCCTCTTTGCCGCCGGGGTCGACATCTGCGGCATGTCCGACCTCACCACCTTCTTTCGTGACACAGAGCCATGGATCGCCGAGGCCGCGGTGACCAAGTACGGCGATCCGGATCAGGATGCAGCTCTGCTGGCCAGCCTGTCGCCCCTTCGCCGGGCCGACCGGATCCGGGCCCCGTTGTTGGTGGTCCACGGGGAGCTGGACACCAACGTGCCCGTGACCGAGGGTCGCCAGATCGTCGGAGCCCTGGCCAGGCGGGGCCATGAGGTCGAATACCTGGAGCTGGCCGGAGAAGGTCACGAGTACCGGCGGGTATCGTCCCGACGCCTCTTGCTGGCTACCGTGGTCCGCTTCTTGACTCGCACGCTCGTGCATCGACCGGCCCGTCGCCCCGAACCGGTCACTGAGGCTCCGTAGCCGTCACTGAGGCTCCGTAGGCAGGGGTGTACCTCCGGTCGCTGTCGCCCTATTGGACTGGTTGCGGCATCGTCGGTCGGGGTTGGGCGAGGCGTCGCTCGGACTGCTCGAGAAGCCACGAGAAGAGTCGCACCTGATGGACGTGGTCGGGAAGCTGCTCCGGGTGCCATTGCACGGCGATGATCCGATGCTGCCTGTCCTCGAGTGCCTCGATCGTCCCGTCTTCGGCCCAGGCCACCGGCCGGAGGCCATCGCCCACGCTGTCCACGGCCTGATGATGGAGCGAGTTGACCCCCAGCTCGTCGACCCCGAGAATCCGCCGCAGCTCGCTGTCGGGAGCGATGTGGACGGCGTGGACCAACTCCTGGCGGCGCTCGACCACAAGGTGGGGTTCGGTGGTGACGTCCGGCAGGTTCTGGACGAGCGTCCCGCCCCGCGCCACATTCAGGAGCTGGATGCCCCGACAGATGGCCAGGACGGGTAGGCCGAGCGCCTCCGCCTCCGAGACCAGGCCCACCTCTGCTTCATCGCGCTCGTTGTCGATGCCCCCAGAGTCGGGCGACTGCTCGGCGCCGTACCTCCCAGGTTCGAGGTCCCCGCCCCCGGTCAGGACGAGGCCGTCGGCGCGCGCCAGCAGGCGCACGGAGCTCGGACGGGCCGTCACCAGGAACGGGATGCCGCCGGCGTCGGCGATCCGGTCGCCGTAGTCACGCTGGGTCCCGTCGATGATGCGCCCGTTGGCGGCGGCTATGCGGCCGACGCTGACGGCGATGTACCTGCACTTGTCGTCCGAGAACGTGTCGCTCACGGGCGACGTCCTTTGCTTCCGATGGTGAGAGGCGTCCCCACGAGTTCTACTCCTGGGTTGTTTCCTGCATGTAACGGGCCGGTTATTTATCATCGCACCTGTCCTGGATCCTCGACGCCGGCACCGGTTCGGGGCACCCCTTGCGGTAGCGTTCCTCATGGCTGACGGCGTTCTGCTCGACATCGACGGGGTGTTGACCGTCTCGTGGGAACCGCTGCCCGGTGCGGTGGAGGTCATCCGGTGGCTCCAGGCCGAGGGCATCGGTTTTCGGCTCCTCACCAACACGTCCTCGCGGTCGCGCCGCGAGATCGCCGCCCTGCTGGCCGCGTCGGGCATGTCGGTCGGGGTGGACCACATCCTCACCGCGGTGACCAGCGCGGCCGGGTACCTGGCTGCGCACTACGCCGGGGTGGGCTGCCTGGTGGTGAACGAGGGCGAGCTGGGGGAGGACCTCGCCGGCGTCGACGCCGTCGACGCCGGCTCCGCCGGTGTGGTGCTGCTCGGCGGTGCGGGACCGAGCATCTGCTACACCGAGCTCGACGCCGCCTTCAAGCTGGCCGCCGAGGGGGCCCCTGTCGTCGCCCTGCACCGCAACACCCGCTACCAGACGGCAGGCGGGCCGGCCCTGGACATGGGGGCGTTCATCCTTGGGATCGAGGCCGCCGCCGGGGTGGAGGTCATGGCGGTGGGAAAGCCGGCACCCGCCATCTTCGAGGCGGCGCTGGCCGACCTCGGGATCACCGCCGGGGCCGCGGTCATGGTCGGGGACGACATCGGGTCGGACGTCCTCGGCGCCCAGGCGATCGGGATCACCGGCGTGTTGGTCAAGACGGGCAAGTTCCGGCCCTCGGACCTCGAGGGCCTGGAAGCAGACGCCCCGCGGCCCGACCATGTGATCGGCAACATCGGCGAGCTCCCCGGACTCCTTGGGAGACTGGCGTCGTGAACTCAGCAGGTACTGGCCTGGCCGCCCCGAGCCTGGCCGTGCCCGACTCGTGGGCTCGCTGTTCCCAGCTCAGCCGGGCTGGCGCCAGCCGCGCTCGAAGGGGAGGCGCCACGAGCGAGGTGCGATGAGGTCCCGGATGGCCGGCGGACCCCACGACCCCGCCCGGTAGAGCTGCACCTCGGGCGGTGCATCGAGCAGCGGTTGGGACACCTCCCAGAGCCGCTCGATGCCCTCGGCGTTCGTGAACAGCGTCTGGTCGCCGCTCATGGCGTCGTGGATCAGCCGCTCATAGGCCTCGAGCACGCTCTCGGCGTGATCGGTGTCGTGCAGTGCGAACTGCAGGCTCAGCTTCTCGAGCTTCATCCCCGGGCCCGGCTGCTTGCCGTAGAAGGAGAGCGACAGCTTGGACGAGTCGGCCAGGTCGAAGGTCAGGTGGTCGGGGCCGAGGGTACCGACGCCGGAGCCGGCTGGGAACATCGACTTGGGCGGTTCGCGAAAGGCGATGGAGACGATCCGGGCCCCCTCGGCCATCTGCTTCCCCGTCCGGAGGAAGAACGGCACCCCGGCCCAGCGCCAGTTGTCGATCTCACACCGCAAGGCGATGAACGTCTCGGTGTCCGACCCGGGCGACACCCCTTCGTTCCAGGCGTACCCCTCGTACTGGCCTCGGACCACGTTGCCCGGGTCGATAGGCCGCAGCGAGCGAAACACCTTGTTCTTCTCCTCGCTGATGGCTCGGGGCTCGAGGGCGGTCGGCGGCTCCATGGCCACGAAGGCCAGGATCTGGAAGAGGTGGGTCACCACCATGTCCCGGAAGGCGCCCGTCTGCTCGTAGAAGGGGCCCCGGGAGCCGATCCCGAGGGTCTCGGGGACGTCGATCTGGATGTGATCGATGTGCTGCCGGTTCCAGATGGGCTCGAAGAGCCCGTTGGCGAACCGGAAGGCCAGGATGTTCTGGGCCGCCTCCTTTCCGAGGAAGTGGTCGATGCGGAAGACCTGGTCCTCCTGGAAGATCTCCTGGACGACGGCATTCAGCCCCCGGGAGCTGCGGAGGTCGGTACCGAAGGGCTTCTCCATGATGACGCGGGCCCGGTCGACGAGACCGGCCTCGGCCAGGGTGCGCACGACCGCGTCGGCGGCGTGGGGCGGGATGCTCAAGTAGTGCAAGTGGCGCGCCGCCGCGTTCAGTGCTGTCTCGGCGTCCCGCACGGTCTCGGCCAGGCCGGCGGCTCCCCGTGATCCCGACACGTACCGGATGTTGCCGCTGAACCTGCGCCATTGGTCGTCCTCGACCGTGCACCGGGCGAACTCGTCGCAGGCCTGGCGGGCCAGGGCGCCGTAGCCGTCGTCATCGAGGTCCTCGAGCGAGGTGGCGACGATGCGGCAGTCGGGAAGCAGGCCGGCCTCGGAGAGGTGGAACAGGCCGGGCAGCAGCTTCCGGCGGGCCAGGTCGCCGGTGGCGCCGAACAGCACGACGACGTGTGGAGGCAGCGGGGCGTGGGTCCCGGCGCCTCTCGCCGGCTGGACCACCCCGCTCGCCATCGCTCGTTCGGCTCGCTCCAGCGCCTGCGCTGCCAGCTCGGCTTCGCTTGTCACGGTCGCCATCGGGACTCCGGGAAACGCGGCAAACGCGGACCTCCTCAACCTCACGTGGCGTTCGAGGGTCGACCCGTCGGACGCTCACCCGTCGGACGCTCACCCGGGCACACGCCCACGGTACGGGGCCTTCGTTACCGGCGCGTTGCCGGCAGTAATCCATCGTGTGAACAGGAGGAGAACGTTGCTCAACCGCTGGCGACCGGGGGAGGCAGGGCGCTCGTGGTCTGGTCGCGACGCAGCACGGCCAGGAGCTCCTCGTACGGCCCGAGCAGGTAGGCCTCGTCCCCCCCGCCAAAGCGGGTTCCCCGGCGCGGCGGGTGCTCGAGCCGCCCCCCTTCCCCGCTGCGGTGCAGGGCGATGACCCGGGTCCGGGCGGAGAGGTCGGACATGGCCAGCCCCTGCAGCCCACCCCGCGCCGCGATCGTGACCCGGCCGACGAGGAAGGGCTGCCGGTCGACGTAGAAGGTGCTCAAGACGTCCAGGCCCAGGGCCGCCCCGACGAACCAGGGGGCGGCGAGCGACGAGGTCGACCGGACGTGGCGGAACCCGAAGCTCTGTTCCATCAGCCGAGCCAGGTCCCGGTCGAAGACCCGGAGGACGACGGGGACCTCCTCCCAGCGCTCGCCCAGCGACTCCCGGATAGCCAGCCCCGTCTCGATGTTGGTGAGATCGGCGCTGGTCAGCACGGCCACGGCCGAGGCGTCCTGGAGGTTGACCATGCGATGGGTCTGGACCTGGGTGGCATCGGCGATCACCACCGGGACGCCGAGGGCCCGGGCCTGGGCCAGGTAGCGGTTGTTGCCGTCCCGCTCGACGACCACCACCCGCTGATGCTCGTCGATGAGCCCCTGCACGACGGCGATGCCCACCGAGCCGAGTCCCACCACGACGACGTGGTCGGCCATGCCAGGGACCTCCCGCCGCCCCAGCGAGCGCTCGATGCGCCGGCTGACGAGGATGTTGGTGAAGAGGGCGAACCCGGTGGAGACCAGGGCCACCCCGATGACGATGAGGGCGATCCCGAAGACCTTCATGGGCGTGTCCTGCGCGGCGAAGCTGTAGTCGCCGTAGCCGACCGTGGCCACGGTCTCCACGGCGAAGTAGGCCGCCGTCAGCACTCCCAGCCGGCCGTGGGCACCGGGCACCTGATAGGCGAATCGGAGGACGACGGTGGCCAGGGCGATGAGGGTCAACAGGGAGGCGATCACGACGGTCAGTGCCCTGTTGTCGTCCTCCCAGAGGACGGAGGCCTGGCGGGCGATGCGGGTGGTGAAGGCCACGGTGCGCAGGGGTGTCCGAGGGCCGGTCGGGTCATGGACGCCGCCGTGTTGCAGCTCCTGTTCCGTCCCGAGCACGGCCACCCGGTCCCCGGCGGCGACGGGATGGTCCCGGCCCGGGCATTGGGCCATCTCGCCCCCGTCGGCCGGCATGATGGCCACCGGGGCCAGGTGGCCGAAGTGCCCCCGGAAGGTCGGGTGGGCGGTGTCCGACTCGGGCACCTCCACCTGGACGACGGCGAAGCGCACGCCCCCCAGCTCGATGTCGTGGGCGTCACGGTGCAGGCAGGCCTCGACGAACGAGGGCGCAGCCAGGCTGGCCACGTCGAGGACGGAGCCGCTGCCCGACACCCGTTCCAGGGCCCGGGCCACGGACGGGTTGGCCAGCTGCACCACGATGCGGGCGTCGGGGCGCAGCTCCCGGATGCGCAGGGCCGTCTCCAGGGTGTGTATCTCGTTGACCTCGACGCACACGACGGCCAGGGCGCGGGCCAGGCCAGCCTCGAGGAGGGCATCGCCGAGGTAGGCGCTGCGTCGGATGTGGCGGACGCCCCAGTCCTCCAGGACCCGGGCGAAACGAGGGTCGGCGTCGTCGTCGACCACGATGACCGGGGTCCCGCTGAGGTGGAATTGCTCGACCGTGCGGAGCCCCACGCCCTGGAGCCCGCACACGATGACGTGGTCGTGCAGCTCCGGGCCCCGTTCTGGTTCCACCCTCGGTTCTCGGTCTGGTCCCGGTCTGATGGTGGCCGCGTGTGTTGCCTGTCTCACCTGGAACCCGACGGGTCAAAGGATGAAGAGCATCTCCTGGTAGGTGGGGAGGGGCCACAGGTCGTCGGCCACCAGCCTCTCGAGCGCGTCGGCGGCGGCCCGGACTGCGGCCATGGCCGGCAGCAGGCCCTTTTGGGCGTGCTCACCCCGCTTCTCGTCGGTGTCGAAGTCGTCGAAGTCGATCGCCGACCGGAGCCCGGCGATGGCGGTCCGCAGCGCGCTGAGGGAGCCCGACACCTCGTCCAGCGTGGCCGTGTCGGCCTCCTGGCCGACGGCGGCCAGGCTCGAGGCGTTCAGGGCCAACTCGGTCTGGTACCGCATGGCGGCGGGCAGGATGACGGTGGTGGCCATCTCGAGGGTGAGTGCCGCCTCGACCCCAATGGACAGGATGTACTGCTCGAGGGCGATCTCGTAGCGACTGTGCATCTCCCGGTGGTTGAAGACCCCGTACCGGCTGAAGAGGTCGAGCGACTCCTCGGTGATCAGCTCGGGAAGGGCGTCGAGGGTCGTCTTGAGGTTGGGCAGGCCGCGTTCGGCCGCCACCGTCTGCCACTGGTCGGCGTAGCCGTCGTCGTTGAAGATGACGGCCCCGTGGTCCTCGATGATGTCGTGGAGGACGGATTGGACGGCAGCGTTGAACTCGGTCCCCTCGGATACCAGGGTCTCGAGCCCGGTGGCGATGTGGTCGAGGGCCTCGGCCAGGATGGTGTTGATGGTGACCATCGGGCCGGCGATCGACTGCAGTGAGCCCGGGGCCCGGAACTCGAAGCGGTTTCCGGTGAAGGCGAACGGGCTGGTCCGGTTGCGGTCACCGGGGTCGGTCGGCAGCACCGGGAGCGTGTCCACCCCGATCTCGAGGGTGCCCTTCTCCTTCGACGAGGTGGCACCGCCGGTGGCGATCTGCTCGAAGACGTCAGCCAGTTGGTCGCCGAGGAAGATGGAGATGATGGCGGGCGGGGCCTCGTTGGCCCCGAGCCGGTGGTCGTTGGTGGCCGAGGCGACCGACGCCCGCAACAGGTTGCCGAATTTGTGAACGGCACGGATCACCGCGGCGCAGAACACCAGGAACTGGGCATTGTCGTGCGGGTTGTCCCCGGGGAGCAGGAGGTTGCCCTGGGTGGCGTTGCCGAGGGAGAAGTTGACGTGCTTGCCCGACCCGTTGATCCCTTCGAACGGCTTCTCGTGGAACAGGCACTCCATGCCGTACTTCTGGGCCACCCGCTTGAGCGTGGTCATGAGCAGCTGCTGATGGTCGGCGGCGACGTTCGACCGCTCGAACATGGGGGCCAGCTCGAACTGGCCGGGAGCGACCTCGTTGTGGCGGGTCTTGGCCGGGATGCCCAGCTTGAACAGCTCCCGCTCGCAATCCATCATGTAGGCCAGGACGCGTTCGGGAATGGCCCCGAAGTAGTGGTCGTCGAATTCCTGACCCTTGGGCGGCCTGGCCCCGAACAGGGTGCGCCCCGAGTTGAGCAGGTCGGGCCGGGTCAGGAAGAAGCTCCGATCGACCAGGAAGTACTCCTGCTCGGCGCCGGCAAAGGAGACCACCGCATCGGGGTCGTCGTGACCGAAGAGAGCCAGCACGCGCTCCGCCTGCCGGGCCATGGCCTGCTGGGACCGCAGCAGCGGGGTCTTGTTGTCGAGGGCCTCGCCGGTCATCGACACGAAGACGGTCGGGATGCACAGCGTGTTGCCGTTGGGGTTCTCGAGGATGTAGGCCGGGCTGGTCACGTCCCAGCCGGTGTACCCCCGGGCCTCGAAGGTGGCCCGCAGGCCGCCGTTGGGGAAGCTCGACGCGTCCGGCTCTCCCTGGGTGAGCGTCTTGCCCGAGAACTCGGCGATGGCGCTGCCGTCGCCACCGGGCTCGAAGAAGCTGTCGTGCTTCTCGGCCGTGAGATGGGTCAGGGGGTAGAACACATGGGCGTAATGGGTGGCGCCCTTCTCCGTGGCCCAGTCCTTCATCACGACGGCGACCACGTCGGCCACTGTCGGGTCGAGCGGCTTGGAGTGCTCGATGGTGGCCATCACCGACGTGAACACCGGTTTGGGGAGGCGCTTCTGCATCACCGACTTGGTGAAGACGTTCTCACCGAACATCTCGCCCGGTGGTTTGGCCGCTGGAAAGATCGGCGCCGGTGCCCGGTAGTGCCGGACCGACTCGATCGCCCCCAAGCGGGCTGTGCTTCCTGTCGCTGTGCTTCCCGTCGTTCCCATGGGGGGGAACTTAGAGAGCCCGCGTATCGATCGCGTTTCGGCAAGATGAATGCTGTGATCGGAGGTCCCTCGTAGGGCCGCGGCCCGTGTCGAGCGCACGTACCGGCTCCCACGGAGCGGTGGACCAGCTGGGCCGGTGAGATGAACGCCCCTGCCATCAGTAGAACGTGTATCAGTTATCCTGGTTTGCCACCGCGGCGCTGCTAGGGCCAGGGTTGGTGGACCAGGACGTCACCGAAGGGGGGAGCACAGCCAATGCATCTCGAGGAGACCCCCGACCAGCTGGCCCTGCGGGCCGAGCTGCGCGCCTATTTCGCCGACGTGATCACCGACCAGATCCGAGACGCACTGGACTTCGAGCCTGAGGGCGGGGCGGTGTACCGGTCGGTGATCCGGCGCATGGGCAAGGACGGCTGGCTGGGCATCGGCTGGCCGGTGGAGTACGGCGGGCAGGGCCGCCCGGCCACCGACCAGTTCATCTTCTTCAACGAGGTCCAGCGGGCCCGGGCCCCGTTCCCCTTCGTCACTCTGAACACCGTCGGCCCCACCCTCATGCGTTATGGGTCCGACGAGCAGAAGGCCTTCTTCCTCCCGGGCATCCTGGCCGGCGAGATCAACTTCGCCATCGGCTACACCGAGCCCTCTGCCGGGACCGACCTGGCCTCGTTGCGAACCAAGGCGACGAGGGACGGCGACGAGTGGGTCATCGAAGGGTCCAAGGTCTTCACCAGCGGTGCCGACCAGGCCGACTACATCTGGCTGGCCACTCGCACCGACCCCGATGCCCCCAAGCACAAGGGCATCTCCATCTTCCTCGTGCCCACCGCGTCGCCCGGCTTCTCGTGCACGCCGATCGTGACCGTCGGGGGGGTGGCCACCACCGCCAGCTACTACGACGGGGTCCGGGTACCCGACGGTGCGCTGGTCGGCTCCCTGAACGAGGGCTGGCGCATGATCACCAACCAGCTCAACCACGAGCGGGTGGGCCTCGCCGCCCTGGCCTCGCTGGCCCATCGGCTGTGGGCCGAGACGGCCGAGTGGGCCATCCAGCACGACCTGGCCGACGTGCCCTGGATCCAGGCCGACCTGGCCCGCACCCACGCCCTGCTCGAGGCGCAGCGCCTCTTGAACTGGCGGATGACGGCGGCGGTGAACGACGGCACGCTCGGGCCGGCCGACTCGTCCTCGGTCAAGGTGTTCGGCACCGAGTCGACCGTCGAGGTGTACCGGGTGCTGTTGGGCATCGTCGGCGCCGGCGGCTACCTGGCTCCGGGTACGCCGGGGGCCGTGCTGCACGGCGAGCTCGAGCGGGCCGGACGCCAGGCGCAGATCAACACCTTCGGCGGCGGGGTCAACGAGGTGCAGCGGGAGATCCTGGCCACGGCCGGGCTGGGCATGAAGCGGGGGTCGCGTTGAGCACGGAAACCACTGAGTCCACTGAGTCCACGGGGTCCACTGGGTCCACTGCGTCGACTGGGACCACTGGGTCCACTGATTCCACTGCGTCCACGGAGCCCACGGGCGGGGCGCTGAGCGGCGAGGCTCTCGAGGAGCGCTTCGACAGCTTCGCCGGCCGGTCGACCGGCCCGCCGGTCAAGGGTCCCGAACCGGTCAACCGACCCATGATCCGCCACTGGGTGGAGGCCATGGGGGACTACAACCCGGTCTACCTGGACGACGCCGCGGCCAGAGAGGCCGGCTTCCCGGGCGTGATCGCGCCGCCCACCATGCTCCAGGCCTGGATCATGTGGGGCCTCCGCCATCACATGAACGTCCACGCCGCCCGGGCGGCCGGCGAGGACGCCGACTCGGGCAACGTCCAGGACCAGGTGATGCGGCTGCTCGACGCCGCCGGCTACACCTCCGTCGTCGCCACCAACTGCGACCAGCACTACGAGCGGCCGCTGGTCCTGGGCGACGAGGTGAGCGTGACCTCGGTGGTCGAGTCCGTCTCGCCCGAGAAGAACACGGCGCTCGGGGTGGGCCGCTTCCTCACCACCAGGATGGACTACACCGACAACGACGGTCTGCCCGTGGCCACGATGCGCTTCCGCATCCTGAAGTTCCGGCCCCGCTCGACGCCGTCCTCATCCGAGCCGGGTCCTGCCGAGTCGGCCCCGGCCCAGTCGGCTCCTGCCGAGTCGGTCCCGGCCCGAGTCGGTTCCTGCCGAGTCTGTTCCTGCCGAGTCAAGTGCAGCCAAGGCCCGGTCCCGCCCGTTGCGGCCCCGTCCTGCAATCACCCAGGACAACTCGTTCTTCTTCGACGGGACGAAGGAGGGCAAGCTGTTGATCCAGCGGTGCTCGGAGTGCGGCATGCTTCGCCACCCGCCCCGCCCGGCCTGTCCCAACTGCCGGTCGTTCCAGTGGGACACCGTGCAGGCCTCCGGCCGCGGGACGATCTACAGCTTCGTGGTCAACCACCACCCCCAGGTCCCCGCCTTCGACTACCCGCTCATCGTGGCCCTCGTGGAGCTCGAGGAGGGCACCCGCCTGGTGGCCAACGTGTCGCACATGACGCCCGAGACGGCGTTCATCGGAATGCCGGTGATCGCCGAGTTCGAGGACTTCGACGATGAGCTGTCGCTCCCGGTCTTCCGTCCAGCCGACGGCTCCGGCGACCCAGCCGACGGCTCCGGCGACGAGCCGGGCGGTGCAACCGGGAGCAGGGCCGGCGTCGCCGGTCGTGCCGGGGAGCCGGCCTGATGGACTTCACCTTCTCCGAGGAGCAAGAGGCGGTCCGCCAATCGGCCGAGGCCATCTTTTCCGGATTGGTCACCCCCGACAGGGTGAAGGAGGTCGAGGAAAGCGACGAGCGCTTCGACCGGGCCCTCTGGGCCGAGCTGGCCAAGGCCGACCTGCTCGGCGTGGCCCTGCCCGAGGCGGTCGACGGCGGCGGCTACGGGATGGTCGAGCTGTGCCTGGTGCTCGAGGCCCAGGGCCGGGTGGTCGCACCGGTCCCGCTGTGGGCCACGCTGGTGCTCGGGTCGCTGCCGGTGGCCGAGTTCGGCTCCGACCGGCTCCGGGCCCGCTGGCTTCCCGGTGTGGTGGCCGGGGAGGTCATCCTCACCGCGGCGCTGGCCGACGTGGCCGCCGACATCGCCAACGGGGGACCGGGCCGGCCCAATGTCACGGCCACGGCCCGGAAGAAGAAGGGCGGCTACAAGCTCTCGGGCACGGCCACGGCGGTGCCCTCTGCCCATGTGGCCGACCGGGTGCTGGTCCCGGCGGCCACGCCCGACGGCGGGACGGTCATCGCCGTGGTCGACCCTCGGGCCCGGGGGGTCGGCCTGGAACGGGCGGTGACCACCAATCGGGAGGTCCACCCGCATCTCCACCTCGACGGTGTGGTGGTGGCCGAGGTCGACCTGCTGGCGGGGGGCGACCCTGGCCGCGGCGCCGCCGTGCTCTCGTGGGTCCTCGAGCGGGCCTGGACCGGGCTCTGCGCCCTCCAGGTCGGCGTGGCCGAGGCTGCACTGGCCCAGACGGCCGAGTACCTCAACACCCGTGAGCAGTTCGGGAAGCCCCTGTCCACCTTCCAGGGCACCCTGTTGCGGGCGGCCGACGCGGCCATCGACACCGAGGCCATCCGGGTCACCCTGTGGCAGGCGGCCTGGCAGCTCGACAACGGGATCGACGCCCACCTGGCCGTGGCCGTGGCCATCTGGTTCGCTTCCGACGCCGGACAGCGGGTGGTGCACGCCACCCAGCACCTCCATGGCGGCATGGGGGCCGACGTCGACTACCCCATCCATCGCTACTTCCTGTGGGGCAAGCAGATCGAGCTGTTGTTGGGATCGGGGTCGAGCCAGCTGGCCCGGTTGGGGGCACAGCTGGTGGCCGATCTCCGGGCCGGCCAGCAGGTGTCGGCATGAGCAGCGCTTTCCACGCCATCGGGATCGACGGCCGCACCCGGACCTTCGACGAGGTGTCGGTGGGGGACCGGCTCGACGAGCTGGCCATCCCCCTGACCCGGACCCTCATCGCCTCGACGGCCCTCGCCTCGCGCGACTACCAGGACGTCCACCACGATCCGGAGCTGGCCCAGATGCGCGGGTCGAAGGACATCTTCATGAACATCCTCACCACCAACGGCTTCGTGGGCCGGTTCGTCACCGACTGGGCCGGCCCTGGGGCGGTGCTGACCGACGTGAACATCCGCCTCGGTGCGCCCAACTACCCCAAGGACACCATGACCCTGACCGGCTCGGTCACGAAGAAGGAGGACGGCCTCGACGCCGACGGGCGCGGGGCCGTCGAGGTGTCGCTCACGGGATCCAACTCCCTGGGCGACCACGTGACCGGCACGGTGCGGGTGTTGTTGCCTGCTGGCGCATCGGGTCCCAGAGGAGCCGAGTGATGCCGGGAACCGGCCCGACATCCCATGCTTTCGTCGGGAACACCGCGGTGGTGGGCATCGGGGCCACCGAGTTCTCCAAGGAGTCGGGGCGCAGCGAGCTCCGCCTGGCCGTCGAGGCGGTGGACGCCGCCCTCTCCGACGCCGGGATCGCACCGAGCGAGGTAGGGGGGTTGGTGACCTACACGGCCGACACCAACCCGGAGATCAACGTGGCCCAGTCCCTCGGCATGGGGGAGCTCACCTTCTTCTCCCGGATCCACTATGGGGGCGGGGCCGGTTGCGGGACCATCCAGCAGGCGGCGCTGGCCGTCCAGGCGGGAGTGGCCGACGTGGTCGTCTGCTATCGCGCCTTCAACGAGCGGTCGGGCAACCGGTTCGGGGCCGGCGTCCAGAACCGCCCGCCCGTGCCGAACGCCGAGGCGGCCCACTTCGCCTGGTACGCCCCCCAGGGCCTGCTCACCCCGGCCCAGTGGGTGGCCATGGCCGCCCAGCGCTACCTGCACCTGACCGGTGCGACCAGCGAGGACTTCGGCCGGGTGGCGGTGGCCGACCGCAAGCACGCAGCCACCAATCCCAAGGCCTGGTACTACGGGAAGCCCATCACCTTGGAGGACCATCAAGCCTCGCGCTGGATCGTCGAGCCGCTCCACCTGCTCGACTGCTGCCAGGAGACCGACGGGGGACAAGCCCTGGTCGTCACCTCGCTGGAGCGGGCCCGCTCGCTCCGCCAGCCTCCAGCCGTCATCCGGGCCGCGGCCCAGGGTTCGGGCAACGGCCAGGAGATGATGACCAGCTACTACGTTGAGGACCTCTCCGGGCTGGCCGAGATGCGCGTCGTCGCCGGCCAACTGTGGGAGACGTCCGGGCTGTCGCCGGCCGACATCCAGACCGCCGTGCTCTACGACCACTTCACCCCCTACGTGCTCTCCCAGTTGGAGGAGCTCGGCTTCTGCGGCAAGGGGGACGCCAAGGACTTCGTGCGGGACGGCAACATCGAGCTGGGGGGCTCCCTGCCCATCAACACCCACGGCGGCCAGCTCGGCGAGGCCTACCTGCACGGCATGAACGGGATCGCCGAGGGCGTCCGCCAGGTGCGGGGCTCGTCGGTCAACCAGGTGGACGACGTCGAGCACGTGCTGGTCACCTCGGGGACCGGGGTGCCGACCAGCGGGCTGATCCTGGGGGTCGATCGCTAGACCGCTGCGCCGCGGGTCGTGCGCCCAGGTGGCTGGCTGACTGCTTGCCTGCCGGCTCCTTGCCGGTAACCCGGTCCGTGGTGTCCGTCGTGCCCGTCGAGTCTCTGTAGCACCTAATGTGCTACTCTGGCCTGGTGATACGGGTGGGAGTTCGGGAGCTTCGTCAGCATGCGTCGCGCTATCTCGCACGGGTGAAGAAGGGCGAGACCATCGAGGTGACTGAACGGGGAGAATTGGTCGCGTTGCTGGTACCGCCGGGAGGCGCTCGGAGTGCACGGGATCGGCTGGTTGCCGCCGGGAGACTCATTCCTGCCCAGAACCCGAGCGGCCGTGTCCGGTCGCCGCGCCCGCTTCCCATTGCCGTCGGCCAACCGACCAACCAGGAATTGCTCGACCTAGAACGCGAGGAACGGCTCTGATCTACCTGGACTCCTCGGCGCTGATGAAGTTGGTCCGAAGCGAGGAGGAGACGATGGCGCTCCGCCGCTGGCTGGGCGATCGCCCTGAGCAACCGCTTGTCACCAGCGAGCTGGGGCGGGTCGAGGTCCTCCGAGCCGCACGGCGGGTCGGAGGCCCGGTCCTGGTCGAGGCCCGGGCCGTCGTCGGCGATCTCGACCTGGTTCCCCTCGACCGTGCCGTGCAAGATGTCGCCTGCGATCTTGGCGATCTGCGGTTGCGGACGCTCGACTCGCTACACGTGGCGTCAGCGCTCCTGCTCGGTGAAGGAGTGACTTCCTTTGTTGCCTACGACCGTCGGCTGGCCGAAGCGGCCGAGGCCGCCGGCCTGACCCTTGTAGCACCCGGCCAGATGGGCCGTTGACCATATCAGTGACTGCCAGTGACCGGCCGGGTTGTTCGGTCTGCGAGGGCGTGGGCTCGCACCCGCGATGTTCCAGCCGGTTCTTCGGTCACGTCCCGAAGGGACCATCCGCCCTGCGGGCACGGGGTGGGGTCAAGCGGTCAAGGGAGCGACGGTATCCACCGAAGCCGGCACAGGCCCCGGTGCGACCGCCGCTTGACGCCGCCCCCTGAGGGTCACTCCACCGACCAACAATGGACCTTCGAGGCAAGGGGGGCTCACCGTTGCCGCCGAGACGGCTCACCCCTGCCGAGACCCGGAACCCGAGGCCCTCGGCCTGCAAGCCCCCCTTACCTCCTACGTGCGCCCTGGCGCCCCGGCACGACGGACCAACACCGCCGCCGAGCCGCACGCCGCGATTGCTTCGAGGCAGCGGCCGTGCCCACGTTGCCAACACCAGGCGCCTACACCAGGACGCCTACACCAGGCGCCTACACCAGGCGCCTACACCAGGCGCCTACACCAGGCGCCTACACCAGGCGCCTACACCAGGCGTCGGTCCGTGGCCCACTTGGTGAGCTCGTGGCGGGTCGAGAGCTGCAGCTTGCGCAGGACCGACGAGACGTGAGACTCCACCGTCTTGGCCGAGATGGTCAGTTCCCGGGCCACTTCTTTGTAGGTATATCCGCGGGCGATGAGCCGCAGGACCTGGCGCTCCCGCGGTGAGAGCTGATCGAGCTCGGGATCGAGCCCGGTGGCCAGACTGTGGGCACCGGCTCCACTGCCGGCACCCGCTTGCCCACCGGCGAAGGCGTCGAGCACGAAGCCGGCCAGGCGCGGCGAGAACACGGCGTCCCCCGCTTGCACCCGGTGCACGGCCTGGAGGAGCTCCTCACCCGAGATGGTCTTGGTGACATAGCCCCGCGCCCCGGCCCGGATGACGGCGATCACGTCCTCGGGCGCGTCCGAGACCGACAGGGCCAGGAACTGCACCTCGGGATGGTGGGGGGTCACGCCGCGGAGGACGGCCTGTCCACCACCGCCGGGGAGGTGGACGTCGAGGAGCACGACATCGGGCGCCCGCTCGTTGATCAGCTCCACGGCCGCGTCGACCTCGTCGGCCTCACCGATGACCTCGACCTCGGCACCCAGCTCGGCCCGCACCCCCGATCGGAACATGGCGTGGTCGTCGACCAGGAAGATCCGCGGCCGGCCCCGCACGGTCACGAGGCCGGCTCTCGCACGGTCACGAGGCCGGCTCTCGCACGGTCACGAGGCCGGCTCTCGCACGGTCACGAGGCCGGTTCCCGCCGGGGCATCGACAGCTCCACCTCCGTCCCGGCCCCCGGGGCCGAGTGGATGAACGCCGAGCCCCCGTAGCGGGCGACGCGTGCCCGGATGGACTGGGCGATGCCCTGGCGGTCTCCCGGGACAGCCTGGGGGTCGAACCCGCGGCCCCGGTCGCGGACAAAGATCGTGACGCAGTCCCGCTCGACCTCGGCGTAGAACGAGACATGGGGTGCCTCCGACCACTTGGCCGCGTTGACGGTGGCCTCCCGGGAGGCGTCGAGCAGCGCGCGCAGCCCGTCGGTCAGGCGGCAGTCGCCGACCACCACCACCTGGACGGTGATCCCGTGGTCGGCTTCGACCTGGCGCTGGATGACGGCGATGCCGTCGGCCACCGTCGCCGCGTCCTCCCCGATGGTGCTCAGGGACCGACCCTCGAACAGCCAGGCGCGGAGCTCGCGCTCCTGGGCACGGGCCAGTCGGACCACGTGCCGGGGGTCATCGGCCGATCGCTGGATCAAGGCCAAGGTCTGGAGGACCGAGTCGTGCACGTGGGCCGCCATCTGGGCCCGCTCTTCGGCCATGGCCCGGGCCTGGCGCTCCAAGAGCAGGTCGCGGACCAAGCTGAGCCACCACGGCCCGAAGACGACGGCGATGGCCGCGACCACCAGTACGGCGCCGCCGACCGGTCGCAGGGCGGCGGCGGTCCGGTGCCCGACGATGAGGACGAACAGGCCGCAGATCCCGAGGGCCACACCGATGCCCACCCGCAGGACCGGGGTAAGGCGACCGTGGCGCTCCACCCCGGTGTGGAGCATGGGCACGAGCTCGTCGTTGATCCAGACCTTCTCGTTCTCGCTGGCGTTGCGCCGGATGAGGATCGCCGCGGCCGCGGCCAGGAACACGGGCCAGCTGAACGACCCGACGTAGCCGACGTGCAGCGAGGCGGCCACGATTTGGACCACCACGAAGGCCGGGATGATGGCGATGACCAGCCTGATGCCCCGGCGGTCGGCCGTGGCCCTCGAGATGATCGAGGTCGTCTCGCCGGCGAGGGGGACCAGGAGCCAGGCCAGGGCGTAGATCAGGATACCGACGCCGCTGACCAGCGCCAGGAGGGCGAACGCGATCCGGATCAGGACGACGTCGATGCCGGTGGTGGCCGAGAGCCCGCCGCACACTCCCGCCAGGACCCTCGTGTCGGTGCTCCGGCGGACCGGTCCCCGCAGGTGCCGGTGCGGGCGGCGGCCCCGGCCACGGCCACGGTCCCGACGCCGGCGCCATGGCGGCGGGCCCCCCCAGGACGGGTTCGACCTACGGCCGGGCGGTCCGCAGTACGGGGCCTGGGGACCGGCCGCCGGCTCCGGGACGGGCATCTCGGGCGCTCGCACGCCACGATCGGTCGACTTGTCGATGTTCGATACTCGCGCACCACGGTGAAGGGGGTCATCAGGGACATCCCTGACCTGGGTCGGCCCGAGTCAGGGTCCGGCCAGGGTCATGCCGGATTTCGGCCCGGCCGACGGCCGATCAAGCTGAGGACATGGACCAAGCTGCCTCTCACAGCCCGTCACCCGAGCCCACCGCCACCGGCCCCGGTACTCCAGACTCCGGATCGCCAGGCACTCCGGGCCACGACGCTGCAGACACCGGCTCCGACGCTGCGCCGTCCCCACCGCGCCCGACGACCACGAGACCGGACCACACGAGACCGGACCATCTGTGCCGGCCGGTCGAGGGTCGGATGGTGGCCGGCGTGGCGGCGGGCATAGCCGAGTGCTTCGACCTGGACCCCACCGTGGTCCGGATGGGGTTCGTCGCCCTCGGCGTGCTCGGCGGCCTCGCCTTCCCGCTCTACCTGGCCGGGTGGCTGCTGCTGCCTGCTGAAGGCGCTGACCTGTCGGTGGGCGAGGAGCTCCTGGCCCAGGCGCGAGCGAGCTGACCGCCATGGCACCGATCGATATGGGAGGACAGACCGTGCGCTACCGCCGGGATCCCGGCCGCCCCGGCGGCGGGCGGCGCCCGAGCCACGACCCCGCCATCCGGGCCTCCGACGCCGAACGGGCCGAGGTGGCTGACAACCTCTCCCGCCACTTTGCCGACGGCCGGCTCGACCAGCCCGAGTTCAAGCGCCGGCTGGACCAGGCCATGGAGGCGACCACCCGGGGCGACCTCGGCGGGCTGTTCGACGACCTGCCCCCGCTCCCCTCCGACGCCGCGCCGGAGCCGGAGCACCGTCGGAGGTTCGGCGCGCCGCTCGTCCCCCTCGTGGCCATCGTCGGCTTCTTCGCCCTGTTCGCGCTGGCGGTCCGACCGGACCACGGGTGGTTCCACGTGCCCTGGCTGCTCTTCGTGCTGGTCGCGCTCTTTGTGTGGCGCCGGGGGCGGCACCTCCACATGGCCGGCCGTCGCCGGTCGGAGCTCGAGGACTAGGCCCGGAGGCCCGAGGCAGGGTTCGGCCTCGGTGCTCGTCACCTTCGGTCAGTCCGCGACCTCGGTTCTGACAGCGCCCGGCGTAACTTAACGCTGTACGATGACATGGCCGGGGTTCCGAGGTCGTTTCGGCCTGGCTAGCGTTCGGATCATGAGCATCGAGACCCGCACGCTGGGGCGAACAGGCGCAGTGGTGACCACCCTCGGCTACGGGGCCATGGAGCTGCGGGGCCAGCGGCGAGGCCCGGCCATCGGCGACGAGGAGGCGGGCCGGCTGCTCAACGCTGTCCTCGACGAGGGCATCAACCTCATCGACACCTCCATCGACTATGGCACGAGCGAGGAGCTCATCGGCCGCTACCTGGGCGGGCGCCGCGACGAGTTCTTCCTCGCCTCCAAGTGCGGGTGCCTCCTGGGCGAGCCGCCCCCGGGGGCCGCACCGCCGTTCCCCCACGACTACAGCGCCGGGAACATCCGGGCCGGTACCGAGCAGAGCCTCCGCCGGCTCGACACCGACCGGCTCGATCTCCTCCAGGTGCACATGTCGCCCAGTCGGAGCCAGATGGAGAAGGACCGGACCGTCGAGACCCTGCTCGCCCTGCGCGAGGAGGGAAAGACCCGCTTCATCGGGATGTCCGGGATCCTGCCCAACCTGCCCGATCACATCGCCATGGGCGTCTTCGATGTGTTCCAGATCCCCTACTCGGCCGTCCAGCGCGAGCACGAAGAGCTCATCACTGCGGCTGCCAAGGCCGGGGCCGGGACCCTCATCCGGGGAGGGGCGGCCCGGGGCGGACCCGCCGAGGACAAGGACTGGCGCCAGGGACCACTCGGGCTGTCCGAGGGCGAGGGACAGCGCCGTTGGGACTCCTCAGGCGTCGAGAACCTGCTCGGGGGGATGGGCAGTCTCGAGTTCGTGCTGCGATTCACCCTCAGCCATCCGGGCCTGTCGAGCACCATCGTTGGCACGTCGTCGATGGACCACCTCCGCGCCAACCTGGCCATCGCCGAGAAGGGGCCGTTGCCGGGCGACGTGTACGAAGAAGCCAAGCGCAGGCTGGGGCAGCCCGGCGGCACCAAGACGTAGACGATCGGGTCTCCCGGTCAGTCGTTCCCCGGTTGCCGATCAGTCGTTCCCGGACGAGACCTGGTTGTCCCGGTCAGTCGTTCCCGGACGAGACCTGGTCGTTGCCGGAGGAGACCCGGTGGTCGCGCCCGTCCCGGACCAACTCCGGATAGCGCCCCTCGTCGAAGGCGGCGATGAACTGGCCCACCGGTTTGGGGACGGGAACGAGCATGGTGCCGTGAAAGTAGAACGGGGTCGATGGCGTGGTCGACGCCTTCAGGCAGTTGCTCCCCACGGCCACCGACTGGACGCGAGAATCCGACCCGAGCACCGCCCCGAGGTAGAGCGCCACCGCACAACCCTCCGGGTTCTTCGGCACACCCCGAATCCCGACCCGCTGCAAGGTCGCCGCCACCTCCCGGTGACTGGCTCCCAGGTCGGTAAGGAGGCCCTGGATCTGCTGCTTCAGCTGCCGCCGACTGCCCATGTCTGCCCCCGTTCCGGAGTTCTGTTCTACCCCCTACCCCTTACCCCCTTGTGGGTAACGTGTCAATCGCAAAGGGGGAAACGACCGGCATCACCAGGTGGCGATCTCCGGGATGACCGAGCTCCCGAGCAGGTCGAGCACATCGAGGGGCAGGCCCGGCCCCATGGCGTAGGAGACGGTGAAGCCCAGGTCGTGCTGGGTACGGAGCTCCTCGAGCAGCGGACCCGGCTCGCTCTGGGGCCCGACGAGGAGGCTCGAGGTCTTCTCGATCTCGTCGTAGTCGCGTCCTTCCCGACCGCAGTGCTCGGCCAGGACCTCGAGCTTGTGGGCGGCGTCGGGTCCACCGAAGATGTTGCAGGCGTCAGCGTACCGGGCCACCAGGAGCAGCGTCTTGCGCTCGCCGGTCCCCCCGATCATGAGCTTGGGTCGGGGCCGGCTCAGGGTCTGGGGCGAATTCAGCGTGCGTCCCAGGTGGTAGTGGGTGCCGTCGAAGGGCCCGTCGTCATCGCTCCACATCTGGAGGCAGATCTGGAGGGCCTCCTCCAGCCGCTCGAACCGCTCGGCCGTGGGCGGGAAGGGGAGGCCGAGCCCGGCCGCCTCCTCGCCGTTCCATGCCGCGCCGATGCCGAGGCCGGCCCGGCCCCCCGAGAGCACGTCGAGCGTGCTGACGGCCTTGGCCACGAGGCCCGGTGGTCGGTAGACGACCCCGGTCACCAGCGTGTGCAACAGGACCCGTTCGGTGTTGGCGGCCAGGAAGCCGAGCGTGGTGTAGGCCTCGAGCATGGCGTGCTCGGGAGGACCGAGGAGCTCGATCTGCCAGACATGGTCCATGACGGTCAGCCGGGCGATGCCGGCGTCCTCAGCCGTCTTGGCCACCCGGACCAGGTTGGCACCGAGGTCGGCGTTGCCCCCCGGCCAGGTGAAGTCGTCAATGTGCAATCCAAGTTCCATCGTCGGTGTCCTTCCGTCGGTCCCGTCATCGCACGATAGGAGGGCGTTGGAGCTTGCCGCGTCCGCGCAGGCCGGGCACGGGCTCTCAGCCGAGGCCTTTCAGCGGGGACCTCTGATCCGGGGACTCTCAGGCTGGGACACGGGCTCTCCGCCGAGGCCTCTGCGCTCGCCTTAGGGGCTAGGCACGACGGCTCCGCTCGGCGGAGTGGCGGCGCCGGCCGTGGCCACGTCTTGTGGGTAGGTCCGGAGGGCCAGGAACAAGATGACGGCATTGGCGGCCAAGGGGATGAGCATGACCACGAAGGTCCATTGGAGCCCCGACCGACCCCCACCGAAGACGTACTGGGAGACGGCCCCGAATAACAGGGGAGCGAGGGCCTGGGCACCGGTGCGGAGGAGGGTGCGAAGGCCCTCGGCCCGTCCCCAGAGCAACGGAGGCACGATGTCGAGACGCGCTGCGTCGATGGGTGGGTTCTGGGCCGACAGCATGAAGGCAGCCACGACGATGTAAGGCAGCGCCATGAGCACGCTGCGAGTGAATATGGCGGGAATGAACATCGCGGTGGTGATGGCCGCCGCCACCGCGCTGACCAGGATCCGGGCGTTCACGTACCGCCGATGGAGCAGGTAGTCGCTGAGCCGGCCGCTGAGGAGGACGCCGATGAGCGCGCCCGCCCCGACCAGGAGCATGAAGAAGTTCGCCAGCACCTGGCCGACGCTGTACTGGTCCCGGACGAACTCGACACCGAAGGTCTGCACCCCGGCCAGGAAGTAGTAACCGCAGGCACTGGCCACGATGAGGATCACATTGGTCCGGATACGAAGCACGAACCGGGTCGCGGTGACGATGCCCATCTTCGCTGCGTCGCCCCGGAGCACCCGTGTTTCATCGGGTTGGATGGCCCGGTCCCGCACGAGCCGCTGGGCATCGGTCTCGTGCGACGGCTCGTCGCCCTCGTCCTGGCCCAGGGTCGGCGTCACCGGGTTGTTGGTGGGCACGACGGCTGTCCCCGCCGTCGGCTCCAGCGGCGCTCGGGCACCGCGGGCCGGCTCGGGCATGCGGAACACGAACCACGCCAGCACGAAGGCGGGCACGCCCAGGACGGCGAAGGCCGCACGCCAGGACAGGGCGGCGACGTCGCCGGTCACGGCGAAGCCGAGCCCGGCGCCGAGCAGCTCGCCGGCCAGGACGTAGCCATAGATGCGGCCCCGTTCGGCGCTGGCGAAGTAGTCCCCCACGAGGGAGGCCACGATCGGCCCGGCGGCGGCGGTCAGGACGCCGAGGACCAGGCGGGTCAGTAACAGCTCGCCGAACGAGCTGACCGTCGCGCTCCAGATCATCGCGACGCCCCAGAACGAGGTGGCGATCCCGAGGACCAAGGTGCGGCGCGTCTTGTCGGCGAGGATCCCGAAGGGGACGCTGGCCACCGCGGCGACCAGCGAGCTCACGGCGACGAGCAGGCCTATGTCGGTGTTGGAGATCCCGAGCCCGTTACGTAGCTCGATGGCCGAGGCCCCGACGGTGGCGGTGTCGGCGCTGCTGAGGCCCAGGACACAGGCCAACAGGACGATGACCCTGGTGCGGTTCGGGCCCCCGAGTGTGTACTCCAGCCGCCGGTGGGCCCGCTTGGCTCCCCTCCCGACAAGGTCCCGGAAGACGCCGGCCCTCGTGGGCTGGTCGCCGGACCGGACGGGCCTGTCGCCGAACGGGCCCGTCATTCCAGCTTCACGGGGTCAAAGCGTCGACCGATGAGACGAATCGTACCGAAGTCGCCTCACGATGACGACCGACCTGATCGATCCAGGGCTGCCGGCCGGTGAGCTGCTCGGAGCCGCATCCGGGGCGGGGTGAGCTCTGGGCCGGCTGAACAGGTGGGCAGGCTGAAACAGGCCTGCGGGGTCTGAACAGGCCGCCGGGTCTCCGAACACGCCCGTGGGTCTTCGAACACGACGCCGGGTCCCCGAACAGGTGGGAGTATCCAGACAGCCGTCGCGGTCGGACCCTCGGCCGGTCAATTTTCAGCAAATCGAGTACTTGTACAGATAAATCCGAGCCCAAATTTCGAGTACAAGTACAGCTATTGGTGAAAAAAACAATTGTGACAGGAGACTCGTGTCCCAGGCCGCTGCCCGTGGATCGCGGTGGGACCCCGTCCTCGTGTGCGACAGGCACGAACAGGCTTGCCTACGGGGTCCCGACCACGGGGAGGGTGAGCCCGCAGGTCGGCTCGAAGCCGGGGCTGTCGGGACCGAGCGCGTTGACTACGTCTTGGATCGCGACGGTGTCGTAGGCGATGCCCAGATGGTCGGTGCCGTCGGCCGCGCACTGGTCCTGGAGGGTGATGTTCTCGGCTTGCGGTGCATCGAGGAACGCCGACTGGTAGGGCGTCACCACCTCATCGTGGGTCGTCTCGATGCTCACCAGCTTCACACCGGGAACCCCGTCCCCGCCGGCGTTGAGGGCCTGGATGAACGGTGATCCCACCTCTTGCTCGGTACAGGCGGTGCACCCGATGAGCGTGGTGGTGGCGGGCAGCCCGAGGGCGGTGTCCGAGTTGATGAGGGCGAACAGGCCGTCGAGCGTCGTCCCGTGGTTGGAGGGTGCCAGGCCGACCAGCTCGTGCACCGCCGGAGCGCCATTGTCCCGGGTCATGTACCACCTGGGCATCATGCCGCCCTGGGACCAGCCCACGATGTCGACTTGGTCCGAACCCGTCTCGGCCCTGACCTCGTCGACGAATGTGGCGAGCTGTCGGGCCGAGTCCTCGATGGGCCCGATGGAGGAAACACGGCCGCCGGTCAACGCCGTCAGTTCCGTCTGCCCGTAATCCGTGGCGTAGACGCAGTAGCCGAGGTTGGCCAGGATAGGACCGAGGGCCTGCCACGTCTCGGCCACGGTGTAGAGGGTGCCAGGGAGCAGGATGACCGGGTAGGGGTGGGCAGCGCTCGGGCGGCAACCGGCCAGGTTGACGCCGGGCGGCGACGAGGTGGGCGCATCGAGCTCGGCCAGGTATCCGGTGAGGGCGTTGCCCACCGGGTATTGAGGTGGGGCGGGCACCGCGGGCACCGCGGCCACCGCCGATCCGGCCGTCAGTGTTGCCAGCGCCAGACTGGCGGCGAGGCCGACCAATGCCCAACGGGGTCTCATGGTTCGGTGCCATACCCACTACCGGGCCACATCTATCGTCCGGTCACCGATCGGAGGGCCTTGCCTGCCCGGTCTGAGCCTGGTCTGGTCTGGCCTGGCCCGGTCTGCGCCCGGTCTGGCCCGGTCTGGCCTGGCCCGGTCTGGCCTGGTCCGGTCTCCAGGGCCGAGACCGCGGACGTTTGGCCGGGTTCGGCGTCATCGAATGATCCGCCGAACGCGTACCGTCTTTGACGGAGAGTGTCACGGGTCCATCGCAAAAGGGAGGTCTCGACCATGGCCGATATCGAGTCGACGGGGGGAGCGACCGGAGGAGAGCCGGACGTGGTGAGTAAGACCAGCCCGCGATCTGTGGCTGACACCGTCGCCCGTCTCGGAGAGTTGCTGAAGGCCAAAGGGATGAAGCTGTTCGCCGTTATCGACCAGCGGGCCGAGGCGCGCCAGGCGGGGCTGGAGTTGCGTGAGACCACGCTGGTCCTCTTCGGTAGCCCGGCTGCGGGTACCCCGGTGATGGCGGCGGCGCCGTTGGCCGCTCTCGACTTGCCCCTGAAGGTGTTGGTTTGGGCGGACGGAGACCAGACCACGGTCTCCTATGTCGCCCCCGGCGCGCTGGCCGCCCGCTACGGACTGAATGCCGAGCTGGCTCAGAACTTGGCCGGCATCAATGCCCTCACCGACGCGCTGGTTGCGCCCGTAGTTGGGCTGGTTGCCCCCTAGGTGGGCATGGCGGTAGGCCGGGCTGAGCCGAGCAATGCCGTGCGGGAGCCCGGCCCCTCGCTGTTCAGGTCCCGGTTGCCTCGGGATCCAGGCTGACCGTCTCCTCGAGCGCCTTGGCCGGGTACACGATCAAGTGGATGCCCGCGGCGAGGATGCCACCGACGAGGGGGGCCACGATGAACAGCCACACCTGTGACAGGGCCGAGCCGCCGACGATGAGGGCGGGCCCGAGACTCCGGGCCGGGTTCACAGAGGTGCCGGTGATGGGAATGCCGATCAGGTGGACGACGGTCAGGGTCAGGCCGATGACCACGCCAGCCGTGGCCGCGTTGGCGATCTTGTTGGTCACCGCGAGCACGGCGAAGACGAACAGGGCGGTCAGGATCACTTCGGCCGCGAACGCCCCGCCCCAGCTGATGTGGATCATCGAGTTCTTGCCGTAGCCGTCGGCGCCCAGGCCGACGTGGGCCGTGCTGTAGAAGGGTGAGGCCTTGAACACGGCCCACAGGACGAGGGCCCCGAGGATCCCCCCGACGAACTGGGCCACCAGGTAGAACGCGGCCTCGATGGGCTCGATCCGCCCCGAGAGCGCCGCCCCCACCGTCACGGCCGGGTTGACGTGACAGCCGGAGATGGGACCGAGCACGTAGACGAGGGCCAGGAGCACCAAGCCGAAGGCAAGGGCGGTGGCCACCACACCGGCGGCCACGCTGCGTCCGGCGAACCCGAAGCCGAAGCTAAGGGTGGCCACCCCGACGGCGAAGAACACCAGGATGAACGTCCCCAGCAGCTCGGCGAACAACCTTCGCAGCATTCCTGTATTCATCCCCGACCTCCTGTTCGAGCACCCGCCTCGGTGCACTACGGGGAGGGTAACCCTGCCGGATCACGCAGTGGGGGATCGTTGTTCGACGCCGAGCAGGCCCGACATGTGGGGCAGCACCGAATCATGATGTGGGGCGGTACTGAATCGTGCTCTCAGACGGTGGCCCTTGGCGTGGTGGGCTGAGCGCCTGCAGATTGACCTGCGGGCGGGGCGCCGTGGATCTCCCAAAAATCACTGAGCCGGCCTTGGGTCTTGAAGAGCCAGACGATGCCGCCAACGATCGGCAGGAAGACCCAGAAACCGGTCGGACCGCTGACCGGCTTTGCCCTACCCTCGTTCGCATAGAGATTTCCGACCTCGGCCGGCATCATGAAGACGTTCACAATTCCCAGGAGTATGGCGAACAGAAGCCCGAGGCCGCCTCCCATTCCCTGACGCGAGTATTCCTTTATCTCTTTGAAGGTCGCATACTGCCAGTAGAGCGCGTAGATACCGATGGTCACCAGCGAGAGCAAGAGGACAACCAACGGACTACGGCTCTTGCCCACCATTCCATTCGTCATTGTGAACCCCTATCGGCGACGATGAACGGTCATGGCCCACGCCATGACCCCAACCTGCACCCCTATACGATCATGAATTGACTCGCCGCGAGTAGCTTTGCGAAGAGTTGGCGGACCACGCCGAAGCTGCATTCATCACTTCGTGGTCGAAACGACCGTTGGAAGCTCAGGCGCACGGTCAGGATGTCGGCGCTGATGCGACGCTACAGCAGCCTCTGCGGGCGAGCCGGCTCCGTGCTCGGGCTCAGGCCCAGCTCCGGGGTGTTCGTCTTGGCCACGAGCACCAGCCTGGCCCGGCGGTAACGGGCGATCACCTCCGAGTCACGGGCACTGGGCGGTCCTGGGGCGAAGAGACGGCTGCCGTTGGTGGTGGTGAGCCCGGCCCCAACCGGGGAGGCGGTCAGAGCGTCAACTGGGATGCGTTCAGAAGTTGATCGAGGTGTCCGCTTTGTTCTTCACCGCCCGGCGCAGGGCCTCGTTGGCGTTGTCGGGCAGGCCGTCGAGGGGTACGGCTAGCTCGTCGAGGGTCGGACCGAACTTGGCCCCGAGAGGCGCAAGGGCGCCGAGGTCGAAGTCGTAGAGCTGGGCGGCGTTGCCATGGAGGATCTTCTCCAGCTCGGCCCGGTCCAGATCGGAGAAGACGGCGCGTAGGTTCTCCCGGGTGAGCGGGTAGGTGCCCTCGTCGTGGGGGTAATCCGACCCCCACATGAGCCGGTCGGTCCCCAAGCGGTGTCGGATGGCGGCATCGGCCAGGGTGGGTTGGGACATCCCCACCCAGCAGTTCTGGGCGAAGTACTCAGAGGCCGAGCGGGGCAGGACGTGGTCCTGGTCGAAGCGCAGCTCCCCTTGGGCGCCCGTCTTCCGGATCGTGGCGAGCGTCCCGTCCAGCCGGTCGAGGAGGGAGGGGATCCACGAGGCCCCCATCTCGGTCATGACGAACTTGAGTCGGGGGTGCCGCTCGAAGACCCCCGAGAGCAGCAGGTGGACGAAGGGACGCTGGGAGTAGAAGCCCACCTCGGTGATGTAGAGAACCATGGACAAGGGCCCCGGGCCGTAGTCGGGGTTCCCGATGCCCCCGTGGCTATGGACCGGTATCTCCAAGTCCTCGCACACACTCCACAGCGGTTCGTAGTAGGGGTCATAGAGGGGCTTCACCCAGGTGACGTCGGGGGGAGGGTTGGGAAGGAGGACCCCGCCCCGCAGGCCGTGCTCCTTGATCCACTTCACGTCCTCGATGGCGTCGTCCACGTCGTTGATGAAGATCTGGCCGATGCCGGCCCGACGCTCGGGGAACTCGTTGCACCAGTCCACCAGCCACCGGTTGTGGGCTCGGATGCCGGCCAGACGGTGCTGGTAGTCCTCGGGAGGCGGGGGCGGAGCGAAGAGGACGAAGCTCGGGAAGAAGGGGGGCACGGTGTTCGGGAACAGGACCTCGCCCACCACCCCGTCGGCCTCCTGTTGCCCGTTGCGCATCTCGTTGTCCCAGTTGCGCAGGCGTCGGTTATCCCCGAGGTCACGGAAGGGGTTCTTGTACTTGGCCCGCCAGGCGTCGAAGTCTTCCAGATAGGCGGGGTCGAGGTACTCCCGGTACTGGGCGTGGCTCCCCCCGGCGTGGCAGTCGGCCGAGATGATCGTGGTGCCGACGGCCCGGTCCTTCCCTGGCGCGGCCGCCCGCGTGGTGGTCGGTGTATCGGTGCTGAGTGCCATCGGGCTCCTCCTTGGTCGGTCGCTCCGCCGTTCGGTGCCTGGGCCCGGGGTAATCGGCGACGATCTGAAACTCAAATTCTAGATACTAGCGCTCCCGCGGGGCACCGGGGGGCGGGGAGTAGATCAGGTCGATGGTCTGGAAGACGCTGTGGTAGACGCGGGCGATATCGACGCGCCCGAGCGCCCAGGCATGGAGCATCGATCCCATCACGATGGCGGCGATGCCGGTGATCTCCCTCGCCTCGGTCACCGGCAACGTGTCGAGGGCGGTGGCGAACGTGGCCAGATTGTGGTCGCTGAACACGGCGAACATCTCGCGGGCATGGTCATCGGTCGAGTTCTCGAGGACGATCTCCAGCCTCAGGAACTGAGGATGTCGCTCGAAGGCGCGGATGACCCGGCCGAACAGGTCCGTGAGACGCTCCTGGGTGGTCTGGCCGTTCAGGGGTCGGCGAGCGATGGCGCGACGGAACGAACTGGCCCACTCGAGCATGACCGCGGCGTAGAGGTGCTCCTTGGAGCTGAAGTAGTGGTACATCGTCCCGAGGGCCACATCGGCTCGCTGGGCCACGTCGCGCACGTGGATGGTCTCGTACTCACCTTCTTCGAGCAACTCGAGCGCGGCCGAGACGATCCGGTCCCGCCTGGCCCGCTGGCCCGGCCTCAGGGAGTCCGGGTGCTCCATTTGTGTTGACATCAGGAGTCTCTGCTCATGGTGGGCTCATGGTCGGCTCATCGTCGCCTCGGGATCGCATCGGGATGTTAGTAGGCCTCCCCGATGCTGCCGAGCAGGTCGGGCGCTGCCGGGCAGGTCGAGCGCGCTGCCGGGCAGGTCGAGCTCGGGCGGGCCGTGTACGCTCCCGGCTCACCACCAAGGGGGAGCCGAGCGCGGCAACTAGAGTTTGGTTCTGGTTTGGTCAGGGAGCAACCGCGTCGATCCGGAGGCTTCGTGCGTCTACTACCGGCAGATCGAACGAGGAGGCAGCCATGGCAGAGCAAGGGACAGGGCAGCAAGGGACAGGGCAGCAAGGGACAGCAGGGCAGCGAGGGACAGCAGAGCAAAGGACAGCAGAGCAAGGCACAGGGCAGCAAGGCACAGGGGAATTGGTCCTGACGGACGATCCATCCGAGGGCGTCAGGCGCCTGACGCTCAACCGACCGGAGAAGCGGAACGCCTTGAGCAACGCGCTCCGGGGCGAGCTGTTCGAAGCGATCCACACCGCCGACGCCGACGACAGTGTCCGGGTGACCATCATCCGGGGCGCGGGCAAGTGCTTCTCGGCCGGCTACGACCTCGGCAACGCGAACGAGGGCGTGCCGCTTCCCTTCTACACCGCGCCGGGCGAGGGCCAGTGGCCGCGCCATGTCACCGAGGGCTGGATGAGCATCTGGGACCTGGCCAAGCCGGTCATCGCCCAGGTGCACGGCTACTGCCTGGCCGGCGGGAGCGAGCTGGCCACCGGCTGCGATCTGGTGGTGGTGGCCGAGGACGCCCAGATCGGCTACCCCGCCGTCCGATTCGGCGTCCCGGACATGCACTTCCATGCCTGGTTCATGGGCATGCGCACGGCCATGGACATGATGCTCACCGGAGATTCGATCACCGGGACCGACGCCGTTCGGCTGGGGTGGGCCAACTACGCCTACCCGGCCGAGGAGCTCGACGACCAGGTCCTGGCCTATGCCGAGCGCATCGCCAAGATGCCCACCGACCTCGTCAAGCTGAACAAGCGCCTGGTCCACCGGACCATGGAGGTCATGGGGCTCCGCACGGCCATCCGGATGGGAACCGAGATCTGCGCCCTGGGCATCCACCAGCCCACGCTCAAGCAGTTCGTGTCGGACATCCAGAGCGGTGGCCTGACCGAGACCCTGAGCAAGCGGGACTCGCCCTACGGCGACTATCGGACCTCGGAGGCAGAGCCCGGGTAGCCGGGAGGGCATCTCGAGGGCATTCGCCGGGCATTTCAGCCGCGCATTTCACTCGTGACCACTCGTCAAGCAGCTGACGGGAGCAGACCGGTCCGGGGCAGGGGGCGCGTCCAGTCAGCCGGGAGCACCGGCCTCTGACCGGCCTGCCCGGGATGGTTGGCCTGCTCCGAAGCTGGGTACGGAGTGAGGGGATGAACTAGGCGAGGCACCTAGAGGAGCGGCCATGAAACAGCGCTGGCGTGGCGATCACCGTTTTCACGCTACCGATGTCCGCCTTTCCGCCCCTTGCCCTCGGGTTCTTCGGCCTCGGGACGGGATACCTCATCTACGGCCCTGAGGAGCTCTTCAACTTCCCGGCACCCGACTGAAGCGTCAACATCACCACGGGCCTGTGGGGCGTCTGGATGCCGGGGTTCATGCAGTTCTTGGCCGGTACGTACCTGTTCGTCGGCTTGACGTGGTTCCACACGTTCAGGGATCCGCCGCTGTACATGGCCGCTCTCGCGTTCACCGCTTTCGGTGTCCACTGGTTCGCGCTGGGCCTGGGCCGCACATTCAGCACCGATGCCCGGCCCAACGCCTACATGTGCGTCGCCTTCTTCCTCATCTCGCTGCTGGGCACGATCGTGTTCTTCCACAACAACGACAACCCGGTGGGCGGCCTGTTCATCGGGCTGATGTGCGTCTACGTCAGTGAGTTCTTCGCCAGCCTCCGGGTGCCCCTCGGCGAGCGCGCCCTCGGCTTCTTCCACCTGGGAACCGGCTTGTGGTTGATGTACCTGACCTTCGCCGTCACCCTCAACTTCACCAGCGGCTACACGTTGTGGGTCTGACTCCGGGCCGGCCGAACCCGGGGAATTGCCGGACCGTTTATCGTGACGGCCATGGGCAACGACGGCGAGGGCACCAGGCCGCCCTCGGTTGACGCCCTGGCCCGGTCGCTCGCCGGCAGCGGGCTGCCCCATCCCGTGCTGGTCGACGTGGCCCGAGCGGCGATAGCCGCGGGCGATCCGGAGTCGGCTCCGCTCCGGGCCGAGGAGGTGTCCCGCTCCCTGTTGCGGCCGGTGGTCAACGCCACCGGAGTCCTGCTCCACACCAACCTGGGGCGGGCCCCACTCCGCTTCCGCCAGGATGCCCATGCCTGGAACCTCGAGTTCGACCTGGCCACCGGCGGGCGCGGCTCGAGGAGCGCCCACGCCGCCTCGCTGCTGGCCCGGGCCGTCGGGGCGGCGGGTGCGCTCGTGACCAACAACGGCGCGGCCGCCGTCCTGCTCGCCCTGACCGCACTGGCCGCCGGCCGGGCGGTCATCGTGAGCCGGGGAGAGCTGGTCGAGATCGGCGGCGGGTTCCGGATCCCCGAGGTGCTGTCCATGTCGGGTGCGACGCTGGTCGAGGTGGGGACCACGAACCGCACCCGTCTCGCCGACTACGAGGCGGCGCTCGGAGCCCACCCCGATGCCGCGCTGGTCCTCAAGGTCCACCAGTCGAATTACCGGATGGTGGGGTTCACCGAGTCGGTTCCGGTGGCCGAGCTCGCCCGGCTGGGGGTCCCGGTCGTGGCGGACATCGGCTCGGGGCTCCTCGATGCCGGCACCCCGTGGCTCCCCGGCGGCCCGCCACCATGGCTGGCCCACGAGCCCGCCGCTCGCCAGACGCTCGAGGAGGGCGCCACCCTCGTCACCTTCTCGGGCGACAAATTGCTCGGCGGTCCACAGGCCGGCATCGTGGCCGGGAGCGTCGAGGCCATCGCCGCCTGCGCCCGCCACCCGCTGTCGCGAGCGCTCCGGCCCGGGGTGCTCGTCCTCGGCGCCCTCCAGGACACCGCATTGGCGTACCTCCGCCGGGACGGCGGGTCGATCCCCTTTTGGAGGATGGCCACCGCCCCGCTGGCCGAGGTCGGGGCCAGGGCCTCGGCGATCGCGGCGTCGAGCGGCTCGGAGGTGGTCGACTGCCGTTCGGTGGCAGGGGGCGGCTCGCTGCCTGGGCTGGAGATCCCCTCGGTCGGCGTCTCGCTGACGGGGGACCGTGCCCGAGCGCTCCGGGCCGGCGACCCTCCCGTCATCGCCCGGGTCGAGAACGGCCGGACGATCTGCGACCTCCGATCGGTCGACCCGGAAGACGACGGGGCGCTCGTCGACGCCATCCGGGCGGCACGGCTCGAGCGGTAGGGGACCCCGTGCGCGTCATCGCCACCGCCGGACACGTCGACCACGGCAAGTCGACGCTCGTCCACGCCCTGACGGGCATGGACCCCGACCGGTTCTCGGAGGAAAAGGCCAGGGGGCTGACGATCGACCTCGGCTTTGCCTGGACCGTGCTGCCCTCCGGTGCGGAGGTCGCCTTCGTCGACGTGCCCGGCCATGTCCGCTTCATCAAGAACATGCTGGCCGGCGTGGGGTCGGTCGACGCCTGCCTCTTCGTGGTGGCCGCCACCGAGGGCTGGAAGCCGCAGTCCGAGGAGCACTTGCGGATCCTGGAGCTGCTGGGCGTGGCCCGAGGCATGGTGGCCCTCACCAAGGTCGGGCTGGTCGACGACGAGCGTCGGGACCTGGCCCTCGCCGGAGTGGCCGAGCACGTGTGCGGCTCGTTCCTCGAGGGAGCGTCGGTCGTCCCCGTGGATGCCCCTGCCGGCACCGGCCTGGGCGAGCTCGGCCGTGTGCTCGAAGGGGTGGTGGCCGAGACGCCGGTCCGGGCCGACGGGGGTCGGCCGCGGCTGTGGATCGACCGCAGCTTCGCCGTGCGCGGAGCGGGAACCGTCGTCACCGGCACGCTCACCGGCGGGTCGTTGGCCGTCCACGACGCGCTGGCTGCCGTACCCGGGCCACCTCCGGGCCACGAGCCGGTCGAGGTCCGGGTCCGGGGCCTGCAGACCCACAAACGCTCGTTGCCGACGGCGGCCCCGGGCCAGCGGGTCGCCGTCAACCTCGTCGGCGCGCCGCATACGGCCCTGGCCCGGGGCCAGGCCCTGGTCCGACCGCGCCAGTGGGCCCCGACCACGACCGTCGACGCCTCGCTCCAGGTGCTCCCATCCCTCGACCATGAGGTCAGCCGGCGGGGCGCCTACCAGGCCTACTTCGGGTCGAGCCAGGAGGCGGTGGCCCTCCGCATCCTGGGCCCGAACGCGCTGGTGCCCGGTGAGCGCGGCCTGGTCCGGATCCATCTCCCGGTCCCGCTGGCCCTGATGCCAGGGGACCGGTACGTGTTGCGGGAGTCGGGACGGTCAGAGACGATCGGCGGCGGGGAGGTGCTCGACGTCCGCCCCGTGCTCCCCGCGGCGCGCGCCGCTCCGGATCGGTCGGTCGACCGAGTCGTGGCCGAGCGGGCGTGGACGACGCCCGAGGAGCTCGAGCAGCTGACGGGCGAGCACCGGGAGCCGAACCTGGCCGCCCGCTGGGTCGTCGACCCCGCGGCGCTCTCGGCCGCCCGGGCGCGGATCGAGCGGGCGGTCGGGGAGGCCGGGCCGCTGGGCCTCGACGTGACCAGGCTCTCCGAGCGCGACCGGGCCGTGCTCACCACCCTCGACGGCGTGACCACCGATGGCACCCGCGCCCGGCCCCCCCACAGCAGCTGAGGCCGGCCCGCTGGCCGAGCACCCCTACGTCGGCCTGCTCGAGCGGAAGCCGTTCGCGCCCCCCGATCCCAGAGAGGCGGGCGTGCCGAAAGAGGAGCTCCGGGAACTGGTCCGGAACGGCCGGGTGATCGAGCGGGACGGCTGCTATTTCTCGGCCCGGGCCATGGCCGAGGCGGCCCGGGCCGTCGCCCGTCTCCTCCGCCGGTACCCGGAGGGGGTGACGGCATCCACGGTCCGGGACGAGCTGCACACCACCCGGAAGTACGTGCTCCCCATCCTCGGGCATCTGGACGCCACCGGCGTGACCCGCCGGCGAGGCGACCTTCGGATCGGCGGCCCACGCCTGCCCGACGCCGCCGACGCATCCGAAGCATCCGACGCACCCGACGACCGGGAACCCGACGCACCCGACAGACCGGGAACCCGATCGAGGCTGGGTACAGTGAGCACGATGGAGCCGACCACACTGGCTGCCGATCTCCGGCTCACCCAGGCCGCCCCGGGCGGCGGTTGCTCCTCCAAGATCCCCGCCGCCGACCTGGAGGAGATGCTGGTCCACGCCTATGGCGAGCCGGGCTCGACGGACTGGGCGCGCTCCTCGCCCTTCGAGTCGCCCTTCGAGCTGTTGTGCGGCCTGGAAAGCGGGGACGACGCCACCGTGGTGAAGATCGCGGGTGACACGGCCCTGGTGAGCACGACCGACTTCTTCCCACCCGTTGTCGACGACGCCTTCGACTGGGGGCGCATCGCCGCGGCCAACGCCCTCTCCGATGTCTACGCCATGGGGGGCACGCCCGTCTCGGCGCTCAACCTCCTGGCCTGGCCGCCCCAACGGCTTCCCTTCGAGCTGGCGGCCGAAGTGATCAGGGGAGGCCGAGCCATCGCCGACCAAGCCGAGTGCCTCCTGCTCGGGGGCCACAGCATCCAAGACGACACGCCCCTCTACGGGCTGTCGGTCACCGGCATCGCCCATCCGGACCGACTGCTCCGCAATGACGCCGCCCGGGCCGGCGATCCCATCAGCCTCAGCAAGCCGCTGGGCCTCGGCGTGTTGAACAACCGCCACAAGGCGACTGGCGAGCGCTTTCCCGAGGCCGTGGCCACGATGACCGCGCTCAACCGGGATGCGTCCCGGGCCGCACTCGACGCCGGAGTGCAGGCCGCCACCGACGTCACCGGGTTCGGGTTGCTGGGCCACCTCTTCAAGATGGCGAGGGCGAGCGGGCTGACGGCCGTGATCGACGCCGGAGCGGTTCCCTACATCCCCGGATCACGGGAGGCGCTCTCCCTCGGCTATGTGCCCGGCGGGACAGCCCGGAACCTCGCCTGGGTGGCTCCCCATGTCGAGTCGATGCTTCCCGAAACGGAGCTGCTGCTGCTGGCCGACGCCCAGACGTCGGGTGGCCTCCTCGTGGCCGGCGAGCTTCCCGGTGTCCCGGTCATCGGGGAGTTCGTCGCCGACACCGGGACGGCGCTCGTCGTCCGTTGACCGGATCGCCCCCGAAGCGGCGCGAAGGCGCTGTGTTACCGTCCCGGGCGGAGGTGTCAAGGTGCCTGGTGGGCCTCCCCGCCTTCAAAGCGGGTGGGACGGGTGATCCCCGTCCGGCGGGTTCGATTCCCGTCCACCTCCGCCAACGTCCAGGGCACGGCGCAAGTCGGCCACGAGATCCTCGGCATGCTCGAGCCCGACCGAGATCCGCAGCAAGGCGGGGTCGACGGCGAGGGGCGAGTCTGCCACCGACGCGTGGGTCATGCGGTGGGGGTGCTCGATCAGCGACTCGACCGCTCCGAGCGACTCGGCCAGCGTGAACAAGGACGTGGATTCGGCGACGGCCAAGGCGCTCCGTTCGCCACCCCGCACCGTGAACGACACCATGGCGCCGAACCGCCGCATCTGGGCGCTGGCGGTGGCGTGCCCACTGTGATCGGGCAGACCGGGGTAGTAGACCCTGCTCACGGCCGGATGAGCGACCAGAGCCTCGACGACGCGGCTGGCGTTGTCGCACTGACGGTCCATTCGCACGGCCAGGGTCTTGAGACCCCGGAGCACGAGGAAGCAGTCGAAGGGACCGGGAACGGCGCCGGCCGCATTCTGCACAAACGAGATCCGCTCGGCGACGTCGGCACTGGAGGTAGCGACGAAGCCGCCTACGACGTCGCTGTGACCGCCCAGGTACTTGGTCGTCGAGTGGACGACGATATCGGCGCCGAGGGCCAGGGGCTGCTGAAGGTACGGAGTGGCGAAGGTGTTGTCCACCACGAGGAGAGCGTTTCGGGCATGGACCACCTCGGCCAGCGCCGTGATGTCGGCGATGCGCAGGAGCGGGTTCGATGGGGTCTCCACCCACACCATGCGTGTCGTCGGCTGCCAGGCAGCCCGGAGGGCTGACGGGCGATCGAGGGCCACGGGGCTGAAACCCAGGCCGGCGCGTGCGTGTACCTGGGAGAGCAGCCGATACGTGCCGCCATAGACATCGTTGCCGACGAGCACGTGGTCGCCGGGAGCGAGAAGGCGGAGCGTCGCGTCTTCGGCGGCCAGGCCGCTCGAGAAGGCGCGGCCAACGTCGGCACCCTCGAGCGCAGCGAGACTGGCTTCGAGCGCAGTGCGGGTGGGATTGGCCGATCGGCTGTACTCGTAGCCCTGATGTTTGCCCACACGCGGACTGGGCGAACGTGGACGTCTGGTAGATCGGCGTGACGACAGCCCCGGTGGTGGGGTCGGGCGCCTGCCCGGCGTGCACGGCGAGCGTCTCGAAGCGGAGCTCGTCGCCGTCTTCCTTCATGCTCGGCCCAACGCTCCACGACGATCGGTGGCATCACCCACACGCGCGATGTCGATCATGTCCGGTCCAAAAAGGCGAGCAAGTCCGAGCGGGTGAGGATCCCGATCGGGTGACCGCCGTCGAGGACCAGCACGGCGGCCGAGGCTTGGAGGCGCTCGGCGACGCGGTCGACGCTCTCGCCCTGCCCCACCGTGGGCAGCGGCGGCTCCATCATCGAACCGACCTGCTGGTCGAGGATCTCGGGATGGTGCAGGCTGCGTTCGAGGATCAGCCGGTCGGTCACCGACCCGACCACTTCGGCCAGGGCCAACGGCGGTTCGGCCTTCGCCACCGGGACCTGCGAAACGCCGAACTCCTCGAGGACCTCCACGGCGGCCCGCACGGTCTCGTCCGGGTGGACATGGACCAGTGGGGGAAGGCGGTGACCCTTGGTGGCCAGGACGGCTTCGACGGTCTCTCCCCGCGACCGGACGAACCCATGATCGGACATCCATCCGTCGTCATAGAGCTTGGAGAGGTACCCGCGGCCAGAGTCGGGAACGAGCACGAGAACCACGTCGTCGGGGCCGAGCGTCTTGCCGACCTCCAAGGCGGCCCAGACGGCCGTACCCGTCGATCCCCCGGCCAGGATGCCCTCTTCCCTGGTGATCCGATGGGCCATGAGGAACGAGTCGCGATCGGAGACGGCCATCACCTGATCAGCGATGCCGCGGTCGTACGTGCTGGGCCAGAAGTCCTCGCCGATGCCCTCGACCAGATAGGGACGACCGCCGCCGCCGGAGTAGATGGAGCCTTCGGGGTCAGCGGCGATCACCTTGATCGCCGGGTTCCGGTTCTTCAGGTAGCGCCCGACACCACTGATGGTGCCGCCCGTCCCCACGCCGGCGACGAAATGGGTGATCCGACCGGCGGTCTGCTCCCAGATCTCGGGGCCGGTGGACCGCTCATGGGCGCGGGGATTGGCGGGATTGCCGTACTGGTTGGGCTGGAAGGCCCCCGGCGTGGAGGCAGCGATCCGGTTGGCCACCGAATAGTAGGAATCGGGGTGGTCAGGCGACACCGCCGTCGGGCAGATCACCACCTCGGCTCCGAAGGCTCGGAGCAGCTGTCGCTTCTCGAGCGCGATCTTGTCGGGCATGGTGAAAATGCAGCGGTACCCGCGTTGGGCGGCGACCATGGCCAGCCCGACACCGGTGTTCCCCGAGGTCGGTTCGACGATCGTTCCCCCGGGAGCGATCGAACCGGCGGCCTCGGCGTCCTCGATCATCACCATGGCCGGCCGGTCCTTGACGCTGCCGCCCGGGTTGAGGTACTCGAGCTTGGCCAGCAGGTGGCACGGGAGATCGCGCCCGATATGGTCGAGGCGGACGAGCGGGGTGTGTCCGATCAGGTCGAGCACGCTGTCGGCAACGTCCATCGGCGGCCCCGGGTCGTCGACGCGGGGAGGAGGCATCTCAGCCCCTCGGCCCGGCTGCCCGGCGGCGGACCGTGACGGCGTCATGGGCAACTCCGAGCGCTGATGCCCGGCCACCCGCCGTCGACATCCTTGAACCCCTCGGCGCCGGTGCCATTGGCATCGATGCTAGTAACCACCGCGATGGCAGTCCTCCGGGGGCTCAGCGGCGCATGTCCACTGCGTTCACCCGGGAGGGGAGCACCCGAACGACGACCCTGTGCTCACCGGGATGATCATGAGCGCGAAGGTCGGTTCCGTACTTCTGTCCCACCCGATCGGCGAACGAGTAGTCGTCGTCGGGTGTGACGAGGGCATCGCCTCGCAGCTCCAGGTAGCGCTGAGGTACGGCCAGATCGAGGATGAACAGGCAACACTGCGGCCGTGCCATCAGGTTCTTTGTCTTCTGTCTGCTGGTGTTCAGCGAGATGGCCACCGATTCCTCCTCGGCCAGAAACCACACCTCCGAGAGCTGGGGCCGCCCATCGGGGCCGATGGTGGCGAGGGTCGCCACCATCGCTTCCAAGAGATCTCGGTGGGAGTCGGGTACCTGAGCCATGCGCAGCTCCTTTCTGCCGTCGCGATGCCGTTCCGGCCAGCTGTAGCGATCTATTCCGGTCAGCCGGGCAGGGTTTCGCCCCCGATCGGTGCGAGGACCTCTCCGGAGTAGTAACTCGACAGCGACCCGGCGGCGAAGAAGACATAGGACGGCGCGATCTCATCCGGCTGGGCCGGTCGGCCCATCGGAACGTGTTGTCCGAAGTCCGCCACTCGCTCGCCATCGAAGGTCGCCGGGATGAGCGGGGTCCATACCGGCCCGGGGGCGACCGCGTTGACTCGGATCCCGCGGGGCTGCAGGGACTGGGCCAGCGAGTAGGTGAAGGCGAGGATGGCCCCCTTGCTGGCCGCGTAGTCGATGAGGGTCCGGTTGCCGCGGAGCCCGTTGATGGACGACGTGTTGATGATGGCCGACCCCTCCCCGAGGTGGCACAGGGCAGCCTTGGTCGTCCAGAAGTGGCTGTGCACGTTGACCCTGAAGGTGTGCTCCCACTGGGCGGTGGTGATGTCCGAGATCGAGTCGGCCGGCTGTTGCGTTCCGACGTTGTTGACCAGGATGTCGATGCCACCGAGCTCGGTGACCGTCCGTTCGACCGTCTCGACGCAGTGGTCTTCGATGGCCAGGTCCCCCGGGAGGGCCAGACATCTCACCCCGGCTTTGGTGACCAGGTCGCACGTGTGCGAGGCGTCAGCCGTCTCCGACAGGTAGGCGACGGCAACGTCGGCGCCCTCCTTGGCGAAGGCGACGGCGACAGCCCGGCCGATGCCCGAGTCGCCGCCGGTGATCAGAGCGCGCCTTCCTGCGAGCAGTCCCCGGCCTTCGTAGTCCGACATCTCGTCGCGTGGGGTTGGATCGAGCTCGGAGCTCCGCCCCGGATAGTCCTGCTCCTGGGCAGGAATGTCCGGAGACGACCCCTCGTCGTGTTCAGCACTCATTGGCTTCTCCATTCGTTCGGGTCAGGGACCGCCATCGGCCCCTCTGGCGCTCCAGAGCAGAGGTGTACGGCCGTGGGCCCGGTCAGCGGAGCCTCGACGAGTCATGGCGGTGGTTGTGGAATCCACCGCCGTACGAATCCCAAAAGGCGAACGACCACAAGACCCCGAGCGCACCCAACACCATCATGGCCAACCCCGCCGCCTGGATGGTGTGGTCGGACGCCACCAGCCGCATGATCAGCCCGGAGACAACCAGCACGGCACTGAGAGCGAGGCCCATGATTGCCAGATACCCCGTCATGCCAGCAACTACGCCTCGGCAACTGCGCCTCGGCAACTGGGCCTCGGCAATTGGGCCTCGGCAACTGGGCCTCGGCAACTACGCCTCGGGAGGCGCGCCGTCGCGCCTGGTGGCGCCGGCCGTCGGCATACTCATGGCCTGGTCTGGGTAGGAGCGAGCCGTGTCCTTGTGTCGGGTGGCGGACGCCCCGTCACAGGAGCGGCCAATCAGGAGCCGGAGGACATCAGCAGCAGGAGGAGTGGTATGCCACAGCAAGCGTGGAGCGACAAGCGTGAGCGCCAGTACGAGCACATCAAGGAGGGGCTGGAAGGTCGAGGCGACTCCGAGGAGGAGGCCGAGGAGATCGCCGCCCGTACCGTCAACAAGGAACGAGCCAGGTCGGGCGAGGCCCGTTCGGCTACGCGGACCTCGACCGAGGACATCTCGTCGGGGAGACGGGGCGGCCTGCGGTCCCACCGCGGTCCGGGTGGCCGGACACGGGACCAGCTGTACGAGGAGGCTCGGCGCAAGGGCGTAAAGGGCCGGTCCAAGATGAACAAGGACCAGCTCGAGCGCGCCGTCGGTCGGTAAGAGCCATGGAGCAGCCCGAAAGCATGGCCGTCCCACGGAACCACGACATCGTGACGCTGGTGATCCGGGACCATGAGGCGCTCCAGGAGATGGTCGACTCCATCCCGTCCCCGGAGTCGGCTCAGTGGGCCGACCGGTTCTGGCCGGCGGCCTACGAGCTGGTCCGTCACGAGGTTGCCGAGGAGCATGTTCTCTACCCGGCGGTCCAGGACTGTGGAGCGGTCGGGATCGAGGTGAGCGGCCTGGCTCTGTCCCAGCAGGCCGTGGTCGAACGGCTCTTGGCCGACCTAGAGAAGACGGGGCCGGCCAACGAGGCATTCGAACCGGCATTCGAGGCGCTGAAGCGTTCGATCCGCCAGCACGCTGGTTTCGAGGAGGAGAAGGTGCTTCCCCTCATTGCCGAACATCTGAGCGATGAAAGCCGGTTCGAGTTGGGGGACCGGTACGCCCAGGCAAAGAAGCGCGCCCCCACCCACCCGCATCCACATCTGGCCGGAGACAACCGGCTGGCCCTCTCGGTGGTGGCCATCGCCGATCGGGTTCGGGACGCGGTGAGGGGAGAGAGGCCCCGGCCCAATCGCTCAGCGGGACCGAACCCGCCGACCAGCGAGACCACCTCGGCGCCGGGTACCGAAAGGTAGACCTGGCGTACCCGTGGGTGTCTCCAAGCGGCGTGCTGCACGACAAGGCCCCCGGTTCTCCCCCCGACCGGGGGCCTTGTCGCCCGCCGGCTATCGGCGCCGACCGCCCGTCGGTCCCGTGGCTGCCGACCTTGACGGGGGAGCACGCCGGTGCGAAGGTGGACCAAACGGTTGAAGAGCAAGCCGGAGGACGGGTTCGTCCTCGAGCACGCGAACGGTCGGTATGTTCGTGAGGCTAGGCGCACGGATGGCTGACGTGGTTTCATGCCCCAGACGCAACCGTTTCGAGCAGAGGTCAGCCCGGAGCGATGACACGACCGTGCTCAAGCTCACCGGTGAGCTCGACTTGGTGACGATGGCCGAGTTCGAGGTCGCTTTGGAGACCGCGTTGGCGGAACATGCGGGTCAGATCGTCATAGACACCATCGGAACCTCGTTCATCTCGGCCCGAGGGTATGCCGCAATGGGACGATGCGGCTTGGTTGCAGAGCAGGTCACGATCTGTTCGAGGGACGGGTTCGCTCGCGAGGTCCTCCAGTTGCTGGGTTACGAGGACACCCTGTGCATCACCACAGCACCTGTCCAGGTCGCTGCGAACACCGAACGGCGGATCGACTGATACAGCCAGGCCGGGAGACATCGGTTGCGCAGTCGATGCCGACATCGGGTGGCCGAGGCGGTCAGCTGCCCTGGGTCTCCATGGTGGTCGTGCGTCGCTCAGTGGTCGTGCGTCGCTCACGGCGTAGCCCACGACCGGGGCGCAGGGGTTGGGTGGGGAGTCCACCCCCCGTCTTGAGCGCCTCGACCAGCTCGCGCAGGGCGAGCGAACGAGGGGCGGGACGGCTTCCAGCCCAATTCCTTCTGGGCGCGGGCCGTGCCGAGCGACGGCGACCGAAAGGCCAGGTCGAACCAGCCGGGATTGGCCGGCTGCAGACGGAGGTGCCACCCGGCTGCAGCAACTGATCGAGCGAGAGCCGGGCCGACCGGGAGGACGTGGAGGTCGAACTCGCGTCCGATCGCCGTTGCGTCGAGCACGTGCTCGTCGACAATGTTGTACGGACCGGTCACGGAACCGAGCAGGGCCAACCGGTATGCCTCAGCGACGTCATCGGTATGGACGGCTTGCATGGTGAGTCCGAGGACGTCGGGTAGAACCGAGCATCGAACCAACGGGGCAGCCACGGTAGGCAGCAACCGACCGAGGAACAGGCGCTGCACCTCCGAGGCCGCAGCCGGTTTGAAAGTGAGACCGGGACGCAGTCGGACGACGCGTACGAGCGGATGCATGAGCTCGAACCGGTCGAGCAGGCGCTCCACGTAGGCCTTCTGACGGGAGTAGGACGAGGTGACCACTCCGTTCGTCGGCCATGACTCGTCGACCAGTTCCCCCACCGGTCCCGGGGAGTAGGCCGCGAACGACGATGCATGGATCAGAGCCTTGACTTCCTCGGCCGCCACCGCCTCGAAGACCCGAGACGAGCCGATCACGTTCACGTCGTGCAGGCGGCGCGGGCGGCGCTCCGGTTGGACCAGCCACGCCAAATGGATGACCGCGTCGGCGTGCCTGAAGTGTGGGCCGAGATCATCGGCCGCCACGTCAACCTGGCGCCATTCGATGTCGAGAAAGGCCGGGTCGTCGGGCGGGCGACGGGCCAACCCGATGACATGGCTGACCGACGCGTCGTCCCGGAGGGCGCGCACGACACTGGTTCCGACATTGCCGGTCGCTCCCGTCACCACGACCCTCATACGTCGCCACTCCGTGGCGTTCCACCTTCGTCATGACGAAGTGTTGCCGGCATGCTCAGCACCCGGTCGCCTGGTCCTCGAGTGACTTCGCCGGCCCTCCCGGCCCCGGGTACCGGAGACGGTGGAGCGAGACGCCGTTGCAACTCGGCCCAGAAGTCCGGATAGCGGTTACCGATCGCCTCGAGGGTGGCGACAGCGGGGACCGACGTCGTCGGTTCGCGTTCCAAGACCATGAGGAAGGTCTCCCGTACCACGGCGGCGATGTCGGCGTCCCACAGGCGCAGCACCTTCAGGTGACCGTGCGGCACGGCCACGCGGTGGCGCGTCTTCAGCAGCCCCTCGACGGCGACGACCTCGTAGGTCTCCGGGTCCAATGGCTGAACGCTGATGTAGGTGTTCATGGTCTGTGCTCGTGGTCTGTGCTCGCGGTCCGGTTGTCGTTTGGTCCGTGTCCGGTGGACCCGGGTTCACGTCGGGCATTGTTGTCTCGTGGTGCTTACCCAAATCGACTCGGGGTAACCACATGCCGATCCGCATCTCGACACGATTGGCGTACCGGATAGGCGGGTATCAGCCGATGTGACGACGGCCCATCACGACGGTGCGGCCGTCCCGGAAGGCGTCGCGCCGACGGAGTTGTGCATGCCTCCTTGCCTCTCCCCGGGCAGGTCTGCGCGCCAGTGTCCGCCGCAGGCATGTTTGCCACCGGCCCGATCGGGTAGTCGCCATGAGTGCACCTCATCGTCTTTCCTGTCCTCCCCACCGCATGGGCGGAGCGGTCACGATGAGCCCCCTCCGACACCTGCGCTTCAAGAACCGCGCCGACGCCGGCCGCCAGCTGGCAGAACGGGTGAAGGAGCTCGAGCTCGACTCGCCTGTCGTCTTTGGCCTTCCCCGAGGCGGCATCCCGGTGGCCGCCGAGGTCGCCGCCGTCCTCGGCGCGCCGTTGGAGGCATTCGTCGCCCGCAAGGTCGGTGCGCCCGGTCACCAGGAGCTGGGCATCGGCGCGGTGGCCGAAGGCCTGGACGAGCCGGTCATGTCCGATGTGGCCGCCGCTCTCAGGCCGGGGACCGAGCTCCTGGCTACGCTGGTCGACCAGGCCCGCCAGGAGCTGCACCGCCAGGCCACCCTCTACCGCGGCGGTCGGCCGCTTCCCGAGGTGGCCGGCCGGTCCGTGGTCCTGGTCGACGATGGCCTGGCCACCGGCATCACTGCCGAAGCGGCGCTGGTCGCCCTTCGGCGTCGGCAGCCGGGCCGGCTGGTGCTGGCCGTGCCGGTGTGCGCCCCCGACGCTGCGGCGCGGCTGGAGCCGCTGGTCGAGGACATCGTCTGCGTGCAGTCGCCCATCGACCTCTTCGCCGTGGGCTACTGGTACGAGGACTTCTCGCCGACCACCGATGAGGAGGTCATCGACCTGCTGGCCAGGAGCCGTGCCGACCGACGAGGTGAGTCGCCGAATGCCTGAGCCGCGATGCCACCGCGGGCCAGCCTGTGCATCCCGGGACGAGCCGGCGGGATAACGACAGCATCGGTGGTGGATCGGGCCCATGTCGCTTTTCCGCTAGACCGGTCGCCGTCCCATCGCCATGCTTGAGAGATGCATGAGGACGGAGAGCGGTGTGTGCGGGCCGTCAGGTCCAAGGACGCCCGATTCGACGGCTGGTTCTACACCGCCGTGGTCACCACCGGGATCTACTGCCGGCCGAGTTGTCCGGTGGTGCCGCCGAAGGTCGTGAACATGCGCTTCTACCCGAGTGCGGCGGCGGCCCAACAGGCCGGGTACCGGGCGTGCAAGCGTTGCCGGCCCGACGCCAGTCCCGGATCGCCGGAGTGGAACCAGCGAGCCGACGTGGTGGCCCGGGCCATGCGCCTCATCGCCGACGGCGTGGTCGACCGGGAGGGCGTGCCCGGACTGGCCGCTCGGGTGGGCTACAGCACCCGCCAGCTCGAGCGCCATCTCCGCGCCGAGCTCGGTGCCGGACCGCTCGCTCTGGCCCGGGCCCAACGGGCCCAGACGGCCAGGGTACTGATCGAGACGACGGCGCTCCCCATGATCGAGCTGTCCATGGCGGCGGGCTTTTCGAGCCTGCGGACGTTCAATGAAACGGTCCGGCAGGTCTTCGGCATGTCGCCCAGCGAGCTTCGGGCTCGCGTGTCCCCACGCGAGCTGGCAACCCGGGCGTCCCGGGGCCGGCAGCCGACCGCCCCCGGGACGCTGAGCCTCCGCCTGCCCTTCCGCGCCCCGCTGTGCCCTGACAACCTCTTCGGCCACCTGGTCGCCACGGCGGTGCCCGGGGTGGAGGAGTGGCGAGACGGGGCATACCGCCGCACCCTGCGCCTTCCCCACGGGCACGGGATCGTCGGGCTGCGGCCCACCCCTGACCACGTCGCCTGTCAGCTGCAGCTGACCGACCTCCGGGACCTATCCCTTGCCATCAGCCGGTGCCGGCGCCTCCTCGACCTCGACGCCGACCCGGTCGCCGTCGACGACCTGCTCGCCACCGACCCCGTCCTCGCCCCCCTGGTGCACAAGGCTCCGGGCCGGCGAGTCCCCCGGACGGCAGACCCGGCCGAGCTGGCCATCCGTGCCGTGATCGGCCAACAGGTCTCTACCGGCGCGGCGCGCACCCACGCCGCCCGGTTGGTCGCCACCCACGGCACCCCGGTCGACGACGGCGGCGGCCTGACCCATGTCTTCCCCGACGTGAGCGACCTGGCCGGAGCCGATCCCGAGTCCCTGGCCATGCCCCGATCCCGGCGTTCGGGCTTGCTCGGACTGGCCCGAGCCGTGGCCGAGGGCCGGGTCGACCTCGGAGCCGGGACCGACTGGCGCGAGGCGCGTGCCCACCTGGAGGCCCTGCCCGGGCTCGGGCCCTGGACGGTCGAGACCATCGCCATGCGTGGCCTGGGCGACCCGGATGCCTTCCCCGCCACCGACCTCGGCGTCCGGTTCGCCGCCCGGGCGCTCGGCCTTCCCGAGCACCCCTCCTCGTTGAAGGCCCGAGCGGCGGCATGGCGACCCTGGCGGGCATATGCCACCCAGTACCTCTGGGCCACCGGCGAGCACGCCATCAACCGGTTGCCGGTCCCCGATGAGGCGACGAGCGCACCCGTCCTGGCCGGTCGTCGATGACCCGGCGGGCGCACACCGTGATGGACAGTCCCGTGGGCCCGCTCACGTTGGTGGCCGCCGACGGCGAGCTGTGCGGCCTCTACATGACCGGGCAACGGCACCGGCCCTCCGGCATGGCCGGGCAACGGCACCGGCCCTCCGGCATGGCCGGGCAACGGCACCGGCCCTCCGGCATGGCCGGGCAACGGCACCGGCCCTCCGGCATGGCCGGGCAACGGCACCGGCCATACGGGGAGATCTTCGGCGAGGCCGACGCCGACGCCTTCGCCGAAGCCATCGAGCAGGTCGAGGAGTACTTCGCCGGAAGCCGAACCCAGTTCGACCTGCCGTTGGCCCCCGTGGGCACCGAGTTCCAACAGCGCGTCTGGCGAGCCCTGCTCTCGATTCCCTACGGCCGGACCGTCACCTATGGACAGATCGCCGCGCAGATCGCGAGCCCGGCCGCGTCCCGTGCAGTGGGCCTGGCCAACGGGCGCAACCCGATCGGCATCATCGTGCCCTGCCATCGCGTCGTCGGCTCCACCGGCCGTCTCACCGGCTACGGCGGCGGGCTCGACCGCAAGCAGTTCCTGCTCGACTTCGAACGAGAAGTCGCCTCCGGGCAGTAGCCGGGCCACGGGTGGCGGGCTCCCGGCGGAGCCGGGTTGACCGCAGTGGGGGATTGGTCATGCCCGGGACCGGGCACATAGCTTGGTGGCGGTGGGCGACGGGGGCACTTCGTACTGGCAGACCGAGGCCCAGGACGAGGTGATGCAGGACGAGCACGTCTTCGTCTGGAAGGTGCTGCTCGGGAGCGTCACCGACGAACTGGCCGGCGCCCGGGTGCTCGATGTCGGGTGCAACCGTGGGGGCTTCCTGCGGCTGGCCTACGACGAGTGGGGGATCGGCGAGGGGCGTGGCTACGACCCGGCATCGTCGGCGATCGCCGACGCCCGACGTCTCGCCGGTCCTCGGCCGTTGCTGTTCGAGGTGGGCGACCGGGTCCCCGCCGGCTGGGGGGACTGCGACGTCGCCTTCAGCCACGAGGTCCTGTACCTGATCCACGATCTCGGTGCCCATGCCGCCGACGTGTTCGCCGCCCTCGCTCCTGGAGGTTCCTACTACGCGGTGATGGGCATGCACGCCGCCAGCCCGACCATGTTCGAGTGGCATCGAGATCATGCCGAGGAACTGTCCCTTCCTCGGCTCTACGAACTCGACGAGGTGGTCGTGGCGTTCGCCGGGACCGGTTTCGAGGCGGCCGCCTCCCGACTGAACGTAGGGTTCGTGCCCCTGGCCCACCCCGATCCCGCCGTGTTGCAGTGGCTCGAGTACTACAACGAGACCAAGGTCCTGTTCCGCTTCACCCGCCCGCCGGGCCCGTAGCCGCCCGGCCGGCCGGGCCTTCCGGGCCCCGCCCCGACCTGGGACATCAGGCCCATTTCTGTAACACGTTGCATTTTATTCGGATGCGTGTTACCGTCGCCACCTCGCCCCGTATCGGGGAGCGATTCGCAGCAGTGGGACACCGAGCGAGGAGCCGACAGCCCATGGAATTCGGAGTGTTTCTCAACGGCTACGTGCCGGGTCCGGCCGCCTTCGACCCCGCCAGCGAGCACGAGATGTTCAAGCGGGAGACCAACTACGTCATCCACGCCGACAAGTACAACTGGAAGTACGCCTGGCTGGGCGAGCATCACTCGCTGACCGAGTACAGCCACCTGTCCGCCCCCGAGGTGGTCATGGGCTACCTGGCCCGCGCCACCGAGCAGATCCATGTGGGCACCGGCATCATGAACCTCTCGCCCCGGGTCAACCATCCCGTGCGCTGTGCCGAGCGGGTCACCGTTCTCGACCACATGACCGAGGGGCGCTTCGAGTGGGGGACGGGCCGGGGTGCGGGCAGCCACGAGATCGCCGCCTTCAACATCTTGGACAAGAACTCGACCAAGGCCGAGTGGAACGAGGTGATCCGGGAGATCCCCCGGATGTGGGAGGAGCGCGACTACACGTTCGAGGGCGAGCACTTCACCGTCCCGACGCCCCACAACATCCTGCCCAAGCCGTATGGATCGGGTCATCCCCCCATCTGGGTGGGCTGTGGCAACCCGGGCACCTTCACCCAGGCCGGTCAGCTGGGAATCGGCGCCATCGCCTTCAACTTCGAACCCATCTACAACCTCCAGGGCCGCATCGACGCCTACAAGGAGGGCATCGCCAACTGCACCGAGCCACTTGGCCAGTACGTGAACGACAACATCATGATGACCAACGCGGTCATCTGCATGAGCGACCGGAACAAGGCCCGGGAGATCGCCCTGCGCCCCGGGCGCGGCTACCTGTACTCGATGGTGTGCAACTACCACGACACCATCCCGCACCTGGATGGCATCCCGGTGTGGCCGGAGCCGCCCGTCTCGGTGGCCAACGAGGAGATGCTCGACGCCCTCATCGAGGGCGGCTGGCTGCTGTGCGGCGAGCCCGACGAGGTGGCAGAGCAGGTGGCCAAGTACGAGACGGTCGGCTGCGACCAGCTGGTCTTCGGGCTCCCTTCCGACTCGCTGGCCGAGGACGAGGTGTACGAGATGCTCGAGCTCTTCGGGTCGAAGGTCATACCCCACTTCGACTCGGACCCGGTCCACTCCACCACCCGCTACCGCAAGAACGCGGTCCGCAAGTACCCCGACTTCACCTTCCCGATCCCCGAGATCTCCGTCGAGGTGCTGCCGACCAACGCCCAGATCCAGCTCGACGGCACCCGCACCCCCTGAGCCCCGGAGACGCACGGCCGCACGTCTCGGCATCCGTGCGCGGGCGAAAACCCCGCCGGGAGACCGGGACAAGCGATTCTCCCTCGTCGAGCCGGGTCGTCCTGCTGGCCGTTCACGGGGCGACCCGATCCCCGAGCGCCTCATCGGTGGGGCGGCCTGTTCTCATCACGCAGGAGGAGAACCGAATAGTCCTCGATCCGGGCCGTATCTCCAGGCTTCAAAGGGCTGCCGGCCACAACGCCCGGGGACGTGACCGGGGCGGCGGTGTCGAGGACCGTGACCCATGAGGGTTGTTGGCCGACCGTCGGCAGCACGAAATCGAGCGGCTGCTCCCAGCTGTTGACGATCACCAGGAAGTCGTCGTCGAAGAGCAGCCGACCGTCGGCATCGACGTCGGGGTCGTCGTCCCCGTCGAGATAGACGGCCAGACTTCGCGTCGACGGATTCGCCCAGTCTTCTTGGGCCATCGGCGTCCCTCCGGTTGTGAACCACTGGAGCTCGTTGGCTTCGACCCCACTGAGAAACCTGCGTCGACGAAACACCGGATGGGCGAGCCGGATGGCCACCAGCTGTTTGGTGAAGGCCAGGAGATCGGCGTCGACTGAGCTCCAATCGAACCAGTTCACCTCGTTGTCCTGGCAGTAGGCATTGTTGTTGCCGCCCTGGGTACGGCCCAACTCGTCACCGCCCAGCATCAGGGGGATGCCGAACGACAGGAGCAACGTCGTCAGCAGCGACCGGGCGCGCCGGGACCTCAGCGCCCGAACCACCGGGTCGTCGCTCGGTCCCTCGACCCCGCTGTTCCACGAACGGTTGTCATCGCTGCCGTCGCGGTTGCTCTCGCCGTTGGCCTCGTTGTGCTTGGTGTCGTAGGACACCAAGTCGGCAAGTGTGAATCCGTCGTGCACGGTGATGAGGTTGACCGATGACGTGGGCCGGCGACCGTGACCGCCGTACATGTCCGACGATCCGGCCAGACGGGTGGCAAAGTCGGAAGCCATGCCACCGGTCCCACGCCAGAAGTCACGCATGGTGTCGCGGTACTTCCCATTCCACTCCCGCCACAGGGGCGGGAACCGTCCAACGTCGTAGCTGTCGGTCTGGCCGACGTCCCATGGTTCGGCGATCAGCTTGACTCGTGAGACCACCGGGTCCTGAGAGACCATGTCGAAGAAGGCCGAAGCTTGGTCGAAGGAACCCTCCTGGCGAGCCAAGGACGGCGCCAAGTCGAATCGGAAGCCATCGACCCCCATCTCTGTGACCCAATAGCGCAGTGAGTCCATGATGAGACCGAGGGCTACGGGATCTCCGGCATTGAGCGAGTTGCCGCACCCGGTGGTGTCCAGGTAGTGAGCGCCGTCTGGGGCCAGCCGGTAATAGGCCCGATTGTCCAAACCGCGAAAGGAGAGGGTCGGCCCGTACTCGCTTGCCTCCGCGGTGTGGTTGAAGACCACATCGATGAGCACCTCGATACCAACGCTGTGCAGGGCATCCACCATGGCCTGGAACTCAGGGACCTGGCCCCCGTGCCGTCCGGCACGCACCGCGGCCGAGTAGGCGTGATGGGGAGCGAAGTAGCCGATGGTGTTGTAGCCCCAGTAGTTGGTGAGGCCCTTCTCGAGGAGGAACGCCTCCGGTACGGACTCGTGGATCGGGAGCAGCTCGACGGCGGTCACCCCCAACTCGACCAGGTGCGAAAGTGCGGACTCGTGGGCCAGGCCGCTAAAGGTTCCCCGCAGGTCTTCGGGCACACCCGGGTGGCGCATCGTGAAGCCCTTGACGTGCACCTCGTAGATGAGGGTGTCGGCATAGCGATGTTCGGGACGTGGGTGACGCCACTGATAGCTCGGGTCGACCACCAGGCTCTTGGGCATATGCGACGCTGAATCCAGGTCACTGGGCAGATCGGGATCGCCGTCTCGGTATCCGAGCACTTCGGGACCGAAGTGAACGCTTCCCCGCACGGCGCGAGCATAGGGATCGATCAGGAGTTTGGCCGGGTTCGATCGGAGGCCGGCGCTCGGTTGGTAGGGCCCGCTGACCCGATAGCCGTAGGCCTGGCCGGGGCCGACGCTTGGAACGAAGCCGTGCCAGATCCCGCCGTCACACTCGGGAAGGGCGAGCCGGGTCTCTTCGCCGTTGGGGTCGAACAGGCACAGTGCGACCTGTTCGGCGTCGGAAGCGAACACGGCGAAGTTGGTGCCGTCCTCGGTGGGCGTGGCACCCGTCGGGTACCAATTTCCGGGCTGGATGGGAGTCACCGCAGGTCGTTCGAGGTCCATCTCTCGGCTACTCGGTGGTCTCGGCTACCCGGTGGGCGACATCGGCCAGTGAGAGCACGCCGGGAGCATGGATGCGACGGATCTGGTCGGCGACCAAGCCCGTCCAACCGGTCTGGTGGGTGGCGCCCAGCCCGGCGCCGGTATCGCCATGGAAATACTCGTTGAACAGGATATTGTCCTTCCACCGAGGGTCGGTCTGCATCTTCTCGTAGTTCCCGAAACAAGGGCGGCGGCCGTCCTCGTCGACGAGGAAGAGTGAGATGGTCCGCTTGCGCAGCTCCGAGGCGATGTCGATGAAGGAGAGCCGGTTGTCCGAACCGGTGGGGTAGTCAACCCGAACGTCGTCGCCGAGAAAATGGCCATAGCGATCGAGGGCGCTGCACACCAAGTAGTTCAGGGGATACCACACCGGTCCTCGCCAGTTGGAGTTCCCACCGAACATGGAGGTCGTCGATTCGGCCGGCTCGTAGTCGACGGTGGCGTCCACTCCCTCGACCTCGAGAACATACGGGTGCTGGCGATGGTACGCGGACAGGGCTCTCAGTCCGTGGTTGGACAGGAACTGTTGTTCGTCGAGGAGCCGGGTCATCAGGGCCAGCACCTGGTTGACGCCCACCACGCCCATGAGGAGCTGCCGGTTGCCCGGCTCGCCCCGGACCAGGCCCTCTTTGGCCAGCGCATCGAGGTCGAGGCCTTTGAAGTGGGAGGAGAAGCTCTTGCCGATCTGCTGCGCCCGATCGAGCATGGCTTGGTCGACGACGCCCGAGGCCAGCATGGGGATGATGCCGACCATGGAGTGGACCTTCATTGTCATCTGTGTGCCGTCGGGCAGCCGGAGCCGGTCAAAGTACATGGCCTCTGTTTCGTCGTAGAGGCCCAGACTGTCCATGGCGTCCGCTATCAAGGCGAAGTGCTCGGCGAACTTGATGACCAAGTCGGTGGCCGGGCGCTGCCCGGCCCGGTTGAGTATCGATGCGATGGTGCCGAGCGAGAGCGCGTACATGCCCATCCAACCGGTGGCGTCCGCTTGTTGGAGCAGACCCCCCGTCGGCAGGTGGGAACGGTCGATCGGGCCGATGTTGTCGAGACCGAGAAACCCACCCTCGAACAAGTTGGAGCCGTCGGAGTCTTGGCGGTTGACCCACCAGTTGAAGTTGACCATGAGCTTGTCGAGCACCCGGCTGAGGAAATCGAGGTCGCTCCCACCGTCGATGGCGAACACCTCCAGAGCGGCCCACGCCTGGACAGGAGGGTTCACGTCCCCGAAGTCCCACTCGTAGGCCGGAAGCGCGCCATTGGGGTGCTGGAACCACTCGCGGCACACCAGGATCAATTGGTACTTGGCGAACGCCGGGTCCACGTGGGCAAGGGAGATGCAGTGGAAGGCCAGATCCCAGGAGGCAAACCAGGGATATTCCCACTTGTCGGGCATGGACATGATGTCGAAGGCTCTCAGATGCCGCCAGCGAGCGTTGCGAGCGGCGGCGCGCCCCTCTGGAGGCGGTGGTTGGGCCGGGTCGCCGTCCAGCCATCGACCGACGTCATAGAAATAGAACTGCTTGCTCCACAGCAGTCCGGAAAAAGCCTGGCGCATCACCAGGGCCTCGTCCTCGCCGCAGGTCGGTCCGGTGAGCTCGTCATAGAACTCGTCCGCCTCGGCCCGGCGCGCCGACACGACCGAGTCGAATCCGGACCCGAGGAGGTTGTCGAGCGCTGGACGACGTTTCCCCTTCGGCCGGAGCCGAAGCTTGAGCGTGACCGTTTCGCCCGGCTCGACGCCGATCCGGTACCAGTAGGACGCTTTTGTGCCGACCTGTTCGGGATTGACCGTGGCCGTCCCGTGAACCACATGATCGTTGATGCCGTCTTTGGGAAATGCGGTGAAGGGCTCGCTACCGAACAGGCGGGCTGTATTGGTCTCGTTCTCACAGAACAGCAGCTCGGGAGCGGCGCCGTCGGGACCCGACGCAGCCACCAGCTCAAGGGGTCCAAGCCATGGATGGTCTATCCGGAGGGCGCCGTTCTCGACGGCCATGGTTGGCCTTTCGGCGTCGAAGTCCCATGACCACGTGTTTCGGAACCACGCGGTCGGGAGTACGTGCAATGAATCGGCCTCGGGGCCGGCATTGGTGATCTCGATCTCCATCAGAAGGTCGGTCGGGCTTGCCTTGGCGTAGTGGGTCTCGACCACCCAATACCGGTCCTCGTCGAACACTCCTGTGTCCAAGAGCTCGTACTCAGGTTCAAACTTGCTACGCCGGCCGTTCTCGAGGCGCAGTTCCTCGTACGGGAAGGCCGCCTGCGGGTAGTGGTAGCGCCAGCGGTTCCACGCGTGGCTGGGGACGGCATCGAGATACCACCAGTATTCCTTGGCGTCCTCGCCGTGGTTGGCCTCGGAACCGTTCAGGCCAAACAACCGCTCCTTCAGGATCGGGTCTCGCCCGTTCCAGAGGGCGAGGCCGAGGCACATCTGCTGCTCGACGTCCGAGAAGCCGGCCAGACCGTCCTCCCCCCACCGGTAGGCACGAGATCGTGCGTGGTCGTGGGGGAGGTAGCTCCAGGCCTCGCCGTCGGCGCTGTAGTCCTCTCGGACGGTGCCCCACTGGCGCTCGCTCACATAGGGCCCCCACCAGTACCAGTCGCTTGCGGTCCGAAGACCGTCTTCCAGGTGGCCGAAGCCGGCAGCACGATCCCGTTCGGCACCCATCGTTGCGCAACTCCTTTGTCCAAACGGTCACATCGGCACCCCGCTTGCGGCTCGCTGAGGATTCGATCCGCACATCGAAAGACGCCGAGGCACTCGTTGCCGAGCATGAACGGAATGTGCCGCTCATCAGGGTTTCTTATCAGGCCAACGTGACTATCGAGTGACCGGACGATGGACGTTGCGTGAAATCGGCGGGCCAAGCGTCGGGCGCCGTCCATCAGCACTCGAAGGATCGCTGTCTGCTGCCCATGCCAGTGGTGTCTGCTGCGCCATCATGGGTCATGGCTGACGTGACGATCCCGACCCCCGGTGTGCTCGGCGCTTACCTGGCCGTGCCGAAAGCAGGGGGACCATGGCCAGGTGTGGTTGTCATCCACGACGCGTTCGGAATGAGCACCGACCTGAGAAAGCAGGCGGACTGGTTGGCGCGGGAGGGATACCTGGCCGCAGCCCCGGACCTCTATCACGGAGGTAACAAGCTCACATGCATGCGGAAGGCCATCAAGGACGCGTTGGCCCGCAAAGGTCGAGCCTTCGATGACTTGGAGGCCACGCGAGCGTGGCTGGCCGAACGAGAAGACTGCACTGGCCGGATCGGGGTCATCGGATACTGCATGGGCGGCGGTTTCGCGTTGCTCCTCGCGCCCCGCCCCGGCTTTTCGGCGTCGAGCGTGAACTACGGCGGCGTCCCGAAAGACGCCGACGACCTGCTGCGAGGAGCCTGCCCGGTCATCGGAAGCTACGGCGCCAACGATCGCTCGCTCCGCTCGGCGCCGGGGCGTCTCGAGAAGGCGCTGCAAGCCAACGGCGTTGACCACGACGTGAAGGTCTACGCCGACGCTGGGCACTCATTTCTGAACGATCACGATCCGAACGAGGTCTCGACCATCTTCAAGGTCCTGGCGAAGCTATCCGGCTCGGAGTTTCATGAGCCCTCAGCGTCCGACGCTCGGAAGCGCATCGTCGCGTTCTTCGACAAGCATTTGAAATGAACCCATGGGCCTTCAACCAGGTGTTGGTCCCGGCCCTCACAAGCGGACGTACGACCGCTGTCTCACCCGTGGGGCCCCACCGCTGGGGTCGCTGCTCGTTCGAGGAGGAGTCGTGCCGCCTCCTCCTGTTCCATTGGCGGGCCGATGTTGGTGATGCCGTGATCGGCGAAGGCGCGGTTGAGCTCTTCGACGGTCGGGCCCGGCGTGGCACTCGGCACGTCGCTGTTGACGGCGGGTCGCCCGATCTGGTGCACCGCCGCGAGGAAGCTGTCGTCGGCGTGGACCATGAGGACTCGGGCCGGGCCCCCCAGCACCCGGAAGGTGTGGGGCACGCCGGCGGGGAACTGCACCCAGCTCCCCGGGCGGGCCTCCCACACCTTCTCGCCGCAGCGGACCACCATGTGGCCCTCGAGCAGGTAGAAGCTGTCATCGACGGCGGCGTGGACGTGGGCCGGCGGGGAGGCGCCATCGGGGAGGACGCCTTCGGCCACCGTCACCGGGCTGTCCGGATCGGTCAGCTCCTCGATCAGCATCCCGAGGAAGAGCCACTGACGCGGCCGTGCTGTGGGGGCCATGTCAGGGCATCCCGGCGCCGGCGTTGTCGCCGGTCGGGATGAAGTCGACGGTCACGCACGGCTCGTCCCCGACGACCCAGGCGTCGTGGCCGGGGCCCACCAGATGGGCGTCCCCCGGACCGAGTTCCAGCTCGCGGCCGTCGTCCATGACCACGTGGAAACGGCCGGAGACCACATAGGACATGTGGGTACCCTGGCAGCTGTCGGTCCCGACGACCGGCTTCACGTCGGTGGACCACCTCCAGCCGGGTCGGAACTCGGCTCGCCCGAGCGTGAACCCGGTCAGGTTGACCAGGCTGACCTCGCCGTGCTCGAAGCTGCGCTTGTCGTCCGGCGTGGCGATGTTCTTGGACTCCAGCATGGTTTTCCTCCCTCGCTCTCCGCTGTCGCGGGCCTCGGGACAAGGTTGCGCTACCGGCGGCCACGGCGCATCGGTGAGACCACGTAGAGGTGGCCGAGCGCCTACGTAGTGGCCCGGCGGGCGGTAACGGCCAGCTCGGTGCGCGAGCGGGCCCCAGCCTTGCGCAGCAGCCTCTCGACATGCTTCTCCACGGTCCGTGGGGACAGTCCGAGGGCGGCAGCGATCTCCTTGTTGGCCAGACCGTCGATGACGAGGCGGAGGACGTCCGCCTCGCGATCGGTGACCCCCTCGGCGGCCCACGGGTTCGAAGTGACGGTGCGGAGCAGGTCTGCGCACCTCCCGGCGAGGCGGTGGAGGCCCAGGTCGGCGAGACGGTCTTGGGCGGCTTCCAGCCAGCGCACCGGCTCGCCCCACCCGTCGGCGAGGGCCCGAGGGGCGGCGATGTACCGGGCGAGGTCGGCCCACGCCTCGCAGTTGACGAACCTCGTTGCCAGCCCCGCCACGATGGCATCAGCCTGGCCGGGGCGGCCGGCCCGGCCCTCGAGCACCGCCTGGGCGACGCCGATCAGGCCGCTGTTGAGGTGGAAGGCGTCCACACCCAGGCGGCGGACCTCGTCGATGGTGGCCGCCGCCCGCCGGTCGCCCTGCGCGGCCTGGATCAACGGCCACAACGCCCGGATCGATATCGGCTCGGCCTCCGGCAGCCGGGACAAGGCGGCGGTGCCCTCGGCGAAGTGGCCGTAGGCAGCCTCGGTGTCGCCGGCCATGAACAGGGCCATGCCCACGTTGGCCCGGCAGAACCCAGCGAGCATCGGGTCAGTCGGATCGGCGGCCATCGCCTGGTCGCCCAAGCGCTCGGTCGCCTCGCGGTCGGCCCGCATGCTGGCGATTCCCGCCATGAAGGCCAGGGACTTGGCCGCCACCTGGTCCAGTCCCAGGTGGCGGGCCACCTCAAGGGCGCAGGAGGCGTGGGCGTCGCAGGCCTCGAGGTCCCAGCGGGCAGTGAAGGACGCCGACAGCTGCAGGTCCAGTACCGCCACCGTGCTGAGCGCCCCCATCTGCTCACCCAGCCGGCGGGCCTGGATCAGACGGTCCACGTCCACCCGCTCGAACACGTCGACCGTGCCCAGCTCGTGCAGGGCCCGCATCCGCCACACCGGCAGGTCGTGGCGCTCGGCGGTGGCCAGTGCCGCCTCGAAGGCCGCGGCGGCGCCCGGCAGGTCGTGGAGGCGGCGGGTACGCCCCACGATCTCGTAGGCGTGGCAGTGCGCGTCGGGGCCGGCGCTCTTCATGGCCAGGACCTCCTCCGCCGCGCGGCAGGCCCCGGCAAGGTCGCCGCCGGCCATGGCCACCTCGGCGGAGAGCACCGCCGCTCGAGCCGACAGGCCCGGGTCCGTCGTCTCGTCGGCGAGGCCGACTGCCGCCGCGATGTGTTGGCGGGCCAGCGGCCAGCGCGACGCCGCCACCGCGGCGTGGGCCAGACGAAGGTGGGCCTCGATCCGGGTCTCGCTGGTTGTCGGGTCGTCGCTCAGCCGCCAGATGAGTCCGGTGGCCGCGGCGGATGCCTCGTTCACGCGGCCGGCCAGTGCCAGCGCCTGGAGGAGCGCGAGCTCGGCGCCGGCGCGCTCGGGCTCCCCCTCGAGGAGCTCGACGGCCCGGCGGAGCGTGTCGACGGCGGTGGCCAGGGCCCCGACCTGTACCGAGTAGCGGCCGGCGTCGGCCAGGAGCCGGCCGGCCCGGGCCCGATCCCCGGCGCGGGCGGCCAAGTCGGCGGCCACCTCCCGCCATCCCCCCTCGAGGTAGGGGTGGGCGGAGTCGATGGCCGCGAGCGCAGCGCACGCCGCATCCCGCACCCGAGGCGGAAGCATGGTCGCAAGCACTGCCTCACGGGTGAGCGCGTGGCGGAACCCGAACCCCGCCCGGTCGGCGCTGACCAACACGCGGTCGACCGCTCGGGCCAGGGCCCGGGACGCCACCTCCCTGTCCTGGCCGCTCGCGGCCGGGAGGATCTCCCAGTCGAAGTGCCGCCCCATCACCGCCGCCGCTTCGAGAACGGCGCGCTCGTCGTCGGTGAACTCCTCCAGTCTGGCCCGCACCATGTCGGTGATCGACTCCGGAATCCCAGGCGAGGCCAGCAACTCTTCGACCAGGAGCGGGACGCCGTCCGATACCCGCACGATCCGCGAACGGATATCGGCGTCGGCATCGGAGCGACAGGCGGTGATCATCTCCGCCACCTCACGCTCGGAAAGGCGGTCGAGGTGCAGATGCGCGACACCGGGCCGTCCCCGCTGCCGGCGGACCAGATCCGCGGCCGGTGACGGAGGTTCGGTTCGGAGCGATACGACGAACACCAGCGGCTGGCTGGCGGCGTTGTCGGTCAGGTACTCGAGCACGGCCACTGTGTCCGGGTCCGCCCAGTGCATATCCTCGAAGGTCACGACCAGCCCCTCGGGGCTCAGCCGGCGCAGGAGTCGCAGAACCGCCTCACCCCGGATGGCGTCCGCGCCCGTACCCTCCGCGGGCTCGGCCGACCCGCCGACAGCCACGATCCCGGGCAGAACGGCGGCGAGATGCGATAGCCACGGCCGAAGCGACGGATCGTCGGGCAGTGGCGCGCTGCGCAGCAGCTGGAGCAGAGCCTCGGTCAGCGGGCGGTAGGGGGTGGTGGTCGAGGTGGGAACGGCCCGGCCGCCTACCACCGTCACCTGACGGTCGGCGGCCATCCGCACCAGCTCACGGAGCAGACGTGACTTGCCGATCCCGGCCTCTCCGGTGATCACTACACATCCACCCCGGCCCGCCAAGGCTCCCTCGAGGGCGGACTCCAGCGCCCGGACCTCGAGCGCCCGACCGACCACGACGGGGCAAAGCACCTGAGTCACGACGCCAGTTTGGCGCAACCGTTCCTCTTTGTCCCAGGCGAGCGCCGGGCTGAGCCGCCGTAGTTCGTGGCATCCAAGCCTGGCAGCGCGATCGGGTGTCGCCGACTGATCAGTCGCTGATGATAATTGCCACACGGTTGAGCCTGTTGCGACAACACCCGGCGGAGCGGGCCTGAACGGGAAGCGGGGCCCGATCAGTAGGTGGCTCAGCGCCAGCAAGCCCCAACGTCGCGGGGACCCGACCTTCCACATGCGTCGGCGACGTTGATCGTGGCTCCGGGGCGGACGATCTGGTCGAGCGCGGGTCAATGCGCTGACGAGGAATCTCTCCGAAGGGCCGCTTCGGTGACGGTCCTCGCGGTCCGGACCAGACTGGCGATGGCCTCGTCGGGGGTGACGCCGCTCAGATCGATGAGAGAGAAGAGCGCTTCGGCGCTGACGATCGCTGAGAGGTCGCGCTTGAGCTCGGCCAGGCCATCGGGGTCGGCGACGGCCAGTGTGTCATCCAGCGGGGCGAGGGCCTGATCGATCAGCCCGAAGCGGATACCCGGGCGGGTCGCGGCCGACTCCGAGCGGGTGATGGTGGCCGAGATCATGGCTCGAACCGCGCCCTGGTAGGCCAGTACCCCGCGCAGGAGAAACTCGCACGCGAACGTGATGCGCTCGACAGGATCGCTGGAATCTGCGACCGGGTCCAGAGCCTCGTCGGCACTGGGCCACAGGCCGACAAAGGCTGCACGCAAGAGTGAGATCAGGTCGGGGAAGTAGCGATAGGCCGTGGCCTCCGAGACGAGCGCAGCGGCCGCGACCTCGGGCATCGTCACTGGACCGCCCGAGCGGATGATCTCCCGGCAGGCGTCGACGATGGCCCGACGGGTCCGAGCCTTCTGGTTGATGCGGCCCGCCTGACTCTCAATGGCCATGCGACTTGTCCCTCCGTCCCGTAGGTACTAGTGAACTATCGTCATAATAGCCGACTTGCATTAACTATACCAGTGCCTTATAGTAATGACAGTGCTCTATCAGGAGGAGAGGCAAATGACTGAGGTATCCGTGGTCGGACCGGCTGGGGGCGAGGCGATCCAGCTGGGCCCCATACAGATGCGCATCCTGGAAGACGGGCGTACGACCGAGCACCGCCTCGGACTGGGCGAGATCACCCTTGCCCCCCACACCGATGGACCGCCACAGCACCGGCACGCCCGCCACGACGAGGGCTTCTACGTCGTCTCGGGCCAGGCCCGGTTCACGGTCGGGGACAAGAGCTACGAGGCAGCCGCCGGCACGCTCGTGATGATTCCGCCTGGCGCCCCTCACACCTTCGCCAATCCGAGCGACCAGACAACCGTGCTGCTGAACACCTTCACGCCCGATCTCTACGTGCAGTACTTCAGGGATCTGCGGGACATGATCGCCGGCGGCCAGGACCTGACCCCCGAAGCGACCATCGCGGTGATGAGTCGATACGCCACCGTTCCTGCCACCGAGGTCGCATAGCCCGCCACGACGACGTGAACGGGACCCCGCCCTCTGACCAAGGAGACACCATGACCACGACCACGACCACGACCACACACACGGTGAACCTCGAGGGCGTCGGCCCAGTTGAGGTCACCACCGATGAGCAGGGTGAGGGCCAACCCTTCTTCGTGCTGCACGGCGGGGGCGGCCCCCAAACCGTCGCCGGCTTCGCCGAACTGCTCGCCACCACCCACCAGGTTCGGGCCATCAGCCCCATCCATCCCGGATTTGGCGGCACCTCTCGCCCGGAGGCTCTGGCCTCCATCGGGGGGCTCGCCGCCCTCTACGTGGCGCTGCTCGACCAGCTCGATCTGCACGACGTCACCGTCGTCGGCAACTCCATCGGGGGCTGGATCGCCGCCGAGATGGCGGTCCTCGGGTCAACCCGGGTGAGCGGGTTCGTCCTCATCGACGCCGTCGGTGTCGAGGTCCCGGGCCATCCCGTTGCCGACTTCTTCTCACTCACCATGGATCAGGTGTTCGAGCTCAGCTTCCACGACCCCGACCCGTACCGGGTCGATCCCACCACGCTGCCTCCGGCCGCGCAAGCCATCGCCGCGAGCAACCGGGCGGCCCTTGCCGTCTACGCCGGCCGCTCGATGAGCGATCCCACGCTGCTCGATCGCCTCTCGACCCTGGAGGTGCCCACCGTGGTGCTCTGGGGCGACAGCGACCAGATCGTCGATCCCGAGTACGGCCGCGCCTACGCTGCCGCCATGCCGATGGCCCGGTTCCAACTGCTCACCGACACCGGTCACATGCCACAGATCGAGACGCCTGACCAGGTGCTCGACGCGATCTGGGACCGGGCTCACACGGACTCCATGTTGGAAGGGGCTCGACACCCGTCTTGATCACGGCGTCGAGCGTCAGCGGGAGGCCGTCGATCGTCCGGCCCGGGGCGATAGCATCGGCGGAGATGCAGCACGCACCTACCGCGCTCCATTCGGTCCGATGAGTCCCGGGGGGTCGACAGTGGCGCAGTGCGCCAACTGTGGGACCAAGAACCGGGTCCCGTGGTCGGCCACAGGATCGCCCCGGTGCGCCACGTGCAAGTCGCCCCTTCCCTGGATCGCCGAAGCCGGCGACGACACCTTCGCCGACGTGGTGACGGCCTCGGTCACCCCTGTCCTGGTCGACATCTGGGCCCCCTGGTGCGGTCCGTGCCGCATGGTGAGCCCGGCGCTCGAGCATCTCGCTCACGAACTGGCCGGCCGGGTCAAGCTGGTCAAGGTCAACGCCGACGATTCCCCGGCCGTGTCCGGGCGCTTCGGCGTGCAAGCCATCCCGACGCTCATGCTCATCTCGGGAGACACGGTGCTGTCCCGCCGGACCGGAGCCGCGCCCGAACCTCAGCTCCGGACCTGGCTCGAGGAGGTCCTGGGCGCCGGTTCCGCGTCGGGCTGAGGTGGGTCCGAGCCAGCCCGTGGACGGTGAGAGCCGGGTCGAGCGGTCGGCCAGGTTCCGTCGACGGCGCCGGATGGCCGGGGGTCTCGGTGCCGTCGCCGTGGTGATCGCCGTCGCCGTCGTGCTGATCGGCACCGGCGTGCTCGACGGCGGGCCGAGCTCGGGGTCGAGCGCCCCGGGGAGGCCCCGTCACGGTTCACCCAACGCTCGTCACGCCACCGGGCCGACCTCGACCTCGACCTCGACCTCGACGACCACACCCCGCCCCCTGCCGCCCTACCCGATCCAGAGCCAGACCGCGACCTTCACCGACCCGAGCCGGGACACGCCGGCCCGGGGCGACGTCCCCGCCGTGTCCGGCCGGGTGCTGGTCACCGACATCCTGCGGCCGGTGGGTCCGACCGGCCCGCTGCCGCTCGTCGTGTTCGCCCACGGGTGGGACAGCGACCCCTCCCACTACATGCCTCTGCTCGACGCCTGGGCGGCGGCCGGGTACCTGGTGGCCGCCCCGACCTTCCCGGAGTCGACCGACACCGCGCCTGGCCAGCCGGTGTCCGACTATGCCGACCAGGCCGGAGACATGTCCTTCGTGATCACCTCGCTGCTCGATGGCCAGGTGCCCTCGGCCGGCCCGATCGACCCCCATCGCATCGCCGTGGCCGGCCACTCCGACGGGGGTACCGACGTGGCCTTCATGGCCCTCAATCCCGCCTATGCCGATCCCCGGATCAAGGCCTACCTCTCGTTGTCGAGCGAGATCCCGGCCGGGGTCGCCGGGCCGTGGGGGACGCCGACGGCGGGGGCGCTGCTGGTGGCGGTGGGCACCGACGACGAGTACGGCCTGCTGTCCAACTCGACCCAGGTGTACCAGACGGCCGACATGGTCAAGGCCTTTCTCACCGTGAGCGGTGGCGACCACCTGGATACCTTCGTAGCCGCGACACCGCAGGCGCAGGCGGTCCGAGACGAGACGGTCCGCTTCCTCCAGGTGGCACTCGGCTCCGGGTCGAGCCCGGTCACGCCGGCGTCGCTGGGGGCAGCGCTCGAGCCCGCCCCCGACCCGTCGATCGCCGTCGAGGTGGGGTCCGGCTGAGCCGGCGGCCCCGATCAGCTCACGATGTCGATGGGCGTGCCCGGGGGGATCGGGGCCAGCTGGGCCAGGTCGCTGTCGTGCAGGCGCACGCAGCCGTGCGAGATCTGGGCGCCGGTGGTGCCGATCAGCGAGTCGTCGTAGCTGTCGATGGGGCCGTGGATGGCGATGATGGCGTCACCGGACTGCTCCCAGTCGCTGATGGTGTCGGAATGGGCGGAGGTGACCATGACGAAGGCCCCGTAGCCGGGGTCAGGTGCGGGAGCGATCATCGTGACGAAGAAGCTCCCGGTCACCGTGGGATCGTCGGGGGCGCCGATGCCGGCGGGGAAGTCCATGATCTGTGAGCCCGCCTGGTAGACGGCCAGGTGCTCGGTGGTCAGGTTGATCACGATCCGGTAGGGCGTCGACGACACGCTGGCGTCGCCGGCGGGGATCCACGTGGTGGACTGGTTGGGACGCTGGGCCAGCCGGACCTCGAGCCAGCCCGCCTGTTCCCCGATGACGGGCAGGATCGTCGGGTAGCCGTACCAGTCGGCCGGGACGGTGATGTCGGAGGGTGCCCCGGGCGAGGCCGAGCCGGGGACGGCCCCGTTGGTGGTGGCGACCAGGGTGGAGGCGGGCATGGCGGGGGGCGGTGCCGCGGTCGTCGTCGGTGCCGCCGTGGTCGGTGGTGTCGTCGGTGCTGTCGCCGTACCGGCGCGGACCTGGGCCCGGTGGGTGGGCAGGGCCGCCTGGCCTGCCGAGCACCCGGCAGCCAGGACCGCCACTGCGAATCCCGCCATCAAGACGCGTGAACGACGTGACACGGCACACTCCCAACCACGCTGCTCCCGCCAGTGTACGTTCCCGCCGCGACGAACTCGATGGGAGCCGCCGCCGGTCGCCGTGCGGGCTCAGCCGCCCCGGTCGCCGTGCGGGCTCAGCCGCCGCCGGTCGCGGTGCGGGCGCCCCCGGCGTCGGTCTCCTCGGGCGCCCCGGCCACGATGGCGTTGGCCCACCGGTAGTCGGGCTTGCCGCTCGGGGAGCGCACGATCGAGTCCACCACGTGGAGCTGACGGGGGACCTTGTAGCCGGCGATGGCCGTCCGGCAGTGCAGCTGGATGTCCTCCAGGCTCGGGCGCCGGTCCGCCCTCGGCTCGATGATGGCCGCCACCCGCTGGCCCCACAGCTCATCGGGAGCGCCGACCACGATGGCGTCGAACACCTCGGGATGGGAGCGCACCGCTGATTCGACCTCCTCGGGATAGATCTTCTCGCCGCCCGAGTTGATGCTCACCGAGCCCCGGCCCAACAAGGTGATGGACCCGTCCGCCTCCACCGTGGCGAAGTCACCGGGCATCACGTAGCGGGTGCCGTCGACGGTCATGAAGACCTCGGCCGTCTTCACCGGGTCGTTGTAGTACCCGATCGGGATGTCGCCGGTGCGGGCGATCTTCCCGGTCACCCCCGATCCCGGCTTGACCAGGTCGAGGTGCTCGTCCAGCACGACCGTCTCTCCGATGGCCCTGACCGTCGGTCCGCTCTTCATGGCCGTGTGGTCCTTGTCCAACATGACCATGCCGTTGCTGCCGGTCTCCGATGAGCCGATGGCGTCGGTCATGACGATGGTGGGCAGACGGGCGAAGAACTCGTCCTTCACCGGGGCGGAGAACAGTGCCGCGGTGGACACCACCGCGTACAGGGAGGAGAGGTCGTAGGAGGCGCCGGGATCATCCAGGGCCTCGACCAGTGGCTTGCCCATGGCATCGCCGGTGATCATGATCGAGTTGGCCTTCTCCGCCCCGACCAGGCGCCACACCTCGTGGGGGTCGAACCGGGCCACCAGGATGATGCGGTTCCCCACGAAGCTCTGGCCCATCACCGACCACTGGGAGGCGCCGTGCATGAGCGGGGCGATCGGCAGCGAGGTCATCGGGGCCCCGGCTAGCCCCTTTTCCACCAGCTGCTCGGGCCGCTCGATCCTGGTGCCCGTCACCGGGTCGATGCCGCCGCCCAGCGCGTAGAAGACGTCCTCGTGGCGCCACACCACGCCCTTGGGCATTCCGGTCGTCCCGCCCGTATAGAGGATGTAGTGGTCGTCGCTCGAGCGGGGGCCGAAGTCGCGTTGCGGGCCACCCGAGGCCAGCGCCTCCTCGTAGGCCACCGCTCCCTCGGTCGGGAATGCGGCGTCGCTGCCGTCCTCGATGGTGATGACATGGGCCAGATCGGGCAGGTCGCCCAGCACCCCGGCCACCTGGGGGCCGAAGGCACGCTGGTGGACCAGGGCCTTCAGGTCGGCGTTGGTGAACAGGTACCGGAGCTCGTCCTCGACGTAGCGGAAGTTGATGTTGATCCACACCGCCCGCAGCTTGAAGACGGCCCACGCCGTCTCCACCCATTCCACGCTGTTGAGGGAGTAGATGCCGACATGGTCCCCGGGGCCGACACCGTTGGCCGCCAGGTGGTGGGCCAGCCGGTTGGCCCGCTCCTCCATCTCGGCGTAGGTCCGTCGCTTGCCCTCGGCCACCAGGTACTCCCGGTCGGCGAAGGCGTCGACGGCGTTCTCGAACATGTCAGCGAGATTGAACGTCATCGACGGATCAGTAGAACACGTTTCTTTTTATCGGGCAAGCAGTTCGCCGGGCTCGCCAGCGGCGCCGCGGGCCATCGGGACGGGGCTCGCGCCCGCCACCGACGGGTCCCAGTGGACCGATCCGCCTCCGGTATGGTCGGCTAACGACACCATGCGTCGGTCCGGATCCTCCCAGTACAACGCCGTGGGCCCGCTGCCCGCGGGAGCGAGTCACGGGTGAACCTGCCCGCCTCGGCCGTGCTGGCGCTGGCCGCCGCCGCCGCCTTCGCCGCCTCGGCGGTGCTCCAGCAACGCGCCGCTCGGGCCGAGCCGTCCAAGACCTCGCTCCAGTTCCGGCTGCTCGTCGACCTCTTCCATCGGCCGATCTGGGTGGCCGGCGTGGTGTGCATGATCGTCGCCTACGTCGTACAGGCCATTGCCCTGTACCTGGGGAACGTTGCCTTCGTCGAGCCCCTGATCGCCATGGAGCTGGTCTTCGCCCTCCCCTTCGCCGTCGAGAGCGAGCATCGTCAACCGGATTGGAGCGAGTGGGCCGCCGCCGCCGCCGTGGTCGCCGGCGTGACCCTGTTCCTGGCTACGGCCCGGCCGACCGGCGGCACCCCCAACCCCGCCAACGGGACGTGGGTACTCCTGGGCGTTCCCTGTGCCGGGGTCATCGTTGCCTCGCTGATCGCCGCCGCCGGCCCGTTCGCCCGTTATCGCGCCTCGTTGCTCGCCCTGGCCGCGGCGATCTGCTTCGCCCTCCTCGCCCTGTTGACCAAGACCTTCACCTACCTGGTCAGCCAGGGCGTGTCGTTGGCCCTGACCAGCTGGCAGACCTACGCGCTGATCGGTATCGGGATCGTCGGCTTTCTCTTCTCCCAGAGCGCCTATCAGGCCGGATCGCTCGAGAGCTCGTTGCCGATCATCGACACCGTCGAGCCCACCGTCGCCGTGTTGCTCGGGGTGCTCGGGTTCAACGAGCACGTCCGGCTCGATGCGGTCGCCCTCTTCACCCAGGCCCTCGGCGGGTTCCTGGCCGTCGGCGGGGTGTTCGTGCTCGGGCGATCGGCCCTGTTGGTGCGCGCCTACGGTGGATCGGAGGGGCCCCATGGCCACGTCGACGTCCCCGGCGGCACGTGCGCAGAGGGGACCGAGCCCTCGCTCTCGTAGCCAGCGGCGTCAGCGTCGCCAGGGCGTCAGCGTCGGCAGCGCGTCAGCGTCGGCCGAGGGTCAGCGTCGGCAGCGGGTCAGCGTCGGCAGAGGGTCAGCGTCGGCAGAGGGTCAGGGTCGTCAGAGCTGCAGCGGCCGGATCGGCGCGCCCACCAGGGACGGGTCGGTGTGCCAGTCGACCCAGGGCACGTCGATATAGAGCTCGATCTCGTTGCCGTCGGGGTCAAGGATGTAGAGGCTGTGGGTCACGGTGTGGTCGCTGGCCCCGACGACCTCGACCCCGTTGGCCTTCACGACCCGGAGTGCCTCGCGCAGCTCGTCGTCGCTGTCGCCGACCTTCAGGCCGAAGTGGTACAGGCCGACCCGGCGACCGGCCGGAACGGGCGACGCCTGCTCGCCCACCTCGATGAGCAACAGCTCGTGGTGGGTCCGCTCGGAGGGAGCGGAGAAGGCGGCGGCCTGCGCCGGGCCGCCGTCGGGCATCGACAGGATTTCGCGCCACCCGAGTATGTCCCGGTAGAAGGCGGCTGACTGCTCCACATTGCGGACATAGAGGACCAGATGGCCGAGTTCCTTTATCTCCATGGTTGCATCCTTGTCCTTCCCGTCCGAACGCCGGCTCCCCTTGTCCGGAACGGCCGGCTCCATGTCCGGACCTCCGGTGGGTCCGGACCTCCGGTGCGCATCGGGCACCGAGCGCTCCCAGTGGCCAGCGTATGCCGGATGGCCGCCCGACCTGCCCGAACAGGGGCAGCCCGCCCGAGATCCGTTGTCGCCGGAGGCGCCTCCGCCTACCCTGACGGCATGTCGTGGCTATTCGCTAGCATCACCGGTGAAGAGCATGGTGCCTGGCGCTCTTGAGCACTCAGGAAGCCAGCAGTCCCTGCGGTCTGGGTGGGATCGGGTGCTGATCTGATGGTCTACTTGCTCGCGTTGTCCGCTGCGTTGGCCAACGCACTGACAAGCATCCTCCAGCGCATGGGGGTGGAGGACGCCCCGAAGGAGGCAACCCTCAAGCTGAGCCTGCTGACTCACGCATTTCGGCGGGGGATCTGGCTGCTGGGCTTCGCATTCATGGTCACGTCGTCCGGGCTGCAGGCCGTCGCCCTCCATATCGGGGACCTCAGCCAGGTGCAGCCCATCCTCACCGTCGAGCTGCCGTTCCTCGTGCTCCTGCTGGCCACCTGGTTCCGGTTCCGCATCGGGGCCCGCGAATGGCTGAGCTGCCTGGCCGCGGCGGGTGGCCTGGCCGGCTTCTTGATCTTTGCCCGGCCGGTCGGGGGCGATCTCGTGCCGACCGGACGGGAATGGCTCGTGAGCGGCTCGATCTGCGGGGCCGTCGTTCTCACGACCGTACTGCTGGCGCTGCGCGGTCCCCGTTGGTGGCGGGCGGCCATGTTCGGGACGGCCGGCGCCGTCGGGTTCGCCTTCACCGCGACCCTGATCAAGACGGTGAGCAACTACGTGACAACCGACTGGGTGCAGATGTTCAGCCATTGGCAGACCTATGCGCTGGCCGTGGTCGGGGTGGGGTCGCTGTTCCTGGCCCAGAACGCCTTCCACGCCGGGCCGATCGCCGCCTCGCAGACGGCGTTGGTCCTGGTCGACCCGCTGACCAGCCTGGCTCTCGGCATCGGGATCTTCGGGGACAATCTCCGTACCACCGGCATCTACGGGCCACTCGAGGCGGTGGCACTTCTCGTCATGTTCGTCGGTGCCGCATCGATCGCCCACTCACCACTGGTCTCGGGGATGCGGGGGGACGACCAGCAGTACTCGGAGATGCTGTCACTGCGGTCGCGATCGAAGCGGCTGGCCGGGGCCGTGCGAGACCAGATCCCGGCGGAGTCGCTCGCGTGGCTACCGCCCGAGGCCATCGGGTCCGTCTCCCGGGGGGAGCGCCGGAAGACACCGTCGACGAGCAGGGCCCAGGGGGAGTCCGAACCCGGCGACCCATAGCCGGTCCATCCGGAAGGAGGGTCACGAATCACCCCACGAGGGTGACGTGATAACCGGGTGTTGCTGTGACTATGGGATCAGGGAGTGCTTGCGTCGGGCCTGCCCGCACCACTCGTGGCAGCCGCGTGCTCAGGGGGAGCTAGTTCAGGGGACGCAGGCCCAGGGTCAGCGCCTCGCAGAACGATTGGAGCCTCGGCCGAAAGCCAGCCCGACCAGCCAAGCGACAAAGAAGATGACCGCGATGATCCAGAGCACGTGGAGGGCAAAGCCAACCCCGGCAAAGATGAGAGCGATGAGGAGCAGTAAGAGGATGACACCCATGGGCACCAAAGCTACTCCTAGTTGGAGCCGAAGTGCCGCACCCCGGTCGCCGTCGCTCGCCCTCCAGCCGTAGAGCAAGGGAGAGCACAGAGAAGGAGCCACCATGCCTGAACAACCACCCGGTGAAGTCAGCAAGCGCGCCCGGCTCAGCGGCGGGGCGATCGCCTCGCTGGTGGGGGTTGCGCTGCTGGTCATCTTCATGGTCCAGAACACCGAGAACATCACGCTCCACTTCTTGGCCTGGAGCTTCACCTGGCCGCTCTGGCTCTTCACCCTGGTGACGGCGCTCGTCGGCGGGTTGGTATGGTTCGGGCTCGGCGTACTCCGGCGGCATCGTCGTCGCAAGGCCCGCCGGGAGGAACGCCGGGGTTGAGCGGAGCCGAACCGGACGCCGGAGCCGAGTCACGAGAAGGCAAGCGAGACACGACAAGGCAAGAGAGCCGCACCCCGTGAAGAGAGTCCCGCCCATCGAATCGGGCGATGACAGATCGGGCGATGACAGAGCCCAGGGCGAGCGGCGCTGGCCCATGGCCGTCACCTTGCTTGCAGCCATGGCCGTGCCGTTCCTCCTGCCGCGGGGTTTCACCTTTGTGTCCTCGTGGGTCGCGCCGGCATTGGAGGCCGTGTTGCTCGTGGCCCTTATCATCTCGGACCCGGGCCGGATCGACCGCCGGCAGTCCTCGATCCGGGTGCTTTCGGTGGCACTGGTCATCGTGCTGGTGGCCGGCGCCGTGGTGGTCTCCGTGCACCTGGTCAGCGACATCATCCGCGCCGGCCCGTACACGAGCTCGGCCACCCAGCTCCTGCGAGTCGGCGGCCTGGTGTGGCTCTACATCATCATCAGCTTCTCGTTCATCTTCTGGGAGCTGGACGGCGGTGGCCCCGAGGAGCGGCTCCTCGCCCCGCGCCAGTTCCCCGACATGGCCTTCCCCGAGCAGCTCAGCCCGACAGTGGCCCCGCCGGGGTGGCGCCCGCAATTCTTCGACTACCTCTACGTCGGCTTCACCAACGCCACCGCCTTCAGCCCGACCGACGTCATGCCCCTCGCCCGTTGGGCCAAGCTGCTCATGGCCCTCGAGGCATCCGGGTCACTGGTCATCCTTGGTCTCGTCATCGCCCGGGCCGTCAACATCCTGAAATGAGCGTGCCGGTCCTGCCGCCATGGCCGCACGGCGGAGGCCGCCGGTACCCGTTCAGTCCTCGGCTGGTGCCAGGGGGCCGTCGACGTCGTCGATCACCGGCAGGGGTCGTCGGTAGGTGAGGCTGAGGATGTTGACGCTGACCAGGAGGACCCAGACGGGGAAGACCATCTCGATCCACGGGACGGCGGTGCCTGCGACCAACAGAAGCAGGCCCACCAGGTAACCGATCCACGCGATGACGCGGTGGTGCAGGCCCAGGCGCCAGGCGATCGTCGACGCGGCGATCGTGAAGACAGCGGCCATCCGCATCGCGTAGATCGTCGTCAGGTTGTAGGTGGTGGCGCGCCCGAGCTGCCACACCGCGAGCGGAGGCCGACCGTTGTTGAGGCCTGCGATCGTCACCAGTCCGCCGAACACGGCGGCCAGGACGAAGAGCATGGCCACGAACAGGAGGCCGCTCCCCAAAAAGAGGGTGGCGAAGAACTTCTCCTCGGCCCCGTGGATCCGGGACCGCAGCGCACCCATGAACCAGAGGAAGAAGATCCCACAGAAGGGCACGAGGGCCAGGGCCAGCTGCACGTTTCCTCGTCGCCCGGGATTGGTCAGCCATGCTCCTGCGTCCCGGGGCCTGCCCGGCACGGCTTCGTGGATGAGCACCACGATGATGGCGAACAGGACGGCGAAGGCGATGCCGGCGAACGCGGCGGCACGTGGCGTCCGCAGCGCGCCGGGTGTGATCTCAGTTGCCATGTCTCCCCATTTCGTGTCGTGCTCGGCAACCAACACGCCGGCAGGTCCCATTCTGCGCCCCGATCGACGTCGGTGTCCCGACCGATATCCACGGCGGCCAATCTCATCCTCCCCGGGTGATGCCGGAGGCTCTGTCCACCCGTAACGTCTTTCTGGGATAGTTAGCTCGGTCCAGCCCGGCCGCACGAGGGCGCGCCCAGACCCGAGGAGCCATAGATGAGCACGTTTCCCCCGATCGCCGAGTACGGATTCCTGTCGGACTGCGAGAACACGTGCCTGGTGGCACCGGACGGATCGGTCGAATGGCTGTGCCTGCCCCGACCCGACTCGCCCAGCGTCTTCGGTGCGCTCCTGGACCGCTCGGCCGGGGCCTTCCGGTTCGCCCCAACCAACACGCAGGTTCCCCACCAGCGCCGGTACCTGCCCGGCACGATGGTTCTCGAGACGACCTGGCACACCCCGACCGGGTGGCTCGTGGTACACGACTTCCTGGTCGTCCAGCCGACGGGCGAGGACGCCCGGCGCCCCGAGTACCGGCGGGCGGCCGGCGACGAGTCGCCGACCGGGACCCTGCTGCGCACGGCAACCTGCATTGCCGGCCGGGTGGAGGTTGCCGTCGACTGCGTCCCCCTGTTCGACTACGGGACCACACCCGGCGACTGGAGCTACGTCGGCGATGCCGATCACCAAGTCAGCGTGGCCGCTCGTCAGGGCGATGGCGGCCTCACCCTGTCGAGCAGTCTCCGGATCGGTATGGTTGGCGCGCGGTGTTACGGCCGGACGACGCTAGAGGCGGGCCAGTCGGCCTTTGTCGCTCTCTCGTGGAACGACAAGGCGCCACAGAGCAATGAAGAAGCGACGGTCGCCCTCGACTGCACCGTCACCTATTGGAGGAACTGGCTCGGGACCGGCACCTTCCCTGACCATCCGTGGCGGCACTACCTGGAGCGGAGTGCGCTGACACTGAAGGGCCTCAGTTATGCGCCAACGGGAGCCATCATGGCCGCGTCGACGACGTCGCTCCCCGAGACGCCGGGTGGGGCGCGCAACTGGGACTATCGCTTCACCTGGATCAGGGATACGGGCTTCATGCTGCGGGCCCTCTACCGCCTGGGCTTCGACTGGGAGGCGGTGGAGTACTTCGCCTTCGTCCTGGAGGCGGTGAGCGGTAGCAATGTGCTCGGGAGCAAGTTCGAGCTGCAGATCATGTATGGCATCGGGGGTGAGAAGGACCTGACCGAGAAGACGCTCGACCACCTGACCGGCTATCGCAACTCGGCCCCGGTACGGGTGGGCAACGGCGCGTGGGACCAGCATCAAAACGACGTATGGGGGATGCTGCTCGATGCTGTGGACACCCACTTCAAGCAGCGCGCCACCGGGATGGTACAGCCGGTCTGGGAGGGACTCGCCGGTTTCGTCGACGACGCCATCGAAAAGGGGGAGGGGCCGGACCAGGGCATCTGGGAGATCCGAGGCGACCCGGAACACTTCACCGCGTCCAAGGTGCTGTGCTGGGTGGCCGCCGACCGGGGGGCGGACTTGGCCCGAATACGGGGGGCGGACGACCTGGCGGCGCGATGGGAGAAGTCGGCTGACGAGATGAAGGCCGACATCCTCGACCGGGGCGTCGACGATCGGGGCCGGTTCCGACAGCACTACGGCAACGACGAGCTCGATGCGTCCCTCCTCCTCATCCCCATCATGGGATTCCTGCCGCCCGAAGATGAACGGGTCCGGGCCACCGTGCTGGCCATCGCCGACGAGCTGACCCAAGACGGCCTGGTCCTTCGCTACCGGGTCGGCAGCACGGACACCGGGTTCACCGGCGAGGAGGGTACGTTCACCATCTGCTCCTTCTGGCTGGTCTCCGCCCTGGCCATGATCGGGGAGACGACGAGGGCCCGGGATCTGTGCAAGAAGCTGTTGAACCTCGCCGGTCCGCTCCAGCTCTACGCCGAGGAGATCGAGGCCTCCACCGGCGAGCACCTGGGCAACTTCCCCCAGGCCTTCACCCACCTGGCCCTGATCGAAGCCGTCTCGCAGCTGATCGAGGCCGAGTCGGCCATGTAGTCGGTACGGAAGCGGCCGTCGCTGGTCCCGATGGCCGGGTCAGCAACGCGCTGAGAGGTCGTCCGTCGACCACAAACAGCAAGTCGTTGCGCACGTTTCGTCCAGCGGTGAATATGAGGTCCCTGCCAAAGGCGCACAAGGGGGACTCGGGTGCTCAAGTTCATCTCGCGAGTGGTCAGGAACCACCCGTGGCGCGTGGTGATCATCTGGATTGTCGGTTCGGCCATCGTCATCGGACTTGCTCCGAAGCTCGGTGACTATACGACGGCGAATCAGCAGAGCTTTCTTTCCAAGAGCTACGAATCTGTCCAGGCCCAGGACGTCGCCAACCAGAAGTTCCCCGCCCAGTCGGGTGCGTCCGGATCCCTGGTCGTCAACCGGAGCGACGGTGCCGTCCTGTCCCAGACCGATCAATCCAAGATCGCATCGTTGGCCACGACGCTTCAGAACGACAAGATCCCGGGCGTTGCCAGCGCCAAGGTGACGCCCAATTCACTGTCCAAGAACGGCAAGGTGGAGATCGTACAGGTGCAGTTCGCCGGCCAGGCCGGGGATGCAACCGTGAATGCCGCGGTGCCCGTGGTCCGTTCTGACTCGACGACCTACCTACACGGCAGCGGGTTGACGAGCGGCCTCACCGGGAGCGCGTCGACGTCAGTGGACACGAACGCTGCCTACGACCACGCCGAGAAGATCATCGGCATTGCCACGGTCATCTTGATCCTGTTGCTGTTGGGTCTCATCTTCCGAAGTCCGATCGCCGCCTTTCTGCCCATCATCGTCATACTCCTGATCCACAGCGTGACCCAGGGGCTCACCGCCGCTCTGGCCAAAGGCTTCGGGTTCCAGGTCGGCAACTCGCTTGGACCGTTGCTGATCGTCGTGTTGTTCGGCGTCGGCACGGACTACATCATCTTCATGTTGTTCCGTTATCGGGAGAACCTCCATGCCGGGGACTCGTTCCCCGACGCCCTGGGCAAGTCCACCAACGTCATCGGCAAGGTCATCGCCTCGTCGGCGTTCACGGTCATGGCCGCGTTCGCTGCCCTCCTCCTGTCGAGCCTGGGCTCGTTGAAGACGCTGGCTCCGGGGCTCATCGTCGCCGTCGCCGTCATGCTCGTTGCCGCCCTGACCCTGGTTCCTGCCCTCCTCGTTCTTCTCGGTCGGCACCTGTTCTGGCCGTGGGGCGCCGGCCACCCGTCGGAGAAGCCCGTCTCTGCCCGCATCGGGCGATCCGTCTCCTCGCATCCCGTCCGAGTTGCCGGAGGGATCGTGGCTGTGCTCGTCCTGCTGGCACTGGGGGTCATGAACTACACCTCGACGTACAACACGCTCGGCGAACTGCCGTCGGGCACCGAGTCCCTGACGGCCTACAACACACTGCAAAGCGCATTTCCGCCGGGCGCTCTGGCCCCCACCCAGGTCTATGTCAACGGGACAACGCCGATCGATCCCAATTCGTTGACCAACCTCACCGACCGCCTGACCGCGACCAAGGGCGTCTCGTTCGTTGCCCCCCCGCAGCTCAGCTCGGACCAGACGGCGGCAGTCGTGACCGTGGTCCTGGCTGACAACCCGTTCAGTGCTGCTGCCATCGACGATGTCGAGGGACCCGTTCGGCAGGCAGCCCACGGAGCCGTTCCCGGTGAGACCGTCCTGGTCGGGGGCCAGACGTCGACCCTGGTGGATGTCCGGAGCTCGCTCAATCACGACACCCATCTGGTGATCCCGGTTGCCGCTGCGATCATTGCGGTGATCCTCGGCCTGTTGCTGCTGTCCGTCGTGGCACCGATCTACCTGATCCTCGGCGTGGCCCTCACCTATGCCGCCACCCTCGGTGCCACCGCACTCGTGTTCCTCACCCTCGGGGGGTTGGTGGGCATTGACTTCGCCGATCCCATCGTCCTCTTCCTCTTCGTCATCGCCATCGGAAGTGACTACAACATCCTGATGTCCGACCGACTCCGGGAGGAATTCAAGAAGGGTCGCTCGCCCAAGGAGAGTGTCCGAGAGGCCATCTCCCACGGCGCACCCGCAGTGTGGGCGGCAGGGGTGATCCTGGCTGGGACATTTGCGTCCCTGCTGATCTCCGGTATCGCCAATCTGGTGGAACTGGGCTTTGGCGTGACCGTAGGGATCGTCATCGCTGCGTTCTTCCTGGCCCCCCTGCTCGTCCCGAGCATCTCCCAGTTGCAGGGCCGAACCTTCTGGTGGCCGAGCCGGAGTCCTGACCGCGCCAAGCAGGGCGAGAGCCCACCTGCGCCTGGTCCAGAACGTGTCCACACCGACCTCGCCGGCCAGACCGAAGGGCTGTGAGCAGCAACTGGTCGGCGAGGGCGGGCGGCCAAGCGCATGCAAGTCCGTGGTCGCAGCCTCCATGGGTCACGAGAAGTCAGCGGGTCACCCCACATGGCAGATCCGTCGGCGAAACCCGAGGCCGATCGTCTCGTGTCGACGAGGACGCTCCCATCGGGGTCACGTCGCACGAAGTCGCTGTCCGAGAGGATGTACAGAACGCCTGCCCACTGATGCGTGTGAACGGGTACCGTGTCGCCCGGCGCGACATGGGCGTCGAGGACACGGACCCGGTCGTCCTCGAAGAGAACGTCGTGATAGTCCGGGGCGGCCACCATGGCGTCGAGCTCCGCCGGATACGGCCAGTCTGAAGCTCGCGTCCGTCATTGTCATCGGCTCCTCAGATCAGGACGCAGGCACCTGGCCCTGCCAGGAGCCCACTCCGGCCGACACCCCCGCGGCTGCCGCCGTCCCAAACTGGCGAAGCAGCGCCTTGGCCGTCTGGCTCGGCGGCGTCTCTCGTTGACGGGCCCAGCTCCGAGCGGCCGACATCAGGGTGCCACCGGCGATCGAGCCGCCAACGCTGATGAGCAGCACCCCGATGACGACGATCACGGCACCGGCGGTGATTGCCGTCGTGTTGATCTCGACTCGATTGTGTCCAAGATGATCGGTCATCGTTCATCCAATCAATTCGTCGAAGCGAGCGGGGAGGCATCGACGGCAAGCCGGCCGGTTGGGGCTCTGTTGCCAGCGAAACCGGGGTCGAGACGCCCAAAAGGCGAGCTCCGTCGTCTCCTGCTGCAACCAACCACCGCATGAAGCAACAGTGGCAGGCAGCGGCCAGTCGGATCGTCACCCTATCCGGGTGATTGTGGCCACGATCGAAGTCGGTACCGTGATCGTCTGGCCGGCCGGACACGAGCCCCACTACTCTGTCCACGACCTGTGATCGGGAGTGCATTGTCATGGTGACCACTGGCCGCAGGATCAGAGGGTGATCGGGATGTTCGCCACCAGAACGACGAAGGTGACAGGCCGGTGACGGCTTCGAATATCTTCGTCGGCATCGGGTTGACATTCGCCCTCGCCGTCGGTTGCCAGGTCGTCGCCAGCCGGTTCCGTTTTCCGGCGATCATTCTTCTGCTCCCGGTCGGGTTCGTTGCCGGGACCCTGACCAGCAGCATCAATCCGAACAGGATCTTCGGAGCCGCGTTCTCTCCCATGGTGAGCCTGGCCGTCGCCATCATCTTGTTCGATGGCGGCCTGGACCTCGACTTCAAGGACCTCGAAGGGCACAGTCGGCGCGTGGTCCGCCGTCTGCTCTATGCGGGCATTCCCATCACGTGGGCCGGAGCCGCCGCCTTCGCCGCACTGCTGCTCGGCCTTCCGTCCAAGGCTGCGCTGATGCTCGGAGCAATCCTCATCGTCTCGGGCCCCACCGTGGTGGCCCCTCTGTTGAGCGCCGCCCGTCCGGGCCGGAAGTTGGTGTCCGTCCTGGGTTGGGAGAGCACGTCAATCGACCCCCTTGGCGCGGTGATCGGGATGCTTGTCTTCCAGAGCATCCAGGCGGGCAATGGACGGCACGTTCTGCAAAACCTACTCGAGCTCCTGAGTCGCGTCGGCATTGGCGTTGCCGGAGGTGCTGTCGGTGTTCTCGTGCTGTGGATCGTGCTGGGGAAGTTGCGGCCCTCTCGTCTCATGGCCACCGAGGCGATCGTCGCCACTGTGGTGACCGTCGCCGCCCTGTGCGATGCCCTCCGGGACGATACGGGGTTGGTCGCCGCCCTCACGATGGGGATCGTCCTGGCCAACCTCCCCGGCCTTCGCACGCCCGAGGACCGACCGTTCTTCCAGACGATTGTGCAGTTGACGATCGGGCTTCTCTTCATCTCCATCTCCGCCACCGTCACCCCGGCATCGCTGAGGGGAGTCCTCTGGCCGTCGATCGGCCTGATCGCATGCCTGGTGCTGGTCGTGCGCCCTCTCGTGGCGCTCCTGGCCACCGCGCGTACCAGCCTCACCGGCCGAGAGCGAATCTTCATCGGGGCCATGGACCCGCGAGGCATCATCGCTGCGTCCACCGCCGCCACCTTCTCGGCCCCGTTGGTCGCCAGTGGCGTGGCCGGAGCGAACCGGCTGCTACCTGCCACCTTTGTGGTGATCGTCGGTACGGTCGCGGTGTACGGCCTCACCGCAGTGCCGCTCGCCCGGATCCTGGGTCTACGGCATGATCCGGAGCCCGACGAGTCCTCAGAAGCAGTCCCGACGTGAACCCGGCCAGCGAGCCCGCGACGTCGCCAATTGGGCAACAGCGTGTCGTTCACGACCTGTTGCGCTTCGGGGGCTCGGACTCCCACACCTGGCAGGGGTGGACACCGGAGCGACGGGTCGGTCGTGAGTGCGGGTGATCAGGACATGCGCTCGAGCAGATGCTCGCCGACCCGAATCGCGTTTGCCATGGCCGTGAGCGCCGGGTTGACGGCGCCGATGCTCGGGAAAACGCTGGTGTCGACGACGTAGAGGTTGTCGAGCTCATGGGCCTTGCAGTTCACGTCGAGCACGGAGGCTCCTGGGTCGGCACCGAACCGACAGGTACCGGCCTGATGGGCTGCCCCGGCGATCGGTATGTTCATCTGCATGTAGAAATTCTTCGACAGAACATGATGGTCGGCCATCCCGACATGGTTGAGAATGGCCTTCAACTTGTCGTAGACCGGAGGCGCTGGGTACTGGCGAGACCAGGGACCCTCGGTGGGGTCTTCACCGTGCTTGCCGTGCACCTGGTACCCGGATAGTGCTGTTTCGTCACGGCGACTCGACCACCTTCCGGGCTAGAGCCCGGGGCTGCTCTGCATGATCCCGCCGTCGGCGAAGACGGTGGTGGCGGTGATGTAGCTGGCGCCTTCCCCGGCGAGGAAGGCCACCACGCTGGCGATCTCCTCGGGCTTGGCCATGCGCCTGATCGGAATGGCGTCGTCCAGCTTCTTCAGGGCCACCGGGTCGTTCATGGTGGCGGTGTTGATCGGCGTGGCCACCGCCCCGGGGCCTACCCCCACGACCAGGACGTTGTGGGGGGCGAGCTCCACGCCGGCGGTTCGGGTCAGCATACGCATGCCGCCCTTCGAGAGGCAGTAGGCGGTGTTGTTCGGCATCGGCCAGTCCTCGTGCACCGAGGTCATGTTGATGATGCGCCCACCGCCACCTTGGGCGATCATCTGCTTGGCGGCCAACTGGGTGCCGAAGAATGCGCTCTTGAGGTTGATGTCCAGCACCTTCTCGTACTGGGCCTCCGTCGTGTCGAGAACGGACGTCCGGGTCTCCACACCGGCGTTGTTGACCATGATGTCGAGCCGGCCGAAGGTCGACACCGCCGTTCCGACCAACAGCTCGAGGTCCGCAACCTTGCTGACATCGGCCTTGACGGCTGTCACCTTGTCACCAAGGGCAACGAGCTGCTTTTCGAGGTCCTCGGTGGCCTCCTCGTCGAAAACCCAATCGATGACGACGTTTGCTCCCTCGGCCGCCAGGGCAATCACCACAGCCTTGCCGATTCCCGAGTTGCCGCCGGTGACGATCGCCACCTTGTCGCGTAGTGCCACAGTCGGTCTCCTCAGATCTCCAGTGGATGGACAGTGCATCGCCGTCCTGGCCGCCAGGCCGACGATCCGCCTGGCCGCCTGGCCGCTTGGCCGCTTGGGCGCCGATGACTTGCCTCGTCACCGTACGCTCGCTGGCCGGGAAGGCGAATCCCCCAATTAGGGTGATTCCGACCCGAGCCAGCCGTGCTCGGGTTTGGTGGCCATCGGGCCGCGAATCATCCGATTGGGGTGATGTGGCCGAATCGGGCCGTCCGCAAGATGACCAAGGTGGGACCGGCCAGCCGACCGAGTAAGGGGCACTCAACATTCCTCGACCCACGGCTTCTCCACTATGCCCGGGCGACTCGGCGCTATTTGGTGGTGGCCGTGGTCATCGGCGCCCTGACCGCGCTGCTGGTCATCGCCCAGGCCTGGCTGCTCGCCAACGTGGTTGCCGGCGCCTTCGTCCACCACAAGGGTTTGGCTGAGCTGAGGCTCCCCGTCCTACTCCTGTTGGCGGTCATCATCGGCCGAGCAGCCCTCGGTTGGGCATCGGAATTCGCTGCGAATCGTGCCTCGGCCTCGGCCAAGTCCGATCTTCGCGTGGCCCTGGCTAGGCGAATCGCCGACCTGGGGCCTGCTGCCATCGACCGGGAACGAGGCGGGAGCCTGGCAGTGCTCGCCACCACAGGAATCGATTCGCTCGATGACTACTTCGCCCGCTACCTCCCTCAGCTGCTGTTGGCCGTGGTCGTACCCGTGGCTGTCATCGTCGCCGTCATCGGGATGGACTGGGTCTCGGCGGTCATCATCGCGGTCACCGTCCCGCTGATTCCCGTCTTCATGGCCCTGGTCGGTGCCTCGGCCCGGCAACGAACCGAGCGCCAGCTCCGATCACTCCAGCGCCTGGCCGGTCACTTCTTGGACGTGGTGGCCGGCCTGCCCACCCTCAAGGTCTTCGGGCGGGCGAAGGCACAAGCTACCGCCATCAAGGAGGTCACCGGCGAATACAGGGAAGCGACCATGTCAACCCTCAAGGTGGCGTTTCTCTCCTCCCTGATCCTCGAACTGCTCGCCACCATCTCAGTGGCGTTGGTGGCCGTGGCTGTGGGGCTCCGATTGCTGGGTGGGCATCTCGGCTTCGAGACGGCGCTGTTCGTGCTGATCCTGGCGCCCGAGGCCTACGTGCCGCTGCGACTCCTGGGTGCCAACTTCCATGCCAGCGCCGATGGGGTCAAGGCGTCTCAGGAGGTCTTCACCATCCTCGAGTTGCCGTTGCCGGATCGGGGCACACGTCGTGACCTACCCGACCCTGCCCGAGAGCCAATCGTGGTGGAAGGGCTCGAGGTCACCTACCCTGGTCGTTGCCTTCCGGGCCTTCGGGAGACCTCCCTCGTCGTCGACCCCGGACGTGTGCTGGTTCTCGCCGGGCCGAGCGGATGCGGCAAGTCGACCCTTCTTGGAGTCCTGCTTGGCCTGGTCACGCCCACCGCCGGGACGGTCCGGGTGGGCGAGCTGAACCTGGCCGAGCTCGATCCCGATGCTTGGCGGTCCTCGTTGGCCTGGGTTCCCCAGCGTCCGCACCTGTTCGCCGCTTCCGTCGCCGACAATGTTCGTCTCGGCCGCCGCGACGCTACCGACGACGAGGTTCGTCAGGCCGTGGCCGACGCCGGGCTGGACGCCGTGATCGACCGTTTGCCCGGTGGCTTGGACGCCGTGCTTGGCGAACGGGGCGCAGGGCTCTCCGCCGGCGAACGACAACGCGTGGCCCTGGCGCGAGCCTTCGTGCGCAACGCCCCGTTGTTGTTGCTCGACGAGCCCACGGCGAACCTTGATGGGCGGACCGAAACCGCTATCCTGTCGACCCTTTCCCGGCTCGTGGAGGGTCGAACCGTGGTCATGGCCGCCCACCGATCGTCCCTCGTGGCCATGGGAGACCGGGTCGTCCGCCTGTCGGCGGAACTGGTGGCCCGGTGACGGCCCTCAGCGGGGGGGCCACCAGCGATGGTTCGGCCCGAACACGTGCTCGGACCTCGGACGATCCCGACGTTGCACCCATTGCTCGCACCTTGGGTATCGTCCGGCCGGCTGCCGGCTCCCTCGTAGTGGCGTCACTGCTCGGGGCCGGCGCCGTTGGCGCGGCCATCGGCCTCATGGCCACCTCGGCCTGGCTGATCTCCAGAGCTGCGCAACATCCCTCGGAATCGGTGCTTGCCGTCGCCATCGTCGGCGTGCAGTTCTTCGGCCTGTCCCGGGGCTTCTTCCGCTACGGCGAGCGCCTGGTCGGCCACGACGCCGCCTTTCGAGCTCTGGCCGATCTGCGCGTGCGGGTGTACCGCAGCCTGGAACGGCTGGCGCCGTCTGGGCTGCCTGCATTCCGAAGCGGCGACCTGCTTGCCCGGGTGGTTGCCGACGTCGACTCGTTGCAGGACCTGATGCTGCGGGTTATGCCGCCATTTGTGATCGCCGTCACTGTCGGCAGCGTCACCGTTGCCCTCGTGTGGTGGATGCTGCCAGCGGCCGGGCTCGTCCTTCTGGCTTCCCTGCTCCTGGCGGCCATCCTGTGCCCCTATCTGACCGGCATGCTGTCCCGGCGGCGAGAGGCGCGGTCGGCCACGGCACGCGGGGAGCTCACGGCATCGGTGGTGGATCTGATCGACGGTGCCCCGGAGCTCATCGTCTACGGGGCCATCGACGCGCAGCTCGATCGGATCAACCTGGCTGACGCCGAACTGACGTCAATTGGGGCCGCCTCCGCCGCCACCACCGGGATCGGTCTCGGACTGACGACCTTGTTCGCCGGTCTCGCCACCTGGGGTGGACTGGTGGTGGGCGTACCTGCTGTCCATGCAGGACACCTGAACGGCGTCTACCTGGCCGTCATCGCCCTCATACCCCTGGCCGCGTTCGAGCTGGTGGTCAACCTTCCGGTGGCCACCCAAGCGCTGCAACGGACTCGACGGGCGGCCGCCCGGGTCTTTGCCGTCACTGACGCCCCGGAGCCTGTCGTTGACCCCGCCGAGCCGCTACCCCTCCCCGGCGCTCCGTTCGGCCTGACGGCGCGTTCGGTGTGGGCGAGCTATCCCGGCGACCGGTCCCCGGTCCTGCGCGGGGTCGATCTCACGCTCGAACCCGGGAAGCGGGTGGCTGTGATCGGCGCCAGCGGAGCCGGCAAGTCCTCCCTGGCCGCAACCTTGCTCCGCTTCCTGCCCTACGAGATCGGCTCGGTTCGCCTGAACGAGACCGAGCTCGACCGGCTGGCCGGAGATGACGTCCGGTCGGTCCTGGGCCTGTTGGGGCAGGAGGCCCACATGTTCGACACGACGTTGGCGGAGAACCTACGCATTGGACGGAGATCTGCCTCCGATGCCGACTTGGAGGAGGTGCTGACCAGCGTCGGACTGGCTGACTGGCTGGGTGGCTTGCCCAGAGGCTTGGAAACCGAGGTCGGTCGGAACGGCGGCCGGCTCTCGAGCGGTCAGCGCCAGCGAGTGGCAGTGGGCCGAGCACTGCTGGCCGATTTCCCCGTCCTGGTGCTCGACGAGCCGGTCGAGCACCTCGACCCACTGGCGGCCGACGCCATGACAGCTGATCTTCTGGCCCTGACCGCCGGCCGTTCGATCGTGCTGGTCACCCACCGCCTTGCCGGGTTGGAGAACGTGGACGAGATCCTCATGATGGCTGATGGCCAGGTGGTCGAGCGGGGGACCCACAGCGAGCTCCTCGCTCTCGGCGGTCGCTACTGCGAGCTCTGGTGGGACGAAATGCGAACGGAGAGGGAGGGCATGGAAGCCGATCTCAGAACGTCAGTGCTCGCGGCGGGCCTGGCCAGCGAAGGGACGATCGAAGCATGAACATTGACCTCGCCCGATGGCAGTTCGCGACCACGAGCATCTATCACTTCCTCTTCGTCCCCGTCACCATCGGCTTGTCGTTCCTGGTTGCGCTGCTTCAAACCACCTGGCACCGCAACGGGGAGGACGTCTACCGGCGCTTGACTCGATTCTTCGGGACGCTGCTGCTCATCAACGTGGCCATCGGCGTAGTGACCGGATTGGTCCAGGAGTTCGAGTTCGGCATGAACTGGTCGGCCTACTCCCGCTTCGTGGGCAACGTCTTCGGCGGCCCTCTGGCCATGGAGGGACTGCTCGCCTTCTTCGTCGAATCGACCTTCCTCGGCCTCTGGATCTTTGGGTGGAACCGGCTCTCGAAGCGACTGCACTTGGCCTGCATCTGGCTGGTGGCCGGGGCGGCACTGCTCTCGGGTGCGTTCATCATGGCGGCCAACTCCTGGATGCAGCACCCGGTCGGCTACGTCCTGGGTCCGAACAAGCAGCCACAGCTGAACAACATCTGGGCCCTGTTCACCAACCCGGTCTTTCTCTGGGGCTATACCCACGTTGTGCTGGCCTCGCTCGTCACCGGTGCACTGGTCATGCTGGCCGTCTCGGCTTGGCACCTGAAACGCAAATCTGAGGTCGATGCGTTCCGCCGCACGGCCACGATCTCGCTCGTCATCCTGTTACCGGCGGTCGTCCTGGCCATGTTCGTGGGCAGCGAGCTCGGTGTGGTCGAGGGCCGCTACCAGCCCATGAAGATCGCCGCGGCCGAAGCCTTGTGGAACACCTGCGATTCACACTGTTCCTTTTCGGCCTTCCAGATCGGCGGGGGTAACAACGACCAGACGCCGACGCAGATCATCAACATCCCGGACCTCCTCTCCATCCTGGCCACCAACCACGTCGACGGAAAGGTCGAGGGCCTCAACCAGATCCAGGCCCAGTACGTAAAGCAATACGGTCCCGGCGACTACGTGCCCGATGTCTTCATCCAGTACTGGGGTATGCGGGTCATGGCCTATCTGGCGTCCCTCGTATTCCTTCTGGCCCTCTGGGGGGCGTGGGCCATACGGCGCCACACGCTCGAGCGATCCACATGGTTCCTGCGCGTCGCCGTCTGGGCGGTCGTTGCCCCCTTCCTCATGAGCACTGCCGGTTGGCTTCTGACCGAGAGCGGCCGCCAGCCCTGGATCGTACAGGGGCTCATGAAGACGGCCGACGGGGTCTCGCCGTCGGTGACCACCACGGACATCTGGATCTCACTGGCTGTCTTCGTCACCATCTACATCGCCCTCGGGGCCGCCGATCTGTTCCTCATGATCCACTACGGGCGCCGAGAGTTGGAACCCGAAGGCACGGGAGGTGACCGCGGAGGCGGCCCTGATCGTCCCGAGGGTGAGGGCGGTGCCTCAGCCGAGGATTCATCCGACGAGTCCGAGCGCCTACCAGCGCTCGTCTACTAAGGAGCGGACATGCAGCATCTGAGCACCGTCTGGTTCGTGATCGATGCCATCTTCTGGGTCGGCTTCTTCGTCCTCGAGGGGTTCGACTTTGGTGTCGGCATGCTGCACTCCTTTGTCGGCAAGACCGACGGGGAGCGACAGGTCGCCATCAACGCCATCGGGCCGTTCTGGGACGGCAACGAGGTGTGGCTCGTCGTCGCCGGCGCCGTCATCTTCGCCGCCTTTCCCGGTTGGTATGCCACCATGTTCTCGACGTTCTACCTGGCCATGGTGGTTCTCTTGCTCGCCCTCATCGTCCGGGGGGTGTCCTTCGAGTACCAACGGAAAGTGGAGGACCCGCGGTGGCGCACGACCTTCCGATGGACCTTGACCATCGGGAGCGCCCTGATCCCCCTGATCGTCGGAGTGGCCCTCGGCGACCTCGTCCACGGGCTGCCGATCGACAAGTCCCACAACTACACGGGTGGATTCTTCGGGCTGTTCACGCCGTTTGGGGTGTGGACCGGGGTGACATTCCTCGTCCTGTCCCTACTCATGGGGTCCACCTACCTGGCCCTCAAGACGACGGGGACCTTCCACGACCGGATCGCACGCTGGTCGGGGAGGATCGGGTACCTGGCCATCGCGGTCGTGTTGGCCTTCGTCTTGTGGACGCACATCGGGGTGGGGTCGGGTTTCGTCCCGAATCCACTGGAGGCGTTCGCCGTCCTGGCTGTCATCGGAGCAGCGTGGGGCGCGAGCAGTCTGAAGGAGGGATGGGCGTTTCTTGCTGCCGCCCTGGGGATGGCCGCCTCGGTCGCCACCATCTTCGTCGAGCTGTACCCGAGTGTCTTCGTCTCGACGACCAGCGCTGCCTACAACCTGACCGTCGCCAACACCGCCAGCCCGTCCTACACCCTCAAGCTGATGACGGTCATCGCGGCGATCGCCTTCCCAATGGTCCTGCTCTACCAGGGTTGGAGCTACCACGTCTTCCGGGCGAGATTGCAAGCGCCCAGGCAGACCGATCCGTCAGTCGGGTCGGAGGGCACGGCGACAACCACTCCCGTCCCGGCTCCACCCGATCGATCGGTAGATCTGATCTATCGGTAGAGCCTGGTCGATCGGTAGAGCCTGGTCGATCAGTAGAGCCTGGTGCCGGGGGCATACGTCTCTTCGACTAGCTGACGTCCTCGGCAGCTTGTCGGACGGCATCGTCGACGTCTTTGACACTGACACCGAGGTCCTTGGCCACCTTCTTCTCGGCCTTCAGGGTCGCCTTGTCCAGTGCCGCCTCCACCGTGCTGTCCCCGACGACGACGAGTGCCGCTTGGCCCTCGTCGATGATCTCTCCGAATTCCTTGACGTCGGCCCGGGACATGCCCCGCCACAGGTGGCCGCTCGCACCACCGACGGCTGCGCCGACGATGGTGGTGGCGATGATCGAGGGCGGGAAGAGGATGCCGACCACGGCGCCTGCCGCCGCCCCGCCCCAGGCCCCGTGGCGAGTGGCCATCTCGTCCTTGTTGACGTGGATCTTTCCGGCACCGTCCTTCGACACCACTGCGCTGTCATAGGTCCCGATCGCCCCAGCCGAATGAAGGTCCCGCACGATCGCGTAGTCGTCGTACGCGGCCGCCTCGCTCGGGTAGGTCCCGATGAAGATGAAGACTCCGTCTGGCTTGGCCATGTTCCACTCCTTGGTTGTGTGCCGTCCACCTGGCTCGAAGGTGGAATTACGGTGGGTACGGCCATGGTGACAGCCCCACCCCCGTCGATTCGTCACCCTTCCTGGGTGATTGGGCGACAGCCTGACGATGGGTCGTCAGACGTCGTCGCGACGCCGGCGGGGTTCGGACATCGGAACGGCATTGACCGATACCAGCTCGATGTTGAGGTCCCGGAGCAGCTCGAGGGTGCTGTGCAGGCCGGACTGATCGCGGACCCACCCGACAAGATGGGTCACCCCGTGCTCAAAACGCGTGACATCGAACCCTTCGAAGGCGGCAGCAAGGGTCGGGCTGAGCCTTCCCCGCACCACAAGTTCGTAGTTCCCGGCTGTCACTGCGGTCCTTTCTGATCCCCCCAGCAGGCCATCGGACGCTGGGCGACGCTGCCTCGTCGATGCCCCGCCGAGGGTTACCCTCCACGATGGCGAGACAAACGGCCGACGTCCTCATCCCGTAAGGGTGATTTTCCCGCTCTGCTCCCGTCAGGGGTTATGCTTCTGGCCGCGGCCAGGTCCGTAAAGCAGCTGCGGAGAGCCATGACAGTCACCGGTGTTGTCCCACCCGCGCATGCGGTTGATCGACCGGCGCTCCGCCACAGGCTCGACCAGGCTCTGTCCCAGCCACTGGCGCTGATCGTCGCCCCCGCCGGGGCCGGCAAGTCGGTGTTGCTGGCCCAGTGGGCCGCCAGCCGCCCGGATCTGCACTTTGTGTGGCTGCACGTCGAACCGCGAGATGACGACCCGGTCCACTTCTCGCAACGACTGCTGCAGGGGCTGAGCGCCATCCGGCCCGACTTCGCCCACCTCGGGCCCCTGGTGGCCATGCACGGAGGTGGGCTGGGCACGCCCCTGCTCGAGGAGCTCGGGGCGCAGCTGGCGGACCTGCCCGAGGTGGTGATCGTCCTCGACGACCTGCACCAAGTCTCCAATCCGACCCTACTGGCCGACCTGGGCCGCTTGGCCGACGTCCTGCCCGGGAACGTCCACTTGGTCCTTTCCACCCGGGTCGACCTGCCCCTGGCCTGGAACCGGCACCGCATGCGCCTGACCATGACCGAGATCCGTCAGGCCGATCTGGTTCTCGACGTGGCCGAGTCGACCGAGCTCGTCGAGCGCATCGCCGGGCGGACCATGAGCCCCGACAGCGTGACCGCGCTGGTCAACCGGACCGAGGGGTGGGCCGCCGGACTGCACCTGGCGGCCATGACCCTTCGCCAGTACGACGATGCGGACGAGTTCGTCATCGAGTTCAGCGGGAGCGACCGCCTGGTTGCCGACTACCTCACCGAGGAGGTGCTCCAGGGTCAATCCGATGTCCGCCGTGAGTTCCTGCTCCGAGTGTCTGTGCTCGACGAGTTGTCCGCCGACCTGGTCGCTCACCTGACCGGCGAGCAGCACGCCCAGCTCGTCCTCGAGGAGCTCGAACGGGAGTCGATGTTCCTCGTCCCCCTCGACACCCATCGGACCCGGTTCCGGTTCCACCATCTCTTTCGGGACCTCATGCGCTACCGGCTCCGGGTCGAGGACCCCTCCGCCGAGGCGCCTCTCTTGCGACAAGCGGCCGAGTGGCACCTCCAGCGGGGCGAGGTCAGCCAGGCCGTCGAGTTCCTGCTCCGGGCGAGGGAGTGGGAACTCGTCCTCGAGATCGTTCTGTCTCGCGGCTCGGACGTGTTCGAACAGGGCCAGATGGCCACGGTCATCCGATGGATCGAAGGCGTACCCGAGGCCATCCGATCCGGACGGCACAGCGTCAGCCTGCTCCTGGCCTTCCTCAGGGGGGCCGACGGCCAGGCGGCCGCCGGAGAGGACCTCGCCCGCAAGGTGATGACCGACCCGACCGCCACCGACGGCGAGCGACTCTGCGCCACGGCCCTCCTGACCCTCCTGGCCCAATGGCGACCCCGTCCGGAGACAACGGTCGAGTTGGCCGTCCGTTCGCTCGAGCTGTTGGCCGGCCTCGAGGACGCCGACGAGCTGCGAATCCCCGCCGTCATGGGTCTCACCGATGCACAGTCCCTCCGGACCATTTCGTTGATCTCGGGCGGACGGGCGCATTTCCTGGTCGGCAACATGATTGAGGCTCGGGACTGGCTCGAACGCGGCATGGGGAGCGTGGGGGCGGCCTACTCGGTCTGGAAGATCAGCTGCCTTGGCTCGCTGGGGTTGCTCGAGGCGTGGAGTGGCCGCACCCATCGTGCCGAGGCGCTGGCCGGCGAGGCCCTGGCCGTGGCCCGCGGAGTCGACACATTGGCCCATCCGTCTACGGCTGATGCCTACCTGGCCCTTACCTTCGTCGCCCTCCATCGTTCCGAACCCAACAAGGCGGCGCTGTACCTGCACGAGGCGACGCTGCGCGCCTTCGCCAACCAACGTCTGCAGCTGATGTGGATCTGTCAGTTTGCCCGGGCGATGCTGCAAGCCGCCGAGGGCCTGACGGACGAGGCGACCACGACGATCCTGTCGGCCACCGTCGAACTGGACTCGCAGCCCCCGCCCATCGTCTCTGATCGCCTCCTCGCCCTGCGCGGCCGCATGCTGCGGCTGAGCGGATCGCCCGAGCGGGCCATGCGGGTCGCGGGAGAATCGGATGCGCGGTCACATTTCGTGACTTTCGAGCTCGCCCTGGACGCACTGGCCCTGCGAGAGTTGGAGCGGGCCCGCAAGGAGTTCGACGCGATGCCGGAGCTGTCGGATGCGACGGATCCGGTGGCCCGTATCGAGCACCACCTCGTTGGCGCCCTCCTGTCCGAGGTCGACGGTCGGATCGGTGATGCCCGGGTTCATCTCGGGGAGGCTATGGCTCAGGGTGATCGGCACGGGCTGGTCGAGGTCTTCGTCAACGTCGGCTCGCCCATGGTGCGACTGCTCTCCTCGGGGATCCCCGGCGAGCACGATGAATTCCGCAGGGCCATTCTCGAGCGGAGCGGGGTGCTCTTCTCCACATCCCTGGTGGGAACTCTCGCCGACCCGCTGACCGACCGTGAGCTCGAGATCCTCTCGTTCTTGCCCAGCCGCCTGACCAATATCGAGCTGGCCGACAAGTGCTACGTGTCGGTGAACACGATCAAGACGCACATGGCCCACATCTTCCAGAAGCTGGGCGCGGCCAACCGCAACGACGCCATCGCCCAGGCGCGCCTGATGGGCCTGCTCTGAGCAACGGGCGATCGGCTGACGATCTCACCCTTTCTGGGTGATGTTGCGGAGTCCCTACGGATCTAAATTTTGCCAAGGGCCGTCCGTTCGATCGCGCCGGTACCAGCGGTTCCCCACGCCAGCCACCGACAACCGAGGTGAACGATGCCGCTCCACGAGCGTAGGAATCCTGTCCGTAAGGCGCATGAGGCGGCAGAGGCGCTGTTCGCTTCGGCCGACCTGGCCCAGGCCCTTCCCAAGTACCGGTTTCCGGACCACGAGACGATACCGGAGTTCGCCTGCCAGGCCATCCGGGACGAATTGCTCCTCGACGGCAACTCCCGGCAGAACCTGGCCACCTTCTGCCAGACCTGGGAGGACCCCCAGGTCCACGAGTTGATGGACCTGGCCATCAACAAGAACCTGATGGACAAGGACGAGTACCCGCAGTCAGCCGAGGTCGAGCGGCGCTGCGTCCACATGTTGGCCGACCTGTGGAACGCTCCGGATTCGGCCAACACCGTCGGGGCCTCGGCCCTGGGCTCGTCGGAGGCCTGCATGCTGGCTGGGCTGGCGGCAAAGTGGCGGTGGCGGGCCAAGCAAGAGGCGGAGGGCAAGCCGACGGACAGGCCCAACATGGTCTGCGGCCCCGTGCAGGTGGTGTGGCACAAGTTCGCCCGGTACTGGGACATCGAGATGCGCGAGGTCCCCATGTCGCCGGGCAAGTACCACATGGATGCCGAGCAGATGGTCGAGCGCATCGACGAGAACACCATGCTCGTGGTCCCGACGTTCGGGGTGACCTACACGGGTGCCTACGAGCCGGTGGCCGAACTAGCCGGGGCCCTCGACCGCCTGCAGGAGGAGAAGGGGTACGACGTGGACATCCACGTCGATGGGGCCAGTGGCGCCTTCCTGGCCCCGTTCTGTGCTCCGGACATCCAGTTCGACTTCCGGTTGCCGCGGGTGAAGTCGATCAGCACCTCCGGCCACAAGTTCGGCCTCGCCCCCCTGGGCGTCGGCTGGGTGGTGTGGCGGGACAAGGGCGAGCTCCCCGAGGGCCTGATCTTCCATGTCAGCTATTTGGGCGGCGACATGCCTGACTTCCAGATCAACTTCTCTCGGCCCGCCGGCCAGATCATCGCCCAGTACTACGAGTTCGTCCGGCTCGGGCGCGACGGCTACCGGCGGACCCACCGGGCCTGCTACGACGCCGGCGCCTATCTGGCCAAGGAGATCGTCAAGCTTGGGCCCTTCGAGCTGCTGTGCGACAGCGACCCCTCCACCGGGATCCCCACCGTGACCTGGAAGATCAAGGACGGTGTCGACCCCGGGTACACCCTCTTCGACCTGGCCGACCGCCTGCGGGTGCGCGGCTGGCAGGTACCGGCCTATCCGCTGACCGGATCGGCCTCCGACATCGCCGTCCAGCGGGTCCTCGTGCGCCAGGGGGTGGACCGGGACCTCATTTCGATACTCCTCGACGACTTCGCCGATTCGATGACCCACTTCGACAAGCATCCGGTGAGCGTCACCATGGGCTCCGATGAGGCCGGAGGGTTCAACCACCTCTAGGCTCAACGCCCACGATGTGGAATAGACGATGATCGCTGTGCATGTCCTTGCCGTCATGGGCGGCATCATCGTCGTCGTGGCCACGCTCATCTCCGCCCTGGAGACCGTGGTGTTACCCCGCGAGCGCTTCACCCACATCGCTCGGTTCGTCTTCGCCGTGGTCGACCGTCTGCTCATCCGCAAGTGGCGGAACAAGGACCGTGAAGCGAACCTGCGCGCTCTGTACGCCCCGGTTGCATTGGTGAGCCTGCCCCTCGTGTGGACGGCCATCGTCACGGTGGGATTCTCGTTCATCTATTGGGGAACGGGGCACGAATCAGCGACGCGGTCCTTCAAGGTCAGCGGGTCGTCGCTCTTCACGCTGGGCTTCGCCGAACCGGACGGGTTCGGCCGGATCTGGCTCACCTTCGTCGAGGCGACGATCGGGCTCGGGCTGGTCGCCCTCTTGATCAGCTACCTGCCGACGATCTATGCCGCCCACCACGAGCGGGAAAAGGGGATCACGGTGCTGCGTCCCTTCGCCGGGACGCCGGCCGACCCGGTGGGCCTGCTCAGCAATCTGCTGCGTGTGGGGGCCCTGGACAACTCGGACGTGTGGCGGATCGCAACCAACTGGCTGCTCGAGCTCGATCAGACCCACTCGTCGTTCCCAGCTCTCTGCTACTTTCCCGAGGCCAGCCCGGAAGAGTCCTGGGTAGCCTCGGTCGGCACGATGCTCGACGGCGCCGCCCTTCTCATCTCGGTGTCATGGTCGACAGGGGAGGTGTTCCCGACCGACGCAGACAAGGGACCGATGCTGGCCCTGGCCTACGGGATCCCGGCCATGGCCCGGATCGGGAGTGCGGCTTCGCTCCCGATCAATCGGGGCGTGCTCGCCGTCAACTTGATGTCGAGGTTCCAGGAGCCCGCACCCGCAATATCGATTCGCCGCGAAGAGTACGTCGCCGCACTCGAGCGGTTGCCAACGCTCGTCACCGTCGCCGACGACGAGCTCGAAGCATGTTGGCAACGGTTCGCCTGGATCCGGTCCGGCTACGACCAGGCCCTGCGAGGCCTCGCCGGCCTCACCCTGGCGGCCGCGGCCCCCTGGACGACCGACCGCCCGGCGACGGTCGGCCGTCCCCGCCTGGTCACCCGACGTCCCATCAACGTCGATTGGGGGTTGGAGGGCGGCAGGGTCGGCTGAGGCAAGGGCGCAATCCCGAAGTACCGAGCGACGCCTCGCCTGGCCGTCGCTTCACTCGTTCGCGGCGAGGGCCACATGACGACGATGGCGCCGCACGAGGATCGTCACCAACAAGGTGCTCATGGCCAGTCCGAAGACCAGGATGACGATGTCCCTGGTCGAGTTGTGTCCGGTGGCCACGCGGCCGGCGCCGTACGCAGTGGGGGCGACAGCAAGGGCGAAGGCGATCGACGCCACGAAGTTCCACACGATGAACTGACCCTGTTTCATCTTGGCCGTCCCCGAGATGATGGCCGGTGTGAAGAAGACGGCCAGCCGGCCCCACTTGGCGTAGGCCCGTTCCCCCTTGGCCATGAGCTGCTGGCGGCTGGCCTGCCGCTTCCCTGGACGGTCGATGAGCTGTCGTCCCCATCGGTCGCCCACCCGATAGCCGATGATGCCCCCGACCTCGCCGGCAACGGCGGCGATGATGATCACCGCGGCCAGGTTGAGGTTTCCCTGGCTGGCGCCCACCGCTGCCGCTCCCACCGCGGCACTCCCGATCCCGGGCACGCCCGCCCACGAGGCCATGACGGCCAGGAACAAGACGACGTACTCCCAGCCGTTCATGTGGTGTCGGCCGGGACCCCCGCCGGTGGTGGGTGCTCGGCCGGTGCCGTGCCACCGCCGGGTGACACAGCCGGTGCCGTGCCCCCGCGGGGTGACACAGCCGGTGCAGCCTCGTCCGGCGGCTGTGCCGGAGCTATCGCCGGCAGGAGCGGACGCAGCCAGGCCGTGGCGACGTAGGCGACCACGACAGCCACGATCACCAGCGGCATCAGAGCGACGGCATCCGCCTCCAGAAAGAGGCTGGCCAACAGGACAGAGGTCAGTGGTAGCCCGAGCATGGCGACAGTCATGGCCCCGATGCCCATGGCCACGCCGGCGATGAGGGGCAGCCCGGGAAGGTGGGACAAGGCAATCCCACCCGCCGCTCCGATGAACATCCCGGGAAAGGTTGGACCGCCTCGGAACGAGCTCAACGAAGCCCCGTAGGCCAGGCTCTTGAACAGCATCAGCAGCAACAGGGCGCCGACCGTCCAGCTCGAGGCGTCGTGGACGAGCGAACCCAGCGCCGATTGGCCGGAGAACAGCACCTCGGATGAATTCCGCCCCGACGCCTCGCCGAAAGCGATGGCGCAGCCGGCGACGGCTACGCCTATGACCGGGGTCAACAGCACCATCCGCTTCTCGACCAGCGGCTGTAACCACAGGGCGATCCACCTGATGGCCGTCCCGACCACGGCGGCCACGACACCGATGCCCACCGCCCACAGCAGTTCAGCCCCGTCCGGGGTGGTGAAGGTCGGGATGTGGGGGATGGCCAAGGTCAGGTGCCCGTACCCCGTCCATTTGTCCAGGCCGACGAAGATCAACGAGCCGATCCCGGCCGCCAGCAGGCCCGGGACGAGGACGACTCCGAGCAATGGGCCGCCGAGGCCGGCCGCCTCCATGAGCAAGAACGCCCCCACGATGGGCGACCCGAGGAGCGTGCTGACGGCGGCAAAGCTCCCGGCGGCGCCGATGACGACCGCGGCCATGGACGGTGCATCCCGCTTGATCAGGTGGACGGCGAGGACGCCCATCCCGCTTCCCATCGCGATGAGCGGTGCCTCGGGTCCCAGCACGACGCCGAGGCTGAGGGTGGCGAAGGCGGCAATGAGGATGCCTGGCAGTTCGATCGGTGGGACGGCTCCGGCCGCCTTGAATCCCTCTGCCGGCTTGTGGCCCGCGGTCCCCGGGAGGTACCGGATGCTCAACCCCACGAGCAGCCCGCTCAAGGCCAGCGGGAGTACGGGCCACCATGCCGGCTCGCCGTGGAACCCGACCTCGCCGGGAAGGGTGGAGAAGACGTAGCTCTGGGTCTCGGCGACTGCCTTGAGGAAGAAGTAGGCGGCGGCGGCGACGGGTACGCCGATGGCTGCGCCGAGGAGGAGCAGGACCAGGTAGCTCCGGGACGTCAGGAGCTCCGCCGGGTTGGGCGTCGCCAGCGGTGTGGTCGCGCCAGGCCTGGGGGTCGCTCCCGGGGCCTCAGCCATAGATCGGTCTCCTCCGTCGAGCGAGTCTGCCGCGATCAGGGGCCATCGTCGGGAGGATGCGTCGACGCACCACCTGAGCCAGGAACAGCCGAGCCGGCGGGGACCTGGGATGCCTCATCGGAATCTGGCGAGCTCGGCCCCTCTGACGCTATCGGACCGAGTGGTCAACCGACGAGCCCATATCAGGACCCCTTGCAGTACCACCAAGTACGCTACGAGCCCCACCGCGCTCCACAGGATGCCCCCGCCGGAAATGCCCCCGAAGACGAGGATGCAGCCCACGACGGCCACGCCGAGCAGTCGAAGCCCAGAGGCGTGCTCGAGCGGGAAGCGGGCCACCCGCACGACCCGCGCCGAGGCCTCGGCGCTGCGGGTCTTGGAGACCAGCTCGCCGAACCGCTGGGCCAACCAGGTGGAATCCTCTCCCGACCAGGCGGCGAATCGATCTTGCCCAACGCGCCGGCCCGATGAGCCACATGAGGGCGGCCACGATGACCGAGACCACCAGCACCCCGAGCAGCCAGTTGTGCAAGAAGTGGCTGAGCGTGTCGTAGACCGCCCCGGTGACATCCGGGGATGCCCGGTTGGCGGCATGGGTGATGAAGAAGTTGCGCTCATAGGCGACCAGCCCCAGGACCACGATGGTGGTGATCGAGACGCCGACCCCGAGCCGCAGCAATGTCTTGCGCCGATCGACCGCGACCGCCACGGCGGCAGCTATGAGGACGAGGGCCACCAGTGGGACCACCCAACCGAGCGTCTTGGCCAGGTGGAAGACCCCACGGATGGACTTGACCTGTGGCTTGGATGCGACCGTCACCGACAGGTTGGTGGCGTTCTTGAGCTTGGCCTGGAGAGGATCGAAGACGGTGATGCCCTTATTGTGAAGTTGAGTTATCCCTTTCTCGAGAACGGGATCGAGCTTTATGGCGATGTCTTGGGCCTTCTGTCCGGCGGGGAGCTGGTTGCCCTCCAAGAAGGAGACCAGTGACGAATGCAGCCGTCGATTGGCCTTGTCCCATGCTTGCTGGAACCAGGTGCTGCGCAGCAGCGTCTTGAATTGATCTTCGACAAAGCCATGGACTTGATTGGCGATCGGTGCGGCAGCGAACGACGCCTTGGGCGGTAGTGCCGTATTGAGGCGGCCCTGGACATCGACCTTCTCGAAGAGGACGTTGGTCGCCTTGACGGCGACGTGATCGGTGATGACCTGCTGGCGGGCCAGCGGCGCCATCGTGGCCACGTACTGGTCAGTGTTGGTGATGGTCCTGATGGCCCAGACCGTGAGTACCGAGATGGGCACCAGCAATGCCGCGATAACCACCAGCACCCATGTCACGAACCGTCGGATCCGGTGCGACCGAGTTGTCCGCTTGCTCACGCCGAGCCCATTACCCGAGCAGTCGGGCCTTCTGCGTCTCGAACTCGGCCTCGGTCAACGCACCGGAGTCCTTCAGCGCAGCCAGCTGCGTGAGTTGCTCGATCGGGTCGGGGGCTGCGGCCGCAGGTGCAGGCGGCGGCGGCGGTGGTGGTGGTGCCTGCTGGGCCGGGGCTTCCTGCTCGGCTGCGCGCCGGTTGGCGGCGTGGGCGCCCACCGCCGCCGCGGTGCCGGCCACCACGGTGGTTCGCACGGCCATCCGGGCGACTGGTCGTCTTCTCATCATGTCGTCTCTCCTGACGCTCGGGGAATCAAACTGCCGACGGCAGGTCGGCAAGGGCGGGCGTGATCAGCTCGTAGGGGATGCGGGCGCCCTCGAGCAGGACACCGCCAGAGCGGCGCACCGCCTCGGCGAACGGCGCCGCCCAGACGTCCTCCCAGATCAAAAGGGCGGCCGACGAGTTGGGCTCGAGGCTCCGAGCGGCGAACTCGATGTCGTCGGGGCTGATGAGGCCGCCGACATCGCCGTCCAGTGCCGAGAAGCCCTCGGCCACGTCGAGCTCGTCGATCTCGAGGGTCGCCACCGAGCCGTCCGCATCCTTCCCGATGAAGATCAGGTCGAGGATGCGTATCGTCCCCGACTCGACCAAGGCGATCAGCTCCGGGGCGATCTGGCCGTTGAACTTGTTGCCCGGAAACCCCACGATGATGTATTCGACTGGTCCTGCGGTCATCTGTCCACATCCTTTGCCTGTTGTCGGTCAGAGTAGGAGGTGCTGTGTTTCTCGTCCTCACCCGAATGGGGTGATCGTGTCCGAGTCGGCACTGTCTCGAGTCGGCACTGTCTCGAGTCGGCACTGTCTCCGGAGGCCGTCACCGTTGGCTACCGCTCGAGCGGGAGGGCATCGCCCTCGGCCGCTGCTCGCTCCTTCTTGTCTGGCAGACCTCGCACCAGGCCGATGAGCATGACGGCAATCGCCGCCCCGACGACCGGCCCGACGACATAGATCCACCAACCGGTGAAGTTCAAGCTGACGATGTCGGGGCCCAGGGTCCGGGCCGGGTTCATCGATGCGCCGCTGATCGGGCTGGCGAACAGCCCCAGGAGTGCGACCGTGGCGCCCACGGCCAGCGCCGCGTTGTGGCCGATGCTCCGGTATCCCGTTGCCGTATTGAGGATGACCGAGACCAAGATCGCGGTGAGTACGATCTCCATCACCAACGATCGCCAGTCTCCGCCCGGTTTGGCTATCGGGTAGTTGCCCCCGGCCGCGACATGGCCGTACATGGCCTGGAGGAACACTGCCGCAGAGACCGCCCCGGCCAGTTGGACCGCCACGTAGGGCAGTACCCAGGCCACCTTGAACACGCCTCGGCCGGCAAAGGCCAGGGTCACAGCAGGATTGATGTGAAGGCCTGACAATGGCCCCAGGGCGTAGATCATGGCCATCACCACGGCGCCCGGTGCGATGACAGCCGCCGTCCGGCTGATCGGGCCGCCCCCGACGTAGTGGTTGATGACGCCGGACCCGGCGGCCACGGTGACCAGGATGAAGGTGCCAATGTATTCGATGATCAGCCGTATCCACAGCGGCCGGTGCCGGAGCGTGTCCTCCTGGAACCGGATCAGGTAGCGGCTGCCGATGAGCTCCGCCGTCTCCTTCCGGTCAGGTGCGCCATCGGTGGCTGGAACAGCCGTGGACGTCTCGGTCACGTCAGGCTCCGGGGTCGGCGACACGGCCCACGGTCCCGTTGGCGGTCACAGCCCGCTCTCGGCGACGATGCGCCCGTCGGCGATGGCCGCTTGCATGGCCTGGTAGTCCTTCTCGTTCTGGTCGGCATAGGTCTCGGCAAACGATCCGATGGCTTGGTCGAAGGCCTTGCTCGAGCCCAGGTAGGCGGCGATGGCGATGCGGTCGCCGGAGCGGGCGTGGGCCCGAGCCAACGTCCACCCGCACAACCGGCCGTAGGCGGACATGGCTTCGGGGATCATGTTGTCGACATCGGCCGAGCCCTTCCAATCGCGGAGCTGGCGGATGTAGAAATCGCGGCGCACGCCGTCGAGGCCATCGACCGTGTCCCAACCGAGGAAGATATCGCTCGACGCCTGCATCAGGTGCTGGCCGGCGACCACCCGCTCGCCTTGGTTGGCGTAGTGGCTCTTGCCCACGAACCGGGCCAGCACCGACTCCTGGGCCTCTTTGGCCTGGAGGAGCAGCGGGTCCACCCCGTCGCTTCCCAGCATGAGGATGACCCAGGCCCTCGTGCCGACGCTCCCGACCCCGACCACCTTCCGGGCGATCCCGGCGAACCGGAACTGCTTCAGCAGGTGCTGCCGGTCGCTCTGCAACGTCTTCCCGTAGCTGCGGAGCAGTCCGTGGAACCGTTCGGTGAGGTTGGCCGCCTCCGAACCGGGTACCAGCTCGGCGATGGGGACGATCAGGGGGGGATTGCTGACGAATCGGGTCTCTCCGTCGACTACCTCGGTGAGCTTGCCCAGCGCCTGCAGGCTGTCGCGAGTCCTGGCCTTGGCCAACTGCTTGTCGGCACCGGCCTTCAGCTTGGACGTGGTCTTCTTTCCGGCCTTCCCGCCACCCGCTGCCAACAGGTTCGCGAGGTCCTTCAGGGCGGTATCGGCGTCGAGCCGGGCATACCAGACGTCGAGGTCGCGCATGGTCGCCAACTTGGCCATCTCCGTCCGGTAGGCGCACGCGGTGTCCACGACGATGCCCGCCCGCTCCTTGTCGGAGAAGCCCCGATCCCGACCGGCGATGGCCAGGCTGGCGGCCAGGCGCTTCACGTCCCACTCCCACGGCCCGGGGAGGGTCTCGTCGAAGTCGTTCACGTCGAAGACCAGAGACCGCTCCGGTGAGGCAAAGACGCCGAAGTTGCTCAGGTGGGCATCGCCGCAGGCCTGGACGGTCAGCCCCGACCTGGGCGTCGTGGCCAGGTCGGACGCCATGATCAGCGCCGCGCCCCGGAAGAAGGTGAACGGCGAGACGGCCATGCGCCCGTAGCGGATCGGGACCAGTTCGGGGACACGGGAGGCGGCTTGGCTCTCGAGCAGGGCCACCGGGTCGGGGCGATCCTGAAGCGGCTCCCAGGCTCCCTGGCTGGCTCGGGGGGCGGCTGTCCGCGCCGCCTTGCCTACGGCGACCCGGCGTTCCTGTGAGATCTGCTCCTGGGTCGATTGGTCGATCGCCGGAAATTCGGCTCCTGCTACCTGCGTGTTGGCCATGATCCACCGTCGCGCCTGGATGAGGGCGGTTCATCACCCTTATCGGGCGATATGCCGGGGGTCGGGGGACAGATCGCCCCTGGGCCTCCAATGGGCCCTTGGCCGATACGCCCTACCCGGCTCCTTGTCCCGGCGCCGGGCTGTCGGCTGCGACCCGAAAGCCCACATTGCCCGTGGAGGTCTCTGGATCACTGCCGAACCGGGCTGAGACCCGGTAGCGCCGGCAATAGGAGGCGTGGCACAGATAGGAACCACCGCGTTGGACTCGGGACGACCCGGGCCGGGGGCCGGTCGGGCTCTCAACCGGCGATACGGCGTAGTAGTTGACATCGAGCCAGTCGGCATACCATTCCCAGACGTTTCCGGTCGTGTTGTAGAGCCAGTAGCCATTGGGCGGGAAGGTATCGACAGGGGCGGTTCCCACGAAGCCGTCCGCACCGCTGTTTCCTCCGGGGAAGTCGCCTTGGAACACGTTCATGCGGTGTTGGCCATCGGGTTCGAGCTCTTTCCCCCATGGAAACGGCTGGGCTTCGATCCCACCACGGGCCGCCGCCTCCCACTCCGCCTCGCTCGGCAAGCGGGTTCCCGACCAGGTGCAATAGGCCTGTGCGTCATTCCAGGACACATGCACGACCGGGTGGTCCTGGCGATCAGCGATATCGGAGTGAGCGCCCTCGGGATGGCGCCACTCGGCCCCGATGACTTGGCGCCACCACGGCGCTCCTGCCACCCCGCGGGTGGAAAGTCGTCAGGCAGCAGTCCGCCGAACACGAACGACCATCCGAAGCGTTCGGCGTCGGTCCGCCACCCGCTGTCCTCGACGAATTGGGCAAACCGCTGGTTGGAGACGGCGAACGCGTCGATCTGAAACGCCGGCAATCCGATGTCGTGGACGGGTCCCTCACCGTCACCGGCATAGCTCCAATCGGACTCGTCGCCCATGCGGTACCGGCCGGGCGGCACAGCCACCAGCGAGGGGTGGCGGCGGACGCCGACCTCCACCACCTGTTGCGGGCGCCCCGGCTCTGATGCTTGCTCCCGACTGGGCGTGCAGCACGATTCGGGCACGTCGCCCACGGTAACCGTAGGGACTTTGCGGCTACTGGATTGCTGTCGCCACCCGCATGCGATCCTCGGGGGAGATCAGGTGATCGTGATCGTCGTCCCCGATGTCCAGCTGCACCCAGCGCACAGTCCCGGTGAACTGACTGGTCGCGCTGGTGTAGTCCTCGCTGACCGTGGTCCCGGTGTCGCTCCCGACGTCGCAGGTCTCGTCCCCGGAGTAGATCATGGGTACTGTGGCGTCGACCCGGCCGTCACCGACCTTGTTGCCGTCGATGAAGAGCGTGGCCGTGCCCCCCTTGGCCAGGCCGCCCCCGTCGTAGGCGAACTCCATGCGCACCTGATGGGTGCCGGGCGGGACGGCTTCGGTCCCCTCAACGTAGAACCGCATAAGCCCGGCCAGGTTGTGGCAGTACTTCGGCTTGCCTTCCTGGAGATAGAAGCTCCACCCGGCAAAGGCGCCTCCCTGGGCCACGATCACGCCGTTGGCGCCTCCCTCGGGTACTACCACCTCGGCGGTAACCGAATGTGACTTGTTCTTCATGTTGAGCACCGAGTTCTCGCTCAACCGGACCATGCCGCCGTAGAGCGTCTGTGTCTTGGACTTGGTGAGGACGGGACGTCCGGCGATGTCCGAGTTGAAGCGCTCGATGCGGCGGTCGTCGAGGGGAAGGACGTTGTGCTTCACCGCTTCGATGAGCCAGAGCCGCTGGAGCTCCTGCAGCTTCTCCGGGTGGTCGGCGGCGATGTCGTGAGTCTGAGACCAGTCGGTTGTGGTGTCGTAGAGCTCCCACACGTCGTCGTCGAGCGCAGGCAGCTCGGCGCCGAATTCCCAAGGGACGCTGTGCCGGGTGACTGCCGTCCATCCCTTGTGGTAGATCCCCCGGTTGCAGGCGACCTCGAAGTACTGGGTCTCCCGACCCTCCGGCGCGTTCGCCTGGTCGAAGGCATAGGCCATGGACACACCGTGCAACGGCATCTGCTGGATGCCGTCGACAAACGTCGGTTCGGGAAGGCCGGCGGCGTCGAGGATCGTCGTCGCCACGTCGATGAGATGGTGGAACTGGCTTCGAATTTCGCCCTTTGCACTGAACCCGCTCGGCCAATGGACGATGGTGCCGTTGCGGGTCCCCCCGAAGTGGGAGGCGACCTGCTTCGTCCACTGGTAGGGGGTGTCCATGGCGTGGGCCCACCCCACGGCGTAGTGGTTGTAGGCATCGGGAGTGCCGAACCCGTCGATGTGGTCGACCATGAATTCGGTGGTCTCGAACTGGGCGGCCCCGTTGAGGGAGATGATCTCGTTGAAGGTGCCGTTGGGGGTCCCCTCAGCACTGGCTCCGTTGTCCCCGATGATGAGGAAGACCAGCGTGTCGTCGAGGACCCCGAGATCCTTCAGCGTGTCGAGGAGCCTCCCGATGTGATGATCGGTGTGCTCGAGGAAGCCGGCGTAGATCTCCATCTGGCGGGCCAGCACGGGCTTGAGGGCGCCAGGGACGTCGGACCAGGCCGAGATCTCGTCGGGACGCTTCGACAGCTCCGTGTCCTGGGGTACGACACCGAGCTCCTTCTGCCGGGCCAGCGTCTCCTCCCGGAGTGCGTCCCAGCCCGCATCGAACCGGCCCTTGTATCTGTCGCTCCACTCTTTCGGCACGTGATGGGGGGCATGAGTGGCCCCCGGCGCGTAGTACATGAAGAACGGCTTGTCGGGCATCAACGACTTCTGCTGCCTGACCCAGGACGACGCCCGATCGGTCATGTCCTCGGTGAAGTGGTAGCCCTCCTCCGGTGACTTGGACGGCTCCACCGGCGTGATGCCGTCGTAGATGGCCGGGTAGTACTGGTTGGTCTCAGCGCCGACGAAGCCGTAGAAATGTTCGAAACCGCTTCCAGTCGGCCATTGGTTGAACGGGCCCATCGGGCTCGTCTCCCACACCGGGACCTCGTGGCACTTTCCGAACTGAGCGGTGCTGTAGCCGTTGAGCTGGAGGATCTTGGCCAGCGGCGCGGCCTTGTCGGGCCGGATCGAGTTGTAACCGGGAGCAGACGTGGCTATCTCGGTGATGCCGCCCATCCCCACCGAATGGTGGTTGCGGCCGGTCAGAAGAGCCTGGCGGCTCGGCGAGCACAGGGCCGTGGTATGGAAGCGATTGAACCGCAGGCCCTCGGCAGCCAGCCGTTCGGCATTCGGAGTGCTACACGGGCCTCCGAACGCGCTCGACGCCCCGAATCCGGCATCGTCGATCATCATGACCAGGACGTTCGGCGCCTTTTCGGGCGGACGCAGCTGCTCGATCGGGGGGAACTTCGTGTCCGGGTCCTTGGCGTCGTAGGTGATCAGGCCGACACGATCTCGACCGGGGATCGGGAGTTGGTTCCGAACAATGTCAGACATCTCTCACTCCGGAATTCGTGGTGTTCACTGCGGGGCGCATGGCGGCCTTGGGCTTGGGCGGATGGTGATCGTGGGGTGCGACCGGCCCGCGACGATGGATGCGGCAGTCGCGGTTCGTCCAGCATGAGATAGGCGGCGGCCGAAGTCGTCATCCCGCGAGGGTGATAGCCCGGCATTTTCCAGATGACCGAAAGTCACCCCCTGAGGGTGATGACCGATCGACCTGGGCGTGGTCAGATTCCTTCTGAGAGACTTCGCGCCCCGTTTCCGGTCGAGCTACCACCACGATCGGGCATGTGGCTCAAGCGGCGTTCCTCTTGACCGACCACGATTGAGGAGAAGGCTTCGATGTTCGCATACACATATCCGTTGCTCGACATCTTCTGGACCATGATCGAGATCTTCTTCTTCATCGTCTACATCTGGATACTCGTTGCCATCTTCACCGACATCTTCCGTAGCGACGACATGGGAGGCGTGGCGAAGATGCTCTGGGTCCTCTTCGTCTTCATCATTCCGCTGATCGGGGTATTGGCCTACCTGATCGTGCGGGGCGGCTCGATGCACGAACGGGCGGCGAAGCAGGCACAGCGGCAGCAAGAAGCGTTCAACAGCTATGTCAGCGAGGCGGCCGGGACGAGCACGACCGATCAGTTGGCAAAGCTTGCTGACCTCAAGGAGCGAGGCGTGATCACCGATGCCGAGTTCGAGACCGAAAAGGCCAAGGTCCTGGCCCAGTAGGTCCCTCTCTCGGAGCGGCAGGAAAGCGATGTGATCCTCGACCTCGTCCTGATCGGCCTGGTCATCACGCTCGAGCCGCTCCCATTGACGGCCTTCATTCTCATCCTCCTCTCGAAGGGGGGCGTGCGGAAGGGGGCCCTCTTCATATTCGGTTGGATCTTGTCGCTGGCGATCGTGATTGCCAGTCACGATCCTGATCACCGGCAACAAGCCACCCCAGCCGAACACGGCACCTTCTCTGGCCGCTCTCGCGGTCAAGATTGCCATCGGTGTCGGGCTGCTGGCCATCGCCGAGCGACGGCGCCGCCGGTTGGGGCGCCCGAAAAAGCCGAAGAAGACTCCGAAATGGCAGTCCGGTCTGGACAACATGTCCCCATGGTTCGTCATCGGGCTGGCTCCCCTGCTGCAACCGTGGGGACTGGTCGGAGCAGGGGTAGCCACGATCGTCGAGGCCAAGCTGGCCTCGTTGGCCAGCTATCTCGCCGTGATCCTGTTCTGCCTCATCTCGACCTCGGCGCTTCTGACCATGGAGACCTATGCCGTCTTCCGCCCAGAAGCCGCCCAGACCTTCTTGGGTCGCCTACGCACGTGGATCGATACGCATACTGACGTGGTCATCGTGGTGGCGTCCATGGTTCTCGGCTTCTGGTTGATCGGAAAGAGCATCTATTCGATTGCCTCGTCATGATTGGCGAGAGGCTCGTAGCTCGAAACCGATGGTGCTGCGATCAGCTACGCCATCTCATTGCTCAGCTTCTTGGGAACCGGTGAGACAGCCTCGATCGGGCTCCTTCGTACGTCACCCAGGCCGTGCTCGATATTTGCATGCTCGATATCCACACGATTTGCATGCTCGATATCCGCACGGGCGCCGCCTCAGTCGTTGAGGGACTCGGTTCGCTCGGGTAACAGCAGCACCGCTCCCACCAGGAAGAGGAGCGCACCGAAGAAGGTACCGAGGTTGCTGAGCTGGACGTTGAGCAATCGCCCGGTCTCCGGGACGATGTAGCTCGCTATGGCCGAGGCCCCGAAGGCGACGGATCCGGCCAGGTTGACCAGGACGATCCACCAGGACAGGCTCGAGGTCTGCCACGCACCCCATCCGTGACAGACCTCGAACCAGGCCAGCGCGCTGGCCACCAGAAAGCAGACCGACCCAAGAAGGTCCGGTCGCCACACGTGGTGAGTGGCGGATCCCGTGCTGAGATCGATCCGTATGGCGTTGCCCGTGCTCACGTTGAAGAAGACCGTGCCCACCAGCTGGACGACGGTTGCCCACCAGTCGATTCGCCGAGCGCCGAAGGAAAGGTACCGGCACCAGCCCTTCGGAGGTCCCTCCGGCTCCGCGTCCACCATTTCTCGGTACTGCAGGAATGCGGCCACGGTGAAGAAGATGGAACCGACGAAGAAGGTGATGGAGTCCCATCTGGCTCCCGCCCAGGTCGAGTATCCAGGCACCGCCCCCACCGCGAAGAGGATGGAGCCGATCGCGAACAGGATGGCCAGCCACCAGCCTCGGGCGCCAGGGTCCCACCAGGTGGAGGGACCTGCCTCGGGATGGGCAGGGTCGAGATGTGCGTGCTTCCGCTGTCGACGAGACTCCCAGTGGACCAGTGCTCCGTTGGCCGCGGTGTATTCGGCCCAGGTGACAAAGGGCCCGAATCCCCGCCGTCGGGCCGCGTCCGGCGGACCCGCATGTATGAGGGGGCCCGCATCCATGAAGGGGCCCACATCCATGAAGGAGAGTATGGCCTGAATACATAAGCTCGACGGTGCCTCGGACCGCCATTCCTGGTGGAGCCGCCTGCTCGTCGGACGGCGCCGAGCTCACCCGATCGGGGTGACGACGGTCCTGGAGCGCGGTGTTATGTTCGGTGCCGACGCCGAAGCTGGATCTGGATCATCGGTATCGGGGGAGCACCGCACATGCAGCGATCGAGTTGGGTCAAGAAGTTCGGGTGGGCCCTGATCGGGGGCATCCTTGCGCCGGCCGCGTTCGCGAGCGTCCTCATAAACCGGGCCGCGAGGCGACGCCTGCTGCGCATACTGCTCGTCGTCCGGGACGGAGTGGCCGAGGTCCGAGACGACGTGTTCGGCGACTTCACCTTCGAGGAGTTCGTGACCGGGACTCTGGCGAGGCGTCCCCGCCGTTAGGCGGTTTGGGTCAGCCCAGCTCGTCGGGGGTGGGGCTGACGCGGTCCGAAGCCATCGCCTCGCGTACCGACCGGGCCAGCCCGGGGCCGTCGAGACCGAAGCGGGCCAGGATGCTGTCCGGTTTGTCCTGGGCGATGAAGGTGCGGGGAATGCCCAGGACCGTCACCGGAGGGGCTGCACCCTCGGTGTGGATGCCAGCCATGGCGTCGGCCAGGAACATGCCCGCCCCCCCATGGCGCAACCCGTCCTCTGCCGTCACGACCAGGTCGTGGCGGGCGGCATCGGCCAGCATCTCCGGATCGGGTGGCGAGACCACCCGGACGTCCCAGACGGTGGCCGCCACCCCGTCGCTGCGAAGCTCCGCCGCCGCCTCTTCGGCCGGTCCCACCATCTTTCCGACGGCGAGGATGCACACCGAGCCGTCACCGGCCTGGAGCCGCCGCCCGGCCAGACCGTGTCCGACGTCCCCGGTCGCCACCTGGCGGGCCCGGGTCTTCGGGAACCGGATCACCGCCGGACCCTCGAGCAGCAGGGCCTGCTCGAGCATGACCTCGACCTCGTCGACCGAGGAGGGGGTGAAGACGGTCATGCCCGGGATGGACAAGGTGAGGGCGAGGTCGAGGACACCATGGTGGCTGGGCCCGTCATCGCCAGTGATGCCGGCCCGGTCGAGGACGAACACCACGGGGAGGCCATGGAGGCCCACATCCAGGTTGGCTTGGTCGAAGGCCCGGCTGAAGAAGGTTGAGTAGACCGCGACCACCGGTCGGAGGCCACCGATGGCCATGCCCGCCGCCGCGGTCACCGCGTGCTGCTCTGCGATGCCCACGTCGACGAACCGATCAGGGAACCGGGCCTGGAAGGGGAGGAGCCCGGTGGGCCCGGGCATGGCCGCGGTGATGGCGACGATCCGCGGGTCGGCCTCTGCCGCCCGCAACAGCGAACGGGTGAAGGCGTCGGTGTAGGTCGCCGGGGGGAGGTCGCCGGCCTCGATGGCCACGGCGTCCGTCTGGTCCGTTCCGTGTGAAGCAGCGCTGCCATTCTGGCTGGCACTGGCGAGCCCGTTCTGGCTGGCACCGGCGGGCACGGTATCGGGTCCGCCGCAGCCACCTGCACCTTCACGTCGTGGAGCCGCTGGACGTCGTCCTCCTCGGCCGGCGCGTAGCCCCGGCCCTTCTGGGTCACGACATGGACGATGATGGGCCCGTCCCACTCGGCCGCGTGGGCCAACGCTTGTTCCACCTCGAGGACGCTGTGCCCGTCGATGGGTCCGGCATAGCGGATGCCGAGCGTCTCGAAGAAGGTGTGGGGCGTCACCACCTCTCGCAGTGCCGTGGTCAGGCCGTGGACGCCGGAGTAGGCGAGGTCGCCGACGGCGGGTATCTCCTTGATCAGGTGCCGGAGTCGCTGCCGGGCGTGCACGTAGGTGGGATTGAGGCGGAGATGGGTCAGGCCGACCGAAAGGCGCGACACGGTGGGGGCATAGGACCGTCCGTTGTCGTTCAAGACGATGAGGACCCGTTTTCCCGAATGACCCAGGTTGTTCAGCGCCTCGTAGGCCATGCCCCCGGTGAGGGCACCGTCACCGACCACGGCCACCACCCGCCGATCGGCCTCTTGGAGCTCGAAGGCGTTGGCCAGGCCGTGGGCATAGCTGAGGATGGTCGAGGCGTGGCTGTTCTCCACCCAGTCGTGCTCGGACTCGCTTCGGTTCGGGTAGCCCGAGAGGCCCCCGGCCTGGCGCAGGTGGGTGAAGGCGTCCCGCCGCCCGGTCACCAGCTTGTGGACGTAGGCCTGGTGCCCGGTGTCCCACAACAGGGCGTCGCGGGGTGAGTCGAACGTGCGGTGCAGGGCCAGGGTGAGCTCCACCACGCCGAGGTTGGAACCCAGGTGGCCGCCGGTGGCCGTCACCGCATCGACGATGAAGCCCCTGATCTCTTCGGACAGGACGTCGAGTTCCTCGGGGGAGAGGGAACGAAGGTCGGAGGGGCTGTCGATGTGTTCGAGGATCATAAGGCGCTCTGGCTGTCACGCTATCTGAATCGCGATGCCGAACCATGGTCAAGATGCTCGGCGCCCACCCGGGAACCACGGGAGTGCCCATTTCCCGGTGCGGGCTTGGTGAGATTCCCGGTTGGGCTTGGTGAGATTCCGGTCGTGGCTTGCTGAGATTCCCGGTGGAGCTCGGTGAGGCTGCGAATGTTACCGGGCGTGGGTGAGGAAGGCGTTGCGGTCCACCATGACCCGGGAGACCTTACCCGCCCCGACCAGCCCCGATCCGTCGGTGACGGCCACCGTGAACGTGAGGCGGCGGCCCTCGATGCGGTCGAGGGTCGCCTCCGCGGTGACCTGGCCGCCGATGCCCACGGGCACCAGATGGTCGAATTGCAGCCGTTTGGCCACGCTGGTCGTGCCCTCGGGAAGATGACCCTCGAGGGCCGAGCAGGTGGCTTCTTCGCACAGTGCGACCAGCCGGGGAGTGGCCAACACGGGGACGTTGCCTGACCGCAGCGCTATCGCCGTGTCGGCTTCTGTCACGCTGAGGTCGGCACGGGCGCTCAGACCGGTATGAAGTGTCACGCCGGTACGATACGGGAGACAGCGGACCTCGGCCACCATCGCCGCCCGCTGCCGTGCCCGGGGACACCTCCGGTCAGAAGTGCCCGGGGACACCTCCGGTCAGCAAGGAGGCAGTAGTGATCGAAACTCCCGTACTCGAACGCGTGCTGGGCCAGGCGCTGCGCCACGGCGGCGACTTTGCCGAGGTGTTCGCAGAAGACCGGTCCACCTCGTCGGCCGTCCTCGACGACGGCCGGGTCGAGGAGCTGTCGTCGGGGCGGGACCGGGGGGCCGGGATCCGGGTGGTGGTCGGGGAGACCACCGGGTTCGCCCACACCGCTGACCTGTCCGAGGCCGGCCTGCTCCGAGCGGCCGACGCGGCCTCGGCCGTGGCCCAGGGCGGTGGGGGCACGACGTCGGTGGCCGCTGCCGGACTGCGCGACGGGCCTCGTCGGGACGGCCGGTCGGGAGGCGGCCCGGCATCCAAGGCGGACTCGTTGGCCCTCTTGCGTCGCGCCGACGAGGCAGGACGGTCCGCCGGCGACGCCATCTCCCAGGTGCAGGCCGGCTACGGCGGCTCCAAGCGGCAGGTGCTGATCGCCAACTCCGAGGGCCTGTTGGCCAGCGACGAGCAGGTCCGCACCCGGTTCTCCGTGTCCTGTGTGGCCGAAGGGGACACCGGGCTGCAGACGGGGTTCGAATCGGCGGCCCGCACCGTCGGCTTCGAGCTCTTCGACGAGGTCTCGGTGGAGGAGCTGGCCGAGCTGGCCGCCCGACGGGCCCTCTCCAAGCTGTCCGCCCGGCCCGCACCCTCGGGCGAGGTCCCGTTGGTGCTCGCCGGCGGCAGTGGGGGCATCCTCTTCCACGAGGCCTGTGGCCACGGGCTCGAGGCGGACCACATCGTGAAGGACGCATCGGTCTACGTGGGCCAGGTGGGCCAGCTGGTGGCCAGCCCGCTCGTCACCCTGGTCGACGACGGAACGGTGGGAAGCGAGTGGGGGACCTTCGACTTCGACGACGAAGGACGGCCGGCCCAGCGCAACGTGCTCATCGAGAACGGTGTCCTCACCGAGTACCTGTGGGACTACCTGCGGGCTCGCAAGGAGGGCCGGCGGTCCTCGGGGAATGGCCGGCGCCAGAGCTACCAGCACCTGCCCATGGTCCGGATGACCAACACGTTCCTGCTGCCCGGCCAGGAAGACGCCGACGAGATCGTGGCCCAGACCCCCCATGGCGTGTACGTGGCCAAGCTGGGTGGTGGCCAGGTCAACACCACCACGGGCGACTTCGTCTTCGGGACCACCGAGGCCTACCTCATTGAGAACGGGCGGATCACCGAGCCGTTGCGGGACGCCAACCTCATCGGGAACGGCCCAGAGGTGCTTCGGCGCATCGACGCCGTGGCCACCGACTTCGCCATGACCCCGGGGACCTGCGGGAAGGACGGACAGTCCGTACCGGTCGGGTGCGGCCAGGCCACCTTGCGGATCACCGGTGTGACCATCGGAGGGACTTCCGAATGAGCACCGACGTGCAGGCTCCGACTTCACCGGACGCCCCTTCGCGCCCGGAAGGCCCTCCCCGTCGCGACGACTCCGGTCAGCCGGGCGAGCTCTTGGAGGTGGCCGAGAAGGTGGCGGGCTGGGCCCGGTCGGGCGAGGACGTCGAGGTCTACGTGTCCCGCGGGGAGGAGACCGAGGTGCGCGCCTACGACGGCGAGGTCGAGTCCTTGACCTCGGCCACGTCGGCCGGGATCGGCGTACGGGTGGTTGTCGACCACAAGCTCGGGTTCGCCTGGGCCGGCTCGCTCGATCCGTCCGTGCTGGGCGAGACGCTCGACGAGGCCCGGGACAACGCCACCTACGCCACCCCGGACGAGCACGTGCAGCTGGCCGTGGCCGACGGCGTGCCCGCCGTGGCCGTCGACCTGTGGGACGACGGGCTGGCCTCGGTGCCCACGGCACGGAAGGTCGAGATGGTCCTCGAGCTCGAGCGGCAGACTCGCTCCGCCGACCCCCGGATCCGCCAGGTCTCCTCGGCCGACTACGGCGACGGCGCGGTCGAGGTGGCGTTGGCCTCGACCACGGGCATCCGGGCGTCGAACCGGCGCACATCGGGATTCGTCTCGGTCTCGGTCATTGCCGGCGAAGGTGCGGCCAGCCAGACCGGCGGGGGCTTCAGCGTCGGCCGCGGCTTCGAGGGACTGGAGCCCGAACGGGCCACGGCCGATGCCGTCGAGCGGGCCGTGCGCCTCCTCGGGGCGACCAAGGGGCCGTCGGGCCGCTCGACGGTGGTCTTCGACCGCCGGGTCGCCACCACCTTGTTGTCGGTCATCTCGTCGGCCCTGTCGGGCGAGGCGGTGGAGAAGGGTCGCTCGTTCTTCGCCGGGCGGTTGGGCGAGCAGGTGGCCGGCTCGGTGCTCACCCTGGTCGACGACCCCACCGACCCGCGGGCCTACGGCGCCGCCGCCTACGACGCCGAGGGGCTGGCCTGCCGCAGGAACGTGCTGGTGGAAAGCGGCGTCCTGCGGCGGTTCCTCTACGACACGGTCTCGGCCTCTCGGGCCGGGACGGCGTCGACCGGCTCAGCCGTCCGGGGCGGGTTCTCGGGTACGCCCAGCCCCGGGTGCCGGGCCCTGACGCTGGCCGTCGGCCCGGAGGGCTACGACCAAGACGGCGTGCTCGGCGCCGTGGGCGAGGGCCTCTTCGTCCAATCGGTGACCGGCGTCCACTCCGGGGTGAACCCCATCAGCGGCGACTTCTCGGTCGGGGCGGAGGGATTGCTGATCCGGGACGGCGCGCTGGCCGAGCCGGTGCGGGAGATCACGGTGGCTTCCACCCTTCAGCGGATACTCCAGTCGGTGGTGGCCATCGGCGCCGACGTCGAATGGCTCCCCGGCATCGCCGCCGGTCAGACCATCGCGGTGGGAGACATGCAGGTCAGCGGGGTATAGTCCGAATCGGTCACCCGGGCTGACGCCTCGGGTTCCCGGCGAGGCTGACGGCGGCCACCGGGGCCCTGCATGGCACCCACCGGGCCGGCTACCGGGCCACCGGGCAACACCCACCGGGCCGCCGCCACCCGGCTCATGTGCCGCCGCCTTGGCTTATGTGTCCGACGACGCCGAAGACGAGGTTGCAGCGGCGGGCTTGGCGGCCGATCCCGAGGAGCCGGACGTGGGCTCGGACTTGGACGGCGAGCTCCCTGATCCGTTCGATCCGTTGCTGGCGGCAGCCACCTTTTCGCCGTCGGACTTCTTGTCCCCCCGTCGGACTTCTTGTCCCCGTCGGACTTCTTGTCCCCGTCGGACCCGTTGGCGGCAGCGCCGTCACCTGCCGGTCCGGCCGATGCGGCACTCTTCTTGTCACGGCTGTCCGTCTTGTAGAAGCCGCTGCCCTTGAAGACGATCCCCACGTTACCGAACAGCTTGCGGACCCGGCCGCCGCACGACGGGCAGACCTCGATCGAGTCGTCAGTGAACGACTGAACTGCTTCGAAGGTGTGGTCACACTCGGTGCAGCGGTATTCGTACGTCGGCACGTTGCCCGACCTCCCGTGAGTTCTATGTCCCGGCCTTTGGCAGTCTAATGCAGGGAGTGCTAACGCCGGACAGCCCATGGCTGGTGAAGCGCCCGGCGTGGTGCGCTCGGGAGCATTTGGAGGAGGGGCGCTTCCCCTACACTTAGGTTCGTGAGAAACGCAGCTGGTCATGTCTGAGCGGAGCCTGGGGCACCTCGATCCGTTGGGCGGCGCCCGGATGGTGGACGTCTCGCCCAAAGAGCCGACCCATCGCCGGGCGCTGGCCCGTTGCCGGGTCGAGATGTTGCCCGAGACGACGGCCAAGGTGGCCACCAACGCCATCACCAAGGGAGACGTGCTGGCCGCCGCCCGCGTGGCGGGGATCCAGGCGGCCAAACGGACGGCCGATCTGGTGCCGATGTGCCATCCCCTCCTGGTCGGGACCGTCCATGTCGACTTCACCATCGGTGACGACTACGTCGAGGTCGAGGCCAAGGTGGAGACGGTGGACCGGACGGGCGTGGAGATGGAGGCGATGACCGCCTGTGCCATCGCCGCCCTGACCGTCTACGACATGTGCAAGACCACCGACCGCACCATGAGCATCGGCCAGCTCAAGCTGTGGGAGAAGACCGGGGGAAGTTCCGGGACCTGGAAGCGGAACCCGGCGACCTGATCCGTCGGGCCGACAGCGCGCGTCGGAGACGTACCGCAGGTACGGCGGGTCTCTACCCATCGGTAGGGCGGATTCCTACCTACGGCTTCGGCCGAATTGTGCACATGTACTCGAGTTCACCACGAGAGAGAACCGATGGGGGAGCGTCGCGGTAACCGGGAGCATCGCCTCGAGGAGCAAGGCTGATGATCGGTACACCGACGATCGTCCTCGGATACCGCCGCATCGCCGAGGGGGTGGACGACCCGTTCGGGTTCTGTGTCTCCCCGGAGAGATTTGCCGGTCATCTGGCCCAGCTGGCCAAGAAGGCCGAGTTCGTGACACCGGACGAGGTGTGTACCCCGTCTCGTAGGCCACGGGTGGCGGTGACCTTCGACGGTGGGTACGTCGACAACCTGATCAACGCGCTCCCCATTGCCCAGCGGTTTGGCGCCCCAATGACCGTCTACGTCACGAGCGGCCTCATCGGTGACGTCCGAGGCTTCTGGTGGGACCGTCTCGCCCGGATGGTGTTGCATGGCGCCTCGGAACCCGTCGACCTTCCCGTCGTGATCGGTGGCATCGAGATTCCGGTTCGCTTTGGGCGCCCGGAAACAGCGCGCCAGATGCTCGAGGTGCTCTGGGCCCGGCTCCGCCCGTGCTCCGTGGAAGAGATCGACGCTGTCCTCGCCGACCTGGGCCGGCGGTTGTCCGTCGACACCGATGCAGGCCCCGACGCCCGGACCATGACCCGACCGGAGCTCGACACCCTGGCTGCATCGGGAATGGCGATCATCGGCGCGCAAACCGTCGACCACGGGCTGCTGCGCACCCAGCCCTATCCGGCACAGCTCCAGGCCATCAGGGCAGCGAAGGTCGATCTCGAGGGTGAGCGGCGAGGCTCGGTGCGCCACTTCGCCTATCCCTTCGGCGGCCGAGACTCATTGAACGATGACTCGATCGTCGCCGTACGTAGCGCCGGGTTCGAAACGGCCATGACCACCATGTCGGGATCGGTGCGGTCGACGTCGATTCCGCTCCTCCTGCCCCGGCGGGTGGTCGGGAACTGGTCAAGCGCCCGCTTTCGGGCCACCACCGTTCGGTGGGGCCTGTTCTGAGCTCGGGGGCACCGCACCGGCTTTGGTCCGGCGACCCAGCGCCTCAGCGGCCGGTGTGCCCGTCAATCATCTCGCGGAGGATGTCTGCGTGGCCGGCGTGTCGCGCCGTCTCCTCGAGCAGGTGCATGAGCACCCACCGAAGATTGACCTGTGCCGAGTCGTCGGGATTGCGGCACGGCTCCTCCAGGCTGGACGAATCAATGACCGCGTCAGCCCGGGCCCATGTCTCACGGTAGGAGTCGACGGCAGCGGCGAGCGTGTCGTCGGGCTGCACCCGATCGTCCGGGAGGTCGACCGGTTGCCCGGCGAAACGGTGGAGGATCCACCGGGTCTCCGCGTGGGCCAAGTGCCTGACGAGCCAGAGGAGCGATGTGCCGCTGTCGACCAGTGGCCGACGAGCCGCTCTGTCGTCGATCCCGGCCACCTTTCGCACCATCGAGTCCCGCTGGTACTGAAGGAGCGCCCGCACTGTCTCCCGTTCGTCACCCTCGAGCCGGGGTGGCTTCTGGTCAGGCACGTTGGCGGATCGGGTCAGGCGACGTCAGGTCGGCCGACCGAAGGAGTCGCCCAGGATGGCGTCGACCGGGTTCGGAGCGGCTGGAGCGGTTGGAGCAGCTGGAGCGGTTGGGGGGGCAGCCGGAGGCGGAGACGACGCCGGGACGGAAGCGAGAGGTGAGGCCGGGATGGCTGGAGGTTCCCGCACGCTTGGAGCCGGGGGTGCGATGAGCGCGCTGAGCCGGTCGACGGTGGCAGTCAGTTCGACGAGGGCCCGCCGCACCGAATCCAATTCGTTCCGGATCTCGGCATCGCGGGCCTCAGTGACGGGAACCCCGGTGTCGGTGATCGGGGAACGATCGCTTGGCCCGTCGACCGCCTCGGTCATGTCCAACCGGCGGCCTTGCTGCTAGCCGGCGGCGGCCGCTCGGAGCTCGTCGATCGTCAGCTCCGAGGTCGCCTCGCCACCGCACTGAGCGCAATGGTCGAGATGACGCCAGCTGCGAAGCAGGCGAGTGCCCTCGGGGTTGAGGAGCACGACGAACGACTCCGACATCGGGTCGATCTCGACCCCGTAGCAAGGGCGCCACGCGGTCGATGCTTCCCCGGACACGGAACTGATCCCCTTCAGTACGCGGCGAAACCTCGAGTTCTCCGTATCGAAGATCCACGTGCTGTGGCACGACTCTACGATCAGCGGTTCCATGGTGCGATCTTGACACCTTCCTCCGTCGGAAACCCAACGAATATGTTGCGGTTCGATGACGACTATCACTCTCCGGGATATAAGAATTAGATAAGGTCACGCTGAGCGTCACAAGCTGTGCACTAGGCGTAGCAGTGCCGGCTTGGCCTGGATTCTTCGCCCCACCGTTCTACCCGGAGGGACGCGGGAACGAACCAGCCGGATCGGGATCGAGCCCAGTCAGAGCGGTCCGATGGTGTGCTTCCGTCCCGGGAGTTGCTCCCGTGACGAAGCCAACGCGGCCAGCGCTCGCGCCACGGTCAACCGGGTGTCGGCAGGATCGATGACCGCGTCGACGAATCCGCGCTCGGCTGCTTCCCACGGGGTGAGGAACCGCTCCGTGTACTCCACCTGGAGCTCAGCCTGTTGTTCGCGGTCTTTCCCGCGATGGAGGATCTGCACCGCTCCCTCGGCTCCCATCACGGCGATCTCGGCACATGGCCAGGCGAAGCACAGGTCGTTGCCCAGCCCCGCGAGTCCATCACGATGTAGGCGCCCCCGAAGGCCTTGCGGAGGATCACGCAGATCCGGGGAACCGTGGCCTCGGCGTAGGCGAAGGCCAGCTCGGCGCCATGACGGATCATCCCCCGCCATTCGAGGTCCTTGCCCGGGAGGAAGCCCGGTGTGTCGACCAGGGTCACCAACGGGAGATTGAAGGCATCGCAGAACCGCACGAACTTCGCCCCCTTCTGGGAGGCGGCGATGTCCAGCGTTCCCGCCAACGCCTGGGGCTGGTTGGCCAGGATCCCGACCGATCGGCCGCCGATCCGACCGAACCCGGTAACCAGCTGGGGCGACCACCGGGTCCAGAGCTCGGTGAAGTCGGCCTCGTCGCAGAGGTGAGCGGCGATGTGGCGAACGTCGTAGGAGCTGGTGGTCCGGGCGGGGATGGCCTCGCGTAGCTCGGGGACCCGCCGATCGGGCGGGTCGGTAGCCGGCTCCACCGGAGGCAGTTCGTCGGCATGGGGTGGCAACAGGGAGAGGATGTTGGCCACCTGGGCCAGGGCGTCGGCCTCATCGACGGCTTCGATGGCACACAGTCCGCTCGAGCGCGCGTGCACCGGAGCACCGCCCAGCTGATGGATGCCGATCCGGACCCCTGTGAACTCCTCGACCATCGCCGGGCCCGAGACGAACGCGAAGGCCTCGGGCGACATGATCACGACGTCGGCGATGCCCAGCATCAGGGCAGGCCCGGAGATGGCCGGGCCGATGACCACTCCGATCAACGGCACGACGCCCGAGCAGGCGGCCAGGGCCCGGGCCGCCTGTCCCCACCCATGGAGGGAGTCGATGCCCTCGGACACGTCGGCCCCCGACGAGGCCAGGACGAACACCATGGGGACATGCAGGGCCAGGGCGGTCTCGGCCGCCAACTGCAAGGTAGTCCCGTCCTCCTTGGACAGGGCGCCCCGCCGACGGGAGGACACGCTGCGGGCCACCATGGCCGGGCGACCCCCCAGGTCCTCGATCCCGGCGCGGAGCGTCCCTCGGACGAGGTGCCGGATGCGCGGCTCGGCCAGGGGAGCGGGGCTCATCGGCTCATGCTACGCACCGGCTCGCGTGACTGCCGCTCCGGACCGGTCGAGCGCCGGTAGCGTCCAGGGCAACGGGTTGTCGGATCAACTCGTCGAGACGATGAGGGGAGTCCATCTGCGTACTGGTGAGGCCCTAGCGACGTCGGGTGAGAGCGGGCGAACAGTGTCGTCCCGGGCCCTCGCCGGCCTCCGACGCTCGTGGCCCTACCTGCGCTATGTCGTCGGCCTGGCCCTGGCCTTCTTCGCTCTAGACGCACTGAACGGCCACCGCGGCGAGCTGCAGGACACCGAGACCTACCTGACCCACCTCCATTGGCAGTGGGTCGTCCTGGCCGGGGTCTGTGAAGCTGCGTCTCTCTTCTCATTTGCCGTTCTCCAGTCCCGCTTGCTGAACGCGGGCAGGGTCCGGGTGGGACTCGGGACCCTGACGGCGATCACGCTGGCCGCCACGTCGATCGCCAATTCACTGCCGGTTGGGCCGGCTCTGGCCAGCGTCTTCGGCTACCGGCAGTACCGGCGCAGGGGGGCCACGCAAGCGCTGGCCGGGTGGGTCGTGGCCGCGTCATTGGTCGTGGCCGTGGTCACCCTGGCCGTGTTGGCGGCCGCCGGCTTGGCTGTGGCCGGCGCCGAGGGCGCCTCGTACGACTTGGTCTGGGTGACGGTGGCGGTCCTCATCCTCGCCCTCGCCCTGTCGGTGGTGTTCCTGAAGAAGCGCTTTCTGGCTGGAGCGATCTCGTCCCTGGTGCGGCTGAGCCGCCGGTTGACCGGTCGTCCGCGCGGCGAGATCGGTGAGTTGGCCGACCGTATGGTCGAGCAACTGACCGTCGTCCAGCTGAACGGCCGGCAGGCCATCGGGGCGGGGGGATGGGGCATGGCCAACTGGGGGTTCGACTGCGCTTGCCTGGCCTGCGCCTTCGCCGCCGTCGGCGTAGGCGTGCCCTGGCGGGGGCTGCTCCTGGCCTATGGCGCCGGCCAGCTCGCTGCCAACCTTCCGATCACCCCGGGCGGCCTCGGTGTGGTGGAGGGCAGCCTCACGATCGCGCTGGTGGCCTTCGGGGGCTCCGAGTCGTCGACCGTCGCAGCCGTGCTCCTGTACCGGATCTTCCAGTTCTGGGTCACCCTGCCCATCGGCTGGGTGGCATGGGCCATGCTGGCCCTGGGCCACCGTCGAGAGATCCGGCGGTCGCCCCCGCCGCCGGACTCGGGGGCCCCGGGGTTGCCGACCGTCGAGACCGTCGAGACCTTCCCGACCGCCCCGACTGTCCCGACCGGAACCGTCGCGTACCCCTCGGACCCAGAAGCCGATCCGCCCGGCGCCTCTGCTCCGGCGCCAGCGGTCGTGGTCGGCCCAGCCGCGCCGGCGGTGCCGGCGGTGCCGGCGGTGCCCGATCGGGCCTCCTCGGGCCATCGAACTACCGCGGCACGCCTACTCGGGGCGTTGGTCGAGTGGGGTGGCCCTGGGCTGGTCCCGGGGGGTCATGTCGGTCCCCGTCGTTCCCGGGGCAGTCCCCGCCGTCGTCGACGTCTCGTCGTGCTGGTCGTCGCAGCGTTGGCCGGATCGGTGGCCCTCACCAGCTGCACGGCCGGGCATGCCTCCTTGGGCACGGGCTCGAGCCCGTGCTACCTGGCTCTCCCCAAGGCTGCGGACGCCGTGCACCACCGGGGGACCCTGGTCGGCGTCCTTCTCGTTTCTCCGACGGCACTCGACTCGCACCGCGCCACCGTCCGGAAGCTCGAGAGCCGGGTGAACGGTCGGCTCCACGACGCCTGCCTGGTCGCCTATCGGGGGAAATTCACGTCGTCGGATGTCGAGCGACCGATCGAACCTGGGCAGTCGGGTACCTACGCTGTGGCGGTGCTCACCACATCGGGCAAGGAACTACTGGCGACCTTCGTCCTTACCCATTCGCCTCTCCGATTCGGTCACTTCCGGTTCGGGGGCTGAGGGCCGGCCACCGTAGCCGGTCGACGCCGCACCGCCCGGCCCGGTCTGTCCCGTCCCGGTCGGCCCGGGACCGCGCCCAGTCGACGCCGCACCGCCCGGCCCGGTCTGTCCCGTCCCGCCGTGGCGATCGGCCCGCTCGAAGTGCCGCTCGACGTCGGCCCACACGAGGGGCTCGCCCTCGCCGAACTCCTCGTCGGCGGCGTGGGCCCGGCTCAGGACCACGCCTCCGACGGTGAGCATCACGAACAAGAAGGAGAGCTTGGAGACAAAGCCGGCGATCTGCTGATCGGTGAGCGGCCGGAGCCCGATGGCCAGGTGCGAGCGGGAGAACACCGGGTACAGCGGGTGCTTGGCGAAGATGTAGATGAAAGAGAGGAAGGCCGGCAGCACAGCCTGGACGACGAGGTAGGTGAACCTCCCAACGGGGCGGAGCCGCTGGATCCCAGGGATGCGTCCGATCACCGGGATCCACAGCACGAACCCGGCCAGCACCAGGGCCGCGTCGAGAAGGCCACGTGCGATGGCCGAGGAGGACTGGGCATCGACCAGCCCGCCGGCCATCGAGCCCACGGCGATCACGGCGAACACCACGATCGCCACCCCAGGACGGCGGAACCAGGCCAGCGCCGTGTCGACCGGTGCCGGTCGGGTGAGCCACTGCAACACGTCGTACGGCATGCCGAGAAGGATGAACGGCGGCACGGCCACGGTGAGCAACAGCCGCTGGACGACCAGCGCGGTGAGGGAGAAGTGTGCCGCCAAGTCGGCGACCGGCCAGGTGAGGGCGACGACTGCCGCGCCCACGCCGGCGGCGAAGGAAGCGATCTGCCGGAGACGCCACGGCGTCGCCCGAGCCGGGTCCACGGTGGCGATCCGGAGGTGCCCGGCGATCACCCCGACTACGGCGGCGATCAGGATGAGCCAGCTCAGGAGGTGCAGCTGCCAAGCGTACGGGCCGACGACGCCGTTCACTGCGGGCTCTGGGTCCTTGCGGCCCTAGATTGGCGCCGATGGAACGCCTCGACCGCCTCGAACGGGTTACTGACCTGCTGCTGGTGCTGTTGGACACGCCCCAACCGCTCAGCCTTCGGGAGATCGCCAATCGCATCCCCGGCTACCCGACCGGTCGCGAGGCCCGGCGACAGGCGTTCGAACGGGACAAGCGGCTCCTGCGCGACGAGGGCGTGCCCCTCTCGGTGGAGCCCATCACTGGGGAGGAGCAGCTCGGGTACCGGGTCGACCCGGCCCACTACTACCTTCCGGATCTCGGGCTCGACCCCGAGGAGCAAGCAGCGCTCAACCTCGCCGTCGCCGGCGTTCATCTTGGCGATCCTAGCGGGACCGACGCGCTGTCCAAGCTGGGCGCGACGGGCGAATCACCGCTGCGTCCCATGGTGGACACACCCCTGGTCGACCTGCCTTCGGTCGAATCGCTGCCCGCCCTCTCCGGGCTGTTCGACGCGGTCCGCTTGTCGGCCACGGTGACGTTCCGGTACCGGGGGTCCTTGCGGCGGGTGGACCCAGCCGGCCTGCGCTTCCGCGGCGGTCACTGGTATCTCGTCGCCTTCGACCGGGACCGGGGCGAGGGCAGGACCTTCCGGGTCGACCGGGTCTCGTCGGTGCCATCGGTGGGTCCATCCGGTTCGGCCGAGCTGCCCGAGGAGTTCGACCCCGAGCGTGCCTTCTCGGCCGAGCCGTGGCGATTCGGCGCCGGCGACGAAACCACGGTCGAGGTGCTGGTCGACCCGGTGGAGGCCGGTCGGGTGGTTGGCGAGTTGGGGTCAGCGGCGGTGATCGAACGGCGAGACTCGGGGGCCGTGGTCGTCCGGCTGTCGGTGACGGACATGGAGGCGCTCGTGACGTGGGTCCTGGGCCTCCTCGACCATGGCGAAGTGCTGGCGCCGAGCGAGGCACGCGCCGCGGTCGTCGCCCGACTCGAAGCTCTGGTCGGTGCGGGGGATTCCACCGCCGGAGCGACCGGATGACCCCTCCCGGCAACGTCGCCTCGAGGCTGCGCCGCCTCCTGGCCATCCTGACATGGCTGGCCCAAGTGGGGGAGACCCCGATCGACGAGGCCGCCGCCCGCTTCGGCCTCCAGCCCGATGCGCTGGTGGCCGAGCTCGAGATGGCAGCCTGTTGCGGGCTGCCTCCCTACACGCCGGACCAACTGATGGAGATCGTGGTCACCGACACCACGGTCTCGGCCCATCTGGGCGAGATGCTGGCGCGGCCGCGACGACTCAGTGCCCGGGAGGGGTTCGCCCTGGCCGCCTCGGGCCGTGCCCTGTTGGCGGTGCCCGGAAGTGACGAGAACGGCGCGCTGTCGCGGGCCCTGGCCAAGCTCGACCGGGCGCTCGGCGGGGAGTCGATGGTGGTCGAGCTCGACGACCCGTCGATGTTGGGCGTGGTGCGCCGGGCCATGGAGAACGGCCGGCAGCTGCAGATCGAGTACTACTCGGCGTCGAGCGACGAGGTGAGCTCGCGGCGGATCGATCCGCTGCGCCTGTTCGCCGGCGACGGCCACTGGTACGTGGATGCCCATTGCCACAAGGCCGGCGACGAGCGCCGGTTCCGGGTGGACCGGATCCAGGCGGCCGAGGTTCTCGACACCATCGCTCCGGAGGCAGTGGGGATGGAGATGGAAGCAGGCACTAAGGCGATGGAATTCGAGCCGTTCGTGCCCGGTCCGGACATCCGCACCGTTCGATTGTCGCTCGACCCGTCGGTGGCCTGGGTGGTCGAGTCCATCCCGGCGGTCGGCCCACCTGAGATGTCGGGCGACCGGATCGAGGTGGACGTGGCTGTGGGCGGCGACGCCTGGTTGCAGAGGCTCCTCCTCCGGCTGGGCAGTGCGGCCCGGGTGGTCGGGCCCTCCGGGGCCGAGTCGCTCCTGGTCGACGCAGCCAGCCAGATTCTCGACCGCTACCGGCGGTCCCATCCGGATTGACGGCTCTGGGGCGCCGGCCCGAGCGGCCCGGATCGGCCCCGCACGGACCTTGTAATGAAATAACATGAAATAGTATTGTAAGCACTGTGAGGTGCTCACGGTGTTGAGATTGCGCACGGTCCCCGTGGGCGGTCACGGCTATTACGTCGACGAGCTTCCACGGGGCCGCGAAGCGCTCACCGGGCTGACGGGGGAGCGTCCGGGCCGGTGGATGGGTCGGGCGGCTGCGGCGCTCGGCCTGGCCGACCGTGTCGAGGCCCAGGCATTCGCCGACGTGCTCTCCGGTCGGAACCCGGTCCTCGGTCGGCCTCTTCCGGTGAAGCGGGTCCAGGTGACGGTGGCCGGTTACGACCTGGTGTTCTGTGCCCCGAAGTCGGTGAGCCTGCTCCATGCCCTCGGATCGGCTGAGCTCTCCGCCGAGGTGGGCGCCGGCCACGATGCCGCCGTGGATGCCGCCGCCGACTACCTGGCCAGAGTGGCTCTGGGCGTGAGGCGTCAGGCGCAGGGCCGACAGGGGGCCGTGCTCCCGACCACGGGGATGATGGCCGGAGCGTTCGTCCACCGCACCAGCCGTGCCCTCGATCCCCACCTCCACACCCACGTGGTGGAGGCCAACGTGGCCCAGGGGGTCGACGGCGCCTGGTCGGCGGTGGACGGTCGAGGGTTGTTCGCCCACCGGGCTGCGGCCGGCCGGCTCTACCAGGCGCACCTTCGCCACGAGTTGACGGCGCGGTTGGGCGTCGCCTGGGAGGTTCGGTCAGGCGGCCTGGGCGACGTGGTCGGTGTCGAACCCGGACTTCGGGGTCTCTTCTCGCAACGCTCCGCGGCCATCAAGGAGTACATGACCGAACGGTCGGGTCGGGCGTCGGCGCGAGGCGCCTTCTATGCCACGCGTCCGGACAAGGATCGAACCGTTTCTGTCGAGGCCCTCATTCCCGCGTGGCGAGAACGCGTCGACGAGTTCGGCTACGACATCGGCGCACTCAACCGTGTCGTCGGGCTCAACCGGGTCGTCGGCGGGGACCGTGAGCCCCAGGCGTTCGATGTCGGGCGGATGCAGTCGTGGTTGAACGAGCGCGCCCGACCCGATGCGACGCTCTCACGACGGGACATCGTGTCAGCCGTTGCCGCCGCCCACCTCGGCGGTGCGCGGGTGCGTGCGGTGGAGTCGGCGGTCGATCGGCTCTGTTCGGCAGCGGAGCCGACTGTCGACGACCGGTCGGGCCGGACCCAGCGGTGGGCGGTCCCGGCGCTCACCGAAGCGGCGCGAGCGTGCGAGAACGAGCTGATGGTCTGTTCTGGTACGAGGGAGCACGGGTACCCCACCGAGTGGGAGGCCCGGGAGCGGTCGGCCGAGCCGAGCTCGTCGCGGATCGCCGCTCGTGAACGTCATCGAGAAGACGGGGGCGCCGGCAGGAGCCGCGGCAGTCGTGAGGACAGATGGCGCGACAGCCGACGGGACACGGGGCGCGGCCTGGGACGGGACACCGGGCGCAGCCTGGGACGGGACACCGGGCAAGACCCAGGTCGTCAGAAACGCCGCGACCTGGGACGGGACAGGGGAATCGACGGGGGATTGGGGCGATGAACCGAGCTCAGCGCCCGGCGTCTCGACCCACTTCCCGGTGGCGCGTCGGTCCGGCGATGGTGGTCCATGGCTCGCTCCGGTGACTGGGCGACAACGGGACCCACCCGACCCGGTTGCGCTCGTCGAAGGCCAAGGCGCGATCGGGCGAGCCACGGGTGATCACATCAGCCGGCAGTCGGCGTCGACGGACGGTGGCCGAAGTGGCGGTGTGCCGTATCGATCCACCGGTCAACGCGTCGGACAGCACGCCACCGGTCGGAACCCTCCCCGACGACAACGACCGGGTGCCCACTTCCTCGTCACCGGCAAGCACGGAGAGTGCATCCAACGTCGCCACATCGCCGATACCGGGAAGGACGACGGTGGTACCGAACAAGGAGAGGAATCCGTCGGCGGCCTTCCCCCACCGTTGCCTTGCCTGGGAGAGGTCCTGAAAGCAGGCCAGGGTGTTCAGCCCTTGCCCCCCACCCTCGCTGACCAAGCCGGGAAGGTCGGGAAGGGGTGCGATATTGGCTGCCTCGTCCAAAGCCAGCAGGACAGGAAGGTGGTCTCCACCGTCGACGCCGGAGCGGGCGTGGCGCTCGTACGTGGCGGATCGGATGTCATCGATGATGCCGACCACCATGGGTGCGACGAGGGCCTGACGCCGCCCGGGCGCGCAGATATAGAGCGTGTCCGAGGACCGAACAAAGGCCTCAGGATCGAAGTCGGGAGCAGCCGTGGCAGCCAGCGCCGCCTCGGTCCGATAGCCCCCCACGGCGCCCGAGGCGGTGGACCAGATCCCGCTGAGTTCCCGGTCATCGGTGCAGGTCACGCCCTCGAGGAGGTCCAAAGCCAACTGCGGCGAGTGGCCTGGGGCGGCGGCCAGGACCTGCTGGGCGGGCAGCGCCCGGCGCCGATCGATCCACGAGAGCACGGTGCGCATATCGGCCCCGTCTACAGCGGCAGCATGGAGCAGCGGCGCGATCAGAGCCTCGGCGCGCTCGCTCCAGTGGTCCGACCGCAGGGTGGTCGTGCCCGAACCCGATGCCGACGCTGTTCCGACGGCGACCATGGCCCGGGCGGTCGCCAGCGCGCCATCCCAGGTATGGCACGACTGCACCGGTGACCACCGAATCGGCGTCATGTGGTCGGAGAGGTCCCTTGTCCCTGTCGGATCGAAGACCAGACACCGTCCGATGCGTGATCGCGCCGCCTGGGTGGCATGCGCGACATCCGGTTTGGTCGACGTGGCCACCACGGGCCCGGGTGAGACGAGGAGATTGGGAATGATCAACGAAGACGTCTTGCCCGAGCGCGGTGGACCGAGAACCAACACCGATTGCTCGGGTGGTGCGAACATCCAGTCGTGCTCGCGGTGACCGAGGTAAATGCCGTGGCCCGACGCGATCGACGCACTTTGTGCCGCGCGCTGGGCTCCGACGGCGCATTGTTCCAAATTTTCTTCGCCGAGTGATTTCATCGTTGAACCTGCCATGTCGGCTCGTAGCCGCGTCTCGGTACACCGAACGCCAGCGACAATGGCACCATGAGCCACTGTGGCTATAAAGCCTTGCAAATAAAGGGTTCTTCGTCCATAGGTCTTGCTGACATTTTCTTGTTGGAGTCGGATTGGGAGTGCGTTGGACGCGTCGAAGGGCCCTCAACTTGCTCGACGGTGCACCGTGTTGAAACGCGTACTCGCTTGTCACAGCGTCGATAATGCTTGACCTAGGCCGCAAAACCCATTTTGATTGTTAGCGATTGTGTATCACTGAGGAGATGATTGTGAACAGGTCACAACTCGTCGGATCCGTCAATGCGTCGACATCACAGAGTCGTCGTGTCGTCGAGGAAGTCGTGGACGTCTTGTTCGACACGATCATTGCCGAGGTTCGTTCCGGACGAAAGGTGTCGGTGATCGGATTCGGGTCATTCAACCCGATCGATCGTGCGGCACGGATCGGAAGGAATCCACGGACCGGAGCAGTGGTACCGATTCCGGCGTCGAAGGGCGTCCGGTTCGCCACCGGTTCGACGTTCAAATCGGCGTTGAATCCCAAGGAGGGAGCACCCATGGCAGTAAAGAGAGCAGCAACGAAGAAGAAGGCGACGGCCAAGAAGGCCCCGGCCCGCAAGACCGCCGCCCGCAAGACCGCCGCCCGCAAGAGCACGGCCAAGAAGGCTCCGGCCCGCAAGACCGCCGCCCGCAAGGCGACCGCCAGCAAGACGGCGGCCAAGAAGGCGGTCAAGAAGGCAGTGAGAAAGGCCAGCGCAAAGAAGACGACTGCAAAGCGGGCCGTCAAGAAGGCGGTGCGCAAGTCGACCGCCAAGCGGGCGCCGGCGCGTAAGTCAACAGCGAAGAGGGCCACCAAGAAGGCTCCAGCCCGCAAGACGGCGGCCAAGAAGGCCACCAAGCGGGCTCCGGCGCGCAAGACGGCGGCCAAGCGGGCTCCGGCCCGCAAGACGGCCACCAAGCGGGCGCCGGCGCGTAAGACGGCGGCCAAGCGGGCTCCGGCCCGCAGGGCGGCCAAGCGACGGTAGATACCGCCATAGACGGCTCCGCCGACCCGGCCGGACACCGGATGTAGTTCGGGTGGCGGACGTGCAGCGCGACGACAACGGGGGCCCACGGGCCCCTGTTGTCGCGTCGTCGCGTCGACGAACGAAAAGATGAAGCGAAGAGAGGGGGTGCCTCAGGAGAAGTGAGGGGGTGCCTCAGAGATCGGTCAGCAGATGGAATGCTTCACCGGCACGGAGGGCGGCGAGCCGTCCGTGCGCGCCGAGTTGATGGACGACCCGCTGGGCGAAGGCGTCGGTGGCGGCCCCGGTGACGGCACCGGTGGGGTCACCGGTGGGGTCGGCCGGATCGATCCCCATCGTGCTCTGCTGCTGGCTCAGGTGACAGAGCAGCGCCCGGATCTTGGTTTCCTCGAAGCCGTTGACGTCTTCGACATGGTTGGGCTGATCGGGCTCCCACAACAGCAGCGCGGTCGGACGGTGAGGGGCGAGCTCGAGGTCAGGGAAGAAGTGAGGGTCGCGCGCCGCCACCAACGCGTCCACGGTGAGAAACCCGGCAGCTCGATGGTCGGGGTGAAGGCGGTAACGACGCCACGGGTCATGGCCGAGGATCACCGAGGGTCGAACGGATCGGATCACCCGGCACACCGCCCGGCGTTCGTCGGTTCCGGCCGCGAGCTCGCCGTCGACCAGGTCGAGAAAGACGACCTGGTCGCCGTCGGCACGGCCGCCGAGCAGAGCGGCCGCCGCCAGGCACTCCGCCCGTCGTTCGGCCACCAGCTCATCCCGCTGACGCTCCGGGTCCCACGTGCCCTTGGACCCGTCTGTCAGCACCAGGTGATGGATCGAGCAGCCGGCCTTGGCCCATTTGGCCAGGGTGGCGCCGCACCCGAACTCGATGTCGTCGGGATGGGCGCCGATGGCCAGGGCCCGATCGGGAACAGCGATGTCGGTCGACGGCGGACCGTCCACGGGCAGGTCTCCCACCGGGAGCCCGCTCGGGCCCGGCCCCGACGATCCGGCCGCCGACGAGGACCTGCTCATGTGCAGCCCGCCCGCCCCACTCGGATCGCCGCCTCGGCTCAGCGACTGCCGCGCACGGGGACGACGTCGGCGGGCTCGTCGACGTCCCATGCCAAGTCGGGCTGGTCGAGGATGCGAAGGGGCAGGCCGATGCGCTCGACCTCGGCCCTATGACGGGCGAACGAACCGGGACCATAGGAGAACCGGAAGCCGGCCCCGCCTGGGACGGCGATGACGTTGGTCCCGTTGCCGAACCGGTCGGGGACCAGCGTGACCCCCGGAGCCTGCCCGACCAGTTCGAGCCCGCTGGCCCGGGGGAGGTCGCCGTGGGCCACGATCACCTGAGCCACGCCAGCAGCGTGTAGCCGGTCCACGCCGGCCTCAACGGCTCCGTTGAGGCCGCGGCCCGGCTCCCAGATGACCAGGGCCCCGTGTCCCCTCGCCCAATCGGCCACCTCGGTGTCGTCGCAGACGACGGCGACGGGGAGCGGGCGGGCGGCCCAAAGGACCTGCTCGGCCATGGCTCGGGCCAGGCGTGCTCGCTCGGCCGCACCGAGGGCGGCATCGAGCCGACGTTTCGCTTGGTCGAACGCCTTCACCGGAACCAGGACTGCCGACTCGGTGTCGAGGCGGAGGGACTGGCGCAGGTGGAACGATCGGATGCCCTGACCGGCCACTCGGTCAGTGTACGGCGCCCCACAGGGGTGTCCATCCCGTCTCTGAGCCCTAGTCTTGTCCCGTGGCCGGGAGAGTTGCCGTCGTCGGCGCAGGCTCATGGGGGACCACGGTGGCGTCTTTGGTGTCATCGAACACCTCCACAATTCTGTGGGCCCGAAGCCCCGACCTGGTTGAGCGGCTCAGGTCCGATCGCCGCAACGAGGCCTATCTCCCCGACGTCACCCTCCCCGAGGGCCTGGAGGCCACCGCCGACCTGGCCGTCGCCGGCACGGGGGCCGAACTGGTGATCATGGCCGTCCCCTCCCACGGGTTCCGGGATGTGCTGGCCGAACTGGCCCCTTCGGTCTCGCCGGGCACGCCGGTCATCAGCCTGACCAAGGGACTGGAGCAGGGGAGCCACCGGCGGATGACCGAGGTGGTGGCCGAGCTGCTTCCGGACAGCCCGGCCGGTGTCCTCACCGGGCCCAACCTGGCCTCGGAAGTCATCGCCAACAAGCCGACGGCCAGCGTGGTCGCCCTGGCCGATCAAGCGCTGGTGGAGTGGGTACAAGGGCTGCTCATGGCACCGCATTTTCGGGTGTACACCAACATCGACGTGGTCGGCTGCGAGATCGCCGGAGCTGTGAAGAACGTGTTGGCCATCGCCGCGGGCGTCTGTGACGGCCTGGGTTTCGGCGACAACACCCGTGCCGCGCTCATCACTCGGGGCCTGGCCGAGATGGCCCGCGTGGGTGTGGAACTGGGCGGGGCCGTGACGACCTTCGGCGGATTGGCCGGCGTTGGAGACCTCGTGGCCACCTGCACCAGCCCGAAGAGCCGCAATCGCACGCTCGGTGAGGCGTTGGGGCGCGGCCGCTCCCTGGCCGACGTGATCGCCGAGATGCGCATGGTGGCCGAAGGGGTCAAGACGGCGCGTCCCGTGGTCGACCTGGCCGCCTCGTACGATGTGGAGATGCCCATCGCGGAACAGGTGGCCGATCTACTCGACGGTCTCCGGAGCCCGGCCGAGGCCATGGCGCAGCTCATGCAGCGTCCAGCGGCGAAGGAATTCCCTTCCTCGTGGTCGAGGAGCACGAAGCCGACCCGGACTACCCGGGACATTGAGTCGACCGGGAGCACCGGGCAGGCATGAGCATCGACTGGTCGATCCCCGACCGGGCGGCCCAGGCGTGGGAGTCGAGCGACGAGGCCGAGTCGCCTCCGCCTACCGAGTCCGAGCGACGCGAGCAGGCCCTGGCCCGGGTCCGCTCGTTGCTCTTGGACCTCGGCACCAGCGAGGAGGAGATCGACGAGGCAGTCGACGACGACGTGGTCGATCTCCTGGTCGTTGACCGCCTGCTCATCCCGGCCGAGCGGCGGATGACCCAACACGAGCTGGCCGAGCTCACCGGCATGTCCGAGGAACTGGTCCGCAGGCTGTGGCGGGCGCTCGGGTTCATCGACGTCCCCGAGGACGAGCGCGCCTTCACCGAGATGGACGTGGAGGCAGTGGAGCTCTTCCAAGTGATGGTGGGACTGGGCATTGCCGACGTGGACACGGCGCTCCAGCTGGCCCGGGTGATCGGCTCGTCCATGGCCCGGATCGCCGACGCCGAGGTGGCACCGGGCACAACGCCCATCATCGTCCCGAGCGGCGACAGCGTCATCGACGCCGACGAGTTCGCCCGGTTGGCCAGCACGTCTCTTCCGGCCATGGGCCGACTGCTCGAGTTCGCCTGGCGCAGACACGTTCAGGCAGCCACCCGCCGGGCCATGCTCATCCGAGCCCGCGGGACCGTCGAAGGGGTCAGCCCCACGCTGGCCGTGGGCTTCGCCGACATGGTCGGCTACACGGTCTTGAGTCAGCACATCGAGGAGGCCCAGCTGGCTGCGGTGGTCTCCCGCTTCGAGGAACTGGCCCACGACACCGTCACGGGTCTTGGTGGGCGGGTCGTCAAGATGATCGGCGACGAGGTCATGTTCGTCGTGGAGTCGGCCGGAGCCGCCGCCGAGATCGGGCTCAGCCTGTCCGAGGCCTACGCCGACGACGAGCTGCTCTCCGACGTTCGGGTGGGTCTGGCCATCGGGCCCGTCCTCATCCAGGATGGTGATTTCTACGGTTCCGTCGTGAATTTCGGCTAGCCGCGTGGTCAACATCGCCAACCCTGGGACCGTTCTGATGTCCGACGAGTTCCACACCCAGCTCGAAGAGGAGACCGGCGACGAGTTCGTTTCCAAGGCGCTCCGGCCCCGCAATCTGAAGGACCTGGGCCGCGTCCAGGTATGGAAGCTGTCCCGGCCCGGGATCCCCGTTCCTTCCTCGGAGCGGCGCGGCATCATGCGATGGGAGCGGTTGGGTGGGGTACTGCGCGATCTGGACGACCTGCGGGGCAAGGGCGCACCTGACGGCGACGGCAATGCTGGTTCGGGTTCAGGGTCGGCGGACTATTCGGCTTGAGGGCCATCCCCGGTGGGTCGTCCGGGGCCGCCCCGGGGTCGGGCCAGATCAGCCCTCGGTGATCCGGACGGTGGCGATGCCGTGGGCCCGCAACTCGAAGCTCCCTTCGAACGGGGAGATCGGGCCGCCCCGCAGGTCGACGAGCCAACCCGAACGATCCCCGAAGGCGACCGTGGTGGGAGCGTCGGACGGGTTGAACACCCGGACCTCGAGCGCACCCGCCTCCCGGCGCACGGCGGAGACCTCGGCTCCGTCGACGGTCAGGGCTGAGCCGGAAGGACCGCCCTCCCCGCCGCCGTGGGAGCCGATCACCCTGAGCGGGAGCTCCGCGTCGTCGACCAGCCGGTACGGGTCTGCCTGGCCCACATGGATGACATAGCGGGACTCAACTGGGCCGAGCACCTGGGGGCCCTCGAGCGGGGTCATGGGCCCGGCCGGCAACGGCCGAAGTGACATGCCCAACCGGGACAGCATCCCCGTCGATCGGAGCAGGGTGAGGGCCAGGGCACGGGCGGTGGGCTGCTCGCCCGACTTGTCGATGTCGACCAGCTCGTACTCGAGCAGTCCCTCGTGCACCACGGTGAGCCCTCCGGCAGACACGAAGCGGCGGGACGGGAATGTCGGGAGTCCGAACTCGTCCAACCGCCCCTCTGCCGTCAGTCCCCGCTCGACGACGTCGAACGCGCACTCGGCCCGCGACGTCGTGGCCGGCTCGGGTAAGGGCAGATGGACCCGGAGCCGATGGTCCCGACAAGGATTGACGAAGTTGGTGTGCACCCGGACCAGCTGCTCGTCGGCCCGCAGCTCCACCGTGGTCGTGATGTCGACGTCCCGGCTTCCCACCCTCTTCCCGTGACGCCCTTCGACCCGTTCGGGCCACGAGTAGCGGGCGCTGATGACGGCACGGGCGCGGACCGGCCCCCGCTCCACGATGCGGACCGAGACCTCGTCGGGGGTGTCGACGACGGTATCGGTGGTCGGTGGCGAGTAGTTGTAGGTGTCGCCGTGGTCGCCCCCGTCCACCAGTCGGCCGAAGCCCTCCAGCCCGTTGATGGAGAAGGTCCCGGTGCGGGCGTCGACGACCACCGTCGTCGTCCCGTTCGAGAGGGTGACGTCAGCAGCCGACAGTGAGGCGCGCACCGGCTGCTCGAGGGGAACGGGGGAGAAGGCCTGCCACCCGTACCCGGGGACGTCGTTTACCCGGGCAAGGATGCGACGGATCGGCGGCTGATCGAGCCGCAGCCGCACCTCGGTGTCGGGCCGAGCGGTCAGGCGGGTGTAGAGGTCCCGCTTGATCTCCTCGACCGGGACCCCCTCACGAGGCTCGGTACCGATCACGATCGTGATGTCCAGGCCGGTCGGATCCTCGTGCAGGGTCACGTCGTTCACGTACATGTCCGTGTCGATGCGGGCACCCTGGATCAGCCCCAGCATGTTCTTCACTGTCTCGCCGTCGAACGTCATCATCCCGGGCAATCCGTTGCGCTCGGAGAGCACCTGGGTGTGCTCGTCGGCCTCACCCTCGGCCGGTATGACCAGCTCGACCATCCCGTCCCGCCGACGGGGCGACGGGTTGACCACGAACGTGCCGGCCTCGGCCATGGACCGGCTGACGGCGGACAGTGCCTCGTCGGTCAGGCCCTCGCCTATTTGGCGGGCCTCGGCGAACCGATGGATGACCGCCTCCACCACCTCGTCCACCGAGCAGGCGCAGATCGAGTCGTGGGCCGCATTGCGAATGACGTTCTCCCAGGCCACCTCGCAGAAAGGCACCTGGCCAGGCCGGCGCCGGGAGGAAGAGGGCGGAGAGGGGCTCGGCCAAGCGCTCGAGCACCCGCTCGGTCCGGGCTGCGGCTTGCTTTACGTCCACGCGGTTGGAGCCCACCCCCATGAGCAGGTTCGACCGCACGCCCGAGCGCAACTCGCCGCGCCAGGCCGGCAACCCGTCGGTGGGCGCGTCGGCCAGGTACTCAGGCAGCGAGGTAATGGCGAGGTGGTAGTCGTCCTGGATCTGGTTGGCCTCGGCGATCACCCGTCCGAGCCAGGGCTGGGGTCGTTGATGATCGGTCCCGTTCATGAACAACAGCGGAGCACCCGGCTGGAGAAACGGCTCCATCTCCTCTACGTGGGCATGGAGCCGGCGGACCAGCGCCTTGGCGTCGTCGGGTATGGCCGCGCCGTTCCCGTACCCCGCCACCAGGTACTCGGCCCGGACCCGGGAGCCGTCGGGCGCGTCCCACCAGAACGCCGAGGTGTCCACGGCCGAGGGCACGCCTCGCCACACCACGGTGTGCTCGAACCCGGCCTGGCGGAGGATCTGGGGCATCTGGGCGATGTGGCCGAACATGTCGGGTAGGTAGCCGACGTCCATCACCCCGCCGAAGGCCGCACCACGACTGATGCCGGCCTGCAGGTCTCGAACGATGGTCTCACCCGAGACCAGGAACTCGTCCATGAGGATGTACCAAGGGCCGACGGTCAGCCGTCCGGCGGCGGCGAGCGAGCGCAGCCGCTCCTCGTTCTCGGGACGGACGGCCAGATAGTCGTCGATGATGGCCACCTGACCATCGAGCAGGAACTCGGCGAAGGACGGGTCCCCCTCCAACAGGTCCAGCAGGTCGTCGATGAGATGGACGAGCTTCAGCCGGAAGGTCTGGAACGGGTCGTACCACTCACGGTCCCAGTGGGTGTGGGGGACGACGTCGATCTGGAGCGGCTCGCCGCTGGATCCGCTCACGGGGCGAGTGGACCGTGTTCCGCTTCGTAGCGCTTGAGCTCCTCGATGAGCCGGGTCTGCTCGCTCGCCGTGGCCGGCGTTCCCCGTCCGGCGTGCTCGGCGTAGACGAATGCCCCGAGATCGTGCAACATGCTGTCGGCTCGCCGCTTGGCCTGCGCCTCCTCGAGCTTGGCCTGCCCGGCCTTGCCGGCCTCGCTCGCCTTGGCCAGCCCGACCTCGGCCTGCGCCTTCACCTTGTCCATCAACCCCATCATTGTCTCCTTTCGCCTGTTCCCTCACTGCGGTCCGGCCGACATGCACGTCGGGCTGCCCGGTTGCTGCCGGCAATGCTGCCCGGTGGTCAACCGCTTGCCCGGCGGTTAACCGGCAACAGCGTGGGTGTACTGCTCGCACAGAAGCGTACGTGGATTCGAGGCCCCTGTCCGACACGGCTCCGGCGTCCGGGACGGGAGGATGATCCTTCTCTGAGGGGACAGTCGCAGTATCGTCCCAGTGTTACAGTGCGGATTCCTGGAGGCGGCAATGTACGGACCCGCAGCATGAACGAGGTTCGCACGTGGCGCGCCCACATCGGCGCCGGGTCTGCGTTCGACATCGCTGACCTATCGGCGGCGGGCACGCTGGTCCACGCCTGGCTGTCCAGATGGGCTGCGGCGCCGGACGCACCGGTCCTGGTCGACGGCGGGTCCGAGTACCCGTCGATTGCCGGCCATCACCATCGGCCGGGGGAGTGGTGGACGGGATCAGAGCTCGAAGAGGCCACCCGGCGCGCTGCCGGCCGGCTGGTCGGCGCCGGTCTGGCCGCTGGCGACCGGATCCTCTGGTCAACCAGCAGCTCGGTGGCCACCGTCGTCGTGCACATCGCCGCCCTGCGAGCCGGGTTGGTGGTGGTGCCGGCCAACACGGCCTATACCGCCCGGGAGATCGCCCACATTGTCACTGACGTGCGCCCGGCCGCCGCCGTCGTCGACGACCGTCGGCGGGGCGAGTGGGCCCGCGAGGCGGCTGGCGGCGCACTGACCGTCTTCGGTCCCGAGCTCGATGCTCGCGACCACGACCCCGGACTGCTCGACGCGGCACGTCCGGATCACGCCGCCCTCATCGGGTTCACCTCGGGGACAACCGGCGCGCCCAAGGGCGCGGTGCTCAGCCACGCGAACCTGCTGGCCAGTGTGGAGTCGGTTCGGACGGCGTGGCGGTGGGTGCCCGATGATCGGCTGGTGCACTGCCTGCCGGTCTTCCACGCCCATGGACTCTGCGTCGGGATCTACGGCACGTTGTCGGCCGGAGGGTCGGCGGTGCTCCTCCCCGGTTTCGAGCCCGATCCGATGCTCGACGCCGCTGCCCGGCACTCGGCCTCGCTGTTCTTCGGTGTGCCCACCATGTACCACCGCCTGGCTGCCGCGGATCGGGTCCGGGAGTTGGCCCGGCTCCGGCTGTGTGTCTCCGGTTCGGCCCCGCTCGCCGCCGAATTGCACCGGAGGGTGTCAGATGCCACCGGCCAGGCCGTGCTCGAGCGCTATGGGATGACCGAGACGCTCATGAACGTCTCGAACCCCTATGAGGGGGAGCGTCGACCAGGAACCGTCGGCTTTCCCCTGCCGGGCGTCGAGGTCACCCTGGCCGAAGACGACGAGATCCTGGTGCGCGGGCCGAACGTCTTCAGCGGGTACTGGGAGCGCCCCGATGCCACCGCCGCCTCGTTCTCGGCCGATCCACGGGGCGGCGGCCCCTGGTTCCACACCGGGGACCTGGGCGCGGTCAGCGAGGACGGCTACCTCTCGATCCTCGGGCGCTCCAAGGAGCTGATCATCAGCGGCGGGTACAACGTCTACCCGGCCGAGGTCGAGACCGTCCTCCTCGGCCATCCCGAGGTGCTCGATGTGGCGGTGACCGGTACAGCATCCGACGAGTGGGGCGAGGTGGTCACGGCGTGGGTGGTTACCGGTCATGACAGCCCGGCACCGGGCGGCCTGGCTGAGTACGCCGCCGAGAGGCTGGCGCCCTACAAGTGCCCACGGCTGGTGCATGTGGTGACGGACCTTCCCCGCAACGCCCTGGGCAAAGTCGTGCGTGCCGAGCTACGTGTCGGGTCGGACTAGGTTCGCGCCCGTGCGCATCGCCTACGGCACGGATGAGGAGACACCGGTCACCCGGGCCATCGCCGACCACTTGCGGGAATCGGGCCACCAGGTCGAGGAGGTGGCCACCGAGGAATGGCCTGAGGTGGGCAGAACGGTGGGGGAAGCGGTGGCCGGTGGCCGGGCCGACCGCGGCATCGTCTGGTGCTTCACCGGCACCGGGGTGTCGATTGCCGCCAACAAGGTGAGCGGCGTCCGGGCTGCGCTGTGTGCGGATGCGGCCACCGCCTCAGGGGCTCGCCGTTGGAACGACGCCAACGTGCTGGCCCTCGGTCTCCGCCTGACGGCCGTGACGGTGGCGGAGGAGATCGTGGGGGCGTTCCTCGACGCAGAGGTGGAACCAGCCGAGCGTGCGGCGATCGGGCGGGTCGAGCGGTCGCCGATCGGCACATGACAGATCCGCAGGAGGAACTGGGCAAACGGGCGACCTCGCCGGCGGCCAAGGCAACGGCGAAGCGCCGAGCCCCGAACGGCGGAACGAGTGGGGGCGGCGAAACGGCGAAGGGCCGAACGACACGGGGCGGAACGGCGAAGACCAGAACGGCGAAGACCGCAACGGCGAAGACCGCAACGGCGAAGACCGCAACGGCGAAGACCGGAACGGCCAAGGCTCGAACGACACGGGGCGGAACGAAAAGGGGCGGGTCGGCGAAGGCTCGAAGCACAAAGAGTCGAACGGGCACTACCCGGAAGGCACGGGCCGCCCGAAAGGTGGGAATCCCAGCACAACCGGTGATGATGCTGCCCGACGACTCGCTCGAACGGTCGCTCCGGGCAGAAGGATGCCGGTGGGTGGCCGGACTCGACGAGGTGGGACGCGGGGCCTGGGCGGGGCCGGTGTCGGTCGGTGTGGCCCTCACTCCGGTGGGGGTGCCCTGCCCCGAGGGCCTGCGCGACTCCAAGCAGGTACCCGAAGAGGATCGGGAGACCATGTTTCCGCTGGTGGCTGACTGGTGCCTCGACTGGTCGGTCGGTCACGCAGCTCCTGACGAGTGTGATCGGTGGGGGATGACCATCGCGCTGCGCGTGGCCGCACACCGGGCCATGGCCGGCCTGTCGGTTATGCCCGACGTCCTGCTGCTCGACGGCATCTTTGATTACGTCACGAAACCGAGCGACGCTCATCGGCCCAGGGAGGGTGAGCAGCCGGACGACGCTGATGGGCCCGGGGACGGTCAGCAGTCCAGCGACCCTGACTGGCCGAACAGAGCTGGCCGTCCGAACGAGGCCTGGCGGCCGGCTGACGGTTGGCAGCCAATAGGCGGTGTGCAATCAATAGGCGGTGTGCAATCAATAGGCGGTGTGCAATCAATAGGCGGTGTGCAATCAATAGGCGGTGCGCAGCCAAAAGACGGTGAGTGGTCGAGCGACGGTGAGCAGCCAATAGACGCCGGACGGCCAATCGACGCTGATCGGCCAAGCGAGGCGGAGCTCCGCGCCATCGAGGCCGAGCTCCTGTCCCTGCCGCCGGTCAAGACGGTGCTGCGCGGCGACGGGAGCTGCACGGCCATCGCCGCGGCATCGATCCTGGCCAAGGTGACCAGGGACAGGATGATGCGGGAGCTGTCGGAAAGCTTTCCTGCCTTCGACTTTCATCGCAACAAGGGCTATCCGACGCCCGTGCACATGACAGCGCTCGCCGGCTGCGGGCTGACCTCGATCCATCGCCGGTCGTGGGCGTTTGTGGACACCATGCCCTTCCGCTGACGTGAAGGGTCGTTGCCTGTCATGAAGATGGCCGGCCATAAGAAAGGTCCGGGCTGGGCCGGCCCAGGACTCTCACCTGGGCCGTTCCTCAGGTTCACTCGGGCCGTCGTTGACACTCTGGGCTAGAACAGGACGGTGACCACCCAGTCGGCTCGAGCTGTCCTCCCGCCCGGGGTGCGCTGATGGCCTACTTGCTGGCCGTATTGGCTTCATTCGCCAACGCTCTGAGTGCAGTCTTCCAGCGGCTCGGAGTCCAGAACGCTCCGAGCGATACGACCATGAGCCTGAGCCTCATTCGATATGCGCTCCGGCGGGGCATTTGGCTGTTGGGTGTGGTTCTCATCGGGGCCGGCTTCGTCCTTCAGGCCGTGGCTCTGCGATTCGGACAGTTGAGCTCGGTGCAGCCGATCGTCACCACCGAGCTGCTGTTCTTGGTGCTGATCCTCGGTGTGTGGTTCCGGTACCACCTCGGCTGGCGTGAATGGACCGGATCCATTGCCGCCGCAGGCGGACTGGCTACGTTCCTCGCCGTGGCCCAACCGGGAGGGGGAAACTCGGTGCCGGGGTTGAGCGCCTGGACCGAAGTGTTCATCGCCATCGGTGCGGCAGTCGCATTGACCGTGGCCCTCGGCTTCACAGGTCCTCGCTGGTTCCGTGCGTCGATGTTCGGCGCAGCGGGAGCCCTGATGTTCGCCCTCAGTGCGGCGCTGACAAAGCAATTCACCACGCTCGTCACGGAAGGTTGGGGCCATGTCTTCAACCATTGGGAGCCCTACGCCATGGCCGCCGCGGGAGTGCTCGGATTCTTCTTCGCCCAGAGCGCGTACCACGCCGGTCCCATCACCGCGTCCCAGGCCACGCTGACCATCATCGACCCGCTGGCCAGCGTGCTGATCGGGGTATGGCTCTTCGGCGATCGTCTGCGGACCGCCGGCTGGCGGGGACCCGTCGAGGCCCTGGCCATGCTGGTGATGTTCGCGGGCGTTCTGGTGTTGTCCTTGTCGCCGCTGGTCGCCGGGACGAAAGATGAGTTGCACGGGGACAACCTGGTCCGCCAGGCCAGGCGGCAAGAGCCCAAGGGGCTCGACCCGAAGGCGGTGGATGCGCCACTGGCGCAGTAGGTAAGCGAGAGGGGTAAGCGAGAGGACAGTAGGTAGCGAGAGGAGGAGCCATGGCGGCCGACGACCGCCCACCCCTCCGGAGGACCCCCACCGTCGCCGGAGGAGGGGCTAAACGGTCTGCGGCGCAACCTCTCCTTCTCACTGTTCGTGAGAATCTAAGCGTCCGGGATTGGCTTGGCATCCGAAAACCCAGCGGACGGACCTACGATCCTGTCCCCGCCCCGGTCCATTTCGTTCCGCGTTTCGATGAATTGCAAACGGAGAGCGATGCGGTCCGCCGCCGTTTCGCCCAAACGCGAAACGCGGGCGAAAAGAGTGCTCGACTGCTCCGAGCTACCGCTGCCGGCCTCGGCTGGTGGGGCGACAGGCGGACCAGCGGCCAGTCACTATCAGTGTTCGATCACGGCCGGCATGTCGATCACCGCCGGAACGTCGATCACCGCCGGCACAGTCGAACCCGCGAACCGTTTCTCGTCGTCGACGAGCCGGGCCGACGAGCCATCGATCAGGCGGCACCGGGGGAAAGTACGGCCCGGAGGGCCCCATCCAGCTCGGGGTGGGTGAAATCGTAACCACAGGCGGTCAACCGCTCCGGTACCGCCCGTTGTCCGGTGAGGAGCAGTTCGTCGGCCATCTCGGTGCCGAGGACGAGCCGGAGTGCCGTGTTCGGGACGGTGATGGCGGACCACCGCCGGACGGCCCGGGCTATGGCTGCACTCATCTCGGCGTTGGTGACCGGAGTGGGAGCGGTGGCGTTGACTGGGCCCGACAGGCTGCCGTCGACCAGGGCCCGGAGGATGACGTCCACCTCGTCTTCGAGGGTGATCCAACTTTGGTACTGGGTGCCTGCACCCAGCTTGCCTCCCAACCCCAGCTTGAACAACGGCAGCTGTTTGGCCAGCGCTCCGCCTGCACTGCTGAGCACGATCCCGCTGCGCAGGTTCACCGTCCTGACGCCGGCCTGGATTGCCGGCACTGTCGCCTGCTCCCACGACCCGCACAGGTCGGCCAGGAACCCCGACCCCTGCGGCGAGTCCTCGGTGAGCCGTACATCGCCGCCATCCCCGTAGTAGCCGACCGCCGACCCGCTGATCAGCACCGGCGGCCGTGGCGCCAGCTGCAAAAGGGAGGCGACCAGCAGCGAAGTGGAATCGATCCGGCTGTCGAGTACGACCCGCTTGCGCTCCGGCGACCAGCGCTTGTCGCCGATCCCGGCACCGGCCAGGTGCACTACGCCGTCGAAGGGTCCGGCGCCATCGAGCCCGTCGAGGTCGATCACTCCCTGGTCCGGGTCCCAGTGGACATCGGTGGTCGCCGCGACGGCTGCCGTGATCGGGACGGGTCTTGGCAGTGCCGGGTCCCCAAGGGAGTGCTCGGTGGGCCGCCGGACCAGGCGGGTGACCTGGTGACCTCGGGTGGACAGGCGCCGCAGGAGCGCCGTGCCGATCAGGCCGCTCGAGCCCGTGACGAGGACGTTCACGGGGGGCTGCCGACAGAGCGCCCTGCCCGGTCGACGGTCCTCCGCACGAACTTGGCGAACGCATCGGGGTGGGAGAGATGCGCACCGTGCCCGGAATCCGGGAACTCGATCAACTCGGAGCCCACCACGTTGTCGGCCAGCCACTGGACCCCGCCGCGTTGTCTCACCGTCGAGTGAGCGCCCCTCCCGAACACGGCGGGCAGGTTGAGGAGCCTGGCGTCGAACGGGGGCTCATCCCCCCGGATGGACCGAATCTCGGCCGCCAGGGCCGGACCGTCGCCCCGCCGCTCGTTCTGGGCCGCCTGGGAGAGCCGTTCCCAGGACGAATCGCCCACGACGCGCCGGTAGAACTGCTCGCTCACCACCGTCGGGTCATTGTCGATCGTGCTCCCCGCCGATGGCCTGGCCCCTGGTATCGAAAGCCAGGGCATGGGCGGCTCGTAGGCCGCCATGGCCTGCAAGGTCGAGTCCGGCTCGTTCCGTAACGCGGCACCCAGGGTGATGGTGCCGCCGAAGCTGTGCCCGATCACCACTGCCGGTCGGCCGCCGATGACGGCGAACAGGTCGTCGATGTGGCTGTCCAGGGTGTCGGCGAGCGGCGTGACGTCACGGGAACGGTGATACCCACGACGGTCGTAGGCAACCGTGTGGAGGTCGGGAAGCCTTCTCATGACGCGGGAGAAGCTCGATGCCCGGTCGAGGGAGCCATGAACCAGGACGACCACCGGGTCTCCCGCTCGACGATCCGAGGGAACGTGCTCGTCGACGACCAGGCCGCTGGGATGCTCCATGACTCGGCCAGCCTGCCAGCTGGGCCGGGTCGTGCCAAGAGGGCGGGCCGCCTCAGCATCAACGGGCCGGCCAGCCTACGCTCGTCTATGGCCTTCGCCAACGTCGACGGGCAACACCTCTACTACGAGGACAACGGAGGTGACGGGCCGGCGGTCGTGTTCAGCCACGGCTTCCTCATGGACCACGAGATGTTCTCCCCACAGGTCGAGGCGCTGGCCGGTCGCCTGCGAATCGTCACGCTGGATGCACGAGGCCACGGCCGGACGCCGGCGGGCGGACACTTTGATTACTGGGACCTGGCTCGGGACGTGTTGGCCCTCATGGACCACCTGCAGCTGCGCGCCGCCACCCTGGCCGGCATGTCCCAGGGCGGCTTCATCAGCTTGCGAGCGTCGATCCTCGCTCCCGAGCGGGTCAGGGCCCTGGTCCTGATCGACAGCCAGGCCGGTCTGGAGAACGAGGCGTCGATTCCCGTCTACGAAGCCATGCACGACGAATGGCTGGCCAACGGGCCGGCGGCCGTCCAGGAGGCGGTAGCCGCCATCATCTTCGGTGGTGGCTACGACCCGACCCCTTGGTACGCCAAGTGGGAGGCGCTCCCACGGCAGAGCTTCACTGCGCCGTTCCGATGCCTCATGGACCGCGACGATCTGACTCCGAGGCTGGCGGAGATCACCCAGCCGGCCATCATCTTCCACGGGGACGAGGATGCGGCGATCCCCATGGAGCGCGCCGAGGTCCTCTGTGCCGGGCTCACCGGGTGCGGCGGGATCGTGGTGGTCGAGGGCGCCGGCCACGCCGCCAACCTCAGCCATCCCGATCAGGTCAACGACCCACTGGCCGAGTTCGTCGAGCAGTACGGCTGATCCGTCGGCGAACTCGCCGTGCTCACGCCGATGCCGGGTCGTCCACGCCCGCTTCGGCAAAGCCCCGCGCCCGGAGCACGCACCCGTCACAGACGCCACAGGGCCGCTCTCCGCCCTGGTGGCACGACCACGTCAGGTGGAGCGGGGCATCGAGGTCCACGCCCAGGCGCACGATCTCGGCCCGGGTCAGCTCGATGAGCGGTGTCGTGATTCGGATGGGGTCGCCTTCCACGCCTCGCTTCTGCCCGGTGGCGGCGACCCCCCGAAAGGCCTCGATGAACTCCGGCCGGTAGTCCGGGTAGCACGGGTTGTCGACGGCGCTGACACCGATCCACGCGGCATCGAGCTGGCGCGCCTCGGCCACACCGAGGGCGACGGCCAGGAAGATGCTGTTGCGGGCGGGCACATAGGTCACGGGGATGCGCTCGTCTCCCTCAGCTGTGGGTCGTGCGGCGGCGCCGCTCGCCGGTACCGCGCCGCTCGCCGGTACGGCGATGGAGTCGTCGGTCATCGCCGACCCTCCCCACGACGAGGTATCCAGTCGGACGATCAGGTGCTCGGCCCGGTAATGCCCGGCCACACCGGCGGCATGGTCGAGCTCGTTCCGCTGTCGTTGGCCGAAGTCGAAGCTGACCGCCACCAAGCTGTCTGGCGTTCGGCCGCCCCCGCGCTCCCACCTGCCCCGGCGCTCCCGGTCGGCTAGCGCCATGCACACGGCGGAGTCGAGGCCCCCTGAGAGGACGATGAGCTCACCGGCCATGAATCGCGACGCTAACAGTCCCTCCGGTGGAGCGGTCGAGCGGTTGTTTGGGCGTAGAGGTCGGAAGGGCGCGCCGGTAGGCTGTTCGTGATGGCCGGCCCCAATGGAACAGACGAGACCGAAGGCTCGCGCACCAGCCCCACGAGCGAAACCGTGAGTGGAAGCGGCGCCTTCGGGCCCAACGCCTGGTTGGTCGAGGACATGTACGACCGGTTCCGGGCCGACCCCACCTCGGTCTCGGATTCGTGGCGGGAGTTCTTCTCCGACTACAGGCCGGTCACCGCCCCCGCTGCTTCGGGCGCACCCGCGGCGGCGTCGGCAGCAGGGACGACGGCCACCGCTGTGGCTCCGGCCCCGGATGCCCCGGGCCAAGCAGTACCGGCGGATGGCCCGGGCCAAGCGGCAAGCGGCGCAGCGGCCCCGGGCCAAGCGGCACCGGCCAGTGCTCCGGGCCAAGCGGCAAGCGGCGCCACGGCGCCGGCCCAGACGACCACGCCAGTGGACACGGCCCAGACGACCACGCCAGTGGACACGAGCCAGACGGTGGCCGGCGCAGCGGCCCCGGCCCCGAAGCCGGAGGCACCTCGACGGGATGGCGCCGCCACCGGAGGGGACACCTCTGAATCCCAGGGCTCCGAAGATCCGACCATCCCACTGCGCGGTGCCGCCGGGCGGATCGTGGTCAACATGGAGGCGTCGCTGGGCATGCCCACGGCCACCAGCGTCCGCACCGTGCCGGCGAAATTGCTCGAGGTCAACCGCACGATCGTCAACGATCAGCTGTCCCGCACCATGGGCGGCAAGGTCAGCTTCACCCACCTGATCGGCTATGCCGTGGTCAAGGGGCTCCAGGCCGTGCCCCAGATGAACGCGGCGTTCGTGGCCGACGCCGACGGGAAGGGCACCCCCGGTGTGGTCCGCCACAGCCGGGTCGGCCTCGGGCTGGCCGTGGACGTGGAGAAGCGGGACGGGCGGACCCTCCTCGTCCCTTGCATCCGCGACGCCGACACCCTCGACTTCCGGGGGTTCGTCGGTGCTTACGAGGACCTGGTGCGCAAGGTCCACACCAACAAGATCGCCCCGGACGACTTCGCCGGGACGACCGTCACCCTGACCAATCCCGGCACTCTCGGGACCGTGCAGTCGGTGCCCCGGCTCATGCCCGGCCAGGGCGTGATCGTCGGCGTGGGCGCCCTCGGGGTCCCGCCCGGCTTCGAGGCGGCCGACCCGCGTGCTCTGGCCGACCTGGGCGTCGGGAAGACGGTCACCCTCACGTCCACCTACGACCACCGGATCATCCAGGGGGCCGAGTCCGGCCTGTTCCTGGCCTATGTGGCCGAGTGCCTGCTCGGCCAGCACGACTTCTACGACGACGTCTTCGCCGCTCTCGAGGTCCCCTACGAGCCCGTCCGCTGGCATCGGGACTCCAACCACATCGACGGGACGGAGGGCAGTCACGACCGGCTGGTCAAGCAGGTCCACGTCCAGACCCTCATCAACATGTACCGGGTGCGGGGCCACCTCATCGCCCACCTCGACCCGCTCGACGCCGAGAAGCCCGAGCTCCACCGCGAGCTCGATCCGCTCAACTACGGGCTGACCATCTGGGACCTGCCCCGCGAGTACGTCACCGACGGACTGGCCGGCAAGTCGGTAGCCACCCTCGACGAGATCCTGCACACGCTGCGCGACGCCTACTGCCGCACGCTCGGGATCGAGTACATGCATATCCAGGACCTCGAGCAGAAGCGCTGGATCCAGCAGCACGTGGAAGGCGTCCCCGCCACCTTGTCCCCCGACGAGCAGCGTCACATCCTGGACCGGCTGAACGCAGCCGAGGTCTTCGAGCGCTTCCTCCACTCCCGCTACGTGGGCCAGAAGCGCTTCGGGCTCGAGGGCGCCGAGTCGGCCATCGTGCTGCTCGACACCATCCTGGAGGAGGCCGTGACCGAGGGCCTGGCCGAGTCGGTCATGGGCATGGCCCATCGCGGCCGGCTGAACGTGCTGGCCAATATCGTGGGCAAGTCCTACCAAGAGATCTTCGAGGAGTTCGAGGGAAACCTGGACCCCGACTCAGTCCAGGGCTCGGGCGACGTGAAGTACCACAAGGGGGCGTCGGGCACCTTCACGGCACGCTCGGGAGGCACCATCCCCGTCTCCATGTCGTCCAACCCCTCCCATCTGGAGGCGGTCGACCCGGTCGTGGTGGGCATGGCCCGGGCCAAGCAGGACGCGCTGAACAACCAGCAGGATGGACGCAACCACGAGCCGGTCGCGCTGAACCACGAGCCGGACGTGCTGGACAACCAGCGGGGCGCGCTGAACAACCAGCACGGACGCGCTGAACACCAAGCACGATGCCCTGGACAACACGGGGGGCGACCGCCCCCGCTCGCCGTTCCCGGTGCTGCCCATCCTGTTGCACGGGGATGCCGCGTTCGCCGGCCAAGGCGTGGTGGCCGAGACCCTCAACCTGTCCCAGCTGGCCGGCTACCGCACCGGCGGGACCGTGCACATCGTCATCAACAACCAGCTGGGCTTCACCACCGCCCCCGAAGCGGCCCGCAGCTCGGTGTACCCGACCGACGTGGCCAAGATGGTCCAGGCCCCGATCTTCCATGTGAACGGCGACGACCCCGAAGCCTGCGTGCGGGCGGCCCGGCTGGCCTTCGGCTTCCGTCAGGCCTTCCACAAGGACGTGGTCATCGACATGGTCTGCTATCGGCGCCACGGCCACAACGAGGGTGACGACCCGAGCTACACCCAGCCGCTGATGTACGCCCTGATCGAGGCAAAGCGCTCCGTCCGCAAGCTCTACACCGAATCGCTGGTCCGTCGCGGCGATATCACCCTGGACGAGGCGGAGCATGCCCTCGACGACTTCTCGGCCCGCTTGCAGGCCGCGCTGGACGAGACGCGGGCGGCGGCCGAGACGGGGACGGAAGAGCAGCCGAGGCTGCCCACGTTCATCCAGCCGGACATCCAGATCCCCTCGGTGGAGACCGGTATCGAGACGCCCGTGGTCATGGAACTGGCCCAGGCCGTACGCTCCGTGCCCGAGGGATTCGTCATCCACCCCAAGCTGGCCCGCCAGTTCGAGCAGCGGGACAAGGTCGTCGCCGACGGCGAGATCGACTGGGCCCTGGGCGAGTCCCTCGCCCTCGGCTCCCTCCTCCTCGAGGGGACCAACGTCCGTCTGACCGGTCAGGACACCCGGCGCGGTACCTTCTCGCAGCGCCACGCCGTGCTGGTCGACCACGCCACCGGGGCCGAATGGGTGCCGCTGGCCGAGCTCGGCCGGGGTCAAGGCGGTCAGGGTGGTCAGGGCAGTCAGAGCGGTCAGAGCGGTCGGTTGGGTAACGGCGGTCGGAGCGGTCAGAGCGGTCAGAGCGGTCAGGGCGGTCGGTTGGGTAACGGCGGTCGGAGCGGTCGGTTGACCATCCGGGACTCGCTGCTGTCCGAGTACGCCGCAGTCGGCTTCGAGTACGGATACTCGGTCGAGGCCCAGGACGACCTGGTGGCCTGGGAAGCCCAATTCGGCGACTTCTGGAACGGCGCCGAGATCATCGTCGACAACTTTCTCGTCGCCGCCGAGGACAAGTGGGGCCAGCACTCCGGGTTGGTCCTCCTCCTGCCCCACGGGTACGAGGGCCAGGGTCCCGAGCACTCCTCGGCCCGGATCGAGCGCTTCCTCACCTTGTGTGCCCGCGGCAACCTCCGGGTAACCGAACCGACCACGGCGGCCCAGTACTTCCACCTGCTCCGGGCCCAGGTCAGGACCCCGGTTCGCAAGCCTTTGGTGGTGTTCACGCCCAAGTCCCTCCTCCGGGCCCGCGCCGCCCGGTCGCCCATCCAGGACTTCACCACCGGCTCCTTCGCCGAGGTCCTCGACGACCCGGCCGCTGCCCAGGAGGGATTCGACCCCGAGCGGGTGGAGCGGGTCGTGCTCTGCACGGGCAAGGTGGCCTACGACGCGCTGGCCCGGCGGAACGAGCTCGGGGAGGCCGGGGCCTCGGTGGCCGTCGCCCGGGTGGAGCAGCTCTACCCGTGGCCCGCCGACCAGATCACCGACCTCTTGGACCGCTACTCGAACGCCCGGGAGGTGGTCTGGTTGCAGGAGGAGCCCGAGAACATGGGCGCCTGGGGATTCGTCCACATGCGCCTCCACGCCCTGCTCCGGGAGAGCCACGCCCTCCGCCACGTGAGTCGGGCCGAGTCGGCCAGCCCGGCATCGGGGAGTGCGGCCCTGCACCACCTGGAACAGGAAGATCTCCTCACCCGCGCCATCGGCTGAGGAACGGAGGGTCGTTGCCAGGGGGTCGGTCGGCGGCTGCCCGGGCATGGAGCACAGCGGCCGGAGGGGCGCCGAGAGTGGCCACGGATCGCCGTCGAGCCTGATCCCAGGTGCTTGACTAGGGCCGATCATGCCCAACGACCCAGCCCCGAACCGACGAATCGTCGTCGACGGATCCAATCTCGCCACCGAGGGCCGCTCCATGCCCAGCCTGGCCCAGCTCGAGGAGGCCATCTCGGCCTTTCTCGAGGAGTTCCCCGGTTTCCGAAACGCCGACGTGATCGTGGTGGTTGACGCCACGTTCGGCCACCGGATCGACGAATCCGAGCGGGCAACCTTCGAGGACGCACTGGCCCATGGCGAGCTGGTGACGCCTCCAGCCGGAGCGATCGGTCGGGGCGATGCGTTCATCTTGCGCATTGCCGAAAAAGCAGGCGCGCTGGTCCTGTCCAACGACTCGTTCCAGGAGTTCCATGTTGAGCGCCCGTGGTTGTTCGAGCCCGGGCGCCTGATCGGCGGCAAGCCCATTCCAGGCGTGGGCTGGATCTTCACCCCTCGCACGCCGGTCCGGGGCGCGGTGAGCCGGGCCACGACCAGCCGGGCCAAGAAGGCTGCCGCCGCAGACGGCGAGGGGACGGCGAGCCCTTCAGGCCGATCGGGGCGGGCCGCGGCCGGGGCTGGCGGTGCGACCAAGGCTGGTGCCGGTGCGACAAAGGCCGGGGCGGCCAAGGCCCCGGCGGGCACGGCGGGTGACGTCACGGGTGCCTCGACCAAGGTCGGCGCGGCCACGAAGAAGTCGGGTAGCCGACGGTCGACGACCGACGACGTAGCGGGGAATGACGCATCGGACGACTCAGACGCATCGGTCGACTCAATCGACGGGAGCAGGAAAGGGGTCATAAAAGCCGCCGGGAGGGCCAAGAAAGCGGTCACTGTTGGGAAGGCCGGTGCCGGCAAGGGCGCGACAAAGGCGGCCAAAGGGACGGCCACGTCAGCGGTTGCGGCCAAGTCAGCGGCTCCGGCCAAGGGGTTAGCCAAAGCCAAGGGGTTAGCCAAAGCCAAGGGGGCGGCAACGGCCAAAGGTGCGGCCAAGGGGGCGGCCAAGGCGGCGGCCAAAGGGGCGGCCAAGGGGGCGGCCAAAGGGGCCGGCCAAGGGGGCGGCCAAGGGTCCGACCACGGGGGCGGCCACGGCAAAATCATCTGCCGCCAAGGTGGGAGGCGTCTCCAAGGTCTCGCGCGGCGCGATTCGCGATGCTGGCGAGCAGATGGGCGGGGCTGGGGAACGACCGGGGCGTCGGGCCAAGAAGACGGCGGCTCGGGCCGAGATGGCCCAGTCGGGTGTGCCAGGGGAAGCTCCCGGCCCGGCCCTCAATGAGCCGATGACGTTCCTGACGTTCGTAGCCAACCATCCGATCGGAAGCATGTTCAAGGGCACGGTCTCGTCGTTCACCTCACACGGCGCCCACATCGACATCGACGGGATGAAGGCTCATATCCCGTTGTCCCGACTGGGCAATCCGGCTCCGAACAAGGCCAGAGACGTGCTCTCCAAGGGTGAGACCCGAGACTTCGTCCTGGTATCCCTGGATGCACCGCGTCGGCGCGCCGAAGTGGCGCTTCCCGAGTTCGCCCCCGACACCTGAGCTGAGAGTGAGCTTCGAAAGTCGATCGTCCGGTTGGATTGGCCGTGCATCTTTAGACGCATGTGAACGCATCGTGAGACCGCATCGTGAGACCGCATCGTGAAACGCATCTTGAGACCGCATCGTGAGACCGAAGTCGTGCCTCTGTCCGAGGTGACGCAGGCCACGGATCCGGTCTTCTGACGGTTGGCGTGGGAGCAGCCGGCGACCTGTAGTGTCGCTTCTCGTGCGCGCCGAGGACTTCATTGCCCACCGGGACCCGTTCTTGTTCGTGACCCAGCTCGACGCGGTCGAGCCCGGCCAGTCAGCCCGGGGATCGTGGCAACTCACCGGCGACGAGGCATTCTTTGCCGGCCATTTCCCTGGTCGGCCGACGCTTCCAGGGGTGTTGATGGTCGAGGCACTGGCCCAGTTGGGCGGGGTGGCGGTACTGGCTGACGAGCGATTCGCCGGGAAACTCCCCCTGTTCGGTGGCATCGAGCGGGCGCGCTTTCGCCGGCAGGTCGTTCCCGGTGACCTGCTCGACCTCGAGGTGTTCCTCGGGCGCATGTCAGCGCGGGCAGGCAAGGGCTCGGGCCGGGCCACGGTGGGTGGCGAACTGGCCTGCGAGGCAGAGCTGCTATTCGTGCTGGTCGACGCGGAGCAGACAGCAGAGCGCCCCGGACAGCGTTCCTGAGCAGGGGAAAGGATTCACTACGACATGCGCATCGCCACGTGGAACGTGAACTCGTTGGGAGCACGCCTCGGCCGGGTCGAGGAGTGGATTGGGTACGCCCAGCCCGACATCCTGTGCATGCAAGAAACCAAGCAGGCCGACGCCGCCTTCCCCCACGGCGCCTTCGCTACTCTCGGGTACGAGACGGCCCACCACGGCGACGGCCGCTGGAACGGCGTCGGCATCGCCTCCAAGCTGGGCATCGAGGATGTGTCCGTGGGCTTCAACGACGAGACCGACTCCCAGGGGACCCGGCTCATTGCCGCGACGTGTGGGGGAGTGCGGGTCCACTCCGTCTATGTCCCCAACGGACGGAGTCTCGACAGCGAGCACTATCCGGCCAAGCTCGAGTGGTTCGCTCGATTGCGGCGCCTCCTCGAGGAGACCTGTGATCCGGCTATGCCAGTCACAGTGTGCGGCGACTTCAATGTCGCTCCTGAGGACCGTGATGTCTGGGACCCGACGAAGTTCGTGGGTGCCACCCACGTCAGCGAGCCAGAGCGCGCCGCCCTGGCCGAACTGCAGTCGTGGGGCCTGGTTGACGTCTTCCGTCAGCTCTACGACCAAGACGGACTTTTCACCTGGTGGGACTACCGGGCCGGCTCGTTCCACAAGCGCCAGGGGATGCGTATCGACCTGGTGCTGGTGACCAAGGTCCTGGCCGAGCGGGCCAACTTTGCGCTCATCGACCGAAACGCCCGGAAGGGGGACAAACCCTCCGACCACGCGCCGGTGCTGGTGGACGTGTCGATCGAGTGAGGTCCCGCCCGCCGGCGCCCGTCAGGACTGGATGAACGCCAGCAGATCGGCGTTGATGGTGTCGGCCTGGGTGGTCGGCATCCCGTGCGGGAACCCGGTGTAGGTCTTCAGCGTCCCGTTCTGCACGAGCCGCGCGGACAGAGGGCCGGCGTCGGCGTAAGGGACGATCTGGTCGTCGTCTCCGTGCATCACCAATACGGGCACGGATATCTTCGTGAGGTCCTCGGTGAAGTCGGTCTGAGAGAAAGCAACGATGCCGTCGTATTGCGCCTTTGCTCCCCCCATCATCCCCTGCCGCCACCAGTTCTCGATGATCGCCTCCGAGGGTTCGATGCCAGGGCGGTTGAAGCCGTAGAAGGGCCCTGTCGGCAGGGCCCGGTAGAACTCCGACCGGTTCGCGGCCAACTGGGCCTGCAGATCGTCGAACACGCTCTTCGGTAGGCCGCCAGGGTTGGCGTCGGTTTGCACCATCAGCGGCGGTACTGCACTGATGAGCACGGCCTTCGCCACGCGGCTCTCGCCGTGCCGGGCGATGTAGTGGGTGACCTCGCCTCCACCGGTCGAGTGGCCGACATGGACGGCGTCGTGGAGATCGAGATGCGCGGTCAGCGCAGCCAGGTCATCCGCGTAGTGGTCCATGTCATGACCATCGCTCGTCTGCGTGGACCGGCCGTGGCCACGTCGGTCGTGGGCGACGACCCGGTAGCCATGGTGAAGAAAGAAGAGCATCTGGGTGTCCCAATCGTCAGCCGAAAGCGGCCAGCCGTGACTGAACACGACCGCTTGGCCCGACCCCCAGTCCTTGAAGAAGATCTGCGTACCGTCGGTAGTGGTGATCGTGCCCATTCTCGGGCCTCCTCTCGCGAAATACCCAAAACGGCAATGCTCGCAAGGCGGAACCGAAAGCTGCAGGAAGCGACTCCGTTTCCCCCTGCCGAATCCATGCTGCCAGTTTCTCGTGCCGAGCGCAGCTGGGAAGGCGGTCTACCTTGGTCTGCCGAAGAGCGCCGGCCTTGATCGACCCCAGAGGGTCTGCCGAAGAGCGGCGGCCTTGATCGACCCCAGAGGGTCGACCGAAGAGTTACGTACCGAGGCCCGCCCGCAGCTGGGCGATGCGCTTGCTGGCGTCCATCCGGGCCGGTTGGCTCTCCATCGACCCGCAGGCCCTGGTGATGGCTCCGACCCAGATGGACGGCTCCCGGTTCGAGCGCCGCCCACTAGTGCTGCTCCGCCGGCTCTGGGCCCAGGTACAGCAGAGCTCGGACGAGGCTCGGGTCAGAGCGACGTAGAGGAGACGTCGTTCCTCATTCCACGCCTCGGTGGTGGCGGCGTGGGAGATGGGCACCAGCCCGTCCTCGAGCCCGATCACACATACCGATGTCCATTCCAGACCCTTGGCTCGATGGAACGTCGCCAGCTCGACCGCCTCACTCTCGTGCGTACGGTCGCGTCCCGATCGGGTGGTATGCCCCGCCGCCTCACGTGATGCCTGCTCGGCAGCCTGACCGGTCGCCGGCCCGACGGACTGCCCCGGTGCCGGTACCGGTACCGGTACCGGCACCTCTGCCTCGGGGCCGCGAGCCAGGCGAAAGGGGATGCGTGCCTGTCGCAGTGCGGTGGCCACCACCGCGAGCTGGTCGTTGGTCCGAGCCAGCACAGCCTGGTCGGACCACGGCCGGCCGCTTGCTGACCAGGCTTGGAGCGCGTCGACCACTCCCTGGGCCTCGGCTGTCTCGTCCCCGAATGCCCGGACGACGGGCACGGGGCCGTCGGGCCGCGTGGACCGCGGTGTGCCGCTGGCCGTAGCGCCCAAGGCGGCGACCGCAGCACCCACGACCTGTGGGCTCGATCGGTGGTTCTCGTCGAGATGGTGTACGACGATGTTCGGGATCAGTTGTGGCAGCCTGAGGATGAGAGTGGGGTCGGCGCCGTTCCAGCCGTAGATGGCTTGGTTGGGATCGCCGACCACGAAGAGGTCGGTCTTGTCGCCCAAGATGGTGCGAACCAGCCGGTACTGGGCCGGGTTCACGTCCTGGAACTCATCGACAGAGAGATGCCGGTATCGCCATCTGACTGCGTCGGCGAAGCGGGGATCCTGTTGGATCAGGTCGTGGGCCCGGAGCAGGACGTCGTCGAGGTCGATGAGGCCGCGTCGCCGCAGGGTCTCCTCGTAGGCCCGGTAGTGCCCGGCCATGACCTCGACGGCCTCGACCGACTCAACGCCACCGACGGACTCGACGCCACCGACCGACTCCGACGCCACCGACGCGACTCAACGCCACCGACCGACTCAACGCCACCGACCGACTCGATGGCCTCGACCGACTCCAATCGCTCGACCGACGCCCCCGAACCATCGGGATCGCTTGGACCAATCGATCCGCCGGTCCCCCCGGCGAAGTCTCGCCCTGACCCGTTCAGCCGTCCCATGAGCCCGGCCATTGACACACTCGAGCCACCGGCAGTGCCGCCCGGTGACCGGCCGGTTCCGATGGCACGCACCGCGTACTGGTCGGGCGAGAGGCAACGCGCCTTGGCCCAGGTGATCTCACTGTCGACCATCGAGGCCAGGGCCTGGTCGCCCACGAGGGTGTTGAGCAGCCGGTACCTGTTCGGGGCCAGTTGAGGGGGACGCTCGCCGGCGTCTGCCGCCCAACGGCGCAAGAGGGTCAGAGCCAGTTGATGAAGCGTCCCCGCCCGAACCCCGGACCCGGCCGACCGACGGGCAGTCGAGCCCAAGCCCGTATCGAGGCCCAAGCCCGTCTCGAGGTCAACCCCGTCGTCGATCGACGCCGCCCCGCCTACCTGGACCGGTGTCGACCAGCCTTGGGCTGTCTTCGTCGTCCGTGAAGCCTGGCCGGGGGCAGTCCGTGTAGCCCGGCCGGGGCAGTCCGTGAAGCCTGGCCAGGGGTAACGGTGGGAACGCCGAATGCCCGCAGCCTGACCCGGAGGTCCGCTGCGGCTTTCCGGGTGAAGGTGCACACAACAGAGTGGTCAGCGTCGGCCTCGCCGTCTCGGATCCGGCGTGCCACCCGCAAGGTGAGCACCCTGGTCTTGCCCGACCCGGCTCCGGCCAGTACGCATACCCCTTGAGCTGGCTCGTAGACCGCGGCGCGCTGCGATTCGGTCAGGGACTCGAGGGCGCGGTCGAGGTTCATTACCGCTCACCGAGCCCAGGGCGCCTGGCCCACCGCTTCCGCGCCCTCCACTGGCCCGAATCGCCTTCTGCTGGCCCGAATCGCCCTCCACTGGCCCCGGAGGCAGGCCACCAGGCCCGTCGCCCCACTGGCCCCGAGGCGCAGGCCACCAGGCCCGTCGCCCCACTGGCCGGGGGCCCGAGGCCCGACACCCGGGGCCCCGGCCGCCAGGGCTCTCGCCCCATTGGACGGGACACCCGACACCCGACCACCCAGCATCTGGAGCTGGTGCTTTGGACCTGAACAGCGCTCGAAGTGCTCCACGTCGAGCGAGGCTATCGCTAGGGTATGCCGGTGCTGAAGTCATTCGCCGACGGTCACCTGTTCGGGCGGACCTGGGGGTCAGGAGCGCCCTCCGTGCTTGCACTCCACGGCTGGAGGCGCAACCACCTCGACTTCGACCCCGTGTTCGCCGTCCCGGGTTTCGAAGGCAACCACGCGGCCATGGCCGTCGACCTTCCCGGGTTCGGGGCGACCCCTCCGCCGCCGGACGCTTGGGGCAGCCTCCAATACGCGGAACAACTGGTGACCCTGTTCGACGACCTGGCCGAAGGGGTCACCGTCGTGGGCCACAGCTTCGGCGGGCGCGTGGCCCTACACCTCCCCGGCCTCCTGCCCGGCCGGGTCGATCGGCTGGTGTTGACCGGGGTGCCCCTGCTCGACCGTGAGGGGCGCCGGCGACGCCCGAAGCTGGCCTTCCGGGTGGGGCGACGCCTCCATCGCCTGGGCCTGGTCAGCGACCAACGGATGGAGGCCCTGCGGAACAAGCACGGTTCGCCGGACTACCGGGCGGCCCAGGGCGTGATGCGAGCGGTCTTCGTCCGGTTGCTGTCCGAACAGTACGGGCCGCTGCTCGAGCAGCTGGACCTCCCGGTCACCTTGCTGTGGGGAGGCGACGACACCGAGGTCCCGGTCGAGGTGGCCGAGCGGGCCGCCGGGCTGTTGCGGTCGTCGGAGCTGATCGTGCGCCCGGGGGCCGGGCATCTCACCCCGACCGAGATCCCCACCGACCTGCGCGCCGCCGTCCTCAGCGGCCTGCCGGCGTGAATGCCGGCTTGGGCATGACCGGGGCTGATTTCGCCGGCTACCACGGCACCTTCGGCTGGATCGTCGTCGCCGCTTGCATCCTCGCTCTCGCCCCGTCGGGGCTGCGTTGGCTCCGGGTCGCCCAACGCGAGCACTACCTGACCGGCTCCAGCACGCGGTTCGCCGCCCGTTGGTGGACGGTGACGCCACTCAACACCGCCCTGGGCGCGGTGGCGCTGGCCGGAGCGGTGGCCTCACTGTGGTGGACCCTTGCCGGCCTGGCCACCGCCGCCGCCGTGGCCACCGGCCCGGTCGGGCTGGGCGTGCGGGGCCGGTCCTCGCCGCTGGCCTGGACCCGCCGCCTCCGGACCCTGGCCGCGGTGTGGCTGGTGACCCAGCTGGTGCTCGTGGCCGTGGGCATCGTCACCGGCCTGGCCTCGCCGCTGGCCGTCCTCGGTGCCCTGGTCGTGCCGCTCCTGGTCGATGCCGCCTGCGCCCTCACCGGTCCATTCGAATCTCGGGCCGCCTCCCGCTTCGTGCACCAGGCTTCGACCAGGCTGGCCCAGGTGGCGCCCACCGTCGTGGCGATCACCGGTTCGTTCGGCAAGACGTCGACGAAGAACCACCTCACCCATCTGGTCGCGTCCGAGCGCTCGGTGGTGGCCAGTCCGGCCAGCTTCAACAACCGGGCCGGGTTGGCCCGCGCCGTCAACGAGCACCTTGCCGACGGTACCCAGGTGTTCGTGGCCGAGATGGGGACCTACGGGCCCGGAGAGATCGCCGACCTGTGCCGGTGGTGCCCTCCGGAGATCGCGGTGATCACGGCCATTGGACCCGTGCATCTCGAGCGGTTCGGCTCCGAGGACCGGATCGTCGAGGCCAAGGCGGAGATCACCGTGGCCGCCTCGACCGTCGTGCTCAACGTCGACGACCCGCGGCTGGCCGCGCTGGCCGACCGCTTGGCCGACCAGGGGAAACTGGTGGTTCGTTGCTCCGCGTCCGACGCGGAGGCCGACGGAGAAGCCGATGTCAGCGTGGTCCGGGACGGCACCGGCAGGATGAGGGTGAGGATCGGGGATGCCACCGTGGTGGCCGAGGACCTCGTGGTGCCTGCGGGTGTGCAGCCGGGCAATCTGGCCTGTGCCGTCGGCGCCGCCCGGGCCCTCGGCCTGGCGGATCGCCACCATCGCCGCCCGGCTGTCCGATCTCCCCGCGGTCGGCCACCGGCTCGAGGCCGGGCACTCCGCGTCCGGCCTCACCATCCTCGACGACACCTACAACTCGAATCCCTCGGGAGCCCGGGAGGCATTGGCTGCCCTGGTCGCCCGGACGGCTCCGCCGGCGGGCGTGGGTGAGCCGCCGGTCCAGGCATCTCAAGCAGCCGGAGCGCGCCGGCGGCGGGACCTGGCCGCCAAGGCGGCCGAGCCGGGCGAGGAGCGGCACCCGCCGGCCCAGGCACCCGAGCCGGGCGAGGAGCGGCACCCGCCGGCCCCTGCATCCCAACGCCTGGTCGTGGTGACGCCGGGCATGGTCGAGCTGGGGCGGCGTCAAGCCGAGGAGAACCGGGCATTCGCTGCGGCTGCGGCGCTGGCGGCCACCGACTTAGTGGTGGTGGGCCGCACCAATCGCCGTGCCCTGGTCGCCGGTTCCTCCCTCCCCGAAGCCGCACGCCTCCACCTGGTGGCCGACCGCGAGGAAGCTGTCGCCTGGGTGCGTGCCACCCTCGGTCCTGGCGACGTCGTGCTGTACGAGAACGACCTCCCGGACCACTACCCTTGAGCGTCCGGGCGGACCCGACAGCCATGTCGTGGGCCGTTCCGTGCCGACCGGCCGAAGACGCTGGTCAGACCGCCTGAACCGAGGAGAGAACCGCCCGTGCCCGATGTCGCCGTCATCCTCGGAGGTCCGTCGCCCGAGCACGATGTGAGCGTGCTGACCGGGCTCCAGGCTGCCCGCGAGCTCCAGAAGTCCGGAGCGGGGACGGTGCGCGCCCTGTACTGGTCGAAGACAGGGGAGTGGTTCGAGGTCGATGTCTCGCTCGAGGCGGAGGCGTTTGTCGAGGGGGTGCCTCGGGGGGCGGCGCCAGTCCAGCTCGTCGCCGCCCCGGGCGGTGGGTTCATGGGGACCGGGGGCCGGTTGGGACGGCCCCGTCCCGTGCCCCTGGACGTGGCCGTCGTCTGCTGTCACGGCGGCCCGGGCGAGGACGGGTCCCTCCAGGCCGCGCTCGATCTGGCTGGCATCGCTTACACCGGGCCTACGGTGGCCGGTGCCGCATTGGGCATGGACAAGCTGGCCTTCGGGGCCATGATGGGTGCAGCCGGCTTGCCGGCGCTTCCACGGGCGCAGCTTCAAGGTGCCGGCCCGGCCCCCTTCGACGGTCCCTACATTCTCAAGCCGCGGTTCGGGGGGTCGTCCATCGGGATCGAGGTGGTCGAGGACTACGCCACGGCCCAGGCCCGCCTGGGGGCGAACCCCCACTTCCACGACGGCGCTGTGGTGGAGCCGTTCCGTCCGGACCTCTGGGACCTCCAGCTGGCGGTGCGCAGCTGGCCCGAGTTGCGGCTGTCCGCCGTCGAGCGGCCCATCCGCATCTCCGACGCGGCCGAGATCCTCAATTACCGGGACAAGTACGTGGCTGGCGAGGGCATGGCCGGGGCCCCGCGCGAGCTGCCCGCGGCCATGTCCGACGAGTTGGCTTCCGGCTTGCGTGCCGCCGCCCGCCAGGTGGCCGAGCTGGCCGGCGTACGGGGGGTGGCCCGCATCGACTTCCTCTCCGACGGCAAGGAATTCGTCGTCAACGAGATCAACACCATCCCCGGATCGCTCGCCCGCTACCTGTGGGTCAGCCCCGACGTGCCCTTCGCCGACCTGCTGGCCGATCTGGTCGCCGAGGCCCAGCGCCGTCCCACCCACCGCTACACGGCCGCGGGAGCCGACGGCTCGGTTCTCCGCTCCGCAGGGTCCATCGCCGGCAAGCTGGGCTAGCAATCGTGGGCATCTCCCGCCGCGTGCTCTACGAGGGGGAGAGGGTCCTCGTGGACATCCGTCCCCACTGGGTGTACCTGATCGGGCCGCTCACGGTCACCCTCGTTGTCGTGGCCATCGCCGTGACGCTCGATGTCGCCGTCGTGCACACCTCGGTTGCCGCCCATTGGGTAGAGGGCATCGCAGCCGCCATACCCTGTGCCTGGTTGGTGGCCCGATTCGTGCGTTGGCGGATGACCAGCCTGATTGTGACCAACGTCCGGATCATCGATCGGTTCGGCGTGTTCAACCGCCGTGGCACCCAGATCCTCTTGTCCGACATCAACCGGGTCGACGCCCGCCAGACGCCGCTCCGGAAGTTGGTGGGGACGGGCCGGCTGGCTATCGAGGTGGGGGACGGTGGTGTGTACGAGTTCAGCGACATCCGCAAGCCGGTCGCCCTCCAACGGGTGATCATTCGCCGCGCCGCCCGACTGCACCAGATGCCGGTCGAGCGCCAGCAGGACTGGCCGACAGATCCGGGGCATACCCCGAGAGTGACGTGGTAGGGGAGCAGTGCCCGTCCCGGACGGCGACACGCATCTCAGGATGCGGCGGATTGCCCTGCGGCGGCACGCCTTCCCCTCGGCTTCCCTCGGCGGCTCATTTGCCCTGCGGCGGCACGCCTTCCCCTCGGCTTCCCTCGGCGGCTCATTTGCCTTACGGGCGGCACCCCTTCCAGCCAGAGGCACCCCACCGCGGCAGGTAAAACCCCTTGTCACCCAACTGGCGGGAAAATTTAATCCAGCTCATAGCTGGTGTTGATCGAAAGCTTATGTAGGGCGAGTTTCCTTGTAAGTGCGAGGAACGGACAACTGGGCTCGGCCTCGTCCTATGGAGGGAAATGATGAGTCAAGACGGGACAGATCCAACCAACGGGGACGGGTACGGGGCAACAGCTCCGATTCCAGTGTCCTCACCTGAAGACACAGCCAAGCACGCCATCGCGCTCCCGGCGGTTGGAGCAGACCCGGGTGCGACGCCCGGCCCGGCCGGTGGTTCGCAAGAAGTCACCCCCTATGGCGTCGGCTATCCCGGACCCGTGCCGGAGCATGTCCCGGCGCCGCCGTGGACGCACGACGTCCGGGCCGAGGACGTATCCGTGTACCCCGGTGGCCAACCCTACGCACCGCGCTCCATGGCCCCGACACCGGGCTTCGCTGCTCCTCCGGGCGCCAGCGCCGCCGGCGCCGCTGCTGCTGGAGCTGGCGCCGCCGGAGTGGGCGCTGGTGGAGCGGGCTTCCCCCCGCCCCCCGGGCAGGGATGGAGCGGAGCGGGGTCGGCCGGATGGGTCGGACCGCCTCCTAAGGGCAACCGCCATCACGTTCGGACCGCGGTCCTCGCCAGCGTGATCGCCGTCCTCGTGCTGGCCGCAGGCGTGGGTATCGGCCACGCCGCCTGGCAGCCGACCTCGAACACGGCCAGCCCGGCGGCATCGGGCAACTCGGGCAACTCGGGTAACTCCGGGAACTCGGGGGTGTCACCGTTCGGTTCGGGCAACTCGGGCTCATCCGGTTCGGGCAACTCGGGCTCGTCCGGTTCGGGCGCCACCGGAGCCGGCGGCCCGAGCGACGTGTCGTCGATCGCCGATGGGGTCAATCCTGGGCTGGTCGACATCAACACCACGCTCGGCTACCAGAGTGCCTCAGCGTCGGGAACCGGCATGGTGCTGACCTCGTCCGGCGAGGTCCTCACCAACAACCACGTGGTCAACGGGGCCACGAGCATCTCGGTCACCGACGTGGGTAATGGGAAGACCTATACCGCCAGTGTGGTCGGCTATGACCGGTCGCACGACGTGGCCGTCATCCAGCTGCACAATGCCTCAGGGCTCCAGACCGTCACCCTCGGCGATTCGTCCAACGCTTCCGTCGGGCAGGCGGTGGTGGCCATCGGCAATGCCGGCGGCACCGGTGGGACCCCGAGCGCGGCCGGTGGAGCAATCACTGCTCTCAACCAGTCGATCACTGCCAGCGACTCCGGTGACGGGAGCTCGGAGACCTTGAGCGGCCTGATCGAGACGAACGCAAACATCCAAGCCGGTGACTCCGGTGGTCCGCTGGTCGACACGTCGGGCCACGTGCTCGGGATCGACACTGCCGCTTCGGCCGGGTTCTCCTATCAGGCGCCTGATCAGTCTTCGGGCGCCCAGGGCTACGCCATTCCGATCAACACGGCGAACTCCATCGCCAAGCAGATCGAGGCCGGCAACGCTTCGTCGAGCGTCCACATTGGTGCGACCGCCTTCCTCGGCGTTGAGGTGCAGTCCTCCTCGAGCCAGGGATCAGGCTCCGGCTTGGGTGGGGGTTCCGGATTCGGTAACGGTTCCGGTTCCGGTTACCCCGGTTCGGGTAACTCAGGGTCCGGGAACACCACCTCGGGTGCGACGATCGCCCAGGTGATCACCAGCTCGCCGGCGCAAGAGGCTGGGCTCGCTGCAGGCGACGTCATCACGTCGGTCAACGGCCAGAACGTCGACTCCCCGACGACCCTTACCAACCTGCTCACCTCGCATCACCCAGGTGACAAGGTCACCATCGGGTATGTCGATTCATCCGGGAACCAGCAGTCAGCATCGGTGCAGTTGACCTCGGGGCCGCCGCAGTAAGCGGCTTCGCCAGGGCCCGGGCGCTTGGATCCGGGCTCTGGCGGTCAGCCATTCGTCGAACGGTGTCGCTCTGCCTCGTGCAGGGCGGCACCGTTTTGCGTACGTCAGGGTCTTGTTGCATCGGCCCCTCCGGCTCCGCCTGGTTCCGGGCGGCCCCTCCGGCTTCGCCCGGCCCCCTCCCTGCCCCTCCGGCTTCGCCCGGCCCCCTCCCTGCCCCTCCGGCTTCGCCCGGCCCCCTCCCTGCCCCTCCGGCCTCGCCTGATCCCGGCCCGGCCCGGCCCGGCCCCCGCCCCTCCGGCGCCGCCCCGGCCCCCTCGCCCCTCCGACCCGGCTCCAGAGGCCCGGACCTTGATTCCCCCCGCGGCGGCCCCGGCCCCACAGGTCTGGGTCGGCCCCGCTTGTCTCGAGTGTGATCGAGCTCCCGATCCACTCGGGCCGTACTTGACCCAGGACTCCGCTGGAGACCAGCATCCCTGCATGCGGATCCCACGCCCATCAAGGATGCCCACTGCCGGCACTCCCGCCCTATCGCAGGACGAGACGAGTCGTCGGCCTGCTCGGACAGGTCGTCGATGACCGGCCCGCTCACCGGCGTGCGGATCGTGGAGTTCGCCGGGATCGGGCCCGCACCTTTCGCGGGGATGATGCTGGCCGACGCCGGTGCCGACATCATCCGGATCGACCGGCATGACCGGGCCACGTATCCGCCACAGGAGCAGGCGCACGTGGACTTGATGAACCGTGGGCGGCGGTCCGTGGCCGTGGACTTGAAGAACCCGGAAGGAGTCGACCTCGCCCTTCGCTTGATCGACAGAGCCGACGGGCTTACGGAGGGGTTCCGCCCCGGCGTGGCCGAACGTCTAGGGGTGGGTCCTGATGTGTGCATGAAGCGCAATCCGCGGCTCGTCTACGGTCGGATGACCGGATGGGGGCAGACGGGCCCGCTGGCCAGGACGGCAGGCCACGACATCGACTACATCTCCATTGCAGGCGCCCTCGAGCCCATCGGTCGGGCCGGGCAGCCGCCCCTTCCACCGCTCAACCTGGTCGCCGATTTCGGCGGCGGCGGCATGCTGTTGGCCTTTGGCATGGTGGCGGCGATCCTCGCCGCACAACGAACGGGCGAGGGCCAGGTCGTCGATGCGGCCATGGTCGACGGAGCGGCAGCGCTGATGACCATGATCCATGGCTTTCGCTCGATGGGGATGTGGCAGGACGTGCGGGGGACGAACTTGCTCGACACCGGCGCCCATTTCTATGAGGTCTACGAGACCTCAGACGGAAAGTTCATGAGCGTGGGGGCGATCGAGGCGCAGTTCTATGCCGAACTGATTCGGTTGCTGGAGCTGGAGGACGAGGCACTGCCCGATCAGAACGACCGGGCGCAATGGCCTGCGTTGAAGGCGCGATTCGCCGCCCTCTTCCTGACCAAGACCCGCGACGAGTGGCAGGCCATCTTCGACGGTACCGATGCATGCGTCTCACCCGTTCTCTCGATTCCCGAGGCCCACCGACACCCTCACAATCAGCACCGCGGCACGTTCACCGAGGTGGCCGGAGTAGTACAGCCGGCACCGGCCCCCCGGTTCGAGGGCACGCCGGGTGCGATCCGACGGCCACCACCAAACCCTGGTCAACACGGCGACGAGGCGCTGACGGACTGGGGGATCGGTTCGGACGAGGTCGCCAAGATGAGATCGGCGGGAGCCATAACCTGACTTGCCGGGGTCGAGGGCGTCAGGGCTCGAGACCCGTGCCGCGTACCGTGCCCTGAGGCCGCGTACCATGCCCTCAGTGAGCGTTCGGGATCGAGGCGACCAGTTCCGGCGTTTGGTGCGTTCCTCGTTGGCCGACTTGTTCGACCAGCGAAAGCCGTTTGGCCGTCTCGCCCTGACCCACGTCCTGATGACGGCGGGGGACACCATGTTCGCCGTCTCGCTGGCCGGCTCGCTCTTCTTCTCCATCTCGCCGACGGCGGCCAAGGACAAGGTGCTGCTGTACCTGCTGTTGACCATGGCCCCCTTTGCTGTGGTTGCTCCAGCACTGGGCCCGCTCATCGACCGCAGCCGAGGAGCCCGGCGAGCCATGGTGGTGGTGTCGGCCTTGGGGCGCGCTGCGCTTTGCCCGCTCCTGGCGCGGGACTTCCATTCGCTGCTGCTGTTCCCCGAGGCCTTTGCCATGCTGGTCCTGTCCAAGGTGTACCTGGTGACCAAGGGCGCGCTCGTTCCCGAAATGGCCGCACAAGGCATGCTCGACTCCAGCACGTTGGTGCCGTCGACAGGTCTCGCCGGCTTTGCCGCACCCGCCGGCTCTCCCGCGTCCGACGGCTGGCCGGCCGCACCCGCCGGATCGCCGGCCGCATCCGCCGGATCGCCGGCGCCCTCCGGCAGAGGTGCCCCCCCAGGCCCGATTGCGTCTGCCGAGCAGCGAAGACAGGCGCCGGCCTCGCCGGCAGGGGCTCGAATCTCGAATGAACCCATAGCCCGGGCTGTAGTGGTGTCGGGCGACGGAGGTCAGGCAGGACAGGTCGCTGACGCACGCCAGATCGCTGATGCACCCTCGCGCCAGGCAGGGCAACCGACGATACCGATGAAACCCGCACAACCCGAAGAGGCCGATCTCGCCTCCCTCAACGCACGATTGGGCCTCTTGGCGTCGTTGGCTGGATTCGTGTTCGCGCTGCCTGCCGTGGCTGCGTTGAAGCTGGGAGGTGCCCCGTGGGTGATCTGGCTGGCCATGGTGGTGTTTGTGGCTGGAGCGGTGGCCGGCCTGCGATTGCCCGTCCGTCGCTCCCGGTCGATCCGGGGCGCTCCGGCCGGACCTGAGCGACGCTCGGCCGCTGGATCGACCGGCGCCGATCTGGTCAGAGCAGCGTCGTCGGACCCGACCGCGCCGATGCTCGGACGTCAGCCCTTCATCGACGATCTGGACGACGATGAGGACCTCGCTCCGTTCCGTCCGATCGCCAACGGTGAGGTGCTCCTGGCCCTCATGCCGATGTCGGCACTCAAGGCACTCGTGGGTTTCCTCACCTTTCTGTTTGCCTTCGGCCTTCGGCGGGAGGGGGCAGCCACCTGGTGGTTCGGCCTGTTGCTCGGTTCCATCACCGCCGGAGCACTTGTGGGCGTCCTTCTCGTCTCCCGGATCCGCCGGATCCTCAGTGAGCAACAGATCCTCGCCGCTTCGCTGGGACTGGTGGCAGTGTTCGCTGCGGTGGGCGCAATCGAGCAGGCTCGCCTGCTTCAGACCGTGGTGGCGTTTGCCGTCGGGATGGCCGGAGCGATAGCCAAGCCCTCGTTCGATGCCCTCGTTCAGCAGTTCGTTCCCGAGTCGAACCAGGGCCGTGCCTTTGCCCGTTTCGAGACGCGGCTGCAATTGGTGTGGGTGGTGGGAGCGTTCGTACCTGTGGTGCTGACCCTTCCGATCCCCGCTGGAGACCTGGTCATGGCCATCTTTGCCGCAGTGGCGGGGATCTTCTACCTAAGCGGCCGCCGGTCGATCCGCGACCACGCATGACTCCCGGCATTGGTTGGGGGATGTTGACAAAGCCGGTGGCGAGGAGGGCCAACTACGGCTCGAGCTCATTGTGCCGGGCAGAGGAATGGGAAATCCGACGGTCGGTGCGCGTCAACGACGCAACCTAACGAGGTGCGTGTCGGACGCGGCGGGCTCCAGTCGGGTCCGCGGGAGTTCCGGCCCGGCAGCGGCCTACGGCCTTGCCGGCTCTCTGCCAGCGAAAGGCTCTCTGCCAGCTAGAAGAGCCGGTCCGGTTCCGGGGACGTGCGGGCGCCGTCGGACGGGTCGGCGCCGTCGATGTCGGGGTCGTCGGGGTCGTCCGTGGTGGTTGTCCTCGGCGGTGGCTTCTCGGGTGGGAGCCACTGCCAGGTCCCCGGGCCTCCCTCGAGCCGGAATCCCTTGTGGTGGCGCATGTAGTGGTGTCGGCCGCACAACCTGGCCAGGTTCCAGAGGGCCGTCGGGCCGCCCTCGACCACGGGGATGATCCGGTGGTCGATCTGGAGGCCCTGTCGCACGTCGCACCCCGGGACCACACAGGTCTCGTCCCGGGCGATCAGTGCCTGCTCCAGGGGGGCCCGGATGGTCCGGCCCAGGTAGGTGATCGAGGCGATGTCGGTCCCCTTCGTGATGACCAGGTGCAAGATGGCGTCGCCGAGGAGCGACCGGGCCGTCTCGATGGGGACGGGGCCCACCCCGGGGAGCTCACAGCGCTCGTCGCCTTCGATGCTCCCCCGGCGGAGGGCGGCAAGGTCTACCCGGAGGTGCACGCTGGCCGGTGGGGGGAGACCGGGCGACAGTGGCCCGCTCGTCTCCTCGTCCGAGCCGGCCGTGCCGGTGTCGGTGTCGGTGCCGAGGGCGTCGGCCCCGAGGATGGCAGCTCCGAGGGGGTCGGCCCCGTCGGGGTCGCCGGCCGAGCCGGTCTGGTCCGAGTTGGTGCCGGCTTTCTCACCGGTCTGCCGGTGGCGTCGGTGCCGGCCTGCCCACCGGTGCCGGTGGCGTCCGGTCCTGAGCCGTCCGGTCCTGAGCCGTCCGGTCCTGAGCCGGCCTGTCCACGCCCGGGGCCCGATGGCCGGCGCTCCCCGGTGAGCAGGGCGACCAGGGCGTCGGCGTCGTAGGCGTCGGGGCGCTCCCTGATGCCCAGCCTGCGGGCCTCGTCGAAGAGGGCGGTGCGGGCGGGCCGGAGTGCTGCGAGCACCTTGGCCCCGGCATCGGGGGTGAAGAGGCCCTCCAAGCGGAAGGCCCCGTCGGAGTCGGTGTAGTGGCGCAGGTAGCGGGAATCTCGGATGCGCTCGTAGGCGGCCAGGGCGTCCTCGGTGGATCGGGCCTTGGCCTTGGCCCGCAGGCACCGGTCGGCCAGCTGGCGGTGGGACTCGGTTGGGTCCTTCGCCGCTTCGACCAGCTCCTCCGAGCTGTCCGGGTCGAGCTTCAACACCCCGGCCACCTGGCGGGCCCTCGAGGTGGACAGCTCCCCGGTGCGGAGGGCGTCGTCCAACACGGGGTGGTCTTCCATCTGGTCGGCCAGCGCCAGAGCGCCAGCCGAGGCCCCGACGGACTCCCCCGTCTTTTTCGACAGCCACTCGGCCGCCGAGCGGGCGCCGTCTCTGCGGTGGCAGTCGGCCTCGGTCGCCCGCTTGGCCGCCAAGGCCTTCCCGGTGGCACAGAGGTGCTCACCCCGGGAGAACCGCTCGATCAACACGGCGGCGTCCTCACCGGAGTAGCGCCTCGGCTCGAACGACGAGACGAAGGACTCGAGCAACGAGATGGCCTCGGTGACCGACTCGGCCGTGTCGGGGGAGCCGGCCTCGGTGACCGATTCGGCTGTGTCGGGGGAGCCTGTGCTGCAAGAGCCAGTTGGCGATCCGACGGCGTCGGTGCCAGGGGCCGTCCGCCGCTCAGGCCGATTGCCCTTCGGCCCGGTGCTCCCGGTACTCCTCGTGCTGCGCTGGTCCGTCTTGGCCATACCGAGAGCATGACAGAGGGGTGTGACAGTCCCTCAGCCTACATAGGGAACATCTGGATGCATCTAGATGGATTTTCGGGCGGAACTTCGGCGGCTCAGTCAAAGGCGAGTCGGTTTGACCACCCGACCGGAGCGACAGGCGAGCCAGAGGGTCGCCAGCCCAACTGCGCATGACTCCCGATCAAACGCCTAAGCCGCCAACCCGCCCAGTGAAGGCTCCCCCCGTCAAACGCCAGTTAGGCGGGGGCCCGCCAAGGCAATTGTCGGACAATCAGCCGAGGCGCTTCTCGAGCTGGTCGACGGCCTTGGTCAGTTGCGTGGGCAGCTTGTCCCCGAACTTGGCGAAGTGCTCGCGGATGAGCGGCACCTCGGCGCGCCATTCGTCGGCGTCGACAGCCAGGAGCTTCTCCATGTCATTCTTCGATACGGCGAGCCCGTCGGTGGGGATGTCACCGGGCGCGGGCACGAAGCCGATGGGTGTCTCGGTGGCCTCTGCCGACCCGCCGACCCGCTCGAAGATCCACTCGAGCACCCGGGAGTTCTCGCCGTAACCCGGCCACAGCCACTTGCCGTTCTCGTCCTTGCGGAACCAGTTCACGTAGAAGATCTTTGGGAGCTTCTCCGGATCAGCAGACGCGCCGATGTCGAGCCAGTGCTTGAAGTAGTCGCCCATGTTGTAGCCACAGAACGGGAGCATGGCGAAGGGGTCACGGCGAAGGTTGCCCACCGCTCCAGCGGCTGCCGCCGTGGTTTCCGATGCCATGATCGAGCCGAGGAAGACGCCATGGTCCCAATCAAAGGACTGAAAGACGAGCGGAACCACCGAGGCTCGCCGGCCGCCGAACAGGACGGCGTCGATGGGCACGCCGGCTGGGTCCTGCCATTCGGGGGCGATGGCTGGGTCCTGCGAGGCGGGGACGGTGAACCGCGCATTGGGATGGGACGCCGGCGTGTCCGACCCCGGTTCCCAGTCCTCGCCCTTCCACGAGGTCACGTGGGAGGGAGTGTCGTCTGTCATGCCCTCCCACCACACATCACCGTCGTCGGTCAGGGCGGTATTGGTGAAGATGGCATTGCCGTCGAGGGTGAGCATGGCGTTGGGGTTGGTGTGGTAGTTGGTCCCGGGGGCCACCCCGAAGAAGCCGGCTTCCGGGTTGATGGCATAGAGGCGGCCGTCGGGCCCGAACTTCATCCAGCAGATATCGTCCCCGATCGTCTCGACCTTCCAGTCGGGAAGTGTGGGAATCAACATGGCCAGGTTGGTCTTGCCGCACGCGGATGGGAAGGCGCCGGTGACATAGCGGGTCTCGCCGGCCGGCGATGTCAGCTTGAGGATCAACATGTGCTCGGCCAACCAATGGTCGTCCCGAGCCATGACAGAAGCGATGCGGAGGGCGAAGCACTTCTTGCCGAGGAGGGCGTTGCCGCCATAGCCCGAGCCGTAGGACCAGATCTCGCGGGTCTCGGGGAAGTGCACGATGTACTTGTTGTCGGCGTCGCAGGGCCAGGGAACATCAGCCTGCCCTTCGGCCAGCGGCGCCCCGACGGAGTGGAGACAGGGCACGAAGTCGCCGTCGGCACCGAGCTCCTCGAGCGCACCGCGTCCCATCCTGGTCATGATCCTCATGGACACGGCCACGTACGCGGAATCGGTGATCTCGACACCGATGTGGGCGATCTTGGAGCTGAGCGGGCCCATGGAGTAGGGGACCACGTACATGGTGCGGCCCTTCATGGACCCCTTGAACAGGTCGGTGAGCGTGGACCGCATCTCGTCGGGATCCCGCCAGTTATTGGTCGGGCCGGCGTCGGACTCGAGGGTGGAACAAATGAAGGTCCGATCCTCGACACGAGCCACATCAGCGGGATCAGACCGGGCCCAGTAGCTGTTGGGCCGCTTGGCCTCGGACAGTTTGGTGAACGTTCCGTTATCCACGAGTAACTGGCAAAGCCGGTCGTACTCCTCGGCAGTGCCGTCACACCACACGACGTCGGTTGGTTCGGTCAGTGCAGCGATCTCGTCAACCCAGGCAACGAGCTTTTTGTTCTCAGTGGGGGCCATGGGTTGACTATTCCTCCTCGGGACGCCGACAGGTACAACGCGGTCACGCGACACACGCAGAGGAGTCGCGTTCCGTTCATCAATAGTAGACGGTTGAAAGCGCGACAGATGCTAGGCAGGAGGGGTGGTGTACCCAAAACCAGCCAGAACGGGCGGCAAGGGCGTCCGTTCTGGCGGAGGCGCCGCCGGGCCCGGCACGGCCGCTTCCGGCCCCGCCATATCGGGTGAATTCCAGGTAATCGCCGCCTTACAGGAGCAATTCGAAGCCGTGGCCGGCAGGAACGCGCCCAAGGGTGACCTCTGGATCGGTGATGATGCTGCGCTGGTCACGGACTCGGGAGGTGCAGCGCTACTGCTGGCCACCGATTTGGTGGTCGCTGGGGTCCACGTCGACCTCGACCTGTGTAGCCTCTCCGACCTGGGGTTCAAGGCCATCATGGTGACAGTGTCTGATCTGGCGGCCATGGGCGCCAGACCGGACTACCTCTTGGTATCGATCGCTGCCCCGTCCGGTACGGATTTTGCATTGTTGGCCTCGGGTATGGCCGAGGCGGCAGCGGACACCGGTGCCGTCGTGGTCGGGGGCGATCTATCGACTGCCCCTGTAGTCATGGTGTCGGTTGCGGTCACCGGTAGCGTCGGCCCTGGTCTCTCGAGCCCGGGCAGCTCTCACGAGATCCGGTGCTCGGGCGGGGGACAGCCTGTTCGTGACCGGGCCGCTCGGCGCCTCGGCCGCCGGGTTGCGACTCCTGTTGGAGGGCTCTGCCGCATCCGGGCCAGACCGCGAGCCACCCGCATCCGAGCCACCCGCATCCGAGCCACCCGCATCCGAGCCACCCGCCGAGCCAGCCGCATCCGAGACTGCCGCATTGCTCCAGGCCCATCGACGTCCGGTTGCCCGCTTGATCGAGGGAGAGACCAGCCGGCTGGCCGGCGCCACGGCAGCTATAGACATCTCCGACGGCCTGGCGGCCGATGTGCGGCACCTGGCCGATGCCTCGGGAGTGGGCGTTGCCCTCGATGTCGTGCCCGTGGCCACCGGGGCCCGTGACGACGAGGCGCTCGGGGGCGGCGAGGACTACGAATTGATCGTGGCCACCGGCGATCCCGACCGACTCGTCGGCGCCTTTGCCGACGCAGGTCTGCGGAAGCCGATCGCCATTGGAGTGTGCACCGCCGATCCAGAGGAGCGGACGCTCGCCGGGGCCGATCTGCCCGACATCGGATGGCGTCACCTGTTCGGCTGAACGTTCGGAACGGTCGGAACGCTGAAGCGTTGGATCACTGAAGCGTCGGAACGCTGAAGCGTTGAAACGCTGAAGCGTTGGATCACTGAAGCGTTCAAACGGAAAGGCCTCGTTGACACGTCTCCGGTCACAGCGCGAGGTCACCGCGCGAGGTCACGGCGCGAGGACACAGCGCGAGTCACAGAGCGAGGACACACCTCCGGTCACAGCGAGAGGTCACGGCGCGAGGACACAGCGCGAGTCACAGCGCGAGGTACAGCGCGAGGTACAGCGCGAGGTCACAGCGCGAGGTACAGCGCGAGGTACAGCGCGAGGTACAGCGCCCGTCGCAGCACCGACTGCCCCTTCCTTCACGGCACCGCATGCGCTCCCGTCGCGATGGCTGGCCGGTGAAAATTGCACCGGCAGATTGGCGTAGACTTATCGCGTCGGGCGCAACTCCAAACGGACAACTTGAGCGACGATTTCCTAACTGCAGTGTTGGTAGAACACGTGCTGCGTTCAGTACGAAAAACGTTCGTTCAGTATGAAAAAGATTCGTTATATAGGATGAGCTGGAAACCGTGATCTTCGATATCGCGGCCCGTTTCTCGGCAAGTCGAACTCACGAATGGTGGTGTCTGTATGCGGGGTGTCATGCACATTCGGGTTCCTTTCATCGTCGAATCGCCCTTCGGTGTTCCCAACCCGGACATCGTGGTCGGCGCGTGCCGCGCCGGCGCGTTGGGCGTTCTCGACTTGGGCGAAGACGACGCGGCGGCGCGTCGTGCCATCGAACGCATCCTTGCTCGATGGCACGGCACGTTCGGCGTACGCGTCGGACCCAACATGAGGTTGAACCCGTCTCTTCTCACCGCGCTGGTTGGGGAGCGAGGGCGCGCACGGATCGACACCGTGATCGTTGCCGCCACTCCATCAACACCAGAGGTTGCCGTCACTCCATCAACGCCAGAGATGGTGCTATCGGCCCGAGAGATGGAGCTCGCAGCGTGGACCGACCCGGGCGAGTGGACCGACCCGGGCAAGTTGACCGACCCCGGCAAGTTCACCGCCCCCGGCAAGTTCACCGACCCCGGGCAAGTTGACCGCCCCCGGCGCACAGGAGGCCGACGCGCACGCGTGGCCGGGGAGCCCCCCGCGCATCCTGGCTGAAGTCACTTCGCTCGAAGCCGCTCGAGCCGCAGTGGCGGCCGGCGCCCATGGCGTCGTGGCCAAGGGGTCCGAGTCGGGGGGCGCCATCGGCGAGGAGACCGCGTTCGTGCTCCTGCAGTCTCTGGTCGACCGCATCGATGTACCCATCTGGTCACAGGGCGGGATCGGACTTCACTCGGCGGCTGCCGCGCTGGTCGGCGGGGCGACCGGCGTCGTCCTCGACTCGCAGGTGGCCCTGACGACCGAGAGCCACATCCCCTCGGAGTTGCGGGCCGTGCTGGCGGCCATGGACGGCAGCGAGACCATCGTGGTGGGGGGCCACCGGTTCTACACACGACCGGACCTGCCCGCCGCGTCCCTCCCCGCCGATGCGCCGCCGTCCGAAGTGGCGGCGCAGCTGGGGGGGACCGACCTGCGGAGCCAGCTGGTTCCGATCGGCCAGGACGGCTTCCTGGCCCGGGGGCTGGCCCAGCGGTTCCGGACGGTCGGGGGCGTGGTGCAGGCCGTCGAGCAGGCCGTCGTGACCTCGATCGAGTCGGCGCGTCGCCTCGACCCCTTGGCCCCCGGCTCGAAGCTGGCCAATGAATTGGGGACGCGGTACCCGATCGCTCAGGGCCCGATGACCAGGGTCAGCGACCGTCCTGCCTTCGCCGCCGCCGTGGCCGAGGAGGGCGGGCTGCCGTTTCTGGCCCTGGCCCTCCTGCGGGCGGACGAGGTCCGGCGGGTGCTGAAGGAGACGGCCGACCTCATCCCCGATCGGCCGTGGGGCGCAGGCATCCTGGGCTTCGTCCCGCCCGAGCTCCGCGAAGAGCAGATGGGCGTGCTGCTCGAGAGCCCGCCACCGGTGGCGCTCATCGCCGGCGGCCGGCCGTCCCAGGCGCGCCGGCTCGAGGAGAAGGGGACACAGGTCTACCTGCACGTGCCCTCGCCCGGATTGCTCGACCGGTTCCTGGCCGACGGCGCCCGGCGGTTCGTCTTCGAGGGACGGGAGTGCGGTGGCCATGTCGGCCCTCGGACCAGCTTCACGCTGTGGGAAGCCCAGCTCCAACGGCTGCTGGCCTTCGACCGACCCGAGGAGCTCCGGGTGCTCTTCGCCGGGGGCATCCACGACGCCCGCTCGGCGGCGATGGTCGCAACGATGGCGGCGCCGCTGGTGGAACGGGGGGCGTCCATCGGGGTGCTCATGGGCACCGCCTACCTGACCACGGCGGAGGCGGTGGACTCGGGGGCCATCCAGCCCGGGTTCCAGGACGCCGCCCTCGAAGCCGACCGGACAGTGCTCCTCGAGACCTCGCCCGGGCACGCCACCCGTTGCGTCGACACCGAGTACGTGCGGACCTTCGCCGACGAGCGCCGGCGCCTGACCGAGTCGGGTGCCTCGTCACAAGAGATGTGGGCCGCGCTCGAGCTGCTCAACCTGGGCCGCCTGCGGATCGCCAGCAAGGGGCTCCGCCGGGACGGCGACGAGCTGGGGACGGTCGAGGCGGACGTGCAGCGGAAGGAGGGGATGTACATGATGGGCCAGGTCGCCGCCCTGCGCTCGGACCGGACCACCCTGGCCGACCTGCACCGGGATGTGAGCGAGGGTGCGGCGACGGTGTTGGCCGGCGCCGTCGATCGTCTCGCTTCCGTCGATCCCGACTTCGAGGCCGAGGCCGAGGGCCATGCCCAGGGTGACTCCGCCCTCCTTGACACCATCGGCTCCTCTCTTGCATCCCGCGGCGACCCGGGGGGCGCCCGGCGAGCCCGAGCCGACCGGCCCAGCGCTCGGGCCGACCGGGCCGACCGGTCCGACCGGTCCGGCGCTCGGGGAAGCGGGATCGCCATCGTCGGCATGGCGGCGATCTTCCCGGGCGCGGACGGGACCGACCGCTACTGGGCCAACGTGGTCGCCGGCACGAACTCGATCACCGAGGTGCCGCCCGAGCGCTGGGACGTGGACACGTATTTCGATCCCGACGCACTCAACGGCAACGCGGGGCGGCGCACGCCGTCCAAGTGGGGAGGCTTCCTCCCCGAGGTTGGGTTCGACGCCCTGGCCTACGGGATCCCGCCGGCCTCGCTGGCGTCGATCGAACCGGTCCAGCTCCTCAGCTTGGAAGTAGCCGCCCGGGCCCTGGCCGATGCCGGCTATGCCGACCGCGAGTTCGACCGGGAGCTGGTTTCTGTGATCTTCGGCGCCGAGGCGGGGACCGACCTGGCCTCGGCCTACGGCTTCCGGGCCATGTACCCCCAGATGGCCGGCCCCTTGCCCGAGGGGCTCGACGGAGCGCTGCCGTCGCTGACCGAGGACTCGTTCCCCGGAGTGCTGACCAACGTCATCGCTGGACGCATCGCCAACCGGCTGGACCTCGGCGGGGTGAACTACACCGTGGACGCCGCCTGCGCCTCCTCCTTGGCCGCGGTGGACATGGCCTGCAAGGAGCTCCGGGCCGGGACCAGCAACATGGTCCTGTGCGGGGGCGCTGACCTCCACAACGGGGTGAACGACTACCTCTTGTTCGCCGGGGTGCACGCCCTGTCGCCGACCGGCCAATGCCGCAGCTTCGACGCCGATGCCGACGGCATCGCGCTGGGTGAGGGCGTGGCCTGCGTTGCCCTGAAGCGGCTCGAGGACGCCGAGCGCGATGGCGACCGCGTCTACGCGGTGATCGACGGGATCGCCGGTTCGAGCGACGGTCGCAGCTTGGGGCTCACCGCCCCTCGGCCCGAGGGCCAGCGGCGGGCCATCGAGCGCGCCTACCGGCGAGCAGGGGTGTCCCCGGCCGAGGTGGGCATGGTCGAGGCCCATGGCACGGGGACCGTGGTGGGGGACAGGACCGAGCTCTCCATCCTCAATGACGTGTTCGGCGAGGCCGGGTCGGCGGTGGGCAGCGTTGCCCTCGGCTCGGTCAAGTCACAGATCGGGCACACCAAATGCACGGCCGGCATGGCCGGCCTGATCAAGACGGCGCTCTCGTTGCAACGCGGTGTCCGTCCGCCCACCGTGAACATCAACACGCCCAACCCCGGGTACGAGGCGGCCCGGAGCCCGTTCACGTTCAACGCCACCGCGCAACCGTGGGCTGCCGCCGAGCGGGTTGCGGGCATCAGCGCGTTCGGCTTCGGCGGGACCAACTTCCACGCCGTGCTCTCCGCGTACGAGGGTGACGAGCTACCCGACCATGGGCTCGACGAGTGGCCGGCCGAGCTGTTCTGTTTCCGCTCGGCCGACCGGGACGGGGCACATGAGCAGATGACGCGGCTCGAGGCGCTCATCGACTCCTGCGCCGATCCTACGCAGTTGAGGCTGCGCGATCTGGCCTGCACGGTCTCCGAGTGGGGGGCCTCGGCTCGGGAGGCCGGGGGCCCCGGCCGTACTGCGTCCGGAACGGTCGGCCCTGGCGGACACGGCGGCCCTGGGCGGACACGGCGGCCTTGACGGCCCGGCCGGACACGGCGGCCTTGACGGCCCGGCCAGACACGGCGGCCTTGGCGGCCCGGCCAGCGGCGGGGCGCCCGTACAGGTGGCAGTGGTGGCCGACGATCTGGCCGACCTCGCGTCCAAGCTCCGACAGGCACGGGATGGAAAGGCCGATCCACGCCAGGGCGTGTTCCTCGCATCGGCTGAGGCACCTGCGTCGGCAGGCGCTGCAGAGACTTCTGCGCCGGCAGCCGCTGCGCCGAGTCCTGCAGCGCCGACAGGCGGCGCGGTTGCGTTCCTCTATCCCGGCCAGGGGAGCCAACGGCCGGGAATGCTCGCCGACCTGTTCGTGGCCTTCCCCAGCCTGCAGCGGTGGCTCCGACTTGGTGCGCCCTGGGCCGAACGCATGCACCCGCCGGCCGCGTTCAGCGATGCCGACCGTGACCAGCAGCGCGAGGCCCTGACCGATACCCGGGTGGCACAACCGGCGCTGGGCATCGCCGGCCTGGCCATGACGGAGCTCCTCGGCGCCTGTGGCATCCGACCCGCCGTTGCCGGCGGCCACAGCTACGGCGAGTTGGTGGCCCTGGCGGTGGCCGGGGCATTGCCCGAAGCGGGCCTGTTCGCCCTCAGCGAGGAGCGGGGGCGGGCGATGCTCGGTGCAGCCGGCGACGATCCCGGCACCATGGTGGCCGTGGCCCGAGCGGCCGGGGACGTCCGCAGCGTCCTCTCGGCGCTGCCCGGAGGGATCCCTCGTGGGGTGGTGGTAGCCAACGACAACAGCCCGAGCCAAGTCGTGCTGTCCGGGCCGACGCCCGGCATGAACGAGGCGGTGGCCGCACTCGAAGTGGCGGGAGTGGCCAGCCGTCCGATCCCGGTGGCCTGCGCGTTCCACAGCTCCGTGGTGGCCGGGGCAGAGCCGGCCTTTGCCCATGCGTTGGCGTCGGTCGATGTCCACCCCCCGGCCATCGATGTCTTCGCAAACACGACGGCACAGCCCTACCCGTCCGATCCCGGTGAGATCCGGGCGTTGCTGGCCCGCCAGCTGGCCAACCCGGTCCGGTTCCGCGAGCAGATCGAGGCGATGTACAGCGCCGGCGTTCGCACCTTCGTGGAAGCGGGCAGCGGCCGGGTGCTCACCCAACTGGTCGGGAAGATCTTGAAGGACCGACCCCACACCGCAGTCGCTTGCGACGCACCCGGGGACAACGGGGTGCGGCGGTTCCTCATGGCCTTGGCCGAGTTGTCTTGCGCCGGCGTTGCCGTGACGACGAACAGGCTGTTCGAGGGTCGGGCCCGTGCGGTGGATCCGTCTTCTCTGGGCAAGCGCCCCGGCTGGACGGTGAACGGGCACCTCGTGCGGACGGCCGCGGGCGCCATCGTGCCCGGAGGCTTGCTCCCTGCACCAGAGTTCGCACGACTGGCTCCGGCGGCTTCGATCGGGTCACCGGCCGGTGCCGAGCCCGTTGCCGAGGGAGGACAGCCGGGCGTGGCCTCGGGCACGGCCGCGGCCGCGGCCGGTGCTGGCTCCGGCGAACGCGACATGGCGATGCTGGCCTATCTGGACTCGATGCGTGAGTTGGTCGATGCCCAGCGTCAGGTCTTCCTCGCCTATCTGGGGGGGAAGGTCGAATCGGTTCAGCCGGCACAGGCCGGCTACGCCGGGGCGCCCGGGACGCTCGATGCACCGTTGTCTGGCGCACCGATGACCCAGGCGGCGCCACCGACCCAGCTGGCGCCACCGACCCAGCTGGCGCCACCGACGGGGGCGCCCTCCTCGGCCCAGACTCCCTCCCCGGCCCAGACCCCACCGCCGTCCTCCCGCCAGTGCCCCCGAGGTCCCGGACCTGATGGCGCTGTTGACCACCCTGGTCAGCGAGCGCACCGGGTACCCGATCGACATGCTCGGAGCCGACCTCGACCTCGAAGCCGACCTCAGCATCGATTCGATCAAGCGGCTCGAGATCCTCGGCGAGCTGACCGAGCGGGCCGGGCTCGGAGGGGCCACGGGACCGGGCGATTCGCTCGACGAGTCGATCGTGGAGGAGCTGGTGGCCCAGAAGTCGCTCAGCGCCATCGTGGCCTGGGTCGAGTCACACTTGGGTGCTGCCGCCTCGTCCCGATCATCGGCCGCCGGGCCGCAGCCCTCCTCGACGGAGGCGGGGGCTCCCTCCTCGGCCCAGACTCCCTCCTCGGCCCAGACTGCCTCCCCGGCCCAGACCCCACCGCCGTCTCCCGCCAGTGCCCCCGAGGTCCCGGACCTGATGGCGCTGTTGACCACCCTGGTCAGCGAGCGCACCGGGTACCCGATCGACATGCTCGGAGCCGACCTCGACCTCGAAGCCGACCTCAGCATCGATTCGATCAAGCGGCTCGAGATCCTCGGCGAGCTGACCGAGCGGGCCGGGCTCGGAGACCACGGGGCCAGGCGATTCGCTCGACGAGTCGATCGTGGAGGAGCTGGTGGCCCAGAAGTCGCTCAGCGCCATCGTGGCCTGGGTCGAGGACCACCTCCGGGGTGGAAGTCCGTCGCCATCGCCAGCCTCCATCTCGCCCGGTGGGGACGATCCGAGCCGTGCGCCCGACAACCTCGCTGATGGCTCCGACAATCCAACCGACGCCACCGACGCCGCTTCTGACGGCGCAGCCGCTTCTGACGGCGCAGCCGCTTCTGACGGCGCAGCCGCTTCTGACGGCGCAGCCGCTTCTGACGGCGCAGCCGACCCGTCGGCGGGCGAGACTGTCGCAGCTGTCCTTGGAGCAGACCCGCCCAGCACTCGAGCCGATGTCCCGGATTCGGCCGTTCGAGCTGTCTTCCGGGTCGTCCCGGCTCCGCCAGCCATCGTCGAGCAGCGTGACGCACCCGCGCTGACCGGTGACTCGATCACCGTGGTCGACGACGGTCGGGGCGTTGCCCCGCTGGTGGCTTCCTTGCTCGAGTCCCATGGCGCCTCGACCCGGATCGTCGAGCCAGATGGGATCCCGTGGGAAGCCGACGGCATCGTCCATATGGGTCTCCTCCACCCGGGTTCGAACTCTGCGGCCGACGTCTTCGAACACGTCCATCCGGTGGCCCTGGCCGGGGCACAGACCCTGGTAGCGGTCACAGGACTGGGCGGCACCCATGGGCGAGGCATGGACCAGTCAGGGTCGCAGGACCTAGGCACCCAGGCCCGGGCGAACGGGAGCAACGGCAACGGAAGCGGGGGCGGTTTCGGTGCTGCTCCGACGGGAGCGGGCGTCGCCGGCCTCTGGCGGGCACTGGCTCGTGAGCTTCCCCATGCCCACGTGCGGGCCGTCGACCTCGATCCCTCCGACGACCCGGTGGTGCTCGCCGCCAACATCGTGGCTGAGGTCCTGACCCAGGGCGGCCCGGTGGTCGTCGGCTACCGGGACGGTTCGCGCTGCACGGTAGTTGCGGCCGAGGAGGCCCTCGCCGGTCACCACGACGGTGCACAACGCCAGGCTCCCGGGGTCGCCGGACTCGAGAGCACCGGACTCGAGAGCACCGGACTCGAGAGCACCGGACTCGAGAGCACCGGAGGAATCGAGCTTGGTCCCGAATCGGTCGTCCTCCTGACCGGAGGGGCCCGCGGGATCACCGCCCGGCTCGCCGTCAGCCTGGCCACCACCTACGGCTGTTCCCTCGAGCTGGTTGGGCGGTCCCCCTTACCCGACGCCCCAGAGGAGCCGGAGTTCGCCACCGCAGATGATGCCGCCCAACTTCGACAGGTCCTCATCGGCCGAGGCGAGCGCACACCCGCCGTCATCGAAGCCGCGGTGGCCCGACTCTTGGCCGCCCGGGAGATCCGGTCCACCCTGTCCGCCATCGAGAACGCCGGCGTCAAGGTGTCGTACCACGCCGTCGATGTGCGGGACGCCGCCGCCCTGAGCCGGGTGGTGGGCTCGGTCTACGACCGCCACGGTCGGCTCGACGGCATTGTCCACGGCGCCGGGGTGATCGAGGACCGGCTGCTGGCCGACAAGACGTCCGAGTCGTTCCGCCGTGTGTTCGACACCAAGGTGGGGGCGGCACACACGTTGGTCGGCGCCGTCCGGGAGCCCTACCCGTTCCTGGTCCTGTTCACCAGCGTGTCGGGGGCCTTCGGCAACAAGGGACAGGTGGACTACGCCGCGGCCAACGACGCCCTGGCCGCCCTGGCCTGGTCGCTGACCTCCCAGCAGTACGGCCCCGTGGTGGCGGTCGACTGGGGGCCCTGGGCGGGGAGCGGCATGGTCACCCCCCAGCTCCATCGGGAGTACGTCCGTCGCGGCGTCGGGCTGGTGGACCCCGAGGACGGGGTCGCCCGGCTGCTGGAGGAGCTGCGCACGTCGTTGCCCGAACCGGAGATCGTCCTGGCCCGGGCAAGGGTGTCGACCTTCGAGGCCCCGTCAATGTCGATCGGCGAACCCTAGGCTGTGGCCGTCTCCCCTCAGGATGGTCAGGGCATCGCCATTGTCGGCATGTCGGCGTTGTTCCCCGGCGCCGCCGACCTCGCGTCGTTCTGGCAGAACCTGGTCGAGGGCCGCGATGCCATCACCGATGCGCCAGCCGACCGGTGGGACCCGGTGTACTACGACCCGGAAAGCACGGGCCCGGACCGCTTCTACTGCCGCAGGGGCGGGTTCCTGGGCGAGCTGGCCACGTTCGACCCGCAACCGTTCGGCATCATGCCCAACGCCGTCGACGGGGTGGAGCCGGACCAGTTGCTGGCGCTCCGGGTGGCTCGGGCCGCCCTCGACGATGCCGGCGGCGACCGCGCCGCGCCGGTAGCCGAGCGCACCGGGGTCGTGGTCGGTCGAGGCGGCTACCTGACCCCGGGTGTGGCCCGCCTGGACCAACGGGTGCGGACAGTCCAGCAGCTGGTGGAGAGCGTGCGATCGTTGGTCCCCGAGATCGACGATCGCCGGCTGGCCGAGGTGAAGAACGCCTTCGTCGGACAGCTGGCACCGGATCGCCCCGAGTCGGCCATCGACCTGGTGCCCAACTTGGTCGCCTCGCGCATCGCCAACCGGCTCGACCTCCACGGTCCGGCCTACACCGTCGACGGTGCCTGCGCCAGCTCGTTGCTGGCCGTCGACGCGGGCGTGCGCGAGCTCCGCAGTGGCCGCTGCGACCTGGTGCTGGCCGGCGGTGTCCACCTGTGCCACGACGTGACGTTGTGGAGCGTCTTCACCCAGCTGCGCGCCCTGAGCCCCACCCAGCAGATCCGTCCGTTCGACCGGCGGGCCGACGGGCTGCTCATCGGCGAGGGCGCTGGGATGGTGGCCCTCAAGCGACTCGAGGATGCCGAACGGGATGGTGACCGTATCTACGCCGTGCTGTGCGGACTGGGCGTATCGTCGGACGGCCGGGAAGTGAGCTTGATGAAGCCGAGCGCGGCCGGACAGCTGTTGGCCCTCGAGCGGGCCTGGTCGGAGTCCGGCCTGGACCCCGATTCGTGCGGGCTCGTCGAGGCGCACGGCACGGCCACACCGACGGGTGACGCCGCGGAGCTCGAGACGCTGGCCCGGTTCTTCGGCCCGCCGGCGTCCGGCGACGGTGCGGGCAATCACCGAGGCGGCCCCGGCACGCATTCCGGCGGCGGAAATGAGGTGCACGGCGGCAGTGCCGCCCACTACCCAGACGGCGGCAGTGCCGCCCACTACCCAGACGGCGGCAGTGCCGTGGTCGGCTCGGTGAAGTCGATGATCGGCCATGCCATGCCTGCCGCCGGGGCCGCCGGCCTCATCAAGGCCGTGCTGGCCCTCCATCACGGGATTGCGCCGCCGACCCTGCACTGCGACGAACCCGATCCCAGGCTCTCGGGGACCCGCTTCCGGACGTCCCCGACGGCGCTCGACTGGGACGTCGATCCGAACCTGCGAGTGGCGGCGGTCAACGCCTTCGGCTTCGGGGGGATCAATACCCACGCCGTGCTCCGGGCCCATGCCGATGCCGTCGGGCCCAGGAGACCGCAGCGGCGGCTCAGGTCGGATCGGCTCAGGTCGGATCGCCAGGTCGGGTCGTCGGATCGGCAGGTCGCATCGGATCGGCGGGCCGCACCGTCCGGCCCACCCGGTGGTCGGGTGGTGTTGCTGGCCGCGGAGGACCCGGCCGGGTTGCGAGCGCAGCTCGACGCCCCCGACCTCCTCGAGCGTGATGACCGGATGTGCCCACCACCGTCGGCCGGCCCGTTCCGGCTGGCCTTGGTCGATCCCAAGCCGGCCCGCCTGGATCTGGCCCGGCGGGTGGTCACCGGGGGAAAGCCTTGGCGGGGCCGGAACGACGTGTGGTTCAGCCCCAGCGGCCTCCTCGAGCACGGCGGTCGGCTCGCCTTCGTCTTCCCCGGGGTGGAGCCCAACCAGGACGCCGATGCCACCGCCGTGGCCCGGCACTTCGGCTGGACGGAGCCGCCCACCTTCGGGGACACCGAGCTCGAGCGCCAGTCGAGGGCCATCCTCTGGACCGGGAGGATCCTGGACGCAGCCCTGCGCCGCCTGGGTGTGGTTCCCGATGCGATGGCCGGCCACAGCCTGGGCGAGTGGAGCGGCCTGATCGCCACCGGGATGGTCCCGCGGGCCATCGTGGACGAACTGAGCAACGGCCTGTTGCCGACCCGCCTCAGCGTTCCCGATGTTGCCTACCTCATGGTCGGAGCTGACGTGGCCAAGGCGGAGGCGGCGATCGGGGACCTCCCCTCAGTGACCGTGTCCCACGACAACTGCCACCACCAGTCGGTCCTGTGCGGCGACGCGGCCGGGTGCGCCGAAGCAGCACGGCGCCTTCGCCAGGAGGGCGTCATCTGTCAGGAGCTGCCCATCCGCTCGGGATTTCATTCGCCCGCCTTCGAGCCGTATCTGGGGCCGTTCCGCGATACCTACGACCGCATCGCCTTCGAACCTCCGGAGGTCCCGTTGTGGTCGGCCACCGCAGTGGCCCCCTACCCGGATACGGCCGAGGAGGTCCGCCAGCTCTGTCTTCGACATCTGGTGGAGCCGGTCCGCTTCCGCCAGCTGGCCGAGGCCATGCACGAGGCCGGGTTCCGGGTCTTCGTGCAGATGGGTTTCGGCTCGGTGAGCGCCTTCTTGGACGACTCGCTCCACGACCGAGAGATCTGCACGCTCAACGCCGGGTCGGCCAAGCACCCGGGCATGGCCCAGCTGCTCCGTCTTGCTGCAGGCCTGTGGAGCGAGGGCGCACCGGTCCGGTTCGAGGAGCTGGCCGCCCGGGGCGCCGGCTCCGATGGGGCCGGGAGACCAGGTCATGGCGAGCCGTTGGCGTTGGCCCCCGACCGGCCTCCCAAGGGCCAGCCACTCCGCCTCGGGGTCCCGCTGGTGCGAATGGATCCAGGCGCGGTATCGCTCGGTGTGACCAACGGGTCGCCCGCGCCGGGTGCCGGGGCCAACGGGTCGCCCGCGCCGGGTGCCGGGGCCAACGGGTCGCCCGCGCCGGGTGCCGGGACCAACGGGTCGCCAGCGCCGGCCGTCGCGGCCAACGGGTCGCCAGCGCCGGCCGTCGCGGCCAACGGGTCGCCCGCGCCGGGTGCCGGGCCAAACGGATCAGCGGTGTCATCGGCCGGTCCGGGGAGCGGGCTTCCCGCCCCCGCAACCCTGCCGCCGCCGACCGGCGGGGTCGACTCGCATCCAGTCTTGGAGGCCTACCGAATGACGATGGCTGCAACGCTCGATGCCGGCCAACAGGTGATCGAGGCGTGGTCCCGCTCGAGCCGGTGGGAGCCGGGCGTGGGCTCGCAACCTCTGCGGTCGGATGAGCACGGGCGACCCCTCGAGCCGCCGCGGTGGGATGAGCACGGGCGACCCCTCGAGCCAAAGCGGTCGGAGGAGCACGCACTACCCCCGGATCCCAGTGGGTTCCTCGCCAGCCAGCGATCCCCCCAGCGAGCCCGCGGCCGAGCCCTCGGCCGGAGTCGAAGGCCCGGCTTCCCTGGTGACGCCCTGGACCGTCTCCGTGGATGCCCATCCAGAGTTGCTCGACCACTGCTTCTACCGGCAGCCGGCAGGATGGAAGTCGGTCGAGGACCTCTTCCCGGTGGTGCCCATGACCATGCTGCTCGAGATGATGGGCAGGGCCGCCCAGGAGCTGGTCCCGGGCACGGTGGTGTTGGGGTTCGACGACGTTCGGGCCCTTCGTTGGCTGGCGGCGGCACCGGCACTGGAGACCGTCGTGCGAGCCACAGTCGTAGGGCCACGGCCGGAACAGCCAGGGGGCCACTCCGGTGAGGGGGCGCTACGTTCGGCGGGGGTCGCGGCCGACGATTTCCGCCGGGTTCAGGTGAGCATCGACGGGTATGCCAAGACCACGGTGGTGCTGGCACAGGGTTACCCGCCCGCACCCGATGCCGACAGGACGCCGCTCACCGGGGAGCGGGAGTCGGACATCTCGGCCCGGACCATGTACGACGACCGCTGGATGTTCCACGGACCGGCCTACCAGGGGGTCACCGAGCTCACCGCAGTCGCCGAGGACGGCATCCGGGGTCAGCTGGCCGACCTGCCGGCGCCGGGCGCCCTCCTCGATTGTGCCGGCCAGCTGATGGGCTACTGGGCCATGCGCCGCACCGAGATCGATCGACTGGCCCTTCCCACCTCTATCGAGCGGGTTCGCTTCTTCGGGCCACGGCCCGGCCTCACCACACCGGTGTCGTGCACCGTCCGGATCACCGAGTACACGGACAAGCTGGTCCGGTCGGACATGGACCTGTGCGTCGACGGGGGCCTCTGGGCTCGGATCGACGGCTGGCAGGATCGCCGCTTCGAGAGCGACGCCGTTGTCTGGCCGGTACTGATCTACCCCGAGTCGAACGTGCTCACCGACCAGGTTGTGCTCGCTGGCGGATCGGGCACCGGGACATGCGTCGAGCTCACCCGGGAGCGCTGGACGGACTCCGCCAGCCGCGCCCTGATGATGCGCCGCTACCTCGGCGAGGAGGAACGGGTCGACTACGAGCGCCACACACCGCGCGCCCAGCGGACGTGGCTGCTCGGGCGTATCGCGGCCAAGGACGCCGTGCGCCGCTGGCTGTGGGCGCGTGGAGCTCGGCCGATGCACCCGGTGGAGGTACAGATCACCAACGACGAGCACGGCCGGCCCGTGGCCTCGGTCCCCAGCGACATCGCAGCTGCCCATCTAGCCGGGTCGGCCTTGTCGCTGTCGATCTCCCATACCGAATGGGTCGGCGTCGCCGTGGTCACCGATGCCGGGCCCGTTGGCGTCGATATCGAACCCATGACCCCGAAGGTCCCCCGAAGTGACAACTTTGTGGACCTTGCCCTGACCCCGGCCGAACAGGCGCTGCGCCCCGAGGGCCTGGGAACAGACCAGTGGGTGGTATCGGCGTGGACGGCGAAGGAGGCGGTGGCCAAGGCCGTCGGCACCGGCCTGAAAGGGCGCCCCCGCGCCTTCGAGGTCCAGTCGCTGTTCGAGACCCGAGCTGCCGACGCCCGAGCTGCCGACCCCGAAGCTGTCGATACCGAAGCCCGCACCGATTTCATACTGTCAGTCCGCGACCCGGAGGGTCGGCTCTGGACGGTGGCCTCGAGCAGGGATGGTGACTTCATCATCGCTGCCACCATTGGAGGTCCGGACCCGGCGGACCCGGTTTAGTGGAGGTCCCGACCCGGCGGACCCGGTTTAGGATCAACGCCTTCCCCACGGGTGGGCGCTGTCAGACAAGACGACGGAAAGGACGATCATGACCACTGATGCACCGACCACAGAGGTAAGCGAGGAGTCGGTCCTGGCCACGGTCACCGAGCTGATCGGGGAGATCATCGGCGAGGACTACATGGCCGATATCGACGTGACCATGGAATCGATGATCACCGAGGACCTCGAGCTGGAGAGCATCGAGTTCGTGGCCCTGGCCGAGAAGTTGCGGGATCGCTATGGCGAGTCGGTGGACTTCGTCGACTGGATCGCCGGCATGGAGCTCGAGCAGATCATCCTCCTGACCGTCGGGCAGCTCGTGGAGTTCATCGTCGCATGCCGTACGTGACCGCCAACGGGCTGCGCATCCATGTGCAGTGCCTGGGCGACCGCGGGGCGCCCCCGGTGGTCATGATCCACGGAATGCTGAGCGGGAGCCTGGCCTCGTGGTACTTCGGCCTTGCCCCGGTACTGGCCGGATCCCATCACGTCGTGCTGTACGACCAGCGCGGCCACGGCCTGAGCGAGCGACCGCTCCGGGGCTACACCCTGACCGAGCTGGCCGCCGACCTCGATGCCCTGACCGCCACCCTCGGGCGCTGTGCACTGGTCGGCCACAGCTTCGGTGGCCTGGTGGCCTTGCGCCATGCCATCGACCACCCGGGTCGGGTCGCGGCCGTGGCCTTGGTCGACTCCTTCACCCCCTCGCCGACCGGTGTTGCCTCGTCGGAGGCGGCCGTGGGCGACGACGGTCCCAGAGGAGCCGATTCCGGCGGTATCGACATCGAATCCATGCGGGCATGGGAGCGCGAACGGCGGCGGTCGCGGGACCATGGTGGACGGCGCCGACGGCGGGCGACCGGTGAGCAGATCCTGCTCGGTGGGACCACCGTCCTCAGCGACCTGCGCCGCGACTCACAGCTCGACTCGGCGGCACTTGCCGGGTTGCCCATGCCGGTGCTGTGCGTGATGGGATCGGTGTCGCCGTTCCGGAGTGAGGTCGAGGATCTGGCCGGTCGACTGCCGCCGGACCGCTGTTGCGTCGAAATGCTCGAGGGCGGTCATGCACTGCACATCGACGCGCCCAGCGAGCTGGCTGACGTAGTCGTGCGATTCCTGAGCGGACAGGAGCTCGCCGACGAGGGGTCGGCGGGAGCCGGCAGCGGTGGTTCGGCGCCGCAGGGAATCGGCGACCGCTCTCGTCCGGCGGTGCGGGTCGGCGTCGGAGATCCCCCAACGTTTGGTACGAGCGCTCAAGGAGGGCGACATGGTTGACGTGGTGGCCAATGGGGCCCGGTTCAACGTCCATCACCTGAGCGACGGCGACCCGACGGTCGTCTTCATGCACGGGCTGGTGGTCGACAACTCGTCGAGTTGGTACTACACGGTGGCCAACCCGATCGCTCGGCAATCGGAGGTGGTCATCTACGACCTCCGTGGGCACGGTCTCTCGGAGAAGCCGGCGACCGGCTACACGGTGGAGGAGCAGGTCGATGACCTCTTCGCCATTCTCGACGAGTTGGGCATCGATCGGCCCGTACACCTGGTCGGCAACAGCTTCGGCGGTGTCCTGGCCGTGGCCGCCGCCGTGCACCGGCCCGAACGGGTGGCCGGCCTGGTCCTGGTCGAGGCCCATGTGGCCGTGGACGGCTGGCGCCAGCAGATGGTGGGCACGCTCGAGTTCGCGGGGTTGTTCCTCGACCACGACGACGTGCACAACTGGCTCGATGCCGTCGGTGGGCGAAAGGGGAAGCGCCTGGCGCGCAACTCGGACACGCTGTTGCACAAGACCTCGCTGGTGGAGGATCTAGCGGCATCGCCCGCATTCACCCAGTCTGAGCTGTCGGCGATCGACTGCCCGGTCCTGATCGTCTGCGGCGAGCACTCCGACGTACGCGACTGGGCCGAGCGCCTCGTCTACGTCCTGCCTCGCTGTGAGCTCCATCTCTATGAGGGATGCTCGCACCTGGTGGTCCTGGAGGCACCCGCTGACCTCCGTGGTCTCCTGCTGCGCTGGTTCGACCGGATGCGGGCAGGCGACGTACCGCCGCTACTCGACGGCCACTCGGCTGCCTCGGCGGCGCGGATCATCAGGCACAGTCCGTCGAGGTTCAAAGAGCTCGCCCCCCGGCCCCCCTGGTACCCCGAGGATTCCCCGTGGCCCCCGGTGGGCGGCGAGCTTCCCGACGGCTGGCAGGAGGCCATGGACGACTTCGCCCGGGGGAAGGGGCTCGACCAGGCTCCGGTGATACCGGACCACCGTGATTTTGCCCCCCCGGGTCCGTCCGGCCCCGCTGGTCCCGCGGGCTCCGGCGAGTCTGCCGGCTCAGTCGGTTCTGTCGAGTCTGCCGGTTCTGTCGGCTCTGCCGGTTCTGCGGTTCTGTCGGCTCTGCCGGTTCTGTCGGCTCTGCCGAGTTCTGCCGGAGTCTGCCGGTTCTGTCGGTTGCTGACGGTTCCGCCGAGCCCTCGGAGGCTCGGTAGCGATGGCCCGGTTCCTCTTCGCCGTCCCGCCACTCAGCGGACATGTCAACCCGACGGTTGCGGTGGGAGAGGCGTTGACCGCGGACGGCCACGAGGTGGCCTGGGTCGGGCCGCCGGTTGTCGTGTCGCAGCTCCTTGCCCCAGACGCGCGGCTCTTTCCCGCCGGGGAGGAGTTGGGCGGGGAGACCGTCGCCACGGTGCGCGAGCGGGCGACGGGCATGCGGGGCCCGGCGGCATTCAAGTTCTTGTGGGAGGAATTCCTCTTGCCGCTGGCCCGTCTGACCGAACCCGGCATCGACCGCGCCGCTGACCAGTTCGCTCCCGACGTGCTGGTCGCCGACCAGCAAGCCATTGCCGGCGCCATCGTCGCCCGGCGCCGCGGGATCACGTGGGCGACGTCGGCCACCACACCGGCCGAGCTGTCCCGTCCGTTCGAGCTGCTGCCCAAGGTCGGGGAGTGGGTTCGGCAACTGCTGGTGGACATCCAGCTGGAGATGGGGACCCCGAAGGAGCTCGCATCACAGGGCGATTTGCGGTTCTCCGACCAGCTGATCCTGGCCTTCACCACCGAGCACCTCATGGGAGCGGCCGCGGCGGCCGTCCCCGCTTCGACCGCCTTCGTCGGTCCCGCGCTCGGGGGCCGCCCTCAGACGTCGGACTTTCCGTGGGAATGGCTCCGTGACGGAGCCGCATCGATCTTGGTCTCGCTGGGCACGGTGAACGTCGGCGCCGGCGACCGGTTCTTTGCCGCCGTCCTCGAAGCGCTCGACGGGCTGACCGTGCCCATGCCGTCGGCCGAGGGCAAGGGGAACAGCGAAGGCCCGGTGCAAGCGGCAGTCGAGCGCCCGGTCAAAGCGGCAGTCGAGCGCCCAGTGCAAGCGGTCATTGTGGCTCCGCCTGACCGGTTCGCATCGGCCCCATCCAATGTGCTGGTCCGAGAGTCAGTCCCCCAACTCGAGCTGCTCGGCCATCTCGACGCGGTCGTGTGCCACGGCGGGAACAACACGGTATGCGAGTCCTTGGGCCAGGGCTTGCCACTAGTGCTCGCCCCGATCCGCGACGACCAACCGATCGTGGCCGAGCAAGTCGTCGAGGCGGGTGCTGGCCTCAGGGTGCGATTCGGGCGGGTCAAGGCGGCAGAGCTTCGAGCCGTGCTGACAGCGGTGCTCTGCGAAACTCGATATCGGACGGCGGCCAGGGAGATTCAGGAGTCGTTTCGAGTCGCTGGAGGCGCTTCGGCGGCGGCGCGCCGGCTCGAGACCTTGGCCAGCAGCAGGTCGCGAACAGCCGCGCCAGCCTGACAAGCGCTGGCGCGAGCGACCCGTCTCTCCTAGGGAGTCTGGTGGGCCTGCCCGGCCACCGGTCCTCGCTACTGCTTGCGAACTTGCCACGACTCGTCACGGGTCGGGGTTGGCCCGGGGGAACCGTTGGAGGGCGGTTGGGGCGGTTGGGGCGGTTGGGGCGGTTGGGGCTTACTGGGGCGGTTGGTGCTTATGTGGCTTATATGGCTGTTGTGGCCTATATGGCTGTTGTGGAGTAGTTCGACGGCTGAGACCCAGAGTCAGACAAGCTGAGACCCAGACTGCTGAGCCCCAGACTGCTGAGCCCCAGACTGCCGTGGGTCTCGTACGCCCTCCGGGACTAGGGACTCATCGATCCCATGATGTCTGATTGGCTGTCATACCCCCCTGTCACACTAAAAGCATGAGTTTGAAGTCCGCCTCAGATCGACCCGAGGAAGCGGTGCCTGCGGAAACGCGAGCGACCACACCTGGTCCCGCGGATTCTCACATTGGGCTTCGGTCGCGCTTCTCTTCAGCCATCTCCCTGCTCGAAGAACTGGTCGCTGAGCTCGATCCCGACCTGCTCACGGGAGCCGACGCCGTTGCTGTCTTCGACGATGCGGTACGCATCGAGAGGCTCGGTGGTGTCGCCCGATTGCGCCTGGCAAAGCGGATCGAGTCTTCGGGAGTGTGCGGCGAGAATGGACACCGCTCAGCTGCCGAGCTCATCGCCGAGCACAGCGGCACCGACGTCGGCAGCGCACGGGGCACCCTCGAGCTGGCCCAACAGCTCGACGCCTGTCCGGCCACGGCTGATGCCCTTGCCGACGGCTCGCTCTCTTCGCTTCAAGCCAAAGAGATCGCCGGAGCGGCAACCCTCAATCCCACCAAAGAGAACGAGCTCATCGATACCGCGCGGCGCCAGCCTGTCAAGACGCTCCGAAACGAATGTCGGAGAGCCAAGGCCAGCAGTGCTGCTTCGGACCCGATGGCGACCTATAAGCGGATCCACAAAGGGCGCTTTCTTCGTCATTGGACAGACGAAGAAGGCGCGTTCTGCCTCAAGGCCCGGCTCACCCCGGATCGGGGCGCGAAGGTCGCTGCCGCGCTCGATAGCGAAGCGGACACCATTTTCGAAGCGGCCCGGAAGGCCGAAAGCCACGAGCCCCTTTCCGCCTATATGGCAGATGCATTGGTCTCATTGGTGACGGGTGAAAGTGCAGCCCAATCACCTCAGACCGTCGTCCACGTCCGTGTAGACCACGACGCCCTCCGTCGGGGTTATGTCCAAGACGGCGAGATCTCCGAGATCGCCTCCACCAGTGCTCCGTTGCCAGTTCCAGTGGTTTCCGACCTGATGACTGACGCCGGGATCAAGGTGATTTTCCACCACGCGGAGGAGATCACGAGGATCTATCACTTCACCCGGACCATCAATGCCATCTTGCGTACCGCCCTCGAAGATCGAGATACGCACTGTGTTGTGCCCGGGTGTGGGGCAACGAGGTTCCTACAGATCGACCACACTGAAGATTTCGGCAAGGGTGGCCCTACCTGCCTGGCCAATCTGGCCCGATTGTGCAGCTTCCATCATCATCAAAAGACCCTCGAGGGATACATCCTCTGGAAGGACGCCCAACAGGACTGGCACTTCGATCCGCCCCCACCGTTCGGCGAAGAAGAGGCGTACGAGAAACACCGACGACGCCTTGGCGTCGTCCACCCCGTCGCCTGCTCGGGACATGACGCCGACTCCGGCCACAGCGATCGGGCAACGATCCATCGGGTCCCTCGCCACCGCTCGTCTAAGCCTCGAACCACGTGCGTCCAGTAGCTCGGGGACGCCTGATTGCAAAGGAGTGGTCATGACATAACCGAGCGGAAGCTCTCGTCAGCCAGCCGGTGGAAGTCCGGTCCGGGGAGACGCCAAGGTCCTCGGTAGCGAAGCCTCCGGGTCCGGTTGAGAGGCCGGGGTCGAAGCGGGGTGGAGCAACTGGCCGGTCCGCAGCATGAAGCGAAGTCTGCAGCGTCGTGAAGGCTTCCCACGTCAGTGGGAAAAGAGGGAGCCGAGCCTGTGTGTTTCTGGCGAAGGCCATGGAAGGCGTCTGGGATCTTGGAGCGGACGCCGAGGGACCCTCCGGCGTAGGGGACGTGGAACGGTCAGAAGGGTGGCGAGGGAACTGGAGAGGCCCTACTCGGCCCCGGACCCTGCGGGGGTCGGGAGCGTGCTTGCCTATAACCGGTGACCCCGGGAAATGGCCGGCAGCCGAGAGGGAGTCGGAGGGGGTTGTTGGCGGCATGACTGCCTGAGCATGTAGGGGTGTCCTTCGGTCACGGTGTTTGCGGACGCGATTGGACAACCCTGACCTGGCATTGAGGAAGATGAGCGGTCCCTGAACGCGAGGGAGCCCCTCCTCACCAGTTGGCACTGCGGCGGAGGGGGTCCAGGGCCGTGTTTCCACCGGTGTCCATCGTATGGCCTTGTTCGCTGTCCGTCGACGACTACGTGGCGCTCGGCCGGGAGGTTGAGTTCCCCCGTCCTGACTGTCCGAGCTGTTCGGTCCCGACGTCGCGGTGGTCCGGCTATCGACGCCAGGTTCGAGAGGCTGGGCAGTACTGGAGGATCTGGGTGCCGAGGGTCCGCTGTGGGCCGTTCAAGGTGACCCATGCCCTGCTCCCGGCCTTTGTGGTGGCCGGACGACTTGATGTGGCCGAGACCATCGGCGCCGTGATCGACGAGGTGGTGGGCGGAGACGGAGGAGTCCGTCCGCCGGCCCGTCGCCGGGACGTTCCCCACACCACGGCCCGGGGATGGGTCAGGCGCTTTGTGGCCCGTGGAGCCGAGCACGCCATCTCCTTCGCCGCGCTCGCCATCGATCTCGGTGCAGAGGTCGTTGGCGAGCTCGGTCGTGTGTCGGCCGATGCGCTCACGGCCACCCGGTCGGCCTGGCGAGCGGTGTCGGGACTGCCGGGATGGCTCGGTTGTGGCCGCTGGCGGTTCGTCTCTTCGGTCACCGGCGGGACGTTCGTGGCCACCAACATGAACTCGCCCTACCTGATCGTCGGCAAACGGCGTTTCATGCCTCCTGTCCCATGACCGGGACACCTGAGCGAGGAGAGACGACATGGAACGACCACAACCAGAGGCGGTGGGCCTGCACCGCTGGGCCGTCATCGCCGGGGCGGCCAACGAGCGGTTGAGCCCGGCCGAACGAGGAGTGATGGTGCGGGCGGCATCGGTGAGGACCCACGCCCATCCCGATGGGACCGACCGCCGCTATTCGAGGGGAACGATCGACCGGTGGATCCGGGAGTGGCGACAAGGAGGCCTCGCCGCCCTGACCCCCACGCAGCGAGCCGACGCCGGTGCGGTCCGGGCCCATCCCGAGCTGTTCTCCGAGGCGGCAGCACTGCGCCTCGAGGTCCCGGCCCGCTCGGCGGCCCAGATCGCCCAGATCCTGTTCCACCGCCACGGGATCACGGTGTCCGAGCGGACCATCCGGAGCCAGCTCCGTCGCCGGGGACTCCACTGTGAAGCCTGGCCGCCGAGCCGGTGGCCTTCGGGCGCTATGAGGCGGACCGGCCCAACGAGCGGTGGATCACCGACGTCCTGGTCGGTCCATTGGTGCCCTTTCCGAAGACCGCCACATCGGTGAAGGCCAAGTTGTTCCTGATCGTCGATGACCACTCCCGGCTCTTGGTGGACGGCCGGTTCTACGCCCACGAGAACGCCCGGGCCTGCCAAGATCTGCTGCGCCGAGCCATCGTTCACCGCGGCGTTCCCGATGTGCTGTATGCCGACAACGGGGCGCCGTTCTCCAACGCCTGGCTGGCCCGGACCACTGCGGTGCTGGCCATCAGGCTGGTCCATTCGAAGCCGTATTCGCCTGAAGGCCGGGGGAAACAAGAGCGGCTGAACCGCTATATCCGAGAGGCGTTCTTGGCCGAGGCCACCCACCGGGGCATCGAGTCCATCGAGGAGCTGAACGACCTGTTCTCCGCTTGGGCCGAACAGGTCTGCAACCGCCGGGTCCACGCCGAGACCAACGAGACCCCGATCGCCCGCTTCGAGCGGGGCGGCCCGCACCGCCAGGCCGATCCCGGAAAGCTCCAGGACGCGTTCCGTTGGTCGATCACGAGGAAGGTCACCCGGACGGCCACGGTCCCTCTGGAGGGGAACCACTACGCGGTTGACCCCTCCCTTGTCGGGCGGCGGATCGAGCTTCGCTATGACCCAGAGGACCTCTCCCGGTTGGATGTGTTCTTCGAAGGTCGGCCGGCCGGGGTGGCCACCCCCTTCGTGATCGGACGCCACACCCACCGTTCGGTCCCCCAGGCCGCCCGCCCACAACCCGAGGCGACCGGGATCGACTACCTGGGGCTGGTGGCGGCCGCCCACGAGGAGGCGGCCGGGACGGGCCAGAAGGTCGACTTCTCCCAGCTCGCCATGTTCGCTCCCCTCGAGGAGGAGAACCGGTGAGCCGGGCCAGCTGGGTCAGCCACTTCGGCCTGTCGCGCACGCCGTTCGGCAAGTCCATCGCGGCCAAGGACCTGTTCGCCCGCCAAGCCCATGGTGAAGCGGTGGCCCGCATCAACTTCTGTGTGGTCGAGTCCGCCCTCGGGGTCATCACCGGTGATGTCGGAGCGGGCAAGACCGTCTCGGTCCGAGCGGCCGTCAGTGCTCTCGATGCCACCCGCCACCAGGTCATCTACGTGGCCAACCCGGCCTTTGGCACCCGAGGACTCTACGTCACCATCGTCCGGGCCCTGGGGGCTGAACCGAGGTATCAGCGAGCAGAGCTCATGGCCCAAGCGGCCGACCTCTTGGAGGCAGAAGAGTCAGAACGACACCGCCGGGTGGTCATGGTCGTCGACGAGGCCCACCTGCTCGGTCCCGACCAATTAGAGGAGCTCCGTCTCCTGACCAACTCCCAGATGGACTCGGCATCACCGTTCGCCGGCATCCTCTTGGGCCAGCCCACGCTCAGCCGCCAGCTGCGCATGGGCATGTTCGCCGCTTTGGACCAACGCATCGCCACCCGGTTCACCATCAAGGCCAGGTGGCGGAGGTAGTTGGCCGATTCGGCCAAATCCATGTGTTCGAAGATGTCGATGTCGAGCGTGTCATCGCTGGGTCCGCGGTAGTCGGCCCAGGTGTCCACCATGTGGAAGCGGATGCGGTAGAGCGTCTCGCGGCGGCCGTCGAGGCGGCCCCATGCCTCGTCCTCGGGAATGACGTAGGGATTGAGCAGGTTCACGACGACGCCGGTGTGGCCCCTGATGTAACCGGGAACGCGGGAGTGGAACAGGGTTCGACGGTCAGCGACCCTGACCTTCTCGCCGAGGGCAAAGCGGCTCATGGCTCGACCGAGCTTTGGGAGCGGATCTCGTCCCTTTTTGCATCCAGCTGGTCCTGTGTGATCAGCCCCTTCTCGACTAGCTGATGGGCGGCGGCCAAGGCCCACTTCTCGTAGTAGGTCAGCGACCCGTAGATGCTCTGGCCCATGTCCTCGATGGCCCGGCGCTTCTCCTCCGTGCTGATGACTTTGCGCCACGCCAGACACTCCAAGGTGGCATGGCAGCGCTTTTCCCAGGGTGCCAGCTCGTGGTCGGTGATCGACATTGGTTCGGCGGGCATGCCACCAATGTCGCTGACCAGCCTTGGCAAGTCTGCGTGCGGGTTCCCTGACGTGCCCAGCAGCTTAAACCGAGTGATGGAATCGAGGCCGGTTGTGCGGCGGGTATTCGATGGCCTTTGGCCCCGGGCGGGTGACGGTGCAGGGACGGACCGTATCAATGGGATTGATGCGCCTTATAGGTGGCCCAAAATCTCGGCCACGGGGCCACCGCAACAAGATTCTGTCCTCCAATTGTTGGGGCAAGGCAGCGCTCAAGGATCTGTAACGGATAACGAATCTTGACCAACGCAGGGACACCGAAATCCATCTTCAGTCCTCTGCGGAGACTTTGGCGCCCGTCCGCCACGGATTCATGCTCGACGAAGGACGTTGATACGTCATCCAGCCAAGACTTGCGAGTCCAAAAGTGTCGTGATGTCGTCAAATACGCGCTCAACTGGTTGGTGGCCATCGACCTGAACCAACAACCCGCGGGCTTGGTAGTAGCCCAACAATGGTTCCGTCTGAGCTTCAAATAGTTCAAACCGATTCACGATGGTCGATCTCGTGTCATCCGTACGTCCTCTTCGAGGTCCACGAGCTCGGAGGCGTCGGAGCAGCTCATCACGGCCAACCACGAGATGGACTACGGCTTGGAACTCGGCCTCGCGTGATTGAGCCAGTTCAGCCAATGCCTGGGCCTGGCTAACAGTCCTGGGGAAGCCGTCGAGGACATATCCGCTGGTAAACTCGTCCTGAAACAGCCGCTCAGAAAGCAGTTCCAAGACCAACTCGTCCGGCACGAGATCCCCTCGCCGTACGTACGCATCGGCAAGTTTTCCAAGTCGCGTTCCACGATGAATTTCTCCTCGCAACACGTCTCCACTGGAAAACTGAATGACGTCGTAGTACGCGGCCAACTTCTTGGCCTGCGTGCCTTTTCCCGCTCCGGGACACGCGATTAGCAGCAATCGCACAGAATCACATTGCCGAGGCATCGCCCACATTTCTCGAGTCCTTATGGCTGGGTCGTGCCGATGGACATATGAACCGAGCGGATGGCGCTGGCACCCTCACCTGCAGCGGCGGCGACACGTTTCATCGATCCGTGGCGTATATCTCCCGCGGCGAACACACCGGGAACACTCGTCTCAAACGGGTACGGTCGCCGACCCAAGACCGAAAAAGCAGTCATATCCGCTTCGGGAATGTCTTTGTCTGTCACCACGAAGCCATTTTCATCTAGCGCGATGCCAGCGAGCCAACCGCTGGCCGGAACTGCGCCGATGAAGCAAAACAGGCCATCACACCCAAGACGCTCTCGACTCTCCTTTGCCGCACCTTTGATCGTCACTGCGCCTAAGCGATCACGGCCATGAAGCTCTACGACCTCCGTGCTTGCACGAACACGGATTCGGGAATCTGCCAACACACGGTCCACCAGATACCTGGACATACCAGAGCCGAGATCGCCATCGCGAACGACCAACGTGACCTGCTTCCCCCTGCTCGCCAGAAAGATAGATGCCTGTCCCGCCGAGTTAGCACCGCCAATCACGACGACCTCTGGCCCCTCGCAGTCGGAAACCTCGAGTTCGGTCGCGCCGTAGTAGATCCCAGCACCTTCGAACTCCGACCAACGTTCAATGGGGAGCTTCCGATATTGCGCACCGGTCGCGACGACGATCGCCTTCGCCCCGACTTCCGAGCCACTATCGAGAACAACCCGCAATTGTCCTTCAAGCGTACAAAGCAACTGCACGCCGCACACGCTCTCGATTCGAGCTCCGAATTTCTGAGCCTGAATAACGGCGAGCCTTGCCAACTCCTCGCCCGGAACGCCCGTCGGGAAGCCCAGGTAATTTTCGATCCGAGAGCTCGTCGCGGCCTGACCGCCCGGCGAGATCAAGTCGAATAACACAGTGCTAAGACCCTCTGATGATCCGTACACGGCGGCGGCTAGACCGGCCGGACCACCACCAACAACCACGAGATCGACGAGCGACCCTGGCTCGGACCTGTACGTCAAGCCAACAACCCCAGCGAGCGACGACGGCGACGCGTTTTCGATCGTGTGGGTCGGAGTGATGGCTACGGGAAGGGCCATCCCTCCTGCCTTGAGTTCGCGCAGAAGCGTTTCTCCGGCTGGAGACTCCACCTCCACCCAGCGGTGAGCCAGGTGTTGGCGAGCAGCCCAATTCCTGAGCCTCGACGCTTCAGGGGAAAATCGGCTGCCCAGTATCTGGATGCTCCACGCGCCCTCGCTGCGCTGAAGCAGTGACCGCCTGGCGATAAACGCAGCGAGCACGACCTCAGAGAGCTCCGCGTCCTCCGCCATCAGCCTCCGAAAATCGGCCATGGCGATCTGGCGCACCTGGCCGGGCTTTGAGACTCTCGTCGTCAGATACACAACCTGTCCCGTCACCATGTCGAGTTCTCCCAGGAACGCTCCCGGATGATTCGAAAGCACGACCGCCTCAGGCAATCCCGGCATGGCAGCCCGAATTAGGTCCACCTCCGCAGACTCCAGGTAAAAGAAATCCCGACTCGCATCCCCTGCCCTCGACAAGATCTCTCCGGCTTCCACGTCCCTCGAGGTCGAAATGGCCCGGATCTTGTCGAGGTGATGTTGGCGTAATACGGGGAACGCCGGATCGGCGCCCGGCTCTTCAGCCCGGGGGAACACACCACCTAAGACTGAGCCGGTTTTGGCTTCATGGAACAGACCCTCAGTCGTTGACATCGGATGCCTCACTCGCAGGCTTATCGACGACGTCTAACGGTTGGTCAACCAGCGTGACAAGCGGTTGACCCACCTCGACGATGTACGTCGACAGCATTCGACCCGTATCGGAGCGGACGTCCAGCGCGTTGTGAGGCAGCCGAGGCGGGATCAAGAAGCCTTCACCCACCTGCAATGTTCTTGTCGACCGACCCTCAACCATCATCTTGACCGTTCCGGCAGCGATATAACCGACTTCTTCGCCCGGATGGATGTGCCAACCTGATTCCACCCCACACGGGATCTCGGTAAGCACCTGGACGATCTCGCGTCCAACTATGGACGACGGCTCGTGCTGGATCTCGATCCTCTTGAGTGTCCCGGCCAAAGCATCTGCTGAATCCGTCCCGCTCGCACGCGGTGTCACTTGATGTTGACCTCCTCAATCTGACTTACGGACGCCTTATGACGGACGCCAGGCTCAACCGAGCTCGGCGATGGCCTTCAACACGACATCCGCCACGATCTGAGGCTGGGACATCATGATCACGTGAGAGCCCTCGGCCTCCGTAATGGCAGCCCCTGCCCGCTTTGCCATCGACAGGGTGACATCGGACCCAGCGGCCTTGTCGCCTGTCGCAACAACGGCCCAGGATGGCAAGCCATTCCATGCTGGCTTTCCGGAGGCTTCAGAAAAGGCCTTTTCAGCCACCGGCCGCTGCGTAGCTGCCATCAGCGCCGCCTCTTCCGGACTGAGGTCCCCAGCAAAGGCATCATGGAAATTGGCTGGGTCGATGAGGAATTCGACGGCTGACTCGCCCCCATCACCAGTCGGGTACCGCATGGGCACCAAGGCCGAGTTCAAGACGCTGTCCTTGGAGGTGCTTTCCACCTCAGCGAGGCGCTCACCCTCATCCGGAGCAAACCCGGCCACGAACACGAGACCCCGCACATTGTCCAGCCCGCTGGCAGCGTTGCTGATGACGGCGCCACCATAGGAGTGCCCAACAGCGAGCACCGGCCCACGAACCTGACCCAACACACTGGCGATGTACGCGGAATCGACGGCGATTCCACGCAGTGGGTTCGCAGGCGCGATGACCCGCACGCCAGCCATTTGCAATCGCTGGATGACCCCCAACCATCCGGACGCATCTGCAAACGCTCCATGGACCGACACAACAGTGACCGAACTCTCGTCGCGGCGCTCTTTGACTGACATTGGACACTCTCCTCGTTCTCAGGTGCGAGACCACACTGCGCACTCAATGACGCACGAACGTCAACTGAACTCGGTTCCACTGTGCAGGGTCACCCGCCTCTGGAGACCCCGCGAAACGCGTAGTTGTCGCGTGCGCCATCTGCAGTTCCAAGCGGTCGTCACCCATTGGGCCGAATGACTGATGGAACTGCAGCTGCCGCCGCTTCGGGACTTCACATGTTCACGACGAGAGCTGATTGGCCAGTTTCTGAACGCACAGTGAAGGTGGTAATCGACTGTGCGGTGACGGATGAATATTGGGCGCCAACCTCCGAGTTCGTCTCCCCGATGGCGGTTCGCAGCGCAACGGATCTGGCGCATCCCCGATTCATCGCCGAGTCGGTGTGACGCCGGCCACGGATGAGACGAGCCCTGCCGGTGAGTCGTCCGGTCCTGACGCCGAACGAGTTACAAAGTCCTACCGCCGAGCCGGCACGAGAGCGGCTTCGATCTCCACTACCTGCGTGAGCTCCCTTCGCGAGCTGATGCCCAGCTTCCGGAACACGGCCCGAAGGTGGTAATCGACCGTATAGCGGCTGATAAACATTTCGGCTGCGATCTCTCGATTCGTCGCTCCAACTGCTGCCCGGCGAGCAATTTGAGCTTCCTGCGGGGTCAGGTCGTGGGCCGGAACGGCCGGCCGTTTCTGAATTCTGTCGCCGGTGGTCTTCAGTGTCTCCCGGGCGCGGTTGGCAAACCCGTTCGCCCCCATCTCCTCGAACATCCTCAACGCGACATGCAGATGCTGTCGGCTATCGGTAGTTCTGTGTTGACCCTGGAGCCACTCGCCGAAGCCTAGGTGCGCCCGCGCCAGTTCACTTGGGATTCCCGCTCTCTCCAGCATCTTGATGGAATCGTCATAGAAGCGGTGTGCGGTCTTGTCACTCGCAGCCAATGCCTCTAAGCGAGCGAGCAGACCAAGAGCCCATGGGGTGTCACTCGCCAGGGCACGGGCCCGGAGTTGCTCCAATGCAATGCCAGCCTCATGACGCTCTCCAATTCGAAAACCGGCTTCTACCAGCGCTGAGATCGACCAATTGTCGTGAGGTACAAGATCAGTCTCGCACGCCTTTGCGGCCGTCGAGAAGGCGGCTGAGTAATTCCCCATTCCGATTTCCAGAACAAGCAAGGCTCGGTCAGCGTGCGATCTATGCAGCTTTATCTCTAGCGCGTCGGCCACCGCGTACATCATCGCCGCCGTGGGCCGGACCGTTCCCTCGTCGCCCTCCCACGCAAAGAGCTCGCACCTGGCCACACCAAGCAGGTATTGGGAGTCGAAGCTCCCCTGAGCGTGCACTACATCTTCCAGTTCCGCGAGGTGGATCCTGGCCTCAGCAAGCTCCCCCCTTGCAGCTGCTTGCATGGTGGAGGAGATCAACACTTCCAAGAGGGCCTGAAAGTCTCCCGTCCGCAAAGCAACTTCGCGGATGTATTCGTGCCACTTCCGGTTCGCCCAGTCATCCCACAGTCCTTGCGACAACATCGACCCAAGAAACCGCCACGAAGGAACGACCTGCGCTGTTTCGGGATAACCCGCAAGGGCCTCCACCGCGCGTTTCATATCTGGGACGGCGCTCATGTAGCCAGAGCTGTACAATTTCGCGGTACTTGTCGCAACCAAGTCAGCGGTTTCATCGCCAGATGAGGTGACGGAGAGAAGCCGCAGGGCGGCCGTCCCCACGTCATGGGGTGTGCAACCAGCAGAGCCGCTCCCGCCCTGAAAGTGGGTTTCGTTGAGTGCCTCGAGCATCGTCTCCTTGGCCAACTGTGAGTCGATCGATTCGAAGATCGTCACTGCGCTCATGAGCATCGGTATCAATCGACCTCCGGGTCGACCGAGCGGACTTATGAGTTTCGCGCTCAACCGCAATGCTTGAGCTTCAAAAAGAGGTTCATCGAAGAGTGGTCGACCGCTTTCAAGCAACTCTTCAGCACGGAGAAATCCCCCGCCCTTGAAGGCCGCATAAGCGGCTGCGAGGGTCCGGGACGCCCGTTCCTGACGACGCGGCGACAATGCGGCAGACCGCGCCAGAAAGTCAGCTTCGGCCAGAAAGCCTCCACGCTCGCGGGCCTTGTTCGCGCATCTCTCCAAGCTGTTTGCAACTTCCTGGTCGTATCCGATCGCCGCAGCTGCGAGGTGCCAAGCCATCAGATCAGGGTCGTGGCCTTTGTCGATGGCCAGTGCGACTTGCCTGTGAGCTGACCGCCGATCCTCCTCACTCGCACCGAAGTAGATCGCGGACCGGATGAGCGGATGACGGAACCGGAACTCTGGGTGAAGGTCGACGAGCCAAAGGGCTTCAGCGTCGAGAACCGCCTCTGATCGGATCCCGACCATTTCCGCCGTCTTCCAGATCAGTCCGGGGTCATCGTCGGAAATCGCAGCGGCGATGAGTAACAGTCTCTGGCTGTCCGTGGAAAGGGTCCGGACGGTGGCAAGGAAATAGGCCTCCAGTCGTTGGCCGACTGGGAGAAGATCGTTCACCAAAAGGCCACTCTCCGCCGCCCCATCGGCGAGCGCTCGACCCACTTCGGTGAGGACCAACAGATTGCCTCCCGCCTTCCTGGTTATCCGCCTTGCAACCTCAAGGTCAATGTGTCCCGAACTGAGGGCGATGAGGAGGTCGATGCCATCGGCTTCTTCCAATCCCTTGATTGACATTTCTGGCAAACCATTGAGTGCACTGACCTCGTTTCGCGAGCCGTCGATTACGTCGGGTTCGGACGAAGTCCTGATGGCGAACAACATTCCGATCTGTTCGGCATGGAGTCGCCGTGCAACGAATGCCAGGACATTGAGCGAATCAACGTCCAACCACTGAGCATCGTCAATGACACACGCGAGCGGAGCTTCATGAGCGGCGTCGGCCAAAAGTGTCAAAACCGATAGTCCGAGCAAGAGGGGATTGGCCGGGAGAGCTTGACTCAGGCCGAAAGCAGACTCGAGGGCCTTGCGCTGCGGCAGGGGGAGGCGATCTATCAGTCCAAAGAAGGGGAGCAGGAGTCGGTGGAGTCCGGCAAAGCTCATGTATTGCTCAGGTTCAACACCCGCCAACCGGATGACTCTGTAGTCGGGTAACCCGTCCGCGAAATGACTGAGTAATGCCGACTTACCAACACCAACCTCACCACGGATGACCAGAACGCCACTCATACCGTCACCCATGACGTCGGCAAGCTCGGCTAGGCGGGAAACTTCGCGACTTCGACCTACCAACATGCGGATTCCCA
>CAWDKW010000006.1:0-24932 GCA_963803065.1 uncultured Acidimicrobiaceae bacterium
CACCACTATCTCCACCATGGCCATCATCTCCACGTACGTACGTACGCACGCACGCGCACCACGCACCACGCACGCAAAATTTCCCAGGTCAGAGCCCGATTTTGGGGTCATAGCCGGAATCGGCAGGGCGTGGGTGTTACTCAGAGACCACAGACAAACCAAAGCGCCCAGTGCCTACCGCTCATTCCCGAGGGCGTCGCACGCTCCTGAGCAGCGGACTCGAGACGGCAGCCCATGACCTCCGTCAAATCAACTGCGAGAGCAGGGGGGCGGCAGAACAGGCCAGGTACCTTTTGCAAATGGCCGAATGACCTATGGCCGCCGTTCCAAATGTTCATAGCCGGAAGTGTCGAACATCTGGTTGGGCGTCGTTACGCTGCTCAGACGCCAAGCCATTTGCAGTAGGCGGCCAGGATTTGATCGAATGCGCTGTCATTGGTCTCTTCCACGTCCAAGAGGGCCACGTCGTACCGACGACCGTGGTGCTCGCATCGGGCAATGAGCTCACGACGACCGTTGGGGACGGTCACTGACGAAACCCACACCTCATGCCCGATGACTGTCCCGACTATTGGGAAGTCGACGGATTCCTCGAACGCGACTTCGAACCCGGTCAGAGCCTCGTCGTCGTTATACGTATCCACAGTGATCTCGTCAATAAGATCATCGAGTACTCGAGCAGGGAAACGCGAGCTGCTCACCCCAATCGATCCTTTTCACGTAGGCCAAGTGTTGGCGACGGCGGCCTCCCAAGTGGCACAGCCTTGAGAAGCTTGTTCAAACAAGCACAGGAAGCCGTGCCAGCTCGGCGTGGAGCCGGTCGGCAACATCGAGCACCCGAACATTGAACTCGCCACCTTGGGATTGTCGGAGGCGCTCGACTAGGTGATCGATGCACTCGAGCTGGGTGGACGAAGAAGAATCGGCGGCCAGATAGGGACGGCTCACATTGGCGAAAGTAACGAGGAGCTCGGCGTAAGTCTCAATCATGACTCGGTCGCTGGATCGCGACAGGCGCGTTTGTTCACCAGATCCGCCAGGGCGGCACAGGCGTCGGCAACGAAGGCCAACGGATCATCGGAGCGGAGTACGACGACGTGATCACCCATCTCATCCTCCTTGGCAGGCTGGCTATAGGGAATCGAACATCGATACTCACAGAGATTCCAATGACAGCTTGGCACGACGGCCACTGTGAGGCCAGGTCTGGCACCCATTTGGAGTTGACTCCGGGTTCTCAGCCTTGATCGCTGCCGGCCACGCTTGCATGAACAAAGGCAACGATCTCCTGTTGGCGGTCCACCACGATCCGCGAAGTGGACCATACGGCTGAGAATGACGGCAGGTTCGACGATCCCCGCCCGTAGGAGTGCCCCAACGAACTCCCGATCCTTGTCGCGATTCGCGACGAGCTTGGCAACACAAAGATCGTGACGCTCGAGACAAAGACCAGTGATGCCGTTGGTATTGCTGTTGAGATAGGGAATGAGCCGATCGCGCATCCTTCCGGCAAGACCGATGTTTCGTCGGACACTCCGTCGGCATGAATCCCGAATTTCTCGTCGAACGAGCTGAACTCACCCAAAGCGCCCTCGATCAAGTCCGCCTTTGTCCCAGCGGGATCATTCAACGGAAGGACGTCGACTTCGAGCGATCGTGCCGCTTCTATCGGAAGCATCTTCTCGGGGAACGACGCCAGGATCGATTGACTCCCGACGATGATCACCTGGTTCTCATGAAGGACGTCCCCGGAAGCGCGGATGATGTGTTCAAGGTCGCTGCGTTTCACGCTGCAGTCCGACGAGTAGCTCGGATCACGGAACGTCGTTCAGCATTGCTTAGTACACCTGCAAAGGGTGCCGCATGACGGAGATCGACCGATTTCTCATCCACTGAGGTAAGTACGTGCAGGACCGCCTCCACCGGACCACCAAGCAATTCCGTCCATTCATCGAGATACCAATCGGCAGACCCGTCCGAGTGCACAGAACGCAGCCGATCAAGATTCCGCCGCGCTTGTGTCAACACGGCGTCCGGCGAAACGACCAGTCTCTCGGCTATGAGGAGACCATAGGCAAGACTCCGGCGATCGCTGAGATTCATGGTTTCCAGGCTGTCCCCGGTCGGACCCCCGATACGCACCTTGTAGGCCAAGACATCTTCTCGGCGGAAGCGCCGATGGCTGCCAGCCCTCCAGCAAGGAATCTCACCTTTGTCGCCCAGATCAGCCACATGTTGGCGTGATGCACCAAGGATCTCTGATGCTTCCGTCGTCGTGAGGATCGGCTTTTGCATAGGATCAATAATACTGGCTAAACGCTATATTCACCATGGCCGCCGCCGGGGCGTCCTTACCCCGTCGGCCCATGGGTGGTGGTGACGCACGGGCGGGGCGGCCCATGGGGCCTCTTCCGCCCCACGTGAGCGGACTGGCACCTGGATAGCCTGGGTCCTCGTCGTCAGAAGGAGCGTCGCAATGGACTTTGCATTCTCGTCCAAGGCCGAGGAACTACGTGGGCGGTTGCTCGAGTTCATGGACAGCCACGTCTACCCGGCAGAGCAGGTGTACGCAGAGCAGGCGGCGGCGGCGGACAGCCCCTACTTCCATCCGCCCATCATCGAGGATCTGAAAGCCGAGGCCCGAAGCCGGGGGCTGTGGAACCTCTTCCTGTCCAACGAGAAGTGGGGTGCCGGGCTGACCAACCTGGAGTACGCCCCACTGGCCGAGGTGACAGGGCGCTCCCCCTCCATTGCCCCCGAGGCCCTGAACTGCTCGGCACCCGACACCGGCAACATGGAGTTGCTGGCCGAGTTCGGCACCCCCGAGCACCAGGATCAGTGGCTGGTTCCGCTGCTCGCCGGAGACATCCGCTCGTGCTTCGGGATGACCGAGCCCGATGTGGCCAGTTCGGACGCGACGAATATCCGGACCCGCATCGACCGTGACGGCGACAGCTACGTCATCAACGGGCGCAAGTGGTGGACCACAGGGGCTATGAGCGACCGCTGCAAGCTTTGCATCGTCATGGGGGTGACCGACCCCGACGCCGACACGTACCACCGCCAGAGCATGATCCTGGTCCCCCTCGATGCGCCGGGCGTCACCGTGGTGCGACCGCTCTCGGTCTTCGGCTTCGAGGAGGGTGGGGGCGACGCGGAGGTCCTGTTCGAGAACGTCCGGGTCCCTGCCACCAACCTGCTCGGCGAGGAGGGCAGCGGCTTCGCCCTCGCCCAGGCCCGGCTCGGCCCCGGTCGGATCCACCACTGCATGCGCGCCATCGGCATGGCTGAACGGGCCTTCGATCTCATGTGCCAACGGGCCCAGTCACGCAGGGCGTTCGGCAAACGGCTGGCCGAGCAGGGCGTCGTCGGCGACATGATCGCCGAATCGCGTATCGAGATCGAACAGGCCCGCCTGCTCGTGCTCAAGGCAGCGTGGTTGATGGACACCGTGGGCAACAAGGGGGCTCGGGTCGAGATCTCAGCCATCAAGGTCGTCGCGCCCCGGGTGGCGTGCCAGGTGATCGATCGGGCTATCCAGCTCCACGGTGGCGCCGGAGTCAGCCAGGACTTTCCTCTGGCCCGCATGTTCTCCGCCGCTCGGACCCTGCGGATCGCCGACGGTCCCGACGAGGTGCACAAGATGACCATCGCCCGACGCGAGCTTCGCCGGTTCGAAGCCGACCGGTCTGGCTGACTGCATCACAGCAGCGACGGGATGACCGCCTCGACCATGCTCGGACCCGGTGTCGCGATCGCCCGGGCCAGCTCATCGGTGAACTCTCCGGCGCTCTCGGCCCGCGCCGAGTGCAGCCCGAGACCCGAGGCCAGGTGCATGAAGTCGATCGACGGGCGCCCGAGGTCGAGCATGTCCTTCGCCCGAGGGCCGGCGGAACCGCCACCCACCCGGTCGAGCTCCATGTTCAAGACGGCGTAGGAGTGGTTGTTCAAGACAATGGTTGTGACATCGAGGCCCTCGCGGGCCATCGTCCACCATGCCTGCAGTGTGTACATGGCACTGCCGTCGGCTTCGAGAGCCACGACGCGCCGGTCCGGAGCGGCGATCGCGGCCCCCACCGCCACCGGGAGACCCTGGCCGATGGCCCCACCGGTCAGACAGAGCCAGTCGTGCGGGGGAGACCCTGCGGTGGCACCGGGGGCGAACAGGCCTGACGTGTTCCCCTCGTCGGAGACGATCGCCCCCTCGGGGAGCACGGCGCCGAGCGCCTCGCACACGGCCCGGGCAGTGAGCGGGCCGGTGGGGCGGGTGGGTGTCCCGGCCTGCTGGCGCCGCCCCGTCCCGCTTACCACGTGGAGCAGCGTGGCCAACGCCGCCACTGCGCCAGCAGCATCGTCGGCGGGACCGGCTACTGGGTACACGGAGCAGCCATCGGGGGTCAGGTCGCTCGGTCTGCCCGGGTAGGCAAAGAACGACACGGGAGCTTTCGCATCCACCAGCACCAGGTGCCGGATGCCCTCGAGCTGCATGGCGGCGAATTCGGCCAGGTACGCCAAGCGCTCCACTGGCGGTCGTCCCGCCCCCCGTTCGAGGCGAGCGGGGAACGTCTCGGCGAACAGCTTGGCGCCGGTGGCGGCGGCGATGTCTCCCACGGTGTCCAACACAGGCCCTGAGCACGCCCGTCCACCGATCAGGATGACGGCGGGCTCGCCGGACCGCAGCGCTTTGGCCGCCGCGTTGAGGGCGTCCTCGTCCGGCGCGGATCCGCTCCTGCCGGCCGGGTGGCTTGCCCCCGCAGCCGGCGCCGGCACCACCACGGCACCGTCGGACCACGACACGTCAGCAGGCAGGATCAAGGTGGCCACCGAGCCCGGCGGTCCGACAGCGGCGGCCACCGCGGCCACCGCGTCACCGGTCAGCTCGGCCGTCGATTCCGAGGACCGGACGAACGACGACACGTTGTCGGCGACTGTTTCGATGTCCGACTGGAGCTGGGCGTCGTACTTGCGGTGACTGGTGGCATGGTCGCCCACGATGTTGACGACCGGACTGTAGGCCCGGCGGGCGTTGTGCAGATTGGCCAGGCCGTTGCCCAGACCCGGGCCGAGGTGGAGCAGCGTGGCTGCCGGCCGGCCGATCATCCGGGCGTACCCGTCGGCTGCACCGGTGGCCACCCCCTCGAACAATGCCAATACGCTCCGCATGGCAGTGACATCGTCGAGTGCGGCGACGAAGTGCATCTCGGAGGTTCCGGGGTTCATGAAGCAGGTGTCGACCCCGTGGGCGACGAGGGTGCGGATCAGGGCCTGCGCTCCGTTCACGGGCGATCTCCTGTCCGATCCCCGGGATCGAAGATGGTGCCCGGATTGAGGATGCCGTAGGGGTCGAACGCCGCCTTGATCCGGCGCATCAGTGCGAGCTTGGCGGGATCCTCGAACTCGGCCAGGTATGGGCGTTTTTCGGTGCCGATCCCGTGCTCACCCGAGACGGCCCCGCCCAACGACAAGCCGGCAGCCACCATGCCGTGCAAGAGCTCGTCGTGCACGGCGGGGTCGGGCTGCCAGACCGAGAGATGGACGTTGCCGTCGCCGGCATGACCGCATCCGACCACCATCGACGCCGTTCGAGCGGCGAGCTCGTTGACGGTGTCGAGGTAGGCGGGAATCGACGCCCGCGGCACAACCACGTCCACGATGTCGTCGGCACCGGCTGCCTTGGAAGCCCAGAACGCCCGTTCACGGGCCTCGACGAGCTGGGTGCCGGCATGAGGCGGGAGCACGTACACGTCGAGCGCGCCTTGCTCGGAAAGTTGCTCGGCGAGCGACTGGGTGTCCTCGTCGAGGCGGTCGGGATGGTGGTCCTCGAGGACGACCACCAGATAGGCCAGGGTGCGCTCGCGGACGGTCTCGGGGATCCCCAGGTCAATCCCGGCGTTGGCGGTGATCCCCGTCATCGCCGCCACGTCGATGTACTCGACCATAAGCGGACCGACGCCGCTGGCCACGATGGGTGACACCGACTCGGCGATCTCGGCGACGGTGGCGAACGGGGCCAGGAGTGTGGCCTGGTGGGGAGGTCGGGGGTGCAGTCGGAGCGTGGCCTGGGTGACCAGCGCCAGGGTGCCCTCCGACCCGATCACCAGCTGGGTGAGGTCGTAGCCACTGGTCGATTTCACGAACTTGCCCCCCGCGGCGATGACCTCGCCGGTGCCCAGCACCGCCTCGACACCGAGGACGTGGTGACGGGTCACCCCGTACTTGACCGCCCGCATCCCACCGGCGTTGGTCGCCACGTTGCCGCCCAGGCTGGCTGACTGCTCACCGGGGAAGACCGGATAGACCAACTGATGGCGGACGAGGGCGGCATCCAGGTCGGCCAGCGTCACCCCCGGTTCGACGACGGCCACATGGTTGTCGGTGTCGATCTCGAGGATCTTGTTCATCCGCTCGAAGGACACCACGAGCCCACCGTCCACCGGAGTACAACCGCCGGACAGCCCGGTCCCCGATCCTCGTGGGGTGAGGGGCACGCCCCTGGGCCCGGCCAGGTGCACGATGGCCGCCACTTCGGCGGTCGAACCTGGGCGCACCACAGCCAACGGTCGCACCGGGTTGGTTGTCAGCGCCTCGTCATGGGTCTCGTCGTCTCCGATGTCCGCCCCGGTGTCGACGTTGGCGGCACCGACGATGTCGACGAGGAGGGCCTCGATGGTCGTCACGGGTTCACCATTGGGGGCGGCGACGGCGACGGCACCTGCCGATGGCGGTTGCGTCATCACTCATCCTCCCTGTCGACGTCCGGCAGCCACGCTATCGCCAGGCGCCTGGCCAGCGCCGAAAACCCGGCCGCTGGGTCAGGACGCGATCGGCTCCACCACGAACACCGGGATCGGCCGATCGGTCTTCGTCTGGTAGTCGGCGTAGTCCGGATACGCGGCCACAGCCCGTTCCCACCACTCGACCCGCTCTGCGCCGGTTGCCTCCCGTGCAGTCATGTCCTGCTTGACGGGGCCGTCCTGGAGCTCCACGTGAGGGTCGGCAACCACGTTGTAGTACCAGACAGGGTTTTCGGGCGCTCCACCCTTGGACGCGACGATCGCGTACCGGCCATCGTGCTCGACTCGCATCAACGGGGACTTGCGGATCTTCCCCGACTTGGCCCCTCGGGACGTCAGGATGATCACCGGCATTCCGCGCAGCGTCGTCCCTCGGGTGCCGCCTGAGCCTTCGTATTCGTCCACCTGGTTCCGCACCCACTCTGCTGGGCTCGGTTCGTACTCACCGTCGAGAGGCATGGCCACAGCTTGCACGCTCGGCTCGGGCCTTTCCAATCCCCGTGCCATCCCTCCCTCCCCGCGCCATCCCTCCCGGCTCGGCTGAGGCGTTCCCGGCCGGTCCCGCGTGCTCCGGCGCCCCGGCGCGAGGGGATCGCCGGGCTACAGGCCGGCCGGTGGTCCGATCGTGGTCGCCTCGGGTCCGAACCGCTCGACGTAGCCCTCGTGGACACCCGACCACCGCTCGCCGACGGTTCCCGGGGGATCACTTCCGGCGAGGTGGTGCCCCAGGGCTTCGAGGCACACGTGCCATCCGGCGCCGTCCCGGGCCGCCTTGCCCAGCTCGTCGATGGTGTCGATCAGCGTTAGCGTGCACCCCGACTCGGTGGCCACGATTTCGAGGCGTATGACGTCGGTGCCCCACCGGAATTCGAGCGTCGAATCTGGCTCGTAGACGAGCACCTCGCCGTCGAACGAAGGGAAGTCGCCGCCGCGGGGTTCGAAGCGCAGCGGCGCACCGACAGCCCAGTCCCCGACGATGCGCTGTGGGAACCATGCCCCCAGGTGCTCGGGTTCGGTGATGGCCCGCCACACCGTCTCGGGAGGCTGACGCAGCGGGCGGACGAAACGAAGCCGCCAGCGGTTGTCCTTCTGCTCGAGGTTGCCGTAGTCGTCCTGGTCGAGTTCGTTCTTCATGCCCTCGGCCTCCCGTTCGTTCTCTTCGTTCCCTTGGCCTCCCCACCTGGTCGGGGCGTGGCCCCGGGCACGGAGTGGGCATCCATCTCCTCGAGGTGGTCTTCGAGGGCATCAAGGCTCGAGCTCCAAAGCTCCCGATAGGGGGCGAGCCAGTCGTCGATCTCCCGAAGGGGCCGGGGGCGCACCCGGTACAGGCGTTGCTGGGCTGCGACGCGGGATTCGACCAGTCCGACGTCACGGAGGACCCGCAGATGCTTCGACACCGCCGGCTGGCTGGCGTCGAGAGCCCGGACGAGCTCGCCCACGGGCCGTTCCCGGACGCGGAGCAGATCGAGTATCTGGCGTCGGTGTGGTTCGGCCAAGACGGCGAATGCGGTCATCAGCCTCTAGTATGCTCACGCAGTTATATGCCTGTCAAGGCATCCAATAGGGATGCCTTGCACCCGGCCGGTGAGGGTCCTAGCGTGTGACGAAGAAGATGCGGCTCTCCGTTCCGTTCCGATCGATATCGGCGGGCGTGGTGTAGACGACGGTGCCGCCGGCCGCGATGAGGGTCTCGCGGATCTGGGCCTCGGGAACCCCGGTCATGGTCATCTCCGGGACCCAGTCCAGTCGCCGGTACAAGAAAGCCGGGCTGACTCCGAGGCGGCGGAGCAACGGCGCGACTCGCCGTCGCAGCCCGTCCCTGGTCTGCCAGGGCGGCAACGGATCAGGCGGTGGCACTTTCGACGGCAGCTGCACGATGAGCGCGCCGCCAGGCCGCAGCACCCGGACGAACTCGTCCAGGTACACGAGGATGGCCCGGAGCGTCGGAAGGTGCTGCAGCACGAAGACGGAGACGACCAGGTCGAAGGTCTCGTCGGCAAATCGCCCCAGGTCGTCGGCGCTGTGCGCCTCGAAGGTGCAGTTGGAAAGGCCGGCGTGGCGCTGACGGGCGGTGTCGACCATGCTCTGGGCCACATCCAGCCCGACCACCGACTCGAAGCGGGTGCCAAGCGGTGCGGTCACCCGGCCCACCCCGCAGCCAAAGTCGAGCGCCCGCTGGCGATGCTGGGCCAGACCCAGCCGGTCGCACTCCCCGAGCAACTCGGCGACGAACTCGTCCCCGGTTCGGAAGAATGCGTCTCGATCCCCTCCGTACCGGAACTGGGGATCGGTGAGCACGGCGTAGAGGGGATTGACCGAGCCCCAGTCCTCCCAGGCTTGACGGTGCAACTTGGACGACATCGCCTGCACTCCTCCATTCTCGGTGGACCGGATCCATCGGGACCAGGGTCGATCGGTTCGCCGTCCACCCTAGTAACGGCATCCGAGGACACAGCTGGCCCTCGATTACCGTTCGCTCACGTTGACCGACACATCTGATGCCTGCCGTCGACCGAGACACCCAAGAGCTGCACAACACGGGTTACTCCCAGGAGCTGCCGCCGGGGATGGGGGTCCTGCGGCTCATTTTTCGATAGAACCTCCGGAATGGATCCCGACACGTTCATGCTGACCCACGCGATCGCCCCGGCCGCTCCCCACGGGCCCGTCTCCCAATGAGCCCCGGCCAGCCGACCGTGCGCGGGCTGACCGTCCGCGAAGCCACCGTGGTCCCACCGCATGAGGTCCGGGCTCCCCGGGGTGCACCCAACGTGGTGGCCATCGTGCTCGACGACACCGGCTTCGCCCATCTGGGCAGCTTTGGGTCGGGCATCGCCACCCCCCACATGGACCGCCTGGCCGAGGGCGGGGTTCGCTACAACCGGTTCCACGTCACCTCGCTCTGCTCCCCCACCCGGGCCTCCTTCCTCACCGGGAGGAACCATCACGCCGTGGGCATGGGGTTCCTGGCCGACATCCCGTTGGGCTTCCCCGGCTACACGGCGCGCATCCCCAAGACGGCCGCCACCCTTCCCCGGATCTTGAAGGATGCCGGGTACAACACCATGGCCGTGGGCAAGTGGCACCTCACCCCCCGGTGGCAGCGGTCGTCGGCCGGACCCTTCGACACCTGGCCCCTCGGGCTCGGCTTCGAGCGCTACTACGGGTTCCTCCAGGGCGACGCCAACCACTGGACCCCCAACCTGGTGTGCGACAACCACTACGTGGACCCACCCTCGAGGCCGGAGGACGGGTACCACCTGAGCGAGGACCTGGCCGACCGGGCCTCCCGCTACGTGCTCGACCAGCACCAGGCCGCACCGGACAAGCCCTTCTTCTTGTACTTCTCCCTCGGGGCCATGCACGCTCCCCACCACGTGGCCCAGTCCTGGGTGGATCCCTATCGAGGCCGGTTCGACGCGGGCTGGGACTCCTGGCGCGAGGAGGTCTTCGCCCGCCAGGTCGCCACCGGCGTGGTGCCCGAAGGCACCGTGCTCACCCCCCGGCCCTCATGGGTCCAGGGGTGGGATGAGCTGTCGGCCGACGAGCGCCGCATGCACGCCCGCGAACAAGAGGTCTTCGCCGGCTTCCTGACCCATACTGACGCCCAGATCGGCCGGGTCCTCTCCCTCCTCGAGGAGATCGGGCAGCTCGACAACACCGTCGTCCTGCTCTTCTCGGACAACGGAGCCAGCGCCGAGGGCGGGAAGTCGGGCAGCGTGAACGAGCACCGGTTCACCGCCCGGCTCCCCGAGTCCATGGCCGACAACCTGGCCGCCTTCGACGACTGGGGAGGGTTCACGACCTACAACCACTACAGCTGGGCCTGGGCCGCGGCCGGCAACACCCCCCTCCGGCTCTGGAAGCGCTACACCTGGCTGGGTGGCACCCGCACCCCGCTGATCGTGCACTGGCCCGAGGGCATCGAGAGCCGGGGCGCGGTCCGTTCCCAGTTCGCCCACGCCGTGGACCTCCTCCCCACCGTGCTCGACGTGACCGGCGTCGCCGCGCCGGACACGGTCGACGGCATCACCCAGCAGGTGATCGATGGGGCCAGCCTGCGCCCCACGTTCGACGACTCCGAGGCGCCGGACCCCCGGGACACCCAGTACTTCGAGATGATGGGCTCGCGGTCCATCGTCCACCAAGGCTGGAAGGCCACCACCGACTACATCTCGACCGGCGTCCTCGACGAGGAGGAGCTGGCCACCGGCAGCCGCGACTTCGCCGACGACCACTGGGCCCTGTTCGACCTCACCACCGACTTCTCCGAATCGAACGACGTCTCCTCCGACCACCCCGACGTGGTCCGGAAGCTCCAGGACCTCTGGCTGGTCGAGGCGGGGAGGAACCAGGTGCTCCCCATCGACGGCACGTTCGTCAATCGGATCGGGGCCATGGTCGCGCCCGCCTACCCGGCGGGCGCCGACCGTACCTTCCGTCCCGGCGGGGGCCCCGTCGCCGACGAGTCATTGCCCATGCTGTTCGGCGGCTTCCGGATGACCGCCGACGTCGAGGTGCCCGAAGGCGGCGGCGACGGTGTCCTCGCCGCGTTAGGTGACTGGAACGGGGGCTTCGCCCTCTCGGTCGCCGACGGGCTCTTGGCCTTCAGCTTCTCCCGGGCCGGCGAGCTGCACGAGGCGGTGGCCGAGGTGCCGGCGCCAGCAGGCCGGCAGACCCTCGGGGTGTCCTACGTGGTGGGGACCGACCACGGCGGCACGTTCACCGTTCTCCACGGCGATACTCCGGTCGGGTCGACCTCCTTCACCGGCATGCTCCCCTTCGCCCTCCAGCACGGTGGGGCCGGTCTCCGGCTGGGCTTCGATGTCGGGTTCCCGGTGTCCGAGCGCTACCGACCTCCGGCCCGATGGAAGGGGATGCTGTACTCGCTGCGTATCGAGACGCCGGGCGCGCCCCCGGTGAACACGGCCGACGAGGTCCGATCGGCGTTGCACAGCGATTGAGCCCGGTCCCGACGGTTGGGCTCGGCACCGGCAGCGATACCGCCGACCCGGTCCACCGATGCAGGCGGGGGCGCCGATAGGGTCGGCCCATGGTCAGCCAGGGCAGTCCATGGTCGCGCCCTGGACATGTCCGGGGCCGCCGTGGCCGCGAACACCCTGTCGCTATGCTCCGACGCGTGTTCGAACACCGAGGGCCTGACCGTTACCGGGCCATGCCGGAATCAGCCACGGCGCCCGTGCCCGGCCTGGACGGGCGGGCCGGGCGGCCCTCACCATGACCGCGGTGCAGCCGGTCCGACCAGGCGCTCGCCGCCGGCCCACCACCACCTCGTCGTTCGGGGTCGGCCGGCGCGAAAGCCACGACGCCTCGGGTTTCTACGGCCGATTCACCGAGCCGGCGATCTCCTCGGACTCGGGGATCGCCGACCACCAAGAACGCGACGCCATCTGGGTGGGCGACGCTCGCGACATGGACCGGTACGGCAAGGTGGCCGACGGCTCGGTGGCCCTGGTGGTGACCTCGCCGCCCTATTTCGCCGGCAAGGAGTACGAAGCGGCGATGGGGGAGGGCCACATCCCCGCCGACTTCAACGCCTACCTCCAGATGCTGCACGGCGTCTTCGACCAGTGCCTGGACAAGCTCGAGCCCGGCGGCCGCATCGCCGTGAACGTGGCCAACCTGGGCCGGAGGCCCTACCGCTCGTTGTCCCGGGACGTCATCGACATCCTCGAGAGCCTCGGGTACCTCCTGCGGGGCGAGATCATCTGGCAGAAGAGCCACGCCGCCGGCGGGTCCTGTGCCTGGGGGACGTACCAGCGGCCGGGGAACCCCGTGCTCCGGGACATCACCGAGCGGATCATCGTGGCCTCCAAGGGCCGGTTCGACCGGGCCCTCTCCCCCGAGGACCGCCTGGGCCGCTCGCGGCCCAGCGAGGGTTCGATGACCATGGACGACTTCATCGACGCCACCACCGACCTGTGGGACATCCCGGCCGAGTCAGCCACCCGGGTCGGCCATCCCGCGCCGTTCCCCGTCGAGCTGCCACGCCGGCTCATCGAGCTCTACACCTACCGCGGCGACCTCGTCCTCGACCCGTTCATGGGCTCGGGGTCGACCGCCGTGGCCGCCCTGCGTACCGCTCGCCACTACGCCGGCTTCGACACCGATCCCGCCTACGTGGACCGGGCCGAGGAGCGCATCGCCCTCGAGCGCCAACAGCTCGACGAGGCACAGGCGCTCGGCGCCGGCCGCCGGGTCACCGTGCCCGCCGTCCGTTCCAAAGAGGGCGACGAGGAGGGCGACTTCCACGTGCGCGCCATGCGGCGGGGGGAGAAGGCAAAGGAACTGGCCCGACAGGCGCTGTCGGCAAGCGGCTTTACCGACATCACCTCCGACGTCACGATCGGCGACCTCGGCATCCAGGTGAGCTTCGCCGCCGCCGACGCCCACGACCAGGTGTGGCTGTTCGACGTCTCGGGCGCCTTCTCGAGCACCCGTCCCGGCCTGAAGCGTATGGACGTGCTGTGGAAGGCGCTCGGCAAGGCCAGCGTCCTCCACGAGGCGCTGCGGGGCGATCCCGACCGCGCCGATCTCGGCCCCCTCGTCCTGTTGACCACCGAAGCCCCCCCGGCCCGCAGCGCCGGGGGTCGGGTGCTCCGGGCCGTGCGGCACGACGATCACTGCGGTCCCGTCCACGATGTGATCGAGCTCTTGGACCGGGAGGGCCTCGCCCGACTGCAGCGCTACGCGCACGACGGCCGACGTCGGCAGTGAGCCCCGACGATGCCCGATGACCGCACCATGGTCACCGAGCTGGCCACCGCTCTTGGGACCCTCCCCCTCGGCGACCTGACCGCATCACTGCGCAGCCGGCCGGCCGAGGTCCGGATCGACACGGCGACCTGGCAACGCCTGGAGGACCTCCACCGATCCGGGCGCCTGGCTAAGGAATTCGAGCTGGCCTTCGCCAATGGGCGCGCCCTGGCCCGCGCCGACGACGGGCTGCGGGGTCGGTCGCCCCGCATCATCGAGTGGACCGGCGGCCGGCGGCCCCCCGGCGACGAGGTCGCCCCCATCGACCTGCGGATCGACCACGTCTACCTGGTCAGCTGCAAGTACGACTCGGACATCCTGGCCAACACGTCGCCGGCCCGGCTCTTCCATGGGCTGCTGGCCACCAACGGCGGATGGGACAGGGGCGACTGGTTTGCCACCACCGCCCCGGACCAGTACCAGCGCCTGTACCGAGCCTGTCTCGACGCCACCGGCCTCGCCGAGCTGCCCCCGACGGCCGAGCAGTGCACCCGGGACCAGCACGACCGGCTCCGGCGGGCGCTGTCCGGACGCAGCTATCCCGACCGGGCCAGCCGCGAGGCCTACGGCTCACTCTGCCGGGCGGTCAGCGCCACCTCGGCCAGGCACTGGGTGCAGGCGCTCGAGGACACGGGGACCGGTCCCGAGCTGATGCTGTGGCGCCTGTTGCGCATCGGCAGCGCGCCCTACTTCCTGCTCGGCATCGACCGCCGCACCGCGGAGCCGGTGCAGTACCGGATCGCCTCGCCCTGGGACTGGCGGGACGAGTTCGAGCTGGTCGACTTCACCATCGCGGCCGGCCAGGCCGGCCAACCCCGGGTGGACTGGGCCTGTCGGTTCCGCCGTCGCCGCTCAGAGGAGTCGGGGACCCTCGTCGGGCACGTCGAGATCCGCTGGAGCCACGGTCGGTTCGCGCAACCACCCGAGGCGAAGGTGTACCTCGACACACCGATGGCCGAGCTCCCGGGCTATCACGTCCTGTCCCGCCCAGTGGCGGTGCAGCCGACGTTGTGGGCGCCGCCCTGAGCACCGCCGCGTGCGGCCCAGAAAGCGGCGTGCCAGGGGCACGATCGGGGTGCGATCACCCGGCCGAGGACCAGGACGGCCCCGACCTCCAGCCCGGCGAGGCGCAATGCCGCGGCCGCGCTCTGCGCTCTGGCCCCGGTGGTGTAGCTGTCGTCGACGACCAAGGCCCGGAGCCGGCCGATCGAGCGCTCGTCGACGGCTGGGTCGATGACGAAGCCCTGCCGGGCGGGCTGCAGGTGATCCATGCGCACCGGTCCCCTGACCAGGAGACGACGGTGATCGACGGACAACGAGGCGACCTCGGCGACCACCGGGTCCACGGGCGAGCCATCCCGTCTCGTCGATGAGGGCACGGTCACGACCGCCTCCCACGGCCCTCCCGCCCGCCACCGGATGTCCTCCCGGCACCGCTCGACGAAGCCATCGAGCAGGCGGGCACACCGGGCGACGGAGCGACGCCGGATCTCGGCGACGGGGGCATCCTTGTACCGGCGCAACAGCCGGTGCATCTCGTCGCCCAGCCGGTAGGTGGTCATGGCCACCACCGGCACCAGGGGCATCCCGAGCCGGGCGGCCACGGTGGCACAGCAGAAGCACCTCCGGTAACCGGGCTGGGTCGGGCCCAGGCAGAAGCGACACACCCCGAAGTCGGGGGAGCCGGGCTCGACGAGCGGCAGCGACCTCCCTGTCGGATGACGGACACGACCCATGGCGGACCCCCGGTTCTCGAACGGCGCGGCTGCGCCGAGCAGCGCTTCCGGCGGCACCGGGTCCATCGGTGCCGCGAATCTGGGCGCTTCGTCAGCCGGCTGGCGTGGCAGGTGAGGCGTCGTCCCGGTACAGCAGGAAGGTCCCGGTGGACCGACTGATCAGCTGGTCGTCGGCGTCGCGGACCGTCGCCTCCCCGTAGGCCACCTGGCGGGCCAGTCGCACCACCTCGCCCCGCAGGCGGTAGGCGGTGCCCACCATGGCCGGGCGCATGGTCTCCGTCTTGAGCTCCAAGGTCGCCCGGGTCCGATCCCGGCCGGCCAGCGACGCATTGATGGCGAAGTTCATGGCCGCATCGAGGATGAGGGCATGGACGCCGGCCTGCACGATGCCGTGCGGGTTGCCGGCCAAGGGCTCCGGCGCGAAGGTGCCCTCGACCCACCCCAGGTCCTCGCCGTCCACGCCGTAGGAGTCGAAGGAGCCCCCGACCTGGCCGATCAGCGCCATGCCGCCGTCGCCCAGCCACCGGTCCATGTCCTTGAAGCGTCCACTCACGGGGAGGAACCCTACCCGGGGGGTGTCTCGCCCCAGGATCCCGGCTCCCGACGCGGTGGTCCCCACCCGGTCGGTACACTCCTTGACCGAGCAGTCAAGTTTTTGCCTTGACAGCCAGCACACCATCCACGACAGTGAGACGGCCGGGGGCGAGGGCTCTGCCGGCCAGATGAGGAGGCAACCATGAGCAATGCCGTCATTGTCGACGCCGTGCGTACCGCCGGAGGCAAGCGCAACGGGAAGCTGCGCAATTGGCACGCCGCCGACCTGGCCTCGGAGCCGCTGAAGGCGCTGGTCGAGCGCAACAATCTCGACCCGGGCGTGGTCGACGACGTCATCATGGGTTGTGTCATGCAGGTGGGTGAGCAGTCGCTCAACGTCGGCCGCAACGCGGTACTGGCCGCCGGGTTTCCCGAATCGGTCCCGGCGACCACCATCGACCGCCAGTGCGGCTCGTCCCAGCAGGCACTGCACTTCGGCGCCCAGGGCGTCATCGCCGGTGCCTACGACATCGTGATCGCCGGTGGCGTCGAGGTGATGACCCGGACACCCATGGGCTCGTCGGTCGTGCGTGACCTCGGCTATCCCTTCGGGCCCCGCATGATGCAGCGGTACGCCGAGCGTGGTGGGCTGGTCAGCCAGGGCGAGGGTGCCGAGCTGATCGCCGAGCAGTGGGACCTCTCCCGTGAGGAGCTCGACGCCTACTCGGTCCGCTCCCACAAGTTGGCCGCCCAGGCCACCGCCGAGGGACGCTTCGACCGTGAGATCATCCCGGTGGCCGTGAAGGACGACGAGCGCAACGACACCAGCGAGCTGATGACCGCGGACGAGGGGATCCGCCCCGACTCCTCGGTCGAGGTGCTGGCCAACCTGAAGCCCGCCTTCCGGGCCGAGAACGGCCGGGTCACCGCAGGCAACTCGTCACAGATCACCGATGGTGCCTCGGCCGTGCTGATCATGAGCGAGGAGAAGGCCGCCTCACTGGGGCTGACCCCGCGGGCCCGGTTCCACAGCTTCTCGGTGATCGGTTCCGACCCCATCACCATGCTCACGGGTCCGATCCCGGCGACGAAAATGGTCCTCGAGCGGGCTAAGTTGACCCTCGACGACATCGACCTGGTCGAGATCAACGAGGCATTCGCTTCCGTGGTACTCGCCTGGCAGAAGGAATTCGGTGCCGACCTGGACAAGGTGAACGTGAACGGTGGGGCCATCGCCCTCGGCCACCCACTCGGCGCCTCCGGGGCCAAGCTGGCGTCGACCCTGCTCAACGAGCTGGAGCGCACCGGCGGCCGCTACGGGCTCCAGACCATGTGCGAGGGCGGCGGGATGGCCAATGCCACCATCATCGAGCGGCTGGGCTGAACCGAACGAGCGGGAACAGCCCATCGTCTGGCCGACGAGCCGGCCCTCCGGGGCCGGTTCGTCGCGTCCTGGCCGGCCTCAGCGGTACCGGGTGGCCACCATCAGGCCGGCGAAGATGGACCCGATGGCTCCCACCAGCCACCAGTTGTTCACGCCGCCGGGCAGGGCGTTGGCGTAATTCAGGATCACGAGCAGGACCCCGAGCACGAAGAGCCCGATGATGAGCATCCCCATCCACCGAGGGCTCTTCTTGACGCTCTTGGATACCGGGGGCGTGTACCGGTGGCTCTGGCCCGGGTGATGGGACGTCGTCCGTCCCTCGGCCGAACGTCCCTTTTTCTGCGCGCCGCCGGGGCCGGACTTGGCCTTGGTTGCCATTGGCGAAGGATAGCCAGTGGGCGGCGGCCGGTGCGGGCGACGGCCGGTGCGGGCGGCGGCCGGTGCGGGCGGCGGCCGGTACGCTCCATGTCCCATGGGGCTCCGGGTGCTGGTGATCGACAACTACGACTCGTTCGTCTACAACCTCGTCCAGGAACTGGGGGAACTGGGCGCCGAGCCGGTGGTCCACCGGAACGACGCCATCGACATGGCCGGGATCCGGGCCGCATCTCCCGACGCCATCCTCATCTCGCCGGGACCGGGACGACCAGATGAGGCCGGGATCAGCCTGGAGGTGATCGAGCAGCTGGGAGGCGACTACCCGATCCTGGGCGTGTGCCTCGGCCATCAGGCGATAGGGCAGGCGTTCGGCGGCGAGGTCGTGTCCGCTCCCACTCTCATGCACGGGAAGACGTCGGCGATCCACCACACCGGGATGGGCGTCTTCGCCGGCCTGCCCGACCCCTTCATCGCCACCCGCTACCACTCGCTGGTGGTGGAGCCGACCACCGTGCCCGACGTGCTCGAGGTCACCGCCACCGCCGATGACGGCGTCGTCATGGGCTTTCGACACCGGGAGCTCCCGATCGAGGGCGTCCAGTTCCACCCCGAGTCGGTCCTCACCCCCTCGGGGCCGGCACTCCTGGCCAACTTCCTGGCCTCGACCGGACGCTGATCGAGGTCGGTCCCGGGCGGTTGGGCCCGGCCACCGCCTCGCTCAGGGTGTCGACGAGGACGTGGTGGGTGTGGTGGTCGTCGTCGTCGTCGTGGTCGTGGTGGTCGTCGGGGTCGTCGTGGTCGTGGTCGGCGGCACCGTGGTGGTCGTGGTCGTGGTCGGCGGCACCGTCGTGGTCGTGGTCGTCGCCGGTGGCGGACCGGTCGACACGACGATGTTCACCGCGCTGTTCTTGGGCGCTTTGGTTCCAGCGGCCGGGTCCGACGAGATGACCTGGCCCGGCGTCGGGAAGGCCGTCGACGACGACTGGGTCACGGTGCCAAGGGTCAGGTTGGACTGCCGGAGGGTGGTCTGGGCCTGGGCCTGGGTCTGCCCGGCCAATGAGGGGACCACCTCCATCTGCACGACCGTCACCTTGGCGACGGTCAAGGTGACGGTGTCGCCCTTCTTCACCAGGGTGTCCCGCTTGGGGGCCTGGCTGAGCACCGTGCCGTTGACGGTCGGCGCCTGGGCCGCTTGATTCTTGGTCTGCACGTTCAACCCGTCAGCTTTCAGGGTGGTGCTGGCCTGGCTGGCCTGTTGCCCGACCACATAGGGCATGGAGAACGACGAATTGCCGCCACCGAGGTACCCGAGTGACCGGGCCAGCAACAACCCCACCACGACCAGGACCACCAACAAGACGGCCAGGATGATGGCGTAGGTCTTCGTGCGGTTGCGTCTCGGCTCCTCCTCGGCGTACTCGGCCGACTGGGACGGCACCGATTGCGTCGTCCCGACTGGGCCGAGGGCCTCGGTGGCGGCCATGCCCCCCATGACCCCGGTGGCGCCGAGGCCGGCGACCACCCCGGTGTGGTCCTCGTGGGCGGCCAGGACGTCGCGGCCTTCGTTGAAGCGCAGCAGGTCGGCCCGCATCTCCTCGGCCGTCGAGTACCGGAAGTCGGGGTTCTTGTCCATGGCCTTGAGGATGATGGCCTCGAAGGTCGGCGGGATGGACGGGTTGAGCTCCCGGGGCGACGGTGGGTGGTCCCGGACGTGCTTGGAGGCCACCGCCACCGGGGTATCGCCGAGGAACGGGGGCCGGCCGGTGACCATCTCGAAGATGACGACCCCCAAGGAGTAGATGTCGGTGCGGGAATCGACACCCATGCCCTCGGCCTGCTCCGGCGAGAAGTACGTGGCTGTGCCCATCACCGCGCCGGTCTGGGTCAGGCTCTCCTCGGTGTTCACCGCCCGGGCGATCCCGAAGTCGGTCACCTTGACCTGGCCGTCATCGGTGATCAGGACGTTGCCCGGCTTCACGTCTCGGTGCACCACGCCGTGCTTGTGGGCGTAACCGAGGGCAGCGGCCACCGGCGCCGCGATCTCCGCCGTCCGGTCGGGGGCTAACGGCCCGGCGGTCTTGAGGATCGACGAGAGGGGCCGACCGTCGACGAACTCCATGACGATGAAGTAGGTGCCGCTGTCCTCGCCCCAGTCGAACACGGGGACGATGTTGGGGTGGGACAGGTTGGCCGCAGCTTGTGCCTCGCGGCGGAACCGTTCGACGAAGGACCGGTCGACCGAGAGCTCGGGGAAGAGCACCTTCAGCGCCACCGGACGGTCGAGACGCAGGTCGTGGGCCCGGTACACCTCGGCCATGCCGCCTCGGGCGATCAGATGGTTGAGCTCGTAGCGGCCGCTGAATACTCGTGGTGCGGGGTTCTGGGGGATCTCGTCCATGTCGGTCAGAGCCTACGTCCGTGGTCGTCGGGTACTGGGGTTGCCATGAGGCCTCTCTCAGGAGGCGCGTTCCCATCGGCAGCGGTCGGCACGAGCATCGTCATCCGCCCGGGCACGCTTGTGGTTGGGCCATGGCGGCCTCGAGGATGGCGCAGGCCGGCGGACCCGATACCGTGGCTCCGGTTCGGTCCGAAGTCTGAAACGGGGCAACCACGGCCACGGCCACTTGAGGATGGTCGGCGGGGGCGAAGGCGATCATCCAGTCGGTCGTGTACTGGGCCTGGCTGCCGACCTCCGCCGTCCCCGTCTTGGCCGCCACGTTCTGGCCCGCCGGGAACACGCCGGCCGCGGTCCCGTTGGTCACCACCCCCTGCATGAGCGAGGTGACCTGCTGGGCGGTGGCCGACGTGGTCGCCTTCAGCCAGGTCTTGGGCGCGTACGAGGAGACCAGGTTGCCCTGGGAGTCGCGGATCTGGGCCATGACGTGCGGCGTCTCGATCACCCCGCCGTTGGCCATCCCCGCTGCCACCAAGGCCATCTGGAGGGCCGAGGCGGTGACGTTCTGCTGACCGAAGGCAGAGTAGGCCTGTGACGGGGCGTTGTTGGTGAGGGCGGCCACGGATGGGAATTGCGACGCCACCGCGCCCGGGAGGTCAAGTGGCGGAACCTGATTGAACCCGAAGGCCTGGGCCTCGGCGTTCGCAGACACGGCGCCCAGGCCCATCCCCATCTGTGCAAACGCGGTGTCGCACGACTGGGGTAAGGAGACCTGGATGGTCCCACCACACTGCTCGTGCTGGTAGTTGCACAGGGGCAGGTTCGATTGGGGCAACGCGATGCAGTCGGTCACCGGGTAGTCGACGTTGGCCAGGGCCGGCTGGTGGTCGTACACGGCGCCCGAGGTCACCACCTTGTAGGTGGAGCCCGGCGCGCTGGTGTCCTCGTAGGCCTTGGCCAGGAGCGGGTTGCCGGGCGCGGCCAGGTCGGCAGTGCGTGCGGCCGTCTCTGCTTTGGTGTCCTGGGAGACCAGCGGGTTCGGGTCGTAGGACGGCGTCGAGTACATGGCCAGTATGGCTCCGGTGGTGGGGTCGATGGCCACAGCAGAGACGGGGGCCGACCCGGCCGGCCGCGGGATGGCCTCGAGCGCGGCCTGCATCGCCTGTTGCACCTTGGGGCGCACGGTCAGAGTGACGTTGTCGGTCACCGTGTTGTTGGTCAGAAGGTCGCGGAGCGAAGTCCGCGGGCGGTTGTGGGCCGAGAGGTACTGGTTGTAGGAGGCCTCGACCCCGAGCTTGCCGTAGATCAGCGAGTCGTACCCCACGATGTTGGCGTAGAGAGTGGCGGTGGCGGCGGGGTAGACCCGCTGGTACTTGTAGTAGTCACCGGGGGCGGAGGGGACTGACTGGGCCAGCACCGTGCCGTCGGAGGCCAGGATCTCTCCGCGAGGTTGGGTCCGCTCGGCCTGGATCACCTTGGGGTTCTTGGCGCTGGTGGCGAGCGAGTGCGCCTTCAACACCTGGATGTTGTTGAGCTGGATGAACAGCGCCACGAAACAGAGCACCATGAAGATGCCGAGGCGGCGGATCCGCTTTTCCATCAGACGCCCCCCGGAGCCGGAGGCGCGGTGGTCGGAGCCACGGGCGCGGTGGTCGGCGCCACCGGCACCGTGGTCGTGGTGGTGGTCGTCGTCGTGGTGGGCGGCGGCGTGGTGGTCTGCGTGCTCCTCTGCGCCGCCTTCAGGTTGTTCACGTACTTCTGCGCGCTGGCCAGCGACGATTCCTGAACGCCGGCCCTGATCGACGTCAGGTAGGGCGCCGGTACGTCGGCGGTGTGGACCCCCGTGTGCTGTACGACGACCGGTGAGTACCACAGGAACCCGCCGATGCGGCCCTGATAGATGACCAGCTCGTTGCCATGGGCCTTCACGTAGTAGGAGTTGTTGTTGTACCAGCGAACGGCGTAGAAGGCCCCGTAGATCACCGCGGCCAGGATGACCACGACCAACAAGGCCCGAAACGTGAGCAACCGACGGGCCCCCAGTTGCCGTCGCTCCCGCCGGCGGGCTCGACGCCGCTCCCGGGCCGTCAGGGTGTCGGACTCGGCGACGGCGCCGCGGGTAGGAGCAGTCGCCTGATCGGCCCCGGTGGCCGTTTTGGCCCCGGTCTCGTCACCACCGGCCGCGGTGGTGGGATCCTCGCCGAAGGCACCAGGCTCCACCGCGGCTACCGCCGGCGTCGACCCGTCGTCCGCCTCACCGATGATGACGTCGACCAGGACGGCGGTGATGTTGTCGCTTCCCCCATGGTCGCGAGCCGCCTGCACCAGAGCCTCCACCGCCTCTTGGGGGTTGTGGATCGTCGACAGGACCTGAGTGATCTCGTCGTCGCTCAGTTCGTTGGTCAGCCCGTCGCTGCAGAGGAGGTATCGATCGCCCTGCTCCGGGCGGATGCGCCACAGGTCGGCTGTGACCTCGGGGGCGACGCCCAGGGCCCGGGTCAGGATGTGCCGGTGGGGGTGGACCATCGCCTCGGCCGGGGTGATCTCGCCGTTGTGGACCATCTCCTCGGCCAAGCTGTGATCGGTGGTGATCTGGCTCAGCGCACCATCGTGAAACCGGTACGAGCGCGAGTCGCCCACGTTCACCAGGGCCAGGACGTCCCGCCCCTCCTCGTTGACCAGGGCCGCGGCCGTGAGCGTCGTACCCATGCCCCGCAGGTCCGCTCGCTCCTGGCTGGCGACCCAGACCGCGGTGTTGGCCGACAGGACCGCCTCGGCCAACCCGGGGCCCGACGGGTGCTCCCCGAAGGCCTGCTGCAGGGCGTCGATGGCCACCTGGGAGGCCACCTCGCCGCCGGCGTGGCCGCCCATGCCGTCGGCCACGGCGAAGAGGCTGGCGGTGGCGACGGCGAGATCCTGGTTGGAGGACCGGACCAGCCCGGTGTCTGAGGCGGTTCCCGACCGCAGGACGGTCATGTCATTTGCCGATCTCGAACACGGTCCCACCCACCTGGAGGAGGTCCCCCTTGTCCAGTTGGGTCCGTTCGCCGATGCGCCGGGTGTTGACCCAGGTCCCGTTGGTGGACCCGAGATCCTCCACCCACAGATGGCCGTTCTGCCGGAACAGCCGGGCGTGGAGGTTGGAGGCATAGGTGTCGTAGTCGACCGAGACGCCGCACCCGGCCGCCCGGCCCACGGTCACCTCGTCGTCGAGCTCGTAGGCACGTCCAACCAGGTCTTCGGGCCGCACCACATGCAGGCGGAGGCCCTTGCGTCTCCGTGATCCGCCGCCGGGCTCGGCCACGGCCTGGTTCTCGTTCCGCCGCTGGCGCCTCCGCTGCAGGGGCCGGACCTCCACCCACACTGCCCGGACCACCCACATGAAGAACAGCCACAACAGGATGATGACCCCGTACTCGAGGGCGCGCAGAACCGGGGTGTTGTTCACCGGGTTCGGGACCGACACCAGAAAGTTGTGCATGTGGGTTCAGGTGATGCTCGTCACGAGGCCTCGAACCGGACGGAGGTCGTCCCAATCCTGATCTCGTCGCCATCCATGAGCTTTCGCTCCCGGATGGGCGTCCCGTTCACCCGTGTTCCGTTGGTGGAGTTGAGGTCCACCAGCACTACGTCATTGCCCAGCCGCCGGACCTCGGCGTGGCGGCGACTGGCGTTCGGGTCCGACAGCACCACCGTGCTCTCGGGCAGGCGCCCGATGGTCACGGTCTCGGCCCCGATGACGATACGTCCGCCCTCGGCCAGGACCAATGACGCCGCGGCCAGGCCGGACGGGCCTTCTTTGAACTCGGAGACCACGTTGAACCGGCCCCGGCGGAGGCGCCGGTCCTCGTAGACGGTCACGGTGACCGGGCCCACGAACACGTAGTTCTCGTTCCGGGCGTGCTCTCGGGCCGCCTCCTCGAGCTCGCGGATCAGAGCTTCGAGGAAGCTCTCGAACCGCTCGAAGTCGTCGGTTGCCAGGCGTACACCGAACGCATTGGGCGCGATGAGGCCGTGGACCCCCAAACGCCGTTGGAGGTCCATCTCTCGGGTAAGGCGGCGGCCGATCTCCACGGGATGGAGCTCCCCGCGAAAGGCCTTGGAGAAGGTGCCGTCTACCAGGCGCTCCAGGCGCCCCTCAAACTTCTGCAGTCCCATGCTGGGCCCCAGCCTACCGGGGGCGCGACCGGTACAGGGGGTAGGTACCGTCAGGTAATCTTCACCAGTCGCTCGGGCGAGTGGCGGAATTGGCAGACGCGCAGGATTCAGGTTCCTGTGTCCGAAAGGATGTGGGGGTTCAAGTCCCCCCTCGCCCACACAGGGGTCCCGACAGAACTGGGCGGCTCTCGTCGACAAAACTCGATGTGGTGACCTGTTCAGGGGCATCGAATCGGAGAATTGGCTGTTCACCGCCAACTTCCCAGTGGCAACCAGGGTCGTTCACCGATTCCAGACACGGATCACCGCCTTGGCTCCGGGTCGAGGCGCGGACCATCCAGCCTGGCTGGATGAGATGAACCCCCGGACCGTCAGGCCGTTAAGGGTGGGTCAGGGTCGCCGGTGGCGTCATCGCCTGTGATGGCGATGCCGGGCGGCGTCTTCGGAGCCCAGGTATTGAGCGACCGGGTACGCCGGCGGGACGGAAGCTTGCGGACCTTGTTGCCCTCGGCTTCCCGGTGGGCGAGGAACTCGTCGATCTTGCCCAGGTTGGCGGCGAACAGTTGGAACGCCACCAGGACACTCTGGGCCGCGACGCCCCGGATCCGTCTCCGCTCGGGGTCGTCTACGGCCTCTCGTGCCCCGTCCTTGATGAAACCGTTCATGCCCTCGTTCGAGTTGCGCAGCGTGGCGTACATGGCGTGCCACTCCGGCGATTCGTGCGACAGCTCCTGGGCGTACTTGGCCCCGGTTTCTGGAGGGACAGTGATCGACTG
>CAWDKW010000007.1:0-226535 GCA_963803065.1 uncultured Acidimicrobiaceae bacterium
GTGGGCGTGCTTCCCGAGAGCGCCTGATCCACCGTGGCCCGGGAGTATCCGTAGTACTTGGCCACGTGGGCCTCGTACGACTGACGAGCGTTCGGCCCGAGGGAGAAGTGGGTGGCGGCGATCAACCGAGGCTTGCCTTCGCGCCCTGCCTTCTCCCATGCCCGCAGCATGATCTGGTAGCGGCCCACGTGCTCCTCGGGATCGGTGGAGAAGCTGAAGCTCCGGATCCCGTCGGCCAGCCGACCGGCCCGCTCAAGGCCGGCGGGAGCGAAGGCGCCGACGATCAGCTCCGGGCCGCCCGGTGTGTACGGCGTCGGCCCGACCGGTTCGGCGCCGTCGAATGGGGGCTCTCCGCGGAAGATGCGCCGCATGGCGATGAGCTGGTCCTCGAACCGCTGGCCACGATGGGCCCAGGCCTCCGGAGCGACGGCGAAGTCGCTCTCCCGGCCACCCAGCCCAAGGCCGAAGCTGAACCGGCCCTCGGACAAGCGGTCGAGGGTCGCGGCCTGCTGGGCCGTCACCCCCACCTTGTGGTACGGGAGGCACAGCACCGATGTCAGGAGCCGGATACGGGTGGTGACTGCGGCAACGAAAGTGAGCGCGACCAGGGGGTCGTTGCTCTCGAATGTCAGCCGCTGACCCAGGCTCACACTGTTGAACGGCCCGCTCTCGACTTTGTGCGCGAAGGACGTGAGGTCTTCGCGCGACAGCGCCTTCATTGGCAACCCGACCCCGATCTCCATGCTTCCCTCTGCCTCCTGACCTGGTGGGACGGACGAACCCGCCTGACTGGGACCGACGGTGCCGTCCGAGCAACCGAGGCTATAGCAGCCGCTCCTTCCAGCCCCACTAGCCTTCGATCGTTCGCAACACGGCCCAGTGGTTCGGGTGCGGCCTGGCCGAGGCCGATGCGGCCCCGGCCAGCATTATTCGTCGATACCGATCGTCGATCCGACGGAGTGACAACAATGCGCATCGGACTTCATGCCCTCGGCATCGGCCCCGGCGCAGATCCGGCCGTCATCGAGGCCGTGGCCAGGGCCGCTGATGCCGAGGGCTTTTCTACTCTGTGGGCGGGTGAGCACGTCGTGATGGTCGACCGACCGGACTCGCGCTACCCGTACTCCGACGATGGCAGGATTGCCGTCCCGTCGGATGCTGACTGGCTCGACCCGCTGATGACGTTGGCTTTCGTTGCCGCGGTGACGTCTCGAATTCGGGTGGCTACCGGGATCCTGCTGCTTCCCCAGCACAACCCGCTCCTGGCGGCCAAGCAGGCGGCCACTCTGGATGTCTTGTCCGAGGGACGGTTCCTCCTTGGCATCGGGATCGGGTGGTCATCCGAAGAGTTCGCGGCACTCGGAGTCCCGTTCCGCGACCGGGCCAGGCGCATGCAGGAGTATGTCGAGGTCATGCGGACCCTGTGGAGGGACGACGTCTCGTCGTACCAGGGCGAGTTCGCACGGTTCGACGAGGTGCGCAGCTACCCGAAGCCCACCGGCGGCCGTGTACCGGTCGTCATGGGGGGCAACAGTGACAGTGCACTGGACCGGGTCGTCGCCCACGGCGACGGTTGGTACGGCTTCAACCTGTCCAAAGAGGAGGTTCCCGGACGCATGGCATACCTTTCGGCCCGCTGCCGGGAGGCCGGGCGGGACCCGGCCACGCTCGAGACGTCCGTCTCGCTCCGGGACGGCTCCGGCGAGGACCTGGCCGGGTTGGCCGCATTGGGAGTCGCCGAGCTCGTGGTGGTGGAAGCCCCTCCCAGCGATCCGGCGGTGGCCGGTGCCTGGGTTGCCTCGCTGGCCGGGCGATGGGGAATCGACCGTGCAACGGCGGCCGGGTAAGCGACCAGATCACCGAGGCGGAGCTGCCAGGATCACCGTCCCATGACCGAGACGGCTGGTGATCACCAGGTGGGCCCCCCGCTCGAGGTCACTTTCGCTCGGGAGGCCAGGGGACAGGATCGGTGACCAGATGACTATCCCGTGGTGCTGGCGAACCAACCGTCCAACTTCTCGGATGTCCCGAGTGAAGTCCGGGTTGGCCTGGCCCGTCGTGTAGAACCATCGGAAGGGAAGCAGCATCGAGGCATGGCCGTCATCGAGATAGATGGTGTCAGGATCGTTGGTGATGACAAATCGAGAGGGCGGAACGGCCCGGAGACCAGGGTCGACCGGGAGAGCCGAAGCCACCTGGCTCAGCTCGGAGGACAGCGCGGCGACGTTCGGTGCCCACACCGACAGGGCGGCCACGACCACTGCGCCGAGAGCCCAGCGTCGGGGCCGCAGGGCTTGTACCCGGGAGCGGACGGCCCAATAGACGATCGAGGCGATGAGCAGGTAGAGCACCGTTTGGAGGGGGCCGAGGACCCTGTTGTCGATGGCCAGCGAGGCATCCAGCAACGTTCGGGTGACGACGAGCATCGCCGTGTAGCAGATGACGAAGCATGCCCCGACGCGCCAGAGCCGAATCGGAGCCCGGACGGCTACCGGTGATTCCGTGACCACCCAGCGACGAGCGGGCCCCCACAGTGATACGACCATCGTCCCGACGACGATGACCACGGCACCCGCCGCGGCAATGCCGCTCGGCCATGACGTCGGGAAGAACCACGGGCCGGCAACATGCAACATGGCCTGAGCCAGGTGGCCATCGGGGTGGAAGACGACGGATCGGGGCGATGCCGCCCCGAAGGCCGCCGTGTTGATGAGGTCCCAACCGACGAAGGCGGCGAACCCGCTCCCGATCACGGCGAGGGCAGAGGTCCATCGGCGACGCCGGTCCCAGCCCATCTCGCCCAAAGCGGCACAGCCGGCGGCGGCGGCCACGCTCACGCCGGCATACCGGGTGAGCACGGCGACCAAGATGAGCAGGACCACGACGGCCAACCGTCCACGTGTCGGGTCTCTCAGCCACGCGTCGGCAGCCACGAGCGAACCGAGGACAACCGCGGCGAACAGCAGATCGCTCATGGCGAAGGTGCTCAACGCCAACGGGTTGACCCAGTGGTTCACCAGTGTCCATCCCGGTGCAGCCAGGCACACCAGCACCAACAGGGCCACCAAGGATGGCCGACGATCGAGCAGGCGGGCAGCCAGCACGCCGGCGAGAACGATGAAGGCGACCAGGGTGGCGAGGCCGACGACCCGCACGCAGTTGCTGTCCGAGAAACCCAGATAGTGAACCAGGGCGAGGAGCACCGGATAGAGGGGCCCGTACTGGGCCAGCGGCACCCGCCCGTAGACGGCAGCCGCCTGGGAGGGGTGGTACAGGCTGGTGGCCGGGTTGAAGGAGGTGGTGAGCCCTTTACCGGTGACCAGATTGTGGGCCGCGCTCAGGTAGGCGGCCGAGTCCGGGAGCACGATCGGCCCTCGCCGGGTCACGTGCAAGGAGATGGCGCAGGCCCCGACGGCGAAGGCTCCGAGCACCAGGAGAATTGCCGGTGTCAGCGCCCCGGGTCGTTGGCGGGGAGCGAGGCCGGCCCGCAGCTGGGCCGGCGCTGCGTGGGCGGGCGCCGTCTGGGCCGGCGCTGCGTGGGCGGGCGCCGCTGCGTGGGCGGGCGCCGTCTGGGCCGGCGCTGCGTGGGCGGGCGCCGCTGGGCCGGCGCTGCGTGGGCGGGCGCCGTCTCGGCCGGCGCGCGTGCGTGGAGGTGGGCCATGAGCTGTGAGTGGCAACAGAGGTGGTCGGTTGAGTGTCGGACTGGAAGGGTTGTTACCCACTCCGACATGGGGCTACACGGGCTGCGCAGCTGTCATGGCTCTTCATGGAGTCCTACCGGTTCTCCGAGAGCGGCGTCGCCTGGATCCGTGAGCAGCGAGCTCGCCACGACGTAAGTGCTATGAATGCCTGGATGGCGGTGGTCGTCGCACCCAAAAAGCGCGGGGCCCACGCAGCCTCGAGCGGCCGCCGGCCCTGGAGGCTCACCTACCACGCCGAGATCCTCCTGATCAGCCTGGCCGCGCTGCTCATCGAGATCAGCTACACGAGGATCATCTCCTACAAGCTGTTCTACTACTACGTCTACCTGATCATCGGCCTCGCCCTCCTCGGTGTGGGTGCGGGCGGCGTCCTGGTCGCCGTGTCCAGGCGCCTGCGCGATGCGGCCACGGACACCATCCTCTTTTGGAGCTTCTTCGTCGGCGCGGTGGCGACAGTGGTGGCCTACCTGATCATCGCCTTCATCAAGATCAACACCCTGGCCGTTTGGCTGTACGGCACCTCGGCCTCGGTCAAGAGCCTCGTCATGCTGCTGGTCCTGTGCCTGTGTGTCTTCGTGTCGTTCGTTCCTGCCGGGATCATCTCCGCCACGCTGTTCAGCCGCCGGCCGAAGGAGATCGGCGGCCTGTACTTCGCCGACCTCCTCGGTGCGGGCATCGCATGTGCGGTGGTGATCTACGTCATCAGCTCCATCGGAGCACCGGCCACAGTGATGGTTGCCGTGGCGGTGATGGCGGCAGGCGCCCTGTGGTCGGCCCGGCGGATGGGCCCGGTTCTGACCGGAGTGGCCGCCGTTGTCCTGGTCGTGGGAGTGGTGCTGAGCATCGGGCCGGGGCTCCTACCGTCTCAGCGCCTCGACACGAGTAAGTCGACCATCCCGCCGGGCGCCCTCACCGCTTCCGGCTGGGGATCGGTGATCCGGGTCGACCTGGCCCGGGTGCCGGGTCAGCCCGACATCTTGAACCTCTATCACGACGGCATCCTGGGCGCCTCGATCGACCGCTGGAACGGCAAGATGTCGTTCCTGACCCGCTACGATTTTCCCCACGATCCCCGGTCCATCCCCTTCCGGGTCCTGGGATCGCCGCCCGACAGCGAGGCGGTCATCGGTGCAGCCGGCGGCCACGAGGTCCTGACCTCGTTGTACTACGGAGCGAAACACATCGACGCCGTCGAGCTCAACCCCGTCACCGTGCACCTGGTGACGACCGTGGACGCCAACTTCGACGGCCACCTGGCCCAGAATCCGGCCGTCTCCTACATCAACGCCGATGGCCGCTCCTTCATGGCCCGGACCAACAAGCACTACAACTTGATCTGGTATCCCGCACCCGACAGCTACGCCGCCTCCAGTGGCGCACTCTCGAGCGCCTACGTGCTGTCGGAGAGCTACCTCTACACGACCAACGGCCTCCAGTCGATGCTCGAGCACCTGACCACCAAAGGCATGTTCGTGGCCCAGTTCGGCGAGGTCGACGCCACCTACGATCTCCGTACCTCTCGTTTCGTGGCCACCGCCCGCCAGGCGCTGGCCAATCTCGGCATCACCGATCCTCGTAACCACATCATGGTGGCAGCGACGCCGACGCTGGTGTACGGCATCCCGTTGTCCACCATCCTGGTCAGCAAGAGTGCCTTTACGCCGGGCGACCGCCAACGATTTCTGGGCGGGGTGAAGGCGGTCCCGAAGTCGACGGTCCTCACCGCCGGCCCGACGCCCGTCACGAGCAACGCGGTCAACACGGTGGTGCAGACACCGAGCACCGAGCTCGGCTCCTTCTACAACTCCTACCCCTACAACATCACACCGACTACTGACAACGACCCGTACTTCTACCACTTTGCCCGGTTCGGGACCGTCGCCTCGAATTCCTTCCATTCGCTGAGCAGCGCTGATCGGGAGAACGCCGTAGGGGAGCGGGTGCTCCTGTTGCTGTTGGCCCTGTCCATCATCGCCGCGGCGGCCTTCCTGCTCCTGCCCTTCGCCGTCATCCGCAACGTCTGGACCCGTCTGCCCCGGAAGGGCCTGTCCGCGGTGTTCTTCGGCGGGGTCGGCCTCGGGTTCATCTTCTTCGAGATCACCCTGATGCAGCTCCTGAACCTGTTCCTCGGCTTTCCCACCTATTCGTTGACGATCACGCTCATGTCATTGCTCGTGTTCACCGGGCTCGGCGCCCTGGCCAGCCAACGAGTGAAGCGGCGAGCTCAGGCCATCCCGGCCCTGTTGCTCGCCCTCGGCGCCCTCACCCTCTTCTACCTGCTGGGCCTCGGCCCACTGACGAATGCCCTCCTCGGCGCTCCGCTGGCGGCGCGGATCATCGTCTCCTTCGCGGTGATGGCCCCACTCGGACTGTGCCTCGGGATGTTCATGCCCATCGGCCTCGGCGAGATCTCGCAGCTCGGGGAGTTCCCGCGTGAGTACGTGGCCTGGGGATGGGCCGTGAACGGGTTTGCCTCGGTCGTCGGCTCGGCCCTGGCCACCATCCTGTCGATGACCTTCGGCTTCGACTGGGTGCTGTTCCTCGGACTCGCCTGCTATGTGCTGGCCGTCGCCGCGTGGTTCAGGCTGTCGCGGGGACTCAAGCCCTCCTGATGCGGCCCGGGTCGCCCGGGCCTCCCGGGGCCCAGAGCGGTCCGCTATTCGGGAGTGTGGCAAACCGCCTCGACGTTGTTACCGTCGGGATCGCGGACGAAGGCTCCGTAATAGTTGGGGTGGTACTCGGGCCAAACCCGTGGCTCGTGGAGGACCTCAGCCCCGGCGTCGACCGCCGACTGGAAGAACGCTCGTACGGCCGCGCGGTCCGGCGCGGCGAAGGCGAGGTGCGATTCGCGGAATCCCTCCCCGCTCGTTGTCGAGCCGATCCAGAAATCGGGCACCGGAGCGATGCCGAAGCCGATGACATCCCCGAAGTCCATCACCCGCACACCTCCGATCGTGGCCAGGACGACGTCGTAGAACGCAGCACTGGCGTCGAAGTCCGCACACTGGATGGACACGTGGTCGAGCATGCGCTCATTGTGCCCCATCGCCGTCCTGGGAGCAGGTGGCTCGCTCGGCGGACCGGGCGTTTCCCGGCCGGGCCGGGTCTCGGTGGGGCCGGATCTCTTGGAAATGGCCTTGAATGCCATACTGCGGTCTCGGTCCGACAACGCTGAGAACCGGGTAGGAGGGGTGGCCGCCATGGCAGTGCAGGGACCGGGGATCGAGCCGCTGCCGCTATCGGTCGACGACGAGGTCCTCGACGATCTGGTCGACCGGGTCAGGCGCACGCGCTGGACCGACTCAGTGATCGGCGCCGGCTGGGCGCACGGCACGAATATCGACTACCTCCGGGAGCTCGCCGACTTCTGGGTGGAGGGCTTCGACTGGCGGTCGCAGGAACGCATGTTGAACGACCGGCTCCCAGGTTGGAGCGCCGAGATAGCCGGCCGGCGGATCCACTTCGCACGCTGCCCGGGCGTCGGGCCCGATCCCCTCCCGCTGGTCCTGCTGCACGGTTGGCCCGGTTCGTTCGCCGAGATGTCGAAGGTGGCCCCGCTCCTCGCCGATCCGGCGCGGTACGGTGGCGACCCAGCCGACGCCTTCGATGTGATCGTGCCCTCGTTGCCTGGTCACGGGCTCTCGGAACCAGTGCTTCGACCGGGCTTCGGTGCCGACCAGTGCGCCGATGTGGTCCATGCCCTGATGATCGGTGTCGTCGGTGTCTCCCGGTTTGGCGCACAGGGCGGTGACCGGGGAGCCTTCGTCTCGGCCGGTCTTGGCCATCGACATCGGGGTGCCATGATCGGGATCCACCTCAATTTTCCGTCCGGCGTCCCAGGCACGGGCACCGACATGACCGACGACGAGCGCCGCTGGCTCGACGACCAGCGGGACTGGATGGCCGAGGAGGGCGGCTATATCGCCATCCAGAGCACGCGGCCGCAGACCATCGGGTTCGCTCTCAACGACTCGCCCGTCGGCCTGTTGGCCTGGATCGTGGAGAAGTGGCGCGCCTGGAGCGATTGCGGGGGTGACGTCGAATCCTGCTTTACGAAGTCCGAGCTCCTCACCACGGCCACGATCTACTGGGTCACCCAGACCATCCGCTCCTCGATGCACTACTACTACGAGCACCGGGTGAACCCACCGGTGGCCGTGCGTCCCGACCGGATAGAGGTGCCCACCGGTGTCGCCATGTTCCCCGGGGAGATCATGCGGGTCCCGAAAGTGTCGGTGGCCCGGAAGTACGATCTCCGTCGGTGGACCGAAATGGGAGCCGGCGGCCATTTTCCCGCCATGGAGCAACCGGACGCGTTGGCCGTCGATGTGCGCGAGTTCTTCCGGCCGCTGCGGACCGGATAGTTCCTCGTGGCAGTGACCAGATCGGATCGGGAAACGGCGCTCGCGGAGGAGTCGGCCCCGGTCATCGGTGCGGCCCGTCGGCACCGGGCGTCCGACATCACGCTCCGGGTCGCCTGTCACGTGGCCGCCGCCGCTCTCTTCGTGGCGGCTCTCGTTGCCGACCTGGCCCACGGCTGGAGACCCACCGGTGACGACGCCATCATCGCTCAACGGGCGTGGGGTGTCTTCACCGCCCATCCGCCGCTCGTCGGCCAGTTCTCCCAGGCCAGTGGTTCGGTCCACGCCATCTACGATCCCGGGCCACTTCTCTTCTGGCTCCTCGCCCTTCCCGTCCGGGCGGATCCCGTCCACGGCGTCCTCTGGGGCTCGGCCCTCCTCTGCCTGATCGGCGTGGCGCTCGCCGTGGAGGCCGCCTGGGCCTTCCGGGGGGCGATCGCGGCCGGCGCGGTTGTGATCGTTCTCGCCGTGGTCGCCGCCACCCAGGCCTTCGTGGTCGTCGACCCGGCCTGGAACATCTCCGTCGGCGTCGTTTGGTTCATCACCGCCATCGTGCTCACGATCACCGTGGCCTCCGGTCGACTGGGATGGTGGCCCGTGCTGGTGGGAGCGGGTTCGATCGCCGCCCAGGCGCACCTCGAATTCGCTCCCGCCGCCGTCGGGCTGGTCCTCCTCGGCCTCGGACTGGGACTGGCACGGCGCCCCTCCACCCGCCGGTGGGGCTGGCTCGCCGCCGGTCTGGTGGTCGGCGCCCTCTGCTGGGTCGCCCCCCTCATCGACGAGCTCACCCGCCGGCCCGGGAACGTCACCGTCCTGTGGCACTGGCTCGGCCAGGGTCCCACCCAGGGCACCGTCTTCGGGTTCCAGGCGCTCGGGGCGGCCATCGGCCCCCGTCCCCTCTGGTCGGCCCAGCAGAACCGGGGTACGAACGCCGATGCCTACCTCGGTCTCCTCGGGCACATCGGCGACCACTCCGAGCTCTTCGGAGTGATCGTGCTCGCCTCACTGGCTCTCATCGCCGCCGGTGCCTGGGTCCTCGGCCGGCGCCACATCGCCATCGTCGCCTCGGTATCTCTGTTCGTCTCGGCCATGGTCGTCTGGGTCTTCGCCTCGCTCCCGACAGACGTCGAGCCTCACCCTCGTCTATGCCGACGTCATCCTGTGGCCGGTCGGCATGCTCGTCTGGGTCGTCTGGCTCTGGGCGGCTGTGGTTCTCGGCGTCGACCTGTGCCGAGCCGGGGCAGCGGTGGTTCGACGGCGAGGGGCGTCGCCGGCGCGGCCGGCCCAACCGGACCTCGACCGGCAGCTCGGAGCCGAACCCGCGCCAGTTGGCACGGCGCCGGTGGGAACCGCACCCGGCGGCACCGAGCCGGTCCCGGGTCCTGTACAGGCCCCTCCCACGCCCACTCGAGACAGCCCCAGTGGGGGGAAGCTCGGCACCGCTTGGCGCTTGGCGGCGGCGGTCGGTGTCCTCCTCGTCGGGGCCGCCGGTGCCACCGTCGCAACCTCCACCGTGGCCGATCCCCACCTCGGGGTCCTCGGAGGCTGGTCCTCGGTCGACCTCGTCCCAGCGGCCGCAGTCGCTGTCGACCGGGCCCGGCCCAACGGCCCCATCGCCATCTACGCCGACGGGATCAACAGTGACGTCGACTACGCCGTCGCTTACGGAGTGATCTGGCAGCTCCGACAGCAAGGCCGCGACGTTACGGCCAGTTACCCCCACTGGCAGCCCCTCGGTCCCGCCGCCGCCCCCTCGCCGCTCGAGCCCCACATCACGATCCACATCCTCCCCGACCACAGGGTCACCGCAACCGTGACCGCCTTCTGACCCACAGCATCGAAAACCTCCTGGTCTTCCTCGGGCGGCGGCGCCATGGAGCGGCTTCGGGTTCGGGCCGTTGTTGCCCTTCGGTCTCAGCCCGCCATCAGGGCAGCGAGTTTGGTGACCGTGTTCCAGTTGCGTCCTGTGACCGTGACGCCGAGGTATCTCTCGGCGAACCCGCTGGCGGGCGGCGCGGCCAGCACGCCATTCGGGCACCACTGATAGATCACCCGGTCCCCCAGTCGGATCTCATCAGGCGCGAGCGACCGAGGGTCGTGAGCCTTCACCAACTTGGGGTCCGGTGCCGCCGACAGGAACAGGGCCATCAGCTTGGACCCGTCAGTGGCCACGTCACCGAGGGGATTGCCCTCGATCGTCGCCCGTAGCTCGTCGCTGCTCCGAACCAGGCACCGCACGTCCAGCCCGAACTGGTCGTCGATCGTCTCTTCGATCCGCTCGGCCAGCCTCTCCGGCCTCGCCGCCCGGGTGGTGAACACGGCGTTCCCGCTCTGCAACAGGGTGCGGACGTCGGCGAAGCCAAGACCGGCCAGTAGCTCACGCAGGTCGGCCATGGCGATTCTCTTGTTCGCCCCAACGTTGATCCCGCGCAGCAGTGCGACGAATGTGGCCATGGCGCCCCTCGTGTTCCCTGTCGATGTCGTAGCGCAAGGGGCCGGCACCGGACAAGCGGCACCGAGCTCGGATGGTCGCCCGCGGGTCATCGGGCGTGGAAGCGAGGACCCGAAACGACACGCCGGTTCGTTACCCTGGAGCACATGCCAGAACCGGATTCTGAGCCTCGCTCGATCGAGCGGCTGCGAACGATCTGCCTCCGCTTCCCTGAAGCAGCTGAGCGGCCCTTCGGTGGGCATACCGCCCCCTCATTCCGGGTCCGGGACAAACTGTTCGTCATGACCAGCGAGGACAGGACCTCCATCACGTGCAAGGCGCCATCGGGCGTACAGCAGATGCTCGTCACCTCGGACCCTGATCGGTTCTTCGTACCGGCCTACGTCGGTTCCAAGGGATGGATCGGGATACGACTGGATGGCCATCCGGACTGGGACGAGATCGCGGAGATCGCCGAGGAGAGCTATCGGATGACTGCCCCGAAACGGCTCGCGGCACGTCTCGACGACTGAAGGACCTGTCGGCGCGCGCCGCGGGCACCGGCAACGCCGCCCCTAGCGGGTCTTGACCGCTGACCCGGCCGCGTCCATCACGTACCAGAGGCCGCCGAGATTGTGCAGCCCCTGACCGGTGGCCTGACCTGGGTGCAGGTCCGGCAACCAGCGATAGAGCGGCCAGCCGTTGTAGGTGATCTGGATCGTTCCGTCGCCACGTCTGGAGGTGCCCAGCAACGACACCTTGATCCCGGGCCCGGCGATCGGGGCGGGGATCCCCTTTGGCAGGATGAGGGGTGGCCACTGGACGGCGCAGAGTCCGGCGCACGTCGACCTCGACTGGTGGTCGGGTTCGAAGAGATAGAGCGTCAGTCCCTGCCCGGTCACGAGGACCTGGCCCAGTCCGCCCACGTTGCCCAGCATGACCTCGTAGGTGGGCCCAGGCTCGAGCTTGGGGCCAGATGTCGGCCCGAAGCTGCTGTGGACCGCCGTTCCCGAGAGGCCGCAGGCGCTCAGGACCAACGCGATCGAGACAAGTGCCCCGGGCAGCCGCCCCTTGCTCCACGTGCACCTGGCCCGGCGGCGGGATCGCCCCGGCTCCGTCGATCGCCGAGGCCCCGTCGATGGCGGCTGAGACCCCGTCGATGGGAAGAGGGCTCTCGGCGGGTGCATCAACGATCAGTATGGAACACCACCCGAGCGGGCCGGGAGGGACGGATGATGTCTACTCCGGTGCCGCGGGTGCTATACGTCACCCGTGCACGAATTCCGGAATTGGGCACGTCGTCCGGCGGGGTCCCGGTTGGCACGTGTCGGTGGGGCCGCCGCCCTTGCGGCCGTGGCAGTGATCTCGGCCGGCTGTTCGGGGAACGGCTCTGCCAACAGCTCGGCTTCGAGGTCGACCACCACGGTCCAGCCCACCACGACGGTCCGACCCACCACCACGACGGTCCGACCCACCACCACCACGGTCCCGCCGACGACGACCACCACGATCCCGCCCACCACGACCACCACGGTCGAACAGCCGCAGCCTGGCTGGGCCCCCGCCAGCATGGTGGGGGGCAAGATCGCCATCGACGACCAGACGGTGACCGGGCCGGCAGGTGGCCAGGTCACGGTGTTCCGCATCCGGGCCGGGCGGGCCTCGTTCCGGCTCCACGTCGGCAGTTCGGACCCGCCCGTCGGGAGCGCACCGATCAGCCCCGGCTCTGGTGCCGCCATCGCCGCCGATGAGTCGCCGCTCCTGTTGGCCGCGTTCAACGGCGGCTTCAACAGCTCGACCGGTGTCGGCGGGTTCGAGGTCGATTCGCAGGTCCTGGTCCCGCTGGTGGCCGGGATGGCCAGCCTTGTCATCGATGCCGACGGATCGGCCCGGGTGGGGGTTTGGGGCAGCACCGTGCCCGTCGCCGGCGAGCAGGTGGTCAGCGTCCGCCAGAACCTACCTCCCCTGGTCAGCGGCGGTCAGCCAAGCCCCAATGTCGGTGACGTGTCGGCGTGGGGTGCCACCCTCGGGGGTGGGACGACGGTCGCCCGAAGTGCACTGGGCGAAGACGCCCAGGGAAATCTGCTCTTCGCCGGGGGCATGTCCCTGCAGCCCACCGACCTGGCCGCGGCCCTGGTCAGTAGCGGCGCCGTGACCGCCATGGAGCTCGACATCAACCCGGAATGGGTGCAGCTGGCCTATGCGGCGACCCCCGGGGGCCCCCTGAACGCCGGGATCCCTGGTCAGAACCGTCCCGCCGACCAGTACCAGCAGGGCTGGAGCCGCGACTTCATCACGGCGCTGGCCACGGGATGACGAGCGGCCAACCGGCGCAGACCTGACCCCTCCAGATGGGGAGGCCGACCGGCGCGGGCCTGGGCACCGACCGGCTCAGCAGGTCGACGAGGGCGCCGAGCTGCCTGGCCCCGTCTCGGGGTCGTCGACCTCGCCCTGGCTCCCCGACGGGAGGACTGCGCCCAAGTGGACCACGTACCACTGGCCTCGCCACGAGATCATCGAGGCGATCCCGAACGAACGGGTCTGTCCGCCCACTTGGTAGAGCACCCGCGCATTGGGGACCTCGAAGTACCCGACGTCGTTGTCGCAGACGCCGGGCGACACCCAGTGCCCGTATGACGCGGGGACGCTGACCCCGACGAACTGGGCCTGAGCGGCATCGGTCCCCAACACCGCGTGGGCGGCACCGATATCGAGACCGTAGTCCCCGACCAGTCGGTCCTCGAAGTCGGACTGGGCGCCGCCAATGGTCTTGAGCTGGAGGTATGCCGCCTCGGGAAAGAAGGCCGGCATGGCCGTGGCTAGCGAATTGCTCACGATCCCGTTCCACAGTGCTTCCATCTCGGCTGTGAACTGGGGGGTGTCGGTCGACGGGAAGTCACCCGTCTGGGGCAGCGAACCGGGGCCGGCGGTGGTGGTGGTCGTCGACGCGGGCACCGTCGTGGTCGTCGTCGTCGCGGGGCGGTGGTGGAAGTCGTCGGTGCGGGAACGCTCGAGGAGGTAGGCGGTGGGTCCCGATGGCTGGACGCGGTCGCCTGCGGCCCGGGGCCGCGGGTGACCAACACGACGATGCCCACGACGGTCAGCACGATGGCCAGGCCGAAGACGGTGACCCGGTCCCAGCGCACGCGGGTACGCCGCCGGGCCGGCGATCGATGTGACGGCCGGTGCGTGGCGCGCTGCGGCGGCCGGTGCGGGGCGCTGTGGGCCCGACGGCGGGGCGGAGCGGGGCCCGGCCGGCGCGCCGCCTCCCACGCCCGGCGGCCGTTCCCGGGGTCGGCGGGGTCAGTCATCGCCGGGTCCGAGAGCGTGCCCGGTCGCCTCGTCTCACCGGGCGTGCGGCTGGTCAGGCCCGGGTTCTGGTCGTTAAGCTGGCCGGACCACTCCCGATGCGCCGCGGGTCCGCGTCGCCTCGCGCTCGGCACCTCGTGTCGAGGGTGACCTGCAGCCCGTAGAACCGTACGTCCGTCCACCCCGGCCGTTCTCGCCCCGGGTCGCAGCCGAGCGCGTCGAGGTAGAACCGCCGGGACTCGGCCAGGTCCCGATCGGGCAGGGACAGGTGCAAGATCGGCTCCACGGCCTGTCATTCTCTCTCACCGGGACCGGGAAATCGGCGACGAGGCCACCAAACGCCCGATCGCGTGAACGGACGGCCACCGGCGACGCTCCCACATACGGTGGTCAGAGGCTCTATCGTCGCGCCGTGACCGCGAGCAGGACACCGTACGTGTCCGCAGGGGACCGGCAGTCGCGCCCCGTGCCGGACGACGGATCGGTCCCGGAACCCGGCGCTAGATCGGAACCGGGCGCGGCGCCCGCTGCGGTGGCCCAGGACATACCGGTCGAGATCCCGTCGGTATCCGGCGGTCACCAGTACTTCCCGGCGCTCGACGGGCTCAGGGCCTTCGCCGTCGCCGGGGTCATCGCCTACCACTTCGGTTTTCACTGGGCCAACGGCGGCTATCTGGGCGTCGACCTGTTCTTCGTGCTCTCCGGCTTTCTCATCACCAGCCTGCTGGCCAGCGAATGGGCGTCGACCAAGCGGATCGGGCTTCGGTCGTTCTGGGCGCGCCGGGCGAAGCGGCTCCTGCCCGCCGTCCTGGTCCTGTTGCTCGTGCTCACGTTGTACGACTGGCTCGGCGGGCCCAACATCAGTTCGGACACGTTCCGGCCCGACGCCATCGCCACGCTCTTCTACTACGCCAACTGGCACCTCATCTTCACCCACCAGTCCTACTTCACCCAGTTCCTGGCCCCCTCGCCCCTGAAGCACACCTGGTCTCTCGCCATCGAGGAGCAGTTCTACCTGTTCTGGCCGCTCATCGCCCTGGTCATGTTCCGCCTGGCCAAGCGCCGGCGCGCCCACGGCTCCCGTGCCTTCCCCCGGCGCCTGGCCCTCATCGTCACCACCGTCCTGGCCCTCGCCTCCGCCGTGGAGATGGCGCTCCTGTTCCGACGGGGCGTCGACCCGTCCCGGATCTACTACGGCACCGACACCCGGTCGTTCGAACTGTTCATCGGGGCCATCCTGGCCCTCGTGGTCACGGCCCGGCCGGATCACCCGCCCCGGGTGCGCCGGGCCCTCCATGTAGCCGGACCGCTGTGCGCCGTCGCCCTCGGCGCCTTGTGGGTGACCGCCGGCGACGACCTGGGCAACCCGTCGGCCTGGATGTACCGCGGTGGCCTGGTGCTGGCCGGCATCCTGGCCGCAGTGGTCATCGCCAGCGTGGCCCAGCCGCACGCCGGGCCCTTGGGCATGGTCATGTCGATCGCCCCGCTCCGGTGGATCGGTCGGATCTCCTATGGCCTCTACCTGTGGCACTGGCCGGTTTACGTCCTCATGACCGACGTCACCACCGGGCTCTCCGGTGACGCCCTCCTCCTGGCCCGCCTGGCCGCAACCCTCGGCGCGGCGACGGCGAGCTTCTACCTCATCGAGCGACCGGTGCGCCGTTACCGATGGAAGGGCTGGCCGTTCACCCTGGCCACCCTGTCGGCCGTCGGCGTGACCGCTCTGGCCATCGTCCTCGGGACGCTGCCCGAGGCCACGGCCGTATCGTCCCAGCCCGACTACGCCTCGGTGCGGGTGGTCTCGCCCACGGCAAGGCCCGACCCGTTGCCGGCGCCGATCGTCCTCCCCCCCGGCCAGGTGGTGTCGGCGGCCCAGCCGCTGCGCGTGATCACCATCGGGGACAGCCTCATGTTCGATGCCGAGCTGGGCATCAAGGCCGCGCTCGGGGCGACCGGGGAGGCCACCGTCGTGACGCACGGCTTCCCGGGGTGGGGCCTGATCAACGACCGGAACTTCAAGGTCGACCTGGCCCAGACCATTCAGCAGACCCATGCCCAGCTGATCCTGGGCATGTGGTCATGGGACAACGCCTATGCCCTGGCCCACCCGGTGGCCTACCGGAAGCTCCTGACCCAGGCGATCGACGTCATGCTGGCGCCGGGCAACGGGGTGGACGGGATCGCCTTCATCGAGTTCCCGGCGGTCGGTCCCCTCGACAGCATCATCGATCCCGGTCTCCGCCAGCAGCAACTGCAGAGCCAGAACGCGGGCACCGCGGCCTGGACCCGGCTGGTGACATCGCTGGCCGCCCAGTACCCGGGCCGGGTCACCGTCCTGCCCGCCACGGCCTCCTTGGAGGTCGACGGCCAGTTCTCGCCCTGGGTGCCGACCACGGAGGGTGGTTGGATCCGGGCCCGCAAGACGGACAACACCCACCTCTGCCCGGCCGGGGCGGCGGTCCTGGGGGCGGCGGTGACCGAGGAGCTGACCCCCATGTTCGACCTGGCACCTCCGGCACCTGGGTGGATCAACAGCAGCTGGACATCGAACGTGCCCCGCTACGACGTACCGCCGGGCGAGTGCCCCAACGACCAGCCCCCGGCGTGACCACATCGCGGGTACAGGCGTGGTTAAACATGCACCTTGAGTAGTCTGAGCCGTCATGGCGTTGGCCTCCGACACCGATCGACGGCGGCTGTGGCCGTGGCTGACCGTCTGGACCGTGGTCGGACTCGGCATCCGTTTCGCCAGCGTCTACGGGCGCCCGCACCGTGCCCCGGGAGGCGACCCGGGTTATGCCTGGGGGGTGGCGAACCTGCTGGTGGCGGGGAAGGGCTTCATCAACCCGCTGGCCTACGAGTTCCACAACCAGCACGTGGTGCTCCAGACAGCCGGGTGGCCGCCGCTGTGGACCTTCTTCCTGACCGTCCCGCCCTTCTTCGGGTTCCACTCGTTCTTCGCCGCCCGGTTCTGGTCATGTCTCATCGGAGCGCTGGCCATCGTGGTCTGCGGGCTGGCCGGGCGCGAGATCGGCGGCCGCCGCGTCGGGCTGATCGCCGCCCTGCTCATCGCCGTCTACCCGAACATCTGGATGAACAACGAGCTGGCGTCGTCGGAGACCCTCTCCCCGCTAGTGGTGGCGCTCGTCCTCTGGACGGCATACCGCTTCTGGAAGCGTCCTACCGGATGGAACGTCGCCGCCCTCGGTGCCAGCGTGGGATTGGCCACGCTGTGCCGTGACGAGCTGGCCCTGCTGGCCATCCTCATCGTCGTGCCGCTCGTGCTCCTGGTCCGGTCGGCCCAGTGGCGTCGGCGCGTGGTGCTGTTGGTCATCGCCGGGGCCAGCGCCTCGGTCCTGGTGTTCCCCTGGGTGGGCTACAACATGAGCCGCTTCGAGAAGCCGGTGTACATCAGCGACGGGCTCGGCCCCACCATTGCGTCGGCCAACTGCGCGGTGACCTACTCGGGCACGTTCGAGGGCTACTGGTCACTCGCCTGCATGAAGGGGGTCGCCTACAAGTACACGCCCACAGCCGACGAGTCGGTGAACTTCGCCCGGACCCAGACCATCGGCACGAAGTACATCCGCGCCCACGAGAGCGAGCTGCCCCAGGTGACCCTGGCCCGGGTCGGCCGTGGGTTCGGGCTCTACCATCCGCTCCAACAGGTGAAATTCGACTCCTACATCGAGACTCGTCCGTACCACTGGGCCCTGGTCGGGTTGGGTATGTACTACGCGTTGCTCGCTCTCAGCATCGGAGGCACCATCGTGTTGCGCCGTCGTCGCATACCGGTCTTTCCCCTGTGGGCCGTGGGGCTCGACGTCCTGTCCGTTTTCGTCCTCAGCTTCGGCCAGACCCGCTACCGGGTGACCTTCGAGGTGTCCCTGGTGCTCCTGGCCGCGGTTCAGCTCGAGTGGTTCTGGTCCAGGCTGTTCCCGGCCGGCCGGCACTCGAGGATCGCCAGCCCTGAGGACGCGCTCGAACCGCCCGAACCGGCGAGCCCCGTACCCGTGGGGGCCTAGCCGATGGGCGGGGGGCCGACGTCGGGAGCCGGGGTCATCGTGGTGCTGCCGGCCTGGAACGAGGAGGAATCGGTGGGCCTGGTCGTGAAGGAGGCCCACGACGCCCTGCCCGATGGGCGGGTGCTGGTGGTGGACGACGGGTCCACCGACCGCACCGCCGAGGTGGCCGGTCGGGCCGGGGCGACAGTGATCTCGAGCCCCTTCAACCTGGGGGTGGGCGGGGCCATGCGCATCGGGTTCCGCTATGCGCAGTCCCACGGCTACACCTGCCTGGTGCAGGTCGACGCGGACGGGCAGCACGACCCCCGCGACATCGGGCGGCTGGTGGAGATGCTCGACGACGGCCCGGCGCCCCACGTGGTCATCGGGGCGCGGTTCTCGGGCACCGGCGACTTCGCCGTGCCCCGGGCCCGTCGCCTCGCCATGCGCCTGCTCGCCGTGTACCTCTCCCATGTGACGAGAACGACCCTGACCGATGTGACGTCGGGGTTCCGGGCGCACAACCGCGGCGCCATCGAGCTGTTCGCCCGGGACTATCCCGCCGACTACCTGGCCGACACCGTCGAGTCGCTGGTCATCAGCACGCGGGCCGGTGGCCACGTCACCCAAGTCCCGGTGGCCATGCGGCCCCGGTACGCGGGGACGCCCAGCCAGTCCAGCTGGTGGGCGACCGCGTACCTGCTTCGGGTGATGGTCATGTTGGTCATCAACATCGTCCGCCATCAGCCGTCCAAGCTGAAGCCGGCGTCGACGCCGGCCCGGGGACCCCAGCCGCCCCAGCCGGCACCGGCCCGGGAAGGCCGGCAGTGACCGGCGTCCATATCATCGCCCTGGTGGCCGCGGTGGTGACGCTCTCGGTCATCATCGAGCTATCCCGGCGAAGCCAGCTCCGGACCAAGTACACGGTGGTGTGGCTGCTGGTCGGCCTGGTCATCGCCGTGTTCGCCATCGCACCGGGGTTGTTCAACTCGATCGCCCACGGGGTGGGTGTGAAGAGTCCGCCCAACCTGTTGGTGGTGGTGGCGGCGCTCTTCCTCCTCATGGTCTGCGTGTACCTCAGCTGGGAAGCAGGACGCCTCGAGGACAAGACGCGCATCCTTGCCGAAGAGGTGGCCATCTTGCGCGACGAGCTCGAGGAGCGGACCGAGGGCCAGACGTCGACGGGGACGGCCCCTCCAGGCCCCGGGCCCACGAACGGCTGATGCGGCCGGACGAGCAGCCGTTGCGACCGGGCGATCACCCGATGCGGCCCGGCGACAAGGACGGGCACCGATAGGTTGGGACGCCATTCCCCCGGCGCCTCGGGGCCCGAACGTCAACAGTCCGTGACCGACCACAGGGTTCCCGCCCTCGACGGGATCCGGGCGGTGGCTGTCGCCGCCGTGCTGCTCTTCCACGCCGGGGTGGGGTGGTTCGGCGGCGGCATGCTCGGCGTCGACATGTTCTTCGCCCTGTCCGGGTTCTTGATCACCACGCTGCTCGTCGCCGAGCACCGGCGGTCGGGGACCCTCCACCTCGGCCACTTCTACGAGCGACGGGCGCGCCGGCTCCTGCCCGCGTTGTTCATCATGTTGTTGATCGTGGCCGGCTATTGCGCCTGGTTCGCCGAACCGGACCTGTTGGCCAGCATCCGCGGGGATGCCCTGTCCACCCTGTTCTACTTCTCGAATTGGCACTTCGTGCTCTCGGACCAGGGCTACTTCGTCCACACCGGTGCACCGTCACCCCTGTTGCACACCTGGTCGCTGGCCATCGAGGAGCAGTTCTACCTGGTGTGGCCGCTGATCTCGCTCCTCGTCCTCCGCCGGCGCGGCCCCCGGGCACTGGCGCTCGTCGCCGCCGTCGGGGTCGCCGCCTCGGTGGCCCTCACCTGGTCGATGTTCGTAGCCGGCGAGAGCACCACCCGGCTGTACTACGGATCCGACACGCGGGCCCAAGCCGTCATGGTCGGCGCCTTCCTCGGCGCCCTCGGCCCGGTGAGCGGGTGGGTGCGCCGACACCGGGGCTGGACGGAGCGACCCACCGGCCGGCGGGCGGTTACCGCCGTGGGGCTGCTCGGGGCGGCTGGCTGCGCGTGGGCCATCCACTCGGTGGCCGGCGACAACGCCCTGCTCTACCACGGTGGGTTCGCACTCATGGCCGCGGCCACCGGGGCCGTCATCGTGGCCGTCGCCGCACAGCCCCGGTCCCTCCTGGCCCGGGTGCTGTCGTTGTCCGCGCTGGGCTACATCGGCCGGATCTCCTACGGCCTGTACCTCTATCACTGGCCGATCTTCCTCATGCTCGACAACGGCCATACCGGGCTCCTCGGCTGGCGACTCCTGGTCGTCCGCCTGGCCGCCACGATGGCGGTGTCCGTGGCCTCGTACCACTTGGTCGAGCAACCGGTTCGGCAGCGTCGGTTCCTCCGGACCTGGCGGGCCGCGTTGGCCGCTCCTGTCGGTGCCGTGGTCGTGGCGGTCGCTTTGGTGGCGGCCACGGCGGCCCCCCCGGCGCTCGCCGCCACCACGACGCTGTCCGTCCCCTCGCGCGCCACCACCGTGAGCATCGAGCGCGCCAACGGGTTGGCATCCGGCCAGACGGTCCACACGTTGGTGCTGGGCGACTCGCTGGCCTTGACGCTCGGCATCGGCCTGTCGGACCACTCCGAGGCCTGGGGGGTCCACGTGGAGAACCGCGCCATCCTCGGCTGCGACCTCGATCCCGGCTCCACCGTGAACATCGAGGGCAACGTGGGACAGGCGGCCCAGGGGTGCGCCGACTGGCGCCACACGTGGACGGCCGCCATCGACCGCTCCGACCCCGACGTGGTCGCTATCGAGCTCGGCCGCTGGGAGGTCTCGGATCGGATCGTGAACGGGAAGTGGACGCGCATCGGAGCGAAGCCCTGGGACGACCTCCTCGGCCACCTGCTCGACCAGGCCATCACCGTCGCCAGCCAGCGCGGGGCCAAGGTGGTCCTGTTCACCTTGCCCTACATCCAACAGACCACCGAACAGCCGAACGGGCAGCCCTGGGACATCAACCTGCCGGTCCGCACAAATCAGTACAACGCGGTGCTTCGCCAGGCGGTGGCCCGCCATCCGGGGGTGGCCTCGATCATCGACCTGAACCGCCTGCTCGACCCGAACGGCCACTACACCTCGTATATCGATGGCGTGCGGGTCCGGAGCGCTGACGACGAGCACCCCTCCACCGCCGGGGGCCAGCTGCTCCGACCGGTCGTCCTCCCCCAGCTGCTGGCCGTGGGCCTGCCGCACCTTCGCCAGCGCACGGCCCAGGGGTGAGCCCGCCGGCCCAGGTCAGCAGGGTTCCCCAGCGCCCCGTTCGACCGGTCGCATCCTCATGGTGAAATGGGTGCATGACGTCGCCCGCCACCGTGGTTGACGGGGCGGTGCCCTCGTCGGGGGCGATGGCCGCGTTCCACCCCGCCGTGCGGACGTGGTTCGAGCGGCGGTTCCCCGAGGGCCCGTCCGCTCCCCAGGTGGGCGGCTGGGCCCGGATCCGGGAGGGAAGCGACACGCTGATCGCCGCCCCGACGGGATCGGGGAAGACACTCAGCGGCTTCCTGGTGGCCATCGACGCCCTGTACCGGGCGCACGCCGGCGGCGCCGAGATCGCCGAGTCCACCCGGGTCGTCTACGTGTCGCCCCTCAAGGCCCTCGCCGTCGACATCCACGAGAACCTCGAGCGCCCGCTGGCCGAGATCGCAGCCGTGGCCGAGGAGCTGGGTCTCGACCCGCCCGCCGTCACCGTCGGGGTCCGCACCGGGGACACGCCGGCCAGTGCCCGCACGGCCATGGTCACCCACCCACCCAACTTCCTGGTCACCACGCCGGAGAGCCTCTACCTGCTGGTGACGGCGCAGCGGAGCCGCCGGACGCTCGCCGATGTGGAGACGGTGATCGTGGACGAGATTCACGCCCTGGCTCGGGACAAGCGCGGCTCCCACCTGGCCCTCACCCTCGAACGGTTGGACCACGCCACCCACGCCGGCGATGCCACCCAGGCCGGCGATGCCACCCACGCCGGCGACGGCGCGGGCGACGAGGCCCACGGCGCGCCGGCGCTCGGGCCGGCCCCAAAGAATCGGGCTGTCTGCCACCCAGCGGCCCATCGAGCGGATCGCCGAGCTCCTGACCGGTGCCGGGCGGGACCGCCCGCCGGCCATCGTCGACTGCGGGCACGGGCAGGAGCTGCGCCTGTCCTTGGAGCTCCCGGACACCGAGCTCGATGCGGTGGCCTCGACCGAGCAGTTCGGGGAGGTGGTGGACCGGATCGCCGAGCGGGTCCGCCGGCACCGTACGACCCTGGTGTTCGTCAATACCCGCCGCATGTCCGAGCGGCTGGCACACCTCCTGTCCGAGCGCCTCGGAACCGAACACGTGGCCGCCCATCACGGCAGCCTGTCGAAGGAGCGCCGGCTCCGCGTCGAGGAGCGCCTCAGGGCCGGCGAGCTCAAAGCGCTGGTAGCCACCGCATCGTTGGAGCTGGGCATCGACATCGGCCCGATCGAGCTGGTGTGCCAGGTGGGATCTCCCCGCAGCATCGCCACCTTCCTCCAGCGGGCCGGGCGGTCCAACCACTCGCTCAGCGGCGTTCCCGAGGCGGTGCTCTACCCCCTGTCACGCGACGAGCTGGTCGAGTGCGCCGCCCTGCTGGCGTCGGTGCGTTCCGGGCAGCTCGACTCGACCATCGTCCCGACCGCCCCCTTGGACATCCTGGCCCAGCAGGTGGTCGCCGAGGTGGCGGCGGCGGAGGAATGGCGGGAGGACGGTCTGTTCGAGCTGTGCCGCCAGGCTGCGCCCTATGCCGGCCTGGTTCGGGACGACTTCGATGCCGTGGTCGCGCTGGTGTCCGAGGGGATACCGACCGGTCGCGGGCGGCGGATGGCGTATCTGCACCGGGACCGGGTCAACGGCGTGCTGCGGCCGCGACGCGGCGCCCGCCTGGCCGCTCTGACCAGCGGCGGCGCCATCGCCGATGTGGGCGACTACCGGGTCCTGCTCGATCCGGACAACACGCCGGTGGGAACGGTGAACGAGGACTTCGCCATCGAGTCCATGGCCGGCGACGTGTTCCTGCTCGGCACCCATTCGTGGCGGATTCGCCGGGTCGAGGCCGGCGCGGTGCGGGTGACCGATGCCGAGGGGATGCAACCCACCATCCCGTTCTGGCTGGGGGAGGCCCCGAGCCGCACCCGAGAGCTCTCCGAGAGCGTCTCGGCCTTGCGCCGGGAGGCCGAGCAGCATCTGCAGCACGGGGGTGAGGCGGCCGCCCGGCGGCACGTCCAGGATGCCTGTGGCATCGCCCAGGAGGCGGCCGTCCAGCTGAGCGCTTACCTCGCCGCCGGGCGGGAGGGGCTGGGCATCGTCCCCAGCCAGGAGGACGTCGTCTTCGAGCGCTTCTTCGACGAGGCCGGCGGCATGCAGCTGGTCGTGCACGCCCCCTTCGGCGGCCGGGTCAACAAGGGACTGGGCCTCGCTCTCCGGAAACGATTCTGTGCCACCTTCGACTTCGAGCTCCAGGCCGCGGCCAATGACGACGCTGTCGTCCTCTCGCTCAGTCCGCAGCACAGCTTCCCGCTCGAGAGCGTGCCCGCCTTCCTCCGGTCGTCCACGCTGCCCGCCGTGCTCTCGCAAGCCGTGCTGGCCTCTCCGATGTTCACCGCCCGTTGGCGTTGGAACCTGAACCGGTCGCTGGCCGTCCTGCGCTTCCGGGGCGGCAGGAAGAACCCGCTGCCCATCCAGCGGATGGAGTCCGACGACCTGATGGCCGCCGTCTTCCCCGCTCTCGCCGCCTGCCAGGAGAACCTGGCCGGCGGGCCGGTGGTCATTCCCGACCACGTCCTGGTGCGCCAGACGCTCTCCGACTGCCTGCACGAGGCCATGGACGTCGACGCGCTGGTGGAGACGGTGTCCCGCATCGAAGAGGGATCCATCCGGGTGCACTTCGTGGAGTCGTCGGAACCCTCCGTGTTCGCCCACGAGATCCTGAACGGGAAGCCGTTCACCTTCCTCGACGACGCTCCCCTCGAGGAGCGCCGGACCCGGGCGGTGCAGGTGAGGCGGGGCCTTCCCCTCCACGAGGAGGCGTTGGGCCGCCTGGATGCGGACGCCGTCGAGCGGGTCAGTGACGAGGCCATGCCTGTCCTCAGGAGTGCCGAAGAGCTCCACGACCACCTGCTGGGGCTCGTGTTGTGCAGCCCGGACGACGAACAGTGTCCCTGGTTCCACGGGCTGGTGGCGGAGGGCCGGGCCATGACCGTGTCGCCCGGGAGGAGCTCGGCGGCGGCCAACGGCGCGGCGTCGACCGCCCCCGAACGCTGGTGTGCCGTCGAGCGTCGGCCCTGGGTCGAGGCCGTCATGGCCGACGCCAGCTTCGAGCCCGATCTCGCCCTTCCCGCCGCCCTGGCCGGCGACTCCCCGATCGAGCCCGAGGTGGCCGCGGCCGAAGTGGTCCGGGGGCATCTGGACGTCAGCGGGCCGACCACGGCCGAGGCGCTGGCGGCCGAGACGGGGCTCACGTCCGGCCAGGTCGGCATCGGCTTGGCCCGGCTCGAGGCCGAGGGCTTCGCGTTCCGAGGCCGCTTCGACCCCCGGTTGGGGGACGTCGAGCACTGGTGTGCCCGGCGGCTCCTGGCTCGCATCCACTCCTACACCCAGACCCGCCTCCGCCGCGAGATCGAGCCGGTCAGCGCCCAGGACTTCATGCGCTTCCTGCTGAGCTGGCACCATGTCGTCCCGGGCAGCCAGCGGGAGGGGCGGATGGGCGTGCTCTCGGTCGTGGACCAGCTCCAGGGGTTCGAGATCCCAGCCGGGGCCTGGGAGGAGTCGATCCTTCCCGCCCGGGTCGACGGGTACCAGAGCCGTTGGCTCGAGGACCTGTGCCTGTCCGGCGAGCTGGCCTGGGGTCGGCTGAGCATCCGCCCGTCCGACCTAGAGCCCACCTCCCGCCGGGGGGCGTCGACGCCTTCGCGGGCCACGCCGATCACCTTCGCCGTCCGGGAGGACCTGCCCTGGCTGCTCCGGGCCGTCCGTGGCGACGGCACCCCGGCGGCACCCTCCCACGGTGCCGCCGCCGATCTCCTGGCCGAGCTCGACGCCCGCGGCGCCCTGTTCCACTCGGAGCTCCGCGCCCTGACCGGCCGGCTGCCGGTCGAGGTCGAAGAGGGACTCTGGGACCTGGTGGCCCGGGGCCTGGTCACCTCGGACGGGTTCCAGGCCGTCCGCTCGCTCTGGTCCGCCCGCGAGGTGTGGCGCCGGCGCCACCACCGCGACGTCCGCGGCCGGTTGGGCACCCGACGCCGAGCGGGGTTGCGGGAGGGAGGGGAGGGGCGCTGGGCGCTCCTGCCCCGGGACGTACCGGCCGAGGATCCCGATCACCTGGCCGAGGCGGTGGCCGCCCAGCTGCTGGCCCGGTGGGGGGTGGTGTTCTGGGACCTGACCGGTCGCGAGACCCTGTCGGTGCCCTGGCGGGACGTGCACTGGGCCCTGCGGCGGCTCGAAGCCCGCGGGCTGGTCCGGGGTGGCCGCTTCGTGAGCGGGTTCACCGGTGAGCAGTTCGCGCTTCCCGAGGCCGTCGAGGAGCTGCGGCGGATCCGTCGGAGCGATCGCGCCGGAACGGTGGTGCGGCTGTCGGCCGCCGACCCGCTCAACCTGGTGGGCATCGTGCTTCCGGGGTCCCGTGTCCCCGCCGTCCGGACCAACTGGGTGACCTATCGCGACGGCGTCCTCGTTCCCGAGGACTCGACCGGGCCGGCGGCCGAACCGGCCCGCGCACTCGGTCGGTAGCCGGGTCCACCCCGACGGGTCCTCGCCGCCTTCCCGCTACTTGTCCTGGTCAGGTCGGTGGCCGCTGCTCGAAGCGGCGCCCTCGGTCGACGGGCGGCCAGGTGGTGTGCCCGGTCGGACGCCTCCGGTTTTCGGGGCATGGCGGCTAACGTGCTCGCCGTGGTCCGGACTCACCGAGAGACGAGTCGACGGTCTTGAGCAGAACCAGGGCCCACGCCCACGCACCGAAGTCGCCATCACCGACGAGGGCCAAGGCCGACCGCCGCCTGCCCCAGCTCGACGGCATCCGTGCCTTTGCCGTCCTGACCGTGCTGCTCTACCACTTCGGCGTCTCCTGGGTGAACGGCGGTCTGCTCGGCGTGGACGTGTTCTTCGTCCTCTCGGGATTCCTCATCACCTCGCTGCTCTGCACGGAGTCGACCCGGACCGGGACCATCGCCCTGGTCCGCTTCTGGGGGCGCCGGGCCCGCCGGCTCCTCCCTGCCCTCTTCGTGCTCCTGATCGGCGTCGCCCTCTACGCGCACTTCTATGCGAGCACCGTCAAGCTGAGCAGCGTGCGCGGCGACGCCCTGGCCACGCTGACGTACGTGGCCAACTGGCGCTTCATCTTCTCCAACCAGGGGTACTTCGCCGCCACCGGTGCGCCCTCCCCGTTGCTGCATACGTGGTCGCTGGCGGTCGAGGAGCAGTACTACCTCATCTGGCCGCTGGTGGCCCTGGTGGTGCTCCGCTGGCGGGGCACCCGAGCCCTGGCCTGGGTGGCCGGCATCGGGGCCCTGGCCTCGGCGCTGGCGATGGTGGCCATGCACCACGCCGGGTTCGGCGTCGATCGCCTGTACTACGGAACCGACACCCGGGCCCAGGCCCTCCTGGTCGGCTCCTGTATCGGCGCACTCCCGTCCCTCCGGAGCTGGCACGTCGTCTCCGAGCGCTGGGCGGCGACGAGACAGGGGCGGGTCGCCGGCATCGCTCTCGGCGTGGCCGGCGCCGGGTACCTGCTGTGGGCGTGGCACGCCTACGTGGGGACGAACACGTTCCTCTACAACGGCGGGTTCCTCCTCGTGGCGCTGGCCGCGGCCGCCGTGATCACCCAGGTCGTCTCGTGGCCCGCATCATGGCTGGCCCGCTTCTGCTCCTTGGGCGTGCTCACCTTCATCGGGCGGATCTCCTACGGCCTCTACCTCTACCATTGGCTGCTGTACCTGGTCATTGACCATGCGCACACCGGGCTGAACGGATTTGCGCTGTTCGTGGCCCGTCTCGGGGCCACCTTCGCGGTGGCCGTGGCCTCCTACTACCTCCTCGAGCAGCCGATCCGCACCCGCCGGCTCCTTCCCGACTGGCACGCGCTGGTCGGGTCGACCCTGGCGGTCGGGGTCACCGTGACTGCGCTGGTGGTGTCGACGATCGCCCCCGCCGAGGGCTCGGTGGTCATCCGGGGCCGGACCATGTCGCCGGCCGAGCATCGCGCCCTCGCCGCCGAGGCCGCGTTCACCACCAACCCGATCCGGTTCCTGATGCTCGGGGACTCGGTGGCCCTCACCCTGGGCATCGGTCTCAGCTACAACTCGCGGCCGCGCTACGGGGTGGTCCTGAACGACCAGGCGCCCCTGGGCTGCGATCTGGATCCCACCCTCCAGGTGAACACCTTGGGCACCGTGTCCCAGGCCACCGCCGGTTGCAAGGACTGGCGGCACACCTGGGCGACGCTGGTCGCCACCGACCGGCCCCAGGTGGTGGGGCTGGCGCTCGGGCGGTGGGAGGTCTCTGACCACCTCTACCAGGGGAAATGGACTCACGTCGGGCAGCCCGCCTGGGACCGTCATCTCGTCGCCGAGCTCAACGAGGGCGTGAGGATCCTCTCGGCCCACGGGGCAAGGGTGGTGCTGTTCACCATGCCATACGTGGACCCGCCCCAGGAAGCGCCGGACGGATCGCCCTTCAGCGAGAACCTGCCCTCACGGGCGGACGCATACAACCGGTTGGTGAACGAGGTCGGTCATGCCGACCCGGGCGTGGTGACCGTCATCGACCTGAACAAGATGCTCGACCCCAAGGGCCAGTTCTCGATGACCATCGACGGCGTGACCGCCCGGTGGTCGGACGGGGTCCATGTGTCCGACGCCGGTGGCGAGCTCGTGCAGCCGAAGATCCTGCCCACGGTCGCCGCACTGGGCCTGGCTGCCAAGGTGGTGCCCCCGACGGCCTCGAGCGGGTCCGGGTCGGATACGAGCGCCAGCTCCGGCGCCCCGGGCCACGCCACATCCGGCTGAACGGCTCCCATCCCCGGCTGCCATCCCCGGCTGGCCAGCCCCGGCTGACCAGCCTCTCGCTGCCGCTCGGTTCTTCGGCATTCGACCGCATGTCCTGGTGAGGCCGTCCGTTCCCCTTCCATGGCGGTATTGCCGTTCACCGGGTGGCGAGCCGGGCCATGACCGTATGGGCCAGGCAGCGGCCACCACTCGTCGAGGTCGACCCGGCCGTCTCGGCACCATGGCCGGCCGATCCTCCCCGGACCGGGCCCGCGGACGAGCCACGGCCGAACCGCCGGGGCTCGTTGAAGCCGCTGGCACTCGGCTGCATGGCCTACCTGGTCTTGTCCGTCCTCGTCTGGTGGGGGGTTTGGTCGACCCATCCCACGGCCACGGCCAGTTGCGGCTGCGGAGACACCTCGTTGTTCGTGTGGTTCCTCGAGTGGCCGGCCTACGCGCTCAGCCATGGGCACAACCCGTTCTTCTCGACGGCGATGTTCCATCCCACCGGCGTCAACCTCCTGTCCAACACCAGCGTGCTCGCCCTCGGTTTCCCGCTCGCCCCAGTGACCTGGGCGTTCGGACCGGTCGCCACCTTGAACGTGGCATCCACCCTCTGCCCGGCGCTGTCGGCGCTTGCCATGATGTGGTTGGTCCGGCGATGGGTCTCCTGGACCCCAGCTGCGTTCATCGCCGGGCTGTCCTATGGCTTCTCGCCCATGGTGATCGGGAGCCTCGCCGTCTCCCACCTCATGGACGCCATGCTGGTGGTGCCGCCTCTCATCGTCGGCTGTCTCCACGAGCTGCTCATGCGCCAGCGACGGCGATCTGTTCCCGTCGGTCTGGTGCTGGCCCTTCTGATCGTGACGCAGTTCTTCCTCGGCACCGAGCTGCTGGCCATCATGGCCGTCGTCGGCGCCGTGGCCCTTGCCATCCTGGCCGGTTATGCACTGGTTGCACAGCGCGCGGACCTCGGTCGTCGGCTCCGACGCGCCTGGCCGGGAGTAGGCGCTGCTGGCGCCCTGTCGGCGGCGCTCCTCGCCTATCCACTGTGGTTCGCCCTGGCAGGCCCGGCCCACCTCTCCGGTCTGGTCTGGCCCAACCTCCCAGCCGTGTTCAATGCGGGTACGACGCCGGGCTCGCTGGTCCGGGTCACGCCCACCCCGCCCAGCGTGCTCCGGTATCAGCACGCGATGGGCGGCTACCTCGGGGGAGCGCTACCCAACACCGAGTTCCTCGGCCTCGGGTTGGTGGCGGTGGTCCTGGTCGGAGTCATCGTCTGGCGACGGGATCGGCGGCTGTGGTTCTTCGCCGTCCTCGGATTGGCCTCTGCCCTCCTCTCCCTCGGGGCGTCGAACGGGTTCTGGGTGCCCTGGCGGGTCCTCAGCCGGATCCCGGTCTTCGAGAACATCCTGCCCGAGCGATTCTCGATCACGACCGTGCTGTGTGCGGCGGTACTGCTCGGCCTGATCCTCGACCGGGCCCACGCGCTGGTGCTTTCGGGAGCCGGGGGAGGGATCGGCCCCGAAGCTTGGGTGCGGGCGGCTCGTCGTCGGTGGCCCGGTGCGCCGGGCCTTCTCCGCTCGCTGGTGGCCGGGTCAGTGGCGCTGGCGGTTGCCGCCGCCGCGCTGGTGCCGGTCGGGACGGCCCTCGCCGCCATCCTCCCCATCACGGTGGCGCCGGTGGTCGTCCCCTCGTGGTTCGCTCACACGTCGCACCGGGTTCCGGGCGGTCAGGTGGTCCTGGCCTACCCGGCTCCGTTCTCGGGCGTGCAGTCGGCCTTGGGCTGGCAGGCGATCGAGGGCATGCCCTTCGCCCAGGTGGGAGGGGGAGGCCCGGCCGGAGTGGCGTCGAGAGCCGGAAGCGAGCGGCCCGGCTATGGGGTCATCTGGTCGGCCACCGGAATCTTCGGGCCGGTCCCGAGCGCGACGCCGGCGAGGCTCGCTGCCGTCCGCCGGGCGCTGGCCGGATGGGGGACCACGATGGTGGTCGTCGCCGATCAGCACGGGTTGCCTCCGTACCAGCAGGGCCAGGCGACCTCGTACGCCGTCGCCCTCTTCACGGCCGCTCTTGGGGTTCGGCCACGGTACGGAGCCGGTGCCTGGGTGTGGACCGGCGTCCGAGCGGACGTGCGGCATCTCTCGCTCGCCGTGGCCGTCTCCTCGTCGGCTGTGGGCGCCTGCGCCGGGTCGGCGAACTACCGGCCCGGACCGCCCGAGACGGTTCCCGATTGCGTGTTGGCCGCCTCCGGCCGCTGACCTCCCTTCGACCGGCCGGCGTAGATGGCCCGGGCCCGGAAGCGCAGGGGCGGCTCCGCCAGCTCTTCGAGGTAGTGCGCCGTCCACCCGGCCATGCGTGCGATGCCGAAGATGGTCTGCCCGGCGTCCGCCTCCATGCCGGTGGCGAAGGCGATGGCGCCGATGGCCAGGTCGACGTTTGGGGCGGGGAAGTCGTGGGTGTCGGCCAGGTCCATGATGGAGGCGAGCACTTGCCGCTGCCGTTCATCGGCCACCTGGTCGAACAGCTCGAGCAACGGGCCGGCCCTCGGGTCGCCGTCGCGGTAGACGGTGTGCCCGAACCCGGGAAGGATGTTCATCCAGCGGAGCGCCTTGTCGGCGGCCGCCTCCGGCCCCGCCTCGGCCGCGTCGAGCAGCAGCTGGTGAACCAGCTGGCTGGCCCCTCCGTGGAGCGGCCCGCCGAAGGTGCCGAGGCCGGCGAGAACAGCGTCGTAGAGGTCGGCGCGGGTCGAGGCGGCCATCCGCACGGCGAGGGTCGAGGTGGCCAACTCGTGATCGGCCAGCAAGACCAAGGCGGCGTTGACGGCGCGGACCAGCTCGGGCGTCACCGGGCCCGGTACCAGCCGAACGGACAAACGGGCGGCCACCGATCCGGCCCGCGGCCCGTCGTCGCCGTCGAGGGACAGCCCTGGCACGGGGCCGGTAGCCCTCAGCGGGAGCACGTCCACCATCGTGGCGATGAGTCGGCCGGCGGCCCGCACGACCGCGGCCGGGCGCAGGTCGGCCCGCAGCGCGTCGCCGGCCCCGGCCATCACCACCGCCCACCGCAGCAGGTCCCGGCCCGGCACGCCGATCGGCGGGTCCAGGCGCTGCGGCGCCCAGCCGGCCCGGTCGTCCTCCCACAACAGGGCGGCCACCTCCTCGTAGGTGGCCATGGTGGCCAAGCCGGCCGTCTCCCGGCCGCGATAGGAGGGCCCGTCGTCCCGCAGTTGGGTGATGCCGGTGGTGACGGTAGCCAGGCGGGTCTCCACCTGCCGGCCCCCACGGGAGCGCCGGGCCAGCGCCTCCACGTGGCCGAGGTCGAACAGGCTGCGCTTTCCGTCGGGGGCGCGTTGCGAGGTGAGCAGGCCGCGGCTGACGTAGGCATAGAGGGTGGGCAGCTTCACCCCCAGGCGCCGCGCCGCCTCCTCGCTCTCGAGCAGCTGGCCCATCTGCCCAATGTAGGCGAGTACATTGACTTGATCAACATTTACAATCGCTAGCGACGGGGACAGGATGGGCGGAGGCGATGCCGGTCGGGCATCGCGTTCGTGACGACGAGAAGGAGGGCCCGATGCCCACCGTCATACGAGATCTGATGTCGACGCCGCCCGTACAGGCCGAGGGCGACGACACGCTGGCGGCGGTCGCCCGGCGGATGGCGAAGGCCAACATCGGGTCAGTGATCATCGCCGAGGAGGGCGACGTGGTCGGCATCGTGACCGAGCGGGACCTGCTGCGGGCGGCCGCCGTGGACCGGGACCCGGCCACCGAGCCGGCACGCCGCTGGATGACCCCCAGCCCCGACGTCCTCGGCCCGGACGAGGAGGCCGAGGTGGCCTGGTCGAGCCTGTCCCATCACCACTACCGCCATCTGCCCGTGATGTCGGGCGGCGACCTGGTCGGCGTGGTCTCGCTCCGCGACCTGATCGGCATCGCTCGGCTCCGTCCGGCCGATGAGACGAGCGACGAGGTGCCCCGCGGGCTCGAGGGGGTGGTCGTGGCCGAGACCGCGGTCGGCGACGTGCGCGGCCTCGAGGGCTTCTTCCACTACCGGCAGTACTCGGCGGTCGACCTCGCCACCCACCGGTCGCTCGAGGACGTGTGGTACCTGATGGCCGAGGGCGCGCTCCCGAGCCGCGGGCAGTCGGATGCCTTCGGGTCCCACACGGCAGCTCTCCGCCAGGTCCCGCCCGGGCTCGCCTCGCAGCTCCCCGCTCTGGCCCGCGTGGGCCACCCGCTCGATGTCCTGCGCACCGCGGTGTCGGTCCTCGGGGGCGAGCTGGGCTGGCCGCCCACCCACGAGGGCGACGAGCGCCGGCTGGCCGAGCAGGCCCTCCAGCTGTGCGCCGTGATCCCGAGCGTCCTCACCGCCACCTACCGGCTGCGACAGGGACTGGACGTGGTACCGCCTCGCTCCGATCTGGGCTATGCGGCCAACTACCTGTGGATGCTCACCGGGGCCGAGCCGACGGCCATCCAGGCCAGGGCGCTCGAGCAGTACCTGATCCTGACCATCGACCACGGCTTCAATTCGTCCACCTTCACGGCCCGGGTCATCACCTCGACCGGCGCCGACCTCGCCGCGGCCATCTGCGGCGCCATCGGCGCACTCTCGGGCCCCCTGCACGGTGGGGCGCCCAGCCGGGCCCTGGACATGCTCGACGCCATCGGCAACCCGGACAACGCCGAGGCATGGGTGCGAGACGCCGTCGCCCACGGCGAACGGATCATGGGCTTCGGACACCGGGTGTACAAGACCGATGACCCGCGCTCACTGTTCCTCCGCGACGTGGCGCGCCGGATGGACGCTCCGTTGGTCGGCTTCGCCATGCAGGTGGAACAGACGGTGGTCGACGTGCTGGCCGAGTTGAAGCCGGGCCGCCGGCTGTACGCCAACGTCGAGTTCTATGCCGGCGTGGTCATGGCCGCCTGCGGGATCACCCGCCAGATGTTCACACCGACCTTCGCTTCCAGCCGGGCCATCGGGTGGACGGCCCACGTGGCCGAGCAGGCCGGCCACAACCGGCTCATCCGCCCGGCAGCCCGCTACGTCGGTCCGGTGGCGCCGCAGCCCGTACCGGTGCTCAATCCACAGTCCCTCGCTCCTCGCCGCCGCCCATGAACGTCACGATATTGGATCCGATCCCGTCGCCGGTCGCAGCACGGCCAGCACCATGATCCAGCACCATGATGGACATGGGCTGGCTGGGGAGCTCCATGGACAAGAGGCCCGAGTCCTCGCCACTCAGCCGGCGCATCGGGGCTCCTTCTAGACCTCGGACGCGGGGCCTACGGCGCTCGATGAGGTCACGTGGGTGAGGACCTCGTCGCCGAGCAGGCGCAGGTGGTCCAAGTCGTCCAGGGTTAGGAACTGGAGGTACGTGCGTGACGCCCCCGCCTCGGCCAGAGCACCTAAGCCGTCCACGATCTCGCCCGGTGTGCCGCACAGGCCGTTGGCCCGGAGGTCCTCGACCGACCGTCCGATGAGCGCGGCGCGGCGCTCCACCTCGGCGTCGTCTCGCCCACAGCACACCACCTGAGCGACCGAGAACGTGATCGAGGCGGGGTCGCGACCGATGGCATCGCAGGCCTCGGCTACGCGCCGGTACTGAGTGGTCATGACGTCGACCGGGGAGAAGGCGACGTTGTACTCGTCGGCGTAGGTGGCGGCCAGCCTGGGCGTGCGCTTGGCGCCGTGTCCCCCCACGATGACCGGGGGCCGAGGCCGTTGGGTCGGCTTGGGCAGGGCTGGGCTGTCGGCCAGCTGGTAGTACCGGCCGTCATGGTCGAACCGGGCCCCCACCGGCGTGGTCCACAGGCCGGTCACGATGGCCAGCTGCTCTTCCAGTCGATCGAAGCGCTCGCCCAGCGGCGGGAAGGGGATGCCGTAGGCCGTGTGCTCTGCGTCGAACCAACCGGCCCCGAGGCCCAGCTCCACCCGGCCGCCGCTCATGGCGTCGACCTCCGCCACAGCGACGGCCAGCGGGCCCGGCAGCCGGAAGGTCGCCGAGGTCAACAGCGTGCCCAGCCGGATGCGGTCGGTCTCCCGGGCGATGCCGGCCAGGGTGATCCACGCGTCGGACGGCCCGGGAAGCCCGTCACCGGCCATGGTCAGGAAATGGTCGCTCCGGAAGAGGGCGTCGAACCCGAGCTGCTCCGCGTTCTGGGCCACGGCCAGCTGCTGATCGTAGGTGGCGCCCTGCTGTGGTTCGAGGAAGATGCGTAGCTGCATGAGCCCTGGTTTAGCGCACCCGGCTCCTGTTACACCGGGCCGGCGGAACTGGTTGACGAACCACCGGGCTGGGCAGGTCGCGACGCACCGGGGCCGGCTAGGCCGACGAATCGCCGGGCTGGATAGCCTGACCTCGATGACCTCACCTCGCGTCGCCGTTGGACCCCGCCCCGCCTCATTCGCGATAGACGCCGTCCAGTCTGGCGGAGGGACCGTGGTCGGTTTGGACGAGCGCCCCGAGGCGCTCATCTGGTTGGGCAGCGATATGGGCGCGCTGGCCGCCGTCCTGGCCGATTCCCCCGATCTTCGCTGGATCCAGCTGCCGAGCGCCGGCATCGAGCGAGTGGTCGAAGCCGGCCTCCTCGACGACCGGTTCACCTGGACGTGCGCAAAAGGCGCCTACGCCGAGCCCGTGGCCGAGCACGCATTGACGCTGGCTCTGGCCGGGCTCCGCGTGCTGACCGAGCGGATCCCGGCGCGCAGCTGGGGTGAGCAGGCCGGCACCAGTCTCTACGACCAGCGGGTGACCATTCTCGGCGCCGGCGGCATCTCCGGGGCGTTGCTCGAGCACCTGGCTCCGTTCCGGGTCCACACCACCGTCGTCCGGCGGAGCCCTGAGGCCATGCCGGGGGCGAGCCGGACGGTCATGCTCCCGGAGCTACACGATGCACTGTCGGGGTCCCTGGTCGTCTTTCTCGCCCTGGCCCTGAGCCCGGAGACGACGGGGATCATCGGTCCGGCCGAACTGGAAGCCATGGACGAACGCTCCTGGCTGGTCAACGTCGCCCGGGGGCGACACGTCCTGACGGGCCCACTGGTCGAGGGGCTGCGTGGGCGGTCGATCGCTGGAGCCGCGCTCGACGTGACGGACCCCGAGCCGCTGCCGGACGGCCACCCCCTGTGGGGCCTTCCCAACTGCATCGTCACGCCGCACACCGCCGACACCACCGAGATGGTCAAGCCATTGCTGGCCGGTCGCATCCGGACCAACGTGGCCCATTACGCAGCCGGTGACGACTTGGTCGGCCTGGTCGATCCCCATGCCGGCTACTGATCGGCGCTTTTCGGCTTCTGTGCGTTCGTCAGCCCGTGGACGCGAGCCCTCAAAGTCTGCCCGACGCCGTCGGGCCGGTCGCTTGGACCCGTCATAGGGCCGGCCCACACCGGTAGTTGTTTTTTTGAAACTGCCCGCGTTTGGGCGAATTACCAGGTGAACCGCTCAGGGTGCCCCGGCGGAACGCCTCGGGCCTGCTGGATCCGGGGGTTCCGCGAGATTCGGTTACACCCCCCTGTCACGATGTCCCGATCATGAAGCATCCGATGAGCAACCTGCCCCCAGGAGGACATCCTGTGCCCGCAACGACCGTTCCCATCGCTGCCGTGCCCGTGGCCCCACCAACCTTGGGGGCCCCTACGGCCGAGGCCGTCACGATCGACTGTGCCGACTGCGCCCACCAGCACACCTCGGTGTGCGATGACTGCGTCGTCAGCTTCATCGTCGGTCGAGAGTGTGACGACGCGGTGGTCATCGATGCCCATGAGGCCCGGGCCGTCCGCCTGCTCGAGCAGGCCGGCCTCGTTCCGGGTAACCGCCACGTCCGCAAGGTGGGATGAGAACTAGCGGGAAAGGTGGGATGAACTAGCGGGAACCGTGGATGAACGAGCGGGATAAGCCGCATTCGTGCTGGCTCGTGCGAGCATGGTGCGTGCCCGCGCCAAACCCAGGAGAGTCACCGGAGGCCCAGGTGCCGGAGTCGCTGGTCACGGATCTGAGGGCCATGGGCGAGCGGGCCGGTCTGGCCGCGTTGGGCATCGCCGGGCCTGACCAGTTCCTCGAGACAAGGGAGAACCTGGTGGCCCGGAAGGGTGCCGGGCTGCACGGCGGCATGCAGTTCACCTATCGGAACCCCGATCGGTCCACTGATCCTCGCCGGATCCTGCCTGGAGCCCGCGCCCTCGTGGTCGGAGCCTGGGGCTATCGCCGAGCGGACCCAGAGGGTCAGTTCGACCGAGAGGGTCCAGGCGAACCCGCGGGTCCAGGCGAACCCGCTGGCTCAGAGAACGCTGGATCCCGGTGCAAAGAGCCCCGCAGCGACCGGCGCCTGGTCGGTCGGGTGGCCCGGTACTCGTGGCAGGACCACTACGCCTCGCTCCGGATAGCGCTGGGCGAGTTGGCCGATCGACTCCGAGCCGACGGGTGGCAGACCCGGGTGGTCTGTGACGACAACGCCCTGGTCGATCGGGCTGCGGCCCACCGGGCCGGTCTGGGTTGGTACGGAAAGAACTCGCTCCTGCTGCTCGACGGCCTGGGCTCGTGGTACGTGCTCGGAACGGTCGTCACCGATGCGCCCCTTCCGCCATCGGTCGGCCCTCCCGACGAGCACGGCCGGGGGTGCGGGTCGTGCACCCGGTGCATGTCGGCCTGCCCGACCGGGGCGATCGTGGCGCCGGGCGTGGTCGACGCCCGTCGGTGCCTGGCCTGGCTGGTCCAGGCACCCGGCTCCTTCCCCGAGTCATGGCGGATCGCCCTCGGTGACCGGATCTACGGCTGCGACGAGTGCCAGGAGGTCTGCCCGATCAACCGGTTGGCCGATCGCCGTTCTCCGCCCGGACCGGCCGATGACGATGCCGAGCCGACCGTGGATCTGGTGGCCCTGTTGGCCGCATCGGACGACGAGCTCCTCGAACGCCACGGGCGTTGGTACATCGCCCAGCGAGAACCTCGATACCTCCGACGAAACGCGCTGGTCGCCCTGGGCAATACCGGAGACGGTGACGACCCCGACGTCGATGCCGCCCTCAGACGTGCGCTGGCTGATCCCGACGCCATGATCCGCGAGCACGCAGGCTGGGCCGCCCGGCAGTTGGGCCGGTCCGACCTGACCGGCGCGGCGTGACCCACCTCTTGATCACCAACGACTTCCCACCCAAGGTGGGGGGGATCCAGGCCTACCTGTGGGAGCTCTGGAGCCGGCTCGATCCCGGCAGCTTCGCCGTGCTCACCGCCTCGTCCAGCCCCGACCAAGGGGCATTCGACCGCGAGCAGGCCGCCCGGGGTGTTCGCATCGAGCGGGTCTCCTCGTCCGTTCTGGCGCCGACGCCCGGGCTCATCCGGCGCATCCGGCAGAGTGCGGCGCGCCTCGGCGCCGACCTGGTGGTCATCGATCCGGCCTTCCCGCTGGGCGTGATCGGACCGAGGCTGGGCATCCGTTACGCCGTCGTGCTCCACGGCGCCGAAGTGGCCGTCCCCGGACGGTTGCCGCTCAGCCGCCAGCTGGTGGCGTACGTGCTCCGCCACAGCGCGCTGGCCGTCTCGGCCGGCGGCTACCCGGCCGCTGAGGGGCGGCGAGCGGTGCGCGATCGCGGGATGCCTCCGGTGGTGGAGATCCCACCCGGTGTGGATCTCGATCGCTTCGCGCCGCTCACGCCCGACGAGCGTGCCGAGGCCCGATCGGATCTCGGGCTCCCCGCGACCGGCCCCTTGGTGGTGAGCGTCAGTCGCCTCGTGCCCCGCAAGGGCATGGACGTGGTCGTGAACGCAGCCGTACGTCTGCAGCCCTCGTTTCCGGGTCTCACGGTGGCCATTGCCGGTCGCGGCCGCGATGCGGAACGGCTCGCGGCCCGCATCGCCGAGACCGGCTCCCCGACGCGCCTGCTCGGCGCCGTCACCGATGACGACCTGCCCAGGCTGATCGGTGCGGCGGACGTCTTCGTGATGGCCTGCCGCAACCGGTGGCTCGGGCTCGAGCAAGAGGGGTTCGGCATCGTCTTCCTCGAAGCGGCGGCCTCTGGCGTCCCCCAGGTGGCCGGGCGTTCCGGTGGGGCCGGTGAGGCGGTGATCGACGGGGAGACCGGGTTGGTGGTACACCGTCCGGGTGACATCGGCGAGGTAGCCGGGGCGCTCCGGCGCCTGCTCGACGATGGTGTGCTCCGAGACCGCCTGGGCAAGGCGTCCCGTCTCCGGGCCGAGGCATCCTTCGACTACGACCACCTCGCCCCTAGGCTGGCTGCTGCGCTGGCGGACGTGGAAGGCTGAGACCCCTGCGCGCCCGGGACCGGGCGCACCGTTCCCGGGCGCCCGGATGAGCGCAACGTCGAGGAGGAGGGCTGAACGTGGCGGAACAAGCCACCGAGCGAATGGTCGTGGCGGCGACGCCGGAGCGGTGCTTCGCCGTGGCCAGCGACATCGACGCCTATCCCACCTGGGCCGCCGACATCAAGGAAGTCACTGTCCACGATCGCGACTCCGAGGGCCGGCCGCTGCTGGTGACGTTTCGGGCTGCGGCCTTCGGTCGCAGCACCAGCTACACCTTGTCCTACGACTTCAGCGAGGCGCCGGCGGCCATCGCCTGGGTGCAGACGCGCGGCGACATCACCGCCAAGCTGGACGGCCGCTACGTCTTCGCCCCCTTCGACGGAGGGACCGAGGTGACCTACCACCTCGAGGTGGAGATGAAGGTCCCGCTCCCCGGCTTCATCAAGATGCGGGCCCAGAGCCGGATCATGTCGATCGCGTTGCGTGACCTGCGAGCCCGGGTCGAATCGACGAGTTGAGGGTCGGCGTCACCCTTCCCCAGTTCGTCGACGACCCGTCCGCCGCGCTGGCCGCGGCCGTCCGGGCCGAGGAGCTCGGTCTGGACGGCTTGTTCTGCTTCGATCATCTGTGGCCCATCGGCCGACGGGAGCGCCCGGCCATCGCCATGCCACCACTGCTCGGCGCGGTGGCGGCCTCGACGTCCACCGTGCACATCGGCACCCTGGTGGCCCGGATCGGCCTGGTCCCCGACGCGGTGCTGATCGACACCTTCGCCAGCCTGGAGCAGATCTCGGGCGGTCGGCTGATCGCCGGCATCGGCACGGGCGACAGCCTCAGCCGCCAGGAGAACGATGCCTACGGCGTCCCCTTCGGTTCGGCTGAGGAGCGGCGGGGCAGCATGGCCGCGGTGGCCCGAGCGGTGCACACCCGCGGGATCCCGGTCTGGGTCGGCGGTGGTCGGCCCTCGACCACCGCCCTGGCCATCGAGGTCGGCGCGGCCGTCAACCTCTGGGAGTCCTCGGCCGTGCGGGTGGCCGAGTTGCGCGGAGCCGGGTACGAGGTCACCTGGGGCGGACCGCTACGTGGTGACGCGGCGGTCATGGCCGAGCAGCTCCGCCGGCTGGCCCGGTCGGGCGCAACCTGGGCGGTGTGCGCCTGGCCCGAGTCGCTCGAGGCGGTCGCCGTGGCCGCCGACCTGGCGCGCGCCGCCTGACCCGGCACCGGTCGGCGCTCCCGTCAGGTGGGGCCGGACGCAGCGATACCATTGGCCGATGGAATTCCGACGGATCAACGGCCTTCCCCCGTACGTCTTCGCCACCATGAACGATCTGAAGGCCGCCGGCCGGCACGACGGCCACGACGTCATCGACCTCGGGTTCGGCAATCCCGACCTCCCTTCGCCCGACGTAGCCGTGGAGAAGCTGGCCGAGGCCGTCCACAATCCCCGAAACCATCGATACTCGGCCAGCCGCGGCATCCCCAAGATCCGCCAGGCCATCTCCGATCTCTACCTCCGCAAGTTCGAGGTGGAGCTCGATCCCGACAGCGAGGTGGTCACCACCATCGGGGCCAAGGAGGGACTGTCCCACCTCATGTGGGTGCTGGTCGGTCCGGGGGACACTGCCCTCGTCCCGTCGCCCTCCTACCCGATCCACATCTATGCCCCGCTGTTCACCGGCGCCGACGTCCGCCACGTCCGCCTGGACGGTCCGGGCCCGGATCAGGGCAGCCCGTCGGAGAAGTTCTTCGACAACCTGATGGAGGCGTGGGAGTCGGCGTGGCCCAAGCCCCGGGTGGTGGTCCTGTCGTTCCCCCACAACCCAACCACCGAGTGCGTGGACCTGGCCTGGATGACACGCCTGGTCGAGTTCGCGAGAGAGCACGAGATCGTCCTGGTCCACGACTTTGCCTACGCCGACATCGCCTTCGACGGGTACAGTCCGCCCTCCATCTTGCAGGTGCCCGGGGCCAAGGACGTCGCCGTCGAGCTGTACACCATGACCAAGTCGTTCTCGATGGCCGGGTGGCGCGTCGGGTTCCTGGTGGGCAACGCCGAGATCGTCCAGGCCTTGACCAAGCTGAAGAGCTACCTGGACTACGGGACCTTCCAGCCCATCCAGATCGCCGCCATCGTGGCGATGAACGAGGCGCCCGACTACCCCAAGGTGATCAACGAGTGTTACCAGGTTCGTCGGGACGCCCTCTGCGACGGGCTCAACCGGATCGGATGGGAGATCACGCCGCCCCGTGGGACCATGTTCGTCTGGGCCCCCATCCCCGAGCCGTACCGAGAGATGGGGTCCCTCGAGTTCGCCAAGTTCCTCCTACAGGAGGGGGACGTGGCCACGTCACCGGGGGTCGGCTTCGGCCCCGGGGGCGACGGGCACATCAGGTTCGCGCTCATCGAGAACGAGCAACGGATCAGCCAGGGGATCCGGGGGCTCCGCAAGGCGCTCACTCGCCTCCACTAGCCGGCCATCCGGCCCCGAAGCGTGCTCCTCGTGCCGGTGGCCAGGAAGCCCTGGCGGCAGAAGGCGATGGCCGCCTCGGCCACCCGGTCGGGGTCCTCGCCTCCCTCGAGCATGAGGACCCGGGCTAGGTGCGAGGTGACTCCCAAGATGGCGGTGGTCAAGATGACGGGGTCCTCCCGGCGGAGCAGCCCGGCGGTGATCCCGGCCGTGACGTGGGGGAGGGCATCGGCGACCACCTGCTGCTCGCCCAGGCGGACGAGGGGGGCGAACCGTTCCTCGGTGCGGGCGAACTCCATGAGGACGAAGAGGTGGCGATTGTCCCCGAGCCAACGGATGGCCGCCCGGATGCCCTGCTCGATGCGACGGGCCGGGTCGTGCTGGTCGGCGATGGCCTCCCGCTGGGCCAGGCGGAGCCCGTGCTGGGCATCGGACAGGATCTGGCGGAACAACTCGTCCTTCGAGTCGAAGTACCAGTAGAAGACGCCCTTGCCCACGCCCATCCCCTCGACGATGTCGGTCACCGACGTGGGGTGGTAGCCCTGGGCCGCGAAGCGACGGGCGGCGAAGTCGATCAGGTCCCTCCGGCGCTGGGCCCCCTTGGGCGTAAGTCGGCGATCCACCATCGAACGACGCTACGGGCGAGCCTCGGGCTGGTCAATCGAGCCGGGGTGCGCTCGGTCCGTGCCAAGTGCAGCCGCACTCGGGCGGGGATACCGTTGGTGACATGGCCTATTGGATCTTGAAGGTGATCCTGACGCCGGTGTTCTACGGGCTCTGGCGGGTCAAGGTGGAGGGCCGGGAGCACGTGCCCCGCCGCGGTCCGGTGGTGCTGGCCGCCAACCACCAATCGTTCTGCGACTCGTTCTTCCTCCCCTTGGTGCTGCGCCGACGGGTGACCTACGTGGCCAAGGCCGAGTACTTCGAGAGCTGGCACACGTCTTGGTTCTTCCGGGCCGCCGGTCAGATACCCATGAACCGGAGCGGGGGTGATGCATCCCAACGGGCATTGGACACGGCGCGGGACGTCCTGAACAGCGGGGCCATCCTCGGGATCTATCCGGAAGGGACCCGGGCACCCGACCACCGCCTCCACAGGGGCCATACCGGTGTGGCCCGGTTGGCTCTGGTGTGCGGTGTGCCGGTGATTCCCGTCGGCCTGATCGGCACCCGAGGGGTCCAGCCCCCGGGCAACCGGATGATGCGGCCCTTCCACGCCGTGACCATCCGCTTCGGACCGCCGCTGGACGTCGCCCGGTTCGTCCCGGTGGGCCCGAACCAGAACGGCTCGAACCGGAACGGCTCGCACCCGGTCCCGGCCGATCCCGAGCGCCTGCGAGCGGCGACCGACGAGCTCATGCGGGCCATCGCCACCCTGTCCGGCCAGGAGTACGTGGACCAGTACGCCAAGCGGGCGACAGTCCGTAACGGATAGGAAACTGTGTGTTCATACGGACCGCCTAGCGTGAGGGCGTGGCCAATTATTTGATCCGGGTTCATCTACCGGACCGGCCGGGGGCGTTGGGTGCGGTGGCCAGCCGGATCGGTGCTGTCGGGGGGGACGTGGTGGCGATCGACATCCTCGAACGAGAAAAGGGTCTGGTCATCGACGACTTCGGGGTCGAGCTGGCCGGCGAGGACCTCGTCGAGCTGCTCCGCTCCGAGATCCTCGAGGTGGACGGCGTGCGGGTCGAGGCATTGCGGCTCATCGACGGCCCGGTTCCCGACCGTCACGCGGAGATCCTGGACATCGCCACCACCTTGTTCCACCAGCGATCGCCCACCGGCGTGCTCGAGTACCTGACCAACCGCGCCTGCGAGAGCGTGAACGCGTCGTTCGCGGCTGCTCTCGACCCGCTCGCCCCCTGGCCGACAGCGGTGGCCGGTGACGTCCCGGCGGACGACGACCTCAGGGACCTGGCCCTCTCCCTGCAGGCCGCGGAGGAGGCGGGGGAGAGGCCCGACATGGGTGCCGACTCGGTCCGCCTCCAGCAGGCCGGCGCCGTCCTGGTGGTCGGGCGTGCCGAGATCCCCTTCCGGATGCGGGAGCGGACCCGCATCGCCACGATGGCCGAGCTGGCCGACCACCGGTGGGGTGAGCTGACGTCCCGGTCGAACGTGGGGTGACCGGAGCGGGCGTGGCGGCCGGCCCCGGCGAGGGGCCGGGTCGCGACCGGGGCCGGGTCCAGCCGGCCGCCGCCCGTGGGGCCAACCCTGCTCGCCGCCGGTTCAGTCAAGGGCCCAGCCGCGGGCTCGGTCGACCGCCCGCGTCCACCGGTCGTGCTGCCGGTCGGCCTCCTCCCGGGTGACGGACGGCACGAAGGCGGCGTCCTTGCGCCAAAGGCTCGCCAGCTCGGCCGGCGAGCCCCACACGCCCTCGGCCAGTCCGGCCAGGGTGGCGGCCCCGAGTGCGGTGGTCTCGGTCACGGTGGGCCGCGCCACCGGGACTCCGGTTTGGTCCGCCTGCAGCTGCAACAGGAGGTCCATGACCGACGCCCCGCCGTCCACCCGCACCTCGGTGACCGGACGACCCACCCCGGCTGCCATGGCGTCGACCACGTCGCGCACCTGGAAGCTCATGGCCTCGACCACCGCCCTGGCCAGGTGGGCCCGACCCGTCCCCCGGCTCAGCCCGACGACGGCCCCCCGGGCGTAGGGGTCCCAGTGGGGACTGCCGAGGCCGGTGAACGCCGGCACCACATGGACGCCCTCGGTGTCGGCGATGGTGGCGGCCAGCGGCTCGAGCGCGGCGGCGTCGTCGATGATCCCCAGGCCGTCCCGGAGCCACTGGACCGCCGCACCGGACACGAAAACCGAGCCCTCGAGGGCATAGGCCACCGGCGGTGACGTGCCCGCCACATCCCCGAGGTCCCAGGCCAGGGTGGTGAGGAGGCCGTCGACCGGGGGCGGGCAGTCACCGCCCACGTTCATGAGCACGAAGGTCCCGGTCCCGTAGGTGGCCTTGGCCATCCCCGGCTCGAAGCACACCTGGCCGAACAGGGCGGCATGCTGGTCGCCGGCCACGCCACTGATCGGTACCCCGGCCAGGGGGGAGTCGCCGCCGACCACGCCGGCGTCCACCGTGGCGAAGCGTCCGGACGAGGGCTGCACCTCGGGCAGGTTCGCCAGGGGGACGGCAAAGAGCTGGCACAACTCCTCTGACCACCGCCGGTCCACGATGTCGTAGAGGAGGGTCCGGCTGGCATTGGTGGCATCGCTGGCAAACAGCCCCGTCGTGGTCGCCCCGGTCAGGTTCCAGAGCACCCAGGAGTCGACCGTCCCGAGGGCCAGCTCCGACGAGAGGGCGACGCCGCCGTCTCGGAGCATCCAGCCCATCTTCGTGGCCGAGAAGTAGGGATCGAGGACGAGGCCGGTCCGCTCCCGGACGAGAGGCAGGTGGCCGGCCTCGACCAGCGCGTCACACTCGGCCGCGGTCCGGCTGTCCTGCCAGACGATGGCGCGGTGCTGCGGGCGGCCGGTCCGGCGGTCCCAGGCCACCACCGTCTCTCGTTGGTTGGTGATGCCGATGGCGGCGGCGACCCTCCCGGCGCCGGCCAGCCGTCCGGCCACCTCGGCCAGGGTGGAGGCGACCCGGGCCCAGATCTCGTCCGGGTCGTGCTCCACCCAGCCCGGGCGGGGGAAGTGCTGGGTGAGCTCCCGGTAGGCGAGATCGACGACCGCCCCGTGACGGTCGACCACGACCGAGCGCACCCCGGTCGTGCCGGCATCGATGGCCACGACCACGGGGGATCGAGGAGCGGGGCCGGGCACAGTCGGACTGTAGCGAGCGGCTCGACGCCCGTTCGCCAGAGGTATGCCCGCTCGCGATGAGCGAAATTTCGGCAGCTATTCGCGAACTGCCGCCGGACTGGAGGATCATCGGGGTGCCGGAGGAAAAATGGGACGGAAATCATTGACAGGGGTGTAACTACGCTGCTGTAATGAACCCACTATCTCGTGGCCTAGGGGAGGTCATACCACAACATGTTGTGGTACGAACGTCAGCGGAGGGTAAACTTTCGTTTCGGGCACGATCAGGCAAACGGCGGGCCCGTGACGGCTTCGCCGACGGCGTGACAGAGGAATGAGGTGCACCACATGGCCATCGCCCCCCAACGGACCGGGATCGGCATCCGTCGCCGCTTCACCACCGCCGGTGTCCACCCCTACGACACGGTGGCCTGGGAACGCCGCGATGCCCGGATCACCAACTACCGGGACGGAACGGTCGCCTTCGAGCAGCTGGGCGTGGAGGTGCCCGAGACCTGGAGCCTCAACGCCACGAACATCCTGGCCCAGAAGTACTTCCGGGGTACCCCGGGCACCCCGGAACGCGAGTGGTCACTCAAGCAGGTGGCCGACCGCGTCGTCGACACCGTCACGGCGTGGGGCATCAAGGACGGGTACTTCGTCGATGACGCCGAGGCAGAGGTCTTCCGGGACGAGTTGAAGTACCTCATCATCCACCAGATGGCCGCCTTCAACTCGCCGGTGTGGTTCAACATCGGCGTGGCCGGCGTCCCGCAGCAGGGGTCAGCCTGCCAGCCGTACCACGCACTGGTCAGCACCCCCGATGGCCTCGTGCCGATCGGGCGTCTGGTGGAAGACGGCGCCCTCGGGACGAAGGTGCTCGACGCAAACGGTGTCACCAGGATCGTCGCCGTGCAGCACAACGGCACCAAGGAGGTGCTGCGGATCACGACCAAGGCCGGGCACCAGCTCGAGGTGACCCCCGACCACCTGGTGTGGCGAGCCAGCGATGCACGCTACGGGCGGTTCGTGCCGGCCGGCGAGCTCCGGCCCGGGGACGCACTGACGTGGCACCGCAACGAGGCGTTCGGTTCGGCCGAGATCAAGCGTCAGGACGTCGCCGAGGCGGCGCTGGCCGGTTGGCTGCAGTCGGACGGCTTCGTGGGGCAGGACGACGGGACCAACGGCTCGCTCACCATCGAAGCAATGACCGCCACCGACGCCGAGCTCGAGTGGGTGACGCGGGCCCTCGACGAGGTCTTCCCGGGAGTGCACCGGAAGGAACGTTCGGTCCAGACCGAGGACGCCGACCTCGATTGCCGGCGTACCCGCCTGTACGGAAACGGACTCGGCGAGTTCGTCGAGGAGTGGGGCCTTCGTGCCCGGGGGCTCGACACGAACGTTCCCCCGCAACTCATGACCGCGTCCCTTCCGGTAGTTGCCGCCTATCTCCGCAGCCTGTTTCAGGCGAAGGGTTACGTTTCGATCAACGAGCGCTCCGCCCTCGTCGGGTTCGACACGATCTCAGAGGGGGTCGTACGAGGGGTACAGGCGCTGCTGGCCCGGTTCGGCATCTTCGCTCGGATCCGTTTCAAGGCCGACCGATGCCACGATCGCCAAGGGTGCTGGTCATTGACGATCCGGTCGCTCGGCGACCGGATCACGTTCGCCGATGAGATCGGGTTCATCGATCCCGTCAAGGCGGCAAAGCTGATTGCCAGCCTCGAGTTGCACGGCCACCGGTCGGCTTCGCTCGAGCGCCTGGAGATCGAGTCCATCGAGAGCCTGGGTGCGATGCCGGTCTACGACATCCAGACCGAGAGCGGTGAGTATCTGAGCGCCAACCTTCGGGTGCACAACTGCTTCATCCTCTCGGTGGAGGACAACATGGACTCCATCCTCAACTGGTACACCGAGGAAGGGGTGATCTTCAAGGGCGGCTCCGGCGCCGGGGTGAACCTGTCGCGCATCCGGTCGTCCCACGAGTACCTGAAGGGCGGTGGCACGGCGTCGGGCCCGGTGAGCTTCATGCGGGGCGCCGACTCCTCGGCCGGCACCATCAAGTCCGGGGGCAAGACCCGCCGGGCGGCCAAGATGGTGATCCTCGACGTCGACCATCCCGACATCGAGGACTTCATCTGGTGCAAAGCCATCGAGGAGCGCAAGGCCCGGGTGCTGCGCGACGCCGGATTCGACATGGACCTCGACGGCAAGGACTCGATCAGCCTCCAGTACCAGAACGCCAACAACTCGGTGCGGGTGACCGACGAGTTCATGGAAGCCGTGGTCGACGGCCGGGAGTGGCCACTCACCGCTCGTGGCGACGGCGCGGTGATCCGCAGCGTGCCGGCCCGGGACCTCTTCCGCCAGCTGGCCCACGCCGCCTGGGAGTGCGCCGATCCCGGGATGCAGTTCGACACCACCATCAACAAGTGGCACACCGCGTCGAACACGGGTCGGATAAACGGAAGCAACCCGTGCTTCCCCGGCTCGGCCCAGGTGCACACGGACAAGGGACTCGTGCCCTTCGCCGAGCTCTTCGATCGGGTCAACCGCGGCGAGTCGTTCGGCGTCTACACCCACGACGCCACCAACCCCGAGGCGCCGTCTGACCGGGTGGAGCTGACCTCGCCCGAGGCGTTCATGATCACGGGCTACAACGACGTCGTCCGGCTGCGATTCGACAACGGCATGGAACTTCGTTGCACCCCGGGCCACCGGGTCTTCACGACCAACCGGGGCTTCGTCGAGGCTCGACAGCTGACTTTCCGAGACGAGGTGAAGATCCTCGACCTGCCCGCCCCGGCGGTCAATGCCGACCCCGGCATTCCCGTCTCGTCCGACCCGGATGACTATTGGACGAAGGGCGACCACGCCGAGTCCCTCCGCTTCCCCGACCAGTGGTCGGACGAGTTCGCCCACTACCTCGGATGGTTGATCGGTGACGGCAGCACGTCCGGGTCGATCGTGTCGACAATCTACGGCAGCGCCGAGGACCGGGACGAGATCCTGCCCGACCATGCCCGGCTGCTGGAGTGGGTAAATGGTGATCGCCCGATCAAGGTCTCCGAGCAGGCGAACGGGACGGCCCAGCTCCGGATGGGCCGACGAGCGTTCAAGCGGTTCATCGAGGCCCTTGGGGTCCGGCCGGTGAGGGGACCGGAGAAGTCCGTACCGTGGTCGATCGAGCAAGCTCCGTCGGAGATCGTGTCGGCCTTCCTCCGGGGGCTGTTCGACGCCGACGGGTGTGTGGTCGTCGCTGGCAGAGAACGCGTACGTTGGCCTCGGATCGACCTCGCCCGAGCTTCTGCGGAGCGTGCAACGGCTCTTGACCACCTTCGGGATCATGAGCCGGGTGTACCAAGGGAGGAAAGCCGCCAAGGAGGGATCGTTCTCCTACACCAACAAGTCCGGCGAGACCCTCACCTACGGTAGCTCTGCGACGTACGACCTGCGGATCACGTCGGAGTCGGTGGCGAAGTTCGCCGAACACATCGGCTTCTCACTGTCCCGTAAATCGGCGTTGCTGCGAGAGGTACTAGTTGAAGGACCAAAGCGGCCCTACGCGGTCCGCCATACTGCCCATATCCTCGAGCGGTCCAACGACGGCATCGAGCTGACATACAACCTCTCCGAGCCCCGGAACCACTCGTATGTTGTCGACGGCGTCGTCGTACGAAACTGTAGTGAGTACATGCACCTCGACAACTCAGCTTGCAATCTCGCCTCCCTCAATTTGATGAAGTACCTGCACGACGACGACTCGTTCGACGTCGACGGGTTCAAGTCGGCCGTCGAGGTTATCTTCACCGCTCAGGAGATCATCGTGGGCAACGCCGACTACCCGACCGACAAGATCGCCGAGAACTCGAGGCTGTTCCGGGAGCTGGGAATCGGCTACGCCAACCTGGGCGCCTTGCTCATGGCCCAGGGCCTTCCCTACGACTCCGACCAGGGCCGGGCATGGGCGGGAGCCATCACCGCGCTGATGACCGGGCACGCCTACGCCACCTCGGCCCGCACGGCCGCCCGTATGGGGCCGTTCGCCGGCTACCACGAGAACGTGGAACCGATGCTCAACGTGCTGCGCATGCACCGGGACGCGGTGGCCGCCATCGACGAGGAGCAGGTCCCCACCGACTTGTTGTCGGCCGCCCAAGAGGCGTGGGACTCGGCGGTGGAGCTGGGCGAACAGTACGGGGTGCGGAACTCGCAGGCCAGCGTGCTCGCCCCCACCGGGACCATCGGCCTGTTGATGGACTGCGACACCACCGGAGTGGAGCCGGACCTCGGGCTGGTGAAGACGAAGAAGCTGGTGGGCGGTGGGACCATGTCGATCGTCAACCAGACCGTCCCACGGGCGCTCAACCAGATGGGCTACTCGCCCGACCAGGTCAGCGAGATCGTCGCCTACATCGACGAGCACAAGTCCATCGTGGGCGCCCCGTATCTGTCGGCCGAGCACCTGGGCGTGTTCGCCTGCTCCATGGGCGACAACACCATCCACTACCTCGGTCACGTCCGCATGATGGGGGCGGTGCAGCCCTTCATCTCCGGTGCCATCTCCAAGACGGTGAACCTTCCCGAGGACGTCACCGTCGAGGACGTGGAGCAGCTCCACATCGACGCGTGGCAGATGGGTATCAAGGCCGTCGCCGTGTACCGGGACAACTGCAAGGTTGGCCAGCCGCTGTCCACCACCAAGAAGGAGGGAGCCGACGACGCCCCGGCCGGCTCGGAGGCCGAGGCCCATGCCCGCGAACTGGCCGACAAGATCGCCGGGCTCGAGGCTGCGCTGGTCCACGAGCAACAGCGGGTCGGGGAGACCCTGGTCGTCGGGGCCGTGCGGGAGCGCCTGCCCCGCCGGCGGAAGTCGAGCACGTTCGCATTCCGGGTGGCCGATTGCGAGGGCTATGTCACCGTCGGCGAGTACGAGGACGGCCGCCCGGGCGAGGTGTTCATGAAGGTGTCGAAGCAGGGCTCGACCCTGGCCGGCATCATGGACGCCTTCTCCATCTCGGTCAGCCTGGGCCTGCAGCACGGCGTGCCCCTGGCCACGTACGTGCGCAAGTACACCAACATGCGCTTCGAGCCGGCCGGGATCACCGACGACGTCGACCTCCGCATCGCAACCAGCCTGGTTGACTACATCTTCCGGCGGTTGGCCCTCGACTACCTTCCGGTCGACGAGCGGTCAGAGCTCGGTGTGCTGTCGACGTCCGAGCGCATGCAGCCGACACTTCCCGGGGTGGAGGAGACAGCCACTGAGTCCCGTGGCGTGGTCGAGGACGGTTCGGTCGACCCGGTGACCACCACCGTGGTGGAGTCGAGCGCCCCGGCAGCCAGTCAGACTGCTCATCCCTCCCTTACGTCCGATCAGGACGGTCCCATCGCCCGGGCCGAGCCGCGCGACGCGCCGTACTGCTACCAGTGTGGCAACGCCATGCAACGGGCGGGGTCGTGCTACGTCTGCGCCAGCTGCGGCACGACCAGCGGCTGTTCGTAGCCTCGCTGGCGGCGTCAGTCGGTAGAGGCTGCCAGCTTCCTCAGCCCGAGCAGGTCGAGCGCGATCACCGGTACGACTGCGGCCGTTGCCTTGGCCACGCCGGCGCGCCCGACCAGGCGTGTGCTGGCCAAACCGAACAGGAAGTCAAGTGAGTCGCTGACCAGCCCGGCCCGCACCCATCGCTGGAGTTCGGTCGGGTTGCCCGACCGTTCGGCCGCCAGCGTCCCCAGTCCCAGGGCCAGGTCCCGGACGCCGACGGTTCGAGCAAAGAGAACGAGCGTGCCCGATGACTGGTCTTCGACGAACCGGTCCACGAACATCTGCGGTGCTGCGGCCAAGAGCACCCCGACGGCCACCCTGACCCAGGCCGCTCCCCCCGCAACGCTCACTCGCACGCAAGGAGCCTACTGGGGGCCGGCCAGGGCACGAGCCCTCATGGCCACCCGTCCATTGACAAGCGGCACCCCCTCGGATCGGAGCAACCGGGCGTGCTCGCGCTCGTGCCCGGGCACCAGACGCCCGGTGCCCGTCACCACCCGCCACCACGGGAGATCGCTCGCCCCATGGGACAAGAAGCGGCCGACGGCACGGGCCGCCCCGGGGTGCCCGGACTCGATGGCCACTTCGCCGTAGGTCATCACCGTTCCAGGCTCGAGCCGGCTGATCACCCGGTGCACGTCGTCCTCGAATTCCTCAGCTGGCACCAGACGTCCTCGACCGCCTGAGACCGTGGGTGCTCATGGCCACGGACCGCAGGCCGACCCTGGCTCAGAAGCCGCCGCAGCGGGCCCCGCCGCAGCCAATGCCGACTCGATGCAGCGAACCAGTTCCCGGGCGGACTCGGCGCTCAGCTCCACCGCCACCCTGGCTCCCGGGCCGGCCGTGTTGTCCGCGAAGTCGATATTGAGCGTGTGCTCGTAGGGTGCGTGGTAGGGATGGTCGAAGTAGACGGTGGCCGCGTTCAGACGGAACCAACCTTCTGGCCCTTTGCCGCTGCCGGCGATGGTCGTCTTTTCAGTGACGTAGGAGCACATCGGATCCCTCCTCAGGACGCCAGGTAGCGGCCGAACCAGGTCCAGATCCGTTGCCAGCCGTCGTTGGCCGCCTCGGGCCGGTACGAGGCCCGGTCGGAGGCGAAGAAACCGTGCCCGGCTCCCTCGTAGCTGTGGAACTCGTAGGTCTTGCCGTGTTCCTTCAGTGCCGCCTCGATCTCGGCCACGTGCTCGGGGGACGGTGCCTGGTCGTCGGCCCCGAACAACCCGAGCAGGGGGCACGACAGGTCCCCGGTGAGCCCGACCACCGGCTCCATCTTGACCGGAAAGCCCTCCGGGGACTTTCCGACCACGAAGGCCCCGTAGCAGTCGACGGCGGCATCGAAGGGCAGGCGACAAGCGCTGAGGTAGGCCTGCCGGCCGCCGGAGCAGTAGCCGATCACGCCGACCTTGCCGTTGGAGTTGACCAACGACAACAAGAAGCGACGGCTGCCATCGACATCGCCTACCACTCGTTCGTCCGGGGCGCCACCAGCCGCCCGGGCTGCGGCAGCAGCATCGTCGGGACTGGCGTCCGGTCCTTCCCGGTAGAAGAGGTTGGGGCAGACGGCGGAGTAGCCGTGTGTGGCGAACCGCCGAGTGATCTCCTTGGTGGCCTCGTCCCATCCCGGCATATGGTGGATGACCACCACGCCGGGATAGGGCCCCGGACCGAGGGGCCGAGCGAAGTAGGCGCCGATCTCATCGGCACCGTCTCCGGTGAGGTGGATCGTCTCCGCCATGATCGCGTCGTACATCCTGTCCTCCTCTCGCTGACATAGACGTTAGGCGATCAGAAAGCCACCGGATCCGGCTCTTCGGCGTCCGCTTGCTTCGGGGCCCGGAACTTGTGGCTGCCGGTGTGGCGGGATATCCCAGTGAACAAGGCCAGGACCGCCGAAAGCATCATGAGCGCCCCGGCGGCCAGAAGGGACAGGTCGAGCCCGTGGGAGAACGCCCCGTACGCCGCGCCGACCACCTTGTTGATGATCGCCTGGATCGACGCGTTCCCGTGTGCGGCGTTGGCCGCCTGGGAACCCACCGAGCCGGTGGTGACGGCCGCGATGACCTGGGACTGGTACGAGTGGGGTATGCCGATGGCGGTCAGTCGCTTGATCAGATTGACCGTCAGCTGCCCATTGACGACCGAACCGAGGATGGCCACACCGGCTACTGCTCCGAGCTCCCGGCTGGTGTTGGTGGCCGAAGCGGCCATGCCCGAGTGCTCGCTCGGGACCGAAGACAGGGCCGACGAGGTCACGGGGACAATGGCGATACCGAAGCCGATCCCGGCGATGGCCAGCGTCCAGCCGACGGTGGACAGGCCGGCCTTTGGCGTGATCACCAGGTCGGTGAGCAAGATGCCGACGCCCGCCATCACGCAGCCGACAGCCATGGGGATCTTGGCGCCCCAGGCGGCTACCCATCGGCCGGTCACCAGTGAGGCGATGACCATGCCTGCGGTCAGGGGGAGGAAGTCGAGGGCCAGGCCGTACGGGGACTGGGCACCCACCTCCTCCAGGTACAGGGCGACGAAGAAGAAAATGGAGAAGATGCCGAAATAGGTGGTGAAGGCCACTGTGGTGGCGCCGGCGAACGCCGGCCGCCGAAAGAGTTTCACGTCGAGCACGGGGTTCTGTGCCTTGCGCTCCACCAGCACGAAGGCGATGGCAGTGAGCACGGCCAATCCGTAGAGGACCAGGATCCATTCAGCTCGGTAGCCCGCGGTCTCGCCGGAGATGGTGGCAAAGGTGGCGGTGCCCAGAGCCAGGGCGCCCAGCACGAACCCAGGTATGTCGAGACGGGCTCGCACGGGATCGGAGTTCTCGGGGAGGACGATGGCCGCGGCCACAAAGGCCACCACACCGAAGAAGAGGTTGAACCAGAACACGGCGTGCCACGACCACACTCCGACCAGTACCCCACCGATCACCGGACCGAGGGCAAGGGCCAGGCCGGATACCGCGGCCCAGATCCCGAGGGCCCGGGCCCGCGCCTTTCGTTCGGGGTAGAGGTGCCGGATCATCGAGAGCGTTCCCGGCTCGGACGCCGCCGCGCCGACTCCCATGACCACCCGCCCGGCCACCAATGTCTGTGTTTCGGTGGACACCGCGGCGATCACCGATCCGGCGCAGAAGACGACCACTCCGATGAGCATCAGCCTCTTGCGGCCGTAGAGGTCTCCGAGGGTGCCGCACATGAGCATGAGGCTGGCGAAGGCCAGTGCATACCCGCTCACCACCCACTGGAGCTGGCTCACGCCAGCGTGCAGGTCCGACTGGACGTTGGCCAGGGTGGCGCTGATGATCGTGTTGTCCAAGAAGGTCAAGAAGAGCACGAAGCACAGAACGGCCATGCCGAAGTGCGGCAGGCTCCCGCCCGATTTGGGCGACGCCTGGGCCTTCGGGGCCCGCGTGGCGTCAGGCACGGTCACCAGTGTGGTCGAGCAGGCGACCCCTTGTCGTGACCGGACGCTCCCGCCCGCCCATGCGCCTCGTCTGGTCTTTGCTCATGGTCCCAGCTAACGCCGGCTCGGCTGGTGTCATTCCGGCTTTCCTCCGCGGTGGCCTTCCTGGTGGCATGTTCCGAGCTCTCCACTTTTCTGCAGTTCTCTGCGGTTCCTACACTTCTGTACCCAGATGCCCAGCGCCGTACGCTCGGGATTCGGCTGTCGCGCCTGATGGGGGCGTGGGCCGGCCGTTGCTCCGTGCGCCTCCGAGTACGGTGAATGCGTGACCGAGCCGACACATCACGTGACTCAAGACATCGGACCGGAGGAGGCGGTGGCGCTTCTGGACGCCGGGGCCTTCCTGCTCGACGTGCGGGAGGACGAGGAGTGGGTGGCCGGCCATGCGCCGCAGGCGACCCATGTGCCGATGGGGGTGATCCAGGACCGGCTCGCCGAGCTGCCGGTTGATCGCACCCTGGTCTGCATGTGCCGGGTGGGAGGGCGATCCGGCGCCGTGGCCAAGGCGCTCGGGGCCGGCGGCTACGACGTGCGCAACGTGGACGGAGGAATGCTGGCTTGGGCGTCCGCCGGTCTGCCGGTGGTCACCGATGGCGGTGCGCCCGGCCGCGTCGTCTGAGACCGTCGGAGGATGACCGTCTACGTCGACGACTGGCGACAGCGTGCCCGGCTCGGACATGTCGACGCCCGGTGGTGCCACCTCATTGCTGACACCGATGACGAGCTCCATCAATTCGCGCAGCAGCTGGGGATGAAGCAGGCCTGGTTCCAGACCGACCCTCGCCGGCCCTACCGGTCGCACTACGACGTGACCGAGGCCCTTCGCCGTCAGGCCATTGCCCTCGGAGCTGTCCCCGTCACGTGGCGTGACATCGGCCGGATGATGCGGATACGACGGGAAGGAATGCTCCTGGACGACCGGCTTCCCACCGCCCGGTCATAACACTGCCGTGCATACTGACCCGGTGCCTCCACCAAGCCCCATCGACCTGCGGTCACCGGTCCTCGTCGGGGTGGGCGTGGCTTCTGACGACGCCGAGCCCGTGGAACTGATGGCACGGGCGCTCCTCGGCGCCGCCGCCGACGCCGGGTCGACGAGGATCCTGGGTGCCATCGACCGGATGGCCGTGCCCCAGGGGAACTGGGCCTATCCGGATCCGGCCCGACTGGTGGCCGACCGGGTCGGCGCCCGCGAGTGTCGCACCCATCTCGTGGAACTTGGCATCCCGCAACAGTCCCTCATCAATCAGGCGATGAGCGCCATCCTCGAAGGTCGGTCCCAGGTGGCAGTCATCATTGGGGGCGAGGCCAAGCGCCGCTCGCAACAGGCGGAACGGAGCGGACGAACGGTGGAGGAGACGCCCCAACCGGGCGTCAGGCCCGACGTCGTCGAGCAGCGCCCAGGCCCTCTCTTGGAGCCCGTCGAGGTGGCCACCGGCCTGTGGGACCCTGTCCAGCAGTACGCCATGATCGACAACGCCCTCCGCCGAGCTGAGGAGCGAAGGCTGGAAGAGCACCGGGACGAGGTCGCCGAGTTGTGGGGCCGCTTCAACCGAGTGGCTGCCGACAATCCTCACGCCGCCTTCCCCGCCCCCATGTCCGCATCGGAGATCGCTACCCCCTCCCGGCACAACCGACCTCTGGCCTTCCCGTACAACAAGTGGCACTCGACCCAGTGGACCGTCGACCAGGCGGCTGCACTGCTGGTGTGCTCGGTGGGCGCGGCCAGGCAGTTCGGGATCCCCCCCGATCGATGGGTGTTTCCCGTCGTGGGCCTGGAGTCGAGCCACGCGGTGTCGTTGCTCCGGCGGGCCGATCTCCACACCTGGCCGGCGATGCGCGTGCTCGGCGCCCGTGCCGCCGACCGGATCGGGCGCCCGGTGGCGGACGTCGACATAGCCGAGCTGTACAGCTGTTTTCCCGCAGCTGTCCGCGTCCAGCAACGGGCGCTGGGGATCGGTCCAGAGGCGACCCCGACGGTCACCGGCGGCATGGCCTTTGCCGGTGGTCCCTTCAACAACTTCGTCTACCAGGCCACCGTCGCAGTGGTGGAGAAGATCCGGGCATCGCCGGGGGCGTTGGGCATGGTGACCACGGTGTCCGGCCTGCTCACCAAGCCTGGTATCGGCATCTGGTGCACCGAGCCCGATGAGGAGCCGCCGCTGATCGCGGACTTGGCCGACGAGGCCGCAGCGGCCACCGAGACAGTCGAGGTCCACGAGACGCTGGAGGAGTACGCCGGCGCGGCGTCGGTCGCGTCCTACACCGTCACCTTCGATGGTGAGGAGCCGAACCGCACGGTGGCGGTGGCGGAGACCCCGACGGGGCGTCGCTGTGTGGCGTTCTCCGACGACCCCGATCTCGCCCGTCACGCCGTCTCGACCGAGCTGGGCGGAGCGACAATCCAGGTCCGGTCGGGAAGCTTCGTCCTCGGCTAGGGCAGAGGACGGGCGGTTGTCGCTGTCGCCAGGATCGTTACAGTAGGTCCATGGCCATTGATCTTCCTGAGGCGCTCGCCTTCGTCCGTGAGAACGACCGAGGTGTGCTCGTGACACTCCGGCGCGACGGGCTACCCCAGCTCTCGAACATCATGTACGTTCCCGATGAGGACGGCGACATTGGTATCTCGGTGACCGAGTCAAGGGCCAAGACGAAGAACCTCCGCCGAGACCCGAGAGCGTCTCTTCACGTGACCAGAGCCGACTTCTTTGCCTACGTCGTGCTCCAAGGAACGGTGGCCCTGTCCCCGGTGGCCACCGACCCGGGCGACCCGGTGGTCGAGGCATTGGTGCAGATGTATCGCAGAGTGCGCGGTGAGCACCCGGACTGGGACGAATTTCGCCAGGCCATGGTGGACGAGGGCCGAGTGCTGGCTCGGCTCCGAGCCGAACGGGCCTACGGGATGCTCGGCGCGCCATAACCCGGGCGCCGTCACCCCGGCGTCGTAGCCCGGGCGCTGTTACCCCGGGCGCTGTTCCCCGGCGCCATTACCGAGTCGGCGCTCGACCAGGAAGGGTGAGAGAGGTCGACGGCATGGGAAAGAGCGAGGTCGACGGCATGGAGGAGAGCAAGCGGCGCACCACAGGACAGGACGTCGAGGAAGGGGACTCGACCAGGTTCTCGGACCGGGGCTGGGACCGATTGCAATCGGCGGTGGACGAAGCCGAGGTCCAATCATTTCCGGCCAGCGATCCGCAGTCGTCGTGGGCCGGCCCGGATCGCGACGGGCTTCCGCGGTGGGGCAGCGAGCAGAATGGTCGAGCCTCATGAGTTCCGAGGGTCGAGCGGCCGAGGGTGCAGCGGCTGACGCCATGTGACGGACGCAACGTCCATCGCCAACCTCTCACTGTTCGAGCGAGGGTATGGCCGGCGTGAATCCGGCGTGAACGGTTGCCGCCCTTGATCGGGAGCGTCGTGAGTCGTGGAGAGTGTCCGGCTCATGACAGGGGGCTACGCTCTCGCTGTATGAGCGAGACTCAGCAGGGGGCGGGCTGGTGGCAGGCATCGGACGGGAAGTGGTACGCGCCGGAACTGCATCCGAACTACGTGGCCCCGACTGCGTCGTCGCCGACCGAGGACGTATCGCCCACGGCAGGACCCGGAGCGAAGGAGGCACCAGAGGCGGTAGCACCCGGAGCAAGCGCACCGCCCGGCGGGTACGAGGGGTTTCCCACCACTCCGGCCGGGCCGCCCCCGGCTGGGTACGCCGGTGGCCCGACCGGGTACGCCGGGGGCCCTGGCGGGCCGCCCCCCGGCGGGTACCCGTACGCTTCGGGGGGATTCCGGCCCAACCTGGCCACAGCCAAGTACAGCGGCCTAGCCATCGCCTCGCTGGTGCTGTCGATCGTGTGGCTGGGCGGCATCGGGGCCATCCTGGCCGTCATCTTCGCCATCATGGCCCTCAACCGGGTCACCGCTTCCAGGGGCCAGCTCCGCGGCAGGGGCCTGGCCATCGCCGGCCTGGTCATCGGCATCGTCGGGATCCTGGGGGCGGCCCTCACCTGGTCGTTGGTGGCCTGGATCGGAACCAACGCACATGACGTGACCGTTCCGGTCGGGAGCACCGTCAACGTCAGCGATTCGTTCAGCCTGGGCGTCTCGACCATGCAGATCAGGTCGGTCCATCGCGTCACCCAGACGTCAGGCTCAACGACCGGGAGCTATGTCGTGGCCAATGTCCGGGTCTGTGCGGGGAACAGCGGTTCGAGGACCGGCGTGTTCGACCAGGCCTTCATTCTCAATACCGGGGACGGGAACTCCGTCTCGGGCTCCAGCTCGGGTCAACAGTTGCCGGATATCGGCAACGGATCCATCCCGAGCAACTCCTGCAGGACGGGCAACGTGACCTTCAATGCCGGATCGGGAACGAACCCGACATCGATCGCGTATCACGGCTTCCTCCCGTCCACCTATACGTGGACGATCACGGGCGGGCTGTGACGGCCGGGACCGAATCTGCACCCATCACCGGGTAGCGGCGCCGTCGGCCAGGGAGGCGGCGTTGCGGAGGTGGTCGGTCAGCTCGGCCAGGCTCGACCGCCCGTTGAGCCCACTGGTCGAGGGCATGAGGTAGACGGGCCGGCCACCGAGGGCCTGCCGTTGTACGCCGGCGGTGGCCGACCGGTCGACCGCGGCTCGCCATCCGGCCAGCCCGACGAAGCAGACTGCTCGTGGTTCCAACCACCGGACCAGCCGGTCGACGCGGGCCAACCCGTCCCGGTACTCGACGGGGTCGAGCTCCGCCGCGGTCCGAGTGGCCCGCTTGACCAGATCGGTGAGGCCGATGTCCGATACCGAGAGGGCCCCCATCGGGTCACGTTCGCGCTCGACCAGTCCGGCGGAGACGGCAGCCGGCCAGAACCGGTTTCCCGGTCGGGCAAACGGCACGCCCGCATCAGCGGAGTAGACGCTTGGATTCAACCCGCAGACGAGGAGGCGCATGCGCGGCCCCACGGTGTCGGCCAGGGTGCGGGCTCGCGTCGCCCGCATCCGCACCTCGTCCCCTGAGACAGCCACCGAACCCGAGTCGACCGCGAAGCCCGCCCCGCTGACCACGTCGGCCAGGGCTTCGGGTCGCCACCCGGCGAAGTACCGCTCCCCGACGTCGTCGTCAGGCAGATCGCTCCCCTCGTAGTCGCCCGCCAGGACCTGCAGGTCGAAGGGAGCGCCAACTGCCAGCACGCGCTGGAGGTCCCACAGGGCCACGGGGAGCCGGAGCCGAGGGATATGGACGTGCGTCATGCACGACCAGCCCCCGCCCAGAGAACGAGGGGCAAAGGGGAGCGCCTCGACATCGCCTCGCACGTAGAGGGCACCGGGGGCGCGGGCCCGGCACTCGTGGAGCATCACCTCCGAGGCATCCAGGCCGATCAGAGGCCCGCCCAGGTGGGGGGCGTACCGTCCTGCGCCACATCCGATGTCGAGGCGGACGACACCGTCGCCCGCCAAGGAGGCAAACCTCGCCGCGTCGCCTTTCCGGACTGGTCGGGCATGGGACCGGGCCCACAGGAGGCCCCGTTCCTCGTAGACGGACACGGTTTGGCGGTGCACGGCCCCCGATGCTAGGGGTCGGGACGCATCGCGGTGCGAACGGCGGTGAAGGTCCGGTAGACGGAACCCGGCGTCATGGGGTGAATCGGTAGCCCATGCCCGATTCGGTACGAAAGTGTTGGGGCCGGGAGGGGTCGGACTCGAGCTTGCGGCGCACTCGGGCCATGAGCACCCGGAGGTACTCGGTCTCGGTGTCGTACTGCGGCCCCCACACTTGGTGGAGCAGCTGCTGGTGGGAGACGAGCGTGCCCGGGTTGCGGACGAGCACCTCGACGATGTCCCACTCCTTGGGCGTGAGGTGGACATCCGACCCGTCCCGGGTGGCGCGCTTGGCGGCGAGATCGATGGTGAAAGCCTCAGTTTCCACCAGCGGGTCCTCGGGACCGGGAACCGTCCGCCGGAGGGCCGCCCGCAAGCGGGCCAAGAGCTCGTCCATGCCGAACGGCTTGGTCACATAGTCGTCGGCGCCGGCATCGAGGGCCTCGACCTTGCTCACGCTCTGGTGCCGGGCCGAAAGGACGATGACGGGGACGGTGCTCCACCCGCGAAGTCCCCGCACCACCTCGACGCCGTCGATTCCCGGAAGACCCAGGTCGAGAAGGATCACATCGGGCCTTTTGTGCGCGGCCAGATCGAGACCCTCCTCGCCTCGCCTGGCCACGATCACCTCGTAGCCCCGAGCCCGGAGGCTGATGCCGACGGCACGCAGCAACGAGACGTCGTCGTCGACGATGAGGACTCGGGCGCCCTGCTCGACGTCGGTGTCCTTGTGCAGCCGACCCGACCGAGGCGCCTCAATCACTCCGGTTCCTCCGTCTGCTCAGCGGCCACGACGTGTTGTTCGACAACCGCCTTCCCGTCCGGAGCGGCCCCGGCGTCCGGCTCCGTCTCCGGCCCGCGGTCGGCTTGGGGCGCCGTGGGAAGGCGGACCACCATCGTGCAGCCGCCACCAGGGGTGTCGTCGACGTCCAGGTCGCCACCGGCCGCCTCGACGAACCCGCGGGCAACGGCCAGACCCAGGCCCACGCCGGCCTCGTTCTCGCTGTCGCCCAAGCGCTGGAAAGGCTGGAACACCAGCTCGCGATCCTCGGCCCGCACTCCGGGTCCGTGGTCCACGACCCGGAGGTCGACCCGACCGGCCACTGCACCGGCCTCGATGCGGAGCCCGACCCCTCCGGCATGGACCAAGGCATTGTCGATCAGGTTGGCCACGGCGCGTTCGAGGAGAACCGGATCGGTATGCACCCGCGGCAGGTCGTCGGGCACATCCGAGCTCACCGCTGCCGCCCGAGGCCCCAAGCTGGCCAGTGCCGCGTCGACCACGTCGCTCATGTCGACGGCAAGGTCCATCACCTTCATGGCTCCGCTTTCCAGTCGGCTCATGTCCAGCAAGTTCTCCACCAGCGAGGAGAGCCGGTCGGACTCGTCGTCAATGGTCTGCACCAAGATCTCGGTCTCCGCCGGACCGAAGCTCAGCTGCTTCGACAACAGGCTGCTCGACGCGGCCTTGATCGAGGCGAGGGGCGTTCGGAGATCGTGGCTGACCGCCGCCAGCAGCGATGAACGGAGCTCGTTCGCCCGGGCCAGCGAGTCGGCTCTTTCGGCGCCGGCCTGTAGCCGTTCACTGGCCAGAGCCGCAGCCAACTGAGCGGCGAACCCGGCCAGGATCTCACGGTCCTCGGCGGAGAGACCGGGTCCCCGCAGTGCGACCACCTCTCGGTCACTGAGGGGCAGGGACACCGATGCGACCTCAGGGCTCTGCGGCGGATCGGCGCCGACGGCCACGACCGTCTCCCAGCCTGTGGTGCCTCCGCCAGGGAGGGTCCGAGCCGAGCCCGGTCCGTCAGCTTGGCGCCGCAAGACGGCCGCCGCTTCGAGCCGGAAGGCGACGACCAGGTCTCCGAGGAGGGCGGGCAACGGATTGCCCTCGGGAGCGACGAGTCGTCCCGCCACCCGGGCCAACATGTGCGCGTCCGCACGGGCCTGGGCGGCAACCACGGATCGCCTGGCCGACAGGTCGACGAGCGAGCTGACCACTCCGGCGACGACCAGGAAGATGACCAGAGCGACGACGTCCCGCGTGTCGGCGATGGTCAGCGTATGGATCGGCGGGGCAAAGAAGTAATTGGACAGGAGGAATCCGGCCACTGCGGCCAGAGCGGCCGGCACCACGCCACCGACCACTGCGACCGCCATCACCAGGATCAAGTACACGCTCAGCGGGATCGACAGGTCGATCTGGGACCGGTTCATGCTCAGGATCAGGGTGGCCAGCGGAAAACAGACGATCCCGATGGCCAGGGAACCCACCTGCCGTCGCCGGGAGAGGGGGGACGACAACAGCCGCCGACGACGGTCGGGCACCTCGCTGACCACGCTGACCCCACCGGCCCGGACGGTGCTCGCAGCCGCCGATCCCAACTCGTCATCCGCCGCGTCGGTGGCGATCACGTGGATGTCGACGGACCCGCCCGAAGCCCGGATGACGGAGTTCACCACCGAGCCACGGACGAACTCGGTCAGCCGGCTGCGATGGGTCGCACCCAGGACCAGTTGGGTGGCGTTCTCTGCCCTGGCCACCTGCATCAGGGCCGGTGCCACATCGGCTCCTACCACCTCGATATAGCGGCCACCCAGCTCGTCGAGCAGGGCGCGGTTCTTGATCAGGCCCTCGGAGGAAGGTCCGGTGAGGCTGTCCTCTGCCCGAACGTGGACCCCGACCAGCTCGGCCTTGGTCCGCATGGACATCCGAGCCGCCCGGCGGATGAGAACAGCACCCCCGGGGGCACCGGTCAACGAGACCACGACCCGCTCCTTGGTCTCCCAGGGCCCGGCGATGCCGTGCCGTTCGCGATAGTCGTGGAGCTCCTCGTCGACCCGGTCGGCCATCCACAACAAGGCCAGCTCGCGAAGTGCGGTCAGGTTGCCGGCACGGAAGTAGTTCCCGAGGGCGGCATCGATACGCTCCGCCGGGTAGACGTTGCCGTGGGCCAGCCGCCGTCTCAGTGCCTCGGGGGACATGTCGACCAGCTCGAGCTGGTCGGCCGAGCGGACCACCCCATCGGGAACGGTCTCCCTCTGGGCGACCCCGGTGATCCGCTCCACGACGTCGTTGAGCGACTCGAGGTGCTGCAAGTTGACCGTCGAGATCACGTTGATGCCCGCCGCCAGCAGCTCCTCGACGTCTTGCCATCGCTTGGCGTTGCGGGAGCCGGGTACGTTGGTGTGGGCGAGCTCGTCGACGAGGGCGAGCTGAGGATGGCGAGCCAAGAGGGCGTCAATGTCGAGCTCGTCGAAGGTCTGGCCGCGGTAGACGATCGGCTTTCGCGGCATCACCTCCAGATCCCGCAGCTGCTCTGCCGTCTGTTGCCGACCGTGGGTGTCGACCCACCCGATCACGACGTCAGTGCCCCGCTCCTTGCGTCGCCATCCCTCGTTGAGCATGGCGAAGGTCTTGCCCACACCAGGAGCGGCGCCGAGATAGAGGCGGAGCTTGCCCCGTGTCACCGTCGTGACCCCCCGCCGTCGCGTGCGCCCGCGTGGTGTCGGGCCGGCGTCATGGCCGAACCTCCGCGCCGGGACGAAGCCGGTAGCCGACGCCGGGAGATGTCTGGATCACAGTACCGGCGCCGTCCCTGAGCTTCTGGCGCAGCCGGTGCACGTAGGCATGCACGTATTGGGCCTCGTGGCCGTAGCCCGCGCCCCAGACGGCGGTGAGGATCATCTGGTGGGTACACGTCCTCCCCACGTGACGGGCCAAAAATGACAGCACCTCGAATTCCTTTGCCGTCAGCATCACGTTGGACCCCTGCAACCGAGCTTCGTGATGCACCAGGTCGAGGTGGAGTGGCCCGAGTGCGAGCGTCGCCGGCAACTGCTCGTCCTGGTCCGCTTGCCATGACGCAGCGCGGCGCGGATGCGGGCTTCGAGCTCGGCCATGCCGAACGGCTTGGTCACGTAGTCGTCAGCGCCCCCATCGAGGGCGGCGACCTTTCGATCTTCAGTCCCGCTGGCTGAGAGGATGATGATCGGCACCTCGCTCCACTGGCGGATCCTCTTGCAGACCGCAAGCCCGTCAATGTCGGGAAGGCCGAGGTCGAGCACGATCACCTCCGGAGTGGTGAGGGCGGTCTGCGAGATGCCCTGCTCGCCGTTCACCGCCGTCGTCACCTGGTGGCCCCCGGCTTGGAGGCCCAGCCGGAGCGCACGCACCAGCGACGAATCATCGTCGACCACCAGGACCTTGGCCATCGACGCTACGGCCTGGCGCCGTTGCTTGCGGCAAGGGGCAGGGTGAAGGCGAACCGGGCCCCACCCTCGGGCACGTCGTCGACCCAGATGTGCTCACCGTGAGCTTCGACGAACGTCTTGGCGATGGTCAGGCCGAGTCCGGCCCGCCCCCCGGTGTCGAAGCGCACGAATCGGTCGAAGACAGCCTCTCGCTCGGCGGACGGAACCCCAGGCCCCCGGTCAGTGACCGAGAGGGCGATCCGATCGTTGCCCACGTCAGCCGCGACCGTGATCAGACTGTGTGGGGGAGCGTGGCGGTTGGCGTTGTCGAGGAGGTTCACCAGCACCTGCCCGATGAGGAGCTGGTCTATCTCGACGTCGGGTATCGACTTCGGAACCAACAGCTCGATGGGTCGCTCCCCGAACGACGAATGCAGGGCATCGACGGCCTCGTTGATGAGGTCGGCGACCGGTTTGGGGCATCGCTGAACCTCGAGCACCCCGGCCTCGAAGCGGGTCATGTCGAGCAGGCTGGTCACCAAACGGGTCAGGTGATCGGTCTCGACTTCGATCAGGCCGTGCAGTTCGTACATGTCCTCGTCGGAGAGCGAGATGGCGGGATCGTGCAGCGTCGACGCGGCCACCTTCATCGTGGCCAGGGGCGTCCGCAGGTCGTGCGACACGGCACCCATCAGGGCGTGTCTCAAACGATCGACCTCCTCCAGCAGTTCCGAGCGCATGGCTTGCTCTCGCAATTGTGCTCGCTCGAGGGCCAACGCGGCGTGATTGGCAAAGGTGCGAAGGAGCGCCCGGTCGGCGTCGGAGGCGGGCATCCCTCGCATGGCCAGTATGCCGACCGGGCGGCCCGAAGCGGACAAGGCGACGGTGCGCATCGGTATTCGGAGATCCTGGTGCCGTGCCGACACTGACGGGAATGCCGGATCGAGGGTCGAGCTGGTGGATTTCCCGGTCCGACAGCGCTCTGCCGTCGGAGGCCGCGATCGACAGCCGACCGTCCTGTGGAACCAGGACCGAGGTACCTGGGACTTCGAACACGGACCCGACGGTGTGGACGATCGTCTCGAGCAGATCGTCCACCGATCGCTCCTCCACCAGGAGCTGGGACAGCTCGTAGAGGCGGTCCGTCTCGACCGCCCGCCTTTGGGCGTCGGATCGGGCGGACTCGAGGCTGGCGACGACTCGAGCCACCAGCAACATCACGATCACGTAGACGCCGAGCGCTACCCAGTCATCTGCTCCACTGACCGAAAGCGTGTAGTAGGGCGGGGTGAACACGTAGTCGTAGACGAGGAATCCGGCGGCGACGCTGGCCACGCCAGCCGGGAACCCGCCGGTGATGACTCCGGCAACCACCGGTACGACCAGGACCAGCGCCAGGGTGGCCGTGCTGGCGTGCGACCGGACCGGCACCATCGCCGCACCGAGTCCAACCGAGAGGACGATGCCCACCATCGAGCCGACAAGACCTTTGCGCACCCGTCCATTTTCATACGAAGTGGCGGGTACCACTCCATTGGACTGGGCTTATTAAGGTATTTTTAAGGGGTTCGGGCTTCTGTTCAGATTCTGTTACGACGAATCGGCAGATACTCGTCCTATGGCAGATCTTCTCGTAGCATTGGGCATTATCGGTTTCGCCGTGGTCATGCTCGGTCTCATCTGGGCCTTGGATCGGGTATGACGGTCACCCAGGGCGTCCTGCTCGGATTGGCCATCGTGATGTTCCTCTACCTCGGGCTTTGCCATGTTCAAGCCCGAGAAGTTCTGAGGTGGGCCTCACCTGGACGATCGTCATCTTGGTCATCGCCCTGGGCCTTACCTGGCGGTACCTGGGTTCCTACATGGCCGCCGTCTTCGACGGGCGGGTGCACTTCCTGGGCTGGGCGGAACGGCCCATCTACCGGCTGCTCGAGGACCAGCCCCGAGCAGGAGCAGACCTGGAAGCGCTATGGCGGCGCAGTCATCATCTTCTCGGCCGTCTCGATCGGCTTCAGCTACGTGATCATCCGCATCCAGGGATCGCTCCCGCTCAACCCGCAGCATTTCGGCGCGGTGCCCCAGGCGCTCAGCTTCAACACCGCCTCCTCGTTCGTGACCAACACGAACTGGCAGAACTACGGCGGCGAGACGACGATGTCGTACTTCTCGCAGATGGGCGCGCTCACCGTTCAGCAGTTCGTGTCGCCGGCCGTGGGCATCGCCGTGGCCATCACTTTGGTGCGAGGGTTCGCCCGTCGGAACTCCCCTACGATCGGGAACTTCTGGGTCGACATCACCCGGTGCCTGTTCTACATCCTCTCCCCAGTGGCGTTCATCGCCGGCATCATCTTCGTCGCCGAGGGTGGGGTGCAGACGCTCGGCGGACGGTCGCGATCCACGACTCCCTGAACGGCGTCACCCAGACCATCCCCCGAGGGCCGACCGGGTTCATGGGCCCATCAAGCAAATCGGTACGAACGGAGGAGGATTCTTCAACGCCGAACTCGCCGACACGTTCGAGAACCCAACCGGACTCACCAACTGCTGTCGATCTATCTCCTGCTCTCGATTCCCTTTGCCCTCACCTACACTTTCGGGAAGATGGTGTGGCAGCATTCGCCACGGGGTCGCCCTGCTAGTGCCATGGTGATCATTTTCGGCGTCTGGGTCGGCTTCACCAGCTATGCCGAGCACCAGCAGAACCCGGCCGTGGTCGCTGCTGGGGTGCACTCGACGTCGGGCAACACCGAAGGCAAGGAGGTGCGTTTCGGCGACACGGCGAGCGCGCTCTTCAGGGTGTCGATCGACGCAGCACCTTCGACCGGTGCCGCTGGACGCCGCGTACGACTCGTTCAATCCGATCGGGCGGATGGGGCCGCTGACGGGCATGATGCTCGGGGAGGTGACATCCGGGTGGCACCGGTAGCGGGCTGTACACCTTCCTCATCTACGCCGTCATCGCCGTGTTCATCGGCGGACTCATGATCGGGCGAACACCGGAGTACCTGGGCAAGAAGATCCAGGCCAAGGAGGTGAAGCTGGCCGGGCTGGCGTGCACTGGTGATGCCGATCATCGTGCTGGTCTTCACTGCCGTCGCCGTGTCGATACACGCCGGGCGGGCCGGCCCACTGAATTCCGGCCCCCACGGGTTCTCCGAGATCCTCTACGGCCTGACGTCGCAGGGGAACAACAACGGCTCTGCCTTCGGCGGTCTGACCGGCAATTCCGCCTTCTACAACATCATCGGTGCGATCGACATGTTGCTCGGTCAGGTTCGCCATCATGATCCCCGCCCTGGCGCTCGCTGGGGCGTTGGCGGCGAAGAACATGGTGCCCACGTCGCTCGGGACCTTCCGCACCGACAACGGCATGTTCGTCGGCCTGACCATCGGCGTGATCGTGATCATCGGTGGACTCACCTTCTTCCCCGCCGTCTCCCTCGGCCCGATCGTCGAGCAACTCAGCCACGGAAGGTTCTTCTGATGACGATGATCGCCACCCAACCGGAACCCGAGTGGCAGAAGCTCACGGAGTGGCCGAGGCCCGCGGTCTCTTCGACGGCGAGATTCTCCGGCAGGCATTGATCGATTCCCTCGTAAAGCTGAACCCGGCCATCCAGATCAGGAACCCGGTCATGTTCGTGGTGCTGGTGGGCTCGATCATCACGTTCATCGAGGCAATCGCTCATCCCGGCATCTTCAGCTGGTCCATCACCGTCTGGCTCTTCCTGACGGTGATCTTCGCCAACTTTGCCGAAGCCATGGCCGAAGGACGGGGTAAGGCCCAGGCCGACACGCTCCGCCGGATGCGAACCGAGACCGAGGCCCGCCGATTGCGCCCTGACGGCTCGGAGGAGCTGGTCGCCGCAGCCGAGCTGTCCAAGGGAGACGTTGTCGTCTGCGAGGCCAACGACCTGATTCCCTCCGATGGTGAGATCATCGAGGGCATCGCCTCGGTCGACGAGTCAGCCATCACCGGGGAGTCGGCCCCGGTGATCCGAGAGTCGGGCGGTGACCGATCTGCAGTGACAGGTGGGACAAAGGTCCTGTCCGATCGCATCGTGGTGCGCATCACGGCCGAGCGCGGCCACACGTTCATCGACCGGATGATCACGCTGGTGGAAGGGGCGAACCGGCAGAGGACCCCCAACGAGATCGCCCTCACCATCCTGTTGTCCGTGCTCACGATCGTGTTCCTCCCCGTGGTGGTGGCATTGCAGCCATTCGGCCATTACGCCGGGGCAAGTGTCTCGGTTGTCGTCCTGGTCGCGTTGCTGGTGTGCCTGATCCCGACCACCATCGGCGCCTTGCTCTCGGCCATCGGCATCGCCGGGATGGACCGTCTTGTCCAGCGCAACGTCCTGGCCATGAGCGGCCGGGCGGTTGAAGCGGCGGGCGACGTGCAGACACTGCTGCTCGACAAGACCGGCACCATCACTCTCGGGAACCGAATGGCGTCCGAGTTCGTGCCCGTCGGTGGTCACCAGGAGAGGGACGTCGCCGATGCCGCCCAGCTCGCATCGCTGGCCGACGAGACCCCCGAGGGCCGCTCCATCGTGGTGCTGGCCAAGGAGCGGTTCGACATCCGTGAGCGACAGCTCGAGGCGGACCACACCTTCGTTCCCTTCTCGGCCACGACTCGCATGTCGGGACTGGACGTCGATCGGCGCCAGATTCGCAAAGGTGCGGCCGAGTCGGTCAAGCGGTGGGTCATCGACCAGCAGGGAGCCGTTCCTACCGACCTCGACGGGATCGTGGACCGCATCTCCCGGGAGGGGTCCACGCCGCTGGTCGTGGCCGACGGCCGGGTGATTCTCGGAGTCATCGAGTTGAAGGACGTCGTGAAGCAGGGAATCCGGGAGAAGTTCGACGAGATGCGCGAGATGGGCATCCGCACGGTGATGATCACCGGCGACAACCCGCTGACCGCGGCGGCCATCGCCCAGGAAGCCGGCGTCGACGACTTCCTGGCCGAGGCCACTCCCGAAGCCAAGATGGCGTTGATCAAGACCGAACAGGAGGGCGGAAAGCTGGTCGCCATGACCGGCGACGGCACGAACGACGCGCCCGCTCTGGCCCAGGCCGATGTCGGGGTGGCCATGAACACGGGCACCACCGCGGCCAAGGAGGCGGGCAACATGGTCGACCTCGACTCCAACCCGACCAAGCTGATCGACGTCGTCGAGATCGGCAAGCAACTCCTCATCACCCGGGGTTCGCTGACTACCTTTTCCATCGCCAACGATGTGGCCAAGTACTTCGCCATCATTCCCGCACTGTTCGTCGCCACCTACCCACAGCTCAACACGCTCAACGTCATGAAGCTGCACAGCCCCCAGAGCGCGGTGCTCTCCGCCGTCATCTTCAACGCGCTCGTCATTGTGGCCCTCATCCCGCTGGCCCTTCGGGGGGTCAAGTTCCGAGCCGCTGGTTCGGCCTCCATTCTCCGCAGGAACGTGTTCATCTACGGGGTGGGCGGCATCATCGTCCCCTTCATCTTCATCAAGCTCATCGACCTCGTGCTGGTCGCACTGCACGCCTACTGATGGAAGCCAACTGATGTTCATACACCTCCGCCGATCGTTCACCATGGCCCTGATCTGTCTCGTGTTCTTCGGCTTCGTGTACGCACTGGCCGGGACCGGCGTGGCCCAGGTCTTCTTCCGCCATCAGGCCGACGGATCGATCACCGCCAACGGGTCGACGCTCATCGGTCAGAACTGGTCGAGCCCGATGTGGTTCCACGGCCGTCCTGACGACACCGGGCCCTATGCCGCCAATCCCAAAGCCACGCCGGCGGTGCCCGGAGGGGACAACCCCCTGATGGCCAACGGCAACAGCGGTGAGTCGGGGGCGAGCAGCCTGGGCCCCCGATCCAAGGTCCTGCTGAGCAATACGAAGGCGCTGGTCGCCTACTGGCACCGATTGGGTGTCAACCCCACGCCGGACCTCGTCACCACCTCGGGCAGTGGCTACGACCCCGACATCACGCCCGCCGACGCGCTCGTCCAGATACCGATGGTCTCCAGGGCCACCGGGATTGCGCCCTCTGCCTTGCGGTCGCTCATCGCCCGTGAGACCAACAGCGCACAGTTGGGCTTCCTCGGTAGCAGTTACATCAATGTCCTGCAGCTGAACGAGGCGCTCGCTCACCTTCGGTGAGGAGTCGGCACATGAACAACGGAGACATCAACGTGAATGTCTCGTCCGATGACCCGGCGGTTGGTCTGCGCTCATCGTTGGCCCTTCATCGGCTGGCTGAGCGGGTGGAGGCGAGCCAGGTCGCAGCAGCGCGGGCCGACGGCTGGTCCTGGCAGCAGATAGGTGACGCCCTTGGAGTCACTCGGCAGTCCGTGCACGCAAAATATGGCAAGGAGTCATCATGACCACGGGATCTGTTGCCCCGGATACGTACCATCCGTGGACCACGTACATGTGGGCCAGCGAGGAGGCACGCCGACGCGGCGATCGGCGAGTGGGAACTGACCACCTGGTGCTCGGCCTGTTGGAGGAACCGTCCATCGAAGCCGTGTTGGGCGTACGCCTGGAAGACGCTCGGGATGCTCTCGATGCGCTCGACAAGGAGGCACTCGGTGCTCTCGGTGTGGATCCAGGCATCGACGCATCGCCATTGCCGATGCATGCTGTGCCCAAGAGGCCCACGGTCAGGGCCGTTATCAAGGACCGCTTACGGATGACTCCCGCCGCCAAGCGAGTGCTGCAGGAAGCGGGCCAACCGATGCGCAGAGGCAAGCCCATCACTCCTCAGCAAGTATTGGTACGGATTCTCGATCTCGATCCGCCTGATCCGGCCGCAGTCCTGGTTGCCGCACTTGGCGTGAATACGCCGGAGGTCCGACACCAACTGGCCTCAGGAGCATCCGGAACCTGAGCCACCGCCCCACGTCGGGGCGGTGTCGCTGATCAGGTCGACAGGGACGTGGCGGACATGGCCGCACCCACCTGGTCGGCGATGGCCACGGCCACCCGCAACTCCTCGTCGGTGACGGGGACGACCGGTCTCGGGATCAGCAAGAAGTGGCCGAGGACGGACCCGTGGCTGCGAACAGGAAGGTCGACCTCCTTGGTGGGGAGGCCGAACTTGCCAGTGGCCCAGGGAAGGGTGCCAATGAGCACCGCTCCGTTCGGTGTGACGTGGGCGGCGGAGGACACCTCGAGATCGCGGGAGAACCGGCAATCGCGGAGGTGCAACAGGTCGCGCAGCTCGGCGGCCGCCACGATGGCGACGAACTCGGGCCCTTCGCCCTCGGCCACCAGCTCGGTCATGGCGTGCATGGTCGCCACCTCGCCACTGCGCTGGTCGGAGCGGGCCCGGTGGGCCCGCCCTCGAGCGGCCAGGTCGCCGACCACCAGGCCCACCACCAGCAACAAGGCGTCGGTGATGACGTCCTCCCAGCGGGCGATCCTCAGTGAGTAGTAGGGAGTGGTCAGGAAGAAGTCGAACGATATGGCCGCTGACAGGGCGGCAACGGCTGCCGCCAGGCGGCTCCCGTTGGCGGCGACGGCGACCACCGCCACAACGAGGATCAACGCGTTGTTGGCCGCGTTGAGGTGGCCGCGGCCGGGGATCAACAGCGCGGCCACGATGACCGGCGCGCCGATGGCCGCTGCGGCCAAGACCCTGGTACGCCCGATCTGGCTCATGGCGCCACTTTCGCGCTTTTGGACTGGGGCGAGAAGGGCGTTTCGCGCCCTCGTTACGGCCCGGAACGGGATCTTTATGGCCCTGTTACGTTGGGCAGCCCTTGCATGATGCAGTCGTGCTCTGCAGTCGTGCTGACTACCCTGAGACAACGATGACTGACATCCGGAGCGACGACCAACAAGGCGGTTCCGACGACGCCCAGGTCCTGGCCACCGCGGTGGTGGACAGCCCGTCGGGGCTCGGGGGCGAGGGCCGCGCCGGCGTCCACCGCCTGCGAGTGGACGAGGGGCTGAGTGTCGGGGGTCATGACGAGGGCTTCAACCCCTTCCAGCTGGTCCTGTTGGGGCTGGCCCAGTGCACGGCGGCGACGCTACGCCTCTACGCCGACCGCAAGGGGTGGGAGCTCGGCCTGATCCGGGTCCGGGCCCGGCTGGTCGAGCACGGCGACGGGAGCTCGACCCAGCAGCGGATCGAGCGACAGGTGCGCATCGGCGCCGACCTGGGTGCGGAGCAGACCTCCCGGCTGGCCGAGATCGCCGACCGGACCCCTGTCACCCGAATGCTGCGATCGGGCGTGGCCATCGAGACCACGATGGTGTGAGGACGGTCCCACGACGCCCCCGTCGACAGGCGGCATGGGTATCCTCGTCGGGTGGGGCCGTGGCCGGCCGGGCGAGGCCACCGGTCCGTGGCGTTTCTCAGGGGTACCGACCGATCCGGGTGGGAGTGAGCATGGCCGACAGCAGCGAAATCACCGACACGGCGCTCGAAGCCGAACTGGGCCTTTGGCTCAAAGAGCACTGGGACCCCGAAGCCACGGTGGCGGAGTGGTGGGAGCAGATGGCCACTGCCGGGTGGGCCGCCCCCAGCTGGCCGGCCGCCTGGTACGGGAAGGACGTGTCTCCCGCCGAGGCGGTGCGCATCCAGCAGATCATCGCCGAGTTCGGTGCCCTCGGCGCTCCCGGAGGCCTCGGGCTCCTGCTGGCCGGTCCGACCATCGCCCTCCACGGGACCGACGAGCAGCGCCGGCGCTACCTGCCGCGACATCGTCACCGGGCAGCGGGCATGGTGCCAGTTGTTCAGCGAGCCCGGTGCCGGATCGGACCTTGCCGGGTTGACCACGTCGGCCGTCCGCGACGGCGATCAGTGGATCGTCAACGGGCAGAAGGTATGGACCTCGACCGGGACGACCGCTGACCTCGGGATGCTCTTGGCCCGCACCGACCCCGATGTGCCCAAGCACCAGGGGATCACGTACTTTGCCGTGGACATGCATCAGCCGGGGGTCGAGGTCCGGCCTCTCCGGGAGATGACCGGGCGGTCCCTGTTCAACGAGGTCTTCCTCACCGATGTGGTGGTCGACGACGACGCCGCAATCGGAGGGGTCAACAACGGGTGGGCGGTGGCCAACACCACCCTCGGCTTCGAACGGGCGGGCTTGGGCGCGGGCGGCGGCTCGGCCGCCGGCGGCCTGGCCGGCCCGGGCACCGTCACCGGAGACCTCGGCCGCCGGGCGGGGGACTTCGCCGGGCAGCGCGGCCGCAGGGGCAATGGCGGAGGTCTCGGCTTCGTCGGCCAGGCGACCCTCACCGAACTGGCCAGGGCTAACGGAACCATCACCAACGCAGTCGTACGCCAGGACCTCATGCGGCTCTACACCCTCAACGAGATCGCCAGGTACACCCGCTTGCGCCAGAAGGCCCTGGCCGCCCAGGGCGGGTCGGTGCCGGGACTGGGCAACATCGCCAAGCTGTCGATGAGCGAGATCCTGCGGCGCACCCGCGACCTCGGGCTGGCCATCCTGGGCCCTCGCGGGATGCTCCACGGCTACGACGCAGCCGACGCCAGGGCCTTGGCCGAGCGAGACGGCAACTCGTTGGCCGTCGGCGTCACCGAGGCGGCCCTGTTCGCCCAGGGGCCCTCGATCTACGGTGGTACCGACGAGATCCAGCACAACATCATCGGCGAACGGGTGCTGGGCCTGCCCCGGGAGCCCAGCAACGACCGGACCACCCCGTTCCGGGACCTGCCCCGGAACGGGTAGGGGGCCAGGCCCACTGGCGCCTTCAGACCTGAGCCTCCGGCCCGTCCGGATCTGCTCGGTCCGGGGCGACTCGCCGGACCCAGTCGACGACCAGTTCGGGCTCCGACTTCGTCGCCTCTTCGATGGGACTGCCACAGACGGGGACGGGTAGCTGACGCCCGATGGTGACGGCCGCTTCCCATCGGGTTGCTGTGCTCGGGCCCCGCACCTCGAGCGAGACCGGTCCGTCGGGACGGTCGGTGCCGAGGCGGACGGAGGAGAACAGGGGCCAGCCCATCTCGGCCAGGACGGAACGTTCGAGCGCCTGCACTCGCGGCGAGCTCAGACCCGAGCAACCCCGGTACCGCGGCACCAGGTCATCGATCGAGCCGTCGCGTCGGAGGATCCGCTCGACCATGTCCGGATCGGCGAAGGCCCAGACCGTCGCCTCGGGGAGCACGATCATGGTGGGCGCGAACCGGTGGCCGCCGGTGTGGCTGGTGCGCCACAGGCGGACGTCGCCGACGCCGACGCCGTCGGCGGCCAACTGCAGGGCCAGCGTGGTCCCGAGGGTCCCACAGCAGCGGTCACGTCGGCCGTGCCCGCAGATCAGCACGTCGGTCGGCCCTGGCCCTCCCCCGGTGATCCCCGATCCCCCGTTCGCCAGCAGCTCGAGGGCCGACGCCACCAGATCCTCGAGCGGGGCGGTGACCTCGCGTCTCTCGAAGCCACCGAACCCGGCCGGAACGTCGCTGGGCCGGCGGTAGAGGACGGCGTGCCGTTCGGGGCCATGGGACCAGGTGGCGACCAGCCCCTGGAGGCGGATCCCCGTCCCCGCAAGGGCGGAGACGAGCGGCGCCAGCTCCGGTACCTCACCGAGGTCGCGCGGCCAGGGCAGCGGCCACTCCACGAGGAGATAGCCGGCATAGGTACCGGCCGTCCCGATGGGGTCGACGGCGTTGCGGCGGGTCCATTCCGAGCACCGAAGGCTGGTGGCCGTGTCCAGTTGGGAGGAGATGGTGGTCCTTCCTTCGCTCGATCGCGCATACCACTGGTGCGTCCGCCCTCCGACGGCTTGCCGCCAATCTACCCGTGCGACGGCCCTGCGAGGACCGTCCCGTCCGACACCATGCACGTGCGAACGGGCGTCCCCGGCGAGCAGGGCCCGCGTCCCCTACGGTCGGGGGGGTGCGACTCGTGAGCTTTCGTCTGGACCACGTGGTGCGAACCGGGGTGGTGTACGGCGACGAGGTCGTCGATCTCACCGATCCGGCGCTCGGGCTCCCCGGCGACATGGCGTCCCTGCTGTCCCTGGGCCCCGCCGCACTGGACATCGCCCGGGATGCGCCGGCGGGGGGAGCGCGCCGGTTGCCCCTGGCCGAGGCGGGGTTGGTCGCCCCGGTGCCCCGGCCGCCCTCGTTCCTCGCCATCGCCCGGAACTACGGCGACCACGTTCGTGAGTTGGGACACGAGCGACCCGAGCACCAGACCTGGTTCGCCAAGCAGCCCACCTGCGTGATCGGGCCCGGGGCCGCCATCGAGGTTCCACGCGTATCCGATCAGGTGGACTACGAGGGTGAGTTGGGAATGGTGATCGGCACCCGCTGCCGGCACGTCCGAGCCGATCGCGCCCTCGAGGTCGTCGCCGGCTATGTCGTCGTGAACGACGTGAGTGTCCGCGACTGGCAGCGACGGGCCCCGACCATGATGCTGGGCAAGAGCTTCGACACCCACGGCCCCACCGGCCCGTGGATCGTCACCGCCGACGAGATCGCCGACCCCCAGCAGCTCCGCCTCCGGACCTGGGTGAACGACGAGGTGCGCCAGGACGGGGGGACCTCCGACATGATCTTCACCTGCCGGCAGATGATCGAACACCTGTCGACGGTGTGCACACTGGAGCCGGGCATGATCCTCTCCACCGGGACACCTGCCGGGGTGGCGGCAGGTGGCAACCCGCCCCGGTGGCTGACCGCCGGTGACACCGTGCGCGTCGCGATCGACGGCGTCGGCGCGCTCGACAATCCGGTGGTTGACGAGTCCGGGCATCCATGACCGTCGACCCGGCGCGCGCTGACCTCATCCGGGTCACGCCATCGCTGGCTGTGCCCCTCTCCGAGCTCCAGTTCCGGTTCACGCCCAGCGGGGGGCCCGGTGGCCAGCACGCCAACAAGGTGAACACGCGTGTGGAGCTCCGATTCGACGTGGCCCGGTCACCGTCACTGGGGCCGCGCCAGCGAGCGCGGCTCTTGCAGCGTTTCGGTCCAGAGGTCCGGGTGGTGGCCGATGACGAGCGGTCGCAGGCCCGCAATCGGCAACTGGCGGTCGAGCGATTCAAGCTTCGTGTGGCCGACGCATTGCACATCGAAAAGACCCGTCGCCCGACGCGTCCGAGTCGGGGAGCGAAGGAGCGTCGCCTGTCGGCCAAGCGCCACCAGTCCGAACGCAAGCGGCAACGCCGGCCTGGGGACGACGACGACTACTGACCACTCGAGCCGCCGTGCACCTTGGGCGACGGTCAGCCGGCCTGTCGACGAGATCGGATGCCGTTGCGGGTACTCGTTCCTGTCCCGTCCCACACCGCGTCGAGAAATCGGGCCACCTCGGCCGTAAGGCGCTCCGGTCGCAATCTGAGCTCGAACAACGACTTGGCCTGAACCAGCCGTGCGTCGGGGAGTCGACGGGCCAGCTGTTCGGCATCGTGGAGGGGGTGGATACGGTCCGACCGGTGCCCGATAACCAGAGCGGGGATGTTCATCTTGTCGCGCTCGTCCACTGTCGGGGCGAGGGGCCCGGTCAGGACCCCGTGCAGGACGGCGGCGATCTCGACGGGATCGTTGGAGAACGTGTTCAGCACGCTGTCCAACGGGCCGAACCCGCTGCGGGGAATCCGCCCGACGACGTGGCTGGCGACCCGTACAGCCCTTCGAGCCAGATGCACGGCGAGGAGCATGGGCACGAAGGTGATGGCCGCAGCAGGCACGGCCCATTCGAGGACCGGCATCTCGATGACCAGACCCTGGACCCGCGCAGGTGACTGCGAGGCCACGAGCAGGGCCACATTCCCGCCCAGGGACACGCCGCCCACCACCGCCTTTTCGACTCCCAGATGATCGAGCAGGGCCACCACGTGCCGGGCGTAGGTGTCCATGCGGTGATAGGAGGCTCGACGTGGCTTCTCGGAGAGGCCGTGTCCGGGAAGGTCGAGCAGGATGACCCGGTTGCCTGCCGCGGCCAGGTCGGTGGCCAGGCGGCGGTTGAGGTTGGCGTCGAGCAGGATCCCGTGCATGAAGACGAACACGCGGGGGCCGCTGCCGTGCACCTCGTAGTACATGGTCACGCCGCCGTTTTCGAACTCTCCGACCTCGAAGGGCGCGGCGGCGGTCAGTGCCTGGTCCGCCGGACGGTGCGCCGCCCGCTCGGCCAACGAACCGTCGCTTCGCCCGCTACTGGCCGCGGTGACCCGCTCGGTCGCACGCGGCGTGATGCGCCCGGGGGGACCGGCGGCCCGCCCTTGCGGTGCCGTCTTGATGCCGCGCTTGGCAGCAGGCGTCGCGCCGTCAGTTGCCATGGGCAAACGGTACGTCGTCGGCCAGTGGTTTGTCAGGGACCGGCGGCGCCCGCCCCATCGCCTCCGGTTGTAGCGGGCGCCCCCTGTGTCAGCGACATGGCGGTGCCACGGCGGCGGTCTGTCCGGTCAACTCAGCCCGAGCTGGGCCGAGCACGAGGGCCACGGGGACCAACCACTCTGGGCCTGTAGCTGTTCTGCGGCCTGATCCTGTTGGGCGGGCGAGGCATTGCTGGGTAGCCCGGAATACCCGAGACCCTGCCACGCGCTCTGCGAGAACTGGTAGGCCCCGTAGTAGCCGTTACCCGTGTTGTCGGCATAGTTGCCACCCGACTCACACTGGCGAAGGCGGGCAAAGTCGTCACCCGACGACGATGGCGCCGGTGCGGACTGTGCCACCTGCTGTTGCTGGACCGCCTGGGCCAGTGCCGCTTGTTGCTGTGTGGCCGCTGCCTGAGCCGCAGCCTGAGCCGCCTGTTGTTGCTGTGCGGCCTGTTCTGCCTGTGCGGCTTGTTGTGCCTGTGCCGCCTGCTGTACCTGTTGTTGAGCGGCCTGTTGCTGGGCCGCCTGTTGTGCTTGTGCCGCCTGTTGTTGCTGTGCGGCCTGCTGTGCCAGAGCCGTCTGTTGTTGCTGTTGTTGCTGTTGTTGCTGCTGTTGGGGCTGCAGGGGAACACTCAACGAGGCAAGGGCAATGGAATACCCGTTGAGCGTGGGTGATGCCCCGTCCGACCCGGTCAGGTCGCCGACACCCAGTTGGGCCGGCGCCGCGGTCCGGGTCTGTGCCGCTGATCCGTGGAATATGAACCCGACGACAGCCAGAGCTGCGATAACGAAGATATAGAAGCGGTGCTTGCGCAATTCTTGCGCCTCCTCAAAGTCGCGGAAGCCCGGAGGGCTTCGAGGGATGGCTTGGGAATGCGGGCGCCGTCTTGGAAGCATTCGTCTCGCAAGCTGGTGCCGGGAAGGGCAAGCGGCTCTGGACGTACAAGTAGGTCCCTACGAGGTGCAGACGAGAACCCTGGTGTGGTCAGCGTGAGGCGGCTCCAGAACTGGATTTTGGGTATAGGAAAGAAGAGCTCATGGGTTGTGGATCAAGCTGGTTTGGGCAGGTGAAAGCGCCTAAGCCTTGTTCAGTACGGCACACTCAGGCGTTCCACCACGAGGTCGGTCACATGATCGGGGTGCTCCTCAACACCCCGGCAACAGCTTGCTGCTGCCTGACCCCACCTGCCTCTGGCTGATCGAGTGACTCCAATGTATGCAGCTAACTCACATCAATGCAATTCGAACGGGACTTGCCGTCGATACCCATCTCTCGGGGGCGGTAAACCTCGAGTCGTCAGCGGGGTTGGACCTCGGCCAACGCCTTGGCCAAGAGGTCGGTGCCGGTGGCGGAGCGGTCCTCTCGGACCCCCAGGATCGGCGTCAGGGACGCCCATCGGTCGGCGACGAGTCCCGCGTCCGATTCCGGATCCACCTCAGCAGCCTCATCTCCGGCGTCGGAGCCTCGGGCGCCCCGCAGGGTCAGTTTGATCGTCCCCCCCATGGCCACTGCTTGTCGCGAGTGCACCTCGTCGACCGTCTGGGCCGAACGCGCCGAGCGGATCAGACCGACCCTTCCCAACGTGCCGGCACGCACACCCCGGAGCTCGGACAGCGGCACGGCGGGGACGTTGAGGTTGAGCACGGTGCCCCGTTCGGACCCGGCCAGGACCGGGACCAGATTGCTGGCCAACGTCACCGGCGTCTCCCAGGGAACCGGGTCCGAGGACCAGGCGATGCTCACGGCGACGCCCCGCAACCCGAACTGGGCTGCCGTCAGCGCCGCACCCACCGTGCCGGAGTGGAGCGCTGAACGTCCGGCGTTCATGCCGTTGTTCACGCCCGACACGATCATGTCAGGTCGTGGCCCGAAGCCTTCGATGCAGGCCAGGATGACCGCCAATGCAGGGGGCCCATCGACGCCGTAGATGGGAAGGTTCTCGAGCCCGGGGATCTGCACCGACTCGAAGGGGATCGACTCCCGTTCGTAGACGGCACCCACGGCGGCACCCGCCCCGCTGTGATCGACCAGAGGGGCGACCACCACGAGCTCGTGCATGCCGCCGAACCTGGCCGTCAGACCTCGAGCCAGCGCTTCGATGCCCGGCGCGAACACGCCGTCGTCGTTGGTGATGAGGATGCGCACGACCGTGCTCCGATTCTGGAATCTGTACCGCGAGCCGAGCCCGATGCCGGCGGAACCGTGCCCCGAGTCACTCGTCGCCGGCCTCTCCGGCTCCGTCGCCTACCATACCGGTCGACCACAGAGTGCCCTCTGGCTGGCGGCGGCGCCCTATGGAACGTTCTCGGCCGGCCCCGATGCCACCACGATTCGCTGTTGAAACACCGATCGGATTACCGCCCCATGACCCCTCGCCCCCGACCTGACGACCAACACCCGGCTGGGACCACGGCCGCCACCGGTGACCAGTGGGTGATTGGCCACGGCCATCAACGGGCGGTGGTCACCGAAGTGGGTGCGACCTTGCGGTCCTTCACCGTTGCCGACCGGCCGGTCATCGAAGGTTTCGAGGTGAACGAGTGGAGCCACGGTGGTCGAGGTCAGGTGCTGGCGCCGTGGCCGAATCGACTGGGCGACGGCCGGTATTCCTTCGAGGGGGTCCAGGCCGAGGCCCCGCTCAACGAACCGGCTGCCCGAAATGCCATTCACGGCCTGGTCCGCTGGATGCCCTGGAAGATGGCGAGCAGGGCGCAGAACCGGGTGACCATGGCCTGCGTCCTCCACCCCACGCCGGGCTATCCGTTCACGCTGGGACTCCAGGTCGAGTACCGCTTGGGTCGTGATGGCCTGAGCGTCCTGGCCGAAGCCGAGAACCTCGGGGGCGAGGCGCTCCCTTTCGGTATCGGCTTCCATCCCTACGTGACAGTGGGGACACCACTGGTGGACACCATCCGACTGACAGTCCCTGCCGAGCGGCGATTGGTGACCGATGAGCGCGGCCTGCCTACGGGCGATGCACCCGTCGGACACACCGAGTTCGACTTCACCGACGGGCGGATCGTCGGTGCGACCCGTCTGGACACCGGATACCTTGCTCTCCGGCGCGGGCCCGACGGGTGTGCCCGGGTGGACATCGAGCATCCCGACGGGACGACTGGCGTCACCGTGTGGGTCGACGGCGCCTACACCCACCTGATGATCTATACGGGCGATACGCTCCCGGAAGGATCCCGGCGAACGGCTGTGGCCGTCGAACCCATGACGTGCCCGCCCGACGCGTTCCGTTCCGGTACCGACGTGGTCGTCCTCCAACCCGGAAGGAGCTGGGCGGGCACGTGGGGGATCAACGCACGCTGAGCGGGGCCTTGCTCATTCGCTGCAGTACCACCTCGACGTCCGGCGTGGTCAGGGGCATGGAGAAATAGAACCCCTGGGCGTACCGGCAGCCCAATTCCACCAGCCTGTCCTTTTGGCTCCGGTGCTCGATGCCCTCGGCCACCACCTCGAGGTCGAAGGCATCGCCCATCGTCACCACCGCCGACACCACCGCGTCGTACCGGGTGCCCAGCCCGTCGATGAAGGCCTTGTCGATCTTGACCGTGTCGACGGGCAGGCGGGACAGGGAGAACAGCGACGAGAACCCGGTCCCGAAGTCATCGATGGCCAGGCGAACGCCGAGGCGCTTCAGCGCGGTGAGCCGACCGACGGCGGCCTGGAAGTCGCGGATGAAGAAACTCTCCGTGATCTCGAGTACCAGCAGTGCCGGCGGAATGGCCGTGGCCCGGAGGACGTCGTCCACGTCGGTGACGAAGTGATCGTGCTCGAGTTGGCGACCGGACACGTTCACGCTCACCGTGAGGTCGGGGGCAAGCGGGAACTTGCATCGCCAGACAGCCAGTTGTCGGCAGGCCTCCTCGAGGGCCCATCGCCCGACCGGGACCACCAGACCGGTGTCCTCGGCCGTGCTCACGAATTGGTCCGGTAACACCAACCCCCGGTCGGGATGGTGCCAGCGCAGGAGGGCCTCGAGTCCGGTCATGTGGCCGTCATCCAGGGAGATGATCGGCTGGTAGGCCAGCTCGAACTCGTTGCCGGCCAGGGCCAGGTGCAAGGAGCCCTCGGTGGCCACCCGCTGGGCGGCCAGCGCGGTCAGCGTCTCGTCGAAGAAGGCCGCTCGCGCCCGGCCGTTTCGCTTGGCCCGGTACATGGCCGCGTCGGCGTTCCGCATGACCATCTCGGCGTGGTCGGGGGAGCGAGCGAAGGCAACGCCTACGCTGGCCGTCACGTAGCAGTCGACCGCATCGACGAGGAACGGCTCGTCGAAGACCGACAGGAGCCGGGTGGTGAAGTTGACGGCGGCCTGTTGGTCGCCAAGGTCCTCCACCAGCATCCCGAACTCATCCCCGCCCACCCTGGCGATGAAGTGCCCGTCGACGGCGCCGACCAAGCGCTCGGCCACCGCCTCGACCAGGGCATCGCCGGTTCGGTGTCCCCGACTGTCGTTGACGTACTTGAAATGGTCGAGGTCGAGGAAGCACACGGTCACGGGCGGATCGACACCCAGCCGTCCGTGAAGAGACGCGTTCAGCCGTTGCATGAACAGCTCCCGGTTGGGCAGCCCGGTCAGGGCGTCGTGGGTGGCTTGGTGGGTCAGCCGCCGCTCGAACTCGCGACGCTCGCTCACGTCCCGGATGGCCACCGACGTCAACTCGCCCTCGGGTGTCTCGATCGTGCTGAAGGCAAGCTCCAGAGGGATCTCGGTGCCATCCTTCTTGCGCCCGAACACGGTCGGATCCGGCCCGAGCCTCGGGTTGCCGGTACCGGAGATCCATTCGTTGAGCAGCGCGGTCTGCGCTTCCTTGACGCGATCGGGCATCAGCAAGGTGGCGCTCTGTCCCACAAGCTCGTCGGTCGAGTAGCCGTACAGGAGCTCTGCCTGGTTGCTCGCCTCCACGATCCGTCCGTCGGGCCCGATGACGATGACGGCGTCGGGAGCGGAGGCCAGCAGCTGGCGAAAGTGGTCCGCTTCCCGGCGCTGTCGTTCGACCAGTTGGGCGTTCTCCAGAGCACGACCGGCTTGGGCCGCGAACATCTCGAAGGCGGCGATCTGGTCCGACGCCGGGTAGCCCTGCCGGCGGCTAGCTCCTTGGAGCACGGCCACGATCTCACCACTGACCCAGACCGGGGTGGCCACCACCGTCTGCAGCCCGGCTTCGACCGCCACCTGAATGGCTCCGGGCAGGTTCGGGTAGTGCTCGAATACGACGGTGGCGCGCTTGTTGAGCACGGCCGGGACCACCACCTCGGGCTCGCCGTCACGTGTCTTGACTGAGAACGGATGGGTGAGGTGGCGGCTGTGGAGGACCCGAAGGGTCATGCCGTCCTCTTCGAGCACCGAGATTGCTGCGGCGTCGAACCCGAGGGTACCCACCGCGTCCACGACCGACTCCAGCACCCGCGTGGTCGCGGGCGAATCGATCTGTCGGACCAGTGATGCGACCTTGCTCCATAGCACCACCCGCCGCTCGGACGCCTGCCGCTCCCCGCTGGCACGATTGAGTCCGGTCATGAGCTCGCGGCTGAGGATCCCAACGGCCAAGGCCGCTGAAGCCATCATGCCGATCCGGAAGGCCAGCGTGGCGCTGTTGATACCCCATCCCGTCGCCGCCAGCGTGATGACGTACCCTCCGATGGCCACGAGGTTGAGAATGATGCCGGAACGAATGGAGTAGTACGGACCGCCCAGGAACACCATCAGCACGACCAAGACGATGAACAGTTGGGAGCGGGCCCCCCCGCTGATGGCGATACCGGTATCAATGAGGGCCAGCAGCCCGAAGGCCCAGCCGTAGATGAGGGCGCGATCGAACCGGCGACCAACGACCCGATGCCAGGGGAAGACGGCGCTCACCGCGGTGAGCGCCGCACCCACGAGGATCAGGATGAGACAGGCATTCCGGTTCTCGAGGCCGTGACCCGGCAGCAGCGCATAGAGGACCAGAACGAGGAGCACGAACGTAGACGTGATGACCCCGCCTCGGATCGACTTCAGGATGTAGCTGGCGACCGGGTCTTCCGCTGCCGTCATGAGGTCGGCGTCGGACCCGGCCGGGCCCCCCTCATCCCCTTGCATCATCACCCGTGGCTCCTCGCCCGTAGCCGACAAGAATGTTGGAACGACTCGGTCTTCGATGCCGAGCGTCGAGCGGCATCGTCAGTGTCGATCGGCGTTGACGACGCGTTGTACCGCTGGATGCTAGTGAATTTCTGCTGCCTTGACCTGGGAGGACGCTTGCCCCGACACTCGCTGGGAACGCCGCGCCCTATGAAGCAACATCACCACAAAGTGTGGGATGTTGGGTGAGCACGATCTAGGATTGGCTGGGTTTTCGAATCGATCACCGCTTACAGTGACTGTAGCGTGACCTAGCCAGTCGACCGTCCGGATGGGACCAACTCGGCTTACATGGGCCCGGCTGACATCGCACCGATGAATTCGTTGGAGCCGCATCGTCTAGGCCTTCGGAACTGACGACAGCCAGCGGCGGCTCACCTCACGGGCTCGACCTCGGGGAGATGGCATGACGAATTTCGCAGACCTCGACATCGTGGGTCTCGAACCGGCTGCGTGGCGCCTGGCCCACCTGGTCGACAGTGTTCCCGACGACCTGCTCGGCGGTCCTACGCCGTGCCCTGCCTACACTGTCGGGGATCTGGTCGAACACGTCGGTGGGCTGGCGCTCGCTTTCGCCGCCGCGGCGCGCAAGACGCCCATCGACAGAGGCTCCGCGGGTCCGTCGGGCGACGCGCCCCGATTGGGCCGCGACTGGCGGACTCGAATCCCGCAGGATCTGACGATCATGGCCGAGGCATGGCGCGACCCATCGGCGTGGAGCGGAATGACCGAGGCCGGTGGAGTCCAACTTCCCGGCGAGGTCGCCGGTCTCGTCGCTCTCAACGAACTTGTGGTCCACGGTTGGGATGTCGCCCGGGCCACTGGCCAGGCGTACCAGTACGACCAGCCGTCGCTCGAGGCCGTGTACTCCTTCCTGGGGTCGTTCTCGGCCGCGGGGCCGGATGTCCATCGCGATGGGCCGTTCGGTCCGGCGGTGGAGGTCCCACGGGAGGCGTCCCTGCTCGACCGAGTGGTGGGGCGCAGCGGTCGTCGACCGACCTGGGCACGATGACCTGCCGGAGAAACCGTGACCTGCCGGAGAAAGAGAAGGCCCGATGGTACGAGTCGTCGCTGGGCCGTCGACCGTGCGGTCGGTCTGGGCCACCTTGCCGTGTGCGCCCCCCGGGATTCGAACCCGGAACCTGTGGATTAAGAGTCCATTGCTCTGCCATTGAGCTAGAGGCGCGCCGTTACTGTAGAAGATCCCCTGGCGGCGCGGGCGCGGCGCCCGCGGTCGCCAAGGAACGAGGGTGACCGAGGGGACTTGAACCCCCGACCTCCAGGGCCACAACCTGGCGCTCTAACCAACTGAGCTACGGCCACCAAGGAGCACCCAGTGTGGCACACGCCGGCCGCCTCGATCGCCGGAGTAATCTCTCCGTCCTGGCCCCTGTAGCTCAATTGGATAGAGCAAGTGGTTTCTACCCACTAGGTTGCGGGTTCGACTCCTGCCGGGGCGCGCATGCACGCATGCCGTTACCCAGCCCCATCCAGTCCTTCGTCCGGGGGTGGCTATAGCCTCATTCCACCATGAGCCTCTGGTTGACCATCGTGGTGATTGTCGGGGGCTCACTGGCTATATCCGGCGTGCTCACGTTGGGCATCCGTCGGCTCTTTCCCGCTCGGGAGCGTCTACTGAGTGGTGACGGAGGATCCCCGGCGCTCCGAGCGCTCACCGCGACGTACGGGCTCTTGTTGGCCTTCATGCTCGGCGCCTCCTTGCAGTCCTACCAGGCGGCCCAGCAACAGACCGTGTCCGAGGCCGACACCGTCGTCTCACTCAACAACCTGACCCTGCTCCTGCCCGGCCCAACCAGCACGACATTTCGATCAGGTCTGGCGTGCTATGCGTCTACGGTCATAAACCGGGAGTTCCCGGCTATGAGAGCCGCGAACAAGGCTCCGCTCGACGACGACTCCGCGCTCACTCGCCTGTACCGCGAGGTTCCCCAAGTCGGCTCGACGAACGCTCGGGTGGCGGCGACCACCCAGACCATGATGCAACAGCTGTCCAACCTGACCAGTCAGCGAGACGCACGTATCCGGGCCGCACGTTCCGCGCTGCCAACCCTTCTCTGGGTGCTCGTGTTCGGCGGTGGAGCGATCGTCCTGATGGCAGTGGCCGCGATCACCTTCATCGATCGGCCCTGGCCGCAGTTCGCCGTGCTGAGCGCGGTCGCCATGGTCATCCTCTCGGCAATCTTCCTGATCTCTACGCTTGAGCAGCCGTTTCGGTCAAGTACGCTGGGGGTCGACACCGGCCCGATGCATGCGGCCCTGGTGACGGTCCAATCGAGAACCCAGCCCCACAGCGACACGTGCTGAGTCCAATGGTCGCTTTCGCCCGTTCGCACGGCTCCGGTTGCCCGAATGCGGCGGTGGGTATACCCGAGGGCAGTGAGAGGCGCGCAGCGACAGACAGCAGCGACACACAGCGCACCGGCCACAGAAAGGGGACGGATCCCACATGACACTGTTCTCGGCATTGGAGGACCTGCCCGTCCGCATCGCCACCGGCGGGTTCATCTTGAACTCGGGGCTGGAGAAGCTCTCGGCAGACAAGGAGCGGGCAGCCGGAATCCACGGCTTTGCCAGCGGCGCCTACCCGTTCTTGGGCAGCCTCCCGCCGGAGCGCTTCGCCAAGGCGCTCGCCGTCAGTGAGGTCGGCCTCGGTACCGTCCTGTTGCTGCCGTTCGTGCCCTCCCGTCTCGCCGGCGCCGGCCTGGCCGCTTTCGCCGGCGGCCTGCTCGGCCTGTATCTCCGTACCCCGGGGATGCGCCAGGAAGGCAGTCTCCGTCCTACCGAGCAGGGCATACCGCTGGCCAAGGACGTCTGGATGCTGGGAGCAGGCCTCTCCCTCCTCGCAGCTGACCGGCGCAGAACCCGTCGCAACCGTCGCAACCGGCGGAACCACGAGGGATGATCGAATCCGGGTTCAGTGCCCGGTCACACCGGACGGGGGCCCGGGGGCTCTGAGTGGGCCTCCGCCTGGCTGATCCAGGTGGCGTACATCTCGGCGTATCGTCCCCCCTGGGCGATGAGCTCGGCGTGGGAACCGACTTCAATGACCCGACCGAGGTCGACGACGACGATGCGGTCGGCCCGCATGGCCGTGGACAGTCGGTGGGCGATGAGGATGGCGGTGCGGTTCTCGAGCAGCACATCGAGTGCGGCTTCGATCATGGTCTCCGACTGGAGGTCGAGGTTCGAGGTGGCCTCGTCGAGCACCAGCACCCGGGGGCGGGTCAGGAAGGCCCGGCCCAGGGCGATGAGCTGCCGCTCTCCCGACGACAGGGTCTGGCCCCGCTCATGGACGATGGTGTCGATCCCGTTCGGCGTCCGCTCGATCACCTCGCTCAGGCCGACCCGCTCCACTGCCTCGCGGATCTCGCTGTCCGATGCGTCGGGCCGGGCGAAGGCGATGTTGTCCCCGATGGTCCCGGCGAAGAGGAACGGCTCCTGGGGGACGACGCCGAGCTGGCGGCGCAACGACAGCATGGTCACGTCGCGGAGGTCGTGCCCGTCGATGAGGACCCGGCCCGAGGTCGGGTCGTAGAAGCGGGTCACCAGCTTGGCCAAGGTGGACTTGCCCGCTCCGGTCGGACCCACGAAGGCGACCGTCTCACCCGGAGCGATCCGGATGTCCACGTCCTCGATGACCGGGACGTCGGGGTCGTAGCCGAAGGACACGTGGTCGAAGACGATCTCGCCCTCGATGGGCGGCAGCTCTACGGCGTCGGGCGCCTCGGTCACGGTGGGCCGGGTCTCGAGCAGGGTACGGAGCTTGGCGACCGATGACTGCCCCTGCTGAAAGGTGTTGTACTGCTGCACCAGTAGCTGGATGGGCTGGAAGAACCGGTTGAGGTACAAGAAGAAGGCCACCAGGGCGCCGAGTGACAGCGTGTGGTGAAGCACCATCTCTCCACCGATGGCCAGGAGGGCGGCCTGCCCCAGTACGCCAAGCATCTGGGTGCCCGGTCCATAGACGGCGTTGACGTGGGCCGTGTAATTGTTGGCGTCCCGGTAGGCACCGACCACGTTGCGGTGGTGGATCACGTTCTGTCGCTGCCGGTTGTGGGCGGTGACGATGCGCACGCCGTGCAGGCTCTCGGACAGGTCGGCCAGCACGTTGGCGATGCCGTCCCGTACCCGGTCATAGCCTCGCTCCGACGCCCGCTTGAACCAGATCGAGGCGACCACCAGCACGGGGATGATGAGGAACACGGTGATGGCGGCCAGTTCCACGTTGGTGGTGAACAGCACGACCGTGATCACCACCATGGTCAGCCCCTGGATGGCCAGCTGGGACAGGCCGTCTTGGAGCAGCTGTTGGAGGTTCTCGATGTCGCTCGTCATCCGGCTCATGATCACGCCCGCCTTCTCCTCGGTGAAGAAGCCGAGCGACAGCCGCTGCAGGTGGGTGAAGATCGTGACCCGTAGGTCGTTCATGACCCAGGCGGCGATCCGACCCGTCACCCGCACCTGGGCGCGCTGGGACAGAGCGGTGCAGACGATGGACACCAGATAGGCGGCGGCCATGATGGCGACCAGGGCGAAGTTCTCGTGCCCCGGCGACATGCCGTCGTTGATGGCGATCTCGGTGAGCTTGGGCCCCGTCTGGGACACCACGGCGATGACGACCACGAGGATGCCGGCCAGCATCAGCATGCCCGGGTACTCCATGAGCAGCCGCCACAGGGTGAGCCGGCGGCCCTCCATGTCGGTCCCGTTCTGGGTGAAGGTGAGGTCGGGCTCGGGGTGCTCAGGCTCGGATTCCAACAGCCGGTCCACCCCGTTCTGGAGCTCCGAGGGGATGCCGGCAAAGGGCAGGCCGGGCGCGGCCGGGCGGCCGAACCCCCCTGGCGCCCCTCCACCCATGCCCCAGGTCATCGGTCCCTCGCATCGCCGCGGCCCGAGCCGACCGCATCGGGGAGCCCGGGACCGAACCCGTTGCCGTTGCCGTTGCCGTTGGCCGGGGTCGTCCCGCTGGCGCCGACAGGCTGTCCAGCTCGTCCATCTCGTTCTCGGGGACGTCGAGGTCGGCCGCCTGGGCGAGCACCTCGCCGTAGAGGGGAGTGGTCTCCAACAGCTCGGCGTGGGTGCCGTCGGCCACGATGCGGTGCTGATCGAGGAGCACGACCCGGTCGGCCAGGGAGATGGTGGAGAGCCGATGAGCGATGATCAGTGTGGTGCGCCCCTCCATCAGGACCCGCAGTCCGGCGTGGATCTCGAGCTCCACCTGGACGTCGATGGCGCTGGTGGCGTCGTCGAGCACCAAGATGGGCGGGTTCACCAGCAAGGTGCGGGCGATGGCGATCCGTTGTCGCTGGCCGCCCGACAACGTATAGCCCCGCTCGCCGACGACCGTGTCGTACCCCTGCTCGAGCTCGGAGATGAACTCGTGGGCCCCGGCGGCCCGGGCCGCAGCCTCGATGTCGGCGAAGGCGGCGTCCGGCTTGCCGTAGGCGATGTTGTCCCGGACCGACACCGAGAAGAGGAAGGGCTCGTCCAAGACGATGCCGATGTTGGCCCGCAGGCTGTCGAGGGTCAGGTCCCGGATGTCGTGGCCGTCGACGCAGACCGATCCGCTGTTCACGTCGTAGAAACGGGTCAACAACCGGGAGACGGTGGACTTGCCCGCGCCGGTCCGCCCCACGAGGGCGACCGTCTCGCCCGGCGCCAGATGCAGGTTGAAGTCGGCGAGGACCAGGTTGGCGTCATCGCCGTCGTAGGAGAACCGCACGTCGGAGAACCGCACATCCCCCCGGGACTCGGTCAGCTCGATGGCGTCGGGCTTGTCGGTGACCGTCGGCTGTTCGTCGAGGATCTCGTAGATCCGGTCGGCCGAGGCGGCGGCGCGCTGGCCCATCATGATGAGCATCCCGAGCATCATGAACGGGGCCTGCAGCATCAAGAGGTAGGAGTTGAAGGCCAGGATGGCCCCGATGCCCAGATGGCCATGGATGACCATGTACCCGCCGAACAGCAGGACGAAGGCCAGGCCGACCTGGGGCAGGTTCTGGACGGCGGGCGTGAACCGGGCCCGCAGATCGGCGTCTTTGATGTAGCCCCACTGGACCCGGTCGGTGGCCCGGGAGAGGTTGCGGAGCTGCTGTTCCTCGGCGGCGAAGGACTTCACCACCCTGACCCCGTTGACGTTCTCGTCGACCACGGTGGCCACCTCGGCCAGCCGGGCCTGGATGATCCACGACACAGGGAACATGGATCGCCGCATGCGCACACCTACGAAGTAGACGAAGGGCATCGTGGCCATGGCCACGAAGGCCAGGGGAACGTCGATGGACAGCATGAAGCCGAAGGCCACGACGGCGATGGAGCACTGGACCAGGATCAGCGGGGCGAACGTCATGTACATCTGGACCGATCGGATGTCCGAGTTGGCCCGGGAGATGAGCTGGCCCGACTGCACCCGGTCGTAGAAGGCGAAGGACATCTTGGTCAGGTGCTCGTAGATGATGTTCCGCAAGTCGTACTCGAAGTTGTACGCCGTCTCGAACAGGAAGAGCCGGGAGATGTAGCCGGCAATGCCCCCGGCCACGCCGAGGCCCACGATCCACCAGACGTAGTAGCTCACCGGCACCGTGTGGTGCTGGATGGAATTGGTAATGGCGTGGTTCAACAGGTTGGGGATCTGAACCTGGAGGACCAGCCCGACGAAGGTCAGGACCATCGAGATGAGAAAGACGACCTTGTGGGCCCGCATGACCGGGAGGGCCCGGCGCAGCCAGGACTTGGTCCGGTCCGGGTCGATGGCGGCCTGGGGCGCCTCGTAGCGGGCCTTCTCGGTGACCGGGACGAATCGGGTGCCCTGCTCGTCGGTGGCCGGTCGCCGGCGGGTGGGCATCCTCACCGGGTCGCCCTCCTTGCCAGACGGTAGGCGACGAACGCCTGCCGCCACGCCACCAGCCCGTCGAGCGCCCGCTCGGTGTCGCAGGGATCGAGGCACCCGGCGATCTCCCGAAGGCGTGCCGAGGTGGCTGCGTCGGCTGCGTCGAGGACACGGCGACCCTCGGCGGTCAGCACATGGTCGACCTGGCGCCGGTCCGAGGCCACGTTGCGCCGCTCGACCAGGCCCCGGGCCACGAGGCCGTCGATGATGGCGGTGACGCTCGGTGGCCGGACGGCCAGGCGCTCGGCCAGGTGAGACTGGACGGCCGAGCTCTCGTCGAGCAGCCCCAGCACTCGGTACTGGGACGTCGAGAGGTCGACCGAGCCGAGGCCGATCTCCACCTGCTTGGCCATCCAGGCCGCGGTCCGGCCGGGCGTCCGGTCGCCATCGACCCCCTGTGGTGCATCCCTCATATAGTTAGACTATCGAAGTACCTCCGGAGCCCGGTCACCCAGCCGACCTCGGGGTCCCCCGGACCTAACGTTCGACCATGGCCAGGCGGGATCGCTTCGAGGTGAGAGACATCCCCTGGGAACGGGCCGGCTCGAACCTCCTCACCGCATGCCTCGTGGCCGCACCGCTGGCGCTGGGCTTCGGAACCGGCCATGCGGTGGCCGGGGGCATCGGCGCGTTGGGCGCCTATCTGTGGACGGCCAGCCACATCACCGACGAGCGCCCGGTCGGAATGCCGATCGGGGTGGCCACGGCCGTCCTCCTCGGGATCGCCGGCGGGATGGGGGCCCTCGCCGGGCATCATCTGTGGTTGTTGGTGGTCATGGTGGTCGTGTGGGCCGCCTTCCAGGCTGTGACCGACGTGGCCGGCGGCGCCCTGCGGGTGCCGGTCGCGCTGTCCGCCCTGTGCATGCTGTTGTCGGCCATCGGGGGCGGCGCCACGCCGACCGGCGCCCTCAGACAGGGCCTCCTCACCATGGGCGGCGCCGCCTGGATCGTCGGGACCGAGATCGTCCGACATCCCCCCTGGCGGTCGCCGGGCCGTGGCCGACAGGACGTCGACGTCAAGGCGGTGTGGGCGGCCTTCCCCGCCGGGCGCGGCTACGCCCTCCTGTTGGCCGTACCGACGGCTCTGGTCGCCGTCGTGGTCGGGGCCTTCCAGGTGTCCCACGGCGCCTGGACGGCGACGACGGTGCTACGCGTCCTCAGGCCCGACGAGGCGACGACGATCACCCGCAGCTGGCAGCGGGCTGCCGGAACCGCCGCCGGGGCGCTCCTCGCCGCCGTGCTGCTGGCCGCGGCCCCGACCGCGCTGACGGCTGTGACCGTGATGGTGGTGGCCGTGACGGCCATGCAGTTCGTCGGGCCCCGCCGCTACGCCGCGTATACGTTCTTCCTGACCCTGGTGGCCCTCCAGCTCAGCTCCATCGGCCACGCCGCCGACTGGGGGATCGCCCTCATCCGGGTGTTGCTCACCCTGGTTGGCGTGGCCGTCGCCGTCGTCAGCGGGCTGATCTATGACCGCGTGACGAGCGCGTAGGGAGCGAGCCGCTACCGGACGTGGCGCCCTCTGGTCCTTCCGGGACCCCGGCGCCCGGGTCCGACGCCGAGGGGCGATGTCCCGCTCCCGCTGAAGGAGGCCAGGGCGAACTCGACCAGGATCGGACGGAGCTCGAGGAGGCGATCGAACCGATTGGCTCGGATGTAGGTGTAGACCCGGGCGTAGATGCCCCCGATCACCAACGGCACGAGGTCGGAGACCTCCATGGCCAGTCCGGCTGCGGGGGTGGCCTCTGCGAACATGATGAACGACCGCTCGAAGTCCTCGTCGACCCGCTTCATGGCGTTCGGCCCGACCTTGACGGCCTCGATGGCGAAGAAGCGGGCAAAGGGTCGGTTGTCCACGAGAATCTGCAAGAACTCGCCGATGCCCGCCTCGACCCGCTCGCTCCAGGGGACGTCGCCGGCCAGGTACGCCTCACCGACCCGATCGAACAGGATCTGGACCCCGGCGTCGTAGGCCACCAGGAAGAGCTCTTCTTTGGTGTCGAAGTACTCATAGAACGTGTTGAAGGCCACACCCGCCCGACGGCAGATGGACTTGATGCCGGCTGCGTCGTAGCCGTCCTCGGCGACGACCTGGACGAAGCCGTCGATGAGGCGGTCCCGTTGGACGCGGCGCACGTGCTCGCGAGGTTGTCCGTGGCCCCCCACCTTCAAGGCACGTGACGGATCGAGGGGCGAGCGAGTGCCGGGCAACACCACCGGCAGCCGTCCCTTCTCGTTCGTCGACCGGTCGGGACCGAGGCCGGTCTCGACGGCGGCGAGCGCCGTGGTGCTCGCCCTGCCCGTGGCCGAGTGGGCTCCAGCGCTCGCCGACTTGGCTGCCTTGTTCTGGCGGGTGGCGCACATATGAGGATCCTCCGGTTGCGCGGCACACATTATCGGGCTCGATAACCGGTGATGGCCGTGTGGATGGGGCCTATGCTCACGCGTGTGACCGAGGTCCTGGCCGTGGCCAACCAGAAGGGGGGCGTGGCCAAGACGACCACGGTCCACTCGTTGGGGGTGGCCATGGCTGAGCTCGGACGCCGAACCCTCCTGGTCGACCTCGACCCACAGGCCTGCCTCACGTTCTCGCTCGGCTTCGACCCCGATCGGCTCGATCAGTCGCTCCACGACGTCTTCGTCCGGCGCACCAAGGTCGCCGACGTCAGCCTCCCTGTGCCCGGCGTGGCCGGGCTCACCGTGGTGCCGGCCACCATCGACCTGGCCGGAGCCGAGGTCCATCTGCTCACGCGGACCGGCCGCGAGCACGTGCTGGCCCGGGCGCTCGAGCCCGTGCTCCACCAGTACGACATGGTGCTGATCGACTGCCCGCCATCGCTCGGTGTGCTCACCATCAACGGCCTGACTGCGGCCGGCTCGGTCCTCATCCCGCTCCAGTGCGAGGCCCTCTCCAACCGGGGGGTCGGCCAGCTCCTCGACACCATCGAGGACGTCCGGGCCTTCGCCCACGCCGACCTGGCCATTCGGGGGGTGGTCGCCACCATGTACGACGAGCGCACCCGCCACGGCCGCGCTGTCCTCGAAGAGGTCGAGACCCGTTACGGTCTGATCGTGCTCCAGCCGCCGGTCCGCAAGTCGGTGCGGTTCGCCGAAGCCCCCGCAGTGGGCAAGTCGATCTTGCAACACGCCCCCACCTCGCCGGGCGCCGAGGCCTACCGAGCCCTGGCCCGGCAGCTGATTGGATGACCGACGGTCCCGACCCCCTGGGCAAGCGCGCCCTCTACTGGATGCCGGTGGAGGCGACCACCCAGGAGGGTCAATCGACCACCGGTGAGCAGTCCGCCCGCCCGAGGCGAGCGCGTCCCCTCGGTAAGCACGCCCTCTACACCGAGGGGGGTACCGACGGCGACGGCCCCACAGCGCCAACGGGCGAGCCCATGCCCGATCGGGGTGCGTTCACCGTGACCTGTTCGGCCTGCGGCCAGGTCTCCCGGATCGGCCTGCTCGACCTTATCGTCCTCCAGTTCCCCATCGGTATCTGGTTCCCGGGACGAACCTTCGATCACAAGATGACCTGCCCGGCCTGTCGGCGCCGGGCGTGGCTCAGCGTGACGCTCTTTCCGTGAGCCTTCCGACCGCCATGGGCCTGGTCATGGTGCGCCTCGTCGCTGCGTCGTCGGGCCAACAGCTCCCCGGTGGTTTCGTGGGGAGACTGCTGCACTTTCACGGCCCGTCGGCCTACGCCCTGGTGGGTTTCCTCGCCTTTGCCGAGGCGGCTCTGCTCGTCGGGTTCTTCATCCCGGGTGAGACGGCCGTCGTCATCGGTGGCGTCCTGGCCGGGCTCCATCAGGTGAACCTGGAGATCATGATCGTCGTGGTGGTGGTGTGTGCCATCGGTGGTGACTCGGTCGGCTTCGAGGTGGGGAAGAAGGCCGGCCCTTGGCTCCTCGACCACCGGCCCTTGAAGGGAAACCTGGGAGTCACAAAGACGATGCAGCTGCTCGAGCGCTACGGCGGTCCTGCCGTATTCCTCGGGAGGTTCATCGCCTTCGCCCGGGCGATCATTCCTGGGCTGGCCGGGTTCAGTGGATTGCGGTACCGGACGTTCCTCTTCTACAACGCCCTCGGCGGCATCCTGTGGGGAGTGGGCTACACCCTGCTCGGCTACGTGGTCGGGCTCTCCTTCGAGCGGATACTGCGTGAAGTCGGCCTGTGGTCGCTCGCCGGGATCGGTGGCCTGATCGTCGCGGCCATCGTCGTCCAGGTGCTGTTGAAACGGCGTGAGAAGCGGAAGCTGGCCGCCGAGTTCGGTGGGGAGGTCGGGCCCGACCACCAGGCCGCGACGCCCGAGACCGACACGACCAGCTCCTCCAAGGTTGACCCCACCGGCGGAGGGCGGGGAACCCCTACGGCTCGATGACACCTCTACGCTCGACGACGTAGAAGCGGGCCGGGTTGTGGCCCTCGCGGCGGATGCGGTCGTGGAGCTCCAGGAGCACGCAGTGGGCCAGGGTCTCGCCGTTGGCCGAGCGCTGCATGTAGTCCTGGATCTGGTCCCACGGCCGTGACCACTTGAGCTGGATGGTGATCTCCCAGGCCGTCGACCCGGGATGGTTGGCGACCACCTGTTCGATCTCCTCCAGGCGGTCGCCGTGGTGCTTCATGAGCTCCTCGAGTCGGTTCTGGAGATCGGCGAACCGGTACTCATGGGCAGGGAGCACCTCGTCGGTGTCCAGGTTCTGGATCTTCAGCAGCGACTCGAGGTAGTCGCCCAACGGATTGGGGAATTGCTGGGCGTGGACCGAGATGTTCGGGGTGATCCGGGGCAGGACGTGGTCCCCGGAGAGCAACAGCCGTTGGTCCTCGCTGTAGAAGCAGACATGCCCGGGGGAGTGGCCCGGAGTCCAGATGGTGGTCAGGTCCCAGCCGGGAAGGTCGATGTGCTTGCCGTCTTCGAACAAGACGTCGGGGAGGGCCATGGTCACCTGCGACTTGATCATCATGGAGGCGAGGTTGAGGTCCGGGAGCTTGTCGGCGGGAACCCCCGAGTCGATGAGGAAGCTGTTCATCTGGGCCAGCAGCTCATCGGTGTCGCCGTAGCGGGCCTCGAGCGTCTTGGCGTCGGCCGGATGGAGGCCGATCCACGCTCCCGACTCGCTGCGTACCCTGCCGGCCAGCCCGTAGTGGTCGGGATGGTTGTGGGTGACGAGGACGGCCAGTACGTCGGAGATGGACCCACCCGCGGTGACCAGCCCGTTGTTGAGCGATTCCCATGCCTCGTCGGTGTCCCAGCCGGCGTCCACGATGGCCACCCCCCCGCCCCCGAGCTCCATGGCGTAGACCAGCACGTAGCGGAGCGGGTTGTTGGGGATAGGAACGGGGATCGACCACAGGCCTGGCCTGACCTGCTCGACGGGGGGTAGGACGTTCTTCTCCCACGCGTCTCTTTGGAGGGTGCCGGTGACCTGAACCACGGGGGGCACGGTACACGGGGTCTGCACCGGAGCGCCTCTCCGGGTACCGGGCCCACTGACGCCGCCACTCCGCCGACGCCGTGTGGCAACCTTGCTCGTTCCCATGACCTCATTTGATCCCCACCACTGGTTGGCACCGGCGCGATGAGTTCCCGTAACGCTCATCGCCTGTCCGTGCTGGTGGCCACGCTGGCCCTGTGCGGATCGGCGCTCACGGTTGGTCTGTCGGCCCGTACGGCCACCGCGGCGACGTCGAGGACCACCGTTCCGCCTACCGGCGTGGCCGCGGCGCGGTCGCAACTGGCCGCGGCCGTCGCCGTCCGACAGACCGCGTTGCGCAGGGTGCTGGCGGCGGCAGGTAGCTCCAAGACGATCGTTCCCGAGAATCAGGCAGTGCTCACGGCCGTCCTCACCGAGGCCCTGAACGGCATGAACGCGTTGGCCGCCAAAGTGCCGTCCGATACCACCCAGGAGCAGGTGAGCGCCGACCAGACAGCCATGGTCCAGGACTACCGGGTGCTGGCCCTCCAGGTGCCGGCGGCCGACATGGTGCTGGCTGCCGACCTGTCCGCCAGTATCGAAGCCGAGATGTCTGCTCGCGTACCGGGGATCCAGAGCCTGCTGGCGCCCGCGGCGAACCAGGGCTCACCGGTTCCGGCGACGGTCAAGACGGCGTTTACTGACTTCCAGCGACAGCTGACCGCGGCTCAGAGCGCGACGGCCGGGGTCTCGTCCTCCCTCCTTGCCCTCCTGCCCGAGTCCTATCCGTCCAACCAGAGCGTGCTCACCTCGGCGCGGACCGATCTGGCCAACGCTCGCCACGACCTGGGCCTGGCCGTCACCGACCTGGACGCCATCGTCCACTTCCACCACTGAGTGATCGGGATCGGCACCGGCTCGTGATCGGCACTGGCCTGAACGTGGAGCATCGCTCAGCCCGACCCCAGCTGGTCGGGGCGGCGGGATTTGAACCCGCGACCTCCTGCTCCCAAAGCAGGCGCGCTGCCAAGCTGCGCTACGCCCCGATGTCGTATCCGGTCGGTTGATCGGAACTCCAGGCAATACACAGTAGGTCAGCCGCGCCGTCTGCAGCTTCGTAGTGCCCGATGGCGTGCGCCCGTCAGACAATCGCGGGCTCAGTCAGGCAATCGCGGGCTCCGTCGAAAATACGGGTCTCGTGCGAAGCCGGCGGGCGGGATAGCGTCACGCCGATGCCGTCCGTCCGCGTTGCCGTCTTCGATCTCGGAAGCAGCTCGTTCCATCTCATGGTGGTGGACGCCGCCCGGGACGGCACGTTGGTTCCGGTTCTCCGGCGTCGCTCCTTCCTCCACCTTGGCACCGAGGTGGCCCGCACGGGCGGCGTGCCGGCTGACCGGGCGGCGATGGCCACCCGGGTGGTGCGGCGCCTCCGCACGACCGCCGATGAGGCCGGTGTCGACCTGGTGGTGGCATTGGCCACCGCCGCGCTCCGCGATGCGTCGAACGGGCCGAGCCTGTTGGGTCGGCTGGAGGCCATCGTGGGCAGCCCCATCACGCTCCTGAGCGGTGAGGAGGAGGCCCGGTTGTGTTTCTATGGACAGCGCGCCGGAGTATGGATGGGATCCGATCCCGTTCTCGGACTCGATCTCGGCGGCGGGAGCTTGGAAGCCGGCATCGGCAATGCAAAGGACATCCTGGCTGTGACCAGCGTCGCCCTCGGCACCGCTCGCCTGCGGGGCGAGCTGGCCACCGGCGATCCCCTGTCGAAGCGCGATCGGCGGGCGATCGAATCGGCGACGGTTGAACGTTCCGTGCCGATCACCGAGATCCTGGCCGCCCATGCCTCGGCTCGGGACCGGTCCGTGGCCAGCGGGGGGACGGTGCGGGCATTGGCCCGGTTGGCCATGGGCCTGCATCGACCGCCAGCCCCGAACGCCTCGGCCGTTCAGGTCAACCAGGTCGAGCTTCCGGCAGGGCAGCTCCACGACCTCGCCGACCGGCTGTCCACCCTGGACCTGACCGCCTGCTTGGAGCTTCCCGGTGTCCAGGCCCGACGCGCCCCGTTGCTTCCAGTCGGAGCGGTGGTGCTGGCCACCCTCGTCGACCTGTTGGACCTCGGCCGGCTGGTGGTAAGTGACTGGGGACTACGAGAGGGCGCCGTGTTCGGCGCCCTCTCGTTGCAACCTGAGCTCACAGGGGCCCGGGACCCTGTGAGCGCCATGGCCTAGATGGTTCGGTCAAATGTCGCTCGGTCAATCCTTCTTCTTGCCGAGGATCCGGTTCATCTTCGTGCCGCAGGTCGGGCAGGTGCCCTGCGCGGCGCGGCGGCCGTTCGCCAACTCGACCTCCTGCCCGTCGAAGTTTCGCTTTTCTCGGCATTTCACGCAGTAACCCTCGTATGACGCCATTGCTTCCTCCCTCAGATCTTGGATGGGATCGATCCCGGATGTGGACGATTCGAACGTATCGGCACCCGATCGTCGGATGGGGGATGGAGGCCGGTTTTGCTAGCTGACAGCTAATTCTGCTCGCGGCGGATTTCACCCCATCTCGGCCGGTCATCGCCCATCGCGGCCCATCCCTCGACCTTCGGTGGGTGCTCCCGCACCGACCGGTTCGCGGCTTGCCCGGGTGTATCCCGAACCGACCTGGGTCGCGGCGCGGTGCATCCCGCACCGACCTGGGCCGCCGGGCGCGGGTCAGTCCTAAGCTGGCGCCATGACCATCTATGAACCGACCATCCACACCTTGTCCGGGGAAGAGGCGTCGCTGGGCGATTACGAGGGCAAGACCCTGTTGCTCGTGAACGTGGCCTCGAAATGCGGGCTGACACCCCAGTACGAGGGGCTCGAACGGCTCCAGCGCACCTACGGCGACCGCGGCTTCTCGGTCCTCGGGTTCCCGTGCAACCAGTTCGCCGGGCAGGAGCCGGGCACGTCCGACGAGATCGCCGAGTTCTGTTCGGCCACCTACGGGGTCTCCTTCCCGTTGTTCGAGAAGGTCGATGTGAACGGGGGCAATCGCCACCCCATCTACGACGAGCTCACTGCCGTGCCCGACGGCGAGGGCGAGGCCGGCGACGTGCAATGGAATTTCGAGAAGTTCCTGGTGTCACCGGGGGGTGAGATCGTGAAGCGGTTCCGCCCGACCGTGGACCCCGAGGCGCCCGAGGTCGTCGACGCGATCGAGGCCGCGCTGCCAGGCTGAGCCATGGCCAATGATGAGGTGGTCATCGGCCAACTGGCCGAGGTGTGGTCGTCGGCTGTGGCGGCCTGTCGAGGGCTGACCCCCGAACAATGGGCGTTGCCTACCGACTGTCCGGGGTGGTCGGTCCGCGACCAGGTGTCGCATCTCCTCGCCATCGAGCGGTCACTGCTCGGCGATCCTGCTCCACCCCCGCTGGACGACGTACCCGAATACGTGAAGAACCCGATCGGCGAGATGAACGAGCCATGGATCGAGCAGCGACGGGGAACGCCGGGGGAGGAAGTGCTAGCCGAATTCGAGGAGACGGCGGCTCGGCGCCTCGAGGCGCTCCGTGCCTTCCCCCCCGAACGGTTCGACGAGATCGGATGGAGTCCCATCGGCGATGTCCCCTACCGGACGTTCATGACGGTCAGAGTGTTCGACTCGTGGGCACACGAACAGGACATACGCTTCGCCCTCGACCGGCCCGGCGGCCGTAACGGGGCCGGTGAGGCCATCACCTTGGATCGCTGCTTCCTGACGATGGGGTTCACCGTGGGGAAGAAGGTGGCTCCTCCTGAAGGCACGACGGTGGTCTTCGCGGTCACCGGTCCGCTCGGACGCTCGGAGGCCGTTCGGGTCGAGGACGGCCGGGCCGTGCGCCTGGACGGGGCGCCCGGATCGCCCACGGTCACCCTCACAATGGACCAGGCCGCATTCTGGCGTTTGGGTCTGGGACGATGCCTCGGAAGCGAGGTGCTGGCTGCGGGAGCGGTTGCTGTCGATGGCGACGCCGAGCTCGGCCGCCGGGTCGTCGAGGCAATGGCCTTCATGATCTGAGCAAGGGGCCGCTTCGGGCGTCCTGCCCCGGGCGGCGTCCTGCCCGGGGCGGCGTCCTGCACCGGGCGCCGTCCTGCCCGGGCGGACGCCTGAGAGGCGGCCTCGGCGGATTTGTTTCTTGGAAATCTCCCGCGTTTCGGCGAAACCTGAGCACGGGCCAGGGCCAATTCGCCAAAGACAGCTCCTTGGTCCTTGGCGGCAAGGACCTCGCTCCAGGTGGCGCTGAGGAGGGCGGCCATGTGATGGGCCCAGCTCTGGTCCTTGTTGTTGCCCGAGACGCCGTCGAGCTCTCGCAGGTGGTGGGCGTTGCACAAGGCGTGGTCCACATCCGAGTAGTCCCGGTAGGGCTGCCAGCCGTCGTGGACCAGCACGCCCCTCAGGTGGGCGAGCACGTCCATGGCGTCCATGGCCTTGGTCCCCCGATGGGTGTCGAGGTGGTACAGGCTGTGATCCCGGCTCGAGGTGGCATGGACCCAGTGGAGGATGGCCCCCACCCGTAGGCCGGTCTCATCGGCATGGACGATGTCGGTAGCCCGCAGTTGGCTGGCCAAAGCGTCGAGGAAGCTCCCGAGCAGGTCGGAGCCCTCTTTGACCATGGTGACGATCGCCCCGGTCGAGACCGGGATCCCATAGGCGTCACCGAGGAGCTCTGCCACCCGTTTGATCGGGATGTGCTGGCGGACCACCAGGTAGCAGACGTGCGCCCGTAGCACCGGCCCGTAGCAGGCGGGCCCGATGGCCTCGGCTGGGAAGTGAGCCGTGGTCGTCGTGCCGCACTCGCACGTGCGGCGTTCGCCGCGGTGCTCGGTCACCACGACGGCCCGTGGGGGCAGATCGAAGACCTGACGAGCGACCGTGCCGGTCACCGGGGCGTCGGCCAGGCCGCTTCCACAGTTGCTGCAGCGGTCTGGGCTGTGGTTGACGATCTCGTCGACGTCGGCCACCTGGGCCAAGTGCTTGCCTTCGGTCCCGGGCTGCTTGCCGGGCTTCTTCCCCGAGCGGACACGGCGGGACTTTGGTGCCGGCTTGGCATACCCATCCGACGACGGAGGCTTCGACGAGTTCTTCGAGTTCATCCCCGCTCTGGCCCGCAGGCGCTCGTTCTCGGCCACGAGGGCCAAGTTCATGGTCATGAGCTCATCGAGTTTGGCTTCGACCTCAGCCACGCGAACCCGCAGCTCCAAACGCGGGAGATTCCAAAATAGACAATGCCCCAGGGGACTCTATTCGCGATGCGCGACCGTGGCTATGCGGATCGGATCCCCAGAGGAGGATGGGCCGAGTTTGTGAAAGAGACAGGGCGCTTGGGGAGGACAGGCACGTGGGGAAGCTGTCGCAGCCCCTCCGTACCGTAGAGGACATGTCCCAAGCCGTCCGAGAAGCCCGAGCCGCAGGCCCCCGAAGCCCCACAAGTCCCGCAAGTCGCTCACGCAGCATCCCTCACGACCTCAGCGCCCACTCCAGTCGGGGACGTTCGGAAGGGGCGCCCGGTGCACCGGCACGCCGGACCCGGCTGCGCATCGACTGCGAGCGATCCCTTGCGGGGGCGGCCGCTTCGACGCGCGGTCTGCGCCGTGATCATGCGCTCGTGGTACCCGTGCTCAGTCTCCATTGTCCTTGAGGTGCTCGATGAGTGGGGCTACGAGGTGGGCACCGACAACCCCGGCAAGGCGGTGGCCGACGCCTTGGCCTTCGAGGTCGACCGAGGCTGGCTTCGCCGGGTGAAACGGGGCTGGTACACCGAAGGCGCGGTGTCGCCCGGCAGCCGTCACCGAATCCTGACCCTGTTCCCCTGAGTGAATCCGAGGTTCCCAGGAAGGAATCCGAGGTTTCCCTGAGGGAATCCGGGGCTTCCCCCGAGTGGATCAGGTCTGTCCGGCGGCAAAACGATCGAGGGAGGGAGAGCCCCGTCGCCCAGTAGACTCACCTACTCGTATGCGAGCCACAGCAGCGCCCGAAGAGGGTAACAAGGTCCGTCTCTCAGTTGAGATCGACGAGGCGGAGATCGACGAAGCCCTGGACGAGGTGATGCGGCGGCTGTCCCGTGAGGTGCGGGTCCCCGGTTTCCGGCCGGGCAAGGTACCCCGGCGAGTCATCGAGGCCCGGATGGGAGGAGCCTCGGCCGTCCGCGGCGAGGCGCTGCGCGAGGCGCTCCCCGACTTCTACGCCAGGGCGGTTACCGATACGGAGGTCGATCCCATCGCCGCCCCGGAGATCGACATCACCTCGGGCAACGACTCGGGTGGCGTGGCCTTCGATGCAGTGGTCGAGGTGCGACCGACCGTAGCCATTCCCGGCTACCGGGGCCTGGTCGTCACCCTTCCCTCCCTGGACGTCCCCGAAGAGGACATCACCAGCCAGATCGATCGGCTGCGAGCGACCTCGGGCGAGCTCATCGACGTGAAGCGCCCCGCCCGGGACGGCGACCAGGTGACCGTGGACATCCACGGGACCCGCTCGGGACCGGGAGTGAGCGACGACCCCAAGGCGGACGACGACCTCTCGGCCGAGGACTTCCTCTACGAGGTGGGGAGCGGCGGCGTCGTCCCCGAGCTCGATGATCAGCTCCGGGGGGCCAAGGTCGGGGACATCCTCACCTTCGACAGCTCCGTCGAGGCACTGGACCAGACGGTGTCGTTCCGCGTGCTGGTGAAGGACGTGAAAGAGCTCAAGTTGCCGGAGGTGACCGACGAATGGGCCGCCGAGGCCTCCGAGTTCGACACGGCTGACGAGCTCCGAGCGGATATCACCAACCGGCTGAAGCAGATGCGGATCGTGCAGGCCCAGATGGCCCTCCAGCAAAAGAGCATCGACGCGCTGGTCGAATTGGTGACCGAGGACATTCCCGACGTGTTGGTGGCCGAAGAGCTTCGGGAGCGGATCCATGACCTCAATCACCGGCTCGAGCATCAGGGGATCGGGATCGAGCAGTTCCTCATGGCTAGCGGTCGCAACGAGCAACAGCTGCTCGACGAGCTCCGGGAGGGCGCCCTCCGCGGCGTCAAGGCCGACCTGGCCCTCCGGGCCCTGGTCGAGGCCGAGGAGATCGGGATCAGCGACGAGGAGCTGGACACCGAGCTCGCGGCCATGGCCGAGCGCCTGGAAACCGACGTCGACCAGGTACGCGAGGAACTCGACCGGGCTGGGCGTTTGCCGGCGGTACGCTCGGACCAGCGCAAAGCGAAGGCCATGCGCTGGCTGCTCGACAACGTCGAGCTGCTCGATGAGGAGGGAAATCCCGTGTCACGGGACGACCTGAAGGTAGATCAGGGCGAGGAGGACTCGGAGTGAGCGTGACAGAGGGAATCAGCGGATTGGGTGCCCAGGCCTACAGCGTCCCGTGGGTGGTCGAGTCGACCAGTCGGGGCGAGCGCAACTATGACCTCTTCTCCCGCCTGTTGCGGGAACGGATCATCTTCTTGGGTACGCCGATCAACGACACCGTGGCCAACCTTGTCTGTGCCCAGCTCCTCTTCTTGGAGTCCGAAGAGGCCGACAAGGACATCCACCTCTACATCAACTCGCCCGGCGGCGACATCACCGCCCTGTTCGCCATCTACGACACGATGAAGTACATCAAGCCGGACACGTCGACCTTCTGCTTCGGACAGGCCGCCTCCGCTGCCGCGGTGCTGTTGGCCGCCGGTACCCGCGGGAAGCGGTTTGCCCTGCCCCATGCCCGCATCCTCCTGCACCAGCCCTTCGGGGGAGTGGAGGGCCAGGCCAGCGACATCGAGCTGCAGGCCAAGGAGATCCTCCGCATGCGCGACCTCTTGAACGGCATGCTGGCCGCCGATACTGGTCAGAGCGTGGAAAAGGTCTCCAAGGACACCGACCGGGACTTCATCATGACGGCCGAGGAGTGCGTGAGCTACGGGCTGATCGACGAAGTCATCACGGCCCGTGACTCGGTTGGCATCGAGGCCGTCGGCGCGGCCTAGGGACAAGTTCGTGCGACGCAGCCAGTAGGGTTGCGTTCGGCGTTCACTGAGCAATGGCAAGCAAGGGAAAAGGGACAAGGGGAACCGACGTGGCGAAGTTCGGAGACGGTGGCGACCTCGTAAAGTGCAGCTTTTGCGGCAAATCCCAAAAGCAGGTCAAGAAGCTCATCGCCGGGCCGGGCGTGTACATCTGTGACGAGTGCATCGAGCTGTGCAACGACATCATCGCCGAGGAGCTGGCCGACACGACCGAGCTCTCCTTCGAGGAGCTGCCCAAGCCGAAGGAGATCTACGAGTTCCTGAACGACTACGTGATCGGGCAGGAGTACGCCAAGAAGATTCTGTCCGTCGCCGTGTACAACCACTACAAGCGGGTCCAGGCGGGGAACAACGGCACGCACGACAACGAGGTCGAGCTGGCCAAGTCCAACATCTTGCTGCTCGGCCCGACCGGCTGTGGGAAGACGCTTCTGGCCCAGACCCTGGCCCGGATGCTCAACGTGCCCTTCGCCATCGCCGATGCCACCGCGCTGACCGAGGCCGGGTACGTGGGTGAGGACGTCGAGAACATCTTGTTGAAGCTCATCCAGGCGGCGGACTACGACGTCAAGCGGGCCGAGACGGGGATCATCTACATCGATGAGATCGACAAGATCGCCCGGAAGTCGGAGAATCCCTCGATCACCAGGGACGTCTCCGGCGAGGGCGTCCAGCAGGCCTTGTTGAAGATCTTGGAGGGGACGACGGCGTCGGTGCCGCCTCAGGGCGGCCGCAAGCACCCCCACCAGGAGTTCATCCAGATCGACACCACGAACATCCTGTTCATCTGCGGTGGTGCCTTCGCCGGGATCGACAAGATCATCGAGAACCGCATCGGCCGCAAGGGCATGGGCTTCCGGGCCGAGGTCCGTAAGGCGTCGGAGCGGGACGACTCGGAGCTGCTCCGCCTGGTGCTCCCCGAGGACCTCATGAAGTTCGGGCTCATTCCCGAGTTCATCGGGCGCCTGCCCATGGTCGGGGCCGTCTCCCACCTGTACAAGGACGCGCTGATCCAGATCCTGGTGGAGCCCAAGAACGCACTCACCCGGCAGTACAAGCGGGTCTTCGAGTTGGACCGGGTGGAGCTGGAGCTGACCGACGACGCCCTGGAGGCCGTGGCCGAGCAGGCCCTCTTGCGGGGCACCGGCGCCCGGGGCCTGCGGGCCATCCTGGAAGAGGTGCTGCTCGAGGTGATGTACGACCTCCCCAGCCGGACCGACGTGTCGAAGTGCGTGGTCGACCGGGCGGTGGTCCTCGAGAAGGTGCATCCCACTCTGGTGCCGCTCAACCCCCCGACCAAGTCCACCCGCACCCGCCGGGCCGCCTCCTAGGGTCCGAACCGGCCAGGCCAAGGACCCCTTCGGCCCGATCCAGCCGGGCGAGCGCATCGGCGCGGCGGGCGATGCTCGGTCAAGGCACGGCTCCGATCGTTGCACGCCAGCGCCACACCCACCCCACCCAAGTCAGCCCATCTCAGCATGCCCTTCACCGATCTTCCTGAGGCCATCGTCTGGCTCGATTCGCACATCGACTTCGAGTCCATCGCCCCGACCCGCCGTGCCCTACCCACGCTGGACCGCATCCGCGAGCTGATGGGCATCATGGGCGACCCGCAGCGCGCCTACCCGTCGATCCACCTGACCGGCACCAACGGCAAGGGCTCGACCGCGGCCATGGCCATGTCCCTCCTGGCCGGCCAGGGACTGACCGTCGGGACCTACACGAGCCCCAACCTGTACCGGGTCAACGAGCGCCTTTCCCGGAACGGTGAGCCCATCGACGACGAGGCATTTCTGGGCATCCTCGAGACCCTTGCCGGCCTGGAGGGGCTGTTGTCCGAGCGCCCGACCCGCTTCGAGCTCCTGACCGCTGCGGCCTTCGCCTGGTTTGCCGACGAGGCGGTCGACGTCGCCGTGGTCGAGGTGGGGCTGGGGGGCACGTGGGACAGCACCAATGTGCTCGATGCCGATGTGGCCGTGATCACCAATGTCAGCTTCGACCACACCGAGGTGCTGGGCCCGACGTTGGCCGACATCGCCGGCGACAAGGCGGGGATCTTCAAGCGGGGCAGCCGGGTGGTGATCGGGGAGACCGACCCGGCACTGGTGGCCCTGCTCCGGGCCAAGGCGGCCGATGCCGGCGCCGAGGAGGTGTGGGTCCGCGGCGAGGACTACGGGTGGACGGCCAATCGGCTCGCCGTTGGTGGCCGCTTGCTCGACCTACGCACACCGCAAGGCTCCTACGGCGAGGTCCTCATCCCACTCCACGGCGCCCACCAGGGGGACAACGCCGCCACCGCCCTCGCCGCGGTCGAGGCCTTCTTCGGCACGCCGTTGCACGAAGACGTGGTCGACCAGGCCCTGTCCGCGATTTCCGTTCCCGGTCGGCTCGAGGTCATCGGCCGACACCCCCTGGTGGTGGTGGACGGCGCCCACAACGTGGCCGGGATGACTGTGCTGGCCCGAACCCTGATCGAGGAGTTCACCGTCGACGGTGAGGCGGTGGCCGTGATCGGCATGCTGCGCGGCCGCGACCCGGTGGCCATGCTCGAGGCCCTCCAGACAGCCGGCGTGCGCTCGGTGGTGGCCTGCGCGCCCGACTCGCCGCGGGCCCTCCCCACCGAGATCGTGGCCGAGGCCGCGCTGGGGCTCGGCATGGCTGTGCGAGCAGCCCCAAGCGTGACCGAGGCGGTCGCTGCCGCGGTCGACAGTGCCGGGCCCGACGACCGCTGCATCATCTGCGGGTCGCTCTACGTGGTGGCGGATGCGCGGCGACAGCTGGTGGGCGACGGTCTCTGAGGGCCACCGAGCCGCTTCGCGAGGTGATCGGCGGATTCGGCCTTCCGATGGATCTCGGCTAGCCTGCCCGCCTCGTGGGACGCACACTCGTCATTTGCAAACCCGACGCGGTCGAGCGGGGCCTCTCGGGCGAGATCATCAGTCGCATCGAGGCGAAGGGGCTCCGCCTGATCGCGGCCGAGCTGCGCACGATTTCCGTCGCGGTGGCCGGCCGCCACTACGCCGAGCACGACGGCAAGGCCTTCTACGCCGGCCTGGTGGCCTTCATCACCCGGTCCCCGTCGCTGATCATGGTGGTGGAGGGCCCCGACCAGACCTATGCCGTGGTACGGAACATCATGGGTGCCACCAACCCCGTCGAGGCCGCCCCGGGGACCATTCGGGGTGACCTCGCCCTCGAGGTGGGGGAGAACCTGGTCCACGGGTCGGACTCCCCGGAGTCGGCCAAGCGGGAGATCGAGCTCTTCTTCCCCGGCCTGGCCTGAGCCCGGCTGCGGCCCTGGTCGGTCGAGGGCCGGGACCTCTCGGTCCGAGCGCCTTGTGCCTACGGGTCCGTTCCCGTAGCCTTGATCCACGATGTCCTGTGGCGCGCCCCGCGGAAACAACGAGTCCGGGGCAGTTGAACGGGACCAATTGTCAACCCGACCGCTCTCCGACGGAGGGGTTCATCTCTGATGGCCGACAACCGCTTCTTCCTATTGGGCCGAGATATGGCTGTGGATCTCGGGACCGCCAACACCCTGGTCTACGTGCGCGGCCGGGGCATCATCTTGAACGAGCCGTCCGTGGTGGCGGTCAACGTCAAGGACGGCCGGCCCCTGGCCGTGGGGGCCGAGGCCAAGCGCATGATCGGCCGTACCCCCAGTCACATCCAGGCCATCCGACCCCTGAAGGACGGGGTCATCGCCGACTTCGAGATCTGCGAGAAGATGCTCCGCTACTTCATCCACCGGGTCCACCAGCGCCGCTTCGCCAAGCCGCGCATGGTGATCTGCGTCCCCTCGGGCATCACCGGAGTGGAGCAGCGGGCGGTCATGGAGGCGGCCGAGTACGCCGGGGCCCGCAAGGCCTACATCATCGAGGAGCCGATGGCCGCGGCCATCGGGGCGGGCCTGCCCGTTCACGAGCCCACCGGCAACATGGTGGTGGACATCGGCGGCGGTACCACCGAGGTGGCCGTCATCTCCCTGGGTGGGATCGTCACCAGCCAGTCGATCCGGATCGGCGGCGACGAGCTCGACGAGGCGATCGTCTCGTTCGTGAAGAAGGAGTACAGCCTGGCCTTGGGCGAGCGAACGGCCGAGGAGATCAAGATCGCGCTGGGCTCGGCCTACGAGCTCGAAGAGGAGCTCCACGCCGAGATCCGCGGTCGAGACCTGGTGACCGGCCTGCCCAAGACAGTGGTGATCTCGACCCAGGAGATCCGCAAGGCCATCGAGGAGCCGGTCTCGGCCATCGTCGACGCCGTGAAGGTGACCCTGGACCGCACGCCGCCGGAACTGGCCGCCGACATCATGGAGCAGGGCATTGTCCTGACCGGTGGCGGCGCGCTGCTGCACGGCCTGGACAGCCGGTTGCAGTCGGAGACGGGGATGCCCATCGTCGTGGCCCGTGACCCCTTGAACTGCGTCGCCATCGGTAGCGGGCAGTGCCTCGAGGAATTCGAAGCACTGAAACAAGTGCTCATCACGTCGTCAGCCCGCTGACCGAGCCGCTCAGTAACTCGTGGCGAAGCCGCGGCGGCTCCGCCGCCCCCGAACAACGCTCCTGATCCTGGTCCTCATCTCGATCACCATCATCACCCTGGATGCCCGCGGTGGCCTGAACAGCTTCACCTCCGGCTTGAAATCGGTCGCCTCCGACGCCTTCTCGCCGATCCGCTCAGGGGTGGACGGCATCGTCCGGCCCATCGGCAGCTTCCTGGCCGGCAGCGTGCACTACGGGGCGGTGCGTGAGCAGAACCAGAAGCTCCAGGCCGAGATCGGCTCCCTGCGCCAGCAGATGCTCGAGCAGCAGAACGCGGCTCAGGCCCTGCGACAGTTGGAGGCGCTCAGCGCCCTGAACAACCTCCCCACCGTCCAAGGGCTACAGCAGGTCAAGACAGAGGTGATCAACTTCAACACCTCCGACTTCGCCGCCACCGTCGAGATCGGTGTGGGTCGCGACCAAGGAGTGGCCGTGGGCATGCCGGTGATGGGATCGGGGGGCGCCACCGGTGGTCTGATCGGACAGGTGGTGTTCGCCAGCAAGAGTACGGCCACAGTGCGCCTGCTCACCGACGGGCGGTCGACGGTGGGGGTGGCCTATGGCCCGAGTGACTACGCCGTCCTCAACGGACAGGGGGCAGGCAAGCCGCTCACGGCCCAGTACATCCCGTCCAATACGCCGTTGCCCAAGGGCCCGGCCTTCGTTACCAGCGGGCTGCAGGGCGCCATCTTCCCCCCCGGGCTGCCGGTGGCCGAGGTGACCAGCGTCAAGAACGGCTCGTCGGCCAACGACGAGACGGTGAGCCTCCAACCGGTGGCCGACCTCGCCCATCTTCGATACGTCTCGGTTCTCCTGTGGGGGCCTCCCGGAGGATCGGGCACTTCAGCGGCGGGATCATGACCGGCCGAGCGGGGGGATCATGACCGGTCGGGACGCGGCCAAGGTCATCGTGGTGGTGCTGTTGTTCCTCACCGTGCAGCAGACCCTCATGTTGGACATCCACATCGGCGGGATCCACCCCGACATCATGGTGCTGCTCCCCATCGCCGCCGGCATCATCGGAGGACCGTCGCGCGGGGCGATCATGGGATTCGGGTCGGGGTTGGTGGCCGACCTCTTCCTCCCCACACCCTTTGGCCTCTCGGCGCTGATCGGGTGCCTGGTCGGGTTCGCGGTGGGCCTCTCGACCGTGGCCCTCGACCGGTCGTCCTGGTGGCTCCCGCCCCTGGCCGCCCTCGGAGCCAGTGCGGCCTACGAGGTGGCCTACGCCGCAGTCGGGTCGATCCTGGGGCAGCCGCAGATGCTCCACGTCGACATCGTCGGCATCGTCTTGGTGGTGTCGATCGTCAATGCCGTGTTGGCCGTCCCCGCCGTGCGCATCGTGGGGTGGGCCCTGCCCAAGGTGTCGGCCGAAGGGATGCCCGGCTCGGTCGGCCCCATCGGGAGCGTCCGATGACCGAGCTGAGCGAGACCGACAGTTCTCTCAGCCGCGTACACATTGCCTGGCCGGGAGGCCAGGATGGGCGCCAATGAAACGCACGTGGCGCCATCCCATCAGCGGGTCGAAGCAGTACCTGCGTCCCGAGCGTGAGCGGTTCGGCCCCCGCAAGGTGGCCAGGCAGCCGAAGATCCACAAGAACCGGATGTCGGTGGGATCGATGCTCGATGCGCCCGACTCCACCGCCGCCCGGCCGGGACTGCGCCTCCGCATCACCGGCCTGGTGGTCATCGCCCTCTTCGCCGTCTTGGGGCTGCGGCTGTGGACCCTCCAGGTGCTGCAGGCACCGGCCGCCGTCCATGCCGTCTCGGCCAACCAGATCCGAGCGGTGGCCATCCCGCCGACCAGGGGCGAGATCCTGGACAGCACCGGCCTGCCGCTCGTCAACAACATCGTCACCCAGCAGATCACCTTGTCCCGGGTCTCGGCCGCCAACGACCCCCAGGTGGTCGGGAGCCTGGCCGCCCTCATCGGCCAGACCCCTGCCCAGGTCCAGCAGACGATCAACGACAAGCAGTACAGCCCGTACAAGCCGGTGCCCATCCTGGACAACGCCCCCCTGCCCGACGTGCTCTACATCAAAGAACACCCGGCCGACTTCCCCGGGGTCAGCGTGGTCCAGACCACCCAGCGGAATTATCCCCAAAGCGAGATCCCCGGGCCGGCGGCCAGCGGGTACCCGGCGGCCCAGACCCTCGGCTACGTCGGCTCGATCAGCGCCACCGAGCTGAAGACCCTGGCCGCCCAGGGCTATCAGCCCGGGGACCAGGTCGGCCAGAGCGGGCTCGAGTACCAGTACGAGTCGGCGTTGCGGGGCACACCCGGCCAACAGCAGCTGGAGGTCGACGCCCAGGGACAGGTCGTGGGCACGCTCAAGACGACCCCGGCCAAGTCGGGCAACAACCTGGTCACCAACATCAACCTCGGTCTCCAACAGGTGGCCGATGACGCGCTGGCCACCCAGATAGCCACTGTGCGCCAGACGCCCGACCCCGCCGACAACAACGCCTTGCCGCCGGCCATCAACGGCTCGGTGGTGGTGATGAACCCCCAGACCGGCGCCGTCTTGGCCATGGCCTCGTACCCGTCCTACAACCCGAGTGTCTGGGTAGGAGGGATCTCCCAGGCCAACTACGCGGCCCTCCAGGCCACCAACTCGTTGAACAACTGGGCCATCAACTCGCAGCTGGCACCCGGGTCGACCTTCAAGCTGGCCACGGCCACCTCGGCCTTGCAGACCGGACTGATCACGCCCGACACGGCCTACGTGGACAACGGTGGCTACACGGCACCCAACTGTACGGGGCCGAATTGCCATCTGAAGGACGACGTCGGCGACAACGCCAACGGGGCGGCCTACAACGTCAGCTCGGCGCTCACCGTGTCGAGCGATGCCTTCTTCTACCAACTGGGAGCCGAGTACTGGGGGGCCCGATCCCAGTACGGTCAGGAGCCGATCCAGACGACGGCCGCCCAGTACGGGTACGGCCAGCCCACCGGGATCGACCTCCCCAACGAGTCCATCGGTCGGGTCGACTCGCCGTCGGAGCGGGTGAAGCTCCACCAGGCGAACCCGACCGCCTTCCCGAATACCGCCTGGTACACGGGTGACAACATGGAGCTGGCGTTCGGACAGGGGGGAACGGTGATCACGCCGCTCCAAGAGGCGGTGGCCTATGCCACCTTCGCCAACGGGGGCACTCGCTACGCGCCCGAGGTCGCCGCCGGAGTGGTCAGTCCCGATGGCACGGTGATCTCGAAGGTGGCGCCCAAGGTCACCGGGCACGTGGACCTGTCGCCTACCAACTACCAGGCGATGCTCGCCGGCTTCGAGGGGGTCGTCAACGACCCGAGCGGGACCGGCTATGGGAGCTTCGTGGGAGCGGGCTGGAACGAGGCGGCCTTCACCCTGGGCGGGAAGACGGGTACGGCCAGCGTCAACGGACAGGAGCCCACCTCCTGGTTCGTCGGGTTCGGCCCAAATCCCAACCCGCAGTACGTCGTGGTCAGTGAGATCAACGAGGGGGGCTACGGTGCTCAGGCCTCGGCCCCGGTGGTCAGGAAGATCTTCGACTACCTGGCCGCTCACCCGGTGGCCGCCCCCGCCTTGCCGCCCGCGTCCGCCTCGGTGAACTCGAGTGGGGCTGCGCCCCTGCCGACGACCACCACCACGACGACGCCCGGATCGACCACCACCACGGCGCCGGGGTCGACCACCACCACGCCTGCTCCGGGTTCGACGACCACCACCCCCGGCTCGACCACGACCCCATCGACCGGTGCCGGGTCCACGACGACCACGACGGCCCCGGCACCCGGGACCAATGCGGCCTACAGGCGGAGATCGCCCTAGCCGGCGACGGACCGCGGTGGCGGTCGTCGGACCGCGCTAGCGGTCGGCGGTCCCGGTGGGGGTGACGCCTCAGCCGGTCTGGGGATGCGTCGGGGTGCTGCCATCGGGCGCGAGGATGTCGAACCCATCGGGGGTGTTCAGATAGCCGGGCTGGGTGCCCGGGTGGTCGGCCACTCCGTACTGCCAGATCAAGGCGCCGGTGACGGGATCGATGGCAGCCATGCGGTCGCGGTAGTCGTCGTTGACCATGAGGGCTCCGTTGGGCAGCTGTTCGACCAATGAGGGCTGGTCGAGCATGCCCGGCCCCGAGGCAGGCTGGTAGCGGTAGGTGATGGCGCCGGACCGGTTGAACTTCACGATCGCTCCTGGGTTCTCGTAGTCAGCCATCAGGTACAGGTCGGGGCCGAGCTGCTGGGGATCGGAGGGATATCCGACCGCCACGTGTGTCGACCAGACCAGCTGGCCGGTCGGCGTGTACTCGTCCACCCACGACCCGGTGATCTCGGAGATGAGCAGGTTCCCGTCGGCCAACGGGGTGTCCCCGTTGGGTGAGGTCATCGAGGTCGGCGGTTGATGGACGCAGTTGCCGGTGGTGCCGATCTGGCTGGTCACGGTCCCCGCGGCATTGATCACCAGGACCCGGCAGTTCTGAGCATCGGCCACCGAGATGCTTCCGTCCTTCAACAAGTAGGCGTCATCGGGCTCGGAGAGGAAGCCCGGCGCCGAACCGACCTGGCCGGGATGGCCGTACGACCAGAGGATTTTCCCCGACGGGTAGCCGATCTGGACGATGGTCTCGTTCTCCTCCTGATTGGAGATGATGGCCGTCCCCTTCCGGATGAAGAAGGCGTCGTCGGGGAAGTAGAAGCCGTTGGGGCCGGGCGGTGGCGGCGCGGTGGCGTTCGGATAGGTCCACAGGATCTTGCTGGTGTCGTCGAGCAGCAGGAGCCGGTTGTTCCCGCGGTCGGCGATGAGCAGCTTGGACCCGAAGTACGGAGAGCCCGCCCCGGGGGCGCCGGCGGTCCCGAAGGCCACGTTGGGCCGGATCATCTGGGCCCAGGCCGTCGGTGCCCCACCGACCTCGCCGCCGATGATCCATGCTGTGTCACCCACCACCGCCGCGCCGGCGTTTGAGACTCCGATCTGCAGCATCCCGGCCACCTTGAGGGAGTGGGATGCCGGATCGTAGGCCCAGATGGTCGAGACCGGGTGACCGGAGGCGTCGTTCCCGCCGGCCAGGTAGAGGTGGCCGCCGACGGTCACCGCCGCCGCGCCCGAGAGGGCCTCGGGAAGATGGCCCACCACCCGGGCCTGGTGGGCGACGGTGTCGATCGCCTGGATGGCGGTCACCGGTGCCCCCGATGCGCCGACCGACTGGCCGCCGAACGCGTAGATCGTGTGCCCGAGGGCGGCAACCGCCGGGTAGCGCACGGCCTGGGGGAGCGAGGCGATCGTCGAGAAGGTCCGCCCGTCCGTCGTGGCCAGGACGGCGGGATCGCCGTTGGTGCCGTCGTACCCGCCGACCACGTATGCCGTCCGTCCGACCACCACGGCTGAGGCGTCCGAGCGCACCTGGGGGAGCCGGCCGATCACCTGGGCCGTGGCCCCGGCACCTGGGGTGATGGCCTCAACCGTCGCCACGCTGGTCTGGTCGCCACCGCCGAAGATGATGTCCCGCCCCCCGAGGACGGCTCCGGCGGCGTCGTGTCCGGCCGTGCTGAGCGTGCCGAGCGTCGAGGGGGCTCCGGCGGGTGTGGCGAGCCCGGTGACTGCGTTCGTCGACGTGCTGGTGCTGACCAGCCCACCGAGGACCGTGACCGACTGCCCGGGACCCGGGAGGGCGACCTCGCGGCTGAGCAAGTTCGGGAGCTGCCAGGGTTCCAGGCCGGACTCGACCGCCGGTGTGTCCCGCGTCAGATGCGTGCCGCCGCCAGCCACCTTCGAGCCGGCGGCCGAGGTCGTGGAGTGCCCGGCGGCCGAGGTCGTCCCGGCGGTCTGGAGGCCCGGCCCCGAGGAGGTAGCCAGGTCTCCGAGCCTTCGCTGGTGGCGACGAGGGCCACGACCGTGCCCACCACGACGACCAGCACCGCAGCTGCCGTCCAGCGGCGCCGGACCACCTGAGCGTGACGCCGCCGCCGGCGCTCGGCGGACCGGGGGCCGTCGGCAGGCGGACTCATGCGGATTGTCTAGTCGACGAACGTCTCGCCCGGGCGCCCCCCGGCTGCCGACTTGGTACGGGGCCGTCCGGAGTCTCGGCGGCGAGGCGGCCAGACGGCGGTCGACGAGTCCCTAAGCTGGGGTCGGATGGAGTCCCTCTGGTCGCGGATCGAACCGCTCCTGTCCCAGGTCACCAAGCCTGCCCGGTATATCGGGGGCGAGCTGGGTGCACAGTCGCCCGGTCATGTCGACGGCACCGTGGCCTGGCTCCTCGTCTACCCCGACACCTACGAGATCGGCCTCCCCAACCAGGGGCTGCAGATCCTCTACGAGATCCTCAACGAGCGGCCCGATGCCGTGGCCGAGCGGTCGTACGCGCCCTGGGTGGACATGGAGGAGTTGATGCGGGCCGACGGCGTCCCCTTCTTCTCGCTCGAGAGCCATTTGCCCGCCCGGGCCTTCGACGTCCTGGCCTTCAACCTCTCGGCCGAGCTGACCTATACCAACGTGCTCAACCTGATCGACCTGTCCGGCCTGCCGGTGCGGTCCGGCGAGCGGACGGCCGGGGACCCACTGGTGGTGGCCGGCGGACACTGCGCCTTCAATCCCGAGCCGCTGGCCGACTTCGTCGACTGCTTCGTCCTCGGCGACGGCGAGGAGGTGATCGGCGAGATCAACGAGGTGCTGGCCGCCTGGAAGGCGAGGCGCCCGATAGAGAGCGGCGACGCGGATCCGGGGACGCGGCCGGCCCTCCTTCGTGCCCTGTCCCTGGTACCCGGCGTCTACGTCCCGTGGTGCTACGACCCCGAGTACGACGAAGGCAGCGGCGCCCTGTTGGGCACGGTCGCCCGTTTCCCCGAGACACCCGAGCGGGTCGAGAAACGGACCATCTCCGACTTGGGCGAGTGGCCCTATCCCAAGCGGCAGTTGGTGCCCCTCATTGAGGTGGTCCACGACCGATTGAACGTGGAACTGTTCCGGGGGTGCACTCGGGGCTGTCGCTTCTGCCAGGCGGGGATGATCACCCGTCCGGTCCGTGAGCGCCCGGCCGAGCAGGTCCGGACCATGGTCAGCGACGGCCTGGATCGGACCGGCTACGACGAGGTGGCCCTGACCTCGCTGTCGAGCGCCGACTATTCGGGCATCGAGGACACGGTGACCTCGATCATCGACGACCCGTCGTGCTCGGGACAGGTATCGGTCAGCCTTCCCAGCCTGCGCGTCGATGCGTTCACGGTAGGCACGGCGGCCCAGATACAGCGGGTGCGACGGACAGGGCTGACCTTCGCCCCCGAGGGTGGGACCTGGCGGATGCGCCAGGTGATCAACAAGCTCATCCGCGAGGAGGATCTCTACGCCGCGGTGGACGCAGCCTTCAGCCAGGGGTGGCGGCGGGTGAAGCTCTACTTCCTGATCGGCCTGCCCACCGAGACCGACGAGGACACCCTGGGCATCGCCACGTTGGCCAGCCACTGTGTGGAGATCGGCAAGCGCTACCACAGGAGCGTCACCGTCACCGCGTCGGTGGGCGGGTTCGTGCCCAAGGTCGACACGCCGTTCCAATGGTTCGGGCAGAACACGGTCGAGGAGCTGAGCCGCAAGGTCAACCTCCTCCGCGAGGCAGCGCGACGCGTCCGGGGCCTGACCGTCCGCTGGCACGACCCCCAAGCCACCGCGGCCGAAGGGATCGCCAGCCGCGGCGACCGACGGGTCGGCGCGGTCATCGAGGACGTGTGGCGGGCCGGCGGCACCTTCCAGGAGTGGTCCGAGCACTTCGACCTCCGGCTGTGGAACGATGCGCTGTCGGCCCACGGCCTCTCCCTCGAGCAGTGCGTCTACCGTCACCGTTCCGAGCACGAGGCGCTGCCCTGGGACCACCTCTCCGCCGGGCTGCACCGGGACTTCCTCTGGCAGGACTGGCGGGACGCCCTCTCGGCCCACGGCCTGGAGGATTGCCGCTGGACACCGTGCTACGACTGCGGCGCCTGCACCGGGTTCGGGATCGAGCACGTGGTGGCATCTGCGGTGCCACCAGCTGGGGGAAGCCAGGGGACGGGCCAGGATCTCTCCACCGGGGGTCAGGTACCGGTACGATTTCTGGGAACGGCGCCGGCCGGCGCCGCGTCGGCCATCGTGGTCGACAGGAGTCCCGCCGTCACGGCGGGGGAAGGGAAAGGCTGAGGTGCGCATCCGATTCCGCTTCTCGAAAGTGGGCAAGGTGCGCTTCACCAGCCAACGGGATGTGGCCCGGATGTGGGAGCGGGCGCTGCGAAGAGCACGCCTGCCGCTGGCGTACACGGGGGGATTCTCCCCGCGGCCCCAGCTCAGCTTCGGCCTGGCTCTCCCCACCTGTTCCGAGTCGATCGCCGAGTACCTGGATGTGGCCCTCGACCCAGAGCGGCCGGAGACGGCCGCAGTGGCCGTGGAAGGTCTTCCGGGCCTGCTCACGCCCATGCTTCCCGAGGGGATCACCGTCACCCAGGCGGCGACGGTCGATGCCGGGATTGGTTCGCTCCAACAGAGGGTGACATCCTGCTCGTGGGTGATGAATTTCACCGGGGTCACCCGGGAGGTCCTGGCCGAGCGGACCGCCGCCTTATTGGAGGCGTCGGTGGTCCCCATACGCCGGGAGCGAAAAGGACGTCAGGAGGACGACGACCTCCGCCCGTCGGTCCTGGCCCTGTCCGTTCCCGAACAGGCACTCGGCGACACCACCGTGGGCTGGGGGCTCGATCGTCGAGCCGAGCCTGGCGTGGAGCTCGTCGCCGAGTTGGCAACGCAACCGCGCGGGGTCAGGCCTCGAGAGCTGCTCGCCGGGCTCAACGCCGTCGGCCGTTCCCCGAAGGCGGACGGCAGCGGAACAGACCGAGCCGGTGTGGGCCAGGGCGAGATCGGCACCGTGCCGGTCCTCGACCGGGTGTGTAGGACGCAACAGTGGATCGAGCGCGACGGCGCCCGACGGGAGCCCCTCGCAGGAGCCGTCCCGCCGGGCCCCGACCGCGCCGTGTACGCCAGTGGGCGTGCATCGTGAACAGTATGAGAAGGGAATTCGATGTCAGAAGCACCGACCGGGCAGCCGGTCGAGAGCCCGGCGGAAACGCAGGGGCCCTCGACCGCGCCCATCGAGAACGACGCCGTCCGTGGGACGGACACCGGTGAGCCGGCCAGCGACCCACCGGTAACCAACGCGGTCGACGCTACCCCTGCCGCCTCAGAGGTCGGGGGGAGCGACGGTTCGGGGACCGGTGGTCAACCGAGGACGGGACAGAACCGGCGACGTCGCGGGTCCCGGGGCGGGCGGGGCCGCGGTCGGAGCGGAGCCGGCGGCAGCGGTCCCGGTCCGCAGTCAGCGGCGGGCCAGCGCGGCAGCGACGGGGCAGAGCCGACGGCCGTCGCCCCAGCCGGCATGACCGACCCCACCGCCGGCGACGGGAGGTCCGAGCCGGTCGAGCCGGTGCGGGCGAGGACAGGCGGTCCGGCCGCGTCGGCGATGTCGGCCGCCGGGGATCCGGTGGCACACCCACCTGCCATGCCCCGGCCGAAGATCGGGGACACTCGGCCGGGATCGCCGGCGATGAGCCCGGAGCCGGCACCTCGCGGCGCCGAGGCGATCAACGGCCGACATCCGGGAACCAACGGCGGCGCCCGTGACCGCGTGCGCGGTGACAACGTGACGGCCACCACGGCGTCTGACGGGAGGAGGGGGGCCGGCCGGGGCCAGCAGGGCTCGCAGGGATCGGACCAAGCGGAACTGCTCGGTGACGGTCCCAAGCCGTCGAGCCGACGGGGCGGCCGCGAGCGGCGAGGCAAGGCGGTCGGGCGGTACATGATCGCCGTCCACGTGCAGCCCCACCTGACCCAGATCGCGCTGCTCGAGGGCCGCACCCTGGTGGAGCACTACGTGTCCCGGGCCACCGACGACGACACCCAGATCGATGGGAACATCTACCGCGGCCGGGTGCAGAACGTGCTGCCGGGGATGGAGGCAGCATTCATCGATATCGGCACGCCCAAGAACGCTGTCCTCTACCGAGGCGACGTTCGATACGACACCGACGACGTCGAATCGGGCACCTCGGGCCAACCCCGGATCGAAGAAGTGCTCCGTCCGGGCCAGACCATTCTCTGCCAGGTAACGAAGAACCCGATCGGGGCTAAGGGCGCCCGCCTGACCCAGGAGGTCTCGTTGCCGGGCCGTTTCGTGGTGCTGGTGCCCAACTCCACCGCCTACGGCATCTCCAAGCGGCTCGACGATGGCGAGCGGAAGCGCCTGCGCAAGATCGTCGACGCCGTCCGGCCAAAGGGCCACGGCCTCATCGTCCGCACCGCCGCCGCCGGTGCCAGCGCAGAAGAGCTGAGCAATGACGTCGGTCGCCTGGTGGCCGAGTGGGAGGGCATTGCTGCCGATGCGCTCAAGGGCACCGGCCCAGCCCTCCTCTACCAGGAGCCGGACATCGCCGTGCGGGTGATACGCGAAGAGCTCAACCGGGAGTATCGGGGCGTCGTCGTCGACGACCTAGCCCTCTACGAACAGGTCCGGGACTACGTCGGCGCAGTGAACCCGGAGCTGGCCGACCGGGTCGAGTACTACGATCCGGGCGAGGAGGCCCTGCCCATCTTCGAGCGCTTCCATGTGCACGAGCAACTCCACAAGGCCCTCGACCGGAAGGTCTTCCTGCCTTCGGGCGGCTCGCTGGTCATCGACCGGACCGAGGCCTTGACGGTGATCGACGTGAACACGGGCAAGAACGTCGGCAAGACGAACCTGGAAGAGACCGTGTACCGGAACAACCTGGAGGCGGCCGAAGAGGTGGCCCGTCAGCTGCGGCTGCGAGACATCGGCGGGATCATCGTCATCGACTTCATCGACATGGAGATCCGGGAGAACCGGGGCAAGGTGGGGAGCGCTCTCCGTTCGGCCCTGGCCCGGGACAAGACCCGGACCCAGGTGTTCGACATCTCGGAGCTGGGGCTCGTGGAGATGACCCGGAAGCGGGTGTCGGAGGGACTCATCGAGTCGATGTCGACGGTCTGCGAGGTGTGCGCCGGCCGCGGCATCATCTTCGACGAGACCGAGCTCTGATTCGGCCGGCCCGAGCTGGCAAGTGGGGCAGAGGGCCCGGCCCAGCTGGTACAGCCGGCCCGGAGGGGCCCGGCCCAGCTGGTACAGCCGGCCCGGAGGGGCCCGGCCCAGCTGGTAGCAGTGTCCCCCTTATGTATGCCGTGATCAAGACCGGAGGAAAGCAGGAGCGAGTGGCCGAGGGCCAGCAGCTCCGCGTGGAACTGCTCGGGCAGGCTCCCGGCGCCGAGGTGGCATTCACCCCGGTCCTCCTAGTCGACGGCGACACCGTCCTGGCCACCCCCGAGGCCCTGGCCGGGGCCTCGGTCACGGCCCAGGTGGTGGGTGAGGAGCTCGGGCCGAAGATCCGCGGCTTCACCTACAAGAACAAGTCGAACCAGTCGAAGCGGTGGGGCCATCGCCAGCGGTACTCGACCATCGAGATCACGGCGATCTCGCCGGCGAGCTGACCGGCAGACTCTGCAGGATCAAAAGGAGCCAGTGCAATGTCCAAGACCAAAGGTGGCGGTTCCACCCGAAACGGACGGGACTCGAACGCCCAGCGGCTGGGCGTGAAGACCTTCGGCGGCACGTCGGTGCAGGCCGGCGCCATCATCGTGCGCCAGCGTGGCACCAAGTTCCATCCCGGCATCAATGTGGGCCGTGGTGGCGACGACACCCTGTTTGCCCTGGCCGACGGCACGGTGCAGTTCGGGCACCGCAAGGGACGCAAGCTCGTCGACGTGATCACCGCAGACTGAACGGGCATCACCCGATACGCTCCGCCCGTGAACTCGAGCGAGCGTGCCGACGCACCCGCCGTTGAGCCTGTCGGCGGTGAGCCCGCCCGCCGCCTGCCCATTCAAGGGTGTGTGAACTTCCGTGACCTGGGCGGCTACCGCGTCGCCGACGGGCGCCGGGTGCGGTGGCGGCGGCTGTTCCGCGCCGACGGCCTCAACCGGTTGAACGACGGCGATCGCTCGCTGCTGAGCGACCTGTCCCTGACCACGGTCATCGACCTCCGCACCCTCGACGAGGCCGAGCAGCGAGGGTCGTTCCCCATCGACGCGCTGCCGGTGGCCTATCACAGCCTGCCCCTCACCGACGTCCTGCCCTCGCCCGAGGAGCTGCCGTCGTGGGCCGAGGCCTCCTTTGTCGCCGCCCGGTACGCGGACATGCTGTCGGGCGGTTCGGCCGTCCTCAAGCGGTCCATCGAGATCCTGGCCGACCCGGGCGCGCTCCCGGCCGTCTTCCACTGCAGTGCCGGCAAAGACAGGACCGGGGTCCTCTCTGCCCTCATCCTGGCCTTTCTGGGCGTCCCCGATGAGGTGATCGCCGAGGACTATGCCCTCTCCGGGCCGGCGATGAACGAGCTCCTGGCCCGGCTGAAGGGGGATTACGCCGACGCAGCCGACCTCGTCGAGCAATTCGCTCCGGCCATCCTGCACGCCGCTCCCGAGACAATGGTGCAGTTCCTCGGCGAGGTGCGCCGCGAGCACGGTAGCTACGACGCGCTCGAGAAGCGCCTCGGCGTCGCCGAGCCGATGGACCGTCTGCGCCGGGACCTCCTCGAGGCGGACTGACCGACCCGCATCGACCGGCCCTGACGCCCGGGCCAGCAGGGCCCGCATATGCCACCAGCAGGGAGGACGTAGTCCGGTCGCTAGGATCGACGGGATGTCCGGCTTCGTCGACGAGGTACAAATCCATGTGAAGGCGGGCGACGGCGGGGCGGGCGCGGTCTCGTTCCGGCGGGAGGCCCACGTCGACAAGGGCGGTCCCGACGGCGGCGACGGGGCCAGAGGAGGGGACGTGTGGCTGGTGGCCACGACCAACCAGTCCTCGCTCCTTGCCTTCCGGGACCACCCGCACCGGCGGGCGGGCAACGGCGGTCACGGTGGCGGCAAGAAGAAGCACGGCGCCCAGGGAGCCGATCTCGAAGTCCCCGTCCCGGTGGGCACCAGGATCCTCGACGGCGAGGGGACCGTGCTCGCCGACCTGGTGGGACCGGGTGACCGGTGGATGGCCGCCGAGGGGGGCGCGGCGGCCGGGGGAACGCCTCATTCCTCAGCAACCGGCGCCGGGCCCCGGCGTTCGCCGAGCAGGGCGAGGCTGGCCACGAGCAGTGGTACGACATGGAGCTGGCCCTGGTGGCCGATGTGGCCCTCGTGGGGTTCCCCAACGTGGGGAAGAGCACCCTCATCTCCCGCATCTCGGCGGCCAAGCCCAAGATTGCCGACTACCCCTTCACCACCTTGGAGCCGAACTTGGGGGTGGTGCGCACGGCCGAGGACGTGAACTTCACCGTCGCCGACATCCCCGGGTTGGTGGAGGGGGCGGCCGACGGCAAGGGCCTCGGACACCGGTTCCTCCGCCATGTCACCCGGGCCCGGGTGCTGCTGGTGCTGCTCGAGCTGGAGCCGGTGACCGGCATCAGCCCTGAGGAGCAGGGTCGGGTGCTGCTCGAAGAGCTGCGGCGTTACCGCCCCGAGCTCCTCGACCGCCCCCGGTTGGTGGTCGGCTCCAAGGCCGACGTGGCCGTCGGCGCACCGGCCACAGCCGACGTGGCCGTCGGCGCAGCGGCAACAGCCGACATGGCCGTCGGCGCACCGGCCACAGCCGACGAGGCGGGGCCCGGGTCCATCGCCCCCGACCTGTTGATCTCGGCCGTCACCGGTCAGGGCATCCCGGAGCTGCTCGGGGCGCTGTCCCGCCTGGTGACCGAGGCTCGGGCTGTCGTGTCCGAAGGGGACGGGACCATCGTCATCCACCGGCCTCTCCCCGCCGGCATCGTCGTGGACAAGTTGGGCGACGGCGTCTTCGAGGTGATCGGCAAGGGAGCCGAACGGGCCGTCTCGCTGAACGACGTCACCACCGACGAGGCGGCCGCCTACATCCAGGACCGGCTGCGCCGCCTGGGTGTCGACCGCCTGCTGGGCCGGGCCGGAGCGAAGGACGGCGACCTCGTGCACATCGGGGGGCTCTCGTTCACCTGGTACCGGGATCAGCCCGAGTTCACGGGCGATGCGCCCAGCCGCCGGAAGCGGCGGTCGTGAACGGCGCCCGCACCGTGGTGGTCAAGGTCGGATCCTCCTCGCTGACCGCCTCCGACGGTGCGATCGACACCGATGCCATCGCCATGCTGTCTGCCGAAGTGGCCCGAGTGCGGGGCGACGGCCACCACGTGGTGGTGGTCACTTCCGGGGCCATCGCCGCCGGCTGGCGCACCCTGGCCGAAGGCGCCCCCCGACCCTCCGACCCCGCCACCCTGCAGGCCGTGGCCGCTGTCGGCCAGCACCAGCTCATGCGGGTGTGGAGCGACAGCCTGGCCGGTCTCGGTCTCATCGCCGGCCAGGTCCTGTTGGCCCCGCTCGACTTCGTCCACCGCAGCCAGTACCTACACGCCCGCCAGACCCTGGGCCGGCTCATCGACCTGGGCATCGTCCCCGTGGTCAACGAGAACGACGCGGTGGCCGACGAGGAGATCCGGTTCGGCGACAACGACCGGCTGGCCGCCCTGGTCGCCCACCTGGTCGGGGCCGACCTCTTGGTGTTGTTGACCGACACCGTGGGCCTGCTCACCGGTGACCCACGGTTCACGGCCGAGGCCTCGCTCATCGAAGAGGTGGTGGAGATCGACCACGAGCTCGAATTGATCGCCGGGGGCCCCGGATCGCAGGCCGGTAGCGGGGGCATGGCCTCCAAGCTGGCCGCGGCCAAGATCGCCACCTGGTCGGGGGTGGAGGCAGTCATCGCCGATGCCTCCCGTGAGGGCGTCCTCACCTCGGTCGTCAACGGTTCGATCGGGGTGGGGACCCGGTTCCGGCCCCGGGAGCGCCGGCTGCCTGCCCGGAAGCTCTGGATCGCCTTTGCCATCGGCGCCTCGGGAACGGTGGCCGTCGACGAGGGGGCACGGCGGGCGCTGGTCGAACGGGGCACGTCCCTGCTCCCGGCCGGCGTGGTGTCGGCCCAAGGGGAGTTCGGCCCCGACGACGCGGTCGAGATCATCGGCCCTGACGGCGCCGTCTTCGCCAAGGGACTGGTCCGCCATCCGTCCTCACAGATCCGCTCGTGGGCCGGCCGCCGGACCTCCGAGCTGCCCGAGAACCTGTCCCACGAGGTCGTTCACCGGGACGACCTGGTCGTCTTGGGATAGGTGCACCGGCCCGAGCTGGTTGTTCTGGGTGGGACCCCTGCGTTGGCCCGCCGTCCTGGGATGGGGCCCCGGGAGCGTAACGGTACGCTAAGGGGGTGACCTCCGAATCCCCGGCCGCTCTGGCCCAGCTCGGGCGGCGCGCCCGGGAGGCCTCCCGCCTGGTGGCCCGGGCGTCGTCGGCCTCCCGGGACGAGGCCCTCCGCTGTGCGGCGGACCTCATCGAGCGGCGCGCCGGCGAGCTGCTCGAGGCCAACGGCGTCGACCTGGCTCGAGCCACGAAGGGGGGATCCGACGCCACCGCGATCGACCGGCTCCGGCTCACCCCCGAGCGGATCGCGGCCATGGCCGGCGGCCTCCGGGCCGTCGCCACCCTCCCCGACCCGGTCGGCGAGGTGGTCGATGGATGGGTGCGCCCCAACGGCCTTCGGATCACGCGGGTGCGGGTTCCCCTCGGGGTCGTCGGCATCATCTACGAGAACCGTCCCAACGTGACCAGCGACGCCGCCGGGCTCTGCCTGAAGTCGGGCAACGCCGTGCTGTTGCGGGGCTCGTCGACGGCCATCGAATCCAACACGGCCATCGTCTCGTTGCTCCGGGCCGGTCTGGCCAAGGCCGGGCTCACCGAGGATGCCGTCGGGCTGGTCGAAGACACCAGCCGGGAGTCGGCGGTCGAGTTCATGCAGCTCCGCGGGGTGATCGACTGCCTGATCCCCAGAGGCGGCCCGTCGTTGATCGCCTCGATCCTGGAGCACGCAACCGTGCCCTACGTCATCGACGGGGACGGCAACTGCCATGTCTATGTGGATGCCCGGGCCGACCTGGACGTAGCCGAGGCCATCGTGGTCAACGCCAAGACCCAGCGGCCCGGCGTTTGCAACGCGACCGAGTCACTGCTCGTCCACCGGGCGGTGGCCGCTGCCTTTCTGCCCCGCATGGCCGCCTCGCTCGAGGGCGTCGAGCTGGTGGGGGACGAGGCCACCCGTTCGGTGCTCGCCGGGATCGGCGAGGCGACCGAGGAGGACTACGCCACCGAGTTCCTTGGGCCGAAGCTCTCGGTGGCGGTGGTCGGGGACATCGACGAGGCCATGGACCGGATCGCCCGGTTCGGGACTGGTCACTCGGAAGCCATCATTACCGAAGACCTGGCCGCGGCGGATAGATTCACCTCCCAAGTCGACGCGGCGGCCGTCCTGGTCAACGCGTCGACCCGCTTCGTGGACGGTGAGGAGCTCGGCTTGGGGGCCGAGATCGGCATCTCCACACAGAAACTTCATGCCCGGGGCCCGATGGGCCTGCGGGAACTGACGAGCATCAAGTATGTGGTGCACGGACAAGGGCAGGTACGCCAGTGACCACAGAGCAGACGACCGACTACGGCACCGGGTTCCCCGCGGCCGGAGCGCCCCGCTTCGACTCGATCGGCGCCGTGCGCTCGGGGCTGGCCGGGGTCGATTACCTGGCCGACGAGGGCATCTCCGGCGTGGTCTACCTGGCCGACCGGTTGGCCAAGCCGGTGCTGGTCGAAGGGCCGGCGGGCACGGGCAAGACCGAGCTGGCCAAGTCGGTGGCCAAGATGACCGGGAGCCGGCTCATCCGCCTCCAGTGCTACGAGGGTCTGGACGAGTCCAAGGCCCTCTACGAGTGGAACTACAAGAAGCAGCTGTTGCGGATCCAGGCCGACTCCGACCAGTCCTGGCAGCAGCTCGAGGAGGACATCTTCGCCGAGGACTTCCTCCTCGCCCGCCCCTTGCTCGAGGCCATCCGCTCGCCCGAGCCCGTGGTGCTGCTGGTCGACGAGGTGGACCGGGTGGAGCTCGAGACCGAGGCCCTGCTGCTCGAGATACTCTCCGAGTACCAGGTGTCCATCCCCGAGCTGGGCACGGTGCGGGCCACGCAGATCCCCCTGGTCTTCCTCACCTCCAACAACACCCGTGAGCTGTCCGAGGCACTGAAGCGCCGGTGCCTCTACCTCCACATCGACTACCCCGACCTCGACCGGGAGCGGGCCATCATCCAGACCCGGGTACCGGGGATCAGTGCCGAGCTGGCCGACCAGGTGGCCCGCATCGTGCGGTCCATCCGGACCCTGGAGCTGAAGAAGGCCCCCTCCGTCTCGGAGACCCTGGACTGGGCCCGGACCCTGGTGGTGCTGGGGGTCGAGTCGATCGACGCCGAGCAGGCCCGGGACACCCTGCACATCCTGCTGAAGTACCGGGCCGACATCGACCGCGCCGCCAAGGAGCTGGCCTCGGTCGACGTGTCGGACTGACCGGTTCGGCCGCCATGCTCGACGTTCTCTCCGGGTTTGTCACCGAACTGCGGGCCGCCGGCATCCCGGTGTCCCTGACCGAGCACCTCGATGCGGCCGAGGCGATGCGCCACGTCCCCCTGGAGGACCGCGAGGCCCTCAAGTACGCGCTGGGGGCCAGCTTGGTCAAGTCGTCCTCCCACTGGCACGCCTTCGACACCGCCTTCGAGGTCTACTTCTCCCTCCGCGGGCCCGAGTACACCATCGACGAAGACAGCGCTGGTCGGGCCAACGAGGAGAGGGCCCGGATGTCGGGTGACAACGGACGCCAGGGGAGCGGTCGGGGAGGTGGAGCGGGCCAGGAGGCCATGACCCCCGAGGAGCTGGCCGACCTGTTGTACAAGGCCCTGCTCGGCTCCAACGACGCGATGATCACCGCCGTGGCCCGCCACGCCGTGGCCCGCTTTGCCGGCATGGAGGCGGGCCGGCCGGTGGGGGGGACCTACTACCTGTACCGCACCCTGCGGAACCTCGACCTCGACGGGGTGATGCAACGCCTGATGGAACAGGCACGGACCAGCGCCGGCTCCCCTCCGGGCCAGACCGGGGAAGAGGGGCCCTCCGGCCTCTCGGGTCTCACCGGCCTGGAGGAACGCCTGGTGCGCGACGAGTACCAGACCCGGATCGACAAGCTGCGCCAGGAGATCGAGGCCGAGATCCGCCGCCGTCTGGTGGCCGACCGGGGTAGCGAGGCTCTGGCCAAGTCGTTGCGCAAACCCCTGCCCGAGGACATCGACTTCATGCACGCGACGAGGGACGAGCTGGTGGCGTTGCGGGGGGCCCTCCAGCCGCTGTCCCGGAAGCTGGCCGTACGGCTGGCCCGCAAGCGACGTCATGGACGCAAGGGCCCGCTCGACTTCCGGAGCACGGTGCGCCATTCGCTGTCCACCGGCGGTGTCCCGGTGGACCCGCGCTTCAAGTACCCGCGCCCGTCCAAGCCCGAGATCGTGGTCATCGCCGACATCTCCGGCTCGGTGGCCAGTTTCGCCCGCTTCACCCTCCATCTCGTGCACGCCATCGCCACCCAGTTCTCCAAGGTGCGCAGCTTCGTGTTCATCGACGGCATCGACGAGGTGACCCGGTTCTTCGAGGGCACCGACGACCCGGCTGAGGCCGTGCACCGCATCAACACCGAGGCCGACGTCATCTGGGTGGACGGCCACTCCGACTATGGGCACGCCCTCACCGTCTTCTGGGAGCGCTGGGGCGAGGAGATCAACGCCAAGTCGAGCGTGCTCCTGCTGGGAGACGCTCGGAACAACTACCACGCCTCCCACTCGTGGGTGGTGAAGGAGATCCAGAAGAAGGCCCGGCATGTCTACTGGCTGAACCCCGAGCCCCGCGCCTATTGGGACTCGGGCGACTCGATCGTGGGCGAGTACGCCATGCACTGCGACGACGTCGTCGAGTGCCGCACCCTCCGCCAGCTGGAGCGGTTCGTGGGCGAGCTGGCTTGAGCCCGCCCTCTCCTGTCGAGGGCGGATTCGACGGCCTGGCCGGGGCGGGGCGGCCGCCCGCAGGTGCCGGGCTCGGGGCCGGGGTCGAGGCCGGCAACGGGGCGGGGGCCGACGGCAGGCGGCCCCCCGAGGGGATCCGGACCACTTCGTCCCCCTCTCCGCTGGCCACACGTCTGGTGCTGGTCCGCCACGGTGAAGCAGTGTGCAACGTGTCCGGTGTCTGCGGCGGCCTCGCCGGTTGTACCGGCCTGACCGAGCGTGGGGTCCACCAGGTGGAGCTGCTCCGAGACCGCGTGGCCGTGACCGGCGAGCTGGCCGGGACGGACGCCCTCTACGCCAGCATCCTGCCCCGGGCCGTCCAGACGGCGGAGATCCTGGCCCCCGCGCTGGTCGGCGCCCACCGCTCGCCGCTCTCGGTGATCACGGACTGCGGCCTCTGCGAGCTGCACCCGGGCGAGGCCGACGGGTTGTCGTGGGGCCAATTCGCCGAGCGGTTCGGCCAGCTCGACTGGGACACCGACCCCGACCAGGCCATCGCCCCCGGCGGGGAGAGCTGGACGGGCTTCGTCAACCGGGTGGCCGACGCCCTCGTGTCGATCGCCGACCGGCATCCGGGCCAGCTCGTGGTGGTGGCCTGCCACGCGGGGGTGATCGAGTCCTCACTGCTCGCCCTCTTGCCGGTGGCCGGCGGCCGCCAGGGGGCCCGCATGCAACTACGCACCCAGCATGCCTCGCTCACCTCCTGGGAGATCGAGCAGGGCCGCTGGCGCCTCCTCGGCTACAACGACGGCGCCCACCACCTCATCGGGGAGCCGGGGGCGCTTGGCCAGCCGGCATCGGGCACCCTGCCGGTCCGGGCCTGAGGGCGGGCGCCTCCGCCAATCAGTCCCGGAGGAACTCGGCGACGCGAAAGGCCAGGTCCAGAGATTGGCGGGCGTTCAGCCGGGGATCGCAGGCGGTGGTGTAGCGCTGGTGGAGCTGGTCTTCCACGATGTCCTCCATCCCGCCCAAGCACTCGGTCACGTCATCCCCGGTCAGCTCCACGTGCACCCCGCCCGGCCAGGTTCCCTCCTGGGCGTGTGCCTCGAAGAACCCTTTGATCTCGGTGAGTATGTCGTCGAACCGGCGCGTCTTCCGGCCTCCCTCGGCGTTGATCGTGTTGCCGTGCATGGGATCGCAGACCCAGACCACCGGATGGCCCTCCTCCCGGACCGCCCGGAGGAGCGGGGGCAGGGTCGTCTCGATGCGGTCGGCGCCGAACCGGGTGATGAGGCTGACCCGGCCGGGCACCCGGTCGGGGTTGAGACGCTGGCACAGGCCCACCACGTCGTCGGGCATGGCGGCCGGCCCGACCTTGGAGCCGACTGGATTGTGGATTCCCGAGAGGAACTCGCAGTGGGCCCCGTCCAGCTGCCGGCTGCGCTCGCCCACCCAGAGCATGTGGGCCGAGCAGTCGTACCAGTCGCCGGTCAGCGAGTCGCGGCGGGTAAGGGCCTCCTCGTAGTCGAGGATGAGCGCCTCGTGGCTGGTCCAGAAGTCGACCTCGTGGAGGCTGTCCTCGCTCGACAGGTCGATGCCGCAGGCACCCATGAAGCGGAGGGCGCGGTCGATGCCCTTGGCGATGGCGTCGAACCGACGGCCCTCGGAGGACGAGGCCACGAACTCCTGGTTCCATGCATGGACCTGGGTGAGGTCGGCGAACCCCCCCTTGGTGAACGCCCGGAGCAGGTTGAGGGTGGACACCGACTGGTGGTACGCGGTGACGAGGCGGTCGGGGTCGGGGACCCGAGCCGCCCTGTCGGGAAGGTCGTCGTTGACCATGTGGCCCCGGAACGAGTCCAGTACCTGGCCCCCGATCTCTTCGGTCGGGGACGACCGCGGCTTGGCGAACTGGCCGGCGATGCGGCCCAGCTTCACCACGGGGACACCGGCGCCGTAGGTCAGGACCACCGCCATCTGCAGGATCACCCGGAGCTTGTCCCTGATCCCGTCGGCGGTGAAGTCGGTGAAGGACTCGGCGCAGTCGCCCGCCTGCAGCAGGAAGGCCCGGCCTTCGGACGCCTCCCCGAGCGCGCTGGTCAGGCGACGGGCCTCCCCGGCAAATACCAGCGGCGGGAGGGAGGCGAGCTGTTCATGGACCCGCTTCAGCTCGGCGTCGTCGGGCCAGACCGGTTGCTGGGCAGCCGGGCGGCGTCGCCAGGAGTCGGGGGCCCAGGCCTCGTCCGGGCGGGTCGTCGTCACCCCCACAGCGTAGGACCTGTGGACCTAGGCTCGGGCAATGTTGCCATTTCGCTTTGGTGTCCAGCTCAACAAGGCCGACTCGGGGCCGACCTGGCGCGACCTGGCGCGCAAGATCGAGGGGTTGGGCTATTCGACCCTGTTCGTTCCGGACCACTTTGACGACCAGTACGGGCCGCTGGTCGCCCTCACCGTCGCCGCCGAGGCCACCACCGACCTGCGGGTCGGCTCGCTGGTCTTCGACAACGACTACCGCCACCCGGTGGTCCTGGCCAAGGAGGTGGCCACGCTCGACCTGCTGTCCGAGGGGCGGGTCGAGTTCGGCCTGGGAGCAGGCTGGATGACCTCGGACTACGAGCAGTCGGGCCTGAGGATGGATCCCCCCGCGACCCGGATCGACCGCATGATCGAGGGCCTGGCCGTCATGAAGTCGTTGTGGACCGAGGAGCGGACCACGCTGGCCGGTGACCACTACACCGTCACCGACGCGCTGGGCACGCCCACGCCCCACCAGCGCCCGTATCCCCCGGTGATCATCGGCGGCGGCGGCCAGCGCGTTCTCACCTACGCCGGCCGGGAGGCCGACATCGTGGGGATCAACCCCAACCTGGCCTCCGGCTATGTCGGACCCGAGGTGGCCGCCGGCGCCCTGGTCGAGTCCTACCGCCAACGGGTGGAGTGGGTGCGGGCCGCGGCCGGGGAGCGCTTCGACCAGCTCGAGCTGCAGATCCTGACGTTCTTCGTCCAGGTGGTGGACAACGCCGCCGAGGTCTTCGAGCAGATGGCGCCCATGTTCTCGGCCTCGCCCGAGGCGGTGGCCGAGATACCGATGGCCCTGGTGGGCACGGTGGACGAGATCATCGAGACCCTGCAGCGCCGCCGGGAGGACCTCGGCTTCTCCTACATCGTGGTCCACGAGGCCGAGCTCGATGCCTTCGCGCCGGTGGTGGCGCGGCTCGCCGGCACCTGAGGGTGGGACACGAGCGCATCGGGGTGTTCGGCGGGACCTTCGACCCCGTCCACGCCGGCCACGTCCAGACGGCGGAGGCCGTCCACCGGGCCCTGGGCCTGAACCGGACCCTGCTGGTGGTGGCGAACGAGCCGTGGCAAAAGGAGGGGACTCGATCGGTCACCCCGGCCGAGGACCGCTTCGCCATGGTCGAGGCGGCTGTCTCTGGCCACCAGGGCCTGGAGCCGAGCCGGCTCGAGATAGACCGGGGCGGCCCGTCGTACACCGTCGACACCGTCGACGAGCTCCACCGGCTGTATCCGGGCTCCGACCTGTTCTTGGTGGTGGGGGCGGACGTGGTGCCCGACCTCCCGACCTGGCGCCGGCCGGACGAGCTCGCCGCCTCGGTGGTGCTGGTCGTGGTGGACCGCCCGGGGGCCGGCCGGGTGGAGCCGCCGCCGGGATGGCGGGCCGTGTCGGTGCCTGTCCCGCCCTTTGACGTCTCGAGCACGGAGCTCCGGTCCCGTCTGGAGGCAGGGGAGCCGGTGAGCGGTTTGGTGCCTGAGTCGGTCATCCGTTGCATTCGCGGCAGAAATCTGTACGCTACGGGCAGATGAGCGTACGGACGACGCTGAGCGAGGCCGACACGGCCGAGGTGGATGTCGTGCCCGACCCTCTCCCCACCCCCGCCCCGCTGCTGGCCCCTGTCCTCGGGCCGGACACCGGCCTGCCGGTGGTCGAAGTGCCTGGTGAACCGGCTGCAGTCGACATGCCGGGTGAACCGCCGGTGGTCGAAGTGCCTGGTGAACCGGCTGCAGTCGACATGCCGGGTGACCCGCCGGTGGTGGTGGGCCGCCTGGCCCTGCGCCAGGCCCGCCGGAAGCGCCAGCTCACGGTGGCCGCTTGCGTGGTGGTCGTTGCCGTCCTTTTGGCTATCACCATCATGATCCTCGGCATCGCCCGCGACCGCCCCGGCACCCCCGCGTCGCCCGGCGCGGCGGCCAGCATCGGACCGATCCTGTTGGCCCCATCGTTGTGAACACGAACGGCGCGCTCGCGCCAGAAGGAGGACCCCTTTGACAACTGCAGCTGCCCGACATGTCGCGGACCAGCCCCGGACCGCGGTTCCCGATGCGTCGCTCCTGGCGGCACAGGCCGCCGACTCGAAGCTGGGTGAGCAGACCGTGATCCTGTCAGTGGGCGAAGCCCTCGGAATCACCGAGGCCTTCGTCATCACCGGTGGTGCCAACGCCAGGCAGGTCAGGACCATCGTCGACGAGGTGGAGCTGCAGTTGAAAGCGGCCGAGGGCCGTGCCCCGATCCGGATCGAAGGCCTCGATGACGCCCGGTGGGTGCTCATGGACTACGGGGACTTCCTGGTGCACGTGTTCATGAACGAGGCCCGGGAGTTCTACGACCTCGAGCACCTGTGGGCCGATGCGCCCCGCGTCGCCTGGTAGGGCCGCGTCGCCTGGTCGAGGCGGTATCGCCCGGATTGAGCTACCGCCCGATCTCCGGTAGACCGGCTACGGCCCGGTGGGCAGAGGCGCCTGGGGTTTGTACTGGGCCGGGCCGACCGGGGTGGCGACCAAGGCCCCGTCCGGCGCCGTCGGCACGTCGATGGGTTGCCCGGCGATCTCGAACAGCACACTGTTGACGCCCGGCTGGGTGGTGGCGGTGTAGACGATCTGCGCGATGCCGAGCAGCGTCTGGGTCGAGCCGACCACCTGGACGGGGCTGGCCGCGAAGTCCACGGTGGCGACTCCGTTCGCCACCGTGGCGAACGCGTGGTTGGCCGTCCCGCTGACGAAGCTCTGGATACCCACCAGTGACTCGCCGGCGGTCGGCCCCAGGAGCAGCGCGTTGAGGACCTGGGAGAGGTTGGCCGGTGGGGCGATGTTCCGGCTCCGGGCGATGAGGTGCAGGGTCGGGTCGACCAGGAAGATCGGCTCGGTGACTCCCACCGGCGGGTTGAGCGTGGTCGAGGTCGACGGGGAGGTGGGGTTGAGCAGGTGGGAGGGGATGTTGCCCTTGGCGATGGCCTGCGGGCCTGAACTGGCTGGGATTCCGCACGCGGCCAGGAGCGAGCCGACCACCATGGTGAGCACGATCACGGTGGGGGCCCGTCGCCCGTTCCGTCGCGGTGCCCCCTGCCTTACCGCCGCGGTCATGGCTTCCCTTCTTTCGCTGTCCCCGTCTCTGCCCGTGTCACGACTTCCGTCTTTGCCTCCCCCTCCGGGGTGCCCTTTGCCTTCCCCTCCGGGTTGTCCGTTGCTGACCCCGCCGGGTTCCCCTCTGGCCCAACTGGTTTCTCCACTGGCGCCGCTGGTTCCGACGCCGGTCCGGCTGGTTTCGATGCCGGTTTCGAAACTGACGCTGCCGAGACCTTCGCCGATGTCTCTTCTGTCGGTGATGGTGGCGCTCCGTTCGGGGTGACGGTGCGCCCATCGGGCAAGGAGGTGCCTCCACCGTCCACGCCGGTCTCCACCGCTTCAGGGTCCAGGGGCAGCTCGACCACGAACCTGGCGCCACCTCCGGGCGCGTCCTCGATCCACACCGACCCACCGTGCAGGTGCACGTGCTCGGCCACCAGCGACAGGCCGAGACCGGTCCCTTCGCTCGAGCCCCGGCTTCCCGACGCCCGGCCCCGGTAAAAGCGTTCGAACAGATGGTGTCGGGCGGGGTCGGGTACGCCAGGACCGTGATCCTCGACGGCGACCCGGACAGCGACGGGGGCCGCTCCCTGAGGAAGGGGTTCGGAACCCGTCGAAGCGGGCCCGCTCTCGACCACGACGCGGGACACGCCGTCGCCGTAGAGGCGGGCGTTGTCCACCAGGTTGGCGATGATCCGCTCGAATCGCCGTTTGTCGACTCGAAGGCGCAGCGACTCCACCTCGGGGGCCACGATGACCGCGAACCCCGCCGGCTGACGATTGCCGTCCTCGCCGATGGGTACCGTGGAAGCGACGGCCCGCCGCACCAGTTCACCGGGGCTGACGTCATCGAGCGACAGTTCGGCCGAACCGGCATCGAATCGCGAGATCTCCAACAGGTCGTCGACCATGCGCCGGAACCGGGACAGATCGGCTTCGAGCAACGAGAGGGCTCGCTGCGCCTGAAGCGACAGCTCCCCCCGGTGGGTCTCGAGCACGCCTACGGACGCCGACAAGGTAGTGAGGGGGGATCGAAGCTCGTGGCTGACGTCGGAGGTGAACCGGGCCTCCCGCTCGATACGGCCCTGGAGGTTGCCGGCCATGCGGTTGAACGAGCCGGCCAGTGCCTTCAGGTCGGCGTCGTCACCTGCCTCCACCCTGGTCCCCAGCTCGCCGCCGGCGATGGCCACCGCGGCCTCGGAGATCCCCGACAACGGTCGCAGGACCCGGCCACTGGCCCATCGTCCGACCACGGCACCGGCGATGGTGGTCACCAACGCCGCGGCCCCCAGCGCCAGGGCCAGCACCCGCAGAGTGCGGGAGAGCTCGTCCAGGGAGAAGACCTCGAAATAGGAGGCCTGGACGGCAGTGAGGGGGACGCCCACGACGATCTCCGGGGTGCCTCCGAGGTCGAAGATCTGCGAGGCCGCTGTCCCCGAGATGACCATCTCGCGCATGGCCGCCGGGATGGCGCTCTGGCTCACGGACAAGGAGGTGTTGAACCACTGCTCGGTGTCGGCGCGGTAGAGCACCGACCGTGAGCCGGACAGGGCGTCGACCGATGCGAGGGGCTGGACCGGCGGGGTCCCCTTGGCCCGAAGCGCGTTCTGCACGAACGACGCATTGACGAAGGCCTGGTGCTGGGCGGCGGACTGCCGCTCGTTGACGAAGGCCTGACGGGCGGAGAAGTAGGTGATCCCGGCCAACAGGGCCGACAGGATGAAGGCGCCGACGGCGAAGGTGGCGGTGACCCGGGCCCGAAGCCCAAGTCGGGACCAGGTACGGATGCGGGTGGGGCGCCGCAACCAGGCTCGGGTACGGCGGGCATGGTCGGCAGCCTGGTCGGCATCGTTGAGGGACTGAGCACGGGCTTCCGGTACGTCGATTGCGTGACCGGACACCGGGAGCTCAGACCGCCAGCTTGTAGCCCATGCCTCGGACGGTGAGGATGAACTGAGGATTGGCCGGGTCCGGTTCGACCTTGGTACGCAGCCGTCGGACGTGTACGTCGACCAGGCGTCCGTCACCGAAGTAGTCGTAGCCCCACACCCGCTCGAGCAGCTGTTCCCTGCTCAGTACCTTGCCCGGGTTCTCGGCCAGTTCGCAGAGCAGGCGGAATTCGGTGCGGGTGCAGTGCACCTCGACCCCGGCCCGCCGGACCACCCCGGCGTCGGGGATGAGCTCCACGTCCCCGAAGGTCAGGGCGTCGGGGCCGTGGTCGACCGGGCGGGCCCGGCGGAGGAGGGCCCGGATCCGTGCGGCCAGTTCCTTGGCCACAAAGGGCTTGGTCACGTAGTCGTCGGCGCCGGCCTCCAGACCGGCGACCACGTCGTGGGTATCGGAGCGCGCCGTGACCATGATCACCGGGACCGTGCTCTGGCGACGGAGCGTCCGGCAGGCCTCGAAGCCGTCGATCCCCGGGAGCATCAGGTCGATCAGGACGAGCTCGGCCGGTTGGTCGGTGAAGCGGGACACGCCCTCTTCCCCACTGGCGACGTCGTCGACGGTATAGCCCTCGTCTTCCAACGCCAGGCGCATCGACGAGCGGATCCGCTCGTCGTCCTCGATGATCAAGATGCGGCTCATCGCTCCTTGGTTCACTCGCTCAGGAATTCAGCCAGATCTGACCGGGCCAGACGACCCCTGCGATCAGCCCGAACGCCGGGGAACCGGCTGGTGTGGTCGGGTTGTTGAAATTCTCAACCTGTGGTTGTGAGGCTACTGCCCAGACGTTCCGGTCGGTCCAGATGTAGGGAAGGTCCTTGGCCATGAGCTTGGACACCTGTTGGTAGGCCTGGGCGCGGGTAGCCGGGTCGGCCGATTGGCGCCCCTTGATCAGCGCCGTCTCCATGGCCTGGTCGGTGTTCCGGGCCATGTTGATGGAGAACGCCGAGTTGATCTGGGTCGGGCTCCAGAAGATGTAGTTGAGGTCCGGATCGGTGGCCGAGAACTGGGTCCACACCTGGGCCTGGAATTTTCCGGTCAGGGCGGTGTTGATGATCTGGTCCTGTTGGACCGGGGAGAGGGAGACCTGGATCCCGACGTTGGCCAGTTGCTGTTGGAGGAACTGTCCGATCTTGGAGTCGAACGAGTCGGGGACGTGATTGATGGTGACCGAGACCGGCTTGCCGGTCTGATGAGCCACCGTGGCGATCAACTTCCTCGCCTTGGACGGGTTGTACGCCGGATAGCCGTCCGGCGCGTAATACGGGGAGCCGGCCACGAACGGGCCGTTCGACGGCGGGTTGACGTTCTGGTCGATCACGGCGGCGTACTGCTTGGAGTTGATGGCCATGGCCACGGCCTGACGAACGGACAGGTTGTCGAACGGAGACGCCGACAAGTTGAGCAACAGGCAATTCATGTCCGGCTCCCCGATCAGGTGGGTCTTGTCGTCGATGTACGAGAGGGACGGGTTTCCCTGCAGCGCCTTGACCACCGATGAGGTATCGGTCTGGATCAGATCGACGCTGCCGGACAGCAGGCTGTTGAGCAGGGCCTGGCTGTCGGGGATGGGCCGGTACTCGATCGTGTCCAAGTAGGGAAGGCCGGGCCGCCAGTAGTTGGGGTTTCGATGGGCGGTGAAATGGTCGTTCTGAGCCCATTCACCGAAGGCAAAGGGGCCCGTCCCGATCGGATGGGACGTCCCGGTGGAGCTCTTCAACATGGCCGGGGCGGCAATGTAGGCCACCTGTCCTCCGATACCGCCGGCCAGGTAGAAGTCGAAGGGAACCCATGGATCCTTCATGGTCACGGTGACGACCAGAGGGCTGGTCACCGCGATGGTGTCGATGTTGGTGAGCGCAGAACCGGTCAGGAGCGAGGCCTTCTGGGCTTCGAAGTTGGTAGCTATGGCCGCGCCATCGCAGGGCGTGCCGTCGTGGAAGGCGACGTTGGGCCGCATGGTCACGGTCCATACCGAGTAGTCGGGGTTGGGCGTCACCGACTGGGCCAGGTAGGGCTGCACCTTTCCGTTGGCGTCGATGATGGTCAACGGGTCGAACACGGTACGGGCGTACTGGACGCCCGGCGTGTCGAAGGTGGCCGTCGTGGGATCGAAGCCCTTCTCCTCGGCGGTGGTCCCGAAGACCAGCTTGCCGCCCTTTTTGGGTTTGGCCGTCGAAATGCCGTTGGCGTGCTTGGTCCCCGAGCTGTTCGATGCGGACTGGGCCGCCGAGGCCCGTCCGGTCAACAGCCCGCCGGTGGCCCCGGCCAGGGTCAACCCGGCCGCCGCCGCAGTTCCCCTGGCCAGAAACGAGCGTCGATCGATCGGATTCGGCATTGTCCCCCTCGTGCGTGCGGTCCGGAGTCGTCGGTGTCACCGACGGAGGCCGTCAACCCTGCCCCACCCGGGGCTCCCCCGGAGTGACGATACCGCGACGTCACCCGTCCGGGGGTGCAGCCTCCGGGTGCCCGTCCGGACCACCCTCGCCGGTTACCCTGGGGCTATGTGGGAACTGGCTGCATTTCACCGTTCCCTGGGCGGTCTGTCGCCGGCGACGGTACGGGCCTATGCCTCGGACCTCGATGCGTTTACGTCGTGGGCAGAACGGGGCGGGGCACACGGGCCCGCGGATGTCGACCGGATCGTGCTGCGCCGCTACTTGGCCTACCTGGCCACACGACGCTACGCCAAGGCCACCATTGCCCGGAAGGCCGCAGCGGTGCGGACCTACTTCTCGTGGTGCCACCGGCGGGGTCTGATCGCCGGCGATCCCTCTGCTCGGCTGTCGGCCCCCAAGCCCGCCTCCCGCCTGCCCCGGGTGCTCGGTCGCAACGAGCTGCAGGGCCTTCTGGAGCCCGAGGGCACCGCGCCGCCAGCGGCGCCCAGCGGCACCGCGCCGCCAGCGGCGCCCAGCGGCACCGCGCCGCCAGCGGCGCCCAGCGGCACCGCGCCGCCAGCGGCGCCCAGCGGCACCGCGCCGCCAGCGGCGCCCAGCGGCACCGCGCCGCCAACCCAGCTCGAGGAAGCCGTGCGCCTTCGTGACGACGCCGTCCTCGAGCTCCTCTACGGGAGCGGGCTCCGGGTGGCCGAGCTGTGCGGGCTCGATCGTGACCGACTCGACGTGGGTCGCCGGCTGGTCGTGGTCATCGGCAAGGGGGACAAGGAGCGACAGGTGCTCATGCACGACCGCTGCGCCGAGGCCGTGTCCCGCTGGGTCCACGATGGCCTCAGCGTGCTGGTCAAGCCCTCCAGCCCGCCCGGGGCCCTGTTCCTCAACCAGCGAGGCAACCGCCTGGGGCCGAGAGACGTCCGGCGCATCCTCGATCGGCGCTCGCCGGTGCCCACCCATCCCCACGCCCTGCGCCACACCTTCGCCACCCATCTCCTCGATGGAGGAGCCGACCTCCGGGTGGTCCAGGAGCTCCTCGGGCATGCCAGCCTGCAGACCACCCAGGTGTACACCCACGTCAGCAAGGAGCGGCTCCTCACCGTGTACGAGGACACCCACCCACGAGCGTAGGACGATGCCGGGTGGAGCCAGGGGAAGAAGGCTGTATTATCGGTGTGCTCCATCCGTCCGGAGGAGCGAATCGCGCGAACACTCACGCACCCGGCCGCGTCCACGGTCGCCCCACCGTGGTGGGGTGCTGCAGCCGGGGAGGACGAACCGTTGGAAGGAGCAGTAGATGGCTGTCGTCACGATGAAGCAACTCCTCGGGGCCGGGGTCCACTTCGGGCACCAGACCCGCCGGTGGAACCCGAAGATGCGTCGGTTCATCCTCGGAGAGCGCAACGGGATCTACCTGATCGACCTGCGCCAGACCATGAAGGGCATCGAGGAGTCCTACGCCTACACCCGCGACTTGGTTGCCGGTGGGGGGACCATCCTCTTTGTGGGAACGAAGAAGCAGACCCAGGGCCCCGTGGCCACCTACGCCGAGGCCTGCGGCATGCCCTATGTGAACGAGCGGTGGCTCGGCGGCATGCTCACCAACTTCCAGACCGTGTCCACCCGGGTGAAGCGGATGCAGGAGTTCGAGGCCATGCAGAAGGCCGGCGACTTCGACGCCATGCCCAAGAAAGAGGCGCTTCGCCACACCCGTGAGCTCGAGAAGCTCCAGCGCAACCTGGGCGGCATCCGCGGCCTCGACCACCTGCCCGACGCAATCTTCGTCATCGACACGAAGAAGGAGCACATCGCGGTGACCGAGGCCAACAAGCTCGGCCTGCCCATCGTGGCCGTGGTGGACACCAACTGCGACCCCGATGTGATCTCCCACGTGATCCCGGGGAACGACGACGCCATCCGGTCGGGCACCCTCCTCTGCCGTGTCATCGCCGAGGCGGTGGTGGAGGGGCGCTTCATCGCCCAACAGCGCCCGGCCAAGGCTCCGGCTCCCGAAGCAGGGACGCCGGCCAATGCGGCGGCGAAGGTGCCGGCCCCCCCGGCTACGGCTCCGGCCGCCACCCCTGGTGCCGCCGCCGCACCCCCGGCTGCCGGTCCCGCCCCGGACGCTGGCGCTGCGCCCGCCGCTGGCGCTGCGCCCGCCGCCGGCGCTCCGGCCCCTCCGGCTGGTCCGGCCGCACCCCCGATTCCCCCGCCGCCTGCCTCGGTCGCAGCTCCCCAACCCGCGCCGGCCCCCGAGGCCGCGGCGCCCCCCGCCCCGGCTGCCCCCCCGGCCACCGCTCCGGCACCGGCTTCGGTGGCGGCCCCCCAACCTCAGCCCGCCGCCGCGCCGACCGAGCCCGCCGCGCCGACCGAGCCCGCCGCCGCGCCGACCGAGCCCGCCGCCGCCCCGGCCCAGGGCCCAACTGCCACCGAGGAGGCCTGACCATGCCCGATTTCACCGCCAAGGACGTCCAAGCCCTACGCCAAGCCTCTGGCGCTGGCATGCTCGACGCCAAGAAGGCGCTCGAGGCCACGGGGGGCAACATGGACGAAGCAACCAAGTGGCTGCGGGTACAGGGTCTCGGGAGCGCCGACCGGCGAGCGGGCCGTGAGGCCACCCAGGGGGCCGTCGCCGTGGCCAAGGACGGGAACGCCGCCGCCATTGTGGAACTGAAATCCGAGACCGACTTTGTGGCCAAGTCCGACGAGTTCGTCAGCCTGGCCGATGAGCTGGCCCGCCTGGCGGCCACCAAGGGCGAGGCCGCGGTGTCCGAGCGGCAGGACGAGGTCGACCGCTTGCGGGCCACGCTCAAGGAGAACATCTCGGTGGGCGAGGTCGTCCGCATCGAGGCCGAGGCGGACGGCGCGGTGGACACGTACCTCCATCTGCAGGCCGGTCGGGGCGTGAACGCAGTGATCGTCGCGATCAAGGGCGGCGACGAGGCCCTGGCCCACGACGTTGCCGCCCATATCGCCTTCACCCGGCCCGGGTACATCACACGGGACGAGGTGCCGGCAGCCGAGGTCGACGCCGAACGGGCCACGGTCGAAGCGATCGCCCGCAACGAGGGCAAGCCCGATGCGGCCCTGCCCAAGATCATCGAAGGTCGGCTGAACGGCTGGTACAAGAACCGCGTCCTGGTCGATCAGGCCTACATCAAGGACGAGAAGAAGACCATCGCAACGCTGCTCGGCCCGGCCGTGGTGACCGGGTTCGCCCAGGTCGTCATCGGCGACTGAGGGACGAGGCGGTGGGGGACCGGCGGCGCATCGTCTTGAAGATGTCGGGGGAGGCTCTGGCTTCCTCGGCCTCCGACGAGACCATCGACGCGTCGGTGGTGGAACGCATCGCCGCCGAGATCGCCCGGGCTCGGGGCGAGCTCGACCTGGAGCTCGCCGTGATGGTCGGTGGCGGCAACATCTGGCGCGGCACCACCGGCGCCGGTGCGGGGATGGACCGGGCCACGTCGGACACCATGGGCATGCTGGGCACGGTCATCAATGCCCTTGCCCTCCAGGACGCGTTGGAGCACCACGACCAGCCCACCCGGGTGCTGTCGGCCGTGCAGATGGCCGAGGTGGCCGAGCCCTACATCCGCCGCCGGGCTATCCGGCACCTGGAGAAGGGCCGGATCGTGGTCTTCGCTGCCGGAATGGGCAACCCCTTCTTCACGACCGACACCTCGGCTGCGTTGCGCGCCGCCGAGATCGAGGCCGAGCTGCTGTGCAAGGGTACCCACGGCGGGGTTGACGGCGTCTACACCGCCGATCCCAAGCTCGACCCGACCGCCACCCGCTACGACGAGGTGTCGTTCATGGAGGTGGTCGCGAAGGACCTCCGGGTCATGGATCTGACCGCCATCACCTTCTGCAAGGACAACGGGCTTCCCATCTTGGTCTTCGACCTGATGGGACCGGGGAACATCATGAAGGCCCTGGGTGGCGAGCCCATCGGGACCCTGGTCCGATGAGCCCGGCCCGGATACGCCGAATTCCCAGCTGGGGGCTGCGAAGGGATACAGGGCGGTCATCGTCGCTACGCTGGTCTGTCGATGGATGACGACCTCACGGCCCTGGTGGTGGCCGAGGCGCGCGAGCGCATGGAAAAAGCGGTCGACCACACCCAGGCCGAATTCGGGTCGGTGCGGACGGGACGGGCCACCCCTGCCCTGGTCGAGCACCTGAAGATCGACTACTACGGGACCGAGACCGAGCTGCGCCAGCTGGCCGGCTTCAGTGTCCCCGAGGCGCGACTGTTGATCATCTCCCCCTACGACAAGGGATCCCTCGGTGCCATCGAGAAGGCACTCCAGGGCTCTGACCTGGGCATCCAGCCGTCGAACGACGGGAACGTGATCCGGTTGGGGTTTCCCGTCCCGACCGAGGAACGGCGGAAGGACCTCGTCAAGGTGGTCAAGCAGAAGGCGGAGGACGGGCGGGTCACGGTCCGCAACCTTCGCCGGGCCGCACGCCATGAGCTCGACGCCCTGGAAAAGGACGGCGACATCTCGAGCGACGAGCTCGAGCGGGTGGAAAAGGACCTCGACCGGGTCACGCACGACCAGGTGGCCGCAATCGACCGGCTACTGGCCCACAAGGAGCAGGAGCTCCTCGAGATCTGACACGACCGGCGGCGCTGGCCGCTGTTCGGGAGGAAGAGCGACGTGGACGACCGCGACGACCTGCAGAACGACACAACCGAGGCCGAATCGCTACACGCGACCGGCCCCAAGAGCGACCGCGTGAGGATCGTCGGGGCCGAGACGGCCGGCGAAGCGACGGGCAAGGTCCCGGCCGTCCGCGCCGACCCCATCCAACCTGGGGACACGGTCCAACCAGGAGGGGCGGTGCGGCCGGCGGGCACGGGCACCCCTCCAAGCCCGGTGCGGCCATTGGGCGACGACTGGCGCCAGGGTCGACTCGAGCCCGAGGAGACCGAGGTGCCCGAGGAGACCGAGGAGCCGACCGATTCGGCTCCCTGGTCGGTGCCCTGGTCGTCGCAGCCCCCACCCCCCCTTCTCGACGAGCCCGCCCAACCCGCGACCGCGGAGGAACACGGGATCCACGGCCCCGTCGAGGACGCTCCCGCCCCGGACGTCTCGGGACTTCCGCACTGGACCGAGCCACCGACCGGCCAGGTCCCCGCCGCTCTCGCCCGGGACAACGAGGGCGACGAATGGAGGAGTCGGTCGGGACCGAGCTGGCGGGAGGAGCACAGCGACTGGACCGCCCACGACGACCAGTTCGACCCGGACCTCTACGCCAACGAGGAGGCCGCGCTGGGCTCGCTCGACGAGAACGACGCCCCCGACCCGGTGCGGCGCCCGTGGGAGTTCGACCTGCCACTGGACACGGCGCCGGTACCCCCGGTCAGGTTGAGCGGTGAACCGCTCCTCGACCCGCGGGAGACCGGGACTCCCGCCCAGGGTGACTTCGACTATTCATACCAAGGCGAGAGCGGGTCGTACCAAGGCGGGGGCGGGGGGCCCTCGCAAACGTCGGCACCGGCCGGGCCAACGCCGTATTCGACCATCGACCCGGTCACCGAGGTGGTCCCGGCTGTCGGGCGTGGGGCAGGCGAGGGCATCGACCGGGATCCCCATGCCGAGCCCGACGATCGGGGTTTCGATCGTTTCGGCCCGCTGGAGGAGCCGCCGGCCCCGGCTCGCTCCGGCATCCTGCGCCGGGCGGGAGAACGAGCCGGGCGGCTGCGCGCCCGCCGACCCGAAGGAGCAGTGGGGGATCCGGGTGCCGAGGCGCTGGCCGCAGAGCCGCCCGGTGCGTCGGTGACCGATGTGCCCGGGGTCGGCCTCCGTCGCGGGGGAATCGCCGGGCTCGCCGCGGCCGATCGAACGGCGGCGGGGGCGTCCGCTTCGGCCGGGGCCACGTCCACCGGCTACGACACCGGCGCGCCGGGCGGACACGCCGATGCCCCGGTCGACTACGACCAGCCCGAGCAGCCGCGCCAGATGCCCCCCCGGGACGAGCAGTGGTTCGACGACGACTCCGACGGGGGCCCGCCGGCCCGCCGCGGCCTTGGCGCCCTGCGCGACCGGGGCAGCTCGGGACGACCCGGGATTGCCACGGAGCCACCGGCTGGGGGGGCGCGGGGCGAGGGGGCGAACGCGGGCGTGCGCATCGCCACCGGCCTGGCCGTGGCCGTCATCACCCTCGTCCTCTTTGCGTTGGGCACCGTACCGGCGCTGGCCCTGTGCATCGTGGTGGTGACCTTCGCCGCCGGCGAGTGCTTCGGAGTGCTGCGGCGTGCCGGCTATCACCCGGCCACCCTCCTCGGCCTGGTGGGGACGGTTGCCCTGATGATCGCCGCCTACACCAAGGGGGCGTCCGCCGTCCCGCTCGTCCTGGTGCTCATCACCGTGTTCACCTTCCTCTGGTACCTGTTGGGCGTCGAACGCGGCGCACCGGTGGCCGGTGCGGCGGCCACGTTCCTCACCGTCGGCTGGGTCTCACTGCTCGGGTCGTTCGCCGCCTTGCTGCTCGCCCCCTCGGACTTCCCGCACCGCCACGGCATCGCCTTCCTCCTCGGGGCCATCATCGCCACCGTGGCCAACGACGTCGGCGGTCTCGTCGTCGGCGGTTGGCTCGGGCGCCACCCCCTGGCCCCGTCCATCAGCCCCAACAAGACGTGGGAAGGCTGGCTCGGCGGCCTGGTCCTCTCGGTGGTGGTCTCGGCCGCACTGGTCGGCGCCATCCACCCCTGGACGCCCGCCAAGGCGGCCGTCCTCGGCCTGATGGTGGCGGTCATCGCCCCGATCGGCGACCTGGCCGAGTCCCTGCTCAAGCGGGACCTCCACATCAAGGACATGGGGACCCTCCTTCCCGGCCATGGCGGTGTGCTCGACCGGGTCGACGCGCTGCTCTTCGTCCTGCCTGCCACGTACTACTTGGTCCGCGCCTTCAACATCGGCTGAAAGTCGGGCAGGCTAGGGGGATGCCACCCACGACGCGTGTCAGTCTGATCGGCTCCACCGGGTCGATCGGGACCCAGGCCATCGATGTGGTGGACGCCTGCCCCGGTCGCTTCTCCGTCGTGGCCATCGGTGCCCAGCGATCGGTCGAGCTCCTGGCCGACCAGGCCCGCCGTCTCCGTCCCGAGGTCGTGGCCATCGGCGACCCCTCGCTGGCCGCCGAGCTCACGCGGTCCCTTCCCCCCGGCATCGAGGTGGTGGCCGGAACCGAGGGACTGGCCCACATCGCCACGGTGGCCGACGTGGCCGTCAACGGGGTGGTCGGCTTCGCCGGGCTCACGGTGACCCTGGCCGCCCTCAACGCCGGCCGCCGGTTGGCCCTGGCCAATAAGGAGTCGATCATCGCCGGTGCCCCGGTCGTGCGTCAGGCCCGACGGGTACCCGGGGCCGAGATCATCCCGGTGGACTCCGAGCACTGCGCCCTGCACCAGTGCCTCCGGTCCGGGGGTGCCGCCGAGGTGGCCCGCTTGCTGGTCACAGCGTCGGGCGGCCCGTTCCGGGGCCGGACCCGCGACGAGCTGGCCACGGTCCGGGTAGAAGAGGCGCTGGCTCACCCGACCTGGTCGATGGGCCCGAAGATCACGGTTGACTCCTCCACACTGATGAACAAGGGGCTCGAGGTCATCGAGGCCCATGAGCTCTTCGACATCCCCTTCGACCGGATCGACGTCGTGGTCCACCCGCAGTCGATCATCCACTCCATGGTCGAGTACAGGGACGGCGCCGTCCTGGCCCAGCTGTCGCTCCCGGACATGCGCCTTCCGATCGGGTACGCCCTCGCCTACCCGGAGCGGCTGGCGGTGCCCTTCGGGTCCATCGATTGGAAGGCGTTGTCCCTGCTCGAGTTCGAGGAGCCCGACCGCTCCGTGTTCCCCTGCCTCGACCTGGCCTACCGGGCCGGTCGTCGGGGCGAGCTGGCCCCGGCCTGGTTGAACGCGGCCAACGAGGTGGCTGTGGCCGCCTTCCTCGACGGCCGCATCGGCTGGTCGGCCATCGCTGACGTCGCCCTCGGAACCCTCGACGCCTACGAGGGCCCCGGTTCGGGCACCCTCACCGTCGAGGACGTGCTCGAGGCCGACGCCACCGCCCGCCGAACAGCCGAGCGCGTGGTGGCCGGCCGGGAACAGGCGGCATGAGCACCACCTCCGACGCGCCACCGCGGGCGCGCGAATCCACCACCCCGCCGCCCCCCACTCCGCCGCTCGACGATTGGGGCACCGGCGGCAGCGGTGAGGGCGGCATCCCCGAGCGGGTCAAGTCGCCCCGACGGTCCGCTCTGGAGCTCCTGGTGGCGGTGGCGGCCATCGTGGCCCTGGCCATCCTCACCGGCGCCGTCGACCTGTTGATCGTTATCGTCGCCATCCTGATCATGGTCATGGTCCACGAGCTGGGCCACCTGCTGGCGGCCAAGCGGGGCGGCATGAAGGTGACCCAGTACTTCGTGGGCTTCGGCCCTCGCCTGTGGTCGATCCGGCGTGGGGAGACCGAGTACGGGGTCAAGGCCATCCCCGCCGGCGGCTACGTGAAGATCCCCGGGATGACCAACCTGGAGGAGGTCGACCCGGAGGACGAACCCCGTGCCTACCGCAACCAGCCCTTCCGCTACCGCCTCCTCGTGGCCGTGGCCGGGTCGGCCATGCACTTCATCATGGCCTTCCTCCTGTTGTGGGGGTTGTTGGCCTTCGTCGGCGTGGCCAACAACAACCAGACCCAGATCGCCGGATTCACCTCCCTGACCGGGTCGGCCAACCCGGCCCGGGCCGCGGGCGTACAGCCCGGCGACATCGTCGTCTCGGTCAACGGGAAGCAGGTCGGAGGGAACGTCGAGGTCCTGGTCCGGGCCATCAAAGCCAGCCCGGGCCGGGCGGTGTCGCTCGTGGTCGACCGAGGTGGGCGACGGGTGGACCTGACCGTCACCCCTGCGGACGGGCACACCGTCCACGAGGCGGGGGCGCCACCGCCGACCGGGACCGCGCCCGACGGGGTGATCGGCGTGAACCTCGGCAACCCCACGGCGACCACCAGCCCCATCCACGCTCTGGGCACGTCCACGGTCGACCTGGGCCGGGTCACCTGGCAGTCGGTGCTCGGCGTCGTGCACATCTTCTCGCCCAGCCAGGTGGTGAGCCGGTTCGACCAGGCCACCAGCACCCAGGCGGCCAATCAGGCCACGGCCAACGGCACCCGGGTCCAGTCGATCGTCGGCGTGGTCCGGACGGCCGACCAGGCGGCCCAATCGGGCATCGGGAACCTGTTGCTGGTCCTCATCACCATCAACATCTTCTTCGGCGTCTTCAACCTGTTCCCCATGCTCCCGCTCGACGGCGGCCACGTGGTCATCGCCATCTACGAGAAGATCCGCACCCGGCGGGGCGGGCCCATGTACCACGCCGATGTGGCCAAGATGATGCCGTTCGCCTACGTGCTGCTGGCCTTCCTGGCCGTGCTGGTCGTCACCGCGCTGGTGGTCGACCTGGCCCACCCGATGGCGAACCCGTTCGGCTGATTTCTCTGTCGGGCACGCTCCCCGACCGGTGCCCGTGCCGAAGCCAGGACGCCGGGCGCCGGTAACATGGGCGTCATGGGACGAACCGCCTGGACGATGACCGAGCGCCGCCCGACCCGGCAGATCCACGTCGGCCCGGTGGCCGTCGGCGGCGGTGCGCCGGTGACCGTGCAGTCGATGACCACGACCAAGACGGCCGACGCCGAGGGCACCCTCACCCAGATCTATGCCCTGGCTGCAGCCGGGGCCGACGTCGTGCGCTGCACGTGCAACGAGGAGGCCGCGGCCGAGGGCCTGGCCCGGATCATCCCCCGTTCGCCCGTGCCCATCATCGCCGACATCCACTTCCACCACGAGATGGCCCTGGCCGCGCTCGAAGCCGGTGTGCAGGGTCTCCGCCTCAACCCGGGCAACCTTCGCAAGGCCCATGAGATCAAGCAGGTGGCCTCGGAAGCCAAGGACCGCGGCGTCCCCATCCGGATCGGCGTGAACGCGGGGTCGCTCCACCCCGACCTCTACAAGAAGTTCGGCGGGGCCACCCCCGAGGCGCTGGTGGAGTCGGCTCGTATGGAGCTGGCGTACTTCGCCGAGGTCGACTTCGAGGACGTGAAGATCTCGGTCAAGGCCTCCTCGGTTCCGCTGATGATCGAGTCCTACCGGCTGGCGTCGGAGACGTTCGACCACCCGCTCCATCTGGGGGTGACCGAGGCGGGTCCCCCCCCGGGCGGGTTGCTGAAGGGCACTGCGGGGATCGCCACGTTGCTGGCCGAGGGGATCGGCGACACCATCCGCTACTCGCTCACCGCCGATCCGGTCGAGGAGGCGAGGGCCGGTCGTCAGCTGCTCGAGGCATTGGGTCTCCGGGAGCGGAAGGGCCTTGACCTGATCGCCTGCCCGAGCTGTGGCCGGGCGGAGATCGACGTGATCGCCGTGGCGAAGGCCGCACAAGAGGCGCTGGAGAGCCGCAGCCTCCCCATCCAGGTGGCGGTCATGGGGTGCGTGGTGAACGGACCAGGCGAGGCCCGGGAGGCCGATCTCGGCATCGCCGCCGGCAAGCGACGCGGACACCTGTTCATCAAGGGCAAGATCATCCGGGTCGTCCCCGAGGACGAGATGGTCTCGGCTCTGGTGGCCGAGGCCGAGCGGTTGGTCGCCGAAGGTGTCGAGGCGCGCCTCGCCCAGGCCGACGCCGGCGCCGAGGCCGAGGCGGAAGCCGACCGCCGCGACCTGCTCGAGGCCAAGGGAACCGACGCCAACGCCTCGGAGACCAAGGTGGACCTCATCCGGAAGAAGTTCGGCGACGAGGGCTGATCGCCCGCCCTCCGGTGAGGGCATGACCAGAGCGGGCCCCGCACGCGGCGGCGGTAGGATCGCCCACCATGCGTATGTCCCGGCTCCTGCTCCGCACCCTCCGCCAGGCGCCGGCCGACGCCGAGGTGGCCAGCCATCAACTGCTGGTCCGCGCCGGGTACATCCGGCGACTCGCGTCAGGTGTGTACACCTTCTTGCCCCTCGGGTTCCGGGTGCTCCACAAGGTGGAGCAGGTCATCAGGGAAGAGCTCGACCGGGCGGGATGCCAGGAGGTCCTCCTCCCCGCCCTTCATCCCCTGGAGCTGTGGCAACAGAGCGGGCGGGCCCAGCTCTTCGGTTCCGACATCCTCCCTGCCTTCACGGTCGAGGGCCGGGGGGGCACCTTCGTGCTCGGACCCACCCACGAGGAGGTGGCCACCACGACCGTGGGCGCAGAGGTCGACTCCTACCGGCAACTGCCCCTGACCATCTACCAGATCCAGGTGAAGTTCCGGGACGAGGCCCGGCCCCGGTTCGGGCTCCTGCGCACCCGCGAGCTGATCATGTGCGACGCCTACTCGTTCGACGTGGACAAGCAGGCCATGCAGGCCTCCTACCGGGTGATCTACGACGCCTACGTCCGGATCTTCGAGCGGCTCGGCCTTAGCGCCACGCCGGTGGAGGCCCAGTCCGGGGCGATCGGCGGGGAAGTCAACCACGAGTTCATGGTCCCCTCCGCCGTGGGCGAGGACTTCTTCGTGCGCTGCCCGTCGTGTGGCTACGCAGCCAACGTCGAGGCGGCCGAGCGGGGCGGCGTGGGCCCCGCGGCCGGCGAGCAGACCCAACCCGGGCCCGCGGCCGCCGAGCAGACCCAACCCGGCGGCGCCCCACCCATGGCCGAGCACCACACCCCCGGCCGTACCAGCGTGGACGAGGTGGTCGAGCACTTCGCCGACCTGGATGTCGCTGCCGGGGACGTGCTGAAGAGCCTCGCCGTCGTGGACGACACCGGGGCCCCCGTCGTCCTGGTCGTCCCCGGTGACCGCGAGGCGCGCCTTCCGTCGGGCTGGCGTCTCTTCGAGGCGGCCGACTTCGCCGCCCATCCCAGCCTGGAAAAGGGGTTCCTCGGACCGATGGGGCACCAGGGCGATGGGGTCTCGGTGGTGGCCGACCTTGGTGTCCATCGGCCCGGCAGCTGGATCGCCGGCGCCAACCGGGCCGATCACCACGCCACCGGGGTCGTCCTGGGCCGGGACTTTGCCGTCGACCGGTGGGGCTCCTACGTCGAGGTGACCACCGGGGACCCCTGCCCCCGGTGCGGTGAGCCGGTGGAGCTGGTGCGGTCGGTGGAGGCCGCCCACACCTTTCAGCTGGGGACCAAGTACTCCGACGTCATGCCGGGTGGCACCGTGGTCGACGAGGCCGGTGCCGAGGTGCCGTTCTCCATGGGCTGCTTCGGGATGGGGGTCAGCCGGTTGCTGGCCGTGGTGGCCGAGGAGTTCCACGACGACAAGGGACTGGCCTGGCCGGCCGTGGTGGCGCCCTTCGACGTCCACCTCCTCGCCCTGGGAGCGGGGCGGTCCCCCGCGGTGGCCGAGGCGGCCGACCGGCTCTACCGGGAGCTGTCCGACGCCGGTGCCGACGTGCTCTACGACGACCGCGATGTGTCGCCGGGTGTCAAGTTCGCCGACGCCGACCTCTTGGGCCTGCCCGTCCACGTGGTGGTGGGCTCGAAGGGACTGGCCCGAGGCGTGGTGGAGTGGCGCACCCGCTCGACGGGTGACGAGCGCGACGTTGCCGTCGAAGACGTTCTCGGCCTGCTGGGCCTGCGTCCGGGCCCCGCGGAGTAGCCGGTCAGTGGGGAATCGTCGCAGGTAGCACCGCGAACAGGCCGCCGAACCCCCGTGACCCGGGAGACAGAAAACGGGCGGTCCTGATATACTGTCCCCCTGCCGTTCGGTTGAAGTGGAGTGACGCTAAAAGCGTGGGCGGACAGCCCACGCTTTTGTTTTCGGTGGTCGTTCCCTCCGACCCGCAGGCATGGACCAGACAATGACGAACCTACCGACCCGAAGAGAGGAGAGACACAGATGGCTGAAGAACTGTTCGCTCTCCTCGCGCCCGTCCTGGCTGATTTCACGCTGGAGCTGATCGACGTCGAGGTCCGATCGGGTGTCGTGCTCGTCACCGTCGACCGTGAGGGTGGGGTCGACCTGGACGCTCTCACCCAGGCCAACCGGGCGGTCTCGAATGTCCTCGACGAGCATGATCCGTTCCCGGGTCGCTACACCCTCGAGGTCTCGAGCCCGGGCGTGGAGCGGCCCCTGCGCACACCGGACCATTTCGCCCGCGCCGTCGGGGAGAAGGTCACGGTCAAGACCCGTCCCCAGGTCGAGGGCGATCGCAGGTTGACCGGGACGCTGGTGTCCTCCGACGACGAGGGCCTGGTGCTCCGGATCGAGGACGACCCGGTGGGAGACCGCCGGCTGGGCTATGCCGACATCGACCGGGCCCGGACGGTCTTCGAATGGGGCCCCGCCCCGCGCCCCACCGGGGGGGCCAAGAACACACCGAGAGCCAAGGCGAAGAACAGCCCGAAGCACAGAGCTGCCGGATCCACGCAGAACAGGAAGCAGGTCACCACCCAATGAGCAAGACGAACTTCGAGTTTCTCGATGCCCTCGGCCAGATTGCTCGCGACAAGGGGATCTCGGTCGAGGCACTTCTCGACGCTCTGGCCAATGCCCTGGTGGCGGCCTACAAGCGCACCCCGGAGGCGGCCGAGGAGGCAGTCGTCACCATCGATCCCGAGTCGGGCGAGATCCGCGTCTACGGGCAGGAGCTCGACGAGGAGGGCAACGTCACCCGGGAGTGGGACGACACCCCGGACGACTTCGGCCGCATCGCCGCCCAGACGGCCAAGCAGGTCATCCTCCAGCGCATCCGCGAAGTGGAACGGGATCTCAAGTACGAGGAGTACGCCGGCCGAGAGGGAGACATCGTCACCGGGATCGTCCAGCAGACCGACAACCGCTACACCCTGCTCGACTTGGGCAAGGTGGAGGCGTTGCTGCCCCAGGCCGAACAGGTCTCCTATGAGCGCTACGAACACGGCGCCCGGCTGAAGGCCTACATCGTCGAGGTGCGCAAGACGACCAAGGGGCCCCAGATCGTGGTCAGCCGGAGCCATCCCGGTCTGATCAAGCGGCTCTTCGAGCTCGAGGTGCCCGAGATCTCCTCGGGTGCAGTCGAGATCAAGGCGGCGGCCCGGGAGCCCGGGCACCGCACCAAGATCGCCGTCTGGTCCAACGATCCGAACGTCGACCCGGTCGGCGCCTGTGTGGGCGCCCGCGGGTCCCGGGTCCGCATGGTGACCAACGAGCTCCGGGGGGAGCGGGTGGATGTCGTCCCCTACTCGGACGACCCCATCGAGCTCATCCAGAGCGCACTGGCCCCGGCCCGGGTACGCGAGGTCCGCCTCGACGATGAGACAGGCACGGCCACGGTCATCGTCAGCGACTACCAGCTGTCCCTGGCGATCGGGAAGGAGGGGCAGAATGCCCGCCTGGCCGCCCGCCTCACCGGGTGGCGGATCGACATAAAGAGCGAGACCCAGCTGGCCGACGAGGAGGCCGGGTACGGCGGCGAGGAGTGGGCCCAGGGCGAGTGGGTCCAAAACGATGCCGGCGAGATGGTCTGGCAGCCCGCCGAGGGCGGCGAGGCCCTCTCTGCCTCGCAGTGGTCGGAAGGTGCCGACGGGGCCGCCCCCGGTGAGACAGCCGAGACACCGGATCCAGAACCGGCACCGGATCCCGGGCCGGCATCAGCAGCAGAACCATCGCCTGTGACCGAACCGGCGTCCGGCGCAGGTGCGCTGACCGGGGAGAATCCGGCATAGCCCCCATCCGTACCTGCATCGGCTGCCGGCGCACAGCAACGCCGGACCAGTTGGTGCGGTTGGCCCGTCTCCCCGACGGCGAGGTTGTCGTGGGACGGGATGCGCCTGGTCGAGGTGCCTGGTTGTGCCGGTCGTCGACCACGTGCGTGGAGCGAGCCCTGCTCCCTGGGGTGCTGGTGCGGGCCCTCCGGGGTCCGGTTGCTCCAGACCAGGTCGAACGGCTGCGAACCGCTCTAGGCCGGGTCGAAGGAGGACCGGGCCCTGTGATGTGCGAGGATAGAGGTTCGCATGTGCGAGTCGACGAATGCGAAGTGAACGAAGGACAGTAGGAGCCGTTGCCGAAGAAGATCCGCGTCTACGAGCTGGCCCATGAGCTCGGTCTGACCAACAAAGAGGCCCTTGACCTCTGCCTCTCTCTCGGGATGGGGGTCAAGAGCCATTCGTCGTCCATCGAGGACGCGCAAGCCGATCGCGCCCGCCGAAAGGCCGACCGCGAGGGGCTACGCCGTCCGGTGCAGCCAGAGGAGCCCGCCGCGCCGGCCAAGGCCACGAAGAAGGCAGCGGCCAAGAAGGTCGCCGCTACCAGCGAGAAGCCCGCCCCGGCCCCTTCGACTCCCGACGGGGAGACGCCCCCGGCCTCGACCCCGGCCGCCGGTGGGACGGCCACGGAGCCTCCCGAGGACCTCGGTGGACCTGGGCCTGTCACGCCCATCAAGCGCTCGGGCGCCCGCCTGGTCACCAGTCGACCCTCATCCGAACAGCCGGCGTCGACCGGTCCTGCAGCGGTGCGCTCCGGCCCGGCGGCCCCTGGGGCTCCGGCCGCACCCCGGCCCGCACCGCCGACCCCGCCCCGCCCCGCCCAGCGCCCCGCCCCAGCTCCGGCGGCTGCTCCGGCCCCGCAGGCGCCCGCCGGGTCTCCGCAGGCTCCCGCCGCGACCCCGACTGCTCCGGCCGGGTCTCCGCAGGCTCCTGCCGCAACCCCGGCTGCTCCCGCCGCGTCTCCGGCGGTCCCGGCCGCGCCGGCGGCAGCCCCGCCCGCCGCTCCCGCTGCGCCCGCGGCCCAGGCACCGCCGGCTGCTCCGGCGCCGCCCGCCTCGCGTGAGACGGCACCACCGGCCCGGCCGGCACCGCCGGCCGCCCCTCCAGCCCCGCCCACGTCCGGACCGGCCCGACCGCCCACCAGTCAGTCGGGCAGGCCCATCCCGCCCCCACCGGGCGGTCCGCCCCGATCGGTCAGCGGCCGACCGATCCCGCCGCCTCCCGGCGCCGGTGGCCGCCGCCCGCCTCCGGGAGCCGGTCGTCCCGGCCCGGGTGGTCCGAGCAGCCGTCCCAGTGGCGGCTACGCCGGTCGCCCCGGGGGCGGAGCTGCGGGCCGTCCCAGCGGCGGTGGAGGGTTCACCGGCAGCCGTCCCGGCGGCGCTGGCGGGTTCACCGGCGGCCGTCCCGGTGGCGGTGGTGGCCCTGGCGGTGGGCCAGGCGGCCCGCCCGGTCGCGGTGGCCCGGGCATGGGACGGGGTCGTCCCAACCAGCGGCGCCCCCGCCGGCGTCGCCGCAACCTCGAGGAGCTGGAGCCGACCCAGCTCACCGCCTACACGCCCTCGACCGCCCCGGTGCCCGACACCGAGGTCATCGTGGAGCGCGGCTCCACTGCTCGCGACCTCGGCCCAAAGCTGAACCGGTCGGCGGGGGACGTGATCCGGTTCCTCCTCCTCCAAGGAGAGATGGTCACGGCCACCCAGTCGCTGACCGACGACATGATCGAGCTGTTCGCAGCCGAGCTGGGTGCGAACGTGCGCCTGGTCGACCCTGGGGAGGAGCGGGAGGCCGAGCTGCTGGCCAAGTTCTTCGACGATGACGAGGAGGAGGAGGACGAGGCCGACCTGCGCCCTCGACCGCCCGTCGTCACGGTCATGGGCCATGTCGACCACGGCAAGACGCTCCTGCTCGACCGCATCCGGTCGGCCAACGTGGTGGCCGGAGAGGCCGGCGGCATCACCCAGCACATCGGTGCCTACCAGGTCGACTACAACGGCAGCGCCATCACCTTCATCGACACCCCGGGCCACGAGGCGTTCACGGCCATGCGAGCCCGCGGGGCAGAGGTCACCGACATCGTGGTCCTGGTGGTGGCGGCTGACGACGGCGTGATGCCCCAGACCATCGAGGCCATCAACCACGCCAGGGCGGCCGAGGTGCCGATCATCGTGGCCGTCAACAAGATCGACCGGGAGGAGGCCGATCCCAACCGGGTGCTCCAGCAGCTGTCCGAGCAGGGGCTGGTCCCCGAGGCCTGGGGCGGCGACACCATCACCGTGGAGGTGTCGGCCCTCCAGAACCTGGGCATCGACGACCTGTTGGAGCAGATCCTCTTGGTGGCCGAGATCGAAGAGCTGGTGGCCAGCCCCGAGGGCCCCGCACGCGGCTTCGTCATCGAGGCCGAGCTCGAGGTGGGCCGCGGCCCGGTGGCCTCGGTCATCGTGGAGCGGGGCACATTGCGCGTCGGCGACCCCATCGTCGCCGGCGCAGCGTGGGGCAAGGTCAAGGCCCTGGTCGACGACCACGGCGACCAGATCAAAGAGGCCCCGCCGTCGACACCCGTGCAGGTACTCGGGTTCTCGGAGCCGCCCAATGCCGGCGACGAGCTCCGGGTCGCTCCCGAGCTGTCCCAGGCCCGCACCATCGGCGAAGCCCGCGCTCACCGCTACCGGGTGGCCGGACACGTGCCTGCGGCCGCGTCGGCGCTGGGCGGGGCCAAGCTGGAGGACCTATTCGAGCAGATCCAACGGGGCGAAACGGCCACCCTGAACATCATCCTCAAGGCCGACGTCCAGGGCTCGCTGGAGGCGATCACCGAGAGCCTGCGGAAGCTCGAGCGCGACGACGTCAAGCTGAGCTTCGTCCAGCGAGGCGTAGGCGGGATCACCGAGAACGACGTGCAGACGGCCCAGGCGTCGAACGCCACCATCATCGGCTTCAACGTCCGTCCTGACCGCCGGGCCCGCGAGCAGGCGGAGAAGTCCAACGTCGAGATCCGGACCTACGAGATCATCTACAACCTGCTCGAGGACATCCAGGCGGCCATGCTCGGCCTCCTGGCCCCCGTCTTCGAGGAGGTCGTGACCGGTGAGGCCGAGGTTCGCGAGGTCTTCCGGGTGCCGAGGGTCGGGGCCATCGCCGGGTGCTACGTGCGAGAGGGCGTCATCACCCGCGGGTCCAAGGTGCGCTTCCTCCGGGAGGGTGTCGTCATCTGGAAGGGCTCGATCACGTCCCTGCGCCGGTTCAAGGACGATGCCCGGGAGGTGTCCGCCGGGTTCGAGTGCGGCATCGGGCTTTCCGACTACCAGGACCTGAAGCAGGGCGACGTCATCGAGACCTACGAAGAGCGCGAGATCCCCCGGACCTGACCGGTTCCGGGAGACCATCGAGCCGGGCCGTCGGGCCCGGACCGGAGAAGCTGATGCCTGGTCGCCGCCATGACAACCGAGGTACGGCCCCCTACGCGAGGTCGCTCCGGGTCAACCAGGTCCTCCGCCAGGTCCTGGCGGAGGAGCTCGAGCGCCTGGCTGATGCCGACGAGCGTCTGCGCCTGGTGACCATCACCGCGGTGGACACGGCACCCGACCTGCGCACAGCCCGGGTGTACCTGAGTTCGATGTCCGACGACGCGGCGGAGGCCCTGGCCGAGCGGCGAGTGGCCCTGCAGCGGTCGATGGGGCGCCAGGTGCGGATGAAGCGGACGCCGCTGCTGGCCTTCGAGCTCGATCCGGCCGTGGTCGCCGGCGACCGGGTGGAGGATGTGCTCCGCCGGATCCACCAGCTGGAGCAGCGACGCGACGCTGGCGCCGATGAGGACCAGCCGGACCGGTGAGCGCAGACGGACTGACCGGCCTGGTCGTGGTGGACAAGGAGCCGCAGTGGACGTCGCACGACGTCGTGGCCAGGTGCCGTCGGATCTTCGGGCAGCGCCGGGTGGGACACGCCGGCACCCTCGACCCCGACGCCACCGGCGTGCTCTTGGTTGGCCTCGGCCGCATGACCAGGCTCCTCCGATTCCTCACCGCCCTGCCCAAAACGTATGTCGCCGAGGTGGTGCTGGGCACGGCCACATCCACCCTCGACGCCTCCGGCGAGATCGTGGGGACCTGGGATATGAGCGCAGTCACCCTGCCCGACGTGCGGGCGGCGGCGGCCGGGCTGATCGGTGAGATCGAGCAGGTCCCGCCGATGGTCTCCGCGGTCAAGGTGGATGGGAAGCGGCTGCACACCCTGGCCCGTCAGGGCATCGACGTGGAGCGGGCCCCCCGTACGGTCACCGTCTACCGTCTCGAGGTGCAGCCGACGGCCAGCAGCGGGGTGTTCCGCATCGAAGCGGAGTGCTCCTCTGGGACCTACGTGCGGGCTCTGGCCGCCGATCTCGGGACCCTGCTCGGTGGTGGCGCCCATCTCCGCAACCTCCGGCGGACCCGGATCGGCTCGTTCTCGGTCGATGATGCCCGTCCGGTCGCCGAGCTGAGCCCGGCCGTCGTCCTCACCCCGGCCCAGGGCCTCCGGGACGTGGAGCAGGTCGAGGTGAGCAGCGAGGTGGCCAGGCTGATCACCCGGGGCCTGGCCCTCGACCGGATACCGGTTGGGGTGAGCGGGGACGGCCCCTGGGGCCTGGTCGACCACGGTGGAGCGCTCCTGGCCGTCTACGAGGCGACCGACACCGACCGCATCCGCCCGGCCGTCGTGTTGGTGGCCGCAGGATGACACCGCTCCCGGCGGTCGCCCGCACGACCGGTAACCTCGACGCCTGATGAAGATCGTCACCGACCCGACCGCGAGCGTGCCCCCCGCCGGAGGGTCGGCGATCACCATCGGCGCCTACGACGGCGTCCACATCGGGCACCAGGCCCTGCTGGCCGACCTACGAACCCGTGCAGAGCGACGGGGGTTGGCCACGGTGGTCGTCACCTTCGACCGTCACCCCGCCACCGTGGTCCGGCCCGACTCGGCGCCATTGCTGCTCTGCGACTTGGCCCAGAAGCTCGAGCTACTGGACGGGGCCGGGGTGGACCGAACGGTGGTGGTCCCCTTCGACGAGGAACGGGCCAACGAGTCGGCCGAGGACTTCGTCTCCGAGATCCTGATCGGCGCGGTCGCCGCCAAGCTCGTCGTGGTTGGGGAGGACTTCCACTTCGGGCACGGGAGAAAGGGGAACGTGGGCCTTCTCAAGGAGATGGGGGTCGAGGGCGGCTTCACCGTCGAGGGGATGTCGCTGGCCACGGCGGGCAGCGCCGGGCTCGGGGCGGTGCCCATCTCGTCCACCCGCATCCGCTCCTTGGTGGCCGAGGGCCGGGTGGCCGAGGCCGCTGTTCTGCTGGGCCGTCCCCACCAGGTGCGGGGCAGGGTCGTGCACGGCGATGCCCGCGGCGGGGCCGACCTGGGCTTCCCCACCGCCAATGTGGAGATCCCAGCCGGGATCGCCATCCCTGCGGTCGGTGTCTACGCCGGCTGGTACGAGCGCCCCGGGGGCACGCGGTGGGCCGCGGCCATCTCGGTCGGCACCCGCCCGACCTTTTACGGGGACGAGGGCCGCCTCTTGGTCGAGGCCTTCCTCTTGGACTTCGAGGGCGACCTCTACGGCGAGGAGGCCCGGGTCTCGTTCGTCGACCAGGTCCGTCGCGCCGAAGTGCGCTTCGACTCGGTCGACGAGCTGGTGGCCCAGATGCGCCGGGACGTAGACGCTACCCGGGACGTTCTCGCTGGCGGTTGAACCCTGCTGACCCGATCGGCGGATGCGGTCGTCGGGCTGACTGCCGGCGCGTTGGGTCGACCGCTGGGCTGGGCCAAGGGTGCGGGTCTTGTCGGGGCTTAGAGTCGGCTTCAGTTTGCCACTGTGCGTGAGGGAAACCAGTGGTTGGCATCTCGTGGCGGGGTTTCTCCCGGCCACTTGTTTCGCCCCGCGTTTCGGCGAATTGCCGGGACACCGTTGAGTGTGATCGATCAATTTCGCCGAAAACGCGGGCAAATGGAACACATCCGATCGCCCACGCGCCGTACATCGACGGACTTGTGCATCAGGCTGGTAGGCCGACAAATGGTCACTGTAAGTGGTCGGTAACGGCCTTCGACTCGAAGTGAGCTAGTCGGGGAACTTTGGATCGCTCACTGGACGAGCAACGGCGCCCTGCCCTGAGACCCGGGCTAGGTCTCGGCCCCCGCCGGCTTCTCGCCCAGGAGCTCGTCGCGGAGCTGGCGCTTCAGCACCTTGCCGGCCGGATTGCGTGGTAGGGGCTGGCTCCGGAACCAGTACCGGGTGGGCACGTTGAATGCGGCTAGGCGCTCACCCACGAAGCGGGTCAGCTCGTCCGCCGCCACCTCATGGCCGGGGTGGAGCACGATCACGGCACCGACTTCTTCGCCCAGTACGGGATGGGGGACCCCGATGACGGCACAATCGGCCACGGCCGGATGGGCGTAGAGGGCGGCCTCCACCTCTACGCAGTAGACGTTCTCGCCGCCGCGGATGATCATGTCCTTGGTCCGGTCCACGATGTGGACGAACCCCTCCTCGTCGATCCGGGCCACGTCCCCGGTGTGCAGCCAGCCGACGGTGAAGGACTGGGCGGTGTCCTCGTCCCGGTGCCAGTAGCCTCGGACCACGTTCGGGCCCTTGATCCACAGCTCACCGGTCCGGTCGGGGTCGGGGGCCTGGCCCAGGGGAGGCTCGGCCCCCTCGTAGTCCTCGGGGACCACGGCGACGTCACACACCGGGACCGGGGGACCAACGCTGTCTGGCTTGCGGACGTAGTCATCACCGGCGTTCATGGTGCTCATGGCCGACGTCTCGGTCAGCCCGTACCCGTTGGAAGGCGCGCCGACCGGAAAGTGCTCCTTGATCCGGCGGACCAGGTCCGGCGGGGCCGGGGCCCCGCCGTAGGAGATGCTCCGTACCGAGGAGGTGTCCCGCTGGGCGAAGTCGGGCGAGTCGATGATCTGCATGACCATGGCCGGGACCCCACCGAAGAGGCTGATCTTCTCCCGCTCGATGAGCTCGAGAGCCCGTTCGGGGTCGAAGTGGTGCATCATGACCAGTTTCCCGCCGGCCGCAGTGTTGGTGATGAGCACGGCGTGGCAGCCGGTGGCGTGGAAGAGCGGCACCGACAACAGGTTGGCGTTCTGCCGGCCCGATCCGACATCGCCGGGAGAACCGCTGCGGCGGAGCTGGCCCTGGGTGGCGATGAAGAACAGGTTCATGAGGTTGGAGCAGGTGTTGCGATGGGTGCCCACCGCTCCCTTGGGCTTTCCGGTGGTACCGGAGGTGTAGAAGATGGTGGCGTCGTCATCAGGGTGCAGGTCGACCTCGGGGAGGCTCTGCTGGCTGTCGACCTCTCCCATGGCGTCGGCGAAGGCGGCCACCGTGATGCGCTCGGGCACCTCGATCTCCGGCGCCGGGTCGGGGCGGGCGGACACGCCCGCGTCCCTCGTCTCCGAGGCCACCACCATGGTCCCGAGGTCGGGCAGGTCGTGGAGGTGCGTTCGCAGCCGGGCGGCGCGCTCCTCGTCCACGAACACCACCGACGTGCCCGAGTCGCGCAGCCCATAGGCCAGCTCGGGCCCGGTCCACCAGGCGTTCAACGGCACCACCACGGCTCCGGTCACGACCGACGCCCAGAAGGCGATGATCCACTCGGGGAGATTGCGCATAGCGATGGCCACCCGGTCGCCCTTGTTCACCCCGAACCGCGCCTCCAACTGCCGGGCCAGCGCGGCGGCCATGGCGAAGTGCTGGGCGAAGGTGATCCGTTCGTCCTCGTAGACGATGAAGTCCTTGTCACCGTGGGCGGCGGAGAGCTCGAGCACGGTGCGCAGGCTGTTCGGGGCGTTCTTCCAGATCCGCGTGGGCACGCCCCGGATCTCGAGCTCGTCCATCTCGAAGAGCTGCCCGGGAGCGGTCAGCGTGGCGCTGGCCTGGCTGAGGGTCATGGGGGCGGGATCGGGCGCTGGTTCCTCGGCGGTCTCGGTCATGGCTCTCCATCTTGCCCGTCGGGTCGGGCCAGAGGGGCCGAGTCCCCCGCCGCCTTCTTGGTGGCCGGAGCCGGGGCTTCGGTGGGCTGCGCTTGGGTGGCCGGGCTGGTCGGTGGCCGGAACACGTTGGCGCGGTAGAAGGCGAGTTCGGCCACGCTCTCTTTGATGTCGCCCATGGCCCGGTGGTCGCCCGCCTTGACCGGGGCCGACTTGAGCACGCCGGGGTACCAGCGGCGGCAGAGCTCCTTCACGGTGGAGACGTCGACCGACCGGTAGTGGAGGTACTCCTCGATGGCGGGCAGATAGGCGGCTAGGAACCTGCGGTCGGTCCCGATCGAGTTGCCGGCCAGCGGGACCGTTCGGGCCTTGGGCACATGCTCTTGGATGAAGGCCAGCGTGGTGGCCCCGGCGTCGGCCAACGTGAGCGTCGACGCCTCGATCTCTTTCAGCAGCCCACTCGAGGTGTGCATGTTCCGGACGAAGTCGTCCATCTCGGCCAGCTTCGCCGCCGGCGTGGCCACGACCAGGTCAGGGCCCTCGGCCACGATGGTCAGATCGTCGTCAGTGATCAGGGTGGCGATCTCGACGATGGCGTGGCGCCCAGGGTCGAGGCCGGTCATCTCCAGGTCCATCCACACCAGCACGAAGGGGACGCTATCGGGTGTATTCACCCACTCCAAGTGGCACGCCCGCCCGGGTGGCTGGCCCCCAGGGCCGTGGCCGCCCTCGGGACATGGGTTGGCCGCCGCAGTAGCGTCGACGGGAAGCGAAGCACGAGGAGCAGGACTTTGGCAGGAAAGGTCGACGTAGTTGATCCGATCGAGGGCCCCGGGGGCTCTCTGAGATTGCCGGTGGTCCGGCTCGACCCCGGACTCCCGCTCCCCGGTTATGCCACACCCGGGGACGCCGGGGCCGACCTGGTGGCCCGGACGGGGGTGACCCTCGCTCCCGGAGGCGGCCGGGCGGTCGTGCCGACCGGCATCGCCGTGGCCATACCCTTGGGGTACGCCGGGTTCGTCCAGCCCCGGAGCGGGCTGGCCATGCGCCACGGGGTGACCTGTCTCAACACGCCGGGGCTGATCGACTCGGGCTACCGGGACGAGCTGGCCGTTCTCCTGGTCAACACGGATCCCGAGTCCGCCTACGAGATTCAGCGGGGGGACCGCATCGCCCAATTGGTGATCCAGCGGGTGGACACGGCGGACTTCGTCGAAGTGACCGAGCTGCCGCCGAGCGAACGCGGTCTCGGCGGCTTCGGGTCGACGGGTCGCTAGGTCGGCGATCGACCGTGACCATGCGGCGGATGCGGGGTCTCGACGGGGCGTTCGTGGCCCTCGAGTCGCCCACCACCCACCTGCACATCGCCGGGGTGCTGGTCCTCGACGCATCGGGAGGGCCACCGGGGGTCAGCTTCCGGCGGATCAGGGATGCGGTGGCCGAGCGGCTGCACCTGGTCGTGCCGTTCCGTCAACGTCTGTGCACCGTGCCCTTCGGGCTGTTGCACCCCTCGCTGGTCGACGACCCCGACTTCGATCTCGACTACCACGTGCGCCGAGCGAGCCTGCCGCACCCCGGCGGCCCCGAGGAACTGGCGGCCCTGGTCGGGGAACTGGTGGGCCGGCCACTCGACCGCCACCGGCCACTGTGGGAGTTCACGGTCATCGAAGGGCTGGAGCACGGGCACGTGGCCATGGTGGCCAAGGTCCATCACGCCATCATCGACGGGGTCTCGGGCGCCGAGGTCCTGGCCAACTTCTTCGACCTGTCCGAGGAGGGCCGACCGGTGCCAGCACCGACCGAGGCCTGGGCGCCCGACCCGGTCCCCGGCGAGATCGACCAGGTCCGGAGCGTCATCGGGAACCTGGCCGGGCAGACTGAGGTGGTAGCGCAAACGGTCGGCCGGACCGTGCAATCGGTGCGGAGGCTGGCCAGCCACAATCGGTCGATCCCGGCGGAACTGCCACCATCTCCGTTCGAAGCTCCGAGGACATCGATCAATCGGGCCATCTCGCCCCATCGTCGAGTGGCCTTCACCGAAGTGCCACTGGCCGAGGTGAAACGGGTGAGCGACGTGTTGGGAGGCACAGCCAACGACGTGGTCCTGGCCATGGTGGCAGGCACGTTCCGGGACTTCTTTCGCGACCGGGGGGAATCGTTGAGCTCGTCGCTCGTGGCCATGGTCCCGGTGTCGGTGCGCGTCGAGGAGGAGCGTGGCGCGCTGGGCAACCGAGTCTCGGCCATGCTGGTCTCGTTGGCCACGAGCGTCGAGGACCCGGCCGCGCGGCTTCGGCTGATCAGCGAAGGGGCGGCATCGGCCAAGGTGCAACAGGCGGTGGTCGGCTCCGACGTGTTCGCCGGCTGGGCCCAGTCGCTGGCCCCGGCCATCGCCACGCGGGCCTCGAGACTGGTGAGCAACCTGCGGGCCTTCGACCATCTGCCTCCGATGTTCAACGCCATCGTGTCGAACATCCCGGGCCCGGGCCTGCCGCTCTATCTGGCTGGGAGCCGGCTCGTGGCCATGTACCCGTTGGGCCCCGTGATCGAAGGGGTCGGGGTGAACGTCACCGCCTTTTCGTATTCGGGGTCGATGTACTTCGGGATCAACGCCTGCTGGGACCTGCTGCCCGATGTGGGTCTGGTGGCCAGCGGCCTTCGGGATGCCCTCGACTCACTCCTGAAGGAGGCGAACCGGCGGGACCGACCGGTGCCGTGGTGGCACGAGGATGTACCGGACTAGCTGGGTCGTTGCTTCCCCATCAGGTGGGGAAGGGACTGGCTGCTACAGTGGTGACCCTACGCGGACGTGGCTCAGCTGGTAGAGCACAACCTTGCCAAGGTTGGGGTCGCGGGTTCGAATCCCGTCGTCCGCTCCAAGCGAAATACCAGGTCAGGGCATTGAGAGGGGTGGAAATCGGCCCCTCATGGCGCGCCTTCAGGGGTCGTCGTACCACAATCGCACCTGAAGGGTGTCATCCGGTGATCGGTCACCGACTGCGCAGAATGGCCTCAGGAGTATGTACTCGAAATCGGCGAATGGCCTGTCGTGGAGACTCAAAGAAGACGGGGCGCGCTTCGATAGACCCCCGGATTCCGATTTGCGCCGTGTCGAGCGCCGCAATGGCGGTATTCGTGGAGAGGCCTACGCGGCCTTCCGATGGTATTCGTGGATAAGGCCACCGAGGCGATCGCGGCGCACGACCGACCCAGTGGCATCTGTGAGGCTGAGTGGTGGTCCGCCCTCGGGTATTCGAAGGTCGAGGCCTCGGTGGGGTCGCTCCCGGTTGTAATGGTTGATGTAGGTCTTCAATACTGACTCGAGGTGGCGTTCGCTGAGCACAAAGATTCTGTCGAGGCACTCGGTGCGAACGGTCCGGACGAAGCGCTCGGCGTAGGCATTTGCCCTCGGGGCTCGCCACGGGGTGCGAATGATCTCAACGCCTTCCGCTTTGAACACTTCATCGAACGGCTCCCCGAATCGATAATCTCGATCGTCGACGAGGAAACGCAATGGCGTCGAACGGGCCTCTCGGGCCTCGGACAGGTTGCGGGCGATCTGGGTACACCACTTCACGTTCGTCGCGCCATCGGTGACCCCTTCGATTAGGACCCTTCGCGTGTGGAGGTCGATGAAGAACAGGACATGGAGGGTCTTCATGCGCACCGTCTCCACCGTGAACAGGTCACAAGCGACGATCGACGCGGCCTGGGTTCGCATAAAGTTGCTCCAGGTGTCTCGCTTTGGGCCAGGCCTTCGTTTGGGAGCGATGACCCGGCGGATGCTCGATGCCGAGATCTGGATGCCCACCTTGAGCAGCTCGCCCTGGATGCGCTGGTAGCCCCACAACGGATTCTCCTTGGACATCCGCCACACCAGGAGCTGGGTCTGTTGGGACACCGCCCTCTTCGGGGTTACCCGATGGGGCTGGGTCCATTTCCGCCGGATGAGCTCTCGATGCCAGCGGCGGAGCGTGTCTGGTGTCACCAGCGATGAAGTCCGTTCCCACACTGGCCGTAGTCGTTGGAGAACGGCCAGCACCATCCGTTCTTCAGGCTTTACCTGTGGGCGGTTCACCTGACGGCGGAGGATGACCACTTCTTGACGGAGGACGAGCAGCTCGATGTCCTTAGACCGACTGGTCCGACAACAGAGGAGAAGGAGCCGGAAGAGCTGCCGGCTGAGTAAGACAATGACTCGAATGACCATTGGCCAAGTCTGGCCGGGGCGGGAAGTCAAGTCATTGGATTTAACAGCCATCCGGCTGACCAGGTAGGACGAGCCGAAATTGGCATGACACCCTGCACGGTTTTGCCCCGACTCAGAGATCGTCATCGGTGACCGGCACCAGCCGTCCGTCGATGACAACGACCCGAGTTGGCGCGGCCGAGGTCGAGACCTCACTGCCGGCAGAAGTTTGAGCAGCCTGTTCGGCTGCATCGGCTTGACGATCTCCTCGGATCGCCTCTCGCCTGTCAACCGCCATCCACTGGACTACGACGATGGCCATCGCCCCCAACGTGAAGAGCTCGCCGACGATCCAGAGGATGGCGCCTCCGGCATGGGTGTCGGAAACGGAGTGGAAGAGCGGGGCGATCGAAGACCTGCTTTGGGTGAGGGCCAACCCCAAGATGGTGGTGGTTGGGATGCCGACGGCCAGGTATCCGAGCTTGGCCGGAAAGGACAACCGCCACCGAGACGGGTCCACACCAACGACGAGCCACCAGTAGAGGATTCCTGAGACCAGGAAATGCAGGTGGGTGAGCTCGTGAATCAGCGGGTGCTCGAGGGAGAATTGGTAGAAGGGGCTGAGGAAGAAGATCAACAGGGTGCCGGCGAAGTTGATGGCGACGAGCAGCGGGTGGGTAATGAACTCCACCGCCTTGCTGTGCAGCACCTTCAACAGCCGCCGTTGGGTTTGGCGCTCCGATGCCTGGAGGGCCAGGGTCACGGGGGCGCCCAGAGCGTAGAAGATGAGGGCGACGTTCATTAGCAGCAAGTGCTGGATGACGTGGCACTGGAAGACCGAATCGTCGTAGGAGGCCAATCCGGACTGGATGGCGGCCACGACGGCCAACGTCCCGAGCATGAAGGACGCGGTGCGCCACGGCGACCAGTGGCGACCACGACGAGCTAGTCGAACGACGCCGAGCACGTAGACCAGGGCGATGCCCAGCTCGATGGCCAGAGCGACCAGGTTCATCCAATCCGTCTGCCGACATCTTCGCCACGAGCGGGACGGCGCACTTGCGCTGCAACGCTATGTCAGCCATCGGCCACCTCGGCAAAGGTTGTCCGTGGCTCGACGTCACTGAGTAGTCTCCGCAGGACCGGTTCCACCTCGTTCGGGTTGGTTGGTACATCCCGGGTGTGTGGCCCCCGTCGCCAGCCTTCGGCGATTCCGAACACCAAACCCGACGACTCGATTACCTGTCCCGTAACGTCGGCGGAGCCCTCGGAGGCCAACCAGGTGACGACTGGCGCGACCCAATGCGGCGCATACTTCAGGGCAACATCAGGGTCGAGAAGGTCCTCGGTCATCCGGGTCCGGGCACCGGGAGCCACGGCGTTAACCGTGACGCCATACCGAGCCAACTCCTGGGCTGCAATCTGTGTGAAACTTGCGATACCAGCCTTGGCTGCGCCGTAGTTACCTTGGCCCGGATTCGCATACAGCCCGGAGATCGAGGTTGTGTTGATGATACGAGCGGTGTTCGTCTCGCCGCTCTTCGTCCTCTCGCGCCAGTGGGCCGCAGCGAAGTGAGAGGGAGCGAACGTCCCTTTCAAGTGCACGCGGATAACGGCATCCCACTCGTCTTCTGTCATCGAAACCAACATGCGGTCCCTTAGAATGCCCGCGTTGTTTACCAACACGTCTAGACGTCCGAAGACCTCGATTGCCTGCGCGACAATGCCTTCGGCACCGGCAAAACTGCTGACGTCATCGGTGTTGACAATCGCATGACCACCCGAGGCGACGATCTCGTCGACCACTGCTTGCGCAGGACCGACGTCGCCCCCGCTTCCATCCTTTGTCGATCCAAGGTCGTTCACAACGACCGACGCACCCGCCCTTGCGAGCGCGAGGGCGTGCTCACGCCCGATACCTCGACCGCCACCTGTAACGATACAAGCACGACCCTCGCATATCCGATTGTCCATATCACAACCTTATACCGATTGTTACTAACCCTAACAATCGTGGGCTGTCATGACAGCCTCCTCATCCCAAAGTGCTGCACGAATAGGACATGGAGTTGGTGCATCCTGGCTGTTCGGGCCGTCGGAAGAGGGGGGGCAAGCTTGGGACCCGGCGGACTGTCTCAAGCTCTGCCGCTCAGAGCTGCCGAGCCTCCTAGACAGTGCGATGTAGGGGCCGGTATACCTGTATCTGGGGACCTCGTCAGACACTCGATGCTGCGGTCTGATGCGGTGACAGCGCCATCATTCCGCGATCGAGCACGAGATTCGCGCCGTTGAACCCGTAGGCGCTATCGGATGCTAGAAACGCGACCGCTCGAGCAACGTCCAGTGATGTTGGAGGACGACCACCTGTTGCTGCCCGTATGCGATGACCAATTTCGGGATCGTCAAGCAGCCGTGCGGATGCATTTGTCTCGACGAACCCCAAGGTCAAGACGTTTGCCCGAATTCCTTGGTCCCCGTATTCGACTGCAATTTGTCGCGACAGTGTCGCGGCTGCAGCCTTGGCGGCTGCATAGCTTCCGAGGCCTCTCGTCACCGCCTCCGCGGCAATCGATGAGATAGATACAAACGCCCCGCCAGCCTCGCCCATTGCCGGTATGCCGTACTTGAACGACCAGAAGACGCTGTATAGACAAGATCGAATGAAATAGTCGAAATCCTCTGTTGTTTGCGTAAGGAGGGGACTATCACGAGTTGCGACATCGGTGGCGGCTGCGTTGTTGATAACTGCGTCCACAGTTCCATATAGACAAGTCACTTCGTCGTACAGCGCCGCTACCTCTTCCTCAAGGCTTACATCGCACCGGATAAATGTAGTCACGCCGCCCGCCGATCTGATGGCTTCCGCTACTCGTTCGCCGCGATCGACCGATCGGCCGGTAATGCAGACGCGAGCGCCTTGCGCTCCGAAGTGGATCGCCATCGCCTTCCCGATCCCTCGCGTTGAGCCAGTAACAACGACCACCTTGTCCTTCATGTGCGCCGTGTCCTCTGCGCGTAATGTATTCATCAATTGTCTCTTCTTCTTAGCGTTTCTTGGTCATCTGTGATCGAACGAACGACGTCATGCGAGGCTATCGGCCGCCAGCATTTGCGATCGCATCTGCGTACTTTGCAATTGCATGCTCGCGAAGTTTTGGGACGTGGTAGGTAGGAAACAAGTCCTTGGTCGGTTCGTAGTCGCGCAGCACCTCACGGGCGAGGGTGATGAGATGAACTTCCGTAGGTCCGTCAGCGATCCCCAAGTGATAACTTTCGAGTACGAGGTCCGTGATGGTCATCTCGTTCGATAGTCCGATCGAACCGTGAACTTGCAAAGTGCGGGAGGCGACGTTGTGGACAACCTCCGGCATCATTGCTTTTACGGCGGCAATGTCCCTTCGCACCTGCAGGTAGTCGTCCGCCTGGTCAATTTTCCAGGCGGTTTGAAGGACTAGAAGTCGGAACGCCTCGATCTCCATCCACGAGCGGGCGACCTTCTCTTGCACAAGCTGCTTGTTGGCGAGAACTTCGCCCTGCGTCATGCGCGAAAGGGCCCGCTCGCCCATCATCTCCATGGCTCGCTTCATCAGGCCGACAGCCCGCATGGCATGGTGCATCCGTCCGCCGCCCAATCGCGTTTGAGCGACTACGAACCCATCACCGCGACCTCCCAGGAGATTTTCTCTTGGCAGGCGAGCGTCCTCGTAGCGAATGTAGGCGTGAGACCCCGCATCGGGTCCGTGCTCGTTGCCTACGCTAACGTTACGAACGATGTCGACACCTCGGGTGTCGGCGGGGACAAGGAATGCCGACAGGCGGTTGTAGGGTGCGGCGTCAGGGTCTGTCACTGCCATCGTAATGAAGAACGTCGCCAGTCTTGCGTTCGACGAAAACCACTTCTCGCCGTTCAAGACCCAGGAGTCGCCGTCGAGTTCGGCGCGAAGTGTGAATTGCTTCGGGTCCGAGCCACCTTGCGGCTCGGTCATCGAGAAGCAGGAGACAATCTGGTTTTCGAGGAGTGGTTCGAGAAACCGCTTCTTCTGCTCTTTAGTGCCGTACTTCGCGAGAATTTCGGCATTTCCGGAATCTGGTGCCTGGCTACCGAAGACGATAGGGCCGGCATTGGTTCGGCCAATTATCTCGTTCACGAGGGCCATTTGAAGTTGGCCATATCCCTGACCCCCCAGTTCGGGTCGAAGATGCAGTGCCCATAGTTGTCTCTCCCGGACTTCTTGTTGGAGCGGCGGGATAAGCGTCCGGCGGACGGGATCCTGGATGTCGTAGGGGTTTGGAAGGACGTAGTCGAGCGGCTCGATCTCCTGTCGCGTGAACTCCTCAATCCAGTCGAGTTCCTTCTGGAACCCAGGCTCCGTGCTGAAGTCCCAAGCCATGGCTGCATGCCTCCTGTTAACGAAATGTCCATATTAGTCGCCGCGTCGACAATATGGAAGCCGAACATAGTGTTGCCTCGGCGGCTTCGACTCTCTTTGGCCCGGAAGCTCAAAAGGCTGCCCCATTGATATCCGATCGGCTCGAAGTTCAGGGAAGCAGTGGCCCTGACCTCCAGCCTGATGGGACCGGCGGGCCAGGCTCGTCGCTACCGTGAGGAAGCTAAGCCATGGGGTGTCGCACCCGAGCCTTCCGTACCCCACCTTCGTAAGGTGGATGGACCTAGAGTGAACTACTGGATCAAGGACGCTTAGCGATGACGCCGTCCGTTCGGAGTAGGTCGATCCGCGACGGCTGTATCCCAGCTGCCTTCAGCACTTCATCCGTGTTCTCCCCGTGAAGGGGGGCCGACTTCAAGGGAACCACGACCTCATCGAACTGCGTAGGAGAGGCGGTGAGACGGATCGACGTTCCGCATGGATGCGTAACGGTCTGGACGTATCCGTTCGCTCTAACTTGTGGATCCTCGAGCACCTCTCCAGGGAAGCGAACGACATCCCATTGGAACTCCTGATCGGCGAATACATCCTGCCAATCAGCAAGCGTCCGTGTCGAGAACAGCTGATCCAACATCTCGATGCATGCGAGCTTGTTATCGTCACGAGACTCCGAATTTGCGAAGCGTTCGTCTGCGAGCCAGTCAGTTCGATCGACAGCCACACAGAATTCGGGCCAGTAGCGATCACCTTGGAGTAATCCAAGCATGATAAACCGATCATCACGTGTCCGGTACATCGTTGTTAACGGGTTGCTCGATGAGTAGTGACGTTGTGGGTCAAGCTCAGCGGTGTGAACAAGGCTCGTGCCAGCGATCCCAGGCTGCATCGCCCAAAGCCCAGCAGAGAGGAGAGATGTGTCGACTACGGCACCGTTGCCTGTCCGCTCCCGTTGAAGCAGTGCGGCGGCTATGCCCCCCGCAAGTGCCATTCCAGCTTGCATGTCACCGAACCCCGGCCCAGGCATTGCCGGAACCCAGCCGTCCAGGTCGCGGGGAGCGGACGCGGCTGCACCTGACCGCGCCCAATAGGTGACTCCGTCGAACCCTCCGTTGTGTGCCTCAGGCCCTAGCGGTCCCACGGCGCTTCCTCGTGCGTAGATGATCTCGGGATTTTTGGCCCGCACATCGTCGACATCAATACCGAGACGCTTACGTGCGCCTGGAAGGAAGTTCGTCAGGAAGACGTCGCTCTGTTCCGCGAGCTTGAGAAGAATCTCACGACCCCCGGGGGCCGAGATGTCGACGCCGACACTCTTCTTCCCGCGGTTCGACAGTTCCCAAAGGTAGTTCAGTCCGTCGACATCCGACGAGATGCCCCATGCCGCCGTATAACGACAAGGATCTCCGAACGCTGCATTCTCCACCTTCAACACATCTGCACCCCAGTCCGCGAGAACGGCTCCGGTCGAGGACGTGAATAGGTAGATCGTCACCTCGAGCACACGAATACCGTCCAGGGGTCCTTGGCTCATAATGATCTCCTAGAGGTGGGTCCACCCAAGAAAGGCGTGCTGCAGTCGTGGATGTCGACCCGGCATGGCACCAAATAGAGCTGCGTCCATGATCGTTCACCGGTCCGTCGAATTGTACGGAAGAGCTGGGTTTTGGGGGAGGCTCTCGTGTCCGTAGTCGGTGCTGAACCTGTCTGATATTAGATGATCCGATGGTTAGATATCCGACAAAAGTACTTGACACAGCTGACTTCGTCAAGTTTGCTAGCCGTCATGCGGATCGGAATCTGTGCCTTCGGACTCACCGCAAGCGATCTCCTGAATCTCGCGATCGCTGCTGACGAAGAGGGTTTCGACAGCCTCTGGCTCGGAGAGCACCTGGTCCTTCCTGTCGAGTACGACTCGCCGCATCCTAATGAAGACGAGCCGGGCCAGTTTCGTCGAACCACTCCTGTAATTGAGCCTGATACACCGCTCGTCGATCCCCTCGTGACATTCGCAGCTATTGCTGCCCGGACTTCTTCGCTGCGGCTCGCGACTGGGATCTATCTTCCGGGGTTCAGGCATCCGTTGCTGACAGCCCGATCCCTCGCCACCTTGCACGACCTGGCTGGCGGGAGGCTGATTCTCGGAGTCGGGAGCGGTTGGTTAGCCGAGGAATTCGCCGCGTTCGGCCTGAACTTTGAGGAGCGACTTCCTCTCCTCGATGAGTGTGTCGAGGTGCTTCGGCTTGCCCTAGCTGGCGGTCCATTCGACCACGTCGGCCGCTTTTTCGCGATTGCTGGAAAGGTCCAACTAACGCCTGTATCCATCGATGTCCCTATCTTCTTCGGAGGCAATACGGAACGGGCTCTCCGGCGAGCCACGCTTCTTGGCGATGGATGGTTCGTTTCTGGCACGCCTGATCTCGAGAACGCCGTCAGGATGCGTACGCGCCTGCTGGAGTTGCGTGAAGAGAATGGTTGCACCGGTCCATTCCCAACCTTTGTGCGAATCGCAGACTGGTCACCGGCCACTCTCGACCGATATCAGGAAGCCGGAATCGAGGACGTGTGTATCTTCGCTCGGAACCCGTATCCAACCGGCGTATCTGACGTGTGGCCACCAGGTTCTCTGGAGAGAAGTCGACAGGCGCTCCGTGATGCAGCAGCGGAGATCGACCCCCGAGGCCGGCGGACCCGCTAGCTCAGAGATTCCTGCGGGTGAATGATCCAGGGCACTTCGCTGATCACGAACCTCTTTACCTTCGGGTGTTTCCGCTAACTATGCCTCTGTCCCGACCGCACTAGCGTCCCTCCTCAGCCCCCTTAGTTCTGCAGGAAGGGCATCTCTCGGAACTCCCTCGTCTTCGGCCGAAGGGCTTAGGGCAATTTGTATAGTCGTGCAGCGTTGTCATGCAGCAGCTTTCGAAGCACCGTCTCAGGGAGGTGACCGAACTGCTGACTGACATACTCGTTTGGAGCCAGGGCAGTGCTGGCGGGCCCCGGGGACATACTCGTTGGATGAGGGAAATCGCTCTCGAACAAGATGTTGTCGGCCCCTAGCTCTTCGACGGCATGCAAAGCGGTAGAGCTTTCGAACCAGAAGCATCCGTACATCTGCCGCTTGAAGTATTCGCTTGGAAGCAGATCGTACTCCGGGTGTTCTTCTCGGACGCCGGAGTTCTTCCACTGCCAGTCGAGGGCCGCCATGACATACGGGATCCACCCGACGCCACTCTCCACCGACACAAAGTTTAAGCGCGGAAATCGATGACAGACGCCACCAGCGATGAGTAGTGACATCGTCTTCGCGTTGCTGAGGAAGAACGACATTGATCCAGCTGCCCAAAGCGCATGTTTGCCGCTGTCAGGATGTCCTACTTCGTCCATCGACGCTGTGTCACCAGTGCCGATGTGAAAGTTTATGGGCAGTTCCATCGCTTGCGCAGCCGCCCAGAGGCGGTCCCAATGCCTGTCGTCGAGATGTGGAAGTCCGAACCGTCGGGGGTTCTGAGTGAAGGTCACGCCACGGTGGCCCATCCCCGCACAGCGCTCCATCTCGCTAATAGTCTTGTCGAGGTCCCAGAAGGGGAGCGAGGCGATGGGAATTAAGCGGTTAGGTGCTGCGCTGCTCCACTCGGTCTGCCAGTCGTTGTATACCCGGATGATGTCAAATTGCAGCTCCGCACCGTTTAATCTGATGAGTCGTTCGGTGTTGAACAGCGCAAGGTTTGGGTACAGCACTTGAGCGTGGATGCCGTACTCGTCCATTAGCGCTAGCCGCGCTTTGGCGTCCCACAGAGTGGGATCGAGGTCGGCGAAGCGCTTCGGATGACTAGGCGGGAAATCTTCAAAGCCCGCCATGGCGGGTTCGCCGACGGCCATGGTGGGCTCGTTGGCGACGTACCACACCTCTTCGCGTGCTCCGTTGTCCCAACGGACGTGAGGTGTCTCATCGCCCCACTTCGCGGATAACTGTGAGGTCCAAAGGTCGGCGGGCTCGATTACATGCGTGTCCGCATCGATGATGTTGATGTCTTTGATCAAGTCGAGCATTCGCATGGCCTCCATGTTGACGCCGTTGTACCTTCAGAGTAATTCTAAGATCTAATGGTTTGAGAGTAGAGCGTCGGCCAGACTTGGTCAAGGCGATAGACGGCAAATGCTCGTCGAGCCGGCGACATCGGTCCTCATCCCTGGGCGCTGACGCCACACGGTCATCGTCTTGTCCCGGGCCGACCGCGAACACCGAACTAGTCAGCCATCAACCTCGAATGGTCCAGGTCGAGGACCGAAGTCGCCGAGGCGCCCGAACTGGGGAGGCCGCTTCTCGCTACGAGCGGCGATTCCTTCCTTGAAGTCCGGACCTGCGAAGGTCTGTACCATCAGCTGGTTCGCCTCCCGTTCGGACGGTCCCAGACTTGCGTTAAGCCCGCTATAAACCTGGTTTTTGATGATCGCCATGGACGCAGGGGAGCAATTCTCCGCTAAGTCGCGTACGTAACGAATGCTGTGCGGGAGGACTTCGTCGGTCGGGAGTGCGCGGTTCACCGCCCCCATAGCTTCAGCCTCTCTGCCGGAAACCTTGCGAGACGACAGCAGGAGGTCGAGCGCGCGGGCTGTGCCGACCAGGCGCGGGAGCAACCAAGCGATGCCCCATTCAGCGATCAGACCCCACTGAGAGAATGACGTAAAGAGAGCTGCGTCAGCCGCCATGAAACGTAGATCGCAGCACAGGACTATCGAGAGCGCCATCCCAGCTACCGGGCCGTTGATTGCTGCTATGACGGGCTTCTTGACCGCCAGTAGCCAGGTGTACTCCCCACCGAAGTCTGTCGCTGCCGCCTCTCCTGGAACTGTTCGGAGGCTTTCAAGAGCGGAAGTGTCACCTGCCAGGGAGCTGGTCTCCTCTAAAAGGTTGAAATCGGCGCCTGCACAGAAGGCACGACCAGCTCCTGTGATGACGATTCCTACTACGGCCGGGTCAACCTCCGCATGCTCGACCGCGTCACGGAACTCCACCGTCATGCGATGAGTCCATGCATTAAGGGATTTGGGGCGGTTGAGAGTGATGACTCCGACGGGCCCATCCACCTGGTAGAGGATGTCCTTATATGGCGACGTGGATTCGTTCAAGGTTTTCTATGCCTCCCCTGATGGACCAATTGCAAGATTCCTTCTGTTACGAGCCTTCGGGGTTCAAAGGCTGATCCGAGGCACCCAGATTGGGTCCGGTCTCCTCGTGGACGCGACGGTCGCAACTACGATAATATAGAAAGCGAGTAGCGCAAGGGGGCCTGGTGCCGAAGGTCGGAACTCGAGGTGAGCCGTTCGAGGTCGTGGTTGAACTCGGCAAGATCCGGGAATTCGCTCGCGCCACCGTATCCGGTCACGAATTGTACCAACGAGGAAGTAGCTCTCCCCCAACGTTCCTGATGTCGGCTGAGTTCTGGATGCTTCCCGAGAATGGGCCTTGGCAGGGCGATCCACCTAGTTTCGACCGTCTTGTTCATGGCGAGCAGGAATTCGTTTTCAATGGTCCGCCGCCTTCGCAGGGTCAGCGCTTGGAAGGTACGACGAAGGTAGACAAGGTGTACTCGAAGACCGGCAAGCGGGGCGGTGCCATGAACTTCGTCGAGACGGTCACCGAATTCAGGGTCCCCGGATCCCGAGATGTGCTCGTCACTATGCGGTCAACGCTCATCGAGACGGGCCAAGCGGTACGGCCGTGACGCCAGAGGAGTTGGCTTCCATCGTCGTAGGCGCGGCCAAGGCGCCCTTTGTAGACCGCCCGCTGACGGTCACAGATTTCGTTCGGTATCAAGGAGCCGCTGGAGATATGAATCCGATCCACCACGACGCCGAATTCGCACAGAGGGCCGGCTACCCGGGTCCTTTCGCCGTTGGAATGCGCCAGGCCGGAGTTCTCGCGTCCTTTGCAACCGAGTGGCTGGGACCGGAAAACATTCGCCACTTTCGGGTTCAGTTTCGCGAACAAGCATGGCCTGGCGATGTGATCACATATTCTGGCACCGTAACGAGTGTACGCGACGGAGGCCAGGTGCGGCTCGTGGATCTCGCCTTAGCAGCTACGCGTCAGACCGGCGGAATCCACGCAAGAGGATGGGCGACATTCGAGGTCTCAACATGAGGCGACTCTCTATCCCGAACGCCAATCGGCGGAGTAGTCAGTTTAGGAGAGGGACGTTAATTTGAAGACTAGAACTGGGATTTGCATATATATGACCCAGTTGAGTGAAGGTTCCGATGATCTGAGGGCGGTACAACCTCAGCGGTGTCCTCAATGAAACCTCACTCTCCTGACTTGAACGAGATCTGGGGTACTGAGGTCGTCGAAAGCAATTATGCGGGGCACCCGGGATTGATGTACCGACCGTCGCCAAAGACCATACCCGAGCTTCTCATTGGAACCCAACGATGGGTGGGGCGCGATTACCTAGTGCAAGGGGACCGGCGCATCACCCACGATCAATTCCATCGGGCGATTGGCCACGCTGCATCCCACCTCGCGGGCAGGGGAGTAGGCCCCGGCGACCGCGTGGTGATCTTCTCTTACAACAACCCGGAATTTGTCCTGGCTACTTGGGCCATCTGGTGGCTTGGTGCGGTTCCGGTTTACGCCAATCGCTGGTGGAGTCCATCTGAGATCTTGCACGGGCTCGAAACGGCTCAACCCACTCTGATTTTGGCTGATACGACCTCAGTTGGTTATGGGGAGATTCCGGCGGAGCCGATCGAGGAGCTCAGTAGTAAGTTCGAGGCGGCGGGCGAATCCGGGCTCCCCGCCTATGAGAACCTTGACCAGGATGCGCCAGCATTGGTGCTCTTCACATCCGGCAGCTCTGGGGCGCCCAAGGGGGTGCTGCTTTCGCAGCGGTCGGTGATCGCCAACCAGCACAACCTGCTGAGTCGGGCCAGCCGACTACCTCAGAGTATCGACCCTGCAGCTGCACAACCGGCGGTGATGGTCTCGACCCCCTTGTTCCACATCGGGGGAGTATCGAACATTCTCACTAATCTAATTTCCGGCGGAAAGTTGGCCCTGGGTGTGGGTCGGTTCGATCCGGCCGCGGTGCTAATGACCATCGAGAAAGAGCGCATTCAGACATGGGGTGGAGTGCCGACCATGGCGAGTCGGGTGCTCGAGCACCCAGACTTCACAAAGCGAGATCTCTCTAGCCTACGTTCCTTCCCTCTGGGCGGTGCTCCGGTCTCCCAGGCTCTCTTGTCCCGACTAGCGGACCGTATCCCTCAGCTAAAGGGGCGAGGCCTTGTCAACACGTGGGGCATGACCGAGTCGGGGGGCTTTGTTACCGTCGCTGGGAGCGCCGACCTGGAACGATTTCCAGGCACAGTCGGACGTCCGTACCCTTGCTCGCAGTTGCGTATCAACGACCCAGACGAGAAGGGGAACGGCGAAATCCTCCTTCGCTCACCCACGGTGATGTTGGGTTACATCGGGATCGATGATGGGACCTTGGACAGCGACGGCTGGCTACACACTGGAGATCTCGGCCATATCAACGATGACGGCTACCTGTTTCTGACGGGACGGTCCAAGGACATAGTGATACGTGGCGGCGAGAATGTCGCCTGCGCTCACGTAGAAGGTGCTCTCATGTCACATCCGTCGGTGGTTGAGGCCGCCGTTACAGGCATGCCCGACGAAGATCTGGGCGAGGTACTAGTTGCCGGTGTCCGGTTTCGCCCGGGACAACCTGTTACAGCTGACGATTTGCGACGCCACTGCGTCGGATCTCTGGCTCATTTCGAGATTCCGGATCGTTGGTACATCACGTCCTATCCGTTGCCAACACTTGCGGGCGAAAAAGTCGATAAGACGGCGCTTCGTTCACTGCTGGAGGGCCAGCTTTGACTTTGACTTCCACTGAGATGCCTGTGACGCAGTTCATAGATGAGGCGAGACATTTCCTCGATTCGTTGGACGTGTTGCGCTCCGCCGACGAGGACTCAAGAGCGATTAGTGGCCGGAAGGCGTTGTTTAGCTCATCGAGTGAAGCCGAGGTGCGACGGGCGCGGGAATACCAGCGTTCGATCTTCGACGCTGGATACGCGGCGATCTCTCTCTCGCGTAAAGAGGGCGGCCTAGGGTTGCCACGGGACTATGAGCGCGCGTTCAAGGCCTTGGAGAGGGAAGTTGGCGTACCATCGAAGGCTCCGCTCTCTGTCAGTCTAGGAATGGTTGTGCCCACGCTGGCACAGTTCGGAAGCGAGTCGGTAAAGAGCCGTTGGCTGCAACCTTTGCGCCGAGCGGATGCTGTCGGATGCCAGCTCTTTAGTGAGCCGGCTGCAGGGTCCGACCTCGCCTCTGTAACCACGACCGCAGTCGCCGACTGCGGGAGTTGGGTGATCGACGGCCAGAAGGTTTGGACTAGCGGAGCTCACTACGCAGACGTAGGAATAGCGTTAACGCGCACGTGTGACGGACCACGACATGGCAACCTGACGGCGTTTCTGGTCGACCTTCGTGCGCTAGGAGTCGAAGTTCGGCCACTCCGCCAGATGACGGGTGGATCCGAATTCAATGAAGTGTTCATGAGCGAAGTCCGGGTGCCTGATCAGTGGAGGCTCGGAGAGGTCGGAAAGGGCTGGACAGTCGCCCTCGCGATGCTGGGCTATGAACGAGGCGCAATTGGCGGATCGGCGACCGGAGGTGCGGGCCTATTCCGAATGGATCTTGTAATGCAAATGATCCGCGATGCGGGCCGCAGCAGTGATCCGGCGGTGCGGCAGGAGTTCGCCCGCCTCTATGCGACGGTGACGACTGCCAAGGTGATGCGTGCAAGAGCTGACGCCCGAGCCAAAACGGGTCTGCCACCTGGACCAGAGATGTCTCTCGGAAAGATGGCGCTCATACAGAATCTGACGGGACTCAGCGATCTCGTCAGCTTGATCCTGGGCCCTTGCCTCGTCTCTGACGCAGGTGATGGCCGTTTCGAATGGTCAGAATTTGTCTTAGGTGTGCCGGGCATGCGCATTGGCGGTGGAACCGACGAAGTGCAACGAAACATCATCGGAGAGCGCATCCTTAACCTACCGAAGGAACCTCTAGGTTGATCGAAGAGGTGTCGTCCCGTCGGCCTGGTCTGGTCTGGACGGCTGAACTGGGGGTGCCTCTTTCCAGTCCGGGACTCCATCGGCGGGCTTGGCTGCGGCAAAGCCATCCTCATGGATCGTGGCCCAGTGGGAGTGATTCAGCTGGTGAAGAGCGAAGCAGGCCTGCAGGCTGTTGTAGAAGCCCATATTGTCAACAGTTTGGTTAACAGACTCCTTTATCAAAAGCGCAGTCATCGTAGGGCGCGCGGTGATCCTTTGTGCGAACTGCAGAGTGCTCTCGGATATCTCCTCGACAGGGAACACTTTGCTAAGCATCCCCAATTGGAGAGCCTCCTCAGCGCCGATCGAGTCGCCAGTTAGCATGAGTTCTTTTGTCTTGCGAGGTCCAAATTCCCATGGATGGGCGAAGTACTCGACTCCACACATACCCATTCGGGCGCCAACCACGTCGGCGAACTCAGTGTCTGTCGCTGCGACTATCAGATCGCACGCCCACATCAGCATTAAACCAGCGGCGTATACGGGGCCGTGGACCTGAGCGATCGTGATCTTGCGCAGGTTTCGCCAGCGGATCGTATTCTCGAAAAAATAGTGCCATTCCTGCAACATCAGACCTTCGGCACCACTGCGGGTTGCCCCGTTGGTCCTATAGCTCTGACGCTGAGCGGGACCTAGCTCCTGCTCGGCGATGTGATCCGAAGATCCCAAATCATGGCCCGAAGAGAACGTCGGACCGGCTCCCCGCAGTATGACAACGCGCACTTGATCTTCCGCCTCGGCGGTGCGGAATGCATCGTCAAGTTCCTCGAGAAGTCCTCGGTTCTGCGCATTTCGTTGGCGAGGTCTGTTGAGCGTAATCCGTACTATCGTCCCGCCGTCGAGATGCTCGACCGCCAGATAGCGGTATTTAGGCACCGGAAACTATGTGCTTAGACTCGAAGTACTCCGCCAGGCCAAGGACACCACCCTCTCGACCGAGACCGCTCATCTTGTACCCACCCCACGGCTGGTCCGCTGTCATCCCATTTCCTCCTCCATTGATAGTCACCGTGCCTACGTGAAGTCGCCTGGCAACATTGAACGCCTCTGTAGCTGGCCCCCAAACACTCCCCGCCAATCCGTACTTGGAATCGTTAGCCATCGCGATAGCCTCATTGATGTCTTCGTAGGGCAGCACGATGCCTACCGGGCCGAACAATTCTTCTTGAGCGATCTCCGAGTCATTATCAACGTCAAAGACGATTGTCGGCTCATAGTAAAAGCCCCTTTCTCTCTCAGCTGGACGAGCACCGCCAGCTGCGACAGTGCCCCCCTTCTGCACGGCCCGCTCGACATAGCCAGCGACTGAGGAGCGCTGCTCCGCCGTGATAAGCGGACCGCAGATCGTAGAGGAGTCGCGGGGATCCCCACATCCAATGGCTTTCGCGGTATCGGTTGCAGCGTTTAGGTATGCGTCGAAGTCCCGTTTGTGAACCAATGTGCGAGTCAGGCAACCACAACCTTGTCCCGCGTTCATCGCCCAGCCTGTGACGGTGGGAGCCGCTAGGGCGTTCATGTCCACTCCTGGAAGTAGGATCTCTGCCGACTTGCCCCCGAGTTCCAGAACGACCTTCTTGATCGTTGGAGCGGCGAGCCCAAGTACCCGCGTTCCGATTACAGCCGAACCGGTAAATGTGACCATGCTTACCCCGGGATGACTGCAAAGATACTCCGCAACCGACGGAGGCCCAAAAACGAAGTTAAACACTCCGGGCGGAAAGCCAGCCTCCTCGACCAGCTTCGCGAAGGCCGTTGACGTATGAACGGCCTTTGGCGAACACATCATCACTACTGTGCATCCGGCAGCCAAGGCACCTCCGACCTTCCACGCAGCTAGGTTCAGAGGGAAGTTGTACGCGACGACCGCCGCAACTACTCCCATGGGCTCGCGAATCAGTAGCGATCGCTGTCCCGGCAGGGTGGAACAAATAGGCATTGCGGGATCGGGAATGGCGCCCAAGTGCGCAGCGGCGTCGGCATACCAGCGCAGGTTGTTGATCGGGTATGGGACCTGCATTCCCTGCGCCACGACCGCCGGCGTTCCGATCTCTGCCACCATCATTGCAGCGAGGTCGGCAGAATCTCGCTCGATCAGATCGGCCAGTCTTGCGAGAAGCGCTGACCGATCCTCGGGGGTAGTACGTGTCCAGACGCCGGCTTCGAAGGCGGCAGACGCAGCCACCACGGCGCGATTGACCTGCGCCGGTGTCAGACCGGATGGCCGAGCAAGCACTTCCTCAGTGGAGGGATTAACGACCTGGAACTGCTCGCCATCTCCCTCGACCCATTGGCCACCGATGTAGCCACGGGCCGTCTGTGAAAAGGTCGCAGTACCTTCGGTGAGCATGAACATTCCCCCTTTGGTCAAGTGTCCTGTAAAACCGTACGTTTCGCACGCGGCGTGACACTCATCGGCGTGGCCGGTGGGGGCCTCGGTCCCATGGCCGAGGGATAACGAATCGGCCGGACCGTAATCAAATAGCGCGTACGATCCGACCGCTCCCTCGTGCCGAGAACGCCGTCTCTCTATCTGACCCAGCGTCGCGTCTAAGCCACTAGTTTAGTTGGCGACCATCTAACACACAAGTATATGTCCGGACCTCCGCGTCTCGCCGGCGCCTCGGAGAAGGGAGGCCAAGCCGCACCGCTCGGGGGCACAGACATTCCGGTGAGCTCGACCCTGAGATACACCGGTTGCCAATAGATGGGGATTAGAGTAAGATTTCACGGGCCAAGTCGAATCAGGGACAACGTCAGATCTCGTCAAACCCAGGTAATCAGAGAGTGGGAGCGAGTGAGGGGAGGACTGAACTTGAGGCAGACGATAATGGCGCAGGGTGTCCCTATGCGTTCGGCTCAGCTGCCCATTCCCGAAGGTTACAAACTGACATCAACAGTGGGATTATGTCGATGCCTGACAGCCGACATTGTTGCTGACCGGACTCACGGAGTCTTCCGCATGATATCCAATGCCGATGCAGTCGTACACAAAACAACTCGTAATCGCGATGGTGCGAGCAATCACTTGGCCGGCTGTTCTGACATCAGCCCGGTGACTATTTCAAGAATAGCGCTATATGGATGGCCTTGACATGAGCGATGGGCCTCGGGCTAGTGGCGAATTCCACCACAGGCCTGCCCCCGATGCTTCGTGGGTAACCACGTGTAACCGGCTTGTTGAGGAAACCGATTGCGCAGTCGTAGAAAGGAACCGATTCTTATGTCCTCAAACGTAGATCGTTACCCAATTGTCAGGGAGACGATTGGATTTGGACAAGCGCCTGCCCTTTCTCGCTTGGAGGAAATGGACGAGTTACGCGAGAGGCATGCAGTGTACTGGTCCGACTACGAGAAAGAGCAGGGCTTTTGGGTAGTAACCCGTCATGAGGAACTGAGGGAGGCGGCGCGCGACTTCACCACTTTCTCTAACGAGGCAGGAATCGTTCCGACGGAATCGAACCCCCCGTATCGGCTCTTGCCAACGATGATTGATCCTCCCGAGTTGGCGCGGTTCCGGCAGCCACTCAACCGTTGGTTCTCGCCGTCGATGGTAGATGTCTGGAGGCCGAAGATCATTGATGTCGCGCGCCGCCTGGTACAGACGCTGATCCCGCTTAGAGGCTGCGAGTTTATCGAAGAGTTTGCAATTTCCTACACTGCGCAGGTCTTCCTGATCTCGGCCGGGCTACCGCCGGAGTCGGACGTGGAGTTTTTTGTTTCGATTATTAGGGAGTTTACGACAGCGCAGGCGAGCCCGGATGGAGCTGAGCGGAGCGCGTCTGCGTTTCAAGAGCTCTGGAACTATTGGGACGACGTACTGGCCCAGCGTGAGAAGGCACCCCTTGACCCCACCATTGATTTCGCCACTTACTTACTCCAGCAGAGGTGCGATGACCAAAGCCCATTTTCACCGGAGGACCTGAGGACCTTGCTATTTACGGTTACGGCAGGAAGCCTAGATACCGTTAAGTCGCAGCTTGCCTGGGCGCTCTATCATTTTGGGTCCAATGTGCGTGACCGACGCAGTCTGGTTGATAATCCATCACTAGCGGCTAGCGCGGTCGAGGAGGTGCTTCGCTTCTACTCGATTATCGGGATGGGGCGTAAGGTGACGCGCGATATCGACTTTCATGGGTGCCCGATGAAAAGCGGCGATATGTTACTGCTGAACTACCCCTCGGCGTGCCGAGACCCGAGAGTATTTGATCGGGCGGATGAGTTCGTAATCGATCGGAAAGCCAATCAGCACGTCGGGTTTGGTAACAGCGCACATCGGTGTGTTGGTAGCCATTTGGCAGCGCGTAGATTTGCAGGTGGCGCTCGAGGAATGGCACCGAGCCATCCCGGAGTATTGGATCGAAGCGGATGAGTCAATATTCGCGGAAGGCTGGCAGTCGAATCTCGTGCGCCTTCCGCTTTCTTGGGATGCAACTCGTTGAACGGAGTAAGGGGGGTACGAAGAGACGAAAGTTACAGCAAGTCCACGGTGACGCTTCAAGGTAGAGAGCCGATTTTGTTAAAGCTGGGAGTAAGTTAGAATGAGTGAGCCGTCGGTGTTGGATCGTATAGCGGTAACTGAGACGATATATAAGTATGCGGAATGCATCGACCGTCTAGAATTCGATGGCCTCCGTAGTACCATGCACGATGAACTAAAGGCCCGATTCGGGGATGCCCCTTGGATTGAGGGCGGTGATAATGTTCTGGCGCATATCAGGAACTCAATTTGCGATTTGCCGTGGCAACATCATTTGCTTAGCGTGTACCGGGTAAACATCGCGGAGGATGACGCTATTGCCCTCGTGTATCACACTTCTTATCAGGCCATTGTCGGCCGCCCCGACGCGGCCGGATTGCTCGTTGGTCGGTACCATCTGAAGCTCTCGAGGACCGTCGACGGGTGGAAGCTCCGCGAGTTGACATTAGAGGTCGTGTGGGGCGAGGAGCGCATTGACGCTACGGGATATCTGCAAGTCACGATGGGAGGTCGTGGACCAACGATTGGCTGAGACGCTGTTGCAGTCAATGGACGGTCATCCTCGACGGGCTTCAACCCCGGCACTCTGATCGTCGATGAGGTGATTCAATTCTTTGCGTAACCTACCCAACGAGGATGGTGGCAGGGCGGCCAGAGATGCGGCTATTTCGTGGGCTCTCTTCAGTAGGGCGTTCTCAGGTACGACGAAGTCTGGCAGCGCGGAGTTGGTTGCGGTCAGCTCCTCTCCTAGCAGCACCATGGTTCTTGCCTGGCCGGCTCCAACCTTTGAGAGAAGGAGGCGCAACGAACGGCGATTGATGCCGATCGCAAGCTTGACTTGGGGTAGCCGGAAGCGCGAAGTATCGGCTGCGACCACGAAATCACATCGAAGTAGCATCTCTACGCCCCCGCCAACTGAGGCTCCGTGCGCTCCGGCGACGATCGGAACCGGACAGGTTTCTAGGTTTTTGAAGAGACGAGTAATGTCATCTCGGAAGCTGCGCATTTCTGCTTCATCGAGAGATTGTAGGGCGGCGTGATCACCTCCAGCGCAGAAGTGAGGTCCCTGTCCAGTCAATAACACAACCCTCGCTGGAGGGTTCTCTACCGCGTCGGCCAACGTTCGGACCATGCTCGGGACTAGTGCGTTCGCGTGATCTCCACGAGCTAGCTGAAGTTCCAGCACATCCGCATGATTCAACATGACGATGGGGCCATTGGCCGCATTCTCGATCATTGATCTTGTGTTGCCTGGCGGTTGATCTCTGCTCGGCCGATGAGAAATCGGAGGATTTCTGAAGTGCCTTCACCAATCGTGAAGGCTTGACAATCGCGGAAATGCCGTTCAATTACGTAATCGCTGGTGAAGCCCCGCCCTCCGTGAAGCTGCAGACAATCAGCGGTCACGGTTTTCGCTGCCTCCGACGCGGAGAGTTTGGCAAGGGCCGATTCGGCCGGACATGGAACTCCACTGTCGATGAGCATTGCCGCTCGCTCCGTTAGGAGGCGAGCGGCATCGATATCAGCTCGCATGTCCGCCACCTTTGCTATAACGGTGTCGATCTCGCTCAGTTTGCGGCCAAAGGACTGTCGGTTTGAAAGAAACCTGCACGTTGTGGTGAGGCAGGCTTCTGCCATCCCAAGGCACATCGCAGCCACCCCAGTGCGCCCGAACTCGACCATGTCCATCATTTGGTAGAAGCCCCGGCCGGGTGTGCCGAGAAGTCGGTCTTCTCCGAGATGACAGTCCCGCAGCCGAAACCAACCGACACCGCAGGGCCGCAACCCCAGGGTGTCGTATGCCTCACCGAATTCGAACCCCGGGTCTTCGCGACGAACCACGAACATGGAGTGAGCTCCGTGGTCGGGTGCGGTCGGGTTGCTGCGCGCACCGACGAGCAGGAACGGCGCCCTCGAGGCGTTGTCGATGAAACACTTCTCGCCGTTGAGGACCCAACCATCTCGGACTCGCGAGGCTGTCGTCATCAGAGCAGCGGCATCTGAGCCACCGTGCGGTTCCGTCCAGGCAACGGCTGCAAAGGTCGTTCCGGCCGCAAGACCTGGGAGGAGTTCAGCACGCTGATCCTGCGTGCCGAACTTTTGTATCAATCTTCCGCTCAGATTCGTCCAAGTTGCCGAAACCGCAGCACTCGCCCACACTCCGGCGAGTTCCTCTTGCTGAGTGGCAAAATCCGACACGGAAGACCCGCGACCTCCCCATTCCACAGCAAGCGCTCGACCGTAACAGCCAGCTTCAGCTAGTGCGGTTATAACGCTATCCGGTATCTGGCGATCACTTTCGCCGGCGGCGATGTGGGGTGCTACGCGGTTTTGTGCCAGCTGTCTAATCGATCTGCGGTCAAATGCGAAGTCGTGTTGCGCGGTCACCATGCCTCCTGGTCCTCAGGTCACTCGCGAGCGAAGCCTACAGCTAGATGGGAGATGGAAAGTCGGTTATTAGAACGTCGTCACCAAAATTTGACGACTCGTCCGAGGGAACCGCAAGCCAACCAAATGAAGTTAGCTGCCGGGCCTTCTCATGGGTACTTGGTGTACCCACACACGGGGAACGTCAACTATGTCAACGTCCTGCGGTGAGTCATCGACCGACCGACTGCTACGAACGCCCTCTTCCTTGAAACTCTCGGCTTCCTTGAAACTCTCGGCAGATAAATGGTGGACACGTGGTCGACTGCGAACCCCACCCCCCCTGTGATCAACGGTTGGTCCTTTAAAAATATTGTGGTCTCTCCGCCGTCCGTAGTGGCATTCGTCAATACTAGAGGGTACAATAGTCGGGCATCCACGAATCGTTCGACGGATAACCCCCGTGATTTGGCATCGAGGTGTGCCGATCGAGCGTTGGTCTAGGGAGGGAGTTAGGAAGTTGTATTCGGATCGGTGCCATCGCGGAGACAATGTGCAGCGGTGTGGAAGCCGCACAGCACGATTTTGCTACGGCGAGGCTGTCGACGAACGCCTCGGAGGACAGACCCCTGCGACTTCACCCGCTCGAGGTGCGTTGAATGTCGGCGTGACCCGTTGCACCTGGACTCAACTGTGGTCAGACAGCGGCCGGCTGATCCCGTGTTGTTTGGTCGAACTACCCGTTGGCCCTGGCAGGCCGTGATGCGGATCGGTGTGAGTCTGCTGTGGCTGCGAGCGAACCAGATGCAAGAAGTTGCACGAGCGGCGGAGGATCTTGGATACGAGTCCCTGTGGCTGTCCGATCACCTGGTCTTGCCGTCGGCTCCGGCAGCATTCACGGCGGGACATGGGCAGGTTCCTCCGAATCTGCCGCTCTACGACGTCGGGGGGGCGATGTCGTTGCTGGCCACAGCAACGACACGTATCTTGCTCGGAACATGGATCTATGTAATCCCTCTTAGGCACCCCCTCATAACTGCGCGGTTGTTTCACACTGCGGATCTCATTTCCGGTGGCCGAGTTCGGGTTGGAGTCGGTGTCGGCTACATCGATCAAGAATTCGTGGCTGCTGGAATCGACTTTCAAACTCGCGGGAGTCGGACAGACGAGGCCATACAGGCCTGTCGTGAACTGTGGTCTGGTCCGGACGCCCAATTCCATGGGCGTTTCTTCGACTTCGAGCACTTGACCATGGTCGCGAACAAAGAGGCAGCGCCACACCTCCCAGTTTTGGTGGGCGGAGAATCCGGTTCTGCCTTTCGGCGAGCAGCCCGGCTTGGTGATGGTTGGCTTGGTGGAGAGTTCACGCCCAGCACATTGATCCCCGCGCTCTCCCGGTTGCGATCAGTTGAAGCGGAGCTAGGGCGTGAGACGCCTTTGGAGATCACGGTCGGCGCCGGGCGCATCACCGGCCGCCCTGACCTTCCAGTGGCCGACGCAGGGATGATCGAGGAGTTCGAGACCCTCGGTGTCGATCGCGTCATCGTCCGGCCTTGGAATAAATCAAGCGAGGCGCTCGACGGGCTTAAAGCATTCGCCAAGCATTCAGTCCGCTGACTAACGTGGTACACCAATAATCGATGAGACAATCATCTGGCTTAGCTCGAATGCGGGGAGAGGTAATTCAATGACCTTGTCATCCCGTGCTCCGGGAATTTTGGAAAAGTCTCTTTCTGAGTGGCTGCCCGCGAACATCCCTGGGGCAATTGCTCCGTTCTCCTTTCATCTCATTGCGGGAGGTGAATCTAATCTGACATATCACGTGACGGACCAGGCCTCGAACCAATATGTGTTGCGCCGTCCGCCTGAGGGGGTGCTTCAAGCTACCGCTCACGACGTTGTGAGGGAGGCGCGAATCATGGACCGGCTACAGACTTCAGCGGTCCCAGTGCCGGCCGTTAGAGGCATTTGTGATGACAGGTCAGTCACGGGTGCACAGTTCTTCGTCATGGAGTACGTCTCGGGTCACGTGCTCAGGACCGCGACCGATATGAACAAGATGCTGTCCGCTGAGGTGCATCGACAGGCCTGCGAGTCGCTGATTGAGACGATGGCGACCATACATAGCGTTGACCTGCAGGCCACCGGGCTCGCTGACCTGGCGCGTCGCGATGGCTATCTAGAACGTCAACTACGCCGTTGGAAAAGCCAGTGGGACAGTGCCGGAGCTCCGGAAAACAAGCTGATCGAAGAACTTCACGACCGCCTCTCACGCTCCATACCGGTCGGCGGTGACGGCTCCGCCTTGGTGCATGGAGATTTCAGATTCGACAATGCCCTTGTGGACGACCATGGCCGAGTGATGGCGGTGGTCGATTGGGAGTTGGCGACTCTTGGCGATCCTTACGCTGATTTGGGCATCACTCTTGCGGCATGGAGCGAACCTGGAGAGATGATGAGCTTTGGAGTGCCGGGCCCGACCAGCGCCAGTCGATGCCTGACCCGCCGAGAAGCAATTGATTGTTATTCGCGGGCAAGTGGTCGACCGGTGCAGTCAATTGAGTGGTACATAGCGTGGGCTCACTGGCGTATTGCCTGCATCCTGGGCGGAGTCTATGGAAGAAGTGTGCGTGGGGCAGGTCACGGCCAATACAAGCCGAGCGACTATAGCGACGAGATCTCTCGACAGGGATACTTTGCTGATGAATGGCTCCGAGCTATTGCCTAGTGGGGTCCCGGGGGGTCCCTCTAGCCTCGGGCGAGGCGGCGGCGCCGCCGGCCGTCATCTAGCTGCTTGGAGATAACACGGATTGTGGAACTGGGGAAGAAAGTTGATGCTCCAATAGTCGGATGCTAGCGTTTAAGAAGTGATGCGCCGCTCATTCAGCGAGGCGGAGCGGGCAGGAGGCGAAGGTGGCCGTACAAGACGCGGATTCGACGCTTCGACGTCAGGGCGATGCCCAAATGGTCGAGGCGCTCATTACCGACGAGATGATCGCATCCATGCGAGCGCGAGCAGGGACTGATCTCAGGATCGATCACTCGGTTTACAACGAGGAAGCGACAGCTCTTGCCCTGAAACGGTTCGCGGGTGGAATAGGCGATCCGAATCCCCTATGGGTTGACGAAGATGTGGCGGCTAAAGGCCCCTTCGGGCGACTCGCCGGACCACCTTCATTCATGCTCGCATGTTTTTCCGGCTTACAGTTCGGCTGGCCGGGGCTGGGATCGTTCCACTCCGCCACATCGCTCTCGCTCCTTGAGCCGGTTTTACTCGGAGACAACATCAAGGCCTCATGCCGCTACGTTGGATTCGCGGGACCGAAGCCGAGCCGCTTCGCAGGGCAGATGGTCATCGATGAGTTCGAGAACCTCTATGAGAATCAGTACGGCCGAGTGGTAGCCCGCGTACGTTGGCACGTGATCAACTACGAGCGGGGAGCGGCTCGCAAACGTATCGCCGGTCCCGATCTGGAATTGCCGCACCGCTGGACAACACATGAGGTTGAAGCGATCGAGGCTGAAGTGGAACAGGAAGAGCCCCGTGGGCGCGAGCCACGATGGTGGGAGGACGTAGAGGTCGGCGATAGCGACATTCATCTGACAAAGGGTCCGATCGGCATGACCGACGAGGTCGCGTTCGTGGCCGGGGGGGGCGCACCAATTCCGCGCTTAGAGGCCCACCGTTCAGCCCTGCTGTCTTACCGTAGACACCCAGCTTGGTCGTTTCGTGATCCGACATCGTGCGCGCTCGAGCCGATCTATGCAGTCCACTACAACAAACAGGCTGCCTTGGCGATGGGGGTGCCTCTTCAATACGACGTTGGCTTTCAGCGGCAATGCTGGCATCTCCATCTTCTCAGTGATTGGATGGGCGACGGCGGCTGGATAAAGAGTGCGAGCGCGGAGTATCGCGGCTTCGTGTACCACGCCGATGTCGTCCGATTAAGGGGCGAGGTCATTGCCAAGCGGGTCGACGCTGATGGCGAGGAAGTCGTAGATCTGACTACATCTGCGATGAATCAGCGGGGTGAGAACGTGATGCCGGGCTGGGCCACGGTCGCCCTGCCCCGGCGAGGCGACGCCTCTTCGCCCGCGTCCAGGCGGGTTCGAGACCGCGGTCATGAAACGACAGGGCTGCGAGACTGGGCGGCACGGTAATGGGCATTTTGGACGGAAGGGTAGTTGCAATTACGGGCGCGGGTCGCGGAATTGGCCGAGAACATGCCCTCTTCATGGCCAAACAAGGCGCTTTTGTTGTGGTCAACGATTTGGATGACAGCTCGAGGACGGTCGGTCCAATCGACGACCAAGCCCATCAGGTTGTGTCAGACATAACTGCCGCTGGCGGCGTTGCGGTAGCACACTTGGGTGACGCCTCGGATTCCGACGTTGCCAACGCGCTCGTAAAGATGGCGGTGACAACCTTCGGGCGCCTCGATGCAATTGTAAATAACGCGGGCATCCTTCGTGATAGCACCTTGGTGTCCATGGACGACGACGACTGGGACTCCTCCATTAAGGTCAACCTTCGAGGGGCCTTCGCTCCAGCTCGAGCGGCTGCGCGCCATTGGAGGGAACAGCGAAAGGCCAATGTCGAATGTTCGGGAGCCATCGTCAACACGTCGAGCGAGTCTGGCGTTTTCGGTAACCCTGGTCAAAGTAACTATGCGGCGGCTAAGGCCGGTGTGGCGGCATTAACGGAGGTCTGGGCTAAGGAGTTGAAGCGATATGGCGTGAAAGCCAATGCCATACTTCCACGGGCCAGGACCAGACTCACCGAGAACCCAGCAATTCAAGCCCGAGAGGGAAGGTTTGATCGTTGGCACCCAGACAACATCTCTCCATTCGTCGCCTACCTTGTCAGTGAAGAATGTGCTTTGACCGGGGAAGTGTTTCTCGTAGCTGGAGGGCTGATACAGAGGGCGGCACCTTGGAGCCTGGATCCCACCTGGAAACTCAGCACTCAAGGGCCCTGGACGCTGGAAGAGATATCCAAACTTGTGGATGAAGCCGGGCCTCCCGACCGCAGTGGCCGAGATACGGGTTTGGTCAGAGATATGTGACAACGTTGTGCCCAAGTGCTCAAGGATTGGGAAAGTTCCGCCGATCTGCTGCACTCACTTCAGGAGCGGTCATAGCCAGGCCCGGAATCACGAACCTGGTATCGGAGCGTTGGACATCGAGTCGAACGACACGATTCGAATACCGCCCCTAGTCCTCTTGTTCCTCACCTGACTTCAACGCGAGAAACAGGCTTAGACGCCTCATGCCCTTCTTAGGAGCGTACCCGTGCCGAGACCGCCGCCACAGCACATGGTGACGAGTCCAAACTCGCCGTCGATTCTGCGAAGCTCGTGGATCGCCTTAGTGATGAGGATCGCGCCGGTACCCCCCAGAGGGTGTCCTAGTGCGATCGCTCCGCCGTTCGGGTTCAGTCGCTCAATGTCGGCTCGGAGTTCGCGCGTCCACGCGAGTACCACTGACGCGAAGGCCTCGTTGACTTCCACTGTGTGGAGGTCATTGATGGTGAGACCGTTATCATTGAGCAGCTTCCGTGTGGCGGGTATAGGACCCTCAAGCATCAAGATGGGGTCGCAGCCGACGAGACAGACGTCGACTATCGTTGCTAACGGTATTAGTCCCAGATGATCAGCCTTCTCACGGGTCATAAGGAGCAAAGCTCCGGCTCCATCGGAGACCTGAGATGAGGACCCCGCCGTATGTACTCCGTTTGGCCGACCTACCGGCCTTAGCTTGGCCAGACCCTCCATCGTGGTCTCTCGCAATCCTTCATCGCGGTCAAAGGTGGAGCTATCACCAGCGAGCTGGCCGTCGAGCGTACGATGAGGAACATCAATGGGTACAACTTGAGCGTCGAAGCGACTCTCATTCCACGCTATTTTTGCTCGATCTTGGGAGAGCTTGCCGTATTCGTCGCAGTCTTTGCGAGTGATCGCCCATTTGTCGGCTATTCGTTCGGCTCCCTCGAACTGCGATGTTCTCTCGTACAACCGACCAAGCAAATCGCCCCCCGGCTGTCCAACAGAGGGGTCAACGGGAATTGATGCTCCGATCGGTACTGAGCTCATTATCTCGACGCCGCAAGCGACAGCTGCGTCAACCACGCCAGCCGCCACTAGTCCGTAAGCAAGCGTCGAAGCCTGCTGAGACGAACCGCACTGGGCATCGACGGTTGTGGCCGCCACACTTTCCGGTAGACCTGCACCGAGCCACGCAGATCTGGTGAGGTTCCATGTCTGCATGCCGACCTGGGAGACGCAGCCGCCAATTACCTGCCCCACTTCAGCGGGGTCGATCGAGCTACGGTCGATTAATGCTCGCAGTACCGTGGCAAGAAGGTCTGCTGCGTGGACCCTCGACAGACTCCCGTCACGACGGCCAATTGGCGCTCTCACTGCCTCGACGACGACCACCTCAGACATGTTGACCCCTCCATAGGCGTGTATGCGGAACAAAATATACACGATAGCCAAACTATAGATGACAAGAATAACTGACTTGATGCACAACTAGCTCGGTGATCTCCACAGGGTTGACGGGACTTGTGAGTGGTTTGCTGGCGCTGATACAATGTCGTACACACGATTATCGAGAGCACACTGATCGTGCTTCCCCTCGAGGGGAATAAGCGAACCTACGACGGACTTGGGTGCGGATTGATACGAGCGCGGTCGGGATGGATCTGAGAGATACTGAGCAAGAATCCGTGTTCCGAGCGCAGCTGAAAGCCTGGCTCACCTCGGTGCTACCTAATTTACCGCCGCCTCCATCGCCCGACGATTGGCCAGCGAGACGCAGGTGGGACACAGACTGGCAACGTCGACTGTTCGAGGTCGGCTATGCGGGGATCCATTGGCCGGCAGCCCATGGTGGCCGCGGCGCGACTCCAGCTGAGCACCTGATCTTTCTAGAGGAGACCGAACGGGCAGGCGCCCCACATCTGGGGGTCAACTTTGTGGCCCAAATGCACGCTGGTCCTACGATTATCGTGGAAGGCACCGACGAACAGCGATCCTTTTATCTTCCGCGGATACTGACTGGCGAACACGTGTGGTGTCAGGGGTTCTCGGAGCCATCCTCGGGATCGGACCTCGCCTCGCTGCAGACCAGGGCCGCAGACGATGGGGATAGCTATGTAGTTTCAGGCCAGAAGGTCTGGACGTCCGGCGGCCATGTGGCCGATTACTGCGAGATCCTCGTGCGCACAGATCCATGCGTCTCGAAGCACAAGGGCATCACTTGGCTCATTATGTCAATGCGGCAGCCTGGGGTAGAAGTCAGGCCCCTCCGGACGATTGGAGGATCGACGGAATTCTGCGAGCTTTATCTAGACGACGTTCGTGTGCCAAAGACCAACCGGGTGGGGTCCGAGAATGACGGGTGGAGGGTTGCCAATGTGACGTTGGGGTTCGAGCGGGGTACTGGACTTGCTCAGGAGGTCGTCCGATCCATGTCGTTGGTTAGCCACTTGGCTGGTTTAAGCCGGTGCGTTAGCACTGGGACCGGTGTTGCCTGGGACGACATCGGAACCCGGCGAGAGATTGGTTATTTGGCCGCAGATCTCGACGCGCTGTGGGCGTTGGCCAAGCGTAACGTGGCAGTTGGGACCGCGACCGGTGAATTCGGATTCTCGGGATCTGTGCTGAAGGCCCGATACGCAGATGTCCTTCACCGACTGGGAGACGTCACAATGCGGATGTTGGATAGGGCAGGTATGAGCTTTGAAGACCTGACTGCGCTTGAAACTAGCCGCCATCTAGACCATACGATCTTCGCGTTCGCGGTTTCGATCGCAGGAGGCACCTCGCAGGTGCAACGCAACATCGTGGCGGAGCGAGTCCTCGGCTTGCCACGGGAGCCAGCGTGGCCTTCGACCTGACGGCTGAACAGTGCGATCTGAAAGATGGGGCGCGACGGCTCTGCGGCGAGGTCTTCACTCTGGATCACGTACGCATGATCGAAACCACCGGACGCGTGGACAGCATCACTTGGGACGTAATCGCCGAAACTGGCCTGTTCTCCTTACGAGTTCCAGAGGGGGACGGGGGAGGCGGCTGCGGAATGGTTGAAAGCGTTCTGGCATTCGAGGAGTTGGGCGCGGCGCTGGTCCCCGGTCCATTGGTTGGCACTGACCTTGCCAGCACCTGGGCACAGCGCTCGTCATCAAAGGTGTGGAGAGTCGCCATCGTTGAGCGAGAATCCAACCCAACGATTATAGAGTATTTCGATGATGTTGATTCCATCTGGGTGCTTGATGACGCTGGAGTTTGGGCACTGGAGAAGGAGGCCTTGGCCACCGCGCCGATCCAAAGGCCGTTGGATCCGCTAGCTCCTTCTCGGATGATCATCGGACCGATACCGGACGGAGAGCTGGTCGGAGACATCAGTATGTGCGAAACGATCCGCCTTAGTGGAGCGATTCTCACGGCCGCGCAGCTGGTCGGATCGGCGCTCGCGGCGACACAGCTGGCGGTTCGATTCGCACTAGAACGCGAACAGTTCGGACGACCAATTGGCGGTTTCCAAGCGATCAAACACATCTTGGCCGATATGCATATCCGCGCGACCGCAGCTCAGGCAGCAGTGTACGCGGCGGCCGCGACGGTCGACCATCCTGAAGGCGGGGATCCCGCTCGGGCGGCGGCAGTGGCGAAGATCGCCGCCGGCGAAGCCGCAGTCTTTGCCGGGCGGCATGCCATACAGGTGCATGGAGGCATGGGATTCACCTGGGAGATCCCTGCCCATCTGCATCTAAAGCGAGCATGGAGACTCAACACGACATTCGGGCGCCCCGATCAGATGGCCTCGGCGCTCGCCGAAATGATCTGATACCTGATTCTTGTGTAATCGACTATCATTCTCTATGGCTCGTCAGGGAAGGAGGCCACGACATGACATGCGATTTTGAGACGGATCCGGCGATCCAGAAAGCGCTCGACTGGACGGAGGAGTTCAAACGCGGGGAAATCGAGTCACTGGATTACGCCATTCCGGACGCCTGCGATATCTCTGATCCGATGCGAAAGGCGCTGATACCTCCGCTACACCGGACTGCTCTTGAGCGCGGACGGTGGGTATTGCTGGCCAACGAGACCGTGTCTTGGTTCTCCATGACGGACCCGCAGTGTGGCTTTGACCCAATTGCGAGGGAGGACCGAAACCAAGGTCGCAGGTGTTCTGAAGAGTCTGGCCACAACCTAGAAGTGAGTAGTGTGTTTGGAGTGAGAAAGAGGAGTGCCCGTGGCGACGCGGACTAACGAAAATAAGCGGAATAGCGACAACAGCTCGAAGCCTGAGGTCGACGATCCAGTCGAGTGGGCCGGTTACTTCTGGGGACAGAATGGATTCCCCGATGGAGAGCGATTCCTGGCGGTGGCATCGATCTTACGCACTCACCAGCTGATCACCGGAAGAATGGAGCGTACGCTCAAACCGTTCGGGCTCGCCACCAACAGCTATTTACTGCTGCTCACCATCCAGCTCAGTGATAGCGGCGCCCGCCTATTGAGCCACTTGGCGGCCCGGATCATGGTTCATCCCACCACGATCACTCTCCTTGCGGACCGCCTAGAACGGGACGGCTTGCTTCGACGCGAACCACATCCCACTGACCGACGTGCCACCTTCGCGAAGATCACCCCCGCCGGCAGCGCGCTAGTGCGTGAGGCTACTCAGGCGTTAGATGGCATTGATTTCGGGCTGACCAGTCTCTCGAAGGCAACTTCGAAGGAACTGATCAACATATTGCAAAAGGTAAGGCAGGACTTAGGCGACCCAGATCTCGTCTGACGGTAAGAACTTGTTCGAGACCGACAGGATGGTTCACGGTAGTTCGTTGGTCGAATAGAGGTGTTGAATGGTGCTCATTCGATGTCCTTACGAACAGGACTGAGCCCCGACATCTCCATGCATATGAGGCTTGTCATCTCCATGCATAGAGTTGGATGTACACTCACAAGCTCCGGACGATTCTCCGCATTTAGTCGAGTCCGCTGTCGCGATCGCAACATTCGACTTTCCCCACCTCGGGAATAAGCTGATGGATGGCGGAACCTAACTCTGCGAACTAATTATCCCGAAGAACTCGAAGAATTGACTATTGGATAACGAAAGAGTATCTTATGTTACGGACTTTGTGAGCCCGATTCGTAAGACACCAAAAGGGGTTCGACCATCTCTGTATCCGAAGGCTTCACGCACCGAGATCGTTGTGCCATCGTCGGCATTGGCTGCACGGACTACTCAAAGAGTTCAGGGCGGTCCGTTCTAACGCTTGCAACCCAGGCGGCCTTGAGTGCCATCGCCGACGCTGGCCTGACCCCAGCAGACATCGATGGCGTGGTCCGGTGCGATGTGGACCACGTAAGAATCAATGACATGGTGGAAAGCCTTGGTCTTCCGAATCTCACCTACTTCGGGGAGGCCGGCCCGGGGGGTGTCGCACCATGTTCGCTTGTTGGTCAAGCGGTCGCGGCGATAGTGGCGGGCCTGGCGCAATCAGTCCTAGTTTTCCGATCCCTAAACGGAAGATCCGGAGAGCGATACGGCAAGGCCGAAGATGCGACAGCCACCACGGTTGGTGGTAACGGAACCTACGACGAGTTCTTCTTGCCGTATGGCATTCAAACCCCTGGGCAGGCGTTCGCGGTAATAGCCCAACGTCATATGGTTGAGTTTGGAACCCGGGACGAAGACCTTGGGGCTATTGCGATTGCTTGCCGGGAGGCGGCCAATGCCAATCCGAGCGCTCAGATGTACGGGCGGTCACTGACGATGGAGGACTACCTGTCGGCCCGGATGATTTCGAGCCCATTGCGTCTGTTCGACTACTGCCTTGAGACGGACGGCGCATGCGCGATAGTCATCACTAGTGCCGACCGCGCGAGGGATTGCGCTCGGCCACCGGTTCTCATTCGGTCAGTAGCACAAGGCTCCCTCCAACACCCTCAACTGGGGCCGCAATACTCCGTCCTGCTTCGCGATCCGCTGACCACTCTCCCGGCAGATCCGGTGGCTAAGACGCTATTTAGTCGAGCTGGGCTTGGACCCGATGATGTCGACGTCGCTCAGTTCTACGATTGCTTCACCATTACCGTCCTGCTTCAGCTTGAGGACTACGGTTTCTGTAAGAAAGGTGAAGGAGGTGCATTCGCCTCTAGCGGGGCAATCAGGCGGGGTTCCCAAATTCCGATTAATACCGCGGGCGGTCACCTTTCCGAGGCTTACATCCACGGCATGAATCACATTCTCGAAGCGGTACGTCAGGTTCGCCAAGAATCGACCTCCCAAGTTCTTAACGCAGAGGTATGTCTTGTGACTTCCACTCCCTTCCCGCCCGGTGGGGCGATGATTCTTACGGTCGCATGAGCATCCCGCTACTTTTTCCTAATACTGATGACAGAGATACAGCAGGATTCTGGGAAGCCAGTGCCCGTCACGAACTCGCACTCAGCTTCTGCTCGCAATGCAGCAAAGTTCAACATCTGCCTCGGGCTTATTGCAACAGCTGCGGGAGCTTCGAGTCGGTGTGGCGGCAAGTGTCTGGCGCAGGGCGGCTTTACTCTTGGACGATTGTAGAGCACCAGGTACATCCTGCCTACGCCACGCCCTACACGGTTGTACTGGTGTCCTTGGACGAGCATCCCGAAGTGCGGCTTCTTGGCTTTCTTCCAGGCAGGGCGGGACTTGCAGTGGACCAACCGATGGAAGTCTGGTTCCAGGATCTCGCCGAAGGTGTGTCTCTACCGCAGTGGAGGCCAGTCGAGACAACAGCGGACTTATCGGAGACAATGTTGCCGAGGCAAGCGCAGGGCTAGGGGTCCGCTCGGCCTCGCACGCCCATCGTAGAGGCGACGCATTTGAAGTATCTGAACTCTCTCGAAATGGGCCCTTCGGGTAACTGTCCGGCTGTGTACGTTGGGTAACCGAGTTGAATCCCTCTTCAGCTGCGCGACTGCCGAACTCAGAAGCTCTACCGGTTACAAGCCGAAGGCGCATGTCCTATTCGCATCATTGGCCCAACGAGAAGGATAAGTGACGCTCTTGTCAAGCCGGAAGATGCTCGTCTCCTCAACTATATAGGCTCCGACCAGTATGCTAGTGTCGGCGCGAAGGAGGTGGGTTCCGTGAACGATGGACCGTTGAATGGGATTCGAGTGCTCGAGGCGACGATATACCTCTTTGCCTCGGCTGCAGGGGCGGTTCTGGCCGATTGGGGTGCAGACGTCATTAAGGTCGAGAACGTTGTTGCTGGGGATCCGGCGAGGTCAACGGCAGCTTGGGGTCTGCCTGCCGAAGTTGGCGGACTGAACTACCTCTGGGAGGTGTCGAATAGAGGGAAGAGGGGCATAGCTGTAGATCTTTCGACCGAACCAGGTCGGGAGATACTGTTGCGGCTCGCAGAGGACAGTGACGTATTCCTAACGAACTTCCGTCCGAGTGCTCGTCGACGACTTGGTATCGACGTAAATGATCTGATGGCGAGAAATCCAAAAATCGTCTATGCGAGGGCAAGTGCGACGGGACCTCGTGGTCCCGAAGCAGAAAATGCTGGATTCGACGGTGTTACTTACTGGGCACGATCAGGTGCGGCAAGTTCTGCGCCACGTGACTCGGAGGACCGGCTGCCAAGTATGCCGGGTCCTGCTTTTGGGGACACTCAGAGCGGGATGGCTCTGGCCGGTGGGATTTGTGCGGCTCTCCTTGCCCGCGAGAAAACGCACAAAGGAATCGTAGTTGATACTTCGTTACTCGCCGCCGGTCTCTGGGCCATGCAACCGACTATTGCGGGAGAAAGTTTGGTCAATTCTGGCACGTTGCCGGTCCAATATCACTTTGACTCGGCCAATCCGATTAATACCATGTATAGGACATCGGATGATCGCTTCATCATGCTCGGCATGCTTCAGGCCGATCGCTACTGGGCGGAGTTCTGTGTTGCTGTAGGTCGACCCGAGTGGTTAGGAGATGAACGATTCGTTGATACAGAAGGACGGTCACGGCACCGACGAGCCTGTATCGAGATGCTCGACGAGCTATTCGGAAGTCGTACGCTCGCCGAATGGCAGGAGCTCTTTTCCACTCAGGAATTCCCATGGGACGTGGCTCGTCTTCCCGGTGAAGTGAAGGACGATCGGCAGGCAGTAGCGAACGGGTATGTGCATGAGGTGATGCATCCAGGGGGCACAGGTATCCGCTTGATTGCTGCACCAGCTCAGTTTGATGAATTCGTCGAGCCAATTTGCTCGGCCCCACGGCACGGTGAACACACGATCGAGGTACTCCGCGAGCTCGGAACTGACCAGACCGAGATATTAGATCTGCAAAATACTGGAATTGTTCGGCAAGGGTAAGAAGAGTACACAGAACGCTCCCAGAGACAGGGTCAGTCGGCGCCTCTCAAAATTCTATCCAAACAGGGCGGAACTGTAAGCAGGATCGAATAGCTGCGCCATGAGCCTGCGCAGGCTGGCGTTGGTGAGGCCAGATGTGATTGAGCGAGCACAGGGCGCCGAGGACGGGGACCACTCGAGGGTGGCCGAAACGCAGTCCTGGATCCGGATACGGGTGCTGCGGATATCCGACCACAATTGTCAGAAGTCATCGATCCAGTTCCGCGATCGTGTCCTCGAGAAGGCCCCTTCCAGGTCGGTGCTCGAAGGGGCAATTGAACCGAACTTCAGGATTCGTTTCATAGGCATCCTTCAGACCGGGGCGTTGGGTACTGACTACATGAAGCCGGCTACTCCACGGCTCAATTGCAAGGCTGAGAGATCCCACCGGACCGGTCTCCCATGCGACTTGTCTCCGACCAATCCAGCACCACCAACGCCAAATTTACTCGTATACTTGACTATCGAGTCCCAGAGAACAATACTGGACTTGTCCTCAGACAACCAACAGACCGATCTGGGAAGGGGGAGGGGAAACTCTCGTGAACCGAAGGGGGGGGTTTTCGATGGCTGCGCTACTTCTGGCCGTAAACCACTTGCAAGTCCGTTATAGAAACGGCGCTATTGGGGTCTCAGATGTCTCGCTCCAGGTCGAGAGCGGCCAGGTAGTGGCCTTGTTCGGCCCCAACGGAGCAGGGAAAACATCGACCGTGCGGGGTGTCAGCGGCTTTTTAAGAACTGAGGGAGCGCGGGTGACACGCGGCAGTGTGACCTTTGGGGACCGCGACATAACAAATCATGAACCACATTATCAGGCAAAGTTAGGAATCGGCTTCGTTCCAGAGCGTGAGAAGGTGTTCTCGTCTTTGACAGTGGCCGAGAACCTCGCGACGGTGCGAGCCGCTTCCAGCCCAGAGCGGCGCGACGAACTTACAGACTTGGTACACAGCCTTTTCCCAGTCCTCGTAGCCCGTCGACGGGAGTTGGCAGGCAAGCTGAGCGGTGGTCAGCGACAAATGCTTGCCCTGGCATGTGCTGTCTTGAGCGATCCCAAGTTACTCATCGTCGACGAAATGACTCTAGGCCTGCATCACAGCCTGCAGCCCCTTCTCTACGACGCTGTACGAGCGATCACGTCGATGGGCACTGCAATGCTCCTGGTTGACGAGAGTACGGGATTCGTATTGGAGTTAGCCGATTACGCCTATCTGCTTTCGGCTGGCGTCGTCATAGATGAGGGCCGGTCGGACAAGTTTCGGGGAAACGAGTTGTTGGCCGCAGGCTATGTGGATCCGTCGCCGTGTTAGGAGAATCACGTGGCTTGAACAGCGTATTCACCAGCGCCAACGGCGATCCTGAGCTGCCAGTTCTGGAGTTGAAGGATCTATCCGTAACGTTCGGAGGGATCATCGCCCTGTCCCAGATCTCCTGCCAGATTGATCGCCATGAACTAGTTGCCATAATCGGCCCCAATGGCGCTGGTAAATCGACGATGTTGAACGCGATTGGTGGCCTCGTGAAGTCTACGGGAGAGATAGAACTCTTCGGACGAAGTGTCCGAGGAGTACCTCCGGCCAAGATTGCAGCCGCTGGCCTCGGTCGAAGCTTTCAAGACCCACAGATAATTGACGAATACACCGTACTGGAGAATGTCCTTTGCGGCGCCCATATCAGGCTCGATTATGGGCTCTTATCCCAAATGTTCAGGTTCCGGATGGTTGAGCGACTCGAGAGCGAAATGGGTCGCCGTGCCCGCACACTTCTTGAATTCATGGGCCTAGATACCGTGGCCCAGCACGAAGCTGGATCGCTACCGTACGGCGCCCGAAAGCTCGTAGATATCGCCCGGGCAATGATACCGGGTCCTCAGCTACTCCTCCTTGACGAACCCTCGTCGGGTCTGGATGCTCATGAGCGGAAAAACCTTGAAACCACGCTCATAGCTTTACGAAACGAAAGACTGGTATCGCTGATAGTCGTCGAGCATCACATGGACCTCGTTCGCGCAGTGTCAACAAGGGTTGTAGGCATGGAGGCCGGGGAGGTCCTGATGACCGGCACACCTGAGGATGTTCTTGACTCGGAGTTGTTTCGCGAGGCAATCGTTGGTGGAACCCATCGGAAGGAAGGCCAAGTTGACGATGCGGCAAGTGCCCTCTCTGGGGAGAACCGATGCAGCGCATAGTCGTTTCGCTGATAGGTGGGCTTTCCTTGGGTGGCACCTACTCCCTTATTGCTCTCGGCATCGTGTTGGCTTATCGAGCAACCGGAACATTCAACTTTGCTCATGGCGAGTTCATGCTCTTTGCTGCCTATCTTGTAGGCGCTTGGCAGGCTAGTAGTACGGCACCGCTCGGGGTTTCGCTGGCCGCCGCAGTCTTGATTGTCTCGACCATCGGCCTTCTCTTCTACGTAATTGTGTTGCAACGCACCACAGGACTCCACAATTTCATGGGCATTATCGCTACGTTCGGATTGGCGACTGCCCTAGACGGAGCCATGTTGCTGATCTTCGGTTCTCCGGAATATACGATCAATTTCTCCTTCCTCCCCAAGGGAATTGTTACTATCGGTGGGAGATTCAGCGCCGCCACCCTCACGTTAACTGCCTTTACCCTCTTACTGGCTGCCATTGTCGCCGGGGGGCTGAGGTTTACTACTGTCGGACGGAGACTACGGGCGGCAGGCCAGAATCCAATCCTGGCGAGTCAAGCGGGAATCAACGTTCGACGGTATTACGCCTTGTCGTGGGCAGCCGCAGCGTGTCTAGCGGCTATAGCGGGCGTGGTATATGGAAGTACCCAAACGGTTGATGTCTCTGTGACGAGCGTAGCTCTAGTGGCATTCCCCGCCATCTTGATTGGTGGTCTGGACAGCATTGAAGGAGCTGTCGTTGGAGGTATTGCGGTCGGCATATTCCAGGGGTTCGTGGCGACTTACCTGGGCCCGCAGCTTCTCGACGTGTTGACATACTCATTGCTTTTGGTCGTAATGTTGACATTTCCCCGAGGGCTCTTCGGTACGAGGCAGGTGACCCGCCTGTGAGTCGAGCGAAACTGCTGATTAGCGCACCAAATGTCGGAGAACAATCCGGCCAAAAGCGAGCTCACCGTGTTCCATCTATCTGGCTGGTTATTATCGCATTGGGCGCCTTAACCTTGTACTTTACAACGATCGGGTCCTCCGGAAGCAACTCAGCAAATCTGTTCACATTTAACAACTGCGTATTGGCGGGCATCGGGGCTATTGGCTTGAATATCCTTACGGGAACTGCTGGCCAGGTATCGATTGGAAACTCGGCCTTTTTAGCCGCAGGTGCATTCGGATCCATATTTGCCCTGAGAGCCGGCGCGCCATTCCCACTGGATGTATTAATTGGAGCCGTTATAGCTGGATTAGTGGGAATGGTTGTTGGTCTCCCGGCGCTTCGACTTCGCGGACTACACCTGGCTCTGGCTACGTTGGCCGCGTTCTTCATAGTGACGTACATCGCAAAGGAGTACCAATCAAAGGCGACCGGTGCAGGCAGTGGTGGATTTGTACTTTCGCCCCTTTTCCAATCGAAAGGACTTGTCGGTGGCCAAAAGTATTGGGCGATATTGCTCTTGGTACTCATGGCGGTACTCGTGTTGGCAGCAAACCGCCTGGTTCAATATCGTTCCGGCCGTGCTTGGAGAATGATCCGTGATCACGAGCTCGCAGCCCCCGCTCTTGGCATCGCGGTCACGAGGTCCAAGCTCAGCGTCTTCACACTGACATCGGCCATGATAGGTCTTGAAGGTGGCCTAGCTGCTCATCTCACGGGTTCGGTCAATGTGGATGAGTTCACGCTTGTATTGGCGATTTCTTATATCGCGATGATTGTGGTTGGCGGCCTTGACTCCATCGTTGGTGCGCTGATAGGAGCAGGCATTATCACGGCCTTCCCAACGGTAGTCCCAAAAATAATGGGCCTATTCGTAGGTAGCCAGCAAGCGGCGACGACAAGTGCGGCGCTATCGGAGATTGGCTACGGGCTCCTTGTGGTGATCTTCGTGACGAGTTCGCCGAGGGGCGTGGTCGGCTGGTTCACAGGGGCAAAAAAGCGTTTGCTGGCACTGAGGGCCCGCCGCGCGAGCGCCCCCCCGTGATGCTGGTTGTCGCCTCCCTCGAGGTAATTGCTTTCCGACAAGGTTGTCCCAACAAGAGCTCGGCGCGAGAGCCGAATGGACGACAATCTGGGCACCCAGCGAGCGAAGCCGAGTTTGATTTCTAGCAACCGTTCCAAAGCCGGGGTCTGTCTGTCTCCAAGTCGACTCGAGTGCCCTTCAAACAAGTAACCAACGCAATTCCCTTAGGGGAAAACCATAGAGTCCCTCAGGGGACAAACCACAGATAAGGAAGAAATGTCGATGACGAAAGGAACGAAGCGCTTGCGCAAGCGAGCACAGTTGTTCACCGGGATAGGAGTAGTAGCCCTCCTCGCCTCTGCGATCGGGACTACAGCGTCAGCGTCAGCCGCCGCCTCCTCCGCCAACAAAGGTAAGCCCTACACCCTCTCGGTTGTAGAGGACCTCTCCGGAGCCGACGCGCAGAATGGCCAACCGCAACTGGCGGCAGCGGAGGCAGCAGTGTGGCAGATCAACCATGACGGGGGCATCAGCGGTCACCCAATCAAGATCACCAGTGTCCAAGATTCGCAGAGTACCGAGGCCGGAGCGGAAACCGCTCTCCGGACTGCCCTCGGTACCCCGACGACGTTCACTACCTCGTCCTTCGCCGGAGGTATTGCAGCCGGGACGGATGCTCTGTATACGTCAGCGGGGATCCCGTACGTGGGGGACACCTATCCATCGCCCGCTACCCTCCATAGGCCTTGGTATTTCACTCTGGCACCCACCGCGCAACAGGTGGCGGCAGGTGCAGTTAACGGCCTCAAGATAGCGCTTGGTGGTTCTCTGAAGGGCAAGACCATCGGGTTCGAGGGATTCGACGACCCGGTCGTGGTAGACAACCTGAATGCGGCGAAAAGCCTCATAAAAGCTGACGGAGGGAAGGTAGGGCCCACCGTAATGGACCCGCTTACGTTCTCGTCGTGGACAAGTCAGGCGGCCAATGTGGCTAGCGCCCACGTCGACGGGTTCATAATCAACCACACGGAGGCCTCCACCACCATCGTGGCTAAAGCACTCGTGGTTGCGGGCGTTTCGGTCCCGATCGTATCCACCGAGGGCGCCAGTTCGGATACCCTCTTTAAGGCCGTCAATGCTCCGAACTTCTACGCCGTTCGCGAGACGAGTCAAGCAGCTGTCTCTGCCGGTACAGTTCCTGCCAACGCCGCGAAGAAGGCCGGATACGGCTCCGCAAACACGGGCTACCCCCTCTTCGGAAGGATGTGGGGTGCGATCTACGTTGCCGCCGCGGCGCTCAAGAGCTGCGGCTATCCGTGCTCATCGTCCAATCTCGAGGCAGCCTTGGAGAAACTTGGACCGTACACTCCGCCAAGCGGCGTGTACTTTGGTCCAATCCACTTCACTCGCTCAAGCCACGCAGGCCTTACCACGGCAGCGGTATACGGATGGGACGCTTCGCTCGGTCAGGCCGTTCGCAAGGGTTCGCCATTTGCTCTGCGGTAGAGAGTACGAAAAGGCTCGCGTACACCCTGAGTGGCAGCAGGAGCTGCCACTCAGGGTGTAATCCCCACCGGACGTGTCCTTAGGAGAAGGTTCGCAACAGGATTACGTGCGCGGAGACTTCCAAGCCCCCAATGGAAGGAACCTCCCCCTCGGTACCGTGTAAGTAATCCTGTTGCAAACCTTCTCTTAAGGCCGGCCGTCGTGCAGAGGCCCTCAATGCCGGCATTAAGACGGGATACGGCTGGACCGGACTACAAAGGGACTGAACAAATTTTGAGCGGAGGCATAAATAGTGGGACCTAATAGCCCTGATCGGTATTCGATGGTCGGCAAGATATCGCTTGTAGTTGGAGGCACGAAAGGACTTGGTCGTTCCATCGCGAGTGGGTTGGCGCAAGCTGGTGGAACCATTATCGTCTCCAGCCGCCATCAAGAGGCATGCGATCGTGTGGCAGAGCTACTCAGCCAGGAGACGGGCGTTCAAGCCGCTGGCTTCGCCTGTCATATCGGCGATTGGGACGCGATCGAGGAGCTGGTCGAAAAGGTGTATGAGCGATTCGGCAGAGTCGACGTCCTGGTCAATTGTCCGGGCCTCTCTCCTTTGTATCCGAGTCTCGTCTCCGTGTCGCAGGAAATGTTTGACAAGGTTGTCGCATTAAACATGCGCGGCCCCTTTCGGTTGATGGCGCTAGTTGGCGATCGAATGGTGAGCGGTGGCGGCGGATCGATCATAAACATCAGTTCGGTTGGATCAATACGACCAGGGTGGGGCGAGCTTCCGTATTGCGCTTCAAAGGCTGGCTTAAACGTCCTAACCAGTGGTTTTGCGCAGGCGTACGCCCCGAGTGTCCGTATTAACACCCTCATGCCGGGACCTTTTGATACCGATATGACTAGCGGCTGGAACAAGGAGTTTCGCGCCATAGTTTCCGGCGAGACTGTTCTGGGGCGCATCGGCAGTCCTGACGAAATTGTCGGAGCTGCGCTTTACCTCGCGAGCGATGCTTCGAGTTATATGACCGGTGCAACAATCAGGGTTGATGGCGGGCAGGCCATAAGTGGACCGTCCGTTGGTGATGTGGCCGCGAAGGGCTGATCCGAGGCCCCCAATCAGGAGTGTGGAAGGGCTGCCAAGGTCCTCGGTGTCAGATGGTCACAGCCGTGGCCTGATGAACAGACTGGACTGGAGCCCATCTCGCGCATCGCGAGGATTGCGCCAAGGTCCTTGCATCATCGGGATGACTCCCAAGCGCGGCCCTGGAAGCTAGAGAAGTTGCGGTGATCGATCTCAGGCTGTCCGAGGACGTCTGAGGTGGCAGGACCCACCGTGTCATGGCCGCCTAATAATCGCCCATGCTATAGTTGGTGAATAAACTATCGAGCGAGCGATGGAGTTGGTTTACCTTGCCGACGCAACTGCCAGTGGTTGACTATCTGGTATTAGATGAGGTCCCGTACCTCCAAGCGCAATCGTGTACATCATGCGGGGCGCTGTTCTTCGATCGGCGCAACGCTTGCGCTAGATGTGGAGAGCAGCAATTCAATTCCGTACGCTTGGCTAAAGATGGTCATGTGAGGGCCTTCACCATCGTCCATCGTGCAGCCCCAGGTATTCCGACGCCATACGTTTCTGTTGTTGTAGAGCTGAACGGGATAGGCGTAGTGAAAGCGAATCTGATCGGTATAACTGAGGCGGATCAAATTACTCCTGAGCTTCCCGTTACTCTTACGACATTCTCGGCTGGGTTTGATGACGATGGAACCGAAGCTATTGGATTCGGTTTCAAACCTATGGTGGTGGGAGAGTGAGCGCTGGAGATGTATGGATCATCGGCGCCTCGATGACGCCCTTCGGCCGGTTCGAAGACCACGACCTCATTGATTTGGCAAGTACCGCTGCTATCGGAGCTCTTAAGGATGCCGACAAGGGCATCGGAGACATGGATGTCCTTGCGATGGGCAATGTCTACGAAGCAAACTCCCATAACGGGCAGCGCCTCCAAAAGCAAATCGGCCAAACTGGGATTCCAGTCTTCAATGTCGTCAATGCTTGCGCAACCGGAGCTAGCGCCGTTCGCGTCGCCATGCTCGCCATTCAAGCTGGTGAGGCAGATTTTGGTTTGGCTGTGGGCGCGGAGAAGATGGGAAAAATGGGATTGCTGGGCAAGACGAAGGGATCCGAAGGCGGAAGGAAGAAGGTATTTCATCCCTCTGGTCGATACGGATCCATTATGAAGACCGAAGGCATTCTCGGCACCAGTCTGATGCCCGGCATATTTGCGCAAGCGGGGACAGACTATGCACTTAAGTACGGCGTGAGTGTTGAGGACTTCGCACTTGTGGCAGAAAAGAACCACGCCCATTCGCAGCTGAACCCCTTGTCGCAGTACCGAGAGTCGTTTTCTTTGGCTGAGATCCTCTCTGCTGAGATGATTTCCTATCCGAACACGCTACTGATGTGTTGCCCCACCGGGGATGGAGCCGCCGCGGTTGTACTGGTCTCGGACGCAATGCTGAGGACATTAGACCCCGACGTGCGCCGTAGAGCAGTTCGGATCCGAGCCTCGGTTCTGACGTCGGATCCTTGGAGTGAGTCCGGACAGGTGCAACCCGACGTGAACACCCTAACCCGTCGTGCTGCCGATTCCGCCTACGAAATAGCAGGGATCGGACCCGAGGACCTTGATCTGGTTGAGTTACATGACTGCTTTGCGACTGCCGAGCTAATCCACTATGACAATCTTCGTCTTTGCGCTGAGGGCACGGCTGGAGACTTTATATCGTCCGGTGCGCCGCGGCGCGGTGGAAGGCTTCCGGTCAACGTATCGGGCGGCCTTCTCTCGAAGGGTCATCCGATTGGGGCCACCGGCATCGCTAACATCTACGAGGTCGTGACTCACCTACGAGGCGAAGCCGAGACTCGCCAAGTAGATGGAGCGAGGTTTGGGATGACCCATGTGCTCGGCCTGGCATCCGCATGCTCCGTACACATACTTGAAGGCGCTTCAGGTGGACGACGTTGATGGGCCTAGAATTTCAGACGAATTGGAGTCACTCACCTAGGCCACATCACACTGTGGGTATACAGCCCGGCCAATCAAGCTTAGGAGCGTATTGGGAATGAGCATCAGTGCGGATCTTAATGTCGGGATAGGGAAAAATTCTGTGGACCGAGTCGATCGATTGCTGTCGTATGAGCAGATCCGGGAACTGGTCGCGAGATATTCGGTTTCGCTCGATGCTCGAGATCTCGACGAAGTCGTCTCGTTGTTCGTCGACGACGTTAATCTGGGTGAAGGAAGGAAAGGACGTGACGCGCTTCGTGCGTTCATCGCCTCCCAACAGGAACCTCAGAGCTACTCAATCTGCCATCTCACTACGCATCTGATCGAGTTTGAGGATAAGAACCGTGCACGAGGTGTCCTCTATTGTCGGGCTGAATTCCAAATGGGTGAAGAGTGGGTCGTGCAGCAGATTCAATATCGTGACCGTTATGAGCGACGAGACGGAACATGGTATTTCACAGGTCGTAAGCATTTGTTGTGGTATGGGGCTGACATGTTGGAGCGCCCCATCGGTCTACCGCCGGCCCAATGGCCCACTAGCCTCGTAGGTTCCGGAGAATTGCCGGACGCGTGGATAGGTTGGCACCCAATACATCCTCGGACTATGAGCTGAATGGTGTGATTAGCAAAGGATCCAGGTAGGAATCCCCATTTCCCTGGGTCAAATCCTCCGGGGTATGACCGTTCTGGCTGCACACGGTGCCCGTGATCTTAACCCGCGATCCCTATTAAGAACCGAGCCTTGGCTGCGAATGAGCCGGTCGCTGATGTGGTGCACGTGGTACGGGAATCCGCAGTTCGCGCTCCACAAAAAACCGCCGACCAGCGGGACGTGCGCGCCGGCGGACGCGACGACAGAGCCGAGGAGCGCGACGAGGCCGCAGAGCGGTCCGAGCCTGTGGGTGCCGAGAACCCCGTCCGCCCAGCTCAAGCGACCAGCCGGTACTCATGGATGAGGCCACCCAGACGATCGGTTCTTCGTAGCCTGGCGAGGTCTGGGTCCGTGTCGTGCTCTGGAGTCGAGTCCAGTGCGGATGGCGCAGCTTGGCCGAGAGAGCGGTGGGGGCGGTGGGAGTTGTAATGCTCGACGTACTCGGCGAGCACGGTCTCCAGGTGGCGGCGGCCGAGGATGAGCACCCGGTCAAGGCACTCGCGTCGCAATGCCGATCACGCGCTCACAGATGGCGTTCGCCCGGGGTGCCCGGACTGGGGTCCTTACAACCCTGACGCCGTCGGCAGCAAAGACGGCGTCAAAGGAGGCGGTGAACTTAGTGTCGCGATCGCGGATGAGGAACTTGAGCGCCATTGCCTGGTCGGCAAGCTCAATCGATAGGTTGCGGGCCTGCTGGGTAACCCAACCGGTGACCGGGTTGGCGGTCACGCCGGCGATCCGCACGAGACGCGTGTCGTGGTGAATGAACACGAAGACGTAGAGCCTGCGGAGGAGGACGGTGTCGACATGGAAGAAGTCGCACGCCATCAATCCCTTCGCCTGTGCGGAGAGGAACTCCGCCCAAGTCGGTCCGCATCGCCGCGGCGACGGGTCGATGCCGTGACGCTTCAGAGTTTTCCAGACGCTCGAGGGGGCGATGACAATGCCCATGGTGGCGAGCTCACCGTGGATGCGGCGGTAGCCCCACTGTGGGTTCTCCTTCGCCAACCGGAGGACAAGCGCGTGGTTCCCTTCGCGATGCCTGATCGGCCGGGCTGGCCGTGCGGGTAGGTCCAGTGCTTGGCGACGAGGTCCCGGTGCCAGCGCAGCAGAGTTTCTGGTCGGACGAAGAAGCGTCCGAGTCGTCGGCGCGGGAGCAGTCGTGCGAGCCCCGCCAGCACCGCTCGATCTGCCGGCTCCAGCGCCGGTCAGTGGACCTGGCGCCGGAGGACTGCCACTTCATGGCGCAGCATGACGACCTCGATGGCGAGATCCGTGCCACTGCGACCGATCAGTCGGATGATTTGAAGGACACGGCAGAACGCCCGGTAGAGGAACGAGAGGGTCATCGCTGGATGCTCTCCGCGCCTGAGTCCAGGCGTCAAAGTGCTGCTCGCAGGCGATGGATGGCATTCTCGGCACCCACAGGCCAATGACCGGCCGGGTGGATACCGGCCAGGAGAAACCCCGGAGTCAGCTCAACGCGGGTTTGGCTGACTACAGAACGCGGGTTTGGCTGATCGCCGATCGCGGTTTTCAGTGATTACAGAACGCGGGTTTCAGAGATCGCGGACAGATGCGCAGGTAGCCCCATCTGGGATTCTCCCGGGTAAGCCGCACGATCAGCTCGACGGTCTCGGTTCCAAGCGCCGGTCGTCCGGGGCGCCGGTGTGGGTAGGTCCAGCGCACGCGGACGAGCCGGCGGTGCCATTCGAGGATCGTCTTGGGCGTGACGAGGAACGCTGACCATCGCTGGCCCGGCACGAGGCTCGCGAGCAGGGCGACGATTGCTCGGTCCAACCAAGTGAAGCGAGGACGGGCGACTTGGCGGCGAAGCACTGCGAGTTGGTGGCGCAGCACCAGGATCTCCGCGTCCTTCCCGAGCGCCTCCGTATGGAAAAGACCGAAGAGCCCGAAGGAGCGATGAACGAACCGGTAGAGGAAGGAGAGCACCACGGCAAGTGAGCATCGCCGAGATCATTCGTCCAGGTCAAGGCGTGTGTGGCCCAGGGCTGTTCCCCTTGCACGTGCTAAGACCTGGACCGCTGCCGCACTCTATGCGCTTTCGAGATACTCCCGCAGGGCCCGACGAATTACGTCGGAGACCGTCGTGCCTTCCGCTTTGGCTCGTTGTGCCGCTGCAGTTCGAAGCGCTGGCTCAAGCCGAACGGACTCGACCGACTTGGCGCCAGCTGCCAACGGAGGGCGACCCCGACCGCGGCGCGCGTTCTGGAGTTGACCTGGTTCGTACCCGCGCTCGGCTTCGTCAGCGAGGTGCTCGATCATCTCGTCGGTCACGGGCTCGCCGCTCTTGGTGCGCCCGTAGGTGTGGTTTGCCGTCACCCTCCTCCTCCTCCTCCAAACAACTCTTGCTCCGTGCTTCGTCGAAGTGCCATCGCGTGGATCACGAGCTCATCCCCGTCGGCTTCCATGACCACCAGTTCGAGTAGGTTTCCAGGGCGGGCGGGGCCGACCACGAGATAGCGCGGCGGGTCGTCGCCAAGCTCAATCCACTCGATTGCGTGCTCGTATGCATGTCCGATGTCCTCGTCCAACACTCCATGCCGACGAGCCGCTCGGTGAATCTCCACACGGAATAAGTGTAATACGCAATTCGGCTCTCCGCAACGTCGCGGGCTTCACAGCGCCCTAAGTAGCGAATCGCTCGTGCCGCCAAGAGCAGCTTTGCTGCACTTGCTACCGAGTGCGTTCTCGCTGGTGACCATGGAGCCGCCAGTAAGTGCACCCTTCAGGTCGAGGGTAGCCGGGTTCGGCGTTGACGTAGGCGTTGACGACGAGCACGTGCTGACGCGGTCGAGGTCGCCGAGGGTCGTCTTGAGACTGGCGCGACGGCGAGCGTGGCGAGCCATGCGGAGTGTCGCCCTCCTTGGAGAGTCACTTCGCTCGGAACCTTGCCGAACGGTCCGGCCGGTGATCTGTCGGCGCCTTGAACGAAGGGGCGGGTTGACCTTGACGTTGGGTGAAGCCGCAAGCTTGTTCGCGCCTGCGCATGCGAAGGACGCTGCTTCGCCAACCCAAAGGACCCTGCCATGTTCGCCGTCTTCTTCCTCCGCAAGAAGTATGGGCCGCCCATCGTCGTTCTCGTCGGCGTGGCACTCCTCGCCGTCGGCATCGGCGTCACGAACCACGCCGTGACCGGGATCATTGGTGCCGCTATCGTAGTTGTCGACGCCGCCGCCGGGGTCATGCAAGAAGCGCGACGTTGGCCGCGAGCGAAACGAGAACCTCGGGTGATGAGGCGATCCGAGCGCCGCAGACGGAGCTCGACGACACCCCCGTCGGATTCAGCACGTGCTACCAAATCCATTTCGGTGCTGAGGCGCACATGCATCTGCACATCGTCGACTCCGAGCGTCGCGCAGCCGGCCTCGGAGCGCAGCTTGTTCGCCTGACTGCCGTCCACTACTGCGGTGTCTTGCGGCTTGCCCGCCTGTACTGCGAGCCCAATGCGTTCAACGTTGCCCTCCAACCGCACCCGTGCAGAGCGCCGGCTTTCGCTACGTGCGCTCACGGCTATGCCGTCCCGGACCGATCAACAGCCACCTAACCACGACCATCTAGTTACACCTGGCTGGGGGCGGTGCGCAGCAGCCGTGCAGACAGGCCGGTGACCGCAATGGTCAGCGCGGCTGCAAGGGCGATGACCGTGAGGTAGATCAACGGTGACCCGGCGGGCAGGCCCGGCGCTCCGACCGCGTTGTCGAACGGTAGCAGTACCGCTAGCGCGACCAGGGTACCGAGCACGATCCCGGTGGCGGCGACAAGCGCGCCCTCGATGGTCATCGCCAGACCGACCTGGCTGCCGCTGGCGCCGATTTGCCGCAGCATGTGCAGCTGGGGGCGGCGCCGTGCCGTGGTCGCCACGGTCGAGGAGATCAGGTACACGGTCGCATACGCGGTCACCGCCGCGATGAGCATGTAATAGATCCACGCCGTTGCCTGATCCTGCGCCGAGAAGGCCGTGAGCGTCTCCGACCGGCTGCTTACCTGAATATCAGCTGCCATGCGGCTAAGGGTGTGCTCGAGCGAGTTCAGGTCGGTATTCGGCGCGGTGCTTACGAGCACCTGTTCGGCCAGCCCGCTGGTCGTGTGCGGTGCGAGTAGTGCGGCGGGCAGGAGCAACACGGGGTAGCCGCGCCGGGCGTTGAAGAGGGCCACGATTCGCAGCCGCTTGACGGTGTTGTCGCCGAACCGCAGCATCAGGGTGCCGCCCACCTCCTGGCCGCTCTTGGCCCAGCTGGCAGGGATGGCGATGGTGTCGCCGGACAGGCGGGCAAGGCTGCCGCTGGTCACCTGATAGTTGGCGACCCGGCTGGCGGTTGCTCCGTCCAGGCCGAGCAGCGGCGTCGAGTTGGGATTGCCGTCGTCTTGAGCGCCCGGTGGCAGGTTGAGAAAGCCGTTGCTGGTGACCAACGGCGATGCAGCGGTGACACCTGGTAGACGGCCTACCTGGGCGGTAAGGCCCAGCGGCAGGCCGCCGGCGGGCGAGGTGATCACGAGGTTGGCCTGCAGGTTCTGGGCGTAGGCCTGCTCGGTCGCCGCCTGCTGCGAGGTCTGCATGTACAGCAGGGCGGTCGCCAGCCCCGTCGCAAGCATGACCGGGATGACCAAGGCGGCGGTACGGGCGCCCCCGCCTTGGATAGTCCGCATCGCGAGATGGCCGGTACGCGGGGCGAGGACGGCGGCGACCCTGCCGAGTACCCACAGCACCGGCCGGGTGATGGCCGGGCCCAGCAGCGCCATGGTGAGGACCCACGCCATGGCCGACGGTCCCGCGGTGCTCGCCGCGATCGGCCCGTTGAAGACGAGCGCGGTGACGGCCGCGAGCGCTACCGCGCCCGCCAGGGTCAGCAGCCCGAACACGAGCCGCGGCCAGCTCATCCAGGGCTGTGGCGTGTTGTCGGAGCCCAGCGCTTCGACGGGCGGCACGTGTATAGCGCCGCGCGAAGCAACGAGCGCGGCTACCGCGCCCGTTAACACGGCAATGGCGGCGCCGATCAGGGCGGGAATAAAGTTCTGGTGGTAGATCAGGTTCCCGGTGACGAGGCCGTGGTCCTCCATCGCCGAGAGTAGTTGCCGTCCGGCCGCCTCGGTCGGGAGCAGGCCAAGACATGCGGCAGGGATCGCGACCAGGAGGGTCTGGCCGAGCACCAGACGCCGTAGCTGACGGGGCGTCGCGCCGACGGCGCGCAGCAGCGCTATCTGGCGGCGGCGCAACTGGACGGCCAGTCCCAGCGTGCTAGCCACGATGAACATCGCGATTACCGTCATGAGCGGGCCTGAGACGGCGGCGAGCGGGATGAGGTTCAAGCTGTCGCCGGCCGCGTCGGGGAACTCGGCCCGGCCACGGGCGTCTCCGGTCAGCACGAGTGCGCTGCCATGCGGAAGGGCGGCTGTGATCCGGCTGGCCAGCGAATCGGCCGCAACTCCGGGGCTGGGATATACCGCGAACGAGTCCACCAGGCCGGGTTCTCCGGTCAGCGCGCCGGCGCGTGCATCTGTCACGAAGAGCGCCGGGCCCAGGCTCGTGGCGGAATCAGCGATCCCCGTCACGCGCAGGGTGACAACGGTGCCGTGCGCGAGCGCCTGCAGCCGGCTATTGATCGTCAGGTGCAGGCTGTCAGCGAGGTGCGCGTCGAGCACGACGTCACTGGGACCCGTGGGCGCCCGGCCGCTGATCAGCCGATAGGGCGTGAGCTGTGCAGCGGACCAGTCGTGCCCATCGACGGCCGGGCCGTCCGCCTGCGCGCCGCTCAGGACCGTGACGGGGAATGACACGTCGGGTACGGTGCGCGCAACCCCGGGGACGGCGGCGATCTGGCTCGCAAGACCGGGAGCGAGGCGGTTGCGTTCGGGCAGCGCCGTGCCCAGACAGTCCTGCACGCCCGTCACGACGACCGGCGCGGTCAGCAGCCGCTGCGGTGGGATGTCTTTAGTCAGGCCGGTCTCGAACACGCCGCCGCACACCGTGACCAGGAACGCCGCCAGGGCCAGCGTGAGGAACGAAGCGGCGAAGGCGGCAGGCTGGTGGCGCACCGACCGGACGGCCAGGCCGAGAATTACCATGATGGCTCCGTCCGGTCAGTCGCGGCGTGGCCGCGGTTGGCGAGGTGGGCCATCCGTGCGGCGACCGCGTCCACCTCCGGCCGAAGTATCTCGTCGGCGATCCGGCCGTCGGCAAGGAACACGACCCGGTCCGCGCGCGAGGCGGCGACAGGATCGTGCGTCACCATCGCGACCGTCGTGCCGGCCGCCCGCACCAGCGAGCCGAGCAAGCCGAGCACCTCGGCGCCAGTCACCAAGTCCAGCGCCCCGGTGGGCTCATCGGCGAAGACGACGCTCGGGGAGCCGAGCAGCGCGCGGGCTATCGCGACGCGCTGCTGCTCCCCCCCGGAGAGCTGCCCGGGCCTCGACCGGCGCTTGCCGGCCAGCCCGACCTGGTCGAGCGCTGCCGTTACGGCCGCCCGCCGCAGGCGTTTGCCGGACAGTCGCAGCGGCAGCGCCACGTTGTCGGCGGCGCTGAGCTCGGGCAAAAGGTTGAACGACTGGAAGACGAACCCGATCCGCTCGCGCCGTATCCGGGCCAGTGCCCGCTCCGGTCGACTCGTAAGGTCCGTCCCGTCCAATATGACCGTGCCCGCCGTGGGCCGGTCCAGGCCCGCCGCGCAATGCAGCAGCGTGGACTTGCCCGAGCCCGAGGGCCCCATCACGGCGGTAAAGCTGCCTCGCTCGAAGCTCAGCGTGATGTCGTTGAGCGCAGTGGTGGCGGCACTCCTGCCGCCGTACCGCTTGGTCACCCCGGCCAGGCAGACCACGTCTTGGTTTCCGCTGGTGCCTAGCCGGCGGCTAGCCGGCGCACCTGCTCGCCGATCTTCCTCGCCTCGATGGGGAATTGGATTCTTGTCTCGGTCACTCCTCTTCATCGCTGTGCCTTGGTCAGCCGGGCCCACGGGTGCCACCAGGACCGCTCCCCGAGATAGGAGACCAAGGCAGGGACGAGCAGTGCCCGGATCACAGTGGCGTCGAGGAGGATGCCGACAGCCATGCCGGTGGCGAACACCTTGAGAGGTACCAGCGGTCCGGCGCAGAGGGCAGCGAAGGCCAGGAACAAGATGAGGGCGGCGCTCGTCACCAGCCGACCGGTGTGGCCGAGCCCCTCGATGATGGCGTCGTCGGTCGACCGACCGGCATCGTGGGCCTCCCTGATTCGCGAGAGGATGAACACCTCGTAGTCCATCGACAGCCCGAAGAGGAACGCGAACAGGAGGACCGGCACGAAGTCGACGACGACGCCGGTCGCCGGAATCCCCCACAGGTGCTCCGACCCGTAGCCACGCTGCCAGAAGAGGACGAGCGCGCCGTAGGCGGCACCGACCGAGATCACGTTGAGGAGCACCGCCTTCACCGCGAGGACTACCGAACGGAAAGCGCGGGCCAGGGCGAGCAGACTGACGAGGGCGACGAGGGCGACGATGAGGAGAAAGCGCGAGTAGTAGGCGTGCACGATGTCGGCCTCTTCGGGCCCGTCGCCGGCCACCTGGGCACCCGGGGCCAGGTGGGCCACGCTGGCACGAACCGCCACCACCGTTGCCTCGTCGCTGGGCGAGCTGGTCGGCTGGCTCGGGAGCACGTCGACGAGCGCGCTACCGCCTCGACGCCAGGCCGGACCGCTCGGGGCGGCGGTGGCGTCCACCCCGGGGACCTGTTGGAGCCGCGCCGCCAGCGCTGCCGGGTGGCTCGTGTCGGGGACGAGGATCTCGATGGGCGAGACCACCCCCACCGGGAACCCGGCCTGCTGGAGACGCACGAGTCCCTGCTCGGCTTGCCCGGAGCGGGCGAGGGAGGTGGGTCGCGCCTCTCCGACCCGGAGGGTCGACGCCATGCCGACGAGGACGCCGAGCACGACCAGGGCGGAAGCCATGGCGAGCAGACGGTGGCGGACGACCGCTCGGGTCCAGGCCGTCCAGGCTCGGCTCGGCTGTCCGGCCCGGCGCCGGTGCCGGCGAGTGGCTCGTTGGGTGCGTCGGTCGAGCTTCGGCCCCCAGGAGCCGAGGAGGACGGGCAGCAGCGTCACGGCGGCGACGACGGTGACGAGCGGGATAAGGAGCCCGCCGTAGCCGAGACTGCGCAGGAAGGGGATCGGCAGGAGCACGAGGGCTAAGAGGCCGACCGCCACGGTGGCACCGCTGAAGACGACCGCTCGGCCTGCGGTGGTCATGGCGACGACGATCGCCTCGTCGTTGGGCCGACCTCGGTCGCGTTCCTCCCGCCAGCGGGTGACGACGAGGAGTGAGTAGTCGATGGCGATGCCGAGCCCGATGAGCGAGACGAGGTACTCGACCAACTGGCTCACGTCGGTGACCGTCGTGATCGCGCCAAGGGCGAGGAAGGTGGTGAGGACCGACACCACGGCCACGATCAGGGGGACGATGGCCAGGAACGAGCCGAAGACGAGCACGAGGATCACCACCGCCCCGATGGCCCCGATCACGACCTCCCCGAGCACGCCGATCCCGCCGGAGCTGGTGGCGTCGTAGAGGTCGGTGAGGCTGGTGGCCGCCACCGTGACGCCGGCCGACGCGCGTGAGCGCATCTGGGCGGCGAGGCGAGCCGAGGAGGGGGCGTTGGCGCCGCCGAAGGCGAGCCCGACCGCGGCGCGCCCGTGGTCGGACACGAGGCGCGGGTCGTGGACCGACGGGTAGGAGAGGACCCGAAGCGACCGGTCGGCGTCGAGGGCGGCGAAGGTCGCCGCGACCTCGGCCGACCCAGTCGGGCTTTCGACGCGCTCGCCGGCGGGGAGCGTGACAACGGCGACGGTCGGGTTGTCGTTGCCGCCGTTGCCGTACGCGTGCACGACGGCGAGGCCGGCCTGGTAGCTCGGCAAGCCAGGGAGCGCAGTGCTCGAGGAGAGCCGGCCGGCGATGGGGCCGACCAGCACGACGCCGACGACGGTCACCACCATCCAGGCGATGCCAACCAGCTTTCGGTGGTTGAGCAACAGTCGAGTGAGACGACCGAGCCCGCGATCTCTGCCGCCGGTGCGGGGTGAAGCCTGCCGGGTTTCGAGCGAGACGGTCATGGTGCCAACGGTAAGGAGCGCAGGGCAACGTGCCGATGGGGCCACGTCCCGTCTTTCTGGGGGAGTTAGCCCCACCCCGACGTGTGCTGGTCAAGCGTCGAGGTAGGTGAGGACCGCCATCACCCGACGGTTGTCGTCGTCGGATGGAACGAGGTCGAGCTTCATGAAGATGTTGGCGATGTGCTTGCTGACCGCCTTCTCCGAGACGACGAGCCGGGCGGCAACCGCGGCGTTCGAACGCCCCTCCGCCATGAGCGCCAGCACCTCACGCTCGCGGGGGGTGAGCCGGCCGACCTGCTCGTCTCTCGCTCGCTTGGCGAGCAACTGGGAAACGACCTCGGGGTCCATGACCGTCCCGCCCGCCGCCACGCGGCGAAGAGCGTCGACGAACTGACCAACGTCCATCACCCGGTCCTTCAGCAGGTAGCCGACTGCGCCTCGCTTGTCCGACAGCAGCTCGCGGGCGTAGAGGGGCTCCACGTACTGCGAGAGCACCACGACCGGAAGGCCCGGCAACTGCGTTCGGGCCTCGATGGCCGCTCGCAGGCCTTCGTTGGTGAAGGTGGGCGGGAGCCGCACGTCGAGCACGGCGACGTCAGGCCGATGCTCCAACAGCGCGTCGACAACGGACGGTCCGTCGTCGATTGCTGCCACGACCTCGACGTCGTGGGCGGCGAGCAGACGGACCAGGCCATCTCGCAGGAGGGCCAGGTCCTCGGCGATCACTGCTCGCACGGCAGCTCCATGCTCACGACCGTGGGCCCATCGGAGGGGCTCGAGACCTGCACCGTGCCGTCGAAGGCCTCCAGGCGCCGTTCGATCCCACGGAGACCACTGCCGTGGTCCGGGTCGGCACCCCCTCGCCCGTCGTCGCCGACGACCATCGAGAGCACATCACCGGACCGGTAGATCCGTACCCAGGCAGAGTGCGCCTCGCTGTGCTTCACGACGTTGGCCAGCGCCTCGGCGACGGCGAAATACGCAGCGGACTCGACGGGAGCCGGGAGTCGCTCGTCGCGAAGCTCCACTGCCAGCCGGATCGGGACGGGGCTGGCGGCTGCCAGTGCCTCGACGGCACCGTCCAGGCCCCGGTCGGCGAGGACGGGCGGCAGAATCCCCCGGACCAGGGCCCGCAGGTCGCCGAGGGCGTCTCCGGCTGCCGTGCGTGCGTCGGCAAGCAGGCGACGGGCCTCCGTGGGGTCCGAGTCCAGCAGCTCGTCGGCCATGCCCAAGCTCATACCGAGCGACACGAGGCGGGCCTGGGCGCCGTCGTGCAGATCCCGCTCGACCCTGCGCATCTCTGCGACCTGGACATCAAGGGCACCCTTTCGGGACCGGGCCAAGACGTCGACCCGCTCCACCAGTTCTCGTTCACGACGGCTCGATGCTGACGGCACGAGGAGGGCGTGTCCGGCCAGTACCACCAGGAGGGCGAGGATCGGCCAGATCGGCCAGAAATAGCGGTGACTAGACAGTAGCCAGATGGCGACGAGTGCCGTGGCGATCACGAGCGAGACCGCGGCCTGCACGGCCACGGAGCGGCGGAGCTTCGTGCGCAAAGCCCACCGCACACCCCAGTTGGCCACCACCGGCACAAGCAGCACGAACCAGATCCAGCCGGGCCAGAAGTAGGAGACGTCGGTGATGGCCCAGATGACCGTGAGCGCCAGCGCCACGACGACGCCGAAGCTCAGGACGCGCCGTGCAGTTCGCATCGACCGCCCTCCGGGTTGCTCCTCCGACGTCATGCCAGTCGCTCCACCCAGGAACTGCCAGGTGAGGGGTAGCCACCGACCGACGCGGCTCGTGCCGCCAGGTGAGGAGGGAGGAGGCTCTCGATCGTCGGCTGGTTCGTTCACGAGATCACCGCCCTCGTAGCCGGTCGGACGGTGGTGAGGGCCACTGATCCGTCACTGGCACCGGGGTATGGAGTCGCCATCGCTGCATAGGAACAGTGTGGCGCACGAAGCCAGTCGGAGCAGTGGAGCTACGTCTACCTCTCCGCCGCGGCCTGGACTTTCGCGGCGTGCGGTCTCTGACCCCGCCTATAAATTCCGTTGAGACGCGTTATTCCGTGCTGGCGGTATTCGTCCAGTGGGCTGGGAACCGTGGGTGATTGGGGGGTTCCGGATGCCGATCTCGGGGATCCGCCTCGGCCAGCCATGCTCGGATCGTGGCGTGAAATGCGGCCCAGGCCGACCAGGTCAACGCCGCCATGCGCTCAATCGTCTGTGGACGCGTGGAGGCCGGCGTGGCGGCGACGTCGATGACGTTGACCGGGAAATCGGTCGAAGAGGGTTCCAAGACCGGATAGTCGTGATGGGTCCAGAGGCCAATGCTTGAACGCCTTCGAGGTCCGGATAGTCTCAACTCCAATCCGGCACACAGACTCATCGGGTGCACGGCGACTGACTGGCACTTGCGCCGGTCCCAGTTGGTGGCGTGCTGCACGGCGTAACAATCGACGAGATCTTGGACCCGTGGGTGCCGAGAACCCCGTCCGCGCAGCTCAGGCAATCATCCGGTACTCGTGAATGAGGCCGCCCAGACGATCGGTTCTTCGTAACCTGGCCACGTCGACGTCGCCGATCAGCGCAGGAGCCGGGTCGAGCCCGGACGGCGCACGCTGGGTGAGGGAACGGTGGGAACGGTGGGGGCGGTGGGAGTTGTAATGCTCGACGTACTCGGCGAGCACGGTCTCCAGATGGCGGCGGCCGAGGATAAGCATCCGGTCGAGGCACTCGTGCCGGAAGGTACCGATCACGCGCTCACAGATGGCATTGGCCCGGGGTGCCCGGACCGGGCTCTTTATGATCCTGGTGCCCTCTGCGGTGAAGACGGCGTCGAATGAAGCGGTGAACTTGGTGTCACGGTCCAGGATGAGGAACTTGAGCACCATTGCCTGGTCGGCGAGGTCCATCGAGAGGTTGCGGGCCTGCTGGGTGACCCAAGCGTTGATCGGGTTGGCGGTCACGCCGGCGATCCGCACGAGACGAGTGTCGTGGTGGATGAACACGAGGACGTAGAGCCTGCGGAGGAGCACGGTGTCGACATGGAAGAAGTCGCATGCCATCAATCCCTTCGCCTGTGCGCAGAGGAACTCCGCCCAAGTCGGTCCCGATCGCCGCGGCGACGGCTCGACGCCGTGGCGCTTCAGGATCGCCCAGACGCTCGAGGCGGCAATGGCGATGCCCATAGTGGCGAGCTCACCGTGGATGCGGCGGTAGCCCCAGGTCGGATTCTCCTTCGCCAGCCGGAGGACAAGCGCGGTGTGACCGCCTTTCCCGCCCTGGGCGGGCGCATGAAGCAACTGGCGGGCAGCCTCAGCGGCGGGGAGCAACAGATGCTGGCGCTGGTGCGCACGTTCGTGACCGATCCCAAGATCGTGGTGGTCGACGAGGCCTCCCTCGGGTTGGCCCCCCTGGTGGTGGACCGCATCTTCGAGACCCTCCATCACATTGCCGCCTCCGGGGTCTCCGTGCTGCTGGTCGAGCAGTACGTCACCCGGGCCCTGGAATTGGCCGACTCTGCCTACCTGCTCAACCGGGGCGAGATCGTGTTCTCCGCGGCGGCCGACGAGCTGGCCGGCGACGAGGTCTTCGAGGAGTATTTCGGCATCGAGATCGGGGCCCATGGGCGAGGTTAGAACCGAACGGTTGTCACGAGCGCATTGTCTTGCTCGAGATCAGCGCAGTGAAAGACAGGACCCGTCGATTGGACACATCAACAGGCTCGCATAGACATCGACTCCACCGAATGTGGATTTTGCACTCAACCCCGAACGGTGAATTGGCCTGAGACCGGCAGGTTGACCGACGAGCCACCGACCAAGACCTTGTACCGGCCAGTCGGCTGCACCCATCGTTGTGAGGCGCTATCCCAGTAGCTCATGTCCTGAGGGGTCACCCTGAACTGCACATGGGCCGATCGTCCAGCCTTGATTGCGACCTTGTCGAATCCTTTGAGCTGTCTCGGCGGTTCACCCGCCCACGCGGGAACACCGAGATAGAGCTGAGCAACTTCAGCGCCCGCCGCTTTTCCCGTGTTCTTTATGGTCGCGCTGACCTCCACATCGCGCCCCTTTGGCGTGCTGTCGGATGAGAGGAAAAGCTTGCTGAAAGTAAAGGTGGTATACGACAGTCCGAACCCGAACGGGAATAAGGGTGCAATGTTGTCCGCCTGGTAGCCCCGGTAACCGACATCGAGTCCTTCGGAGTATTGGACCCGTCCGTTGATCCCGGGCCACTGGGCGGGCGTGCCGACGGGGCTGGCAGTGTCGCTCGTAGGAAACGTCATCGGTAGCTTGCCTGACGGATTGACTTTTCCGAAAAGCAGTGCAGCAATGGCGTTGCCGTCCTGTTGGCCAGGGAACCAGGCCTCGACAACGCCCTTGACTTGTTTCAGCCACGGCATAAGCACCGGATTCCCACTGTTGATCGCCACGACCGTGTTCGGGTTGGCGGTGGCCACTGCTTGAATCAACTGGTCTTGGTTGTCGGGCAGGGAAAGGGTGGGAAGGTCGTCCATCTCGCCGGCGGGATCGTCGACGAACACGACCGCTACCTTGGCCGCAGTCGCAGCTGCCGCCGCAGCAGTGATGCTGGTTCCGTCGTCGTAGGTGACGGTGGTTTGGCTGCCGGCTGCTGCCTTGATGCCTTGAAATGGCGTCACGATATTGGCGGGAAGTTGGGCCACGAATGCGGTACCGCTCTCTGTGGTCTGAGCCCCCGTCCCGCCGTCGGCACCAATGACGGCGATCGAGCCGACAGACTTCGAGTTCAGGGGGAGGATGGGCCCATGGTTCTGAAGCAGGATGGATCCCTGTTCCGCGGTCTGGAGAGCGACTTTCAAAGCCTCTGGTGTGGTGGCATCGGTGTTGGCGGTCCCGTCGGTCCTTCGGTTGAACACTCCGCAGCGGAACATCGTCGAGAGGATTCGGTGCACAGCGTCGTTGAGCCGAGAGGACGGAATCTGCCCACTCTGAATCGCCGCGGTCACGGAGGCCGGATCGAAAGGGTTGAGGAAATCAGTGCCCGCATTGATGGCGGCAACGTCGTCATGAGCGGCGGCGAAGTCAGTTCGCACGAAGCCCTGGAATCCGAACTGGTCTTTGAGAATGCCGGTCAAAAGGGACGGGTCCTGACATGCCTGGGTGCCGTTGATCGACGGATAGACGCACATGACACCTCCGGCATGGCCCTGCTGGACGGCTCCTTGGATGGGCGGGAGGTAGATCTCGTGGAGCGCTCGATTGGATACGCTGTCATTCATGGCAGTCCGGTTCGTCTCCTGGTTGTAGGCAGTGATCGACTGCGTGACCGAGAAGACCCCGGTCCTCTGTATGCCCTTGATTTGGGAGACGGCCAGCTTCGTTGTGAGGTAGGGATCCTCGCCGTATCCCTCGGCATTGCGGCCGGCCTGGGGGACCCGGGCGATATTCACGAACGGCCCCTGGATTGCGTCAATGCCCTTCTTCAACGCCTCAAGTCCGATTGCCGCTCCGTAGCTGCTGGCCAGCGACGGGTCGAAGCTGGCGCCAATGGCAATGGGGGCGGGAAAAGACGTGGCCGTGCCTGGTTGAGTACCTCTGATCCCGGCCATGCCGTCCTGCATGATCAGCGACGGCACGCACAACGAAGGAATAGGAGACAATACTTGCTGATAGCCAGTGAGGCCGTACCCGGCAGGCGGGTACAGCATGCCGATCTTCTCCGACACGGTCATCCGGGCCAGCACCTGGGCGGCCCGGGTGGCGGGCGAAGCGGTGGATTTCACCCAAGGGCAGGAGGACGGGGACCTGCTCGGAGCGGTCGTCGAGTTCTCGGCGGTAGCTGATCTATCGGCACCGGCGGGTACTTCCACGGTCAGTGTGACGATCATGGCGAGGCAGGCACACCACATAGCTGCTGTGCGTTTGTAGTGTCGCATGGTCGTCTCTCAATCCCTTGGACCGAAGCCGCATTCCGGACCCGGTCCATGAATCGATCACGGGATGCAATGGGCATTGATCGGAAGAGGAGCGTCTGTACCGGTTGGTCTATAGCTCCGAGAGGGTATCGCGGTCGTGGGTCCCTATCCGGTTTCATCGACCGGGGATGGGTACCGTAATTTCAACTGGTGACCTGCTAAGACGCGACCTCGGATCGATGGTGCGGTCGATCACGTGGTGCACGTGGTACGGGAATTCGTGATTCGCGCTCCACAAAGAACGCACGCGCCCTTGACAATTGCGGTCAATCTCGGTTCACTACGGTAAGCACAAAAGTCCAATCGGGTTGCGGCTATTGGCAAACATGCAGGTAGGCGAATTGCACCAAAAGAGCTTGCCAAGGTTGGGGTCGCGGGATCGAATCCCGTCGTCCGCTCCAAACGAATTGCCAGGTAGGGTGCTGCGATGGGTCGAAATCGGTCCCTCGTGGCGTGTCCAAAGGGGCCTGCGCACCACAATTGTAACCACATTTTTTTGCTTGATCTCGGGGCTTGATCTCTGGATTCGGACGGCTGACCCCCACATTTTGCGATGGGGGTCGCAATAGCACAGCGCTCTTCGCTGGCAACACCGAATTTCATGTAATCGCGATCCAACGAATGGCTGAAGCGACGGAACGCCAATGTTCTGTCTGCCAGTAGCCGGTCGACGGCCTGGCAGGTCACACCCACCACGTCACCCGCCAAGACGTCCAACCAGCAAGGTGTCCGACGAGCGTTCTCAACCGCCCGAGGTGCTGGGCGGTGTGGCCGTGCACCCGTCGCAAGGGCCCATCCCGTTGAAGTACGCCGGGATGGTCGGAGAGTCCGTGGGGGGATTGGTTGGGAGCAGGACCGGCGCTCTTGGCGCCTGGTTGAAGTCGAAGTCGTTGGTCATGTTGCCGAGCACCTTCTCGTTCTCGCGCACGTCGGGCCGCGGGTCAGGGCGCTTGTCGGTCTTGGGGTTGAGGCGGGATCCGCCCAGGAAGTCGTCCTCGATGAATTTCAGGTAGGCGTCGCTGCTCAGCGTTTGGTGGTCGATGTAGCCCGACTTCGCGTAGGGCGAGATGACCATGGCGGGCACGCGCAGGCCGTACCCGTCTGGTCAACGGGCGGGGGCATGACGTTGTCGTAGAAGCCGCCCCAGTCGTCCCACTGCAAGAAGATGGCGGTCGAGTCCCAGTCGGGGCTCTTCATGGCCGCGTTGATGACCGCGGTGACATAGGCCTGTCCCTGGTGGACGCTGGCCGGCGGGTGCTCGCTGTCGGCCTGGGAGGGGGTGACCCACGACACCGCAGGCAGGGTGCCTTTCTTGGCCTCGGCAAGTAGTTGTTCAGCGGCTGAATGTTGCGGATCTGGTGGTCCTTTTGCACGTCCTCGAAGACGGGCAGCGGGTTCCATATGCCCGGGGTCAGGTAGCTCTGCGAGACCGGTGGGCAGGCCACCGCAGCGTCGTTCTCGCAGTCGGGCTGGTCACCCGTCTGGACGTAGTAGGCCCACGGGACGTGCTGGTTATAGAGGAGCCAGGTGATGTCGGTCCAAGCATTGGTGACGTCGGCTGTGCCCTTGTCGATGGCCTGGTCGACGTATTCTTGCATCTGGGTGGGGGTGTAGGGGCCCTCGATCTGGTTCTTGCAGCTCGAGGGGTCTGGGTTCGAACAGATGGCCGACCAGCCCGAGACCAGGTAGAGATGGTCGGGCAACGACCACGACGCGACGGGCTCGAACATGTGATCATCGAGCGCGAAGTCCTTGGCGTAGGTCCAGTAGTTCGGGATCTCCCCCGCCGAGTGATAGCCCATCACGTCGGGTGTCGCCGAATTGGAGCACTGGGGGTTGTCGACCGTGTTGACGTTGGCGCCGCAGCCCTTCTTGCCCTTGCTCGCCTCGGTGATGAAGCCGTCCAACTTCCCACCGTTCACGTCTTTGGTTGCGCTATTCACCGCGTGTGGGCCGCCGCCGTTGACGTCAGCCGTGTCGTGGTAGGGCTTCTGGCACCCGCCCTTCGGCATGGGAACGCACGCCGTCGCCACGCCGTTCTTCATCAGGATGCCGTCGGCTCCGGGAAAGGTTCCGAAGTAGCTGTCGAAGGAGCGGTTTTCCTGCGAGATGACGATGACGTGCTTGATCTTGTGGATCCCCGTCGCCACCGTGTAGTGCCCCTTAGGCCCGCCGGGAACAGCCTCGGGCTGAGGTGGCGGAGAACTGGAGCAGGCGCCGAGCGCGAAGGCGAGGACGAGCACGCTGGCGCCACCGGGACTGCCCCGAGAACGCTGCGCCGAAGCCGTCCGCTCACCCTATTCCCCGCTTGGACACCGGTCGTCATGAGACCCCTCTCTTGGGTAATGCGTTGGGATGAAGATCGCCAACTGTCGACGACGCCACCCAGGCCGTGCCGTCCGCCGGGTAGAAGTTGCAGTCGTAGCCGCCGTAGTAGATCCGACCGTCGCCGAAGGGCGAGGGCAGAATGCTCCGGATGGATACGAAGGCCTGGCCCGAGCGGATGGGTTTGGACACCGCCGCCGAAGGCGTCATGCTCGGTCCACTAAGGCAGCGCAGCGTGTAAGCGGGCGAGGACCCTTGAGCGGTGCGAATGGCGAAACACGCCGTACGGTTGTAGTGAACTACCCCCGAGGCGATCGGTCCGCAGGTCTGTCCCGACGGACACTCCCCGAGGTAACCCCACTCGAACCCGAAGACCTGTCGCTCGACACCACCGAGCTTCATCGTCTGGAAGTCACCGTTGTTGTAGGCAGCAATCACGTCGACGATGGAGCCCGATCCCGATGCGGGGATCGTGGTGCCCTGGGCGGCCATCATCTCGCGGATCGCGGGTATGGGTTGGAACTCGAGAGTCTGGATCAGCCCACCTGCCACGGCGTTTGGGCTCGGGCTCGAGGTGATGTCGAGTTGCCCATCGGGGAGGTGGTCGAAGCGGTAGACATTGCCGTCTCCCTCGGTCGAGACGAGAAGCGAGGGTGATCCGTCATGGGTCAGACAGGTGATGCCCCGGAGGCCGCTGTTGTGCGGCCCGACCGGTGGCGCCTTATAGACCGGTACCCAGCGAGGCACAGACGTGGGAAGCGCGCCGTCGTTGCGGCGGTACAGGGTCGCGTTGACCGTGCTGTAAAGAGCTCCGGCGCAGTCGGCGAAGCCAGTGTTCTTCTGGGTCACCGCACCAATGGAAGCCGGTGGTGCCACCGTTAGCTCTGGTGTCGGACTGAACACAAGCGTATGACGGGTCCGAGACCAAACGCCATGGAGGACCCCGGTCGGGCGCACGCCGGCATAGACGGCCCACACTCCGTTTGACTCGTGGGCACCAAAGGCTCGGATGTCCGCGCTAGCAGGAAGGACATACGAGTTCACCAGCGAGAAGGAGTTGGCACCGTCGAGCAGCCACTGGATCCTGGACTTGCCGTCGATAATGGCTTGTGTGACCAAGAGCGAGTGGCCCGGTCCGAGGCCTTGGTCGGCGGGTATGGGGAATGAATCCAAAGCCTGGACTCGGAGGGACTCGGTCTGCTCGAAAACCTTCCAGGGGCCAGTCTTGGAATTCTTGACAAGGACCTGGCCGTAGGCCTTTGGACCTGGGTATTGCCACTGGTCTGTCGCTGCGAAGAGACGGCCAGCATGTGCGACAAGTGCGACGGTCTCGGTGTCGTGGGCGACTGGGGACTTCGCGTTCGTGGTCAGCGGCTGGCGCTGCGCCGCCACGGCGTACGACGCACCGGGTCCTCGGGTGGTGGCCGCCTCTCCTTCTGTCGCCGGCGCCGTCCAGGCCACCGCCACGCATACGGTCATCGCCACTCCCAAGGCGGACACAACGGCACGCCCGTAGCGGTGCTGCGTCATGAGGTCGGCGTCCTCGGGCCGGCCACATCGGCGCGCAGCGCGACCGGGTAAATCGTGGTGTCCGCGCGCTCCATGCTCGAAGTATGGGGTGCCGGGAGGAAGATTGTCAACTAAGTTCACAGTTTGCTATCATCTCCTTTGTGGTCCCTGACGCCGACCCATCGGGTGTTCCTTCGACAGCATTGAGCCTCGGAGCGGCGCTCCGGCGCGCCTGGCTCGGCTACCAGCTTCGGTTGGACCGTGCCATGGCCGAGGCGGGGTTCGGCGAGCGAAAGTTCCCCGATGGCCGGGCGTTGCGTGTGTGCTCAGGTGTGGCGGGATCAACCATCTCAGCCATCGGACGTGAGCTCGGCATCACCCGACAGGGCGCCAGCAAGGTCGTTGCACACCTTTGTGAGCACGGCTACGTCGCGGTGGCCGATTCGACCACCAGCAAGAGGGAGAAGTCGGTCATGCTTACCCGACGGGGGATTGACTACATGGTGCACCAGCGGGCGGCGGCCCGGGCCATCGAGGACGACCTGCGGGCCGAACTGGGGGAGGCGGCGCTCTTTGCGCTGGGGGCGTTGCTCGACTCGCTCGACGCAGAGGAGGTGCGCCTGCGCGCGTACCTGGGTCGTTCGTCCAGAATTTAGCCCGAGCCGGAATTACCTTGAAGGGTGTCATCCGATAATCGGTCACTGATCGCGCGCAAAATGACCTGGCAAGTCGTCATTCGAAATAGAGAAATGGAGCTGTCGTGATGACCAAAGAAGCCAGAACACGCTTCCGTAGATTCTCAGATCCGATTTGCGCCGTGTCAGGCACCGCAGAGTCGGTACTCGTGAAAGGGCTTACGCGGCCTTCCGGTGGTATTCGTGAGCGAAGCCACCAAGGCGATCGCGGCGCACGATCGGTCCGGTAGCTCCTACGAGGGTGAGTGGCGCGCCCTCGGGTATTCGGAGATTGAGGCCGCGGTGGGGACGTTCTGTGTTGTACTGGTCGAGGTAGGTCTTAACACCGACTCGAGATGGACGTTCCCTGAGGACAAAGATCCTGTCGAGACACTCGGTACAAACGGTTCGGACGAAACGCTCGGCATAAGCATTTGCTCTCGCGGCTCGCCACGGGGTGCGAATGATCTCCACGCCTTCTGCCTTGATCTCGATGCCCAGCTTCAGCAGCTCACCTTGGATGCGCTGGTAACCCCACGAGGGGTTGTCCTTGGACAGGCGCCACACCAGCAGCTGGGTCTGTTGGGATACGGCTCTCCTTCGGGGTCACACGATGGGGCTGAGTCCACTTCCGCCGAATGAGCTCTCGGTGCCAGCGTCGGAGGGTATCTGGCGTCACCAGCGATGAGGTTCCCACACCGGCCGGAGCCGTTGTAGCACCGCGAGCACCATGCGTTCCTCGGGCTTCGCCTGCGGACGGTTTACCTGACGGCGGAGGATGACTACTTCTTGTCGGAGGACCAATAGCTCGATGTCTTTCGATCTCGTGGTCCGACAGCAGAGCAGAAGGAGATAGAAGAGCTGTCGGCTGAACAAGACAATGACACGAATGACCATCCGCC
>CAWDKW010000008.1:0-325284 GCA_963803065.1 uncultured Acidimicrobiaceae bacterium
CCCAACGGGCTCGTTCCGTAGCCACCCGGGCTCGTTGTCGCACTCATTGGTCTGGGGAGTGGCGTCCTTCGGGCACACTGAGTGGCCGATCGGCCGCTCAGGCGGAAAACCTACCAACCGGTAGGTTGCCTATCGGCAGCCGGAGTGGTATCAATTCGGTCTCGGGCAACTGGGTGTCGGGCAATTCGGTGTCGGGCAACTCGGTGCCGGGCCCGACGAAGGGGGGAACGAGCAGTGAAACGATTCGTCTCGGTTGTGCTGTCGAGTCTCGTGGCCACGGGCGGGGTCATGGCGTTGGCGGCGGGACCGGGGGCCCCTTCCTCGGCCGCCAGTACCAAAGCCCCGATCCTCATCGCCTTCATCGACTTCGAATCCGGTCCGAACTCGCTTCCCGACCGGCACAACTCGGTCCTCATGGCCGTCAACCAGATCAACGCCAAGGGCGGCGTGGACGGACACCGCATCACCATCAAGTACTACGACTCCGGGGTATCGAGCGAGGAGACGGTGACCGGCGTCCAAAAGGCTATCGGCGACCATCCAACCGCCATCATCGGGTTGCCGGTGAGCTCCGGGGTCCAAGCCGCGGCTTCGGTCATCAAGGCGTCGGGCATCCCGACGCTGCAGCTGGCGTCGGACAACTCGACCGATGCAGACAAGATCGGGGCCAACAACCTCTTCCGACCGCTGGCCACGGTGACCGAGGAGGCACATGGCCAAGCCAGCTACGTGGCCTCGAAGCACCCCACGACGGTCGGGATCTGGGATGACAGCGACCTCAATGCCGCAACCCAGATGAAGCTGGTCCAGACGGATCTCAAGAACATGGGCGTGAAGAACGTCATCTACCGCGAGTCGCCGCTGACCCCCACCGACACCACCCAACAGGTTGTCGACATGAAGGGGGCGGACGCACTGATCAGCGGCGGGTTCCCCGCGGCCGAGGCGCTCTACGCCAAGCAGCTCGTACAGAACGGCATCACCGCACCGCTGACCATGAGCTACGGGGCGTACGCCACCATCGCCTTCAACCTGGCACCTCAGAACGTCCTGGACAAGGACAACTGGCTCTCGATCTGCCAGCCCCAGTCCTCGACCTCGTCGGTGGCCAAGGCCTACGTGGCCGACTATCACGCCGCCTACCCCACTGCGAATGTCATCTCGTCGGCGCCCCAGAACTACGACGCCGTTTATGCCCTGGCCGACGCCATCAAGGCAGGTGGTGGCAGCCTGTCCCCCTCCTCGGTCATCAAGAACCTGGCCAAGGTCAACTTCACCGGGGCATGCGGTCAGTACGCGACGGATAAGCACCACAACATGATCCATCAGGTCCAAGTCGTCGCCGCAGGGGACCCGACCAAGAACCTCGGTGTGTACAAGAACCTCAACTCCAACTGAGCCCGACGTCCGCGACCTGGTCATCTCGGCCGGCGGTGGTGGAGGTGGTCGTCACCCGCGGCCCGCTCGGCGAGGTGTCAAACATCCGGTTGGTAGGATCTTGACGTGGCAACGGGGCCACGGTCACAATGGCACTGTTCGCGATGGTGCCGGCCCCCCGGAGGCTGCGCGTATGAGGGGGAAATGCTGATGGGAACGATGTCGCCCGAGACGGAACAGGCGGCCTGACCTCGCCAATGGCCCGCTTCATCTCGATCCTCTTTTCCGGCATTGCCGACGGGGCCATCACCGGGCTGGTTGCGCTCGGCATCGTCTTGTTGTTCAAGACGACCGGCGTGGTCAACTTCGCCCAGGGCGACCTGCTGTCACTCGGCGCCTACTTCGGCATCTGGCTCCTGGTCGACCTCAACCTGCCCACCGGGCTCTCCTACGTCTTCGCCATCATCCTCTCCTTCGGGGTGGGTGTCGTGGTCGAACGGGTCGGTTATGCCCCCCTGCGAAAACGCCCCCTCTTGGCCATCGTCATCTCGACGTTCGCCCTCTCCCTCCTTATCGAAGCGGTCATCGGTCTGATCTTCACCAACACGCCCCGGACCCTGCCCTCACCCTTCGGGAGCGGGGTGTGGCATTTGTTCGGTGCGGCCATTCCCTACCAGGACGTGCTCATCATCGTCGTCACCATCGTGGTCTTCCTGTTGATCCAGGGGATGCTCCAGCGCACGACGCTGGGACGACAGGTTCGCGCCGTGTCGTCCGATCGGGAAGCCGCCCTCCTCCAAGGGGTGCGGGCCGGCCGGCTGACCATGATCATGTTCGGGCTGTCCGCCGCGGTGGCCGGGCTGGGCGGCCTGCTCGTCGCCCCCATCCTCTCGGCCTCACCCACCTTGGGCTTCACCCTCATGCTCGGCTCCTTCGCCGCCGTGGTCCTCGGGGGCTTCGACCGAGTGGGTGGGGCCATGGGAGCAGCCGTGGTCGTGGGTGTGGCTCAACAGCTGCTGGCCGGCTACGTGGCCCCGAACCTGAACGAGGCCTACCCGTTCATCATCTTGCTGGTCGCGTTGATTCTGCGTCCCGAGGGACTCGTGAAGGCAACGGTCGGTGTCCGTTACTGAGAGCGGCCAGCCGGTGGCGGCCACCGGGCCGTCCGGCGTGTCGGAGCGAGTAGCGGCGCGCCTGGTCCGCCCGGCCATCTACTCGCGCCACCAGTGGCGGACCTGGCTGGCCGTCACCGTCGTGGCCACGCTGGTCCCCCTGGTGGTCACCAGCGGGTACGGCTACAACATCGCCATCAACTCCGGGCTGTTCGCCATCTTGTCGCTGGGCTTCTACTTCCAGTTCGCCCTGGCCGGCCAGTTCAGCTTCGCCACGCCGGCGTACTACGCCATCGGGGCGTACACCTCGGCATGGGTGTCGATCAACCACGGGTTCCTCCTCGGGTTCATCGCCGCCGTGATCGTCACCGCCGCCGTCGGCGGGCTGACCAAGCTGTTGCTGGCCCGCTCGCCCCTGATCCACTTCGCCATCGCCACGCTCGCCTTCGGCCAGCTGGTCATCATCGTCTTGGAGAACTGGAGCTCGTTCACCGGCGGCGACCAGGGCAAGTACGGCATCCCGCCGGCCAGCCTCTTCGGCTACCAGTTCGACACCCAGACCAAGCAGTACTACCTCATCGCCGGCGTGACGCTGATCTGCACGGCATTGCTGCTGCTCTTCGAGCGCTCTCCCGCCCAACGGGACCTGACCTTCGTCCGCGACATGGGCCTGGTGGCCCGGACATCGGGACTACGGGCCAACTACCTGCAGGTGGTGGCATTCGCCGCCGGCGCCGCCTACATGGGTGCGGCCGGGTCCCTGTTGGGCGCCACCACCGGGTTCGTCGACCTCAACTCCTTTTCCTCTGCCGCCTCGGTGAGCGTCGCCCTGCTCGTGTTGCTGATGGTCCTTCTCGGTGGGATCGGCATGGTGTGGGGCCCGATCATCGGGGCGGTCGTGCTGACCGTGCTGCCCCAGGTGCTGAGCAGCTGGCAGAACTACGAACAGTTGATCTATGCCCTGGCCATCCTGGCTGTGATCCTGGTCCTGCCGGGCGGCCTGACCTCGTTGCCGGCCGAGTTCCGGGCGCGCCGGGCCAAGCTGAAGCAGCGAAGCGAGGAGCGACGGCACCAGTGAGCACCTTCTTGGAGTGCAAGGGCCTCACCGTCAGGTTCGGAGGGGTGGTGGCGATCGACGACGTATCGCTGTCGATCGACAGCGGCGGCGAGGTCGTCGGTCTCATCGGCCCCAACGGTTCGGGCAAGTCGACCTTCCTGAACGCCCTGTCCGGCCTGGTGCCGTCCCGCGGCCGGGTCGAGGTGGAGGGCAAGTCGGTGTCGTTCGGCCGACCGGGGGTGATGGCCCGCCACGGGGTCTTCCGCACGTACCAGACGCCCCAGGTCGATGCCGAGCTGACCTGCATCGAGAACACGCTGGTCACCTCGCCCGACCTGGCCCTCCGAGGATTGCTTGGCGCCTGGCCCCTGCGACCGGCCATGTGGCAACGGGAGAAGGATCGCTGGCAGGCGGCCTGCGACATACTCGACCGCGTCGGCCTCCTCGACAAGGCCAATCTGCCCGCCGGCGGCCTCTCCTACGGCGAGCGTCGCCGGCTCGAGATCGCCCGCGCCCTCATGGCCAACCCGCGATTGCTCCTGATGGACGAGCCGGCCGCCGGCTTGAACACCACGGAGACCGACCGACTGGCCGAGCTCCTGGGCCAGGTCACCGCCAACGGGATCAGCCTGATCGTCATCGAGCACAAGATCGCCTTCATCGAGCAGCTCTGTGACCGGATCGTCGTGCTGGAGCTAGGCCACCAGATCGCCACCGGCGCGCCGAAGGACGTGTGGCTCGATCCCGCGGTGATGCGGGCCTACCTCGGTGAGGCAGTATGACGACTGATGTCGACATGACCATCCAGCCCGAGACCACGGACACGCCTCCCACCGGTACGGACGGTCGGCCCCTCCTCGACGTGCGGGGCCTGACCGTCACCTACGGGACCCCGACCCCCGCCGTGGACCACATCGATCTAGAGGTGGGGGAGCGGGAGCCGGTGGCCCTCCTCGGGGCCAACGGCGCCGGCAAGACCTCCACCCTGCGGGCGATTTCCGGCCTTATCGCCTCGACCGGGACGGTGACCTTCGACGGCGAGGATCAGTCCCGTCGCCAACCCGAGGCCATTGCCCGATCGGGCATCGTCCACATCCCCGAGGGGCGGCGGCTCTTCGGGGCGCTCAACGTCGAGGAGAACCTGCTCATCGGGGGCACGGCCCGATCCGGGCGCGATCCCATCTTCAGCCTCGACGATATCTACGACCTCTTTCCCCAGCTGAAGGGCCTCCGCCGCCGTGGGGGTTGGACGCTGTCGGGCGGCGAGCAGCAGATGGTGGCCATCGGCCGGGCCTTGCTGGCCTCCCCCCGGGTCCTGCTGCTCGACGAACCATCCCTCGGGCTGGCCCCCCTGGTGGTGGAGTCGGTGTTCCAGGCCCTGCACTCGATCGCCCACCGTGTGGCCATGGTGCTGGTCGAGCAGAACGCCGGGCTTGCCCTCGACCTGTGCGGTCGGGCCTATGTCCTAGCTACCGGCCGGATAGCGGTGTCGGGCACCCACGCCGAGCTTCCGTCCCGCGAAGACCTGCTGGCCACCTACCTGGCGGAGTGACAGGTATCGAGACACGTATCGAAGGGCCCGCGTCCGGATTCGGTGGGTGCACCGCTCGGCTGGCTCGATGTTCGACAGAGGAGATCCCATGAGCACCATGTTCGAAGCCATGGCCCAGTGGGCCCAGGCGCAACCGGAGGCCCTGGCCCTCATCACCGAATACGACGGCACGCGGACCTACGCCGAGCTGGTGCGCAACGCCGCAGCCATTGGTGCCGCCCTGCACGGGGACCTGGGCGTGGCCCCCGGGGACACGGTCACGCTGCTGGCCGCCAACCGGCCGCAGTGGGTCGAGACCTACCTCGGCGTCGGGGCCGCCGGGCTCCGGTGCGTGTCCGGCAACCCGGAATGGACGGACTCGGAGGTTTCCTTCATTCTCGAGCACTCCGAGTCGAGCGCGGTCATCTGCGACAGTGAGCTGGCCGGTCGGGTCGTCGCCTTGAAGGGGGGCCTGCCCCGGCTCCGCCACGTGATCGCAATCGCCGACGCCGGGGCCGGTGACGAGCCGGTGGTCGCGGGCGCCATCTCCTACGACGAACTGCTCGAGGGAGCGCCCGAGGACCCGGCCAAGGGACTGCCCACCGAGGAGTTCGAGTTCGCCGAGCACATCATGTACACCTCGGGGACGACGACGGGGCGGCCCAAGGCGGTGATCAACCAGGTCACCGACCAGCCCGGCATCGACTACGAGGAGATGTTCAGCATCACCGCCAAGGACCGGGGCATCGTGGTGACGCCGTTCTTCCACGGCAACGGGATGGGCGGGCTCATGGTGTCGCTGCTGTACGGGGCCAGCGTGGTCTTCACCCGGCGGTTCTCGGGTACGCGGTTCTGGAAGCTCGTCGACCTCTATCGCCCCACCTTCCTGTTCACCCTCTCGCCCATCGTCAACATCCTGCTCGGACGGCCCGAGACCGTCCCCGAGAAGCGCCACAACCTCCGGGTGATCATCGCCCTCGGCGCCTCGCGGACCGCACCCCTGATCGAGGAGCGCTTCGGGGCCCCGGTCATCGACTGGTACGGGATGACCGAGGCCGGCATGGGCACCTACACGCGGCTGGACGAGGTGCGCAAGGCAGGATCGGCCGGTCGGCGCTTCCCCGAGTCGACCATGACCGTCCTGCAAGAGGACGGGACGGTGGCCCCTCCCAACCAGGAAGGGGAGGTGGTGTTCGGACGGGGCACCATCTCCTTCGACGGCTACCTGAAAGACGACGAGGCCACCGCGGCGGTGATCGACGCCGACTGGTTCCACACCGGCGACCTCGGCTACTTCGACGAGGACGGCTACTTCTTCTTCGTCGACCGGAAGAAGGACATCGTCCGGCGGGGGGGCGAGAACATCTCGTCGCTCGAGATCGAGGGGGTCATGCGGCTCCACCCTCATGTGGCCGACGCCGCCGTCGTGGGGAAGCCCGACCCCGTGCTGGGCGAGCGGGTGGTGGCCTTCGTCGTCCCCGCCGACGAGCACCCCGAGCCCGACGTCGCCTCCATCCAGGCCGACGTCGGGGAGCACCTGGCCAAGTTCAAGGTGCCCGAGGAGATCTTCGTTGTCGAGGAGCTTCCCCGGACCTCCACCGGCAAGATCATCAAGTCGAGGCTTCGGCCCCTGATCCCGGCCGCCCCGACCGGCGACCGGGGCTGAGGTGGCCGACGGGGCGACGGGCGACAGGTGGTGACGAGCAGATCCGGCGACGAGCAGGTGGGAACCGAGCGACTCAGGAATGGAGCGGGTAGGAATCGAGCGGGTACAGGAGTAACAGTGCACGGTGAGCCACCCGCTGGGGGCGACCATCGACGGGGACAGGAAGGCAGGAACACATGACGATGATGCGGACGAACGAGGAGTGGAAGCTCCGGATCGGGGGGGACTGGGTCAGCCCGAAGGCAGGCACCTACTCGGTCGTCAACCCGTCGACTGAAGAGGTGATCGGTGAGGCACCCGAGGCCTCACTCGACGACACCGCTGACGCGGTCGCCGCGGCCGCAGAGGCGTTCGACTCCTGGTCCCGGACCTCCCGCGCCGAGCGGGCGGCACTGCTGCGGGCGGCCGCCGAGCTGTGGCGGCAGCGCGAGGCCGAGATCGTCCCCCTGGTCCAGGCCGAGACGGGTGCCGTGCAATCGGTGGCAGCCGGGGCTCAGGTCCCCGGGTGCGGGAACCGCCTCTTCGAGAACGCGGAGCTGGCCCTCCGGAACTGGGACATCCCGTTGCTCCCGAGCGAGAGTGCCACTTCGCCGCTCGCCCCCGCGGCCCTGCTCGGGGCGGTGGCCGCCCGCCAGCCGGTGGGCGTGGTCGGCTGCATCACCCCCTACAACTTCCCCCTCACCAACACCGCCGGCAAGATCGGGCCGGCCCTGGCCATGGGAAACACGGTCATCATCAAGCCGGCCCCCCAGGATCCGCTGGGCAGCATCGAACTGGTCCGCGTCCTCGACGAAGTGGGGTTCCCGCCGGGCGTGGTGAACCTGCTCACCGGGTCGAGCCCCGAGGTCGGGGCTGCTCTGGTGGACTCGCCCGATGTCGACATGATCAGCTTCACCGGGAGCTCGGTGGTGGGGGCGAAGATCTTCGAAGCCGGTGGCAAGACGATGAAGCGGCTGCTCATGGAGCTGGGAGGGAAGGGCGCCGCCCTGGTACTGGCGGACGCCGACGTCCCGGTTGCGGTGCGCAACATCATGAGCGTGTGGGCCTTCCACTCGGGCCAGATCTGTACCGCACCGACCCGGGTGATCGCCCACCGGTCGGTCTACCAGGAGCTGGTCGACGGGCTGGCCGCCGCGGCGGGCATGCTGATCACGGGCGACCCACTCGACCCCTCGACGGTGGTCGGCCCGGTGATCTCGGAAGCGCATCGCGACCGGGTCGAGTCCATGATCGCCTCGGGCGAGAGCGACGGTGCCGAGGTTGTGGTCGACGGCCGGCGCCCCGAGCACCTCGAACGCGGGTTCTTCGTCGCCCCCACGCTCTTGGCCGAATGCCGGAACGACATGTACGTGGTCCGAGAGGAGGTCTTCGGTCCGGTCATCGTGGTGGTGCCATTCGATGACGAGGAAGAGGGGATCGCCATCTCCAACGACACCTCGTACGGGCTCTACGACTACGTGTTCTCGACCGATACGGCCCGTGCGTACCAGGTGGCGCGCCGTCTCCGGGCCGGCAACGTCGGCATCAACACGACGGGGCGGAACCCGCACACGCCCTTCGGCGGGTTCAAGATGAGCGGCGTCGGCCGCGACGGGTCCCAGTTCGGCATCGAGGCCTACAGCGAGTTGCAGAGCATCGTCTGGCCGGCCTGAGGCACTGGGGCCCCAGGCCCACCGAGGGGCGCTGCCCCCACGCTCACTGGGGGCGATGCGCCCCCACGCTCACTGGGGGGCGATGCGGAGGCGTCGACCCTGGGGCCGGGCGCTGGCCCCGAGGTACGACCGCTCGATCATGGTGGCCAGGGTAGGGGCCAGGCGGTCTGGGTTGACCTGGGACTGCCGCGACGTGACGTAGCTGTAGGAGCGGTCGATCAGGATGAACAGCAGTGCGGCTTGCACCTCCGGGTGGACCCGCGAGCCGGTCTTGGCCGCACGGATCGGGGTCAACAGCTCCTCGAAGAGCGCGTCGAACGCCTTGGTCGCCTCGCCGGAGATGGTCGAGTCGGGGACGGCGTCACGTTCGAACCAGGCGCGGATGACGCCGCCGTGCGAATCGAGCAGGTCGCGCCAGTGCTTCAGGAGCTCGATCAGTTGACCCCGGGCTTCCTTCCCCGGCGTCACCGATGCAATGGCCCGGGTGGTCACCCGCATGTCGACGAAGCAGATCCGGCTCAACTCGGTGAACAACGCGTTCTTGCTCTTGAAGTAGCGGTAGAAGGTGGCCCGGGAGGTGTTTGCCGCTTCGATGATGTCGTCGACCCGGGTCCCGGCGTAACCGGTCTCGGCGAAGACGCGCTGGCCGGCTTCGAGCAGGCGGTTGCGCAGGTCCTGGTCCTGGCGGGGGGGAACGGGGGGGCTCGGGCTCTTGTCGGCACGCACTTCTCTCCCCATCGGAGGCACTCTATCCGAACGACGTTCTCAGAGGCCGCGATGACCAGGGGAAAGGCGGCTGGCGCTCGAGGCTCGGGTCACCGGTCACCGGTCACCGGTCACGGGGTCACCGGGTCAGCGGTATGACCTCGGCCCCGAAGGCCCCGATCTGATCGACCAGCTCGTCGGCACTCCGGCTGCGCAGCCGGACCTGCAGGTGCGAGGCGCCCACCGAGGCCCAACCCCGGAGCTGCTCGGCCAGTTGATCGGGCGATCCGGCTACGGCGTGGGGCCCGAGGTCCCAGTCCGGCGCGCCCACGTACATGGGCATGGCAAAGCCGCCGATGTCGAAGGGCTGGGTCCGGCCAAGCTCGGCCCGCCGCTCCCGGAGGAAGGCGACGGCAGACTCCATGCCCTCGGGGGGAGGGCCCTGCGGGAGCCACCCGTCCCCCCGTTCTGCCGCCCGGCGCAACGCCGGACGGGACGACCCGCCGACCCAGATGGGGAGATGGGCTTGGGTGGGACGGGGTGACTGACCGACGCCGTGAACCGAGAAGCGGACCGTGTCTATGTCGGGGAACTCGTCGTCGAACGCCGCCCGGATCACGTCGACGGCGTCGTCGGTGATGCCGCCCCGTTCGGCGAAGGGAATGCCGAGGGCATCGAATTCGCCCTCCACGTGCCCGGCACCGACCCCGAGGATGGCCCGGCCGCCCGAGAGGTGGTCGAGGGTCATGAACGACTTGGCCGTGACCAACGGGTGCCGGTAGGCCGGGATGAACACGTGGGACAACAGCCGGACGTCGGTGGTCAGCGCGGCCAGCCAGCCGAGCGTGGCCACCGTGTCGAACCAGGCGGTCTGCATCGACTCGGCCCTGTCCCGCGGGATGGCGACGTGATCACAGACGGCGATGTAGGAGAACCCGGCGCGGTCCGCGGCCTGGGCGATGGCCGCCAGTTCGTCCCGGCCGGCCCCGTCCTCCCAGGGCTCTCGGTACAGCTTGGAGCGTGACTGGATCGGGAGCTGCATGCCGAACCCGAGGGTCGGCTGGGACGTCGTGGTCATGGTTTCCCCTTGGGCTCGTGTCGGCGACGATGGACTTCGCGGAGCTGATCGGCAGGCCGTCGGACCGGGTCATCACGTCCCGGTAGCCTGAGCTGGAGAGCCGCCCCGGGCCGGCCCGGCGACCGCTCGGGTCATGGGCACGCCTCCGGCAACCGCCGGTACTGGGCAACATACACAACCTGACTGATCCGTTCCACGTAGCGGTCGCTCGCCCGGGATCGTTGCCAGCGTTGCGACCTCGGAAGTTGAGCTGACGGGGCTCCAGACGGGGCGGGAGAACGGGCATTGTAGACGTACTTGTCATCTTTAGCTATGCTGGCCCGACCCAATGGGAGGATGGCGATGTTCGATCTCGGGCTCTCGGATGAGCAAGAGCAACTCCAGAGCGCGTACTGTGGCTTGTTCGACCGCGAGTGCACCACCGAGGTGGTGCGGGCCAGCGAGGAGACAGGTTTTTCGCCCGAACTCTGGGCCCGCCTGGGCGAGCTCGGGGGCGTCGACATGGCCCTGCCCGAGTCTGTCGGCGGAGCCGGTGGTCTCTTTCTCGACGCCGTCCTGGTGAGCGAACTGGTCGGCGCCTGGCTGGCCCCGCTGCCGCTGGCCGAAGCGGTGGCCGCCACCCGCTTGCTGGCCACCTTGGACAGCGACCCCGCCCGCGCCGTGCTCGCCGAAGTGCTGGCGTCGGGCGCCCCGGTGACCCTCGCCCCCCGGCCGCCGGTGGACGGAACACTGGGCTGGGTCCCTGCCGGGATGGTTGCCGACGTGGTGCTGGCCCGCGACGGCGACCGGATCATCGCCCAGCGAGGCGATCGGCCCTCGCCCTTCCCTCACAACCTCGGCGCGCTGCCGGTGGCCGATCGCCGGATCACCGACGATGCCGTGGAGCTGGCCCGGGGGCCCGAGGCGCTGGCGGCATTTGCCGATGCCGTACTGGAGTGGCACGGCCTGGTCGCCGCCCAGGCGGTCGGCGCCGGCAAGCGAGCGGTGGAGATCGGGGTGGCCTACACCACCGACCGGTACGCCTTCGGCGTCCCCATCGCCTCGTTCCAGAGCATCGCCCATCGCCTGGCCGATGCCGCGACCGCGCTCGATGGCGCGCAACTGCTGGGCCGCAAGGCGGCGTGGGCCGTCGACGGGCGCACCGACCGGTGGCGCCCGCTGGTCCAGATGGCGCTGGTGACAGCGGACGACGCCGCCCAGCGGGCGGTGGACGAGGTCCTGCATTTCCACGGTGGCTACGGGTTCATGCTCGAGTACGACATCCAGCTGTACTTCCGCCGCATCAAGGCGTGGTCCCTCCAGGTGGGCGATCGGGCCAAGGAGCTCGAGTGCGTCGCCGACCTGCTCTGGGGCCCGGCGCGGTCGCCGGCGACGGTCTGAGGGAGGACCTGTTCTGATGGACTTCGACATGGGCGAGGATGCAGAGGCGGTGCGCAAGGAGGTCCGGGAGTTCCTGGCCGAGCACCTGACCGAGGACATCCATCAACGGATGGCCGAGACCGGCACCTACTACGACGGAGACTTCGCCCGGGCGCTCGGCGCACGGGGATGGATCGCCGCCGGATGGCCGGTGGAGGAGGGCGGCAGCGGGAGGACCTGGCTGGAGCAGGCCGCCTTGAACCAGGAGCTGCGCAGGGCCGAGGCTCCGGTGGATGCCATCGGCACGACCATGCTCATCGCCGAGACGCTTCGCATCTTTGGCACGCCCGAGCAAAAAGAGACGATCATGAAGCCGGCCGTTCGCGGCGAGGTGGTGATCGCGCTCGGCTACACCGAGCCCGACTCGGGTTCGGACGCGGCCGCCGCTCGGACGCGCGCCGTGCCCGACGGCGAGGAATGGGTCATCGACGGCGAGAAGATGTTCACCACGCTGTCCCAGGTGGCCGACTACGTCTTCTTGCTGACCCGGACCAACACCGAGGTGAAGAAGCACCGCGGGCTGACCACCTTCCTGGTGCCGACGACGGCGCCCGGCTTCTCCATCTCCGAGGTCAAGACGCTGGGCGGTGAGCGCACCAACATCACCACCTACGAGGGCGTCCGGATCCCGGACCGCCTGCGGGTCGGCGAGGTCGACCAGGGTTGGTCGGTGGCCTCGGCCGCCTTGGAGCTCGAGCACTCGGGCAGCTATGCCGGGGACATCGAACAGGTCCTGGACGTGGCGGTCCACGAGGCCTCCCTCCCGGCGGCCGACGGCACCCGGTTGATCGACGACCCGGCCGTGCGGTCCCGGCTGGCCCGGGCGGCCATCGACATCGAGGTGTCCAACCTCCTCGGGATGCGGGCCGGGTGGATGCACCAGGTAGGCCGGCGCCCCCTGGTCGAAGGGTCGATGGCCAAGGTCTACTCGTCGGAGGCCTTCTCGCGGGTGGCGAGCGAGCTCCTCGACGTCTTCGGCCCGGCGTCCCTCCAGCGGGGTCGCGGTCTGGGCGACGAGACCCTGGCCAAGATCGAGCACGCCTACCGCCACAGCCAGGTGACCCGGATCTATGCCGGTACCAGCGAGATCCACCGGAGTATCATCGCCGAGGCCGGGTTGGGCCTTCCTCGGACCCGGGCTGCTGGCTGACGGGGCCGCGCCGGATGACGGCGGAACAAGGACAGACCGCGGAGGCCGCGTGAACAAGAAACTGGTACCCGAGGTCGGACAGCCACTCGACCCGCCGGAGCCTTCCCCCGAGGCGGGCCGCTGGAGCCTGACCGTGGCCAGCCGGACCACCCGGGCCCACGGCCGTCGGACCATCGCCAAGCTTCTCGATGCCGCCGTCTCCGAGTTCGCCTCCTACGGTTATCACGGCGCCAGCATGGCTCGGATCGCCAAGCGGGCCGGCACGGCCCACGGCACCGTCTATCTGCACTTCGCCGATAAGGACGATCTGCTGTCGGCGGCCATGACCGACGTCAGCCGCGACCTGGAACCCGCATTGGGCGCCGTGCCCCCCTTCGAGGCGGGGGAGGAGGGACTGGCACGCCTCAACGACTGGCTCCAGGAGGTGTGCAGGAAGTTCCAGGCGCACGGAGCCATGCTGCAGGCGGTGAGCGAGGCGCTCCAAGCCGGGACCCACACCCGGGTGAGCACTGACTCGCTCCGCCGGTTGGCCCGCAACACGGGCTTGATCGCCGACCGGGTGCGGGCCACCGGGGCCAGCGACGTGGATCCTCAGATCGCCGCGCTGGCCATCTACGCCCTCATCGAGGGGGCGAACCGGACCATGTTCCGGGGCCAGCTGCTGGTGAGCTCGGACGAGCTGGCCATTGGCCTGGCCGAGTTCATCCAGCGGTCCCTCTTCGGGGACGAGAGCCCGAAGCTACGAGCCCCCGCGTAGGTCGACGTTGGGAGCCGCCTTGGCCACCAGGTCGGGAAGGACGGCCGTGAGCTCGTCGGGCTCCCACCGGGCACCCTTGTCCACCGTCGGCCCCTCGTGCCATCCCTCGAGCACGCTGATGCGGCCGCCGCTGACGTTGAACACCCGCCCGGTCACCGCGGCCGATGCCGGGCTGGCCAGCCAGGCGACGAGCGGGGCCACGTTCTCGGGGGCGAAGGGGTCGAAGTCCTCGGTGGCCGCCGCGCTCATCCGCTCCTGACCCCCCGGGGTGATCATGCGGGTCCGGGCGGCCGGGGAGATGGCGTTGACGGTGATGCCGTAGCGGTCGAACTCCCGCGAGGCGATGATGGTGAAGGCGGCGATGGCCGCCTTGGCCGCGCCGTAGTTGCTCTGCCCGATGTTGCCGAACAATCCCGACACCGACGAGGTGTTGATGACCCGGGCGCTGTTCTCGTGGCCGGCCTTGGCCCGCTCCCGCCAGTGGCGGGCCGCCGTCCGGGTGGTGAGGAATGTGCTCCGGAGGTGGACGGCGAGGACGGCATCCCAGTCTTCCTCGGACAGGTTGACGATGACCCGGTCGCGCAGGATGCCGGCGTTGTTGACGACGATGTGGACGTCACCGTAGGTATCGATGGCCGTCTGCACCAACCGGCTCGCGCCCTCGGCGCTCGAGACGTCGTCCCCGTTGACCACGGCCTGGCCGCCACCGGCCACGATCTCGTCGACCACCCCCTGGGCGGCCGACACCGACGCCCCTTTGCCGTCGACCTCACCGCCCAGATCGTTGACGACCACGCGCGCGCCCTGACGGGCCAGTTCGAGGGCATGGCCGCGACCGATGCCCCGTCCCGCCCCGGTGACCACGGCCACCCGCCCTTCACAGATCTGTGCCACTGTTCTCCTCCTCCGGTTCGAAGACCGCGATGGCGCGGCCATCCTCGAGCGGCTCCCACGACAGGCGCACCCGTTGCCCCACGGCCACCTCGGCGGGGTCGCTATTCACGACATTGCTCATGAACCGGACCCCCTCGTCCAGCTCCACCAGGGCCACCGTGTAGGGGACCAGGTCCTTGAACTCGGGAAGGGCCGCGTTGTGCTGGACGCTGACGGCGTAGACCGTGCCCCGGCCGGCCGCCTCCCGCCAGTCGATGTCGGTGCCCAGACAGCCCGGACAGGCAGCCCGGGGATACCAAAAGGGACGGTCGCACGCGGTGCACCACGGGAGGACCAGGCGCCGAGAGCGGGTGGCCTCCCAGTACGGGCCGGCCTCGGCCGACTCGAGCTGGGTGGGTCGGTTCACAGCGTTGCCTCCGTTCCGAGGACGACGGTCGAGGTGGCCGAGAGGACGCCGCCGACCCCGTGGGCCACGGCCACATCGACGTCGGGGACCTGGCGGGGCCCCGCCGCCCGTTGGACCTGGCGGACGGCCTCCACCAGGAGGAACATCCCGAACATGCCGGGGTGGGTGTAGGACAGTCCCCCACCCGAGGTCTGGGCCGGGAAGGCACCGCCGGGTCCCAGCCTGCCCTCGGCCACGAAGGGACCACCCTCACCCTTGGGGCAGAAGCCCAGGTCCTCCAGGGCCAGCAGGACGGTGATGGTGAACGAGTCGTACAGCTCGGCCACGTCCACGTCGTCGGGGGACACACCGGCCAGCTCGAAGGCCTTCGGCCCCGAGACCGAACCGGCGGTGACGGTGAGGTCGGGCATCTGGGAGATCATCTGGTGGCTGTGGGCGGTGGCGGCACCGAGGACGAAGGCCGGGGGAGCCGCCAGGCTGCGAGCCCGCTCGGCGCTGGTCAGCACCAGCGCGCCGGCGCCGTCGGTGACCAGGCAGCAGTCGTAGCGGTGGAGGGGCGAGGCCACCAGGGGCGAGGACAGGACGTCGTCGACCGTCAGGGGTTCCCGGAACCTGGCCTTCGGGTTCAAGGCGGCCCAGCGCCGCGTGTCCACCGCAATCTGGGCCAGCTGCTCGGCGGTGGTGCCGTAGACGGCCTGGTGACGGCTGGCGGCCAGGGCGTAGGCGCCGACCGGCGACTGCATGCCAAAGGGCATCTCCCACTCGAGCCGCGGGGCGACCACGCCGGCTGCGGCGGCGTCGGCCTGGCCGGCCGAGCCCGAGAACCCGCGCCCGCCCCGCTTGGCCGTCGAGCGGGGCAGGCTCACGTATGACACCACCACCACCTCGGCCAGGCCGAGCTGGATGGCGGCGGCGGCGTGCTCGACGTGCGCTTCGAAGCTCGAGCCACCGATCTGTGTGGTGTCGGTCCAGCGAGCCTGCACGCCCAGGTACTCGGCCAGCTCCACCGAGGGCATGATGAACCCGCCGACGCACGAGGCCACGCCATCGACCTCGGAGATGGTCAGACCGGCCATCTCGAGCGCCTCGGCGATCACCGCGGCCTCGATGGCCCGGGGGGTGCCGTCGAGCTCACCGGTGGGCGACACCATGTCGGCCACACCGACGATGGCGGCCGCCCCCCGTTCCCACTCATGTCCAGCCATGCGGGCAGTCCTCCCCGGAACGTCACGCGATCGGTCGCTACACTAGCCAGTACCTGATAGCCATGTCTCATCCGGTGTGCGGGTTGAGGAATTGGGACCCGTGACTGCAGCGCGGACGAACACGATGCCCAGCGAGATGCCAGCGGGCCAAGTCGAGGAGCGAGGTCGAGGACGTGAGCGAGGAACCCTACGAGGTGTTGCTGGTCGAGGTGGAGGCGGGCGTCGCCCTCATCACCTTGAACCGGCCCGAACAGCTGAACGCCTTCACCCCCCGGATGGGGCTCGAGCTCGGGCACGCGCTCGTGACGCTGGAAACGGACGAATCGGTGCGGGCCATCGTCATCACCGGCGCCGGTCGGGCCTTCTGCGTCGGTGCCGCCCTCGACCCCGAGCAGTCGACGTTCACCGGTGAGGACGACGACGAGACCGAGCCCGAGCCGTTGGGCCCGCCCGTGTCCGACCTGTCGGCCTGGACCATGACGACACCGATCCTGGCCGCGGTGAACGGCCACGCCGTCGGGCTCGGGCTCACCTATGCGCTGCAGTGGGACATCCGGATCGCGGCCGAGGACGCCAAGCTCGGCTTCGTGTTCACCCGCCGGGGCGTCCTCCCCGAGGCCAACTCGCTGTGGCTGCTGAGCCGGGCCATCGGGTCCTCGCGGGCGCTGGAGCTGCTGCTGACCGGCCGCACCTTCTCGGGCGCCGAGGCGGCCGAGCTCGGCCTGGTCTCCCGCGCCTTACCGGCAGCCGAGGTCCTACCGGCCACCCTCGAGATCGCCCGCGACATCGCCGCCAACACCGCGCCCGGGTCGGTGTCCCTTACCAAGCAGCTCTTCTACGAGTTCCTCACCACCAGCGACCGGACCGCCGCCCGGGCCGAGGAGCGCGAAGCCTTCCGCTACCTGGTCGGGCAGCCCGACGGTAAGGAGGGCATGGTGTCGTTCCTGGAGCGGCGGTCGCCGCAGTGGTCCGGGTCCAAGCACGTGGACCGGGGGGAGTTCTGATGGCCCCGGCGGCGAAGACGGTCGTGATCACGGGGGCCGGTCACGGGATCGGGCGGGCAACGGCGCGCCGGTTCGCGGCCGAGGGAGCCCAGCTCGTGCTGGGCGACTACAACGACGAGACGCTGGCCGAGGCGGCAGCCGAGGGGGCCTCGTCGGGGGCCACCGTGCTCCCAGTGCCCTTCGACCAGCGCTCGAGCACCAGCGCCACCGCTCTGATCGACGCGGCCATCGAGCGGTTCGGCCGGATCGACGTACTGGCCACGGTGGCCGGCATCTACCCCTTCGCCGGTGCTGCCGAGACCACTGACGAGCTCTGGGCCGACGTTCTGGCCACCAACCTGACCGGCGTCTTCTACTGCTGCCGGGCGGCCCTGCCGGCCATGGTGGCCGTGGGAAGCGGGTGCATCGTCACCATCTCGTCGGGAACGGCCGAGATCCCCTACGCCGGCATGGCCGCCTACTCGGCCAGCAAGGGCGGCATCGAGGCCCTCAGCCGGGTGCTGGCCAAGGAGGGGGCGCCGAGCGTGCGGGTCAACGCGGTCGCCCCCGGGCCCACCATGACCTGGCCGCAGGAACCCGACGATGCCGCCGCCGACAACGATCTGGCGACGGCGGCCAAGCTGATCGACAACGTGCCCCTGGCCCGGTGGGGACAACCCGAGGAGATCGCCGACGCCATTGCCTTCCTGGCCTCCGATCGTGCTTCGTTCATCACCGGGCAGGTCATCCGGGTCAACGGCGGGAACCACATGGCTTAGGTTTTCCGGGCCGCGCCTACGACTTGGTCCAACGCCGCGCCAACGACATGGCTAAGCCCATGGCCTAGACGTGGCTACGGTCACGCTCTGCTGCAGGACGTGACGCTGGATGGCCGGACGACCGCCCGCTCAGACAAGTCTGTCAGCTATGGGTGCGAGGGCCGACCCCGCCCTGGTCTCGGCGAAGAATCCCTGTCCCGGCGTCCAAGCGGCCATGCCTGCCCGATACTCATGACCGTCGTTGTCGACTGGCAGGCGATTCTGCTGACAAAGTAGTCTCAGGCCCGAGGACCCACAGCAGGCGTCGACCGCGGAGGGGGGTTATGACTCTGAACATCGGCAAGATGTTCCATATCGTCCACATCTCCGAGGTGCTGGATCCCCTCGACGCCTGGTACGACGACGTGTTCGCGCCACGACGAGGCATCATGGACAGCAACTACCTCCCTCGCGAGATGCGGGACGGGTCGTTGCTGGCCATCGGCGACGCGGTCATCGAGACGATGGCCCCCTCCGGTCGGCCCGGGTCCGAGGTCCTGCCGGTGGGCAAGTTCTTCGACCGGTTCGGCCGACACCTCCATTCGCTGGCGTGGTACACCGAGGACGTGGGAGCGGTCTGGGAGCGGCTGGTCGACAAGGGAATCCGCGTGATCCACCATGGGCCGGGCGAACGCCCCGACGAGGGCGATATCTACACGCACCCCAGGGACACCCTGACCCAGCTCGAGTTCTTCCAGCCGCCGGCGGAGACCGGTGGCCCCCCGGACCCGCGCTTCGACCCGACATGGCCGGAGCAGTGGGCGGCCTCCGACAATCCGCTGGGGATCGACCGGCTGGCCTACGCCACGGTCGTGGGCCACGACATGGACCGGGCCACCTCGATCTTCGTCGACGTGCTCGGGGGGACGATCATCGACGAGGGCGCCTCCGCCCTCACCGGGACAGTGAGCGCCTTCGTGGCCGTCGGCTCCGAGACGGTGGTCGAGCTGGCCGTGCCCACCGATGCGAAGTCGCTGGCCGGGCGCGACCTGGCCGCGGTGGGGGAGTCCTGCCACGCGCTGGCCTTCCTGGTCGATGACCTCGGTCCGGTGGAGAGCCATCTCGGGGCCAAGGGCATCGCCATCGTCGCCCGGGACGACACCACGGTCCTGGCCGACCCGGCCGACACCTACGGTGCGCCGTTCCGCTTCACGACGCGGGCGGTGCCGGGCGACCCGAGGGATGGATTGGAGTGAGCGAGGACCAGGTGACCACGTACATCTCTCCGTCGATGGCCGCTGCCGTGGGAAGTGAGCTCAGCCGGCAGGTCTCCTACCCGATCGCCGAGTCCGACATCCGCAAGTGGGCGATCGCCGTCTACTACCCCGAGGAGCCGCCCCCGTTGTTCTGGGACGAGGGCTTCGCCGCCACCACCCCGCACGGGGGTCTGGTGGCCCCCGAGGACTTCAACCCGTTCGCGTGGATGGTGTCCGAGCGCGGAGGTGTCGAGGGCCCGGGCGACAACGACCCGCAGGCGACGGAGAAGAGACTCGGGGTCGAGCCGCCGCCCGTCGCATACCAGCTCAACGGGGGCATCGCCGTCACCTATGGGGAACGGATGCGCCCGGGCGACATCATCACCTCGGTCTCCCGGCTCGGCGGGTACCGCGAGCGAACCGGGCGATTGGGGCTGATGCTCTTCACCACGACGGACACCGTATGGACGAACCAGCATGGCTCCATGGTCCGTCGGACGGAGGGGACGGTCATCCGCTACTGATGAGGAACGCACGAGGACGGGCCATGGATTCGACGACCGATGCCTGAGCACACCGAGCAGCAGGTACGGGGCCTGTCCGTGGGTGACGAGCTGCCCACCTTCGCGCGCACGACGGGGTTCGCCCATTGGAACCGGTACGCGGCGGTCAACGACGAGTTCGTCCCCATCCACATGGACGACGGCGCCGGGCGTGATGCGGGCTATCCCACTGCCATCGGCATGGGCAACCTTCAATGGGCCTTCCTGCACACGGTCCTGCGGGAGTGGATGGGGGACGAGGGGCGGATCGAGCAGATCGCCTGTCAGTTCCGGTCGCCCAACGTGAAGGACCAGCGGGTCACCGCCAAAGGGCGCATCGAGTCGATCCGGGTCGAGGGTGATCGAGTCCTCGTCGAGCTGGCCGTGTGGACCGAGGCGGACGGGGGCGACCAGCTGGCCCCGGGAACTGCCACCGTATCGTTCCCAGCGCACAGCTCACAGAGCACCGAGACCTGATGTCCAGATGTCGGGCTGTCCTGATGTCCTGATGTCCACACACGCGATGAGAGGAGCAACCGATGGATGAGTACCCGGTCCAGATCGGCAGCATGCTGTTCACCATGGTGGACCCCAACCCGGGGTTCGAGGTTGCCTACAACCGCTGGTACGAACGGGACCACTTCTATGCCGGATGCATGATCGGCCCGTGGCTGTTCGCTGGGGGCCGGTGGGTGGCACCGCGGCCGCTGAAGGACCTGCGCTTCCCGGAGAAGAGCCCCTTCGCCGAGCCCGTCGATGCCGGCTCCTACCTCTCGACATACTGGATCCACAGGGACCACGTGGAGGAGCACCTCCAGTGGGCAGGGGAGCAGGTCGTGTGGCTGTACTCGAACGGCCGCGGTTTCGATGAGCGAACCCACGCCCACACCAGCATCTACGACCTGGTCTCGGTCCGCTATGCCGACGAGGACGGGGTGCCCCTCGAGCTGTCGCTCGACCACCACTTCCCCGGCCTCGGGGTGCTCGTCACCGAGCCGGCCGAAGGCGTGAGCCGCGGAGACCACCTGGCCTGGCTGGAGTCCGAGGCCGTTCCCGGGTTGCTCGCCACCGGGACCATCGCCAACTGGTCGGCCTGGACCAAGCACCCGGCTCCGGCCGACCGTGAGACCCAGTCGCCGATGAAGCTGGGCACGGACGGGGGCAGCGAGGATCGCCTCGTTCAGTTGGTGTTCGTGGAGGGCGACCCGGCCGCCGCCTGGCAGGGGTTCCGGGACTTCGGCCGGAGTGTCGACGACGGAGGCGTGGCCAAGCTGACCTTCGCCGCCCCGTTCTTCGGCACCAACGTGGGGACAGACGACTACACCGATCAGCTCTGAGACGCCGGATCCGCTCTGAACACGAAGCAGTCGATTGGTCTGTTGGAGCTTCCGATATTAATTTTGCCCGCGTTTCGGCGAAAGTAGCAAGAGCAGCGTTTGTTCGGCATCCTCAATTCGCCCAAACGCGGGCAAAACCGGAACAGCCGGGAGCACTCCGCCCCAGATGCCCCGACGGAGGCCGCCGACGGTAGCCACGCCGTCAGGCGTCAGGCGTCGACGGTCAACCCCATCAACGAGAACATGTTGCCGCCCATGACCTTGCGGAGCTCATCGTGGGGGAGCCCCTCGAGCTCGTCGACGTAGGTGATCGGGTCCGACATGCCTTCGGCATGGGGGAAGTCGGATCCGAACAGCACATGGTCGGCACCCAGCAGCTCCACCAGCCCGACCGGGTTCTCCTCGTGGAAGGGGTGGACGTAGAGATCGCGCTTGAAGGCCACGATCGGGTCTTCGGGGAAGGCCTGAGGCACCTTGTTGTACGTGTCGGCCAGCTCGTGGAGCAGGGGACGGACCCAACCGCTCCCGTTCTCGATGAGCGCGATCCTGAGCCCGGCGTTCCGGGTCAGCGCGCCGTGGCAGATCAGGGCGGTGACTGCGTCCTTGATGGCCCGGTCGTGGGTGGCCACCATCGAGAACGCCTGCGGCTTTCCGAAGGCCAGCATCTCGCCGCTGGTGCCCTCCCACTCGTTGGCGTACCGGTTGTAGCCGCTGTCGGAAGCGTGCATGGTCACCAGCACGCCGAGCTCGAGCACCCGCTGCCAGAACGGGTCGAACTCCTCGAGGCCGAACGACCGCGGACCGCGGAAGCCGGGGACCGGCGCCGGACGGATCAAGATGGCCCTGGCGCCGCGCTCGACGACCCACTCGAGCTCGGCGATGGCCTTCTCCACCACCGGGAGGGTGATCACCGGCACCGGGAAGATCCGGTTCTCGTAGTTGAAGGTCCAGTGCTCGTGCATCCACTGGTTCAGGGCGTGGATCACTGCGTGGGTGAGGTCGGGATCGTCCCTCATGCGCTCCTCGACCAGGCTGGCCAGGGTGGGAAACATGGTGGCGCACTGGATGCCTTGCTCGTCCAGAAGCGCGAGCCGGGCCGCCGGGTCCCGGAAGGCAGCCGGTGCGTCGATGCCCCGGCCCAGGATCTCCCGGTGGGACTTGCCCTCGGGGTTTCCGTGCTTGAAGTACTCCTCCTGAGCCCCGGGGGCGGCGACCCGCTCGAAGGTGGGGTTGGGGATGTAGTCGCTGATCTGGCCGCGCACCACGATCTTGGTCCGGCCATGGACGTCGACGTAGTCGATGGCGTGCTTGTACCCGTCGGGCAGGAACTTGGTCAGCGCGTCCTTGGTCTCGTACATGTGGTTGTCGGCATCGAATACCGGGAAGTCGAGGTCACGTGAGGGCATGTGTTCTCCTAGTCAGGGCACCACATCGGTGCGGCTCGGTGACGCGGGCTGTGGCCCGCTTGGGCTGGCGCACTCGGCACCCACTGCGCCCCTCGACAAACCACTGCGCCCCTTGGCACCTCTGCGCGTAACATGATAATAGTGTCTCGTCCGAGAAATCAACTTGGACCAGGACCGAGGCCCGATCGCGGCGAGCGATGCCGGGACCGAACGGAGGGGATCGATGGCTGAACTGGTGTTCCGTCACCTGGACGACGTCCCGTGGCAGGAGGTGCGGGCCCAGATGCACGGCGACCGCCGTGTCGCTGTCCGGCTGAAGTTCATGGAGATGGCCGACACCCGCTCGGTCATCTACACCGAGTACGACCCCGGTCTGGTCCTCGAGGAGCACGGCCACAGCAGCGACCACGTGATCTTCGTGACCAAGGGGTCGCTGCGCATCGGCGACGTCGAGTGCGCGCCGGGGATGATGGTCCTCCTCGAGCACGGGGCCAGCTTCGGGCCCCTGGTCACCGGGCCCGACGGCGCCCAGCTCATCGAGTTCTACACCGGTGACATCACCCCGGTCCCCACTGACCCGGAGGCCTACGAACAGCTGTTGGCCAGCCAGGGCATCGTCCGGGTTCCCTCGGACCTCGAACGCGGTACGTGATCCGGCCAGGTCAGGTTTCCCTCGGACCTCGAACGCGATACGTGATCCGGCCAGGTCAGGTTCACCCGGCACTCGAAGGCATGATCCGGCGGCTCCGACCGTGGTCGTGACGGCCAAACGGTCGGTAGACTCGATTGTCAGCTACTGGTAGCCTGGGGTGCACCGTCAATTCCCAGGGGTCTCGAGGGGGACGACATCGATGAGCGGAATCCGTCTTCTCCCCTCGAACCGATGCGACTCGGAGGTGTGATGCTCGACTACCTGATCAAGGGCGGAACGATCGTCGACGGCACCGGCTCTGCTCCCCGGCCGGGCGATGTCGGCATCCGGGGAGACCGGATCGTGGCCGTCGGCAAGGTGGACGAGCCGGCCAAGGAGACCGTCGCCGCCGACGGCCAACTGGTCACGCCCGGGTTCGTCGACCCGCACACCCATTACGACGCCCAGCTCTATTGGGACGGGTACGCCACCCCGTCGAGCAATCACGGTGTGACCTCGGTGATCGGCGGGAACTGCGGGTTCACCCTCGCCCCGCTGAAGGCGGCTGATGCCGATTACACCCGGCGGATGATGGCGAAGGTGGAGGGCATGCCCCTCCAGGCGCTCGAGAACGGCGTCGACTGGAAGTGGGAGACCTTCGGCCAGTACCTCGACGGGCTCGAGGGCCGCATCGGTGTCAATGCCGGCTTCCTGGTCGGGCACTGCGCCCTGCGCCGCTACGTGCTGGGCACCGACGCCGGGGAGCGCCAGGCGACTGCCGACGAGGTGTCCGCCATGGTGTCGCTCCTGAACCAGTCCCTCGAGGCGGGAGGACTGGGCCTGTCCACCAGCCGCTCGTCCACCCACAACGACGGCGACAACCGGCCCGTGCCCAGCCGGGCCGCCTCCGAGGAGGAGGTCCTCACCTTGTGCGGCGCGGTCGGCCGTCACCCAGGCACCACGCTGGAGGCCATCGTCGAGGGTTGCCTCCGGGGGTTCTCCGACGACGAGATCGAGCTGATGGCGGCGATGAGCGCCGAGGCCAACCGGCCACTGAACTGGAACGTGCTGTCCGTGCAGGCCTCGGACACCGATCGGATCGACCAGCAGCTACGGCCCTCGGCCCGGGCCCGAGAGGTCGGGGGACGGGTCGTCGCCCTGACCATGCCCATCTTTGCCGACAACAACATGAGCCTCGGTACATTCTGCGCCCTCTGGCTCATCCCCGGCTGGCACGACGTGCTGTCCCTGCCCATTCCCGAGAAGACGCAGCAGCTGCGCGACCCCGCCGTGCGCGCCGCAATGGTGGCCAAGGCCAAGGGCACGGTCTTCGAGCAGCTGGCCGATTTCTCCAACTACCGCATCGGTGACACCGTCGCGCCGGAGAACCGGCGGTACGAGGGGCGGTTGATCACGGACATCGCCAAGGAGCTGGGTGTCGACCCGGCCGATGCCCTGGTCGACATCACCGCCGCGGACGAGTTCAAGACGGTGCTGTGGCCTCTGCCCACCACCGACACGGATGAGGACTGGGCCGTACGCCGCGACTTGTGGGCGCGTCGGGACGTGATGCTGGGCGGGTCCGACGCCGGTGCCCACCTCGACCGCATGCTCGGGTCGCCATACCCGACCCGGTTCCTGGGTGACACGCTGCGGGGCCGCAGGTTGGTCCCGCTGGAACGGGCCGTCCAGCTCATGACCGACGTGCCCGCCCGCCTGTTCGGCCTGCGGGACCGGGGCCGCCTCGAGGTGGGAGGGTTCGCCGACGTGGGCGTCTTCGACCCCGCTACGGTCGACAGCGGCCCGGCCCGGCGGGTCTACGACCTGCCCGGGGACAGCCTGCGACTGACGTCGCAATCGATCGGGGTCTCCCGGGTGTTCGTGAACGGGGTCCCGACCATCGAGCAGGGGGAATCGACCGGGGCGCTGGGTGGGACCGTACTGCGGTCGGGCCGGAACACCGACACGGTCGCCACCCACTGAACAATGCGGGCAACATATATGTGGGCACCATGGATGCGGGATATGTGCGGGCACCACGCCTGTGGGCAACATAGAGGGAAACGAGACGACGGAACTGGGGCCTCGAGAGAGGCACACGGGAGGACAGACCATGACTGAAGTACCACGGATCATCTCGGTCGACGACCACGTCGTCGAGCCCCCGGACCTGTGGTCCTCGCGGCTGCCGGCCAAGTACCAGGACCGTGGCCCGCGCATCAAGCGCCAGCGCGTCACGCTGGGTGGGTCGACCACCGGCGGGGGCACCATGAGCTGGGTCGAGGACAAGCAACGGCACGTGGTCGGACGTCTGGTACTACGACGACCTGGTGTCCCCGCTGATGATGCTGTCTGCCGCCGTCGGTTTCGACGAGGTCGGGTTCAACCTGACCACGTTCGACGAGATCCGCAAGGGCACCTGGGACAAGCACGAGCGGTTGGCCGACATGGCCGCCAACCACGTCGACGCGGCCATCTGCTTCCCCAACACCCTGCCCCGTTTCTGCGGCCAGACCTTCTACGAGCGCGAGGACAAGGACCTCGGTCTCTTGTGCGTCAAGGCCTACAACGACTGGATGATCGACGAGTGGTCGGCCGGGGAGGGCAAGGGCAAGCTGATCCCGCTGACCATGATCCCGCTGTGGGACGCCGACCTGGCCGCGGAGGAGGTCCGCCGCTGTGCGGCCAAGGGCAGCTTCGCCGTGACCTTCCCCGAGAACCCCCACCCGTTGGGCCTCCCTTCCATCCACGACAAGAACGAGTTCTGGAAGCCCTTCTTCGAGGCCTGCGAGGAGACGGGCACGGTGGTGTGCATGCACATCGGCTCATCGTCCAAGATGCCGAGCACCTCGCCGGATGCCCCGTTCATCATCAGCTCCACGCTGACCTTCCAGAACGCCATGGGCTCGCTGTGCGACTACCTGTTCTCGGGCACCCTGGCCAAGTATCCCAAGCTGACCATCGCCTATTCCGAGGGCCAGGTGGGTTGGATGCCCTACATCCTCGAGCGGGCCGACAAGCTGTGGGAGGAGCGGAGCGACAACAGCTTCGGCACTTGGCTTCCCGAGCCGCCGTCGAGCTACATCGCCGGCCGCGTCTACGGCTGCATCTTCGACGACGCCACGGGGCTGCGGAACCGGGACGTCATCGGGATGGACCAGATCTGCTTCGAGACCGACTACCCCCACGCCGACTCGACGTTTCCGGTCTCCAAGGAGGTCCTCACCAAGATCTGCGCCGAGGCCGAGCTGAACGACGACGAGATCTACAAGCTCACCCGGGGCAACGCCATCAAAGCCTTCGGGCTCGAGCGATTCGGCATCACCAGCTGAGTTCGGATTCACCGAGCGGCGCCTTCGGCGGAGGTTCGACTGGCGGTCGCTCCGAGCTCGCCATCTGCCGACAGACTGACCAAGCGGAGATTTCCGCCGATCTTCTTCGCCGTCCGAGTGGCTGACGGCTCCGGTCCGCCGCCGACGGGGACCTCGTAAGCCGGCGCAAAGAGGGGGGTTAGCCCCAGTCGGGAACGCCTGGTAGCGGCATTCTCAACGGCATCGACTTTCCGTACCGTGAAGGCATGATCGTCGGTCTCACCGAATTGGCCCACCCTCGTGCCGGGAACCCGGTGCTCGCTCGGCTTGACCCATGATGGAGGTCAAGATGGAAGAGAGCGGGATGCAGGCACGGAGCCGCTTCAAGGAAGTCCTGAGTGCGGTGGCGGGAACCCATGAGGAACAGATCCGCGCCGTCGCCAGGACCATCGTCCGGGAGCCATTTACCAAGCGTGCCTGGTCGGAGCTCGCGTACTTCTCTTTCGGCGCGCTGCTCGGCATCTTCGGCATCGCCTTCGTCGTCATCACGTTGTCCGCCGGTGTGGTCCTGGCCATCACCTTCTTCGGGCTGGGCCTCATGGCCCTGTCCGTACGCGGCGCCCGCGGATTCGGAGGATTCCATCGCCAGCTCGCTCGGTCGTACCTGGGCGAGGAAATAGACGACCCCGAGCAGTTGTCGTCCCGCCCGGGATTCCTGGGATGGCTCCAGTCCTCCCTGCGGGACCGCACCGGCTGGCGGTCCATGGCCTACATGGGACTCAAAGTGCCCCTGGCCATGCTGGGCATCCTGGCCGCCTTCGCCTTCTGGTGGGACGCCTTCTTCTGCCTGACATTCCCCCTGTGGGGCGGATCAGGCAACAGCCCGGCCGTCTACGGGCTGCCCCGGATCATCTTCGGGGACAACTTCTTCTCCGGCGGTCAGACCGGCTTCCCCCACGAGCTGGGCGTCTTCCTGGCCGGGGTGGCCTTCTTCTTTGCTGCTCCGTGGGCCGTGCGGGCCGTCGTATACCTCGACCGCCGGGTGTTGCGAGTCCTCCTGGCGCCCGACCCCGTAGCGCTGCGGGTGCGCTCGCTCGAACAAGCCCGGGCCCAGACGGTCGATGCTTCGGCGGCCACGCTGCGGCGGATCGAGCGGGACCTGCATGATGGCACCCAGGCTCAGTTGGTCGCCCTGGCCATGCGGCTCGGGATGGCCAAGGAGAAACTGGCCGAGTACGAGGGGCCTGACCCTGACCAGATCGGCCAGCTCGACCAGGTTCGTCAGCTGGTGGACGACGCCCACCGGAGCGCAAAAGAAGCGATCGTCGAGCTGCGGGATCTGGCCCGCGGGATCCATCCGCCTGCACTCGACATCGGGCTTGAAGGGGCCCTGGCCACCCTGGCCGCCCGCAGTACCGTCCCGACCGACCTAACCCTCTCTCTCGAGGGCCGGCCCGCGCCGGCTATCGAGGCCATCGCCTACTTCTGCGTCGCCGAGCTGCTGGCCAACGTGGCCCAGCATGCCTATGCGTCGAGCGCCACCGTTACCTGCACCGAACACGGACGATGGTTGCGTGTGGTGGTGCGCGACGACGGCATGGGTGGGGCACAGCTCTCACGGTTGGGGTCGTCGTCCAGCGGATTGGCCGGCCTCACCGATCGCGTCCACGCCGTTGACGGGCGTCTCGACATCGCCAGCCCGCCGCGTGGCCCTACGGTGGTCACCGTGGACCTGCCGCTACACGTATAGATGACGGCACCTCTCCGCGTTGCCATCGCTGAAGATTCGGCCGTCCTTCGCGATGGGCTCGTCCAGCTGCTCGTCGATCGGGGCTTTGCCATCACCGGGGCAGTCGGTGATCCCGAATCGCTGCGCCGCTCCATCGAGCGCGATCACCCGGACGTGGCCGTTATCGACATCCGGATGCCTCCGACCTTCACCGACGAGGGGTTGCGGGCCGCTGTCGAACTTCGTCGCATCCATGAGGGGCTCGGGATACTCCTCTTCTCGCAGTACATCGAGACTCGTTACGCCGCCGATCTGCTGGCTGACGATGCCGCCGGCATCGGCTACCTCCTCAAAGATCGCGTGGCCGACGTGAGCGATTTCGTCGAAGCCCTGGTCAGGGTGGCCAACGGAGGAACTGCGCTCGATCCGGAGGTCGTCACTCAGCTCCTAGGCGCATCGCGACGCACCGATTCGATCTCGGTGCTGACTGGGCGTGAGCGGGAGGCGCTCTCCCTCATGGCCGAAGGTCGATCCAACGCTGCCATCGCCCGAGAGCTGGTGATCTCCGAGGGCGCGGTGGAGAAGCACGTAGCCAACATCTTCACCAAGCTCGACCTCCCGGTATCCGAGTCCGATCATCGCCGCGTCCTTGCCGTGCTGCGGTTTCTCGACTCGTGAGTCGCCCGGTGCTCGTCGGGCCCGGTGCCGACTCAGGACCGGGGCATGCCCAGCGCCGAGAGGGCCAGGATGTTCTTCTGGATCTGGGCCGACCCGCCGTAGACGCTCACCGGGCGGGAGCGGAAGTAGCTCTCGAGGCGGTCGGGACGGCGACCGGTGAGTGCGTCGGCCCCGGCGATGTCCATGGCCAGGTGCTGGAGCGACTGCTCGGCGTCGGCCCACAGCAGCTTGCCCACCGAGCCCTCCGGGCCGGGTTCCCGGCCCGACACCCGCATTGACAGCTGCTCGACGACGTTGAGCCGGAGGGCCTCCCCTCGCACGTAGGCCCGGGCCAGGCCCCGCCGCACCTCGGGATCGCCGGCCACGCCTTTCTCGACGGCCAGTGCCTCCACGCCGCGCAGTGCCTTTTGGTACATGGCGATGAAGCCGATGTCGGCCGGCCCCCGCTCGTAGGTGACGGTGGTCATGGCCACCTTCCATCCCAGGCCCGGCGTGCCCAGCAGCTGGGACGCCGGCACCTGCACGTTGTCCCAGAAGACCTCGCACGTCTCGGGGTCGCCGTCGCTCAACACGATGGGCGCCACGGTGATCCCGGGCGAGTGCATATCGACGAGCAGGCAGGAGATGCCTTTGTGCTTGGGCACCTCCCGATCGGTCCGGGCCAGCAGCAGGCACCAGTCGGCATACTGCCCGCCGCTGGTCCACATCTTCTGGCCGTTGACCACGTAGACGTCCCCGTCGAGATCGGCCCGGGTCTTCAAAGAAGCGAGATCGCTCCCGGCATCGGGCTCGCTGAACCCCTGGCACCAGGCCACGTCCCCGTTGAGCAGGGTGGGGAGGAACCGGGACTTCTGCTCCTCGCTGCCGTAGGTGTAGATGGCCCGCCCCAGGTAGTTGACCATGCCGGGGATCGGGGGGCTGGAGGACCGGCCAGCCTCCTCGTTCAAGATGGCGTCGTAGACCGGGCTGAGCCCGCGCCCGCCGTACTCGACGGGCCAGGCCATACCCATGTACCCGGCGTCGTACAGGCTGCGGTGGAACTGGCGGTGCATCTTGTTCCGCTCGGTGTAGTCCTTGATCTCGGTGTAGTTCTTCGGCGCGGTTGCCTCCAACCAAGCCCGGAGCTCCGCCCGGAATGCCGCCTCTTCTGCTGTGTCCCGGTAGTCCACGTCAGCGTCCTCCCACGTATGCGTTCGTGTCGATGTCCCCCAGGCGCGCATCGGCGATGGCCGACAGCTGCACGGCATCGTCGCCGAACAGCGATCGATCCAGGTAGGTGCGGCGGGCGATCACGTGGGCGATGTGCTCCCAGGTCTGGCCGATCCCGCCGTAGACCTGCATGATGGTCTCGGCCACCGTCCGGGCCGTGGTCGCGCAGTAGGCCTTGGCCGTCCGGGCCGCGACCAAGGCCTCGGCCGGGTCGAGCTCGTCGACGGCCCACGCCGCGTACTTGACCGTGCTGGCCGACGCCTCCACGGCCACCAGGCTCTCGGCGCAGAGGTGCTGGACGGCCTGGAAGGAGCCCACCGGTACGCCGTACTGCACGCGCTCCTTGGCGTAGGCCACCACCTCGTCGAGACCGTGCCTCAGGGCGCCGACGATGTCGGCGCTGACCATGGTGAGGGCCAGGGCGAGCCAGGTGTCGAACTCACCCCGGGTCAGCGGCCCACCAGCGTCTTCGATCCGACCGGCGTCCGGGGCCGACCCCGCTCGTCTGAGCACCCGGGTGAGGTCGGCCGCCTCCACCGGGGACCAGTCGTCCCCCAACGTCACCCGGACCACCCGGGGTGCCCCGCTGTCGCCGGCGACGGCGAGCGCATGGGTGGCGCCGTCGGCGTCCCATGCGATGGCGTCGGCCAGCTCGTCGACGCGGGCCAGGCGGGTGAGGTCCTCGCTCATGAGGAGGGCACAGCGGCTGCTGCCGTCGGCCAGTCCGGCCAGCCAGGGGTCGGGCGCACCGGCGAGCGAGAGCAGCTCGGCGGCCAGGACGCCCGAGCCGGCGTAGGGAAGGGGGGCGAGGGCGGCGCCCAGCGCCTCGACCACCAGGGCCACCTCGACCCCGGATGCCGTGGGCCTCCCCTGTTCGTCCCGGGCCCGGAGCCCGAGCAACCCGGCGTCGGCCAGGGTGGCCCAGCCCTTGGTCCGATCCACCTTGTCGAGGTCGCTCGGATTGGCCAGTCCGACGGACTGGGCCAGCTGAGCGGCCGTCTCCTGGAGCATCTGCTGTTCCTCGGTCAGCAAGGCAAGCACCGCTGCCCCCTCTCCGCGCTCGAGGCGCGGTGTCGATCAACAGGTCCGTGACGGACCCGACGAGCGGGATCGAGCAAGCTGACGCGTGCATCCCGGCAGTCCTGGCCCGTTGTGAGCAGCATGTTACCGTCATGTTGTCGTGACGGACCAGCTGGTAGTAGACAAATATGTCATGTACGACCCCCGACCGCTCCAGGCGGCGCCGGCGTGAGGATCTCGCTGGGGTTGCCGACCCAACGGGTGGACCAACTGGAGGAATTCGTCACCGGCGAGGCCGTCGCCGAGATGTCCCGGGCGGCGGAGTCGGCCGGGTTCGACGCCGTGTTCGTCACCGAGCACCCGTTCCCCGAGAAGTCGTGGATGGACACGGGCGGGCACCACGCCCTCGACCCCTTCGTCGCCCTCTCGTTCGCGGCGGCGGCGACCACCCGGATCCGCCTGCAGACCCATCTCTGCGTGCTGCCCTACCGCAACCCCTTCCTCACGGCCAAGTCGGTTGCGTCCCTCGATGTGTTGTCCGGCGGCCGGGTCATCCTGGGCGCCGGCGCCGGATACCTGGAAGCAGAGTTCGCCGCGCTGGGCGTGGACTTCGACGAGCGGAACGAGCTGACCGACGAGGCCATCGTGGCCATGAAGGCGGCGTGGTCGGGTGAGCCGCTGTCGCTCGTCGGCCGCCAGTTCGATGCCAACCACAACTTCGCCCTTCCCCGCCCCCTTCAGGACCCCCATCCCCCCATCTGGATCGGGGGCAACTCCAAACGCGCCATCCGCAGGGCGGTGGAGCTGGCCGACGGATGGGCGCCCATGCCCAACCCGGCCCAGACGGCGGCTCGGCGCCACTCGGCTGCGCTCGAAACGCTCGATGACCTGAAGGCCCGGATCGACTACGCGGCCGGCCATGCCACAGCGGTGGGCCGGCGCACGCCCTTGACGATCGCATCCTCGTTGGGGGGCCTGGCCATGGCGACCCCGTCCACCAACAGCGGGGCCACCGACGTCGACGACCTGCTGGTCGAGACGGCCGAGCAGCTGGCCGGGGTGGGGGTGACGTACCTCTACGGCGGGGTCATCCGACCAGTGGACAGTCGTGCCGAGTTCCTTGATGAGGTAGTACGTATGGGAGAGACGTTGGTGCCGCGGCTGGCGACCATCGCGACTGCAGCGGACGGATAGTCGACCGAGAAGAGGGGGACAGATGAGCGATACGACCGTCGAGGTGACCTCGGGCGAGCCACGCTCGCGGCCCGCCCTCGACCGCCTCTTGTCCCCGCAGTCGATCGTCATGGTCGGTGCGTCCAACAAGGTGGCCAACATCGGCGGCCACGTCTTCGCCAACCTCGTTCGCGCCTTCGACGGGCCGGTGACCCCGGTGACCGCCAGGGACGACACGGTCCAGGGCGTGCCCGCCTACCAGTCGGTGCGCGACCTTCCCGACCCCGTCGACCTGGCCGTCGTGGCCGTCCCCGCCGCCCACGTGCCCGGCGCCTTGGCCGAGTGCGCCGAGCGCGGTGTCGGGGGCGCAGCCGTCATCACGGCAGGGTTCGCCGAGGCCGGGGTCGAGGGCGCCGCCCTGCAGGACCAGATCACCGACGTGGTCGCCCGCACCGGGTTGCGGGTCATCGGCCCGAACTGCATGGGCTTCATGAACCTGTGGGGCGGCGTGATGGCCAACTTCGCCCTGCCCCCGACCGTCCCCTTGCCGCCGCCGGGGCCGGTTGCCCTCGTCTCCCAGAGCGGCGGTTTCGGTTCCTACATCACGACCAAGGCCATGCTGGCCGGCCTGAAGCTGGGCTGGTTCGTCAGCACCGGCAACGAGTCAGACGTCAACATCGCCGCCGTCCTCCGCTACCTGGTCGACCGGGACGAGACCACGGTCTTGATGGTCTTCGCCGAGACGCTGCGTGACCCCGACGTCTTCATCGACGCGGCCAGCCGGGCAGCCGAGCGGGACAAGCCGATCGTCCTGCTGAAGGCGGGCCGCTCCGACGCCGCGGCCAAGGCGGCGATGAGCCACACCGCGTCGATCGTCGGGTCGGCCGACGTGCTCGACGCCGTGTGCCGGCAATACGGCGTCTTCGTGGTCTCGACCATGGAGGAGATGCTCGACCTGGGCACCATCTTCCAGGACGGGCGCCGCGTGTCGTCCCGCGGTGTCGGCATCATGACCTCCTCGGGCGGGGCGGGCGTGCTGCTGGCCGACGCCGCGACGGCCCAGGGCCTCGAGGTCCCCGAGATCCCCGCCGACGAGCAGGAGGCCATGATGGCCCTCATGCCCGTGCCCTTCTACGGGAGCCTGACCAACCCGGTCGACACCACCGCACAGGTGGTGGCCATGCCCGAGAGCTTCTCCAAGGTGCTCCATGCGGTGGGGGAGTCCCGTGTCGTGGACATGGTGGCCCCAGTGATCTGGGCCGTCCCCGGCCCCCAGACCGACTCGGTCATCGAGTTCTACCGCGGGACCGACAAGCCGGTGGCGCTCACGTCCACCGCCTGGTTGGACGAGCTGCAGGTGGTGGGCATCCCGACCTACACCGACCCCCATCGGGCCATGCACGCCCTGGGTGCCGTGGCCGACCTCTCACTGCGGAACCTCGAGATCCTCGACCGGGCCTCGTGGCGTCCCGACCAGGCGCGGGCGGCCAAGGGGCGCGAGCTGCTCGAGGCGCGGGCCGGGCACCGCTCCCTGCTCGAGTCGCACAGCAAGGAGCTCCTCGCCCTCTACGGGGTCCCCGTCACCCCCGAGTTCCTGGTGCGCTCGGTTGACGACGCCGTGGCTGCGGCCGAGAAGCTCGACGGATCCGTGGCGCTGAAGGTGATGTCCTACGACCTGCCCCACAAGACCGAGTACGGCGCCATCCGCCTCGGGCTCCGAGGCCCCGACGCGGTGCGGACCGGCTTCGAGGAGATGCTGGCCGAGGTGGCCGCCAAGGCACCCGAGGCGGTGCAGGACGGGGTCCTCGTCCAGCAGATGGTGCCGGCCCGCTTCGAGCTCACCGCCGGGCTGCACGACGACCCGGTGTTCGGCCCCACCGTTGTCCTCGGGCTGGGGGGCATCCTGATCGAGATCCTCAACGAGACGGCGATGCTCCGGCCGCCGTTCACCCTCGGGACGGCAGGGCAGGCCCTGGCCGGACTGCTCGGGGGGCGCCTCGTCGCCGGCGGACGGGGATTGAGCGAGGCCGAGCAGCAGGCGGTGGCCGCCATCCTGGTCGGGCTGGGCGAACTGGCTCTCGAGCAGCCCGAGGTGGCCGAGGTCGACGTCAACCCCATCCGGGTGGCCGACGGGTCGGTCTGCGCGGCCGACGCCCTCGTGGTCGTGGACCGGCATCCGTGAGCGCGGAGACGGCAGAACTGGCCGCCGCCGTCCAGCGGGTGAGCGACGAGCTAGCCGTGCAACGGGTGATGGTCAACTACGCCCGGGGGGTGGACCGGCGGAACTGGGGCCTGGTCCGGTCGTGCTTCACCCCCGATGCCTACGTGCACGGCACCTCGTTCGAGGGGCCGCTCGACACCTACCTCGACATCCTCCGACCGGGGGTGGAGCACTTCCCGAGCACCCAGCACTTCATCGGGAACCAGCTCCGCGAGCTCGACGGCGACAAGGGGTTCACCGAGACGTACCTGATCGCCCGCCACTTTGCCGACGCGGCCGGCGAGGTCGACTCGCTCATCACCGGGGTGCGCTATGACGACCGGCTGGTCCGGCGGGGCGAGGGCTGGGCCATCGAGCGGCGGGACGTGTACATGGTCTGGAAGCGGGTCGGCGAGCCGGTCCCGACCTGACCAGCCGGCGAACCCGTCCCGATCCGGCGCGGGGCCCGTGCCGGGCTACCAGCCCTCGATCTCGACGATGCCGAGGGTCCCGACGACCTCGAGGAGACCGGGCACCCGGTCGGGGGCGAGGGGCAGCTGGGGGAGGCGGGGCGACCCGCCGGGCAGGCCGAGAGCGCCGAGCACCGCCTTGGTGGCGCGGATCCCTCCGGCGCCGTAGAGGGCGTTCGAGAGGCGGAGGAGCTTCCCGAACCGGTCGACCAGCGCCAGCGCGTCGCCGCGCCGGTAGGCATCGATCACGCCCACGCAGAGCTTGGGGGCCAGGTTGCCCTCCGAGCTGAGATAGCCGTTGGCGCCCAGGGACAGCGCGGTGAGGCCGAGGTGTGGGCCTCCGACGTGGATCTCCACCCGGTCGCCGATGGCGTCGACCATGGCCGACAGATAGCCGAGATCCTGATGACTGCAGTTGACTCCGATCAGGTGGTCGAAGCGGTTCACCAACTCGCTCAGCATGGGTACGGGGACCTGGTAGCCGACGGATTGATGGGTTGACAACACGGCGGGAACGTTGGTGGCGCTCAGCACGTCGTCGAAGTACCGGTAGATCTCGTCGTGGGTTGGACGGTGGCCGTGGCCCTGGTCGAGGGAATAGATCTGTACGGCATCGAGCCCCATGTCCGACACCATCTCCACGAACTCGATCATCTGGACGGCGGTTCGGGGCTCGACTCCCATGGCCCGCACCGGAACCCGGCCCTTCAGCTCCTCGACGCTTATCTCCAAGAGCCGCCTGGCTTCCGAGTTGGCGAGAACGTAGCCCTCGCCACTTCCGCCTCCTCCCACGTATACCCCGATACCTGCGGTCGCCATGCGACGAAGGTGACCCCGGATGGCCTCCTCGTCGAATGCGCCGTCGGTGGTGAACGGCGTGATGGCAATGACGAAGGTGCTGGCCCGGTCGGGGTCAACCCCGCCAATCGTGCCGTGAGCCAAGGATCAGGCTTTCCCGGCGCTTCCGAACTTGAACACGCGTTGGGAGTTGCCGGCCAGGATGGCATGTCGCTCATCAGCAGGAACGCCCTCGAAGGTGGCGTTGATGGTCTTCCACGAATAGGGCCAGTCCGTGGTGATGTGCGGGTAATCACTCGACCACAGCATCCGATCGACGCCGATGTGGTGGCGGCTCTGGACGGCGAAGGGATCGGTGATGAATGCGGCCGGGAAGAACTCGTGCATGTACTCGCTGGGCATGCGAGTCAGCTTCGAGTCCCGCAGCGAGGCCTTGCGATGGCGCATGAAGTTGTCGTCGGCCTGGCTCTCGAAGTAGGGGATCCATCCGCAATCGACCTCGATGAAGGGAACCCGGATGTTGGGGAACCGGTCAAGGACCCCGCCGAAGATGAACTGAAGCATGCGGAGCGGGGCGTCGTAGAAGTGCCCGGTGCCGGGGAGGGACTCGGCCCGTTGTCGCCCCATCTTGCCGCTCACCAGTCCGACGTGGATGGAGACGGGCATACCCGATGCCTCGATGGCCTCCCACACCGCGTCGTCCTCGGGGTTGATCGACAGCTCGCCGTTCGGGTACCGCTGCAGAAGGAACGACACGAAGCCGGGCATCGACGACACCCGCTCGATCTCCTTGACGCATCCTTCGGCTCCGCGATTGGGAAGCAGTGCTGTTCCACCCAACCGATCGGGGGCTGTTCCGCAGAACTCGGACATGAAGTCGTTGTAGGCACGGATCATGTCGTGATGCAGGTCGACGTCCTCGCAGTTGGCGACGTAGGTCCTCGGATAGTTCGACCCGAAGATCAGCTCGGCGTCGACCCCGTCCTGCTGCATCTCGCTGACCCGGGCAAGAGGGTCGTAGCTTCCCGGGTTGATGTCCTCGTACCGGCACCAGGGCCCCATGTCGGCGGGATCCCGCCCGGCCGTTGCCCCCCAGCTGAACGGGAGGGACACGTCGTACCCGGGGAAGACCCAGGCGTCGCCCTCGGGGAGGCTCTCCACTTTTGGGACGAGGTCCTGGTGCTTCTTGGCCACTCGTGACGTCCACACGTCTCGGGGCTCGTTGAGGTGACCATCCGCCGATATGAGCCTGTACGACGCCACTGCAGCAGGCATGACCACCCCTCCTCGGGGCCTCTGCCCCTGGTGTGAGAGCCGAACGACTGTCTCACGAACGACTGTCTCACGAACGACTAGCTCACGAACGACTGTCTCACGAACGACTATCTCACAATCACTTATATGAATGGCATCTAACCATGGTCGGCCGCGAGGGGTCAACCGGTCTCAGGTCGGGAGATGGATGGCGGTACGGCCGGTCTGGGCCGGCTCGATCGCGGCGGGGCGGCCGGGGTCAGCGGTCGGCCGTGAGCACCAACGCGGAGCCGTCCATCATGGCGCCCGACGTCACGACACAGACCTCATGGGCGGGAGCCTGGCGAGCGCCCCCACGTCCTTGGACCTGCAAGACCGCTTCGGTCACCGTGTTCATTCCGTGCAGGTATCCCTCGGACAGCAGCCCCCCGTGGGTGTTGGTGGGCAGCGATCCGCCTAGCCGGGTGTTGCCTCCTTGGACGAATGCCCCGGACTGGCCCCGCTCGACCAAGCCCAGCCCCTCGAGCCCGATGAGCACGGTAGTCGAGAAGCAGTCGTAGATCTCGGCCAACTGGACGTCCCCGGCCGATATCCCGGCGCGGCCGAACAACCCGGCAGCGAGGTGCGAGGTGTAGTTCCGGCTGTAGTCGGACCAGAGCAGGTGGTCTCCGATATCCACCCCGGGCCGCGGCCCGGCCCGGTAGGCCCCCGACGCGATGAGGACCGGCGGTTGACGGAGGTCACGGGCCCGGTCGAGCGACGTGACCACCACTGCGCAAGCGCCGTCCACCTCGACGGTGCAGTCGTCGGCTCGGAAGGGGTCCACGACCATGGGCGATGCCAGGTACTGGTCCAGGTCGAGAGGGCGCCTCCTGACTGCCCGCTCGTTGGCCTCGGCGTAGTGGCGCTGGTTGAGCACCACCCCGGCCAGGTCGGCTTCCCCCTGGCCGGTCTCGAACAGGAACCTCTGGCCCCACATGGCCACGTACATGAGATAGGCGTCGTACCCGATGGGGTATCGGAACTGGCCGCCCATCCCGGCGAACTGCATGGTGCCCACCCGCGCTGCCGACCTGCCGTTCATCGCCCGGAACACGACGATGGCATCGGCAACGCCGGCCTCGACCAGATTGGCCGCCAGCCAGACCAGGTAACACGGCGCCTGACCGCCGAGATCGAGGTCGAGGGCCACCTTCAATTCCGGAATGGCGAGGCAAGTGGCCACGGCCTGACAGGGCACGGAGTCATGCATCACCATGAAGCTGGCAATGCCGTCGACTTCGCTCGCCTCCAAGCCGGCGTCGTCAAGGGCGCTCGAGCACGCCTCGGCCGCCAGGTCCAGGACGGACCGATCGGACTCCTTGGTGAACGCGGTATAGCCAACGCCGGCGATCGCTGCGGTCATGTTCTCCTCATGGCGCCGACACCGGCATGAAGACCAGCTCGGTCCACCCCTCATGGTCCACGAAGCTCGCAGCGACCGCCAGTCCAATGGTTGCGGACTCGTGCGGCTCGATCCGACCGAGCATCCGGCAGCCGTCGTCGAGCTCGACCGTGGCCACCACATAGGGCGGCTCGACCACCGGAGCATCGCTGAGGGAGCGATGGACCCGTACCCACGAGTACACGGTGCCCGAGCCGGAGACGGTCCGGTTGACGAGCCGGCGTCCGCCGCACCGCGGGCAACCGGGGAGATGGGGGAAGAAGTCTCGTTCACAGTCCGAGCAGCGGGCCACGACGACCTCTCGGCGTCGCAGGCCTTCCCAAAAGACGGCACTGTGGAGGTCGGCATCCGGCCGGATGGCCACCGCTCGCTAGTCCGTTCCCGTGCCCGGGACTTGTACGCCGCGGTTTCCATTCAGGGCAGTTGGCTGCTTACGTTGCCGTAGTCATCCCGGACCAGCCCGGCGATGACGGTGCGACTGTAGGAGAACGGGTAGGCGGCAGCCGGTCGCTCGAGCAGGTGCCGGTGGGCGACCGCTTCCGCCCCTTGATCGTCACCGGCCGCGATCCGTTCCAAGAGAGCCTCGTGGTCCGCCAGGCTCTGCTCGCGGAAGGCCAAGTCTTTGAACAATGGTGACGGCTCGCTCTCCCCGGCCAGCAGGCCACGCACCTGGGCTGACCACAACGATTCGAGCGTGCCCACCACCAGGATCATGGTCTCGTTGCCGCAGCTGTTGACCATCTCCTCGTGGAAGCGGCGCGCCGAGGCCATATAGCGGGCCGGTTCGTCGATGACAGCCCGGCTCTCGTCCAAGGCAGCCCGAAGTCGAGGAACGACCGTGCGATCCCTGTCGGGGCGTCGGGCACACTCGGCCGCACAAGGAATCTCCAGTTGGACCAGCGCGTGGGAGACATCGCCCAGCGACACGGATGATGCCTGCATCACCAGCGCCAGCATGTAGGCCACCTTCTCCACCTTGGGCTGGAGGACCACCGCCCCTCCGACGTTGCCCCGCTTCACGCTGACGAGACCCTCGGTCTCGAGAATCCGGAGCGCCTCGCGGATCGACGGTGGACTGACTCCGAACTCGTCCAGAAGATCCTCTTGCTTGGGAAGGTTCGCCCCGTCGGCAAACTCGGAGGCCAGAATCCTGTCGCGGAGATTGACGGCAATCAACTCGGCCAGTCGAGGCTGCCTCAATTGGAGATGTCGCCGGGCCTTCATGGTCACCTTCGGTCGTATGCCCTGGGTTGACAACGTAGGGAACGGTGCACCGCTGGGGGGCGGGCGCTCGACGTAACGCTCCCGTGGGACGGTGCCCCACACCCTCCTCGCCGGGAACGTCGGACAGTGTATGCCACCGCTGCCCAATTCGACATCATTGTGACTCCATGAGGCGTGCCCCCATCAGGCCATGTGTATCCCGCCGTTGATCCGCAGTACCTGTCCAGTCATGAACGATGCACCTGCCGAGATCAGAAAGGCGATGCCCGCGGCGATCTCCCCGGGCTGCCCCGCTCGGGCCATGGGGATGCGGTGGGCCGTCGCTGTCGCTTGCTCGCCTGCATCGGCGCCCTCCGCCGGGACCGACGCGGTGTCTGCCGATGGGAGGACCGGGCCAGGAGCCACCACGTTGACTCTGACCGTCGGAGCGGCTTCCAGGGCCAGGACCCGGCTGAACGACTCGATCCCCCCTTTGCTGGCGGAATAGGCGGCGAATCCCTCTCGCGGTGCGGCGGCCAAGATCGATGAAACGTTGACGATGCTCCCGCCACCAGTCTTGAGCATGCGCGACAGCGCCGCCCGGCAACAGCAGAAGACGCCCGTGAGATTGGTGACGATGACCTTGTCCCAGAGCTCGTCGGACATCTCGATCACCCGCTCGGCCGGGTACACGCCCACGACGTTGGCCAAGGCGTCGATCTTCCCGAACCGGCTGTCCACCTGCTCGAAGAGCTGATCGATGCTCTTGCGGGAACGCTGATCGAACGGCATGGCCAGGACCGTCGCCTGCTTCTGTTGGCAATGGCTGGCCGTCGAGGCCAGCCATTCCTCGTTGGAGTCGGCGAGGACCAGATTGACGTCCTGTTCGGCGACGAGCTCGGCTGTCGCCTTGCCGATACCGTGACCGGCCCCGGTGACGACGATCGTGTCCTGTGACATGACTCCCTGTCACTCTCCCGTCCCTGTCCCTCGCCGCTGCGTCACCGGTGCCTGGACCTCGTGCCGATGTGCCCGAAGCGTCTATTGACCGAAGTGTTAGCAATCCTTTATAGTTAACCAGCTCGTTAGTGCACCGAGCCAATCTCGCCGGGCGTACACCAGCGTTGGGCTCCCGTCGAGGGCCCGAGCGGTACGAGGTCGCTGGCCATGGCCCCTGGCTGGTATTCGATCCACCGGGAGAGGGGACGAGGTCGTTGTTCGGTAGGGGGCGATGGTGAGCGGGCGACGATCGATCCCCTTGGACACCGTGACCGATCCCCCCACCCGTCAGCGGTACCTCGCCGAGGGGCTGTGGGACGACACCACCTTGGCCGGGCGCGTCCGACACCACGGTTCGGCCATGCCCGATGACATCGCCGTCATCGACGACGCCGGTTGCTACAGCTTTGGCCGCCTCTGCTCGGACGCTTCTGCCGTCGCTGCGAGCTTGTCCGAGCGTGGCGTCGAGCATGGGACGGTCGTGTCGGTCCAACTTCCCAATTGCTACGAGTTCGCCGTCGTGGCCGTGGCCGTGCAATCGATCGGTGCGGTGATCAATCCCCTGTTGCCCAACTACCGGGCCCGGGAGCTCGCGGCGGTGTTCACGACCGCTGGCCCACGGGTCATCGTCACACCTGGGGAGTACCGCGGATTCGATCACCGCGCTCTGGTGACCGAGGTGGCGGAGTCTACGGGCCTACGGCCGCACCATGTGGTGGTCGGTGGCGAAGCTGGCCCCGATGCGACGGCGTACGTCCAGCTGGTGAAGGCCACCAATGCCCCACTGAAGGGCGGCCGGCCCGAGTCCGTGTCCGAGCTCATCTTCACGTCGGGAACCGAGGCGCGGCCCAAGGCCATTATGCACACCGAGCAGACGGCCAACTTCAGTGTCAGGATCGCTCATGACGACCTCGGCCTCTCTCGGGACGACGTGGTTTGGATGCCGTCGCCACTCGGACACTCGACGGGCTTCAACTATGGGCTGCGGTTCGCCCTCTACCATGGACTTCGACTCGTCTTGCAAGACCGGTGGGACGGCGAGGCGGCGGCCGCTCTGGTCCGGGAGGAAGAGTGCACGTACACCTTGGCTGCAGCCACTTTTCTCCAAGACCTGGTGGAGGCGGCCGACCGTGGTGGCGTGCCCCTCGGGTCCCTCCGGTTCTTCGGGTGCGGGGGCGCCGCGGTGCCACCGGCCTTGGTCGATGCGGCCGGGGAGCGCGGTGTTCAGGTCCTGCGCCTCTACGGATCCACCGAAGTGCTGGTGGGGACGTGGAACCGACCGACCTCGAGCCTCGAGCATCGGCGACACAGCGACGGGGCGCCCCTGAGCCACGTGGACATCGAGGTCCGAGACGAGGGCGGTGACCCCGTCGCCCCCGGCCAGCCCGGCGAGCTCGCCGTTCGAGGCCCGAACACCTGCGTGGGTTACTTTGACGATCCCGAGCGCACGGCCTCCACATTTGTGGGCGGATGGGTGTTGAGCGGGGATCTGGTCGCCGAAGATGAGGACGGCTACGTGACCGTGGTCGGGCGCAAGAAGGAGATCATCATTCGAGGGGGAATCAACATCACCCCGCGTGAGATCGAGGAGATGCTCATCCTCTTCCCAGAGGTCGAGCGGGCGGCCGTCGTCGGCCTGCCCGACGAGCGGCTGGGTGAGCGGATGTGCGCGTGCGTGGTCCTCCACCGCGGTGCGTGCCTCGACTTGGCCACCACGGTTGCCCGCCTCAAGGAGGAAGGTCTTGCCACCTACAAGCTTCCCGAGCGCCTGGAAGTAGTCGAAAGCCTTCCCACCACGCCATCGGGGAAGATCCCCAAGCATGAGATCATCCGAGCCATCATGCAGTCAGACAGCGAATAAGGAGTCCGGTGGGCACCGCACCTCTCGTGTTGATCGAACGGCTCGCCCTGGCCCGGCGTTCAGCCGTGGCCGGGGTTGTGCGCCTCAACCGGCCCGATCAGCTGAACCCCATCGACGGTCGGGTCCTCGAGGAGCTCGACGCGGCGGTGACGGATCTGGTCGACGACAGCAAGGTCCGGGCCATCCTGATCACCGGGGCCGGACGCGCGTTCAGCGCCGGGGGTGACCTCAAGGCGTACGTGGCTCTCCAGCGCGATCCGGTCCGGTTCCCCCGCTTCGTGAGCGAGCTCCATCGGGTCTTCGGTCGACTGCGCGCGCTGCCCGTCCCGGTGGTGGCCCTGGTGAACGGGGTGACGGCTGCAGGTGGCCTCGAGCTCCTCCTCAACTGTGACTTCGCCATCGCCGGTGCGGCCGCCCGGATCGGCGATGGGCATCTCAACTTCGGCCAGATGGGCGGGGGAGGGGTGCTGACTCTCCTGCCCCGGGCGATCGGGCGGGCTCGGGCCGCCGAGCTGTTGCTCAGCGGTCGTTTCCTCGGTGCCGACGAGGCGCTGGCCTGGGGGCTGGTCAGCCGGGTGGTGGCCGACGAGGGCCTGCTCGATGCCGGGCTGGACTTCGCCCGCCAGGTGGCCGAGAAGAGCCCCTTGGCCGTGGCCAACGCCAAGCAGGTGATGCACGACGTGTGGTCGGACAACGGAAGCGTGGCGTCGGGGCTCGAGTACGAGCTGTCCCGCGATGCCTACTATTGCCTCACGTCATTCGATGCCGCCGAGGGCCTTGCTGCATTTGCCGAAAAGCGTCGCCCTCGGTTCCGGGGACGCTGAGCTCGAGCCTCGGGCGCCGCACGCCGGCGCGTCAGCGGAGGTGGGGGAGCACCTTGTCGGCGAACAGCTGCAGTCCCTCCCAGCCGATATCGGGATCGAGCCCACCGACCAACGGCTTGAAGGCCAGGGTGTCCCCGGTGGCGGCAATGGCCAGGCACTCGTCCGGCGTGACCACCCGGTAGGGCCCCGAGGCCCGCAGCTCGTCGGGACCGGTGCTGGCGCTGAACGCACCCTTCCGGGCGCCGATCCAGCTGGCGTACTCGTTGTTGTCGTGCATGGCGTAGGGAGCGATCCGGGCCCAGTCCCGGTCGGGATCGTCGGATACAAAGAGGTAACTTCCGGCGCTGGCACCGCCCTCGTCCCGGACGGGGGCGGGCTTGCCCAGGGCGGTCAGCTCGTCCAGGTACAGCTGGTACAGCTTGGGCGAGAGGGGCTGGTAGTCGTCGGCGATCCTGGCCGCCCGCCGGGCGCTGGCCGGCGAAGCCCCGCCCATCGCGATCAGCGGCCGCGGGCGCTGGGCCGGACGGGGGAGGACGCGGACCGTCCGTCCCCGGTACTGGAATGGCTCCCCCGTCCACGCCGACTTGAGCGTCGCTACCGCCTCTTCCATCAGGGAGGGGCGGCGCTTCATCTCGACGCCCAGCTGCTCGTACTCCTCGGGCCGGTAGCCCAGTCCCACCGTCAGCCGCAGCCGGCCGGCACTGATCAGGTCGAGCACGGCCAGGTCCTCGGCGGCCCGCAGCGGGTGGTAGAGGGGCAGCAACACCAGGGACAACCGGATGAGCAGGCGCTCCGAGCTACCGGCCAGCGCCGCGCCCAGGATCATGGGCGAGGGCAGGTAGCCGTCGCTGGTGGCGTGGTGCTCGGTGAGCGTCACGCTGGCGAAGCCCCGGGCGTCGGCCCAGGCGCACTGCTCCACCGCCGCCCGGTAGAGGGCGTCGGCCGGCGCACCGCTGTCCGGCGCGCGCATGTCGTAGAGGAGGCTGAGATGGTTCAAGACGGGCGGTCCATCGTTCAGCCGACCATGACGCCGCCGGCGTCGGCATTGATCGACTGGCCGGTGATGGCGCTGGACGCATCGCTCGCCAGGAACAGGGCCAGCTCGGCGACCTCCTCGGGCGAGCTGATCTTGCGGAGGGGCACGTTGGCCGCCCACTGGCGGCGCAGGTCGTCGGCCGAGACCCCCTGTTCCCCGGCGATCCGGTCCAAGTAGCGCTGGAGGAGCTCGGTGTCGATGCTGCCCGGAACCAGGCAGTTGACGCGGATGCCGTGCGGGCCGGCCTCGAGCGCGGAGACCTTGGTCAGGGTCCGGAGCGCCGCCTTGGCCACGGCGTAGTGGCTCTTGCGGGGCATGCCGTTGTAGCCCGCGGTCGAAGAGAAATTGACGATCGATCCGGACTCCTGCCCGAGCATGCACTGGGACAGGACCTCTCGGGTGCAGAGCATGGCCGCTGTCACGTCGATGGCGATGGTGCTGTTCCAGTTGTCCAGGGTCTGCTCCCAGATGAAGCGATCGGTTCCCGGTTGGGCCGCGTTGTTCAACAGTACGTCGACCCGGCCGAACCGGTCGATGGTCTCGGCCACCAGGTTCGCCACCTGGCCCTCGTCGGTGACGTCGGTCGGCACCACCAGGACCGGCCCGGACACCTGCGAGGCCGTCTCCACCAGTGGTTCGGCACGGCGTCCGGCGAGGACCACGGGAGCGCCCTCGGCCGAGAATCGATCGGCCATGACGCGACCGAGGCCTTCGCCCGCACCCGTGATGATCGTCACCTTGTCCTGCACGATCCCCATCGCTTGTTCCCTTCGTCCGGTGGTTGCGGTGCCCGGGGAGCTCAGGTGGGCCGGTGGGCGATCCCCTGGCCCAGGATCTGGCGCGCCTCGGGTGAACCGTCCAGGGCCCGGTTCACCCGGCTCACAGCACGCCACCCTTCGGGTCGCCGGACGAACTCCCACCGGTTGGACGACGCCCGCCACACGCGGAACCCGTCCCCGTCGCTGAGGTAGACGCGGGAGTAGCCGGTGGCCACCGCGGTGTCGCCGTCGACCACGAGGTGGGGGAGGGCCATCACGTGGGCGCAGCCGTTCTGGATCAGCGACTGGTGCCCGTCGCCGGCCACCATGGCGCGCAGGTCCTCGCGCCCGTTGAGGGGTTCGGGGATCGTGTCGTAGGTCCCGTCCTCGGTCCAGATCCCCGCGGTGACATCACCGCTGCCGCTGTCGACCGCCGGGCCGTAACTGCTGATGAGCTGGTACAGCTCCACTTGGTCCTCGAGCAGCGCCACCCGCTCCTCGAGACGGCGGACAGCTTCTTCCACATCGCTCATGGTGCCCCCTTGTTCCGCGTGACGGGCCATACCGCCTGGACCCGCATGGCGGGCCCGCCGGTCGCGATACATGTTGACGTTGGTTTGACGGTCATGTTACAACGGGAATTGACCACCAACCGTTCGTTTGGACGATGGTGGTCGCGTGGTGGGAAGTGCTGGGGTGCGGGATGTACTGAACGAGGGGGAGATCATGAAGAATTCGTCGTGGGCACGGTTGCGTCGCCTGTTGGTCATGCCAGTATCGGTGATCGCGCTACTACTCGGCGTGGTTGTAGGGACGGGAGCGGCGCCGGCCGGGGCGGCGTCGAAGCCCTCGTTCACCTTCCTCTACTCGGGCGACTTCACCGGCGCGACCCAGGCCTACACCCAGGCCGAGGTCCTCGGGCTGAAGGTGGCCATCAGCCAGATCAACGCCAAGGGCGGTATCCAGGGGCGCAAGGTCGTCCTCGAGACCCAGAACGACCAGAACAACCCGACCACCGCCGTGAGCCTGCTCGAGCAGAAGCTGACCTCGGGCCAGAAGCCCGACGCCGTCTACCCCGGCGGCTCGAGCGAGGTCACCCAGGCCCTCTTGCCCGTCTTGACCCGGGACAAGATTCTGTCTATCGACGCCACCAGCTCGGCCACCCTCAACAACCCGAAGAAGTACCCGTACTACTTCGGCGACTCCGAGCTCTCCTATCAGACGGTGCCGCCCTACGTGAACGAGGCCAAGGCAAAGGGCTACAAGAAGATCGGGATGATCTACGGCAACGACGTCGCCGGTCAGGCCTCGATGCAGGGGTTCCAGTCGGCCTTCCAGAAGGCGGGCATGACCTTCGTCTCGGCCAGCTTTCCCGACACGGCCGTGGATGTCACGCCCCAGCTCGAGAACCTGAAGGCGCAGAACCCGGACATGGTGATCTTCTCCGGATACGGGGTGCCCACGTTGTACATCCTGAAGAGCCGGGCCCAGATCAGCTGGGACGTGCCCTTCTATGCCGACCTGTTGTCGGGGGCGTTCCCCATCGCCCAGAACATGCCGGCCAGTTCGCTCCACAACGTCTTCGTTGAGACCACCAAGGCGTTCCTGGCCGGGAACCCGGCAGCCACCGGGAACCCGGTGCTCGACAAGTTCGTGGCCGATGCCAAGACACTCGGCGGCCAACAGGTGCTGTCCAACATCGGTGCCGCGGTGACCGGCGTGGGCTACAACGCCCTCGTCCTCATCAACTACGCCGCCAAGCAGGCCAAGTCGACCGACGGCCAGACCCTGGCCAAGACGCTCGAGGCCTTGAAGAAGGCCACGCCGCCGGTCCCGTGGGTGTCATACGGCGCCCAGAGCCAGTTCGGAAACTTCTACTACACGTCGAAGAACCACTACCCGAACGTGTTCCCGAGCGGCTTCCTCTTCGTGTCTCCCGGTATCTACAACACCGATGGGCTCTACGTGCCGGGCACAGGGTCCTGAGCATTCGCGGGGCCGGTCGCCCATGTCACTGCTGAGGGTCGAGGTCGTCGTGCCCGACATCCCCCTCACCGCGGTGGCGTGCCCTCGGGCGACCGGCCGCGTGTCGCCATCATGACCACCCTGTGGTCGGGCCTTTCCGACGGGGCCTTGTACGCGCTGGTCGGCGTTGGCTACAACGTCGTCCTGCTGGCCTCGGGGGTGTTCAACTTCGCCAATGCCCAGCTGATCATGCTGGGCACCTACCTGGCCTACTTCGCCGCGGTGACGCTGAAGCTGCCGCTCCTGCCCACCATCCTGATCGGGGCGGCGGCTGTGGCCCTCATCGCCGTTGCCGAGGAGCGCCTGGCCATCCGCCCGCTGATGGGCCGCAGGGACTCCCACGCCACACTGATCACCAGCGTGGGCGTGGCCGTGGCCATCGACGGGATCGTGCTGCGCATCTGGGGGTCACAGCCCAAGACCGTGCCCTCGCCGCTGTCGTCCAAGCCGCTGAACCTGCTGGGCGGCACGATCGAGCCGACGGCCCTGCTGCTCATCGTTCTCGTCATCGTCCTGGCCGTCGGGCTGCACGTCCTGTCGAAGCGCACCGTCGTCGGGCTGGCCTCTCTGGCCTCGGCCGAGGACCGCCAGGCGGCCATGGCCCGGGGGGTCAACGTGCGCGTGCTGGCCATCGGGGCCTTTGCCCTCGCTGGGCTCATCGCCGGGGCGTTCGGCGTCGTCATCGGGTCGGGCACCTACGCCAACCCGTCCCTCGGGGACAACCTGGCCCTGTTCGGCTTCGTGGCCATCGCCATCGGCGGCTCGGGCAGCCAGATCGGCGCCCTCATCGGCGGGTTCGCCACCGGCATCATCTACGCAGAGGTGTCGCGGTATACCAACGCCGACTGGCCCGAGGTGGTCGTCTTCGTCCTGTTCCTCCTCATCCTCCTCACCCGGCCCCGGGGGCTCTTCGGGGGCGCGGTGGAGCGGCAGGTCTGATGGGACCCACGACGCCGGCGGCGGCGCCGACCCGCCGGTGGCCCACCATCCCGCGTCCTCTCTTCATGGTGGTGCTCGCCACCATCGTGCTGGTGGCGCCGTGGCTCGGCCTCGGCGACTACTGGTCGCGGCAGTTCATGCTGATCGCCATCCTGGCCCTGGTGGTGAGCGGGCTCAACATGAGCCTCGGCTATGCCGGCGAGCTGGCGCTGGCCCAGGTGGCCCTGTACGCCGTGGGCGCCTACATCGCCGGCTACCTGGCCGTCAGCCAGGGCGTCTCGGACATCTTGCTGTGCCTGCTCGCCGCCATCGCCGGGTCGATCGTGGTGGGCTTCGTGTCCGGCATACCGGGGTTGCGGCTGGGGGGGTGGTCGCTGGCCATGCTGACCTTCTTCCTCGTCATCCTCATCCCCAATGTCCTCGATCTCCTGTCGAGCCAGACCGGCGGTTCGCTCGGGCTGTCGGGAATCCCCATCCCGACCATCTTCGGAGCGGAGCTCCAAGGCGACGGCTTCTACGTCTTCGTCGTCGGCGTCACCATCGTGTGGTTCGCCGTCTTCCGCAACCTCATCATGTCGTCCCACGGCGACGCCTTCCTCGTACTCAAGCAGAGCCCGATCCTGGCCGCCACCCTGGGCATCTCCGTCTACCGCCTGAAGCTGCTGGCCTATGTGGTTGGCGCCATCCCGGCCGGTATCGCCGGGGTCCTGTTCGCCTTCTTGTCCTCGTATATCTCTCCCTCGTCGTTTGCCTTCGCGCTGGCCTTCACCATCCTCACCGCCTCGGTGGTGGGCGGGTCCCAGTCCATCTACGGAGCCCTCTTCGGCGCCGCCGTTCTCCAGCTCGGCCCGGAGCGGATCGCGTCGTTCCAGAACTACTCGCTCATCGTCTACGGGGCCTTCCTGGTCGTGGCCGGGCTGGTCTTCTCCGAGGGCGTCGCCGGACTCCTCCGCTCCGGCCTCAGCCAGGCCCGGCGTCGGGGATGGCTGCGGGCGGCGAGGCCCATGGAGAGCATGGCGGCGATCGGCGGCGCGGCCGAATCCGGCGCGGCCGGCTCGGCTGCCCCGCGGCGATCGGCCAGCTGGCCGGGGCCACGCTGACGGTGACCAACCTGCGCAAAGACTTCGGAGGAGTCACCGCCGTCGATGACGTCACGCTCGAGGCGGTGCCCGGCGAGGTGACCGCCCTCATCGGGCCCAACGGCTCGGGCAAGACCACGTTGTTGAACCTGGTGTGCGGCTTCTATCGTCCGACGGCCGGGTCGGTGCGGCTGGGGGACGTCGATCTCAGCGGCCTCGCCCCCTACCGGTCGGCCCGGGCCGGGGTGGCCCGGACGTTCCAGACCCCGCTGATCCCGAAGGGCATGCGGGCCCGCGCCTTCGTGGCCACTGGCCGATACGTCACCCACCGCGTGTCCATGTCCGCCTCCATCCTCCGTCTGCCCTCGTTCTGGCGGGGGTCGCGGGAGTCGGATGCAGAGGCCCTTCGCCTGCTTGCCCTCCTCGGCATCGAGCACGTGGCCGACGCGGAGGTCACCTCGCTGCCCCTGGGCACGCGCCGCCTGGTCGAGGTGGCGCGGTCGCTGGCTGCCGAGCCCAAGGTGTTCTTGTTCGACGAGGTGGGCTCGGGCCTCGACGAGGATGACATCCACCGGCTGGAGGAGGCCATCGAGCTGATTCGCCGGGCCGGGGGCACCGTCGTCCTGGTGGAGCACAACTTCCCCTTGGTGCTGAAGATCGCCGACCGGATCCACGTCCTCAGCCAGGGCGCCCTCATCGCCTCGGGCACCGCCGAGGAGATCCAGTCCAATCGCCGGGTGCTCGAGGAGTACACCGGGTCGAGCGACACGGGCGAGACCATCGAGGAGCTCGAGCGGGCAGAGGTCGCCCCCGGGCCCCCGGCGGAGCCGCGATGAGGCTGACCGTCGAGGCCATCGCCGGTGGGTACGGCGACATCCAGGTCCTGTGGGGCGTGTCCACCGCCGTCGAGGCCGGGCACGTCACCGTCGTCCTGGGCCGGAACGGGGCGGGGAAGACCTCGCTCCTGAACGCCGTGGCCGGCTTCTTGCCGACCGTCCAAGGGGGCCACGTACGGCTGGGCGAGGTAGAGCTGGGACGACTCACGCCATTCGAGCGCGTGCGGGCGGGCCTGTCCTACGTGCAGGAAGGGAAGCGCGTCTTCCACAAGCGCACGGTGGAGGAGAACCTGCTCCTCGGCGGGTACACGGTGAAGCGGCCGTTCCTGCGCAAGGGGCAGCGCCTCCAGGCGGCGGTGGAGCGCGCCTACGAGCGGTTTCCGATGCTCGCCGAACGGCGGAAGACGATGGCCGGCAAGCTCTCGGGGGGCCAGCAGCAGATGCTGGCCATCGCCCAGGCCCTCATCCCCGAGCCCGCCGCGCTCATGCTCGACGAGCCGTCCGCCGGGCTGGCCCCGGCCATAGCCAAAGAGGTGTTCGCCATGGTGGACGGGCTCAAGCGGGAGGGACTGGCGGTGTTGCTGGTGGAGCAGGTAGTGGACAACGCCTTGGCCATCGCCGACGACGTCATCGTCATCGAGGCCGGGCGCGTGGCCGCCTCGGGGCCGGTGGCCGATTTCGATGACACCGAGATGGTCAGGGACCTGTACCTGGGCCGGACCCGCACGGCCGCTCGCGAGGCCCTGCCCCGCCCCCCCGGCGGCTGGGGCGATTGACCCCGCCGGGTCGGAAGGGCCGTCGTCGCGGTCGGGTGTCAGCCGTTCTGGGGGTCGGCCCGCACCTTACGTCGGGCGAAGCGCCACGGGCCGTCGCCGTCGCGCCGGTAGGTGTCGCGGTAGCGGCCCCAGCGCCAGAGCCCGTTGTCGCTGATCACGAACCAGTAGGCCGCGCCGGTGGCCACCGTCTTGCTCTCGAACTCGATGGTGAGGTTGGACACGTTGTGCCGCATGTAGGTCTGGCCCGTCTCGCCGCCGTGGTCCTCGGCCAGGCCGCCGAGCAACGCGGCAACGGCGGCGCGACCACTGAGGGGCTCCGGTTCGGTGTCCGTCTCGAACACGGCGTCGGGCTCGAACAGCATCACCAGCTCGTCGATCCGCCCGCCGTCCCCCAAGTGGGTGTACCGGGCGACGAGCTCGCGGATCTCCTCGCGGGCCGCCGTCTCCCATGCCTCCATGGCCATCGGTCCTCCTCTGGTCGCCCGGTCATGATCGCGTACGGCGGGGCGCTGCCCCAACTTGAACCGCCAATCATCGAGCCCGGGGCCGAAGGTCGACGGGAGAAGGGAACCTCCAGTGCCACAAGATGTCGAGTTCACCTCCGAAGGTGCGACCCTCCGGGGTTGGCTGCACGTCCCCGACGGCGACGGCCCCCATCCCGCCGTCGTCGTGACCGGGGGATTCGGCGGGGTGAAAGAGGTGTTCCGCCACCACGACTACCCACGGGTCTTCGCCGACGCCGGCTTCGTGGTGCTGAACTACGACCACATCAACTGCGGCACCAGCGACGGCCTGCCCCGCCAGGAGCTCGATCCGATCAAGCAGCAACGCGGCTACAAGGATGCCGTCACCTTCCTGGCCGGGCACCCCGACGTGGATGCCGAGCGCATCGGCATCTGGGGGACCAGCTATTCGGGCGGCCACGTGCTGGCCGTCGGCGCCACCGACCGGAGGGTCAAGTGCGTCGTGTCCCAGGCCATGACCATCAGCGGCCGCGACAACACCATCGCCCGCAATTCGCCTGCTGGGTTGGTGGACCTGTACCGGCGCTTCGCCGACGACCGGCTGGGCCGCCAGCGCGGCGAGCCCCCCGCCGTGGTCCAGGCCTTTGCCGAGGACAGCGACTCGGTCCGGTTCATCAAGTCGATGCCGCCCGAGTACGTCAAGAACTGGAAGAACGAGATCACCCTCCGGTCGTGGGAGCTCTACGCCGAGTACGAACCGGCGGCCTTCATCGAGCGCATCAGCCCGACTCCGCTGTTGATGATCGTCCCCACCGGGGACACCATGACCCCGGCTGCCCATGCGCTGGGTGCCTACCACCGTGCCCTCGAGCCCAAGCGGCTGGTCACGGTGGCGGGCGACCACTACGCCGTCTACGGCGAGGCCTTCGAGACGACCAGCGGGGCGGCCCGGGACTGGTTCCTCGCCCACCTCTGATGGGTTGAGCCGCCCGGACCACGCCCACACCGACACCGACACACCGATAACACGACACACCGACACACCGACACACCGACAGCGAGGGGAACCATGAGAGGCATCGTCTGGAACGGGACCATCGACGTCACCGACGACCTCGAGGTCCGAGCACCCGAGCCGAGCGAGGTGCTGGTGCGCATCGCCTATGCGGGGGTGTGCCACAGCGACTACAGCGTGGTGAACGGCACCATCGCCTTCCCCCCTCCCGTCGTGCTCGGGCACGAGGGGGCAGGGGTGGTGGAGGCGGTCGGCTCGGTGGTGACCAAGGTGGCCGTTGGCGACCACGTGGTGCTGCACACCCTCAGCTATTGCGGGGCCTGCGACCAGTGCGATCGAGGGCGGCCGACCCACTGCCGGTCGTCGCTCGGCGGCCTCAGCCAGCCCTTCACCTACAAGGGTGCACCGGCGTACACGTTCGCCAAGGCCGGCGTGTTCAGCGAGCTCACCGTGGTGCACGAGAACCAGGCCGTCCGCATCGACGAGGACGTGCCGCTGCGGGTGGCCTCGCTGCTCGGTTGCGCCGTCCTGACCGGCGCCGGTGCCGCCCTGAACCGGGCCAAGGTCGAGCGAGGCTCGAGCGCCGTGGTCCTCGGCGTCGGTGGCATCGGGCTCAACGCCATCCAGGGAAGTCGGATCGCCGGTGCCACCACCATCGTCGCCGTCGACGTGAACCCGGGCAAGGAGTCGATGGCCCGACGGTTCGGGGCCACCCATTTCCTCGGGATGGACGGCAAGGACAGCGGCGACGCCATCCGCCGGATCTGCCCGGACGGAGTGGATTCGTCGTTCGAGTGCGTGGGAAGGTCCGACCTGAGCCGGGTCGCCATCGAGTCCCTGGCCGGCGGCGGCAGCTGCGTCCTGGTCGGGACCACGCCGATGGATGCCGAGGTCTCGTTCTTGTCCCGTGACCTATGGCTGGACAAGAACGTCATGGGATGTCGCTACGGCTCGGCCCAGCCGCATCACGACATTCCCACCTACCTCAAGCTGTACCGGGCCGGGCTGATGAAGCTCGACGAGATGGTCACCAACGTCTACCCGATCGAGGACATCGGTCGCGCCTTCGACGACATGGCCACGAGCACTGTCGCCCGCACCGTGCTGGCCATCTCCGACGTCGCCGACTGACCACGCCCGGACTTTCGGGTCGGGGCCACTACTCCCAGAGCGACTGCACGGAACTGGCCGCGGCCCGGCCCTGGTCCCGCCCGGCCCGAGCGACAGGCCCGCGGATCGCCGGGTCGAGGAGGTCGGGCCCGAATGCGGCGACGGAAGCTTCGTCCGGCCGGACGACCTGGACGCGGGACCGGGTTCGGAGCCTGTCCACCCCGGCGGAGACGTCGGGGCTGAGGGGCAACAGCTCGTCGATAGGGGCGAGGATCAGCACCGAGTCGTATCCCTCGGCCAGGTCGGCGTTGAGGACCGAGCGGAAGCCGCCATCGATGTAGCGCCGCCCATCGATGGTGACCGGCGGCCACACACCGGGGACGGCGGAGCTGGCGGCGACGGCGTCGACCAGGGGGACAGCGCCTCCCTCGTCGAAGACCCGCTCGGCACCGGTAAGGGCGTCGACGGCCACGATACGAACGGGCCGCTCGGGCCAGGTGTGATTGGGAAGCCGCCCGGCGATGATCGTCAGCCTCTCCTCCTCGGGAACGGTGTCCGTCGTGAGGGCCATGGCCCCGACCGCCACGCGGAGCTCGAGGGCACTCGAGGTGGCGGCCACCGCCTCGGCAAAGAATTGCTCCAGACCAGCCAAGCTCGAAGGCGCGCCAAGCTCGGCCGGGCTGCGGGCCGGGTCCACTTGGCGAGCGAAGAGATCCTCGAGCGTCAGGTCGCTGGTGACCTGGGCTGCCACGGTCGATCCGGCGGACGTGCCGACGACCAGGTCGGCGCCGGTGACGTCGACGCCGCGATCGGCCAAGCCGGTCAATACCCCTATCTCCCAGGCGATGCCGGCCACACCGCCACCGCCGAGGACCAACGCACGCGTGATCACCGGACGGCGGCGGGGGTGAAGGCCGGGTTCGCCGACCGGGCGGCGACATGCCGGCCGGCCAGGTACCCGAAGGTGATGCCGTGGGCGATGGTGGCCCCTCCCGACGGGTAGGCCCAGCCGAAGACGTTCGCCGCCGTGTTGCCCGCCGCGTAGAGCCCCGGGATGGGAGGGCCCGACCTCGACACCACCTGGCTGTCGGCGGTGACCCGCGGGCCGCCGTTGGTGCCGAGGGTGCCGGGGTAGAGAGCCAACGCGTAGTAGGGGGCGGCCCCAAGAGGTCGCAGCGGCGGGGCCGCCATCAACCCGAACCGGTGGCGGTCGAAGTCGGGATCCGTGCCCTGTTCGGCGTTGGCGTTGTAGCGGGATACCGTCGCCTCGAGGGCGCCCGGATCGGTGCCGATCCGGCCGGCCAGCTCGGCGATCGTGTCGGCCCGGGGCACCCAGTCGGGCGCGGGCTGGCCCGGAACGATGGACAGGATCTGGGTGGTCTCCTTGGCCTCGTGATCGAAGACCATCCACGCCGGCGCCTGGTTGGGGAACTCGGCCCTCGAAGCATCGAAGGTGCCGAATGCCTTGGGGAAGTCGTTGTAGGGGACCGCCTCGTTGGCGAAGCGATGGCCGTGCCCGTTGACCACGATGGAACCGGGCATCCCCCGGCCGCCCTCGAATTGGGGAACCGGCTCCCCCTGGTCGACCATGGCCGGGTCGAACATGGCCGGCGTCCCCCAGTACGAGTTCAGGTTGGCCAACGCCGCTCCCGCGTCGGTCGCCATGACCAGCCCGTCACCCACATTGTTGGGGGGCGACAGGGGTTTGACGTCGTAGCCGATGAGGTCCCGGACCATGTCCCGGTTCCACTCGAAGCCGCCACAGGCCAACACCACACCCTTGCGGGCCCCGAGGAACACGTCCTTGCCATCGTGCTCGGCCCGAACCCCCACGATGGCCCCGGCCGAAGAGATCAGCTCGTGCGCCGGCGTGGCCAGCCGGATGCCGACCTTCCGGGCCAAGAGCCCCTTCCACAGCATGCCGATGAGCGCCGCCCCTTTGGGGCGGACGTCTTCGGCCTCCCGCCGGGCCAGCTCCGCCTCGAGGTCGGGGTCCGTGGCCCCGAACAGGTCTTCGGCCAAGGTGGTGTAGGAACCCAGCGACATGAGCGTCCCGCGGGACACCAGACGGTCACGCCAGTCGGGCAGCTCGGCGCCGAAGGCATAGGGGACGGGCTCCACTGAGCGGCCACCGGCCTTCTTCCCGGGCACGTCGTAGGGGAAGTAGTAGTCGGGAAAGAGGGTGAGCGACGTCATGGTCACCGGCGTGTTGGTCTCGAGGTAGTCGAGGGCCACCGGTGCGGTGTCCACGAATACGTCCAGGAGGGCAGGATCGGGCGCCATCCCCATGGCCAGGTGGCGGACGTAGGCCAGCGCCTCCTCCCGGCTGTCGTCGAGGCCGTGCTGGGCCATGTGGGCGTTCTGGGGAACCCACAGCACCCCACCCGAGACCGCCGTCGTCCCCCCGATCATGTCGGTCTTCTCGATCACCATCGTCGAGGCGCCGCCGTCCGCGGCCAAGGTCGCCGCAGTCAGGGCGGCGCCGCCCGACCCGACCACGACGACGTCGACGACCTCGTCCCACGAATCTGGTAGCTCGACGATCATGGCCCTCCCCCGTCTGACTGCTGCCCTCATAGTAGAAGAGGACCCGGTGGGCCACAGGAGAGAGGGCCGACCCAGGAGGCCACAGGAGAGAGGGCCGACCCAGGAGGCCACAGGAGAGAGGGCCGACCCAGGAGGCCACAGGAGCCCAGGCCGGCACGGTTCTCGTCGCTACCATGGGCCGGAGCCCATCGCGAAGTCGTCCCGACAGTCGATGTACCGGTCACTCACAAGGAGTTCACCATGGAGACGCCCAGGAACGAATGGACCCGAGACGCGGAACCCATCAAGATCGGGTGGCTCGGCTCCGCCCTCGACGGCCCAGGTGGCGGCTACGACAAGATCCACCGGATGGCGTTCGACGAGGCCATCGAGCAGGGATATCTCGACCGTCAGGTCGAGTTCGTCATCCACGCGGAACGAGGGTTGCCCACCGGTTCGGCCCGTAATGCCATGGACGGGTTCAGGTACCTCGTCGACCAGGGGTGCATCGGCGTCGCCGGTGCCTACAGCTCCGACAACGCCATGGTCGTCGCCCCGCTGGCCAACGAGCTGCAGGTCCCGCTCATCAGCTGGGCCGGCACCGAGCAGCTCGGCGGCGAGTACAGCTTCCGGCTTGGAAACGGCGACTGCGGAGCCGACGCCGCGCTGTGCGCATCGTGGCTGGCCCGGAAGGGGTACAAACGGATCGCCGTCTTGAGCGAGATCTCGCCCAACGGGGACGAGTACTTCCGGTTCTTCCGTCAAGAGTGCCGTCGACAGGGCTTGAGCATCGTGGCCCTCGAGACGGTGAGCCAACACCCGGCCCGCCTTGCCGACAACCTCGACAACCTACGGCAGTCGGGACCCGACGCACTCTGCTACATGGGCTACGGCATGCTGGCCCTGCAAGGGCTGCTGCGCCAGGCCCTCGATGAGCTCGCTTGGGACCCACCCCGCATCATGAGCACGGCGTTCATGTTCTATCTCATGGGCTTCGAGAAGTTCGAAGGTTGGGTGGGCATCGATCAGTTCGACCCGAGCAACCCGCGGGTCGGAGGCTTCCACGACCGGTTCGTCGCCCGCTACGGCGAGAGCCCGCCATTGTGGCCCAACGCCATCCCGGTCCTGGCCTACGACACCGCTCGCGTGCTGGCCGAGGGGCTGTTTCGGGCGCCAACCCTCACCGGCACCGGCCTGAAGCAGGGGCTGGAGCGGATCCGCTTCATGTCGAGCACCACCGGTGGCCCGCGCACCCACATCGCCTGCGCGCCGTACGAGCACGGCATGTTCCGGGGCGACTGGCTGCTGTACGGACGGGTGCGAAACGGAGCCCTGGAGTTCGAGGGCCTCTTCGAGCCCTGATCGCTCAGGCCGTCGTCTGCTCGGCTCGCTCCCCCGACGACAGAGGGCCTTGCCCTCCAGTCGGCCACGCGAGCGATGCGCCGGCGCGTTTTGGATAAAATATCCGAATGGACCTGGGTCTGGACCACGCTCGAGTGCTGATCACGGGCGGATCTCGGGGGATGGGCCGAGCGGCGGCCGAGGCGTTCGCCGGCGAACGGGCCCGGGTCGCCGTACTGGCCCGGAGCCGATCGGGCGTGGACGAGACGGTCGCCAGGCTCCTCGAACTGGGCAGCCCCGAGGCTGTCGGGCTCGTCGCCGACATCACCGATTGCGCCGAACTGGACCGTGCCTTCGACGTGCTCCGCTCTCGGTGGACGGGCTTGGAGGTGCTGGTCAACGCAGCCGGGCCGGTGGAGGTGGGCGTCGGGGCCTTCGACGACATCGACGACGACGAGTGGATGGCGACCTTCGACATCGGGGCCCTGGGCGCGGTGCGCTGTGTTCGCTGCGCCCTGCCCATGCTCCGCCAGGGGTCCTTCGGCCGCATCGTCAACGTGTCGGCCCACTCGACCCGGCGTCAGAGCCCGGAACTGGTCGCCTACACGGCGGCCAAGGCCGCCCTGACCAGCTTGACCAAGAACTTGGCCCAGTCCTTGGCCCCCGAGAACATCCTCGTCAATACGGTGTCGCCCGGCTCGTTCCTCTCGGAGGGCATGAAGGGATACTTGGATTCCCTGCCTCCCGAGCGCGGTGTCGACCGCGAGAGCCTGACCGACGCCATGCGCATCATCCGGGAGGACTTCGGCCACCCGGCCCATCTCGGGAGGGCCGGCGACCCCGCCGAGATCGGGCCGGTCATCGCCTTCGTCGGCTCGAGGGCCAACACCTACATGACCGGCGCGGACGTCAACGTCGACGGCGGGTCGGACTTCGCCTGAGGTGGCGGGAGCCCGGCCCCGACGGCCTGGCCATAGTAAGTGCTAGGGTGACTGAGCGGTCGAAGCACGGATCGACCCGATGGATGTGTCGAAGGGGGCGCTCGCATGGCAGGCGTGTTTGGTGGTCTCCGGGTGATCGATCTCTCGTGGGGCACGGCCGGTCCGATGACGACCATGCTGTTGGCCGACAACGGAGCGGAGGTCACGCGGGTCGAACCCCCCGATGGGGATCCGTTCCGCCATCAATCCGGATACCGGGTATGGCACAGGGGCAAGCGCAGCGCCAGGATCGACCTGCGGTCGGACGAGGGTCGTGCGGCCATCCATCGCCTCCTGGATCGGGCCGACGTGCTGGTCGACAGCTTCTCACCGGGGACCATGGCCCGCCTCGGCCTTGATCACGACAGCCTCCACACGGTCAATCCCCGCCTGATCACCTGCTCCATCACCGGATATGGCGATCATCCCGAACACCGGGACCGCCCCGGCTACGACGGGCTGGTGGCCGCCCGCACCGGGTTGCTCTACGACCAAAAGGGCCGCCGGGGCACGGCCATGGAGTACATCGACGGCCGTCCCGGGCCTCACCCCGAGTTCGACGCTCCTGAAGGGCTGGTTCGGGGGGCCGACCGGTCCGGGCCCATCTTCCCCCGCACGATGTGGCCCAGCATCGGAGCCACCTATTCGGCCGCGCTGGGTATCGCCGCCGCTCTTCGGGCACGCGAGGTCACGGGCGTTGGGCAGCAGGTGACGACGTCGCTGCTCCAGGGGGCGCTCGCATCCGTCTCCCTCATCTGGCAGCGGGTTGAGAACCCCGATGCGCCGCTCTACTGGATGTGGCCGGTCGACTCGCGGGCCATCGAGGGCCTCTACGAGTGCGCCGACGGAAAGTGGGTGCACCACTGGACCGTCCGGCCCCGATGGGTCTTCGCCTCAGCCGAGCAGGATGAGCTGAGCACCGTGAGCCTGGACACCTCGTATCGCGACGACCCCGATCGGGTGTCGATGGAGCCCGACGGGCTGCTGACCGGCATCTTCTTGCATCCCCTGCTTACCGACGCGTTCAAGAAGTTCCCAGCCGCGGCCTGGGAGAAGGCGGCCGAGGCTGCGGGACTGGGTGTGACGGTCGTGCGCCCGCCTGCGGAGGCGCTGGCCGACGAGCTGTTCCTGGCCGACGGCTGCGTGGTCGAGGTCGACGACCCAGAAGTCGGGCCGATCCGCCATGCCGGTTCGCTGCTCGACTTCTCGGCCACCCCGGGGGCGATATCAGGGCCGGCGCCGCGCTCGGGACAGCACACCGACGAGGTCCTGCACGAGGCGAAGGCGCCGGCGGCAGACCCGGTCACGGCACCGGGATCCGGAGGCCGGCACCTGAGCCATCCATTGGACGGGGTTCGTGTGCTCGACCTCGGTCTCGGCGTGGCCGGCCCGTTCACGGGCCGTGTCTTGGCCGATCTGGGTGCCGACGTGATCAAGGTCCATGCCTTGCACGACACCTACTGGGCCGGTACCCACATGGGCCTCGGCACCAATCGCGGCAAGCGGAGCATTGCCTTGAACCTGAAGCACGAAGGGGGGCGTGCCGCCCTCGACAAGCTGATCGCCCAGACCGACGTCCTGACCGTGAATTGGCGACCAGGGGCGGCGGCACGACTGGGCATCGACTACGAGACACTGCAGAAGCGCTACCCGAGTCTCGTGTACTGCAACACACGGGGCTACGAGAAGGGCCCCCGCTCCGACCTGCCGGGCACGGACCAGAACGCGGCTGCTCTCACCGGCAGCGAGTGGGAGGACGGAGCGTGTGACGCCGGCAATCCACCCATGTGGAGCCGCTCGAACATGGGGGATACCGGCAACGCCTTGCTGGCGGCCATTGCCATCGCCGCTGCGTTGTACCACCGTGACAGGACCGGTGAGGGCCAAGAGGTGAGTACCTCGATCGTCAACGCCGGGCTGCTCCACACCTCCTACGCCTGGATACATGCCGACGGGCGGCCCGGCGACTGGAGCCACGTCGATGGACAGCAATACGGGCTGTCACCCTTCTATCGCTTGTACGAATGCGCTGACGGGCGCTGGCTGTTCCTGGCCGCCGTCTCCGACCAGGAGCGCCAACGGCTGGCCACGGTCGTCGGCGAGGACGTACCCGGTCTTGGCGACGGCCGAGGCGATGGCGACATCGACGAGAACGACACGGTGGCGAAAGCCCTCGCCACCCGCTTCCTGGAGCAACCTGCTTCACAAGTGTTTGCCGAGCTGGACAAGGGTGGCGTGCCCGTCGAGATCGTGGACGAGGAATTCTGCCGCACCCTGTTCGACGACGCCGATGCTCGGGCCTCGGAGCTCGTCAGCACGACATGGGCGGGCAACGTCGGGCGGTTCGAGGACCCGGGACTGCTGGTCAACCTGTCTCCGGCAAAGCCGGTGATACAGCGTGGCCCTTGCCTGTGCGGCGAGCACACGCGCCAGCTGTTGCGAGAGCATGGGTACTCGGAGGACGAGGTCGACGCCATGGCCTCGACCGGTGCGGTGCTCGACGCGCCCGTGAGCCAGCCGTGAGTGGCGAAGCCGAAGTCCTGCGGCCGGCTCCGATCGTGACCGAAGACAGCCAGGCCTTTTGGGACGCAGCTGCCGATGGTCGTCTCGCTGCCCAGAAATGTACGGGCTGCGGCCGGCTCCGGCACCCTCCTCGCCCGATGTGCCCCTCGTGCCACTCCGTTGAGCACACGACGGTCGACCTGGCCGGTACGGGCGTGGTGTACAGCTACTCAGTCCTGCACCATCCCCAAAACCCCGCATTCACCTATCCCGTGCTAGCCGTCCTGGTCGAGCTGGACGAGGGCGTCCGCGTCCTCTCCAACCTCGTCGGCACCGATCCGAAGGACGTCTCCATCGGGTTGCCGGTCGAGGTCCGATTCGAGCCGACCCGCGACGGCCGGGCCGTACCGGTGTTCGTCCCACGGGAGGTAGCGCCGTGAGCGCCACGCTGAGCGGAGCCGCGGCCATTGCCGGTGTCGGCCAGACCGAATTCTCGAAGGCGGCGGGGCGCAGCGAGACCCAGCTGGCGAGTGAGGCCATTGTTGCTGCCCTGGCTGATGCCGGGTTGTCGACCGACGATGTCGACGGTCTGGTGAGCTTCACCATTGATCCCGTCGAGGAGACCGAGCTCGTGCGTGCGCTTGGCATTCCTGAGGTCAACTTCTCCAGCCGGGTCCCTTACGGAGGTGGGGGATCGCAAGGGGTCCTCCTTCACGCCGCCACTGCTGTCGCCGCCGGGGCAGCCAAGGTGGTGGTGGCCTACCGCTCGATACGGGCCCGCTCCGGCGCTCGCTTCGGGCGGGCCGAGGTGGGAGCCCGCCCGACCTCGGCCCACTCGGGTTCGACGGCCATGCAGTGGTGCACGCCGTTCGGGGTGCTCACGCCGGCGTCGTGGATGTCGCTGAACGCCACCCGCTACATGCACCTCTCCGGTGCCACCAACGAGGACTTCGGCCGGGCTGTCGTGCAGTTCCGGGACTATGCGGCCAACAACCCCAACGCCCACTTCTTCGGTAAGCCGATCACGTTGGAGGACCATCAGGCCTCCCGTTGGATCGCCGAACCGTCGATGCGTCTCTTCGACTGCTGCCAGGAGACCGATGGCTCGGTAGCACTGGTCATCACCAGTAGCGACCGCACCGACGGTCGCCAGGAGCCGGTCGTCATCGCCGCCGCCGCCGGAGCCGGTCTGTTCGAGGAGGAGATCGCCAGCAACCACTACCGGCCGGAGATCGCCAGAATGGACGGGTCCCAGGCGACGGCCGACCGCCTGTTCGGCGAATTCGGGATCGGGCGCGACGACATCGACGTGGCCCTGATCTACGACGCATTCTCGCCGATCTTCCTGATGCAGCTCGAGGCCCTCGGGTTCTGCCCGTTCGGCGAGGCGAAGGACTTCGTGGCCGATGGGCATCTCGGGCCCAAGGGCCGCCTTCCCTCCAATACCAACGGCGGTCTCATCGGTGAGGGCTACATCCACGGGCTCAACTTGACGCTCGAGGCAGTCCGGCAATTGCGGGGGACGTCGGCGAACCAGCTGGCTGACCCCCGGACGGCATTGGTCTTCGCCAGCCGAACGGGTGTCATCCTGCAGCGGGCCTGACCGGGCCGCTCGCTGAGTGGCCGTGAGCGAGCGGGCCGGCTATCGGAGTCCGATCAGAGGTTCCAGACCCGGGCGGCATTGCCGCTGACGACGAGCTCCCGCTCGTGCTCGTCGACGCCGGCGAACAGGTGGTCGACGGTGGCACGGGAGTTGGGCCAGCTCGAGACCGGGTGCGGGTAGTCCGACGACCACATGATGTTCTCGATTCCAAGACGCTCGTGGGCGTGCCGGACGGCATCGGGTTCGTCGATAAAGGTGAGGAACACGTTCTGGCGGAAGTAGTCGCTCGGAGGCTTGGTCAGAGCTGGGAATTCGTAGCCCTGGCGGGCCATGAGGTCGTCGACGATGTACAGCCACCAGGAGACCCAACCGAGACCGGGCTCGACGAACACCACCTTGAGGCGAGAGAACCGCTCGAAGACCCCGCCCATGATCCACATCCCGAGTGCTTCTGCCGCCGACAGGGGCACGCACGGCACGAAGATGCCCTTCTGCGGCGTCGGGTCACGGAGGGCCAGGTCTTCGAGTGCGGTGTTCATGCCGATGTGGCAGCAGATCGGCAGGTCGGTGTCCTGGATCACCGACCACAGCGGGTCGTAGCGTTGGTCCCAGTAGTCGGGAAGCCCGAGCTCGGCGGGGAAGACGGGGAGTTGCAGCGACTTGCATCCCTGGGCCGCCGCCCGCCTCACCTCGGCGACGGCCGCATCGATGTCGTGGATCGGGATCTGGTAGGACACGACCAGGCGCTTCGGATCGGCCGAGGCGAACCCGGCCAGCGTGTCGTTGAACGCCCGCGTCGATTCCTTCCATCCGTTCTTCACCATGTACAGGTACCGAAACGCGCTGACCTCACAGTAGGTGGCCGACGCCGACACGCCGTCGATGTCCATGTCCTTCAGGCGCTCGTTGGCATCGGTGTGCCCGGCGCGTTCGCTGGCCGCGTGCTTGCGGTTGCTGGCCATGCTCACGGTGGGATCGGGGGTCAGGCCCTGTTGTTCCCGCCAGCGCTGGTTGGCGGTTGAGGAGGCCATGGCCATGACCGACTTCCGAAAGGCATTGACGGCATCGTCGTAGTCGACGTGGAACTTGGGAGCCAGGTTCTGCTTGACGCTCTCATGGCTCAGGTCGACATGGTCATCCGAGGAGATCAACCGCTCCGTGATCGCTGACACCATCGGGTCCTCCTTAGCATGGCGATAGCAACTACTATAACCCTCTGACGCTCGGGTTGGGCGAGGGAGCCCGCCCTACGCGGCCCCACCCGCTGTTGGGCCCGACCTACCAGGTTGGCTTGCGCTTTTCGACGAACGCGGCCACGCCCTCCCTCATTTCTTTCCTGAGCTTGGGATCGTCATAGGTTCTCTTCGTCTCGGCCCAGGCCGACGCGGCGCCGTCCATCGCCGCGACGTCGAAAGGATGGCTGCCATCTGGTGCAGGGAAGGGGGATCCAAGGCGTTCCGCACCTGCTGGCGGTCGATGGTCATGACGACAATGTCACCGAGTCGATCGACGACGATTGTCTGGTCCATGATGCCTCCCAGTAACGTGAACAACGCGCGTGGCGTGAGGCCGTATCGCTGATGGATTGCGCGTGGAGCAGAGAGTGAGTACGTTCAGACGGGCTGAGCATAGTAAGTACTATTTCCCTCGGGGAGGAGGTGCCTTGCCCCACGCCGTTGCGCCGACGCCGGATCGAGACGACGAATTCTTCTGGAACGGGGTCGCAGAGGGACGACTGCTCGCCCGCCGGTGCGCCCACTGCCAGCGGCTCCAGCACCCCCCGTCGCCTATGTGCCCGAACTGCGGCTCGCTGGAGTGGGACGTGGTAGAGCTCTCCGGTCGGGGAACGGTGCACAGCTGGATCGTCTCCCACCACCCGAATGAACCGGACGACGCGGCGAGGATCGTGGCGCTGATCGAGCTGGACGAGGGATTACGGTTGGTTTCGAACCTCCAGGACATCGGCGCTGCCGACGTGGAGAACGACAGTGCGGTCGAGGTCGTGTTCGCCGAGGTCGACGGAGTTCGGTTGCCTCAGTTCCGGCCGGCAGCGGGGAGGGACGGCTGATGCCTTCGATGAGGAACGGGGCGGCAATCGTCGGTATCGGCCAGACGGAGTTCTCCAAGGACTCCGGGCGCAGTGAGCTCCAGCTCTGTTCGGAGGCCGTCAGAGCGGCCATCGTGGATGCCGGCCTCATGCCGTCCGACATAGACGGCTGTGTGACCTTCACCCAGGACACCAACGACGAGGTGGCCCTCATGCGGAGCGTCGGCATCCAGGAGATGCGCTGGACGTCCCGGACCCCGTTCGGGGGCGGCGGATCTTCGGCCACGATCGAACAGGCGGCAGCAGCCGTCATCTCCGGCGCCGCCGATGCGGTCGTCGTCTACCGAGCCTTCAACGAGCGCTCCGGGCGACGCTTCGGCCAGCCGACGGGGGGCCCTCTCCCTCCGTCCCAGAACTGGTACCGCCCCTACGGGCTCGATACACCGGCCAAGACGTACTCCCTCTGGTTTCAGCGCTATATGCACCGCTACGGCGTCGGCAACGAGGACTTCGGCCGGTACTCGGTGGTGGCTCGCACGCACGCCGCAACCAACCCGAACGCCTGGTACTACGGGCGGCCGATCACCCTCGAGGACCATCAGCGCTCGCGCTGGATCGTGGAGCCCATCTTGCGCCTCCTGGATTGTTGCCAGGAGAGCGATGGGGGGGTCGCCCTGGTCGTCACCCGGGCCGACAGGGCGAAGGACCTTCGCCAACCGGTGGTGAGGATCGAAGCGGCGACGCAGGGCAACCTCTTGGACGGCGATGTGATGTACAACTACTACAGCGCCGACACGGCGAGATTTGCCGAAGCCGAGTACACGGCCAGGCAACTCTGGGAGACGAGCGGGCTCCGTCCCGATGACATCGACGTGGCCATGATCTACGAGAACTTCAGCCCCGTCGTCTTCTATCAGCTCGAGGCGTACGGCTTCTGCGGGCCGGGCGAGGCCAAGGACTTCATCGCCGACGGCAACATCGAGATCGGAGGGAAGATCCCGGTCAACACGAACGGCGGGCTGCTCGGCGAGGGATACATCCACGGCGTGAACAACATCCTCGAGGGCGTCCGCCAACTGCGCGGCACCGCTGCCAACCAGGTGACCGGCGCGCACCACGTCCTGTGCAGCGCCGGCCGCAGCGCCGTCGTCCTCGGCGGGGGCCTCTGAAGCGCGTCGCCCGATGTAGGACCGGCACGGCGGCGGCGAGGACGCGCCAGACCGTAGAGCGAGCTGGGCCTAGGCGCTGTTGACGGGTTGCTCCCCGGTCGGTCCGGACCTGCCCAGGTAGGCGGAGTGGAGCACCCCCTCTACCTCGCTCGACGGTCCGGCATGCACGATGCGGCCACCGGACATGACCACCCCAGCCGTGGCCACGGTGAGAGCCGTGCGGGCGAACTGCTCGACGACCACGACGGTGACGCCGTCGCCGGCAAGCTGGGCCACGTGGGTGTACAGCTCGTCGACGACGATTGGCGCCAGCCCCATCGAGAGCTCGTCGAGCAGCAGGAGCCTGGGCCGGGTGGCCACCGCTCGGGCCATGGCCAGCATCTGCTGCTCCCCTCCCGAGAGCGTCCCGGCGGGCTGGTCCCGCCGCTGGGACAGGCGGGGGAAGCGCTCGTAGGCGCGGGCCTCCACTTCTTTGCGGTTTGCGCCGCTGTGGGTCATGACCCACAGGTTCTCCCGGACGGTCAGGTTGGGGAACACTCCCCGGCCCTCGGGAACCATGCACAATCCGTTCCGAGCCAGTGAGGCCGGGTTCGTGCCTGTGACGCGGGCACCGGCGAAGCGGACCTCGCCCGCGGAAGGAGCGAGCAGGCCGGCAATGACGGCCAGAAGTGTCGACTTGCCGGCACCGTTCGCACCGAGCACGGCGGTGACCGTCCCCCTGTCCACGCTCAGGCTCACGCCGTGGAGCGCTTCGACCCCCTCATAGGCGGCGTGGACGTCGCAGACTTCGAGCAGCGCCTGGTCAGCCATCGGTCGCCCCGCTCATCGATCCCAGGTAGGCCTGTTGGACGGCGGGGTCGCCCTGGACCGCGGCCGGCTCGCCAGCACAGATCACCCGGCCGTAGTCGAGCACCACGACGTGCTGGCAGACCCCCATGACCAGGTCCATGTCGTGCTCGACGAGCAAGACGGCCAGCCCGTCGTCGGCCAAGCCACGCAGCACGGCGGCAAAGCGGGCCGTCTCGTCGGCGTCCTGTCCCGATGCGGGCTCGTCGAGGAGCAGCACCGTCGGCCTGACGGCTATGGCCCGGCCCAGCTCGACCAGCCGCCCGGTCCCGGTCGGGAGGGCGTCGGCCCGAACCTCGGCCACCGGGGCGAGACCCAGTTGATCGAGCAACTCATCGGCCACGGCAGGAGGATGGGGGGTCGGCGCCCGGGCGAACCGACGCCGGCCCATCGAGGCGGCCACGGCGAGGTTCTCGCCAACGGTGAGGGTGCCGAAGAGCTCCAGGCGCTGGAAGGTTCGGCCCAGGCCGAGCCGGGCCCGACGGTGGGGGGACAGCCCCCGGAGGTCGCGTCCATCGAGCCGGACTGTGCCTCCCGTCGGGCGCTGCATGCCCATGATGACGTTGAACAGCGTGGTCTTGCCGGCGCCGTTCGGGCCGATCAGCCCGGTGATCGATCCGTTGGGGGCCTCGAGGCATACGTCGGAGAGGGCAGCCAGGCCCCCGAAGCGGACCGAGACATCGGTGACCTCAAGTCCCATGGACCGGGCTCCCTGTCGTCGCCACCGGGGCGCCGATCGCTCCGTCCTCCGTCACCGCTGTGGTCGGCACCGCCTCGACTCCGGCGGTGCCCGGCCCGGAGGGGGCCGCGGCTCGGCGATCGGGCAGTCCGAAGGCCGGCGGTGCGACGCCCGACCGGTAATCGAACCCGTAGGCGATCCCGGGCATGCCGATGATGGCAGCGAGATCGATCCAGGTCATGGTCCAGTTGCCGATGACCCCGCTCAGACGCAGGGCCCAGGCTCCCACCACCACGACGACGAAGGCGCCGAGCAGCCATCGCCGCTTTACCACCGACGACCACACCGGCCGGAGCCCGGAGGGGATGGTGCCGTTCGGGGTCGTCCCCACCCCGGTGCCGGCCGCCCCCACCAGTACCGGACTGAGCTGGCTCAACGAGGGAAAGAAATTGGCGAGGGTTGGGCCCCCGAGGAACAGCCCGCAGGCCACACCGGCCCCGAGCGAGCTGATACCGACCACCACCATGACCAACAGGATCGACAGCCCGGTGAAGAACTGGAAGACATCGGGCGCCGCACTGCCGAGCGCCTCCCCGTAGAGGCCGCCGCCGATGCCGGCCAGGGCAGCCGAGAGGGCGAACACGGCCAGGGTGGACGCTCGGGCGTTCATGCCCAGGGTGGCACACGCCGCCGGGCTGTCTTTGAGGGCCATGAGGCGCTGCCCGAACTCCGAACGGCGAACGGCCACCACGATCAGGCACAACAAGACGAACACGACCGAGTAGGCGATGAACTGCGACTCCTTACCCGAGAGGACCTGGCCACCGACCCGGAAGGGGGCAAAGACCAAGGAGCCCGATCCGAACGGAGCGATGTGGTGCCCGAACAGGTCGAGGGCGGGGAGGGGAAAGACCCAGGCGTCCATGGCCACGGCAAAGGCCGCAGTGGAGAGCGCGAAGTAGATCCCCGAGAGGCGAAGAGCCGGTAGGGCCACGATGAGGCCGACAACGGCACACACCCCGGCGGCGGCGAGCAGGGCCAGGGGGTTCCCGTGGGCTCCGATGTGCCCGACGACTGCCGCTCCGATGCCGGCGAAGGTCATCTGGCAGAGTGACAGCCGACCGGCGAAGCCGACCAGCGGGATGAGCGAGAGGCCGATGATGGCCAGACCCCAGACCCGGTTGAGGCTGAAGAGATCCGACGTGGACACGACCGTGGCCAGCATCACCGTCCCGGCGATCACGCAGACGCCGAAGATCGCCGTACCCGCCCAGGAGGGACGCAAGGCCAGCTCCCGGCTGCGGAGGAGCCGGTGGCCGCGCAGGCGGGACTGGGGCATGGCCAGAAGGGCGACGAACAGGACCACAGCGGGGACGGCCCCGCCGAAGCCTTGGACGTACGGGTTCTGGGGCAGGTAGGCGACCGAGTAGCTGACGGCCAGGCCGAGGATCAGCGCGCCGACGAAGGTCATGGGGATGCTGCGCAGCCGGCCGATGACCGAGGCGGCATAGGCGCTCACGATCAACAAGGTGAGGGCCGTGGCCGACAGCGTGAGGGTGGGAGCGACCAAGATGCCGGCCAGTGCAGCCAGGACGCAGCCGATGACCCAGGCGGCCCGGGCGTTGGCCACGCTGCTCGAGCCGTTCAGCGCAGTGAGCGTCCGGTCGTCGACGGACGCCCGCATGGTCACCCCCAGCCGGGTCCGGTAGAGCAGCAGCCGGAGCCCGATCGCCACCAACAGGGCGATGATCAACACGGTGAGGTCGTTGTAGGAGATCCGGACCGGGCCGAGCACCAACGTGTGCCCGGAGAAGAGCGGGGGGATCGACCGGTACGTGGTCGGGTTCCAGATCCACTGGGCGATGCCCAGAAAGGAGAGGGCGAGGGCCAGGGTGACCACCAGCTTGGAGGCCTCCGAGGTGCCCTCTAGCCTGCGCATCACCCCGGCCTCGATGAGGACACCTAAGACCGGGGCCAGGACGAACAGGCAGACGAGGATCGAGACCACGGTGGGCCAGCCCCATCCCACCCGCATCTGCCAGTAGGCGAAGGCGGCGATCATGCCGATGGCCCCGTGAGACCAGTTGAAGATGCCCGTCGTCGTGTAGGTGAGGGTCAGCCCGCTGGCCGTGATGGCGTAGACCCCAGCGGTGGCCAGCCCGCTGATGGTGAAGACGATGAACTCATGCATGGAAGATCAAGAGGCCGGCCACAGCCGGTGCCTCCGGGGCCGACCGTCGTTAGCCACCGGTGCTCGTCAGGTGGATCAGTCCCTTCGGGTCGCAGTTCCAGATCCCGCTGTTGGGCCTGGTGACCGCAGTGTTGTAGACGAACTTGTTGGGCTTGACCGTCATGAGGACGAAGCAGGCACTCGGGATGGGGTTGTTGTCGGACATGGCCAGCTGGGTCACCGGGGCGGCGAGGCCTCCACCCGTCCAGTTCTTCTGGGCGGCCGCGTTCTTCAAGACACACGCGACGGTCACAGTGGCCCCACAGGCGGTGGCCGACTTGGCGAACAGGATCCACGAGTTGAAGGCGATCTCGTCGCTCCAGTCGACCGTGTCGCCTGCCGCGTACTTGTGCATGATGCCCTGCAGCTGCTGCAGCCCGGGGCTCTTCGAGGCCAGCTCGAAGGGCCAGTTCTGGATGGCGGTGTAGGTCGCAGGGAACTGCGCCTGGGCCGCGGCCTTGACCGTTGCCGCTTCGTAGAACTGGGTGGTGAGGATCATGAAGGCCGGGTTGTAACCGACCGTGTTCATGGCCTGCACGTACGGGGTGATGTCGGCGTCGTCAGAGGGCTGCAGGGCCTGCACTCCCTTGGACTGGGCCTGCTCGACGTAGGGCTTCCAGTCAGTCACCGACAGGGGGGGCTCCTGGAAGTCGACGGTCCGGTATCCCTGGGCCTCCGCCGCCGTCTGCCACTTCTTCTCCGGTTCGAGGATGCTGGGGTTGTTCTGGCCGCCGGTACCGTAGTACTTGATCGCCTTGGGGTACTTCTTGGCCAGGGCGCCGTACCAGCCGGCCGAGACGATCGAATTGTTCGTTCCCTCCGGGTTGACCTGGAGGGACGAGCTCACCGACGCGTCGGAGACGGTGAAGCCGGTTATCTGCCCCAGCCCGCAGCCGACACGGACCGACACCGAGGGCTGGTCGAGGGCCATGCCGCCCCCGACCGACATGAAGTCCTGCTGGCAGGCTTGGTTGGTGACCTGGGCGGCATTGAAGAGGGCGGCGTCCCGGTCATGGACCACGACGGTGCGCCCGTTGATGCCGCCGGCTGCGTTGCACCATTTGGCGAAGGCCCCCGCCGCCTGGAAGAACTCGACGTTGAGGCCCGGCTGCACGGTGTTGCCCGGATCGGAGAAGGTAGCGATGTCGATGCTCTTCGACGAGACGCCCCGTGCGGTCGATCCGCCACCGCTCCCCGAACCGCAGATCTTGCCCACCCCGGGCCAGGTGCCGGTGGTCGAGACGGTGCTGGCGGCTGACGCCGGACCGGCTACGACCCCGCTCGAGACGCCCAGCGATGCCGCCCCCACCGACAGGCAGACCAGTACAGCCCGACAACTGCCAAGCTTCGACCTCATTACGCCTCCCCCCTGGACGCACGAGCTTGCCGCTGCGGTCCGTTGTCGATCGGCCTCTAGGTGCACCACCCGACACGGCTGACAGACGATCCCCCGTTCCGGTACGAGTCCCTGGGAATGCCATCCGACGTGCCCGCGTGATGCGTCTCCGTGGTTGTTGCTCCGCAGAACATACAACCAAGCTGTATCCATATCAAATATTCATTATGCGCCACCTGGGAACCATAGAGCGCACTATGCGGTACATAGAGAGCGCAATGTGGGACATAGGGAACACTATCTACACCATAGGACCCACTATGCTCACTAGGAGTACCGGCAGAACGCTGGGCAAGGAGAGAGGCCGGTAGATGGTTGGGCCAGACAAGGTTCCGATGAGCGTCGACCTGGGCGATCGGGCCCTGGCCGGATGCCGGCACATCGGCGCGGACCTCTTCGTGCCCGGTCAGGTGCAGCCCTCGTCACCGGTGTGGTGTTGTGTGCCGGGAGGCGGGATCAGTCGGGCCTACTTCGACCTGGAGGTGCCCGGGGCCGCCGAGCCCTACAGCATGGCCAGGTACGCGGCCGAACGTGGGCACATCGTCCTCACCGTCGATCCTCCCGGGGTGGGGGGGAGTGACCTCCCGGTCGACGGCTACGAGCTGACCCCACGGGCAGTTGCCGACGTCCTCGATCTGGTGGTGTCAGACGTACTCGACCGATTGTCGCTCGGCGCGGTGGAGGGCGTGGACCCCGGCCCGCGCCGGGAAGCGCTCGGTGTCGGCCACTCGGCCGGAGCGATGCTGGTGGCCTGCCAGCAGGCGCGCCACCGCAGCTTTGGTGCCCTTGCCCTGCTCGGGTTCTCCAACAGCGGCCTCCCTGCCGTGCTCACCGAAGCAGAGGCCGTCTTCATCGACCGGCCCGGGGAGCTGGCCGCCGCCCTGCCCGACCTGGTGGAGGCCCGGTTCGGCGGACCACTGCCCCAAGGCTCGAGCGCCGATGCCGACATGTTGCTGGTCGGGACGCACTCCGAGGCGGCGAAGGCGGCCGCGGCCCGAGCCGGGTCCCGGCTCCTGGGTATGGTCGGGTTGACGACGCTGGTACCGGGATCGGTCCAGCCCGAGCTCGACCAGATCGATGTCCCCACGTTCGTCGCCGTCGGCGAGCACGACATCGCCGGTCCGGCCTCGGCACTGCCCGGGCAACTCCCGTCCTGCCGTGACCTGACGTTGCTGACGCTGGCCGGGGTTGGGCACAACCACAACGTGACCGACGCCCGGCTCCAGTTGTGGGACAGGCTCGAACGGTGGGCCACGTCGCTGTCGATGGCCGGGAAGCCAACCGGCAGTCCCATAGAGTGTGGGGCGTGAGCATCGCGGCCAAGAAGCCAGAGACGGGCACTCGGAGATCCCAGCTCGCGTCGGTCGGCGACGGCGATACGGCGACCAGGAGGCGAGTCATCGATGCCGCGGTGGCCTGCATACTCGAGTCCGGGTTCTACCGGGCCAGCACCAATGAGATCGCTCGGCGCGCCGGGGTCACCTGGGGCGTGATCCAGCACTACTTCGGAACCCGGGAAGCCCTCATGCTTGCCGTCCTCCAAGACGGTGCCCGCCGTTTTGCCGAGGTGGTGGAGGACGCCCATGTCGAAGGTGACACCGCCGAGCAGCGGGTCGAGCACTTGATGGACATCCTGACGTCTCATTACGGTCAGCCCGAGTTCCTGGCCTACCTGCAGGTGCTGCTCAACATGGACCACGATCCTCGCACCAGCGTCGAGGTCCGAAAGACGATGCGTGAGGTCTCCGGGCGATCCCAGGACCACGTGCGGAGGCTGTTGCGCGAGGGCCTGGGCCCGGCTGCCAGCACGCCCGACCTGGCCACCACGGTGTTCCTCGTGCTCCGTGGTTTCGCGATCAGCCAACAGCTCCAAGGCACGATGTCCTACGACGTCTCGGCGCCCAAGGCCGACCGTGCGGCGCGCCAACGACGAATCCTGGCCGGCATCCTGGCGCCCCACCTCGACGCACCTCCACAGGAAGGTGCCTGCTAGAGTCGACATACCAGGCACTATGGCGGTCGCCGGCGCCAGACTCCTCGGGAGGACGCATCCATGACCAGTGTGCTCAGTGGCCTTCGAGTGCTCGACCTGTCGTGGGGCATCGCCGGTCCCATCACCGGCATGCTGTTGTCCGACAACGGGGCCGACGTCATCAAGGTCGAGCCCCCGGGCGGGGACCCGTTCCGCTCCTCTCCTGGCTATGCGGCGTGGCTCCGGGGCCGGCGCAGCGCCGAGCTCGACCTGACCGATGACGCCGACCGGGACATCTTCCTCCAACTGGCCGGCAGCGCCGATGTCGTCCTCGAGAGCTTCGCCCCGGGCACGACCGAACGGTTGGGCATCGACGCCGACACCCTCCTGGCCCGGAACCCGTCCCTCGTCTATAGCTCCATCACCGGGTACGGTCCGCACCCGGGCCACCGTTCCCGTCCCGGTTATGACGCCCTGGTTGCCGCCCGGCTGGGCCTCCTCCACGAACAGCGCGGTCACCTGGGAGGCGCGGTCCCTCATATCCATGGTGAAGACCCGTACCTACCCGACCTTCCGGTCCCCGAGGGGATGGAGCCCGGCTCCCCCCGTTCCGGCCCCATCTTCACCTACACGCCGTGGCCGAGCATGTGCGCCGCCTATCTGGCCACCACGGGGATCAATGCCGCACTGTTTTCCCGGTTGCGTACGGGACGCGGCCAGCACGTCGAGACCTCGCTGCTCCAAGCGGCGCTCTCGCTCACTGCGTCCAAGTGGATCCGGGCCGAGCGCAACGACGAGCCCTTCTACCGCACCTGGATCTATGACCAGCGGGCGCCAAAGGGGTTCTTCCAGTGCGCCGATGGCCGGTGGGTGGAGCAATGGGTGCCGAATCCCCGATTCGTCCTGTCGAGCGCAGACGGGGACGAACTGGCTCACCGGCGCGACGTCGGCAGCGTGCGCGACGATCCCGATCGAATCGGTACGCCTCCCGAGAACATCGTCGTGCTTGCTCATTACTTTCCCGAGATGGTCGACGCCTTCGCCCGGTTCGACAGCGACGACTGGGTACGGGTGGCCGAAGAGGCCGGTGTTCCCCTCCAGCCGGTGCGCACGCCGGAAGAAGCCCTGGCCGATCCGGCACTGCTGGCCGAATCGGCTGTGGTGGACGTGGACCATCCCGACTTTGGCCTGCTCCGCCAGGTCGGCATCCTCTACGGCTTGAGCCGTACCCCGGGCCAGGTCCAGGGCCCGGTGCCGCGGGTCGGCGAGCACACCTCGGAGATCCGGGCCGAGGCCGGATCTCCGGGCAGGGTCAGGCCGGTCGCCGGGCCAGGAGGCCAGCGCACGCACGCCCCTCCGCTCGATGGCATCACCGTCCTCGACCTCGGGTTTGCCGTGGCCGGGCCCTTCGGCACCCAGGTGCTGGCCGACCTCGGCGCCGACGTCATCAAGGTCAACGCGACCAGGGACCCGTGGTGGCATGCCAACCACATCGCCTACGGGGCCAACCGGGGCAAGCGCAGCATCTGCATCGACTTGAAGACGCCCGAGGGCCTGGCCGTCCTCCACCGCCTGGTCGAGGATGCCGACGTCGTCCACTCCAACATGCGCAGGGATGCACTGCGGCGCCTGCGCTGCGACGAGGACTCGCTGCGCGCCGTCAATCCGGACATCATCTACTGCCACACCCGAGGATTCGACAAAGGGCCGCGGTCGGACTCACCGGGGAACGATCAGACGGGATGCTCGCTGGCCGGCGTGACGTACGAGGACGGTGGCAGCCACGAGGGCGGGAAACCCTTCTGGTCGCTGACCTCGATGGGCGACACCGGCAACGGGTTCCTGTCGGCCATCGGCGTCATCCAGGCTCTGTACCATCGGGCTCGGACCGGCGAGACCCAGAGCGTCGACACCTCCATCCTGAACGCCGGCCTCCTGGCCGCCTCCATGGCGTCGGTGAAGGCCGACGGCACCTCGGTGCCCCGCCCGCAGCTCGACCGCCTGCAGCTGGGCCTGCATCCCCTGTACCGGCTCTACCGGACAGCCGACGGCTGGGTATGCATCGCCGCCGCCGGTCACGACCACTGGCAGGGGCTCCTGGACGCCCTCGGCGAGCCCGCCCTGAGCGAGGACCCCCGCTTCGCCGACGCCGACGCCCGGGCGGCCCACCGGCTCGAGCTCGACGAGGCCCTCGAGCCGGTCTTTCGACGGCAACGGTCAGCCGAGGTCTTTGCCGCTCTCGACCGGCACGCGGTGCCGTGCGAGATCGCCGATCCCGACTTCTCGCTGCACGTCTTCGACGACCCCGAGATGCGCGAGCACGGGCTGCGGGTGGAGCAGCAGCACCCGAAACTGGGGCGGTTCGAGCATTTCGGCTCGACGATCTCCTTCTCGGACACGCCTGGCCGCATCTTCGGGCCGCCTCCCGTGGTCGGCCAGCACACCCGCGAGATCATGGGCGAGCACGGCTTCGGCGAGGACGAGATCGACAAGCTGCTCGCCGGCGAGGCCGTCTTCGAGGACCTGTGGGTCGAGTGACCGGACCACGAGGCGAAGGGCAGGACGGCGCATGACGGCGATGCCGAGCATGAACCGGCCGGGTGCGGAGACGCTCCGGCGGGACATCGAGGTCGACGTGTCCGATCTCGTCCCCTTCCCCGGGCCGGTCGTGGTGAGGGGCTGGGTCTGCGCCCCGCCCCGTCTGGACCGGTCGGGACCGCCGGTGGTGTGGTGCGGCCTGGCCGGCGGACACGCCTCGACGACCTACTTCGACTTCCAGGTGCCCGGCCATCCCGGCTACAGCATGGCTGAACACCTGGCCGGGCGGGGATCCGTCGTCGTCGCCTTCGACCACGTCGGACTGGGCGCCTCGAGCAGGGTCGACGACATCGTCGCTGTCACTCCGGCCCTGGCCAGCGCGGTCAACGACCGCGCCCACCGCACCGCCCTCGAAGGGCTGGCTGCTGGCACGCTGGTGCCCGAGCTCGGCCCCCTCCCGAGCCTGACCGCGGTCGGGGTCGGGCACTCGATGGGGGGGATGCTGCTCTCGGTGCAACAGGCCCACCACGCCACCTTCGATGCCGTGGCCGCCCTGGGACACGGGGGGAACGGCCTCCCCCAGTTCCTGACCGAGGCCGAGCGTCGGCTGGCCCGGCACCCCCCGATCCTCGCCGACGACGTGGTGGAGCTGGCCCGGATCCGCCTCGCCGGGGCCCCGCTGGTCGGCACCTCCCGGCCAGAGCCGGGATCGTTCATGGCTCGGGACGTGCCCCGTGCGGTGCGCGCCGCATTCGGGGCCCAGCAGACCGAGCTCCTCTACTCCTGTGGCCTGACCTCGATGCTGCCCCACGCCACCGACGGCGAGAAGGCCGACATCACCGTGCCCGTCTTCGTGGGCTTCGGTGAGTTCGACCTCACCCGCGACTTCTTCGGGAGTGCCGCCCGGTACACGTCGACCCGGGACCTGACCCTCTTCGTGCTCCCGGGCTCGGCCCACTGTCACAATCTGTCCTCCCGGCGAACCGTCCTCTGGGATCGGCTCGCCCATTGGTCCTCCGGGCTCTGACTCGTGGCAACCGACCGGGGCGTCGTTCCGCCGCGGCGCCCGTGCCCGGCCGGCCATCGGCCGCCGGCCATATCAACTACTATGGTGGGCACCGATCACCTACGAAGGGGGGTTCGATCGTCATGACTCGCCGATTGATCTCTGCTGACTCTCATGTGCGTGTTCCGCTCGACGTCATACGGGAGCGGGTCCCCGCCTCGTTGCACGAAGCCTTCGACGACGCCATCAGCATGCAGGCGGCCGAGGAGAAGCGGCTCCGCGGAGGCAAGGAACTGGACATGTCCGATTGGGACATGGATGCGTTCCGCGATCCTGGCTACTCCGATCCCGTCGCACGCCTGGCGGCCATGGACCGGGACGGGGTGCAGGCGGAGGTTCTGTACTCGGAGGTCTCCGCCTTCCGGCACTTCGGCCTGGTCAAGGGGGACTGGAAGCCGATCAGCCGCGCCTTCACCGACCACCTGAGCGATTTCGCATCGGTCGACCCGAAGCGCCTGGCCGTGTCGTACCAGGTGCCGATCATCGACATCGACTACGCCGTGACCGAGGTGCATCGCCTGGCCGACCTGGGCGCCCGTTCGGTCCACCTCCCGAACTTCCCGTCCGAGTTGGGCCTGCCCGACTATCACGACCCGACGTACGACCCGCTGTGGGCAGCTCTCTCCGAGACCGGTGTGGCCATCTCACACCATCTGGGCACGGCGCCCTACCTCTATGACGTCTTCCAGCGGGACCCGACGCCCCAGTGCGGCATCTTCACCTCGCTGCCCGCGCTGACGCTGGCTCAAGTCATCGCCTGGTGGATCCTCACTGGAACGCTCGAGCGCTTCCCCAAGCTCAAGATCGTGTTCGTCGAGCCGAGCCTGTACTGGGTGGCGGGGTTCATCGCGTCGCTCGATCGCAAGGCGGCCGGGCCCTACGACTTCCCGGGCATGAAGCTGAAGCCGAGCGAGTACTTCCGCCGCAACATGGCGGTCACCTTCATGGACGACGAGTTCGGGCTGCGGCAGCGTCACGAGCTGGGCGTCGAGAACATCCTGTGGTCGACCGACTTCCCCCACCCAGCGACGACGTGGCCGAACTCCCAGGCGGTGGTGGAACGCCAGTTCGCCGAAGTGCCCGAGCCCGAGCGAGAGCTGATCTGCGCCGCCAATGCTTCCAGGCTGTACAACCTCTGAACCACAACCTCTGAACCACAGCAGCGACCGTGCCGCCACCGAGCAGGTTACGACACCGATCCCTCGGGGTCCTGATCGCCTGACTTGAAGCGCGCCGTCCGGGCGATGAACTCGGGCGAGTCCATGACGCCGGACACCAGCAGCCTGTCCATGTGACGCTGGACGGTGCGGTCCTGCACGTCGGCGTACATGTCCACGGCGAGCTTGGTCACACCCAGCACTTCGGCCGGAACCGCCATCAGCTCCTGGCAGAAGGCGTGGACCTCGTCCAGAAACGTCTCGGCCGGGAACACGTCGTTGACCAGGCCGATCTGCAGGGCCTGCGCGCCGCCCACCCGCTTTCCGGCCATGGCCATCCACTTGCCCCAGGCCGGTCCGACCAGGCGGGTCAGCCTGCTCATGCCCCCGCTTCCGGCGATGGCCCCGAGGTGCACCTCGGGAAGGCCGAACTCGGCCGCTGGGGTACAGAAGCGGAAGTCGCACGAAACGGCCATCTCGAGACCGGCCCCGAGGCAGTGACCCTGGGCGGCGAGGATGATCGGCTTCTCGATGGACTCGAGCTCGTCGTAGAGGAGGTGGTGGCTGCGGTAGTTGCGGCGGAAGTTCCATCCCGGATGGGCCTGCCCGGTTTCTGGGTTCCCCGGTCGGGTCCCGTACTGGCTGGTCAGGTCGAGGCCAGCCGTGAAGTAGGGGCCCTTGCCGGTGATGACCATGCACCGCAGGTCGTCCCGGTCGGCCAGTGCGGTCGTCGCCCGCCACAACGTCGCCGACATCTGTTCGTTGATGGCGTTGTGCTTGTTCTGCCGGTCGAGCGTGACGGTGACGACCCCACCTGCTTCGGTGATCGTGGAGTAGGACGGGTCGCTCATCTCCTGTTCCTTCTTTGGCTCGAGACGTGGATGGAGGTCAGAGCGTGATCGACGGGTCCGACCGGTTCTGCACCGCCGGTCGGCGCCTGGGCCCGGCCATCAGCGACGACCCGGAATTCTATTGCAGATCCCGGGCCCGAAGCCGGCGTCGGGACGGGCGGGGCACGGCCACGGCGCCGCAGTGGAACGGCGGGATCGGCGACCGGAGCGTAGGCTGAGGAGAGTACAGCCGGCTACGCTGGTAAATTATATACAAGACAACCGTTGCGCAGGAGCCGCAGTGACTGGGCGTGGTGCGTGGGCCTGGGCCGCTCGTGTGCAGACGATGGGGAGGAATGTTCCATGGCTACCCGACATCTCGGCTTTCCGGTGTTCGATGCCGACAACCATCTCTATGAGACGCGTGACGCGCTCACCAAGTACCTTCCCGAATCCCACAAGCACGCCATCGACTTCGTCGAGGTCCATGGGCGGACCAAGATCATGGTGCAGGGTCAGATCAGCAACTACATCCCCAATCCGACATTCGACCGTGTCGGCCGGCCGGGCGCCCAGGAGGAGTACTTCAAGTCGGGCAACCCGGAGGGAAAGTCGTACCGTGAGATCATCGGCCGTGGCATCGACTGCCCCCCCGCCTTCCGTGAGGCCAGTGCTCGCCTCGCCCTCATGGATGAACAGGGCGTCGACTACGCCATGATGTACCCGACGCTGGCCAGCTTGATCGAGGAGCGCATGAAGGACGATCCCGACCTGTGCGCGGTGGCGATCCACGCCCTCAACCAGTGGATGCTCGAGGCCTGGCCCTACGCCTACGAGAACCGTATCTTTACCACTCCGGTCATGACGCTGGGCATCGTCGAGCGTGCCATCGAGGAGCTGGCGTTCGTCGTCGACCACGGGGCCAAGGCGATCCTGATGCGCCCCGCTCCGGCCTGGGGGTACCGAGGCCCGCGCTCGTTCGCGCTGCCCGAGTTCGACCCGTTCTGGGAACGGGTCCAGGACTCGGGTGTCCTCGTCGTGCTGCACGCCTCCGACAGCGGCTACAACCGCTATTCCAATGAGTGGGAAGGGGTCCAGGGCGAGGAACTGGCCTTCGGCGAGCCGAAGCTCTTGAGCGCCGTCATCGAGGGCGACTACCGGGCCATCCGCGACGCCGCTGCCTCCCTGATCTGTCATGGCACCCTGGCCCGGTTCCCGGAGCTGCGGGTGGCGCTGGTCGAGAACGGCGCCGGCTGGGTCCCGCACTTCCTCGAGCAGCTCGATCACGCCTACGAGAAGATGCCTCACCTGTACGCCGAACGGCCGTCCGATACCTTCAAGCGCCACTTCTGGATGCACCCCTTCCACGAGGAGGACCCCCGTGAGCTGGTGGCGCTGCTGGGTGCCGACCACGTGATCTTCGGGTCCGACTTCCCCCACATCGAGGGCCTGGCCGACCCCCTGTCCTGGGCCGACGAACTCCACGGCCTGCCCGAGGAGGATCTTCGCAAGGTCATGGGGGGCAACATGATGGGGTTGATGGGCCTGACCGCTCCCGCCCCCGTCTGAGAGCCCGATAGCGAGGAGACCGAGGAGACCGAGACCGAGGAGACAGAGCATGGCCACCCGACGAGACATCCGCGAAACGCCGGCCGACGAGTACTGGTCGGAATTCGAAAACCGCTGGACGGCACTGTTGAGCTACCGGTACCTGGGCAAGGAGAGCAGCTGGCTCGACAACGCCCCCGAGGGCACGACGATGCCGTTGCGCCACGACATGCGCAACGCGGTGGGCGGCATCATGGCCGCGCCGCTGTGCATCGCGTCGCCCGAGTCGGGGGGCATGGCCGATGATCTCTTCGTACCCAATCCGGTCATCGCCTCGATGCAGGTCCTCGACGACGCCCGGGACGTCGCCAAGGTGGCCGTGCTCCCCGAGACCGTCCACCTGGGGCGGACCATGGGGTTCAGCCGCTCCTTGGTGGTCGACGACGCCGACCACGACCGGGTGATCGCCCTCTCGACCGGGATGGGGATCAGCCTCGGATCCACGCCTCCGGGCTTCGAGAAGGTGGACAACCCGCCCATCGATGTCGTGGACTCGCCCACCATGCCTCCACTCCACCAGGTCTTCGGCGCCCGCAAGCGGGACGACGGGTTCTGGGTGCTGCCCGAGCTCGAGCTCGAGTTCGCCTCACCCGATGCGGCCCTGCACCTCGGTCCTATCCACATCGTCCTCGAGACGGCGGCCAACGAGCTGGCCGCCGAACTGGCCGCGACCGACCAGCTCCAGATCGACAGCTGGCAGGTCATGTTCGTGGCCCGGGGCAAGGTCGGGCCCTTCCGCGTGACCGGCCGGGCCTACGACGGCGGACAGGGGCGGGTCGGCGTACGGTTGTCGCTGCACGACGAAGGGAACAAGGACCGGGTCACCAGCACGGGGTCGGGCGTGTACCGTCGTCTCGGCTGATCGGGCCGGCTGCTTGTTGCAGCTCCGGTCGCCACGGGTTCCTCCGGTCCGTCCCTCGTTTTGACGAAACTAGACTCGGATTTTAGTCTCCTCGATGGGGACTGCTGGGAGGCGCCATGACAGAGCTGGACTTTGCCGCGTTCGATGCCGACAATCACTACTACGAGGCTCCGGATGCGTTCACCCGGTACATAGAACCCGAGTTCGGTAAGCGGGCCATGCAGTGGGCCGAGATCAACGGACGGCGGCGACTCCTGGTGTCGGGACGCATCAACCGGTTCATCCCCAATCCCACCTGGGACCCGGTGTCCAAGCCGGGGGCCCTCGACGAGTACTTCCGGGGCCGCAACCCCAAGGGAGAGGACACGTCGGTTCTCTTCGGTGACCTCGACCGCCTGGCCGACCACCCCGAGTACCAGGACCGGGACGCCCGCCTGCACCTCATGGATGACCAGGGCTTGCAAGGTGCCATCTTCCTGCCGACGCTTGGTGTGGGCATGGAGCAGGCCCTGATCCACGACGTCCCGGCCCTCACCGCCGCCTTCCGGGCCTTCAACCGCTGGATGGACGAGGACTGGGGCTTTGCCTACCGGGAGCGGATCTTCGCCGCCCCCTACATCACCATGGTCGATCCGGACAACGCGCTGGCCGAGCTGGAGTGGGCGCTCGAGCGCGACGCCCGATTCATCGTGATGGTGGGCGGCCCCATCGTGGTCAACGGGATCGGGGTGTCGCCGGCCGATCCCGTCTACGACCCGTTCTGGTCCCGCGCCAACCAGTCGGGCGTGACCGTGTGCTACCACGGCGGCGACAGCCGTTATGCCGGCTACCTGGCCGACTGGGGGGAGCGGGCCGAGACCGAGGCGTTCCGCCAGAACCCGTTCCGGGCGCTGGCCTCACCCAGCCCCGTCCAGGACACCTTCGCCAACCTGCTCGCCCACGGACTGTTCCACCGGTTCCCCAACCTGCGCCTGGCCTCGATCGAGAACGGTGCCGGCTGGGTCTTCCACCTGTTCGAGAAGCTCGAGAAGTCCTACGGCCAGACGCCGAAGGCCTATGCCGAGGACCCCCGCGAGACGTTCCGGCGCCACGTCTGGGTGTCCCCGTACTACGAGGACGAGCTCGGTGCGCTGAAGGCATTGCTCGGGTCCGATCGCCTGCTCATGGGCTCGGACTACCCTCACGCCGAGGGTCTGGCCGACCCGACCAGCTACATCAAGGACCTGAAGAATTTCGACTTCACCGATGAGGAGTGCAGGCTGGTCATGGGCGAGAACGGGGTGGGCCTGTCCACCCGCCGGCCGGCCTGAGCCGGTGAGCTCGGGGGAACGGGGCGGACCGATCGCTCACCTGTCAACGGGGAGGGGCTCGCCACCCTGCCCGCTCCCCGCCTGACCCGGCGCCGTCTCGACTCGAAGGAACACAGAACCACGTGACACTGACCTGGCCCAATCCCAACCTCTCCGAGGAGCTCCGGCTCGCCCTGGTGGGTCCGGGCGCCCCCTTCGAGCTGGTCGAGGAGGAGGTGCTCGGGACGCCGATTCAGGTGTTCGCCGATCGCCCCCGGACGATCGTGGAGATCCTGCGCAGCGGCGCCGACGCCTTTGCCGGACGCCCCTATGTGGTCTTCCCCGAACGCCAGCTCACCTTCGATGCCGTCATCGGCCCGGTGGCCGCGGTGGCCCGGAGCCTGAAGGAGACCTACGGGGTCGGACGAGGTGACCGGGTGGCCATCTGCTCGGCCAACTGTGTCGAGTTCGTGCTGACCTTTTGGGCCGTGACCGCGCTGGGCGGTGTGACGGCAGCGCTCAACGGCTGGTGGACCGGTCCGGAGATGGCCTATGCCTTGGAACTGACCGAACCCAAGCTCCTGCTCGGCGATCGGCGCTGTCTCGGCCGGTTGGACGGGATCGACCTGCCCGGTCTACCCCGCGTCCTGTTCGAAGAGGACTTCGCCGCCCTCGAGTCCGCCGGCGCCGGGGCCGACCTGCCCGATGAGGACATCGATGAGGACGACCCCTTCCTCATCCTGTTCACCAGCGGCACCACCGGCCGGTCCAAAGGGGCGATGATCTCGCACCGGAGCAACATCCACTTCGGTCTGGCCACACGGCTGGGTGCGGCCGAGGGCATGGCCACGGCCCCGCCCGGCCAGCCGTCCGCGCCCCCCACGCTGCCCTGTTCCATCTCGGCCAGCCCCATGTTCCACGTGGCCGGGCTCAACTGCTCGTTGGTGCTGGCCCCCATGAACGGGCTGACCATCGTCTACCCGCCGGCAGGGAGGTGGAGTGAGGCGTCCCAGCTCGAGCTCACCGAGAAGCACGGGGCCACGATGTGGTCGTTGGTCCCCACCCAGCTCTGGCGGTTGCTCGATTGGCCCGCGCTGGGCGACTACGACCTCTCGTCCCTCAAGACGGTAGGAGGGGGCAGCGCCGTGTGGGCCCCCGAGCTGCTGCGCCGCCTGGAGCAGCAGCTGCCCTGGGTGCGGCCTGGCCTCTCCCTCGGGTACGGGATGACCGAGACCAACGGACTGGGGACGGCCCTGCGGCTCGACAACACCTACAGCCATCCCGACTCGATCGGGCGGCCCTCGGCGACGGTACAGGTCGAGATCCGGGATCCAGACACGCACGCCGCCCTCCCCGACGGCCAGGTGGGGGAGATAGCCTTGCGGTGCGGGTCGGTATTCCTCGGGTACTGGCGGAACCCGGAGGCCACGGCCAAGGCCCTCGATGCCGACCGGTGGTACCACACCGGCGACTTCGGCCATGTCCGAGACGGCTTCGTGTACCTGGAGGGACGGCGTCAGGACCTCATCATCCGCGGCGGTGAGAACGTCTATCCGGTCGAGATCGAGAACCGCCTGATCGAGCACCCCGGCGTGGCCGAGGTGGCCGTGGTCGGGCTCACCCACGCCACGCTGGGCCAGGAGGTGGCGGCCTATGTGGTCGAGAAGGTCCCCGGCAGCCTGGCCGCAGCCGACATCCGCGACTGGTGCTCGGCCACCCTGGCCGGGTTCAAGGTTCCCACCCAGGTGGAATTCGTCTCCGAACTACCCCACAACGCGTCCGGCAAGGTCCTCAAGCACCTGCTCGGCTCCCACCTCCCGCCCAGCGATTTCGTACAGGAGTGATACAGCGTGGACTTTGACGAGAGTGCGGAGGAGTCGGCATTCCGGGCCGAGGCCTTCTCCTGGCTGAGCGAGCATGCCGAGCTCAAGGACCCGGCCGTCGCCGCCCCCGTCTCGGCCGGGGGATTGGACCGGGTGGCCGAACAGGAGCATGTGCGCCGGTCCAAGGCCTGGCAGCGGGTCCTCTTCGACGGCGGGTGGGCCGGCATCACCTGGCCCAAGGAATTCGGGGGCAGGGGCGGGTCGCCCATCGACGCCATCATCTTCGCCCAGGAGCAGTCCCGCTTCGACGTTCCGGGAAGCGTGTTCGCCCAGGGCATCGGGATGGCCGGCCCCACCCTGATGGCCCACGGGACCGAGTGGCAAAAGCAGCGGTTCCTGGAGCCGATGCTGCGCGGTGACGAGGTCTGGTGCCAGTTGTTCAGCGAACCGGGCGCCGGGTCCGACCTGGCCGCGCTGGCCACCAGCGCCGTGCGCGACGGGGACGAGTTCGTCGTGAACGGGCAGAAGGTGTGGACCTCCTCGGCCCACTTCAGCGACTGGGCCATCCTGCTGGCCCGCACCGACTTCGACGCCCCCAAGCACCGGGGCATCACCTATTTCCTTGTGGATATGACGACACCCGGGATCGAGGTGCGCCCGCTCCGCCAGGCCACCGGTGCGGCCCACTTCAACGAGGTCTTCCTCACCGACGTGCGGGTGCCGGCCGAAAACGTCGTCGGTGAGGTCAACAGGGGTTGGGGCGTCATCATGACGACGCTGACCAACGAGCGGACCTTGATCGGCACCGGGGTCGGCGTCGGCGACGCCTTCGGTGACATCGTGCGGATGGCCCGAGAGCTCGGCAGGACCACTGACCCAGTCGATCGCCAGGCCCTGGCCGACACCTACATCCGCCTGCAGCTGCTCAAGTACCTGGGCTGGCGCATCCAGACCGCCGTCTCCCGCAACGAGCAGCCCGGACCCGAGAGCTCAGTGCTCAAGTTGGGGCTGTCGCAGCACCTGGGACTGACCGGGGACCTGGTGATGTCCTTACAGGGGCCTCAGGCGACCCTGTTGGACTACGAGGACAGCTCCAGCAACCGTTGGACCCTCCAGTTCCTGGGTCAGTGGATGAGCAGGATCGGCGGGGGGACGGAGCAGATCCAGCGCAACATCATCGCCGAGCGGGTCCTGGGCCTGCCGGGCGAGCCGCGGGCGGACAAGGGCGTCCCCTTCCGGCAGCTGGCCACCCGTGGCCAGGCCCGGGACGCAACCTGAATATCGAATACAATCCGGGAAGTGGCGTCCACCTCCCGAAGCCCGAACGGAAAGACGGCCAAGCGCTCGTCCGTCGACCGCGGGAAGAGGCTCGTCCGCACCAGCAGTGCCGACCACATCGCCCTGCACATCCGGACGCTCATCTTCGACGGTGTGCTCCGGCCCGGCATGCGGGTGCCGCAGGACGCCATCGCCGAGGACCTGGGGGTGAGCCGGATCCCGGTGCGCGAGGCGCTGATCGTGCTCGAGCACGAGGGCTGGGTGACCATCGAGATGCACCGGGGTGCCTACATCAACGCCCTCGACAAGCGGGCCGTGCACGACCACTACGAGCTCTTCGGCCTCATCTACGGTTTCGCGGCCCAGCGAGCGCTCGCCCGGGCCGGCGCCGAGCTCCCCGACGTCCTGGCCGACCTGCAGAGGCAGTTCGCCGAGGCGACCGAGCCCTCCGAACAGCAGCGGCTGTCCATTGCCTTCCACGCCGCCATCGTCAAGGGGGCCGCCTCTCCCCGCATCATCGTGGTGCTACGGGGCATGTCGGCCATGGTGCCCGGCGATTTCTTCGAGATGGTGCCCGACGCAGTGGAGGTGGAGGAGCGGGGCCTGGCCGCCATCGTGCGGGCGATGAAGAAGAACGACGGGGAGAGGGCTTCTGCCGAGTACGCCAAGATGATGCGGCAGGTGGGGAACAAGGTGATCCTGCTCTTCGACGAGCGGTCCCTCTTCGACCAGACGCCGGCCAAGGCCTGACCTCCGGGCCGCGCCGGTGAGATCAGGGCGCCCCGTCCGGCCGGGCGTCGGCCCCGCTGACGTCGCCAACCCGGGCGTCCCTGCCGACCAGGGCGCGGCGCAGGATCTTCCCGACCTCGCTCCTCGGCAACGCGTCGATGTGATGAAAGGCCACCGGGATCCGGTAGGGGACCAGATGGTCCCGGCACAGCCGCTCGAGCTCGTCGCCCGAGGCTGACCCGACGACATAGGCCACCGGTACTTCGCCGAGCCGATCGTCGGGCACACCGACCACGGCTGCTTCGCGCACGTTGGGCGACAGGCGGAGCACCTCTTCCACCTGCTCGGGGAACACCTTGTTGCCCCCACGATTGATGAGGTCGCTCACCCGGCCCTCGATCCAGACGAAGCCGTCTTCGTCGACGTGGGCATAGTCGCCCGTGCGGACGTAGCCTTCCTGGTCGATCCGGTCGTCGAGGTTCTCGCCTCCGGCGTAGCCCGAAGCCATGCGGGGCGGCCTGACCAGGAGCTCGCCGGTGGAACCCTCCGGTGCCACCGTGCCGTCCTCCGCCGTCACCTTGATGCCGACGCCGGCATGGGGACGCCCCACCGCGCCGACCTTGTCCGGGTGTTCCCGGGCATCGGCGGCGGTCCAGCCGATGACCTCACCGACCTCGGCCTGCCCGTAGCTGTTCAGCACGGTCACACCGAACTTCGCCGTGAAGCGACGCGCCGACAAGGGGGAAAGGGGTGCGGTGATGCTCCGGACATAGCGCAGGGGGGCGAGATCGGCGACGTCGTCATCGTCGGCCAGCATCACCATCGCCGCCGGGGGCAGGACGGTGGAGCGGATGGAGAAGCGGCGAACCAGGGTGGCAAACTCGGTGGTGGAGAACCGGTCCATCAGCACCAGTTGGGCCCCGGCCCGCAACCCGAACAGGACGTTGTAGATGCCGGCGTTGAGGGCCAGCGAGACGGGCACGAGGTTGGGGGAAGGGGGCCGGGCCGGGTCGGCCGGCCTTCCCCGGAGCGGTTCGAGCACCCGGTCGAGCAACTCCAGGTAACCGGCATGGGTGTGGAGGATGGGCCGCGGTTGCCCGGTGGTCCCCGACGTCCAGGTGACGAAGGCGATGTCCGGTTCGTAGCCGGTCGGGTCGGCCTCGACGTTCCGCAGGCCCTCCCCGTCGAGGACCATGGCTGGAGCGGTGGTGTCGATCACGTGCTCGATCTCAGCGGGCGGTTGTCGGGGACTCGCCGGCACGAACACCCCACCGGCCATCCACACCCCGAACATGGCCGAGATGAACTCCGGGGCGTTGGGCAACTGGATGACGACGGCCTGGCCGGGTTGGAGGCCACCGGCACGCAGCCGTCCGGCGACCCCGGCAGCATTGGCCCGCGCCTCGCCTGCGCTCCAGGTGCGGCTCACCGTCGAGATGAGCGGGGCCGGGTCGGGCAGCGGATGACCGGACAGAAGGACTGTGAGTGAACCGGGCACGCAACATCCTCTCTGGCCGCACTACGGCGGCCCATGGCCCTCCTGGGGGACGGCTGTACATTATATGCGACCGTGCATCCCGGCCCCGGGGGCTCGACCGATCGAAGGGCGGAACCGGTCCGAGGGCGGCCATCTCGCCGCCGAGGTCGTGACGGACGGTCCGCCGGCGTTGACGCTCAGACGAAGATCGGCAGCTCCTTGTAGCCGCGGACCGTGCTGGTGTGGAGGGGCATGGCGTGCTCCTGGTCGACCGTCCAGCTCGGGAAGCGCTTGAGCGTCTCCTCGAGCGCGATCCTGCCTTCCATGCGGGCCAGTGCTGCCCCGAGGCAGAAATGAATGCCGTAGCCAAACGCCACGTGGAGCTTGAAGGTGCGGCGCACGTCGAAGCGGTCGGCATCCGGATAGACCCGGTCGTCGCGTCCGGCCGACCCGGTGAGCAACAGCACCTTCGAGTCGGCCGGGATGGTCTGCCCGTGAAGCGTGACCGCCTCGGTCAACCACCGGCCCTGGACCGGCGACGGCGACTCGTAGCGGAGCAACTCCTCGACGGCATTGGGGATCAGCGACGGGTCGGAGGCCAGATCGGCCTGCTGATCGGGGTGCGCGGCCAACAGGAGTCCCGCCCAGCCGAGCAACCGGGCGACGGTCTCCGTACCGGCGCTGATGATGAGCAGGCCGAACCCCGCACTTTCTTGGGGTGTGAGGCGCCGGGCGACGCCATCCGCATCGACCAGCTCGGCTTCCACCAGGTCGGTGAGCATGTCGTCCCGAGGACGCCTGCGGCGCTCGGCCAGCTGCCCGTCGATGTACTCGATGAGCCAGAGACCGGCCGTGGCCGACACGTCATTGACCATGCCCACCCCGGGCTCGATATGGAAGATCTGGTCGATGTAGCCACGGACCTCCTCCCGGTCGTCGGCCGGCACGCCCAGCAGCGCGGCGATGACGTTGGCCGGGACCTTGGCCCCGAAGTCCTGGACGTAGTCGAACCGATCCGTTCCTTGCTGGGCGTCGAGGAGGCGGGCGCACAGCATCCGGACCTCATCCTCGAGCTCGGCCACCCGGCGGGGCGTGAACGCCTTCGACACCAGTCGCCGGAGGACGGTGTGCTCGGGCGGGTCGAGATTGATCATCATCCCTTCGATCTGGGCCTCGTCGGTCATCATCTCCAACACGGTGCTGTGGGCCGAGCTGTAGAGCGCGGGGTCCCGATGGGCCCGCTCGACGTCCTCGAATCGGCTGAGGGCCCAGAAGCCGTACTTCTCGTTGTGGTAGGCGGGCGCCTCCTCGCGCAGGCGCCGCCATGCCGGGTGCGGGTCGTCCTTCAGCGACTCGTCCAGCGGGTCCCAGTAGGGTGCGTCGGGATTGTCTCCGGTCGGCCTCTCGCTGTTGCGCCCTGGGCCGGATGTCCTCGTGTCGGTCATCGCTGTCCTCCGCTCTCGTCGATACTAGAAGCTGTCGTGGCCCGGTCGTCAGCCCGGACGAGGTCCTCGGCGCGCCGGCGGAGCTCGGGCTTTTGGATCTTGCCGGTGGAGGTGATAGGGAGGGCGTCGACCACATGGACGTAGCGAGGGGCCTTGAAGTTGGCCATTCGCTCACGGCACCAGGCGATGACCTCGTCGGGGTCCGGGCTGAGGCCTGGTCGGGCCACGACGAACGCGGCCCCGACCTCGCCCAGCCGGTCGTCGGGCGCCGCCACCACGGCGACCTGGGTGATGTCGTCCCGACGCAACAGGATGGACTCGACCTCGGACGCCGAGACGTTGAACCCGCCCACGATGAGAATGTCCTTCTTCCGGTCGACGATGCGGAGGTAGCCGTCCTCACCCAGGTAGCCCACGTCTCCGGTATGGAGCCAGCCCCCGGCGTCCAAGGCGGCGGCCGTCGCCTCGGGAGCGTTGAAGTACTCGGTCATCACGTTGAACCCTTTGACCAGGACCTCGCCCAACCCGCCGACGGGCTGGTCCTTCCCGTCGTCGTCCACGATCCGGAGGGTCAGCCCGTCCAGAGGGTGTCCCACCGTGGTGGCGATGGTCTCGATCGTGTCGGACTGCTCGCAGATGGTGGCCGTCCCATGGGTCTCGGTCAGGCCGTAGGCGGTGATCACCGAGTCGAGCTGCAGATCCGACTTGACGCGGGCAATGAGCTCAACCGGGACGAAGGCCGCGCCGGTGACCGACAGCCGGAGGGAATCGAGGGCGAAGGAGTCGAATTCAGGATGGTTGAGTATCGACTGGAGGATCGACGGTGGTCCGGGCAGGACGGTGATCCGCTCCTCGGCGATGCGATCGACGACCGATCGGACCTCGAACACGGCGTGGGGGATGAGGGTGACCCCGCGGATGAACCCGGCCAGAACGCCCGACTTCAGGCCGGAGGTGTGGAAGAAGGGGTAGACCACGAGCATGCGGTCGGGGGCCGACACCCCAGTCCCCTTCGTCCACTGGCGATAGGTCTCCACGCTGGCACCGTGGCGGAGCACAGCTCCCTTGGGCAGACCGGTCGTCCCTGAGGTGAAGATGATGTCGCTGGGGTCGTCGGGGCTGATGGCCGACTCCCGGGCCGCAGCATCCTCGGGACTGACCAGCTCGGCCCGCTCGAGGAAGGTGGCCCACGAGGTCGACCCTTCCGGGACCGGCCCGCTCAGGACCACTGTCTCCTCGACGCCCTCGAGGCCCTCGAGCCCGTCGAGGAGGTCGACGTAGTCGATCCCGAGGAAGTCGGTCACCGTGAAGAGCATCCGCACGTCCGCGGCATGGAGGAGACCGGCGGCCTCCTCGCCCTTGTACCGGGTGTTGACGGGGACCAGGATGGCGCCGACTCCGTAGACGGCGAACGAGGTCAGGATCCAGTCGAGCCCGTTCGGGGCCCAGATGCTCACCCGGTCGCCGGGCAGGATGCCGCTGGCCATGAGGGCTCGCTCGATGATCTCGACGGATTCGGCGATGTCGGCAAAGGTGGGCCGTGACGATCCGTCCACCACGGCCTCGACGGCCGGGTACCGCTCGGCGGCAGCACGGACGACGGAGGGGATCGTTGTCATGCTCACCGTCATCGCTCGTCCCCCATCGGGCCCTGGCCGCCGCCGTCGGGCTCGTGCCACCGGGCCTCGCGCTTCTCGGCGAAGGCCAGCGGCCCCTCGGCCTGGTCGGGGTGGCCCCAGAGCGACACCAGCTCGGCCGCCCCTGCCTTGCAGGCGTCGGTGAGCCCGAGCTCCAGCGCTCCCCACAAGGCGCGCTTGGTGGCGGCCATGGCCGCCGGCGAGTTCTTGGCGATCGTTTCGGCCAACTCCTGGGCCGCGACCCGGAGCTGGTCGGGCGGGTCGACGATCTGGCTGATCATGCCCAGCTGGTAGGCCCGGGCGGCGTCGATCCGCTCGTACCGGCCGACCAGGGCCATCCTCATGACCGCCTCGACGGGCATCTTGCGCACCAGCCCGATCGCTTCGATGGCGGTGACCTGGCCGATCGACACGTGGGGGTCGAAGAAGGAGGCGTCGGAGGCGGCGATCACGATGTCGGCGTCGGCGATCCAGTGCAGCCCCCCGCCGGCGCAGATGCCGTTCACCGCGGTGATGACCGGCTTGGCCACCTTCTGGTGCCAGGAGGTGAAGTGGAGGTCCATGTCCTCGAGGCCCTCCCGGTACCGCTGCATGCCGACCCCGTCGCCAGCGATCTCGGCCACGTCCACCCCGGTCTGGAACGCCCGGCCCTCACCGGTGTGCACGATCACCCGGACCTGTGGATCCTGGTCGAGCTCGATCCACGCCTGGGCGAACTCCTCGCGCATCAGCGCGTTCATGGCGTTGAGCTGCTTGGGCCGGTTGTTGATCAACCAGCCGACCCGACCGTGGCGTTCGACGGTCAGGCACTCAAAGGTCGAGTACGGCATGTGCGCTCCTCTATGTCGGCGCCGGGCCGACGATCCGATTCGTGCTGGGTCATGGCTCGTCCCCCATCGGGCCCTGGCCGCCGCCGTCGGGCTCGTGCCACCGGGCCTCGCGCTTCTCGGCGAAGGCCAGCGGCCCCTCGGCCTGGTCGGGGTGGCCCCAGAGCGACACCAGCTCGGCCGCCCCTGCCTTGCAGGCGTCGGTGAGCCCGAGCTCCAGCGCTCCCCACAGGGCGCGCTTGGTGGCGGCCATGGCCGCCGGCGAGTTCTTGGCGATCGTCTCTGCCAGCTCCTGGGCCGCGACCCGGAGCTGGCCGGGCGGGTCGACGATCTGGCTGATCATGCCCAGCTGGTACGCCCGCCCTGCGTCGATCCGCTCGTACCGGCCGACCAGGGCCATCCTCATGACCGCCTCGACGGGCATCTTGCGCACCAGCCCGATGGCCTCATAGGCGGTGACCTGGCCGATCGACACGTGGGGGTCGAAGAAGCAGGCGTCGGAGGCGGCGATCACGACGTCGGCGTCGGCGACGAAGTGCAGCCCCCCGCCGGCGCACACCCCGTTGACCGCGGCGATGACGGGCTTGCTGACTCGGTTGTGCCAGGCGGTCAGGCGCAGCTCGGCCCGCTTAGTGCGGCGCGACTGCTCGCGCAGGGCGTCCGGGTTCGTGGCCAGCTCCACGACATCGAGCCCGGTCTGGAAGGTTCGGCCCTCTCCCGTGTTGACGATGACCCGCACGCCGGGATCGGCATCCAGGGTCCGCCACGCGGCTTCGAGCTCCTCGAGCATCGCCGAGTTCATGGCGTTCCCCGAGCTGGGCCGGTTGAAGATCAACCAACCGACCGGTCCGTGCCGCTCGACGAGGAGGGCGGCGCCTTCGTTGGTCACCGCTCTCGTGCCGTGGCTGCCTTCAGCGCCGGTGTTCATGGTTCCCTTCGATCTGCACGAGCCCGACCCTGGACGACGTGGGTTCGGAGCGATGACGGTACCCGGCCTTCTGGCCGCGGCGCCAGCCCTTCCCGGATGGCGTCACTGGGTCACTGGATAATGTATGCACTTTCTCGTGGCCAGAGTGAGACGGTATCGGCGGGTGGCCGGATCTCCCCACGCCCCCATGCCCCGAGCTGGCTGACCAGGTGCCTCCCCGCCTCCTCCGACCCGAGCGGCACTCCTCCGACCCGAGCCCCGCGCTAGTCGCCCTTTTGGATCCTGTCCTTCATACGCTCGAGCAATCCCTGGCGGTTGGCCTCCGCCGTCTGGGTGTGCCCGGCCAGGGCCTGGAGCTCGGTGCCGGCCCGGATGGCGGCGCGGGCACCCCACACGTCGAAGGCCCGGTGGATGCTGCGCTTGTTGATCTGGGCCAGGTCGCTCGGCACCCCGGCCACCCGACCGGCCACGGCGAGCACCGATGCCTCGAGCTCCTCGGCCGGGAACGACCGGTTGGCGAAACCGATCGCGGCGGCCTCGATGCCGGAGATCGGATCCCCGGTCAGGATGAGCTCCATGGCCCGGCGCATCCCCAGCAGCACGGTGTGGTACTGCCAGTCGGGCGGGCTGATCACCCGCACCACCGGATAGCTGATCTCGGCGTCGTCGGCCACATAGACCAGGTCGCAGGCCGACGCCAGCTCGGTGGCGCCGGCGATGGCGTAGCCGTGGATCTGTGCGATCACCGGCTTGGCCAGGTCCCAGAGGCTGAACCAGGTCTCGTTGCACTGGCGGGCCCACTGCCCGTCACCCGGCGCCGAGTAGAACGGCGCCTCCTCCATCATCGGTCCGCCGGCAAGGTCGTAGCCGGCCGAGAAGCAGGATCCCGATCCCCGGATGACCGTGACCCGCACCCCGGGATCCTGATCGTGGGCCCGGAGGGCATCGAGCAGCTCGACCCGCATGGGCGTCGAGATGGCGTTCCGCTTCTCCGGCCGGTTGAGGGTGACCCTGGCGACGTGCTCGGCCGGCGAATCGACGACGATGGTCTCGAAGCTCACGATCCGTCCCGCAGCGCGGCCAGCAGACGGAGCTCATCGATGCCGGGCGCATCGACGATGACACCGGTGGTGAGCGCCGGAGGTGTCCAGCTCTCCCAGCGCCGGCGTATGCGCTGTTCGTCGCCGATGAACGCGGTCTGCTCCAGGTATTCGTCCGGGACCGCGGCCACGGCCTCGTCCTTGCGTCCCGCCAGCCACAGCTCCTGGATGCGCTGCGCCTCCTCGGTGAAGCCCCTCCGGCCCATTGCCTCCCGATGGAAGTTGTGGGTGGCGCTGCCCATGCCCCCAACGTACATGGCGGTCAGGGGTCGCATCCGGTCCAGGGCCGCGCCCACGTCCTCGGTGAGCTGCACGGACACGCCGGTGAAGATCTCGAAACCAGCAGGCCGGCCTCCCCGTCTCTCCCATCCGGTCTCGAGCTGGTCAACATGGGCGGTGCCCGAACCGAGCCCCATCGGCAGCCATCCGTCGCCCACTTCGGCGCACAGCTCGGTGTTTCGAGGACCGCCCGAGGCCAGCCATAGCGGGATCGGCGCCGAGGCATGCAGGATCGAGCGCAGGGCCTTGCCCTGCCCGATCGATCCCGGCCCCCGGTAGGGGAGGGAGATCTCCGGGCCGTCGTGGGTGACCGGGGCCCGGCGGTCGATCACCTTGCGCACGATGGCCAGGTAGTCCCGCAGCCGATCGGTCGGATGGCCCCAGGGCTGGCCGTACCATCCTTCGACGATCTGGGGCCCGGACACGCCGACCCCGATGATGACCCTGCCCCCTCCGGCCAACGCGTCGATGGTCATGGCGTGCATGGCCAGCGTGGCCGGTGGCCGGGCGGCCAGTTGGGCGATGGCCGTCCCCAACTTGATCCGGCGGGTGAGAGCGGCCAGATAGGCGAGAGGGGACAGGGCATCGGTGCCGTACGCCTCGGCGCTCCACACCGAGTGGTAGCCGAGGTCGTCCGCCGCTTGGACAAGGTCTACGGGGACGGTCAACTCGGCCGACCGGTACAGGTTCAATCGAAGGGCAATGTGCATGGGCGCCTACCCTAAGCCAGGCTCGCGGAGCCCGAGCTTGGATACAATATGAGATCGGACGTGGCGCGGGGAGATATGGTCGTAGCCGTGTTCGCGCACTGTCTGCCCCCTATCGAGCCCGTGCCACCCTTCCTGTCCCCCAGGTGGAAGTCCGAGGACCTCGTGGGGGTGGGCCGTGAGTGAAGCGGGCAGGATCACCGACGAGGCGATCGAGCGGCTCCGGGAGCGTATCGGTATCCCCGAGCCCCACCCGGTGGCACCCCACTACACCAGGCCGGGGGTGGACGCCTTCCGCCATGTGGCCGAGAGCTACGGCGACGACAACGCCCTGTGGTGGGACGAGGACCATGCCGCCGGTTCGGTGTGGGAAGGGGTCATTGCCCCCCCGCCCCTGGTCGGGGGCGACTCCCTGATCGGCGTGGACGAAGTGACCGAGGTGGCCCCGGAAATGCGGGAGCTGATGCGGGGCGACCCACTCCGGGGTGTGCATGCCTTCTATTCGGCCAGCGCCCGCGAGTGGTGGGCCCCGCTCCGGCCTGGCCGCCGGGTGGCGAGGCGCAACGCGCTGGTCGGTGTGCTCGACAAGCCGAGCCAGTTCGCCGAACGCGCCGTGCACGAGTGGACGGGCCAGGTGTTCAGGGACGAGGACGGGGCGATCCTCTCCGGGCAGTACCGCTTGATGATCCGCACCGAACGGACCAAGGCCCGGGAGAAGAAGCGAAACGACCAGCTCGAGCTCCGCCCCTACGCCGACGAGGAGATAGACGCCATCGAGGCCCAGTACGCCACAGAGGGGCCGAGGGGCTCGGCCACCCGCTGGTGGGAGGACGTGGCTGTGGGCGACTCGGTCGGTCCGATGGTGAAGGGTCCGCTGACGGTGACCGACATGATCTGCTGGCACGTCGGCATGGGCATGGGCCTGTACGGGGTCAAGCCCCTCCGGCTGGGGGCCCAGAACCGAAAGCGCATTCCCCGGTTCTTCCATCGAGACGAGCTCAACGTCCCCGATGTGATGCAGCGGGTCCACTGGGACCCCGAGTTCGCCCGCCGGGCCGGGAACCCGACCACCTTCGACTACGGGCGGATGCGGGAGACGTGGCTGATCCACCTGTGTACCGACTGGATGGGCGACGACGCCTGGCTGTGGAAGCTCGACTGTGAGTTCAGGAAGTTCAACTTCGTGGGCGATACCCAGTGGCTGCGCGGGACGGTGACGAGGAAGTACCGGTCCGACGGGGGGAGGCCGGCGGTCGACCTCGACGTGTGGGCCGAGAACCAACGGGGCGAGATCACCACTCCGGGCCATGCCACCGTCCTCCTCCCCAGCCGGGAGCACGGCCCGGTGGAGCTTCCCGGGCCGCCCGGTGGCTCCTCCGACCTGAGCGGAGCCCTCAGCGCCATCGCTTCCGACTTCGCCGACGGGACGGCCGCGCCGTTGCGATGACCGGCGAGCCCTACCATGCCGTGGACGGCTTGTCGGTCGACCTGCACGATTCGGTGCTCGAGCTCCGGCTCGACCGGCCCACCGTGCGCAACGCCATCAGCGACTCCATGATGGCCGGGCTCATCGACTCGGTGGACGCCGCTGGCCGTGACGAGGCCGTGCGGGTCATCCTCCTCACCGGCGCCGGTGACCACTTCTGTGCCGGCGCCGACATCGTGGCCCGAAACACCGGTGACCGCCCCCGGCCACGGGCGGGCTCCATCCAGCGCCGCCTGCCCGCCCAGGCCCACCGGCTCATCCCCCTGCTCTGCACGGTGCAGGTCCCGGTGGTGTGCGCCGTCCAGGGGTGGACGGCGGGCGTCGGCCTGCAGATCGCCGCCGCGGCCGACTTCACCGTGGCCGCCGTCGATGCCCGCCTGTGGGAGCCGTTCTCCTCCCGGGGGTTCACCCCCGACAGCGGGGCCACCTGGTTGCTCCCCCGGCTGGTCGGTGCCGCCCGGGCGGCCGAACTGCTCTTGCTCGGACGCGAGCTGAGCGGGACCGAGGCGGCGGAGTGGGGCCTGGTCCACCGGGCCGTGCCTCTCGCCGACCTGAAGCGGGAGACCGACGAGTTGTCGGCCACCTTGGCGGCCGGCCCGACCGTCGCCCTCGGGCTCACCAAGTGGCTGCTCCATGCCGGCGCCTCGCTCCCGTTGGAGGACCAGCTCCGCAACGAGGGTTTCGCCATGGAGCTCTCCTCGCGGAGCGAGGACTTCCGCGAGGGCCTCGGCGCCTTCAAGGATCATCGCCCTCCGGACTTCAAGGGACGGTGATGGAACCGACGGACGAGCGGATGTTCGCCAGCGGTCTGCCGGCAGCGGAATTGGCCGCTCGCGCCCGCCAATGGGTGGAAGACCACGTGCCCGAGACCTGGCGCCGCGCCGCGCACCAGGGCGGCGCCGCGGCCATCCGGGAGGTCCGGACCCGGGCCGACTACGAGGCGTGGTACCCGGTCTTCGCCACATCGGGTCTGGTCGCCCCGACGTGGCCGGTGGCCTACGGCGGCGCGGGGCTCACGCCCTCCGAGGCCCGAACCGTCGAGGTCGAGTTGGCGCCGTACAACCTCGGTCGCCTCAACCCGCTGGGCCTGAGTCTGGCCGCTCCCGCGCTCTTCTCCTACGGGACCGAGGAGCAGCGGCTGCGGTTCCTCGGTCCCATCGTGCGGAACGAGGAGATCTGGTGCCAGCTGTTCAGCGAGCCCGGGGCCGGTTCCGACTTGGCGTCGCTGGCCACCCGGGCCGAGCGGGACGGTGACGAGTGGGTGATCACCGGCCAGAAGGTATGGAACACGTGGGCCCACCTGGCCGACTTCGGTGTGCTGTTGGCACGGACCGACGTGGAGGCTCCCAAACGCCAGGGGATCACCTATTTCCTCATCGGCATGCACGAGCCCGGCGTCGAGGTCCGTCCCCTCCGCCACATCACCGGGGAGGTCGACTTCAACGAGGTCTTCTTCGAGGGGGCCCGGGTCCCCGACAGCCAGCGGGTGGGCGAGGTGAACCAGGGGTGGAAGGTCGGGAACGCAACCCTGTCGGGTGAGCGCCAGATGGTCTCCGGGTCGGGCTCGGGTGGCGTGGACCGGATCGGCGGCGGCGGTGCCGAGCGCCTGGTCCAGGTGGCCCGGCGGACCAGCGCCGGGGGCCGCCCCGGTGGCTGGGACGATCCGCGGGTGCGACAGAAGCTGATGGCGGTGCTGAGCGAGGAGCGGATCCGCAACTGGACGAACCAGCGGGTCCGGGCCGGGGTGAAGGCCGGCCGTGCCCCCGGGCCGGAGAGCTCGGTGGGCAAGGTCCACCAGGGAGACCTCAACCAGCGGGTCCAGAACCTGGCCACCGACTTGTTGGGCGCCGATGCCATGGCCTGGTCCGTGGCATCGGGCCTTGGCGCCAGTCACCGCGGTGACCCCGTCGAACCGTACGCAGACTCCCTGCCCTACGAGGTGAAGGGCATGCTCCGGAGCCGGGCCAACACGATCGAGGGTGGCACGACCGAGGTGAACAAGAACATCATCGCCGAGCGCGTCCTCGGCCTTCCTCGGGAGCCCGACCCCTGGCAGAAGGCGTCGTGGCGCGACGTGCCCCGCAACTGATGGCGCCAGGACGCCGGTACCTGATGCCGCCCCGGACCCTGGAGTCCCGGTGAGCACGGCGCCGCTGGTGACCGCGTCGGTCCGCGACGGTGTCGGTTCGGTGCGCCTGTCCGACCCCGAACACCGCAACGCCCTCTCGGCTGAGCTGAGCGACGCCCTGGCCGCTGCCGTCGCTTCGGTCCTGGCCGACGATGCCGGTGTCATCGTCCTCTCCGCCGACCCTCCCGTCTTCTGCGCCGGGGGATCCCTCGACGGGCTCCTGGCCCGGGACGTCCCGCTGCGGGAGCTCTATCGGGGCTTCGAGGCACTCGACCAGGCGCCGGTCCCGACCATCGCCGCGGTCGGGGGGCCGACCATCGGGGCCGGGGTCAACCTTCCCCTGGCCTGTGATGTGATCCTCGTGTCGCCCGGAGCCCGGTTCGACCCGCGTTTCCTGGATGTCGGCATTCACCCCGGTGGTGGTCACCTGTGGCGGCTGGAGCGCCGGATCGGCAGCCAGGGAGCGGCGGCCCTGGTGTTGTGCGGTGACGTGCTCGATGGCCACGATGCGGTCACGGCCGGCTTGGCCTGGCGGTGTGTGGACGAGGCCGACCTGGAAGACAGGGCCCACCGCTTGGCCCGCCGGGCGGCCGGTCGCTCCCGCCCGCTGGTGGCCAGGGCGAAGGCCACCCTCCGGGCCAGCCAGTCGCTGCCCGACGTCGAGACGGCAGCGGCGCTGGAGCTCGAGGCCCAGCAGTGGTCGATGGACCAGCCCGGCTTCGACGACGGCATCCGCGCCATCCAGGCGTCGATCCGCTCCCGGTCGGGAAGGTCCCATGGCCGGGGCCGACCGGCCACGTGATCGAGGCCCAGCTCGGAGCGCGACGCCGCCCGAGCCGGTGCGGAGGGGATCAGAGAACGGCGAAGGGCGGGATCTGCGACGGGGCGTTCTTGAACAGCTCACCCTTGGCCTCGGCCAGCTCCTCGATGGTCCACATCGCGTCCCGGTGGACCTCGCCGACGGGCTGAAAGCTGCCCATGGCCCAGATGTTGCCACCGAAGACCACGAAGACCTGGCCGTTCACGTCGGAGGCCTCGTCGGAGGCGAGGAAGCCGACCAGCCGGGCCACATTGCGGGGGTCCCAGTGGTCGAACTGGCCGGCGACCGGGGCCGACGCGCTGAAGACGTTCTCGGTCATCCTCGTACGGGCCCGGGGGGCGATGGCGTTGACGGTGACCCCGTAGCGCTCGAGCTCGCGGGCCAGCACCCACGTCAGCGTGAGGATGGCCCCCTTGGCTGCTCCGTAATTGCCCTGGCCCGGGCTGCCGAACAGGCCGGCTTCCGACGAGGTGTTGATGATCCGGCCGGTGATCCCGTTGCCCCCCTTGGCCAGGTTCCGCCAGTAGACGGCGGCGTGATGGGCGGTGGCGAAGTGGCCCTTCAGATGGACGCGGATGACGTCGTCCCAGTCGGACTCCTCCAGGTTGAACGTCATCTTGTCCCGGATGATGCCGGCGTTGTTGACCAGGATGTTCAGTTGCCCGAACGTGTCGACCGCCTGTTGCACCAGCGCCTTGGCCCCCTCCCAGGAACTGACGTCGTCGCCGTTGACGGCGGCCGTGCCCCCCTGCTCGGCGATCAGGTCGGCGACCTCGTGGGCCGGGGACTCGTCGCCGCCCTCTCCCTGCAGGGAGGCCCCCACGTCGTTCACGATGACCTTGGCGCCCTCGGAGGCCAGCAACAGGGCCTCCTCGCGCCCGATGCCCCGTCCCGCCCCGGTGACGATCGCTACCTTGCCGTCGAGCACACCCATCATGGCCTCCCGAGCCGTTGCCTAGTCCTGTGTTGACGCCACGCCGGAACCCGGGAAGCATTGCCCAATTCCGTTGCCTCAGCAAGACCGGAGCACTGATCCGATGACGTCGCGTTCTGCCTCCCCGACCAACCGGTTACCCCCATGACCAGTGCCGATGCGACGGGCGGCGCCGGGGCTGCCGCGCCGTTGCCGACGCGCTTGCTCCAGCGGGCGGGGCGGGAGCTGGCCCGGGTCCGGGCGTTGCCATACGAGCGCTTGGCGCCCCGGGAGGCCGTCCGGGTGGCCTACAACGTCCTGTTGCGCCGCGACCCGGATCCGGCGGCCTGGGACCACTACGCCGGAGCCATCCGGTCGGGGGTGTGGTCTCGTGCCGACGTGGCCGACCGGATCCGGGGCTCGAGCGAGTACCGCACCCAGGTCCCCTACGGCGAGTCCTCGTTCTTCACCTCGCTCCACGCCAGCCGGTGCGAGTTCGTCGTCGGCCTCCCGCCGGCCCGGCGGATCATCGACATCGGCGGGGGGCACACCGCCGACGGGCGGGGGGCCCTGGTGGTGCTCGGCTACCCCTACCCCTTCGACGACTTGGTCATCGTCGACCTGCCCCAGGATCGCCGCCACGACCTGTACCGGTCCGAGGCCTACGGCGACCAGCACACGGCTACGGGCACCATCCACTACGAGTACCGGTCCATGTCCGATCTGTCCTTCGCCGACGACCGATCGGTGGGCCTGGTCTACAGCGGCCAGTCGATCGAGCACGTGACCGAGGCTGAGGGGGATGTGGCCCTGGCCGAGGCGTTCCGGGTCCTGGAGCCCGGCGGCCACCTGGCCCTCGACACCCCGAACGCGGCGGTGTGCCGGCTCGAGCAGGACGCCTTCATCGACCCCGACCACAAGGTGGAGTACACCCTCGATGCCCTCACGGCCAAGGTGGTGGCGGCCGGTTTCGAGGTGGTCGCTGCCCGCGGCCTCAACTGGGGAGGCACGGGCGTGGCCGGCGGCGTCTTCAACCGGTCCGAGGTGGCCGCCCACAACGGCATCTACTACGACGCCGCCTCGTGCTACCTGCTGGCTCTCCTGTGCCGGAAGCCCGCGGGCTGAATTTCCCGAGCGGCCGGAGTTGCTCGGCATCTCTCGGGGGATCGCCTACGAGCTCGTCAACCGCGGAGAGCTCCTGCCCTGCGATTGGGCCGCCGCCTGGTGGTGTGCCAATGAGAAGATCTTCAGCATGCGTCTTACAGCCAGAGCGAACTGGCTAGGCAATCTGGTCACCAAGGCCAGTCACCAAGGCCATCAGCCCAGGGAACGTAATCCCCTTGTCCTCCGCCCCCGGGGACTAACCATAACTAGGGGCTGCCAATGGCAATCCGTGCGATCGGAGCTGCCCAATTCTTGGATGCGCGCCAAGCCCGCGGGCCTGACCTGATCCGACCAATATCCACGCGCGACTCCCCCTCTTCGCCGAGCGCTGGGGGCTCGGGGTCAAACCCCGGAGTTGGACCGACCCCGAGGGCGGGTCCAATGTGGGCGTCGACGTTGCGCCAGTAGTGGTACCAAGTCGTCGGCCGGACGCTCGCCCCGATTGCCGCTAGCCACTCGTCCTCAGGGAACGACCAAGGGTCAGCGTCGAGTTCGCCACAGGGTCTGGCTGAGCTGCCAGGGCAGGCGACCGGATCAGCAGATCCCCAGCTCAAACCACCTGTGCGGGCGGGGAGACTCGAACTCCCATCCCCGAGGGGACCGGGACCTAAACCCGGCGCGTCTGCCAATTCCGCCACGCCCGCGGCGGGGTCAGCCTACTGGCGCTGGCTATAGTCGGCGGAGCCCCATGGCCTCGGGCGCGCAAGGCCTTGGCGTTCGAGGGCGCCGGACGAGCATGGCGCTCGAGGGCGCCGGACGAGCATGGCGCTCGAGGGCGCCGGACGAGCATGGCGCTCGAGGGCGCCGGACGAGCATGGCGCTCGAGGGCGCCGGACGAGCATGGCGCTCGAGGGCGCCGGACGAGCATGGCGCTCGAGGGCGCCGGACGAAAGGAATGGACAAGCGTGGTGTCGATCCCTACCGACGGTGAGACCGGGGACGTGCAGGACCAGGTCGCCCGCTCGTCGGCCGACCCCGACGCAGCCCCGTCAGCCGCCCCCGCCACACTGCATCCGGAGACCCTCGACGCCGCCGGCCGAGCCCAATACCTGGCCGAGGTGATGGCCGACATCGACGCCGAGGTCAAGCGGCGGCGGGCCTCGGGCGACCTGCCGGCCGGTCTCGAGCGTGAGCTCGACGAGCTGTTCCTCGAATTCTCCCCCGTGGGCATGCAGGGGAAGGCGCGGCTCCGCGAGACGCTGGCCCTGGTGGACGGGGCCGCCTTCGTGGACACGGCCGTCCCCGTCCTGTCCAACAAGGCGGTGGGCGTCTACGTCAAGCGGCTGATCCGCAAGTCGACCAGCTGGTACATGAACTTCGTCGTCCACCAGATCGTGCGGTTCGCCTGGTCGGTGTCGCGGATGTTGCACCTGGTGGTCGACCACATCGAGGTTCTCGAGGCGACGGTCGACGGCATGGCGGCCCCGGAGTTGCCGGAGTCGGCCGTACCCACCGTCGACGCGGGTTCGTCGTGGTGGGCCCCGACCGCCATCGATGCCGTCCAAGGCGTGCGCGGCCGGGTGCTCCACGGGGAGTGCGGCAACGGGTCGCTCGTGGAGGCGTTGGTGGGGGCGGGCATCGACGCCTACGGGGTGGAGCCCAGCGAGCCGACGGTCGAGCCCGGCATCGAGCGGGGCCTGGACGTCCGGGCCGAGTCGGTCCTCGACCACCTCGAGGTGGTGGCCGAGGAGGCCCTCGGGGCCATCATCCTCACCGGGTCGGTGCAGTGGCTGCACGCCAACGAGCGCGATCGGCTGGTGCGACTGGCCGCCGGTCGGCTGGCCGTCGGCGGCGTCTTGGTCCTGGCCTCGGCGACGCCAGAGGCCTGGCAGCGGTCGGCCCCGTCGCTCGTCACCGACCTTGCCCCGGGACGACCGCTGCACGCAGCAACCTGGTCGTACCTGCTGGCCGGCCACGGCGTGCAGTCGGTCGCCGTCCACACCGGGGGCGAGGATCGCCGACTGGCCAAGGTGTCCGGGTCGAACGGCGACGCCGCGGCCATCAACGCGGCCATCGATGCGGTCAACGAGCTCGTGCTCGGACCGGCCGAGTACGTGCTGGTGGCGGCGCGGGAGCGGTGACCGCCGTTCATCAGTTCGTCCCGGCCCTGCTGCCCCGGGACGCCACCGGCGACCACACGCTGGCCCTGCGGGACGCCCTCCGCGCCGAGGGCTGGCAGTCGGACATCTACGTGGAGGCGGCCCACGACGAGCTCCAGCACGAAGCGAGCTACTTCGAGGAGTACACCCGGCGGTCGCGCCCGGGGGACGTGCTGATCTACCAAGCGTCGACCGGGTCACCGGTGGCCGAGTTCCTGCTCGGCCGGCCCGAGACCCTCGTCCTCGACTATCACAACATCACGCCGGCGTCGTTCTACGCCCCCTGGGAGCCGCACACGGCCGACAAGGTGACCGAGGCGCGCCGCCAGGTCACCGCCCTGGCCCCACGGGCAGCACTGGGCGTGGCCCATTCGCAGTTCAGCGCGGACGAACTGGCCTCTTTCGGCTGCCCTTCCACCGTGGTCGTTCCCATCCTGGTCAGCGTGGCCCAGTGGTCGCAGACCCCGGACCCCGGAACGGAAGCAGCGTTCGCCGCCCGGGCGGACGGGGGCACCGTCGTGTTGTTCGTGGGCCGCCTCTCGCCCAACAAGGCCCAGCACGAGCTGGTCCAGGCCCTCTGGCTTTACCGTCGCTGGTACGACCCGAAGGCCCGCCTCTTGTTGGTCGGGCCGGCCATCACCGGTGGGTATGCCGACGCCATCGTCGACCTGGCCGCCGAGCTCGGGCTGGCCGGGGCCGTCGTCCACGGCGAGCACCTCACGTCGGCAGAGCTCGCCGCCTGGTACGGAGCCGCCGATGTCTTTGTGTGCCTCTCGGAGCACGAGGGCTTCTGCATCCCACTGCTCGAGGCGATGCAGTTCGACCTGCCCATCGTGGCCTTCGCCGCAGGAGCCGTGCCCGAGACCGTCGGACCGGCCGGGGTCCTCCTCGAGGCCAAGCGGCCGAGCGTGGTTGCCGCCACCATCGACCGGGTCCGGTCCGACGCCGGGCTGACCGGTTCGCTGGTGGCGCTGGGTCGTCGCCGACTGCGCGATTTCGAAGCCGATCGAACCCGGAACCGGTTCGTCGAGGTGCTGCAGGCGCTCGACGGACACGAGCTGTGTGCTCCATGAAGCTGACGCTGGTCACGCCGCGATACGGGGTCGAGGTGATCGGGGGAGCGGAGACGGCGGCCCGCATGCTGGCCGAACGGCTGTGCCTGCGGCCGGACTGGTCGGTCGAGATCCTCACCAGTTGCTCGCTCGATCATCTGACATGGGAGAACAGCGAGCCGGCTGGTTCGTCCGATCTGAACGGCGTGACCGTCCGGCGGTTCCCGACCGCCAGCCGGCGCCTGCCCGACTACTTCGCTCTCGACGGAATGCTGCGGATCTCCCCGTCCACGGCCAGCTTGCGCGAGGCCCGGCAGTGGGTGGCGCTGAACGGGCCCCAGTGCCCCGAGCTCATCGAGGCGGTGTCGGCCAGCGACAGCGACGTCATGGGCTTCTACCCCTACCTGTTCGCCACCAGCGTGGACGGCGTCGCCGCCGCCCGGGTCCCGACCGTCCTCCACCCCGCCGCCCACGACGAGGCCGCCCTGTACCTCCGGGCCTTCCGCCACACCTACCGGGACGTCGGCGGCATCGTGTACCACACCCAGGCCGAGCGCGACCTGGTGGAACAGGTCTTCTCGGTCGGGGCCAAGCCCCAGCTCGTGCTGGGCCTGGGCGTCAACGACCCCTCCGGTGCCGGCCGGCCGGGTGGGGAGGTCCTGGGCCTGGGCGACCGCCCCTACCTCTGCTACCTCGGCCGAGTGGACGAGCACAAGGGATGCTCGATGCTGGCCGAGTTCTTCGCCCGGTACAAGGAGCGCCGGCCTGGTGACCTGGCGCTCGCCTTCGTGGGTCCGGTCTCGGCCAGGGCGCCGGACCATCCCGACATCGTGGTGACCGGAACCGTGTCCGAGGCGGACAAGTGGGACATCCTGGCCGGTGCCACCACCATGGTGTCGTCGTCGGCCTACGAGTCGTTCTCCCTGGTGCTGCTGGAGGCGTGGACGCTCGGGGTCCCGGTCCTGGTCAACGCCACCTGCGCGGCCACCATGGAGCACTGTCGGCGATCGGGCGGCGGCCTGTGGTTCGACTCGTACCGCTCCTTCGAGGTGGCCGTGGACCGCCTGGTCGAGGACAGCGCGCTCAGCACGTCGTTGGGCGAGGCGGGCCGGTCGTACACCGACCACTACTACCGATGGCCCTCGATCATCGACCGGTACTCGAACTTCCTCGAGCAGGTGGTCGAGCGCGGGCGGCGACCCTCGCTCAACGACGGGGCGATGACTAGGGTCGTCGACGCGTTGCGCCAACCGGGGAGACGGCATGCCCGACAACCAACCTGACGGCGCGGGCGGGCCGGGCGATACCTCGTCCAGGGGCGCACCCTCCGAGGTCGACGGAGTGGAGGCCGAGCTCCTCGGCGCCTTCGCCCGTCTGGCTCCGGCCGGCTCCCACCGCTTCAACTTCGAGGAGTCCATGAGCCGGCTCAACCCGCAGCCGCCCCCCGATCGGCGCGCCGTCCTCCCGCCCTGGGGTGGGCTGCCCGGAGACCTGTGGGCCCGAGGGCGCTCGGCCCAGGTGGGCCAGCGCATGATGGGCGACGTGGTGGCCGCCCTGGCCGACGTGCTCGCCGCCGACTCGAGGTCGGCCACGGCCAGTGCCGTAGAGGGCGGGTCGGAGGCCGCCCGCGCCCAGTTCACCGCGGCGTGGGACGCCCTCCGTTACCTGGCGGCACGGGTCGACCGGCTCGAGCAACGCGGCGACGCCTTCACCCGGCTGTTCCCCGACATGGCCCGCGACGCCCCCGAACCGGACATCGGCCCCTGGGCCGACCGCCTCGACCGTTGGTTCCCTCCTCCCGATGTGGAGGGACCGGTCGTCCACGGTGAGTCGAGCGACGGCTCGCTGCTTCGGGCCCTGACCGCGGCCGGCTACCAGGCCAGCGGGATCGATCCGAGGCCCGAACGGGTCTGGGCCGGCGGCGGGAACCCGGCGGTGGCACTGGGGGAGGTGGTCGATCGCCTGGCCGAGGCGGCGGGCGGGGACCTGGCCGGCCTGGTCCTGAGCGGAACCATCGACCGGCTGGATGTCGCAGGGAAGCTCCTCCTGGCCGAGCTGGCCGTGGACAAGACGGCGCCGGGGGCCACGGTGGCCGTGCTCCCGATGGACCAGCAGGCCTGGGCCGACGCCTGCCCGGTGACGGTCGCCGACCTCGCGCCCGGCCGTCCCTTCCGGCCCGAGACGTGGACGGCCGTACTCGAGCGAGCCGGCCTGGTCGACGTGGTCTGGCACCGGCCCGAGGGCGCCGAGAACACCCACGCCGTGGTGGGACGGCGTCGCTAGTGGCGGCCATCCACCAATTCGTCCCCATGTTGCACCGTCACGACGCCGTGGGGGAGCACGCCATGGCCCTCAGGGATCTCCTCCGCCGAGCGGGCGTACCGTCGAAGATCTACTCCGAGGTTCCCGACCCGCAGACGTCGGACCAGACGTCCCCCTACGTCGACTACGAGGACGAGGCCGAGCCGGGGGACGTCCTCGTCTACCAGTTCGCCACCCAGTCGGCCATGGCCGGGTGGCTGCGGCAACGGGACGAGCCCCTCGTCCTCAACTACCACAGCGTCACGCCCCCCGAGTTCTTCGCCCCCTGGAACCTGGGGATCACCCAGATCCAGGCCGCCTGCCTCCGCCAGCTCTCACTGGTCGCTCCGCGAGCCACGCTGGGCATTGCCGTCTCCGAATTCGATCGAGCCGAGCTGGCCTCGGCCGGGTGCCCGTCGACCGCAGTGATCCCCGTGCTGACCGCAGGCCGGCCGCTCCCGCCGGCCGACCCCGGGTTCCGGGACCGGCTCCAGGCGGCCACCGGTTCGACCACATGGCTGTCGGTCGGGCGCCTGGTCCCGAACAAGGCCCATCACCTGGCCATCGCCGCCCTCTTCGCCTACCGGATGACGGCCGACCCGTCGGCCACCCTGGTGATCGTCGGCTCCCCGGCGGAGCCGCACTATGCGGCGGCCCTCCGCCACTATGTCGCCGAGCTCGGTCTGGACGGCGCCGTCTCGTTCCTCAGCGGCATCTCCGACGCCACGCTGGCCGCCTGCTACGAGGCGGCCGACGTGCTCGTCATGCTGTCGGCACACGAGGGGTTCGGCGTGCCCCTGGTCGAGGCGATGCGCCAGGGCGTGCCCGTGGTGGCCCACGACGCCGGTGCCGTGGCCGAGGTTCTCGGCGGCGTGGGCGTGCTCCTCTCGGGGACCGGCCCGCTCCAGGTGGCCGCGGCGGTACGGGGTGTGCTCGTCGACCCCGAGGCCCGGCAACGGGCGACGGCCGGTGCGGACGAGCAGCTGCGGCGCCTGGCCATCGAGTCTGCCGGGAAGACGCTGGTCGAGACGTTGCGGGCGGTGGCCGGTACCGGCGCGGGGGAGGGATGAGGGCGGTCCTCGGCCCGGTGGGGCTGCCACGAGCGGAAGCGGCGACCAAGTAGGCTTTACGCCTATGGACCACTTCAGTGGCGATGTTCGCCGACCCCCCGCTGCCACCCTCGCCGGTGTGCCCACCTCCGCGACGCCCGACGTGCTGGCCGCGGGCCCCGATGCCGACATCGGGGCCGGAGCCGACATCTTCAGGCGGCTGTTGAAGGAGCGCATCGTCTTCATCGGCTCGGCCATCGACCAGAACACGGCCAACCTGGTGTGCTCCCAGCTCATCCTCCTCGAGGCCGAGGACCCCGACCAGGACATCTCGGTCTACATCAACTCACCCGGGGGCTCGGTCACCGACGGCCTGGCCATCTACGACACCATGCAGTACGTCCGGCCGGACGTCCGGACCACCTGTGTGGGCCTGGCCGCCTCGATGGGACAGTTCCTCCTGTGCGCCGGTGCGCCGGGTAAGCGCTTCGCCCTCCCGCACAGCCGGATCCTGATGCACCAGCCCTCGGGCCAGATGCAGGGACAGGCGGCCGACATCGCCATCCAGGCCGAGCAGATCATCTACCTGAAGCGGATGATGGCCGAGCGGATCGCCTTCCACACCGGCCAGCCCGTGGAGCGGATCGAGGCCGACTCGGACCGGGACCGTTGGTTCACGGCCGACGAGGCCAAGGAGTACGGCTTCATCGACGAAGTCATCCAAAAGGACATCCTCGAAGACGGCAAGGCCACCGCGGAGGCCATCGCCCCGTGAGCATCCGCTCGGCGGAGCCGGCGCCCCCGGCTTCTGACGACGCAGCCTCAGACAGCGCGATGGGCGGCGAGGCGGTGGCCCAGGCCGCCCAGGACCAGGAGCGGCTCACGGTCCCGGTCCGGCGCCGTAGCGAGACGGTGTCGGTGGTCAGCGCCGACCTTCAGCTGCTGGCCAGAGTCAAGGCGATCTGGCGATCGCGGGAGCTCCTCATCCTTTTCGTCCGCACCGACTTGAAGGTCAAGTACAAGAGCTCGGTCCTCGGGTACCTCTGGTCGATGCTCAACCCGGCGCTGGTGCTGGCCATCTACTACCTGATCTTCAAGGTGATCACGAAGAGCACCATCCCCCTCTTCGCCATCTGGCTGTTCGCCGGGTTGTTGGTCTGGAACCTGTTCAACGTGGCCGCCATGAGCGCCACCGGCGTGGTGGTGGGCCGGGCCGGCATCGTGAAGAAGGTGGCGTTCCCGAGGGAGCTCCTGGCCCTCTCCCAGGTGGGCGTGGCCTTCTTCCTCTTCCTCATCCAGCTGGTGGTGATGGTTATCGCCTTGGTGGCGTTCGGTATCTCACCGGCATACCAGTACCTGCCCCTCGTCCCGCTGGCGCTGGTGGTGCTGTTGGTCTTCACCGGCGCGCTTTCGATCTTCCTCTCCGCCGTGAACGTGTACCTCCGGGACACCCAGCACCTCACCGAGGTGGTGCTCATGGCCTGGTTCTGGCTGACCCCGATCGTCTACTCGTACGGACAGGTCTCCAAGCAGCTCAAGGCGCACCACCTCGTCTGGCTGTTCTTGGCCAACCCCATCACCCCGATCGCCATGACCTTCCAGCGGGCCATCTACGGCAAAACGTCATACGTGTACCAGGGCAACACCTACCAGCTACTGCCCCATTCCGGTATGGGGGGCTATGCCCTCGGCCTTGGTGTGGAGCTGGCGGTGGTCTCCGTGCTCTTCATCCTGGCCCTGGTCGTCTTCGGCAAGCTCGAGGGCAACTTCGCCGAGGAGCTGTAGGGATGCCCGCGGCCATCGAGGTCACCGACCTCTCCAAGCAATTCCGCCTCTACAACGAGAAGTACACCTCGCTCAAAGAGCGGGTGGTCCACGGCGGCCGCATGCCGTACGAGCCCTTCTGGGCCCTCCGGGATGTCAGCGTGGAGATCGACGCGGGGACGACGTTCGGGATCCTGGGTCGGAACGGCTCGGGCAAGTCGACGCTGCTCAAATGCATTGCCGGGATCCTGAAGCCGACCTCGGGCGAGGTGCGGGTCCGTGGGAACTTGGCTGCCATGCTCGAGTTGGGGGCGGGCATGCAACAGGAGCTGTCGGGCCGGGACAACATCTACATGAACGGGTCGCTGCTCGGGTTGTCCCACGCCGAGATCGAGCGGCGGTTCGACTCCATCGTGGCCTTCGCCGAGCTCGAGCAGTTCATCGACAACCAGGTGAAGTACTACTCGTCGGGCATGTACGTCCGGTTGGGGTTCGCCGTGGCCGTGAACGTGGAGCCCGACGTGCTCCTGGTGGACGAGGTCCTGGCCGTGGGCGATGCCGCCTTCCAGCGCAAGTGCCTCGACTACGTGAAGAAGTTCCAACAGGAGGGCCGGACCATCGTGGTCGTCTCGCATTCCACCGACGTGATCCGCCAGAACTGCGAGCGGGTCATGGTCATCAACCACGGCAAGGTGATCTCCGTCGACGAGCCGGGCGAGGGCATCCGGGTGTTCCTGGCCGACCTGCTCGGGGTGGGGATGAACGAGGGGTTCGAGACCGAGGTCCCGCATGGGACCAACGTCCTGGCCATCGGCACCGTACAGGTCGAGCATGGGGGGAGCGGGTCCCGACCCCATCTCTACCCGGGCGAGTCCCTGACCGTCACGGCCGAGCTCGAAACCCTGGCTCCTGTCCCCAACGCCGTGGCCTCCATCGCCATCTACGACGACAAGAACGAATTGGTGTTCTCCTCCGATCCCGACGACCTGGGCTACCAGATGGACGTGCCCCTCGGGGGAGGGGCCATGCGGTTCGACTTCGCCGAGGTCCCGCTGCTCGATGGCACCTACGCGGTGAGCGTCGGGATCCGAAGCCTGACCGATGTGGCCGTCTTCGACTGGAAGGACCAGGTCACCCAGTTCGAGGTGGCCAATCCCGGACGGTCGACCGGCCGGGTGCGCCTCCCCTTGGAAGTCAGCTTCCGGCCCCGCTCGACGGGCAACACCGGGGAGGTCCCCGCCATGCCCTCGCTCGAGACGCCGGGCGGCGGCGCGCTCATCTGATGCCGCCCCGGCGGATCGACCAGGTGATCCCCTCCCTGGCCAGCAGGGATGCCATCGGGGGCCACGTCGTCCAGCTCCGCGACCTGTTGCGCAACCGCGGCTTCCAGTCCGACATCTACTACGGGAACGCCACCGCCGACCGGCTCGACTTCGGCTACCCGGTCGAACGGCTGGCCGACCGGTCGTCGTCGGACCGGGTGCTCCTCTACCAGCTGTCCATCGGGAGCGGGGTCGGGGACATCTTCCGGGACCGCAGCGAGCGCAAGTTCGTGAACTACCACAACATCACGCCGGCCGACCTGCTCGAGCCGTGGATCCCGGCGGTGGGCGAGGAGGTCCGGTGGGGGCGCGCCCAGCTCGACGCCCTGGCCCCGGTGACCGAGTTCGCCGTGGCCGACTCCCGCTTCAACGAACAGGAGCTCATCGACGCCGGGTACCCGTCCACGACCACGGTGCCGCTGCTCATCGACCTGGAGAACTTCGCCGGCCAGCCCGATCCGGTCCTCGCCGCCCGGCTGGCGGCCGAACAGGCCGACGGCGGCACCTCGTTGTTGTTCGTGGGGAAGGTCTCCCCCCACAAGGCCCAGCACGACCTGGTCAAGGCGCTGGCCGCCTACCGGCAGCTCTATGACCGCAAGGCTCGGCTCCGCCTGGTGGGCGGGGCCATCAGCGAGGACTACCGGGTGGCGGTCGAGCGCTTCGCCGACGAGCTCGGCCTGCTCGGCGCGGTCGAGATCGCCGGGTCGGTGACCCATGAGGAGTTGATCGCCTACTACGCGGCCACGGACGTGTTCGTGTGCCTCTCCAACCACGAGGGCTTCTGCGTACCCCTGCTCGAGGCCATGTACCACCGGGTCCCGATCGTGGCCCACACCTCCACCGCCGTGCCCGAGACGGTCGACGGCGCCGGGCTGGTCCTCCCGGAGAAGAGCCCGGCCCTGGTGGCGGCGGCCATCGACCGGGTGGCCACCGACGACCGGTTGCGTGCCGCGTTGGCCCAGCGAGCAACGGAGCGGGTGGCCTCGTTCTCCCTCGAGCGGGTGCGAGCCAGCTTCGCATCGGCGCTCGAGTCCGCCTACGCGGCGTGACCCGAGCGGCGATGCTGTACCGCTCCGGGATCCTGTGCCGCCCCGCGATCCTGTGAACCTGGCGTTCGTCGTCCCCCGCTACGGGCCCGACATCATCGGCGGGGCAGAGACGGCGGCCCGGCTCCTGGCCGAGCACCTGGTTGCCCAGCGGGATTGGTCGGTCGAGATCCTGACCACCTGCGCCCGCGACTTCGTCACCTGGGACAACGAGTACCCGCCCGGGGAGGAGCTGGTGAATGGGGTGCTGGTCCGGCGCTTCGCCTCGGTCCGGGGACGGGAGCCCGCGTTCCATCCCCTCTCGGCCGCCCTGCTGGCCGACCCCACTCACGCCAGTACCGCCGACGCCGAGCGGTGGCTCGACCTCCAGGGCCCGGTCTGCCCCGATCTCGCCGAGGCGGCGCTCGGGTCGGCGGCCGACGCCCTCGCCTTCTACCCCTACCTGTACTACCCGACGGCCAGGGTCATCGACCGGGTCACGCTCCCCACCATCTTGCATCCCGCTGCCCACGACGAGCCGGCCCTGTTGCTTCCCGTCTTCCCGCGGGTCTTCGCTGCAGCCTGCGGACTGGTCTTCCAGACGACGGCCGAACGAGACCTGGTCCAGCGCACGTTTCCCGTCGCCGAGCGTTCACAGCTGTTGCTCGGCCTCGGTGTCGACGACCCGGACCCCGACACCGAGGGATGCGCCAGCTCGGTGCGACCGGAGCCCTACCTGTTGTGCCTCGGGCGTGTGGAGGGCCACAAGGGCAGTCGGCTGCTCGCCTCGCTGTTCGCCGCCTACAAGGACCGCCGCCGGGGACCGCTGCGGCTGGTGTTCGCCGGCCCGGTGGTGGAGGCGCTCGAACCCCACCCCGAGATCGACGTCCTCGGGCCGGTTGACGACGCCACGAAGTGGGCCCTGCTCCGCCATGCGGTCGCCCTCGTCTCACCTTCCCCATGGGAGGCCTTCTCACTGGTGCTGGCCGAAGCGTGGAGTGCCCGAACGCCGGTGCTGTCCAATGCCGCCTGCGCGGCGACCAGCGAGCACTGCCGGCGATCGGGTGGCGGGTTGGTGTTCGGGGGGTACGGCGAGTTCGAGGTGGCGGTGGACCGGTTGGCCGACGACGGCGTCCTCCGAGCCGAGCTCGGGGTCCTGGGCCGTTCCTATGTCGACGCGCGGTTCCGTTGGCCGATCATCGTCGACCGCTACGCCCGGTTCGTCGAGGGGGTGGTGGAGCGGAGCTCGGGGCCCGGTCACGTGACGTCTCTGCCTCCCGGATCCCAGTAGGTCCCCTCAGATGAGGTCCTTGTCACCTTGTCACCGGGACCTACGGACCCCTCAGATAAGGTCCTTGCGGCGCATCCACACCATGATGAACCAACCCCAGATGGGGGGCAGGTAGGCGGTGAAGAGCCGCTGGGTGAACACGGCAGCGACGGCGGCGTTCTGAGGGATCCCGGCAGCCGACAGTCCGGCGATCATGCCGGCCTCGACCAGGCCCATGCCGCCAGGGACCGGCGACACGGCCCCCACCATCGACGCCAGGGTGATCACCACGAACAATACGGGCAGCGACAGGTGTTGGCCGAAGGCATGGAGCGCGGCGCCGAGAGCCAGGGCGATGAAGAGCTGTGCGCCCACGTTGCCCAGGACCACGGCCACCAGCTTGCGGGGCTGGCGGGCCAGGGTCTTCAGGTTCGACCACGCCGACAGGATGTGGGGCTTGAGCCTGTCGACCGCCAGATGGCGGATCTTGGGGATGAACCACGCCGCCCCGGCCAGGACCCCGACGCCGACCACGACGGCGAGGACGATCCACACCTCGTTGCCGCTCCCGGTCTCGGTCTGCTTGTTGCCGAAGTCGAGCGAGCCGATGGCGAACGGGAGGGAGATCAAGAACAGCAGGCCCTTGACCACCCAGCTCACGGTGCTGTCGAGCACGCCGGCGCTGACGGCCACCGTGGCGTCGTAGCCCCGTCTTTGGAAGAACCGGATGGTCATGGCCAAGGTGCCCATGGCCCCGCCCACCAGGGCAGTGAAGTTGTTGGCGAACTGCAGCTGGGTCACCGCTCCGAGCGGCATCTCGCCCGGCACCGCACCAGTGAGGGCCCATGCCTTGGCGAAGTTGGGCACCTGGCTGAAGACGAACACCACCGCCACCCACCCCCACGCCGCGCCCTCCAACGTGCTGAACGAGCTCGAGACATCGGCCAGCACGCCGACCAATGCCCAGATCCCGATGATGGAGCCCACGATGAGCACCAGGTTGGTGATGCTGACCCGCTTCAGCTCGGTCAGCTCGGGAAGCTCGACGCCGGCCTTCGAAGCACAGCGCTCTCGGAGGGTCTTCAGCAGCTCCTTGTCGTGATGGACGGCCTTGATTACCAGCGGGTCGAGGCCGGCCGGTTGCAGGCACAGCAAGACCGCCTCCATGGTGGGCCCGTCGAGGGTGCGGTGTGCCGCCTCCGCTGTCCGCTCGGCCCCGACGACCAGCGCGCAGGTGGCCATGGCGCCGGCCAGATCGAGGTCGAGGCGCCTCGAGGGGGCACCGGATGAGGCCTTCCTGAAGTCGGTCAGGCCAACCGAGCCGTCGCTGCCCATGAGCAGGGCCCGGGGACTGATCCCACCGTGGGACACATCGGCCCTGCGGAGCTCGAGCATGGTCGAAAGCACGGCGTCGAGCACGGCGTCGGACACGTCGCTCGCCTCGAGCTCGCCAAACGGCCGGCCGGGCGGCGGCTCGGTCACCAGCAGGGCGTCGCGGGCGGGACCGCCGATACCCGAGGCGACGATCCTCGGAGCGCGGACGCCCAGATGCCCGGTCACCAGCGTGAGGTAGGCCTCGTGCTCGACCTGTTGGAGCCGGGTCAACTGCAGGGTGGGCCCCGAGTCGCGATAGACGAAGAACCTCCAGACCTTGGCCAACCACTGGGCGCTGGCGGCGTCGCGTCCGTACACCGACACGTCGAGGTCGGACCCGCCCTCACCTCGGCCCGAGTACCGGGCTACCCCCCATACCTGATCCTGGATGGCAGCGATGTCGGCCATATCCACCCCGAGATCGGCCAGCGAATCGCCGACCTCGAACGGGGAGGGAAGGCCCACGGGCGAACCGAAGATCAGATTGACGCCTGCAGCCATGCCCCATCCCAGGGCGAGGCTGACGATGACGTTGAAGGGAAGGCCGGCCCCGACGACCACGGTGCTGACTGAGGCCAACGCCACCAAGTACACCACCAGCCGGCGCCAGGCCCGGTTGAGGTAGGGCGACGCGATCGTGACCACGGCCACCGTCACCGCCACCCGGGCGAGGGGGTAGCCCTGGTTCACATCGCCTAAGCCTTGGATGGGAGCGCGCCCACCGTTCGCACCCAGCACCCAGCCGGCGATGCCGCATCCCAGCCAGGCCACCGCCCCGGCCAGCACGGCATTGCGGGCCAAGGTCGTCCGTCGGCCGAGGAGAGCCATGAGCAACAGCGCCACGATCACGCCCAGGGTGCCGGCGTACCAGACGGTGGTGACCAACCACTTGATGCCCTGGGGAGCAGCGTGGAGGAACTTCTCCAGTCGGAGCTCGGGGGACGAGTCTGCTCGGACGACGAGGCTGCCGACCACCACGATGACGAGGGCCAGCCCGAGCCTGAGGGCGTCGGATGCCCGCCTCCGGGTGGAGCCGTCCCCGGCGGGGGCGAAGACGATGGCGCGCCATCGCCGCCTCGACCGTTGACGGCCGGGATGGGCCACGCCACTCGGCGAATCGACTGCGAGCTCCGTGGTCACCGGCACATCTCAGCACACCGTCACGACCGGGGCTTTGGCATTCCCACGCGGGCCCGTGTCCTCAGGGCCGAGGGCCGAGACAGGGCGCCGCGGCCAATCCTCCGAACCGGCGGAGCTGCCCGAAGCGCCCGAGGCGCCCGACGTTCACCCCGACCTCGGCGGCCGAGAGCATCTTGAGATCGCCCCGGCTGTTGCCGTAGGCCCACAGTCGCCCGGCCGGCTCCTCCTCGCCGATCCACGCCCGCAAGCGGCGCAGCTTCTCCTCACCGCGGCAGTTCTTGCCGTCGTATCGACCGGTCAGGGCTCCGTTCGGTCCAACTTCGAGCCGGGTGGCGATCACCGCATCGGCTCCCAGCTGCGCTCCGGCCGGGCCGACGTAACACTCAGGCGAGGCAGAGACGATGACGACCCGGTCACCCCGCGTGCGGTGCCAGTCGAACCGGCGCCGAACGTCGTCCCGGAGGTGCCGGGCCAGGTGCTCGCGGGCAAAGGCAGCCGACACCGAGCGCAGGTGCTCGACGCTCACCCCGGCGAGCACCCGTTCGAAGAGCTCCTCTTTGTTCCTGTCGGCGACGGACCCCCCGGCCACGGCGGCGTGCAGGAGCCGCGGGCTGAGCCCCAGCGCGGCGTCGACGACGGCCCGGCGATCGCGCACGGCCACCAGAAAGGCGAACACACTGCCCCCGTTGGTCAACGTCCCGTCGAAGTCGAAGGCGGCGACGTCGGTCACGGGCCAGCCCCGCCGGGCGGGTCGCCCGTTGGGAGGTCGACGGCCGCCCCGGCCCGCCCCGCTCCCGATGCGAACCGGGCCGCGCCCTCGATCGCCTGAGCCGACGACAGGCTGTCCAGACCGAGCCTGGTCTCGGCCATCAGGGCGTCGTGCTCGGACAGACCCCACTGACCGAGGAGCGACCGACGATCGCTGCGCAGGCAGACCTGGGGGAGGGCGGCAAGCTCCCCGGCCAACCCGAGGGCAGCCTCGAGCGCCTGGCCGGGCGCCACCACGCGGTTGGCCAGACCCATGCGCAGGGCTTCGTCGGCGCCCACCTCCCTTCCGGTGAGCACCATGTCGAGGGCCTGGCTCTGGCCGATCAGACGGGGCAGCCGTACCGTCCCCCCGTCGACCAAGGGAATCCCGAAGCGCCGGCAGAACACGCCGAAGACGGCGTCCGAGGCCACCACCCGGAGGTCGCACCAGATGGCCAGCTCCAGGCCACCGGCCACGGCGTAGCCCTCCACGGCAGCAAGGACCGGCTTGGACGTCACCAATCGGGTCGGCCCCATCGGGCCCCGGCCTTCTTCTCTGACCGGTCGGGGTTCTCCCTCCGAGAAGGCCTTCAGGTCGGCTCCGGCGCAGAACGTGCCACCGGCGCCGGTGAGCACGGCGACCCGTGCACCGTCGTCGCCGTCGAAGGCCTCGAAGGCCTGGAGCAGCAGCTTCGCCGTCGACCCGTCGACCGCGTTCCGTCGGTGAGGCCGGTTGATGGCCACCACGGTGACCGGGCCCTGGCGGGTGACCAGGACCGAGTCAGGCGGCTGACCCCCGGGATCCTCGGTCACGCGACAGCTCGGGTCGAACGGGTGTGCACGGAGGCGATTCTCGCAGACCACCGCAGCCGGCGGGGTCGGGAGGTCCGGTCTGCGAACGGTTCGACCCCGGCCCCTCTAAACTCGACCCACTCGGTCGACAATAAGAGGGCGATCGTCTACGCTGGGTCGGACTCCGAGATCCACAGATCCCACGACACGCTCACAGCACAGGAGGAGCATCACATGGCAATTCGTCTGGGCGACACCGCCCCTGACTTCACGGCCGAGACGACCGAGGGGACCATCAACTTCCACGACTACCTGGGTGACAGCTGGGGGATCCTCTTCTCCCACCCGAAGGACTTCACGCCCATCTGCACCACCGAGCTGGGCGCCTTCTCCAAGGCCAAGCCCGAGTTCGACAAGCGGAACACCAAGCTCATCGGCCTCTCGGTCGATGACGTCACCTCGCACGGCAAGTGGGCATCGGACATCGAGGAGACCCAGGGCTCGGCCCTGAACTTCCCCCTGATCGGCGATGAGGACCGCAAGGTCGCCGATCTCTACGACATGATCCATCCGAACGCCAACGACACCCTGACGGTGCGGTCCGTCTTCATCATCGGCCCGGACAAGAAGGTCAAGCTGACCCTCACCTACCCGGCGTCGACCGGTCGGAACGTCGACGAGATCCTCCGGGTCCTCGACTCGCTCCAGCTGACCGCCGACTATCAGGTGGCCACCCCGGTGAACTGGAAGGACGGTGACGACGTGGTCATCGCCGGCTCCGTGTCCGACGAGGACGCCAAGGAGAAGTTCCCCAAGGGGTACAAGGCGGTCAAGCCGTACCTGCGGGTGACCCCCCAGCCCAACCGGTAGGCCCCATCGAAGAACTGCTGCCGGCCAGTCGAGCCGGGGCCCTTGCCCCCCACCGGGAGGCGGGCCAGCCAGCGAGGCACGGATCCGGCCCGCGGGCCGGATCCGTGCCGTTGCGCCACGATGTCCCCGGCGGGCTCGGCTCGTCCGGCCAGCACTTCTGCTAGCATTATCGGTGAGGTGCGCCCCATCGGAGGGCCCCTGTCGGTGGCACCCTTCTGGAGATTCGGCCACCGGCAACGACATCCCAGAGGTCTTTACCCGCATATGCCCGACAAGCAGGCCACAATTTCCGAATACCGCCTCCACGAGACGGACACCGGTTCACCCGAGGTACAGGTCGCGATCCTCACCGAGCGCATCTCCCACCTCACCGAGCACCTCAAAGTGCACAAGGGCGACCACCACACCCGACGGGGGCTGTTGAAGCTCATCGGCCGGCGGAGGCGTCTCTTGGACTACGTGAGGGACAACGACGTCGAGCGCTACCGGACCATCATCAGCCGACTCGGCCTGCGTCGCTGAGCGCCAGTTCTCGTCATCGCCCGGCCTCGGCCGGGCGATGACAATTCCGTCGGCCCTTGCCGGCGGAGCAGTACGTCGGCCAGCCGCCACGGCGGTCGACCGGCTCACAAACCAATCAGGGCTCCCTCAGGGGTCAGTCACCAGTTGCCGAACACCCGGCTTTCGCCCAGCGGAGACGGGGTGCTCGACCACTGGCAACTGGCTCGGGACGCCCCCGAGAAACAAGGAGCGTCATGACCGACGCCATCACCGTATCGGCACCCATCAGTGGCACCGATCGCACACTTACCTTTGAAGCGGGCAAGCTCGCCCAGTTGGCCGACGGCGCAGTACTCGGGCGCATCGGCGACACCATCCTCCTGGCTACGGCCACGGCGTCGCGGTCGGTTCGGGAGGGGACGGACTTCTTCCCCCTCACCGTCGACATCGAGGAGCGGACCTACGCGGCAGGGAAGATCCCCGGGTCATTCTTCCGCCGGGAGGGCAAGTCCTCCGACCAGGCCATCCTGACCGACCGGCTGATCGACCGCCCGCTGCGGCCCTCGTTCCCCAAGGGCTTCCGCAACGAGGTCCACATCGTGGGCACCATCCTCGGGGCCGACCAGGTGAACCCGCACGACGTGCTGGCCATCAACAGCGCGTCGGCGGCGTTGATGTTGTCCGGCATCCCCTTCGACGGGCCCATCGGTGCGGTCCGAATCGCCTATTCGACCGAGGGCACCTGGATCCCTCACCCCAGCTTTCAAGAGGGCGAGGACTCGACCTTCGAGCTGGTCGTGGCCGGGAGGGCGCTGAGCGACGCCGATGACGCCGACATCGCCATCATGATGGTCGAGGCCGGTGGCACCGAACGCTCCTGGCAGTACTACGAGGAGGGCGCTCCCCGGGTGACCGAGGACGTGCTGACCGAGGGACTGGAGGCGGCCAAGACCTGGATCCGCGAGTCGATCGTCCTCCAGCGCCAACTGGTGGCGGCGTTCGTCGACGCCCGAGGCCCCATCGAGGCCCTGGAGTTCTCGACCTTCGCCGACTACGGCGACGACGTCTGGGACCGGGTGGCCGCGGTCGGGACCGACCTGGTCCAAAAGGCCAACGGCTTCACGGCCAAGGCCGAGCGCAACGCAGCACTGGACGAGGCGACGACGTCGATCGTCGCCTCGTTGGCCACCGAGTTCCCCGATCGGGAGCGCGAGATCAAAGCGGCGGTCAGGGGCCTGACCAAGAAGCTGGTCCGGAAGCGGATCGTCGAAGAGGGGCTCCGGATCGACGGCCGAACCACGTCGCAGATCCGCCCGCTGTCGGCCGAGGTGGACCTGCTCCCCACCGCCCACGGCTCGGCGTTGTTCCAGCGGGGCGAGACCCAGGTGCTGAACGTGACCACGCTGGGGATGCCCAGGATGAACCAGCTCCTGGACACCATCACGCCGGTCGAGACCAAGCGGTACATGCACCACTACAACTTCCCGCCCTTCTCCACCGGCGAGACGGGCTTCATGCGGGGCCCGAAGCGCCGGGAGATCGGCCACGGCTTGCTGGCCGAGCGAGCTCTCCTGCCCGTCGTCCCCTACGAGGAGGACTTCCCCTACACCCTCCGCCTGGTGTCGGACGTCCTGTCCTCCAACGGCTCGACCTCGATGGCCTCGGTGTGCGGGTCGTCACTGTCGATGATGGCGGCCGGCGTGCCCCTCAAGGCACCGGTGGCCGGTATCGCCATGGGCCTCGTCTACGACGAGGGGACGTATGTGACCCTGACCGACATCCTCGGGACCGAGGATGCCTTCGGGGACATGGACTTCAAGGTGGCCGGCACCGAGGACTCGGTCACCGCCCTCCAGCTCGACACCAAGATCGACGGCCTCCCCGCCGACGTGCTGTCCAAGGCCCTGCACCAGGCAAAGGAGGCTCGCCTGACCATTCTCGAGGTCATGGCCGAGGCCATCCCCGGTCCCCGTGACCACGTGGCCGACTCCGCGCCGAAGATCGTCTCCTTCGAGATCCCCATGGACAAGATCGGTGAGGTCATCGGGCCCAAGGGCAAGGTCATCAACGCGCTGCAGCAAGAGACCGGCGCCGATATCGCCGTCGACGACGACGGCATGGTCGGGACGGTCACCATCGGCGCCAAGGACGGCACCGCCGTCGAGGAGGCGCGGCGACGGATCGCCACCATCCTCGACCCGCCGCTGGCCGAGGTCGGCGCCGTCTATCCGGGCAAGGTGGTCAACATCACCAAGTTCGGGGCCTTCGTCAACATCCTCCCCGGCCGGGACGGACTGCTGCACATCTCCAAGATCGGCCAGGGCAAGCGGGTCGAGCGCGTCGAGGACGTGCTCGAACTGGGCCAGAGCGTCGAGGTGAAGGTGGACGACATCGACCCCCAGGGCAAGGTCTCGCTGTCCCTGGCCGGCGACCCGCCGGCCGCCGATGTCGGCGGTGGCAACGGCAGCAGGGAGCGTTCAGGCGACCGACCGGCCCGGGACGACCGGGCCGACCGCGGCCGGCGGGACGACCGTGGTGACCGCGGCAACCGGGGCAGTGGCAACGCCACCCCAGCCCCCTCGTCGGCTGCGTCGTTCGAGGATGCCTTCCAGGCCGAGCTGGTCGAGGAGTTCGGCGACCTCGGTCCCGAGGCCGCCACGGCTCCGAGCGAGCAGTCGGGTGGGGGCGATCGCCGTCGGGGCGGACGCCGCCGTCGGTGACCAACGCTGTCGGTCCGCCGACAGCAGGAGCACCGACCCGATGATCCGGACCGAGACGCTCCCGTCGGGCATCGTGCTGGCCACCGAGGCCATGGCCGATGCCCGGTCGGTGTGCATCGGGTTCTGGGTGGGCACCGGGTCGCGGGACGAGAGCCCCGAGCGGTCCGGTGCCTCCCATTTCCTCGAGCACCTGTTGTTCAAGGGCACCCCTGACCGTTCGGCGTCGGCCATCGCCGAGGCCGTGGACGAGGTGGGTGGGGACTTCAACGCCTTCACGACCAAGGAGTACACGTCGTTCTACATCCGGCTGCTGGCCGAGCACCTCGACCTGGGCCTCGACATCCTGTCGGACATCATGTGGCACCCGGCCCTGCGCCCGGTCGACCTGGACGCCGAACGGCAGGTCATCCTGGACGAGATCCTCATGCACGCCGACGAGCCGTCCGACGTCGCCGCCGAGGAGTGCTCGGCGGCCCTCTTTCCCGGCCACGCCCTCGGCCGCGAGGTGCTCGGAACGGAGTCGTCGGTCCGGGCCATGACGGCCGACCAGATCCGCGAGTTCTTCGGCCGGCACTACCGACCGGGGAACATGGTGGCCTCGGTGGCGGGCGACCTGAGTCACGAGGTGGTGGCCGAGGGCGTGCAGGCCCGCTTCACCGGCACGGTCGGGGGTGAGCCGCCCGAGCGGACCGCGCCCAGCGCCGCCGTCGAGCCCCTACGGGTCACCCGGCGGGCCACCGAGCAGACGCACCTGGTGCTCGGCATTCGCTCGGTCGACCGCTTCGACAAGCGTCGCTACGCGCTGGCCATCTTGAACCACGTGCTGGGCGGGGGACTGTCGAGCCGGCTGTTCCAAGAGATCCGCGAACGGCGGGGGCTGGCCTATTCCATCTGGTCGGATCGCGTCGCCTACCGCGATGCCGGCTCGGTGAGCGTCGGCGTGGGTACGGCCCCCGAGCACGTCGAGGAGGTCCTCGGCATCGTGGTCGATGAACTGGCTGCCCTCGGCGACGCCGGGATCACCGACCGCGAGCTCGCCATCGCCCGCGGCAACCTGCGGGCGGAAACCCTGCTGGCCTCGGAGGACTCCGGGGCCAGGATGAGCCGCATCGGCGCCAGCCTGTTGCTGCACGGGGAGATCCTGGAGGTGGACGAGATCCTGTCCCGGCTCGAGTCCGTCACCATCGACGATGTCCGAGCGGTGGCTGCCGACGTGGCCAGCGGGCCCCGATCCCTCTCCGTGGTCGGCCCGTTCGACGAGTCCTCCTTCGATGCCGACGCACTCGGGTTGGGCTGAGCGGCTCGGGACCCGGGGATGACGCCGGTAGGGTGGCCGGTATGCGCGTGGGGGTGATCGGTGCCGGGGGGCGGATGGGCCGCGAGGTCTGCCGGATGGTGTCCTCGGACCCGGGTCTGGAACTGGTGGCCGCGGTCGATCCCGAGCTGGCCGGCATCGACCTCCGCCAGGTCACCGGGACCGACGCCGACGGCCTCCAGGTCGAGGGGCACATCGAGGCGCTGACCCGGGCCGAGACCGAGGTGGCGGTCGATTTCACCCGCATCGACGCGGCCCGCGCCTCCTTGGCCTGGTGCGCCAGCGCCGGGATCCACGCCGTCGTCGGGACGACAGGGTTCACCGACGAGGACATGGCCGCCCTGACCCGTCAGTTCGCCGGCCCCGATCACGGCGCACCAAACTGTGTGCTGGCGGCCAACTTCGCTATCGGGGCCGTCTTGATGATGCATTTTGCCGAGCTGGCCGCGCCCTGGTTCGACGGGGTGGAGATCATCGAGCTGCACCATGACGGGAAGGTGGATGCGCCTTCGGGGACGGCCATGCGGACGGCGAACCGGATGGCCGCCAGCCGCCGGCACAACGACAAGCCCGACTATCCCGCCGATGGCACGACCACGGTCGTCGTCCCGGGAGCGAGGGGAGGGACGGGTCCCGGAGGGGTCCGGATGCACTCGGTGCGGCTCCCCGGCTTGGTCGCCCACCAGGAGGTCATCCTCGGTGCTGTCGGCCAGAGCCTCACCATACGCCACGATGCCTACGACCGGACCTCGTTCATGGACGGTGTCGGCCTGGCCATCCGGGCGGTCTCCTCCCATCCCGGCCTGACCATCGGGCTCGAGCCGCTGCTCGGCTTCTGATTCCGTCGCCCGACATGGACACCCGCCAGCGGATCCTGGAGGCGACCTACGCCTGCGTCGCCCGGTGGGGGCTGTCCAAGACGACGGTCGAAGATGCCGGGCGGGAGGCGGGCGTGTCCCGCGCCACCGTCTACCGCTATTTCCCGGGCGGACGCGATGAGCTGATCACCGCCGTCGTCTCCTGGCAGTTCCTCCAGTTCTTCGCCAGGCTCTACGACGAGGTGCACGACGCCCCGAGCCTCGAGCAGGTCATGGAGCGTGGCCTGCGGTTCGCCCACCGTGCCCTGGCCGAGCACGAGGTGCTGCAGAAGGTCCTCCAGACCGAGCCCGACGTGCTCTTGCCCAAGCTCACCGTGGAGAGCACCCGGATCCTCGGGGTCATCGCCGATTTTTTGGTTCCCTACCTCGAGCAGCACGGCCTGGCCGACGGGGTCGACGTCAGGGAGGCATCCGACTTCCTGGCCCGCATGATCCTGTCCTATATGAACGCGCCGGGGCGCTGGGACCTCGACGATCAGCTCCAGGTGGCCGAGCTGGTCCGCACCGAGCTGCTCGCCGGCATCGTGGCCGGACCGGAACCGAGCGGGTCGGTTCGCCCGGGTCGTTGACAGCGAGACAAATTGAGACTTACTGTTTCACCGTGGGCAGTCACCTCCAGGCCGTGACCTCGATCGGACCGCTCGGGTCGGCCGACCCGAGCCCGGCCCCGGCTGGCGAGCCGTCGTCTCCCCAGCGCATCCGCATCGTCGACGCCGCCCTGGCCTGCGTGGCCCGGCAGGGCGTGGCCAAGACGACGGTCGACGACGTGGCCCGTGAGGCCGGGCTGTCCCGGGCCACCGTCTACCGGGTCTTCCCTGACGGGAAGGACTCCCTGTTGGCCGCGGTGGTCGACACCGAGACGGCCCGGCTCTTCTCCGCCCTCGGCGCCAGGATGGGTGAGTCGAGCGATCTCTCCGAGGTGCTCGTCGGCGGCATCGTCGAGGCGGCGACGCGGATCACCAATCACCCCGCCCTCCGGTACCTGTTCGATCACGAGGCCGAGATCGTCCACCGTCGGCTGGCCTTTGACGAAGGCGACCGGGTCCTCCTGCTCGCCGGCGCGTTCACCGCCCCGTTCCTGGCCCGTTGGATGGACATGGCCGAGGCCCACCGGGTCGGGGAGTGGGCCGCCCGCATCGTGTTCTCCTACGTGTGCTCGCCGGCGGTCGGCATCGACCTGAGCGACCCGATGTGCGCCCGCCATCTGGTGGACACCTTCATGATCCCCGGGATCCGGTCGCTGCGCTCGCCCGATTCCCGCAGCTCTGCACCAGTTCATCCAGCACCACTTCACGCACTTGCCAACGACCAGGGGGTAGCTCCATGACATCAGGAACCGCCAGTACCGACCTGTCTCCCAACCGGGACATCATCGGGCGCGACGAGATCGACGATTTCGAAGCCATTCTCTCGGTGGTCGGCCACGAGGATCCGAGCGGCCACCACGATGTGCACAACGAGTACGACACCACGTTCACGTGGGACTACGAAAAAGGGGCACGGCCCAAGCTCAACAAGCTCTACGAGAAGGCCAAGCGGTCGCAGTGGAACGGCGAGACCGACCTGCCCTGGGACACCGATGTCGACCAGGAGGCGTTGGTCATCGCCAACGCCGCCGCCACCGGTGGCTTTGGGGGCGACATCGACCTGTCCGGGACGCCGCTCGTGTCCTGGGGCGACAAGGAATGGCTCCAGTTCGGAGTGGAAAGCCAGAACTGGACGTTGTCGCAGTTCCTCCACGGCGAGCAGGGAGCGCTCCTGTGCACGTCCAAGATCGTGGAGTCGGTACCGTGGATCGACGCCAAGTACTACGCGGCGACCCAGGTCATGGACGAGGCCCGCCACGTCGAGGTGTTCGCCAAGTACCTCAACGAGAAGCTCTCGGGCCACTACCCGATCAATGCCCACCTCGGGGCGCTCCTCGACGACATCATCAGCGACAGTCGCTGGGACATGACCTACCTGGGCATGCAGATCATGGTGGAGGGTCTGGCCCTCGCCGCTTTCGGCTTCATGCGTCAGATGACCACGGACCCGCTGCTCCAGAAACTGCTCCGCTACGTCATGGCCGACGAGGCCCGTCACGTGGCGTTCGGCGTGCTCAGCCTCCAGGAGTACTACGGCGGCCTGTCCGCCCACGAGCTGCGCGAACGTCAGGAGTTCGCCTTCGAGGCGGCGGTCAGGATGCGCGACCGGTTCCTGCAGCAAGAGGTCTGGGATCGCATGGGCGTCGACCCCAAGGCCGTGGTGCCCGTCCTGCAGCAGGCCCCTGATCGCGCCGTGTTCCAGGGGCTCTTGTTCTCGAAGATCGTGCCCAACTGCAAGAAGCTGGGATTGCTCGACGGCGCCGATGGCTGGCTGCGGACCAAGTTCACCGAGCTCGGTGTCATCCAGTTCGAGGATTGGGCCGACACGGGCGAGGAGTACGAGGACTTCGCCGCGGTGCCGGCCGCCTCGTAGCCACTGAGGGTCGATCAACGGGGGCACCCGGTACCTGCTGGTAGCCTGCGCCATCATGACGTTCGCAGAACCGACCGTGTCGCCGCCGGAGCGCTGAACGCCGATGGGACGATTCGGAACCGTGCTCACCGCCATGGTCACGCCCTTCGACGACGATGGAGCGCTCGATGTCGACGGCGCAGCCACGCTGGCCCGCCACCTGGCCGACAACGGGAGCGACGGTCTGGTGGTGGCGGGGACGACCGGTGAGGGCCCTGTCCTGTCCGACCAGGAGATGGCAGACCTGTGGCGGGCGGTGGCCGATGCCGTGACCATCCCGGTCGTCGCCGGGACAGGGACCAACGACACCGCTCATGCCATCGCCCTCACCCAGGCCGCGGCGGGTGCGGGCGTCCAGGGCGTCCTGGTGGTGACGCCCTACTACAGCCGCCCCTCCTCCGCCGGACTGTCGGCTCACTTCCGGGCCGTGGCCGGCGCCACCGACCTGCCCGTTCTGCTCTACGACATCCCCGTCCGTACGGGTCGGAGAATCGGCACCGAGTTGCTCATCGAATTGGGGAACGAGGTGGGGAACATCGTCGGGGTCAAGGACTCCACCGCCGATCCCGCCGCCGCCGCCCGGGTGGTGGCGGAGACGCCGGATTCGTTCGAGCTCTACTCCGGGGACGACCCCCTGACGCTGCCCCTGCTGGCCGTGGGCGGCGTGGGCATCGTCAGCGTGGCCGCCCACTGGGCCGGCACCCTGCTGGCCGAGATGGTCGCTGCCTTCTGGTCGGGAGATCTGGTCCGGGCGCGCGAGGTCAACTCCCGGCTCTTCGAGTCCTATCAGTTCGAGTCGTCCGAAGCCTTTCCCAACCCGATGCCGGCCAAGGCGGCGTGCCGGGCATTGGGCCTGCCCGCCGGGCAGTGCCGTCTCCCCAACGCGGTGGCCCCGGTCTCGCTCGACGATCAGGCTCGTTACGTGGTCGAGCGGGTCGGACGGGCCTCGAGCGGTGCGCCCGTACGTGATTCGATTGGCTGATCCTGGTCGGGGCGCCGAACGGTCCCAGCCTGGCACGGGGTCCCGGACCGAGGGACGGGGCCGTCGACGCCGGTCGGGAGGCGACAACCAGCCGCCCGGCGGTACCGGCAAGGCCAAGACGCCGTCTCCCAGGGGTACGGCGAGCGGATCGAGGGGCACGGCGAGATCGGCCACCACGTCGGCACCGCTGAGCACGAAAACCTCGGCGAGCACGAAGGCCGTGGCCAATCAGAAGGAGTCGGCGAGCACGAAAACCTCGGCGAGCACGAAAACCTCGGCGAGCAAGAAGACGTCGGCCAAGCAGAAGACAGGGGAGAGGACGGCGCGGATCGCCTCGCCCGCCTCCCGCGGGAACAGGCCACAGCCGGTTCGCGTGGTGTTCCTCGGCGGCTTGGGCGAGATCGGCCGGAACTGCGCCTGCATCGAGGTCGACGGCCGCATCCTGGTCCTCGACTGCGGGATCATGTTCCCCGAGCCCGACATGCTCGGCGTCGATCTGGTCCTGCCCGACTTCACCTACCTACGCGAGAACGCCGACCGGGTCGACGCCGTCATCCTCACCCACGGCCACGAGGATCACACCGGCGGGTTGGCCTTCCTCCTTCGAGACTTCCCCGTCACCGTCTACGGTTCCGAGCTGACCCTGGGACTGGCCCGGAACCGGGTGGAAGAGGCAGGACTGCTGGCCGCGGCCACGTTCATCCCGGTGGTCGACGGCGAACGTCGACGGATCGGCCCCTGCGACGTCGAGTTCATCCCGGTGACCCACTCGGTCCCGAGCGCCTTCGCCACCGTCTTCCACACGCCCCAGGGCGTGGTCCTGCACTCGGGGGACTTCAAGCTCGACCTCCACCCGGTGGACGGTCGCCGCACCGATCTGGCCCGCATGGGCGCCCTCGGCGCCGGCCCGGGTGTCCGCCTGTTGCTGGCCGACTCGACCAACGCCGAGGAGCCCGGGTTCACCGCATCGGAGTCGACGGTCGGGATAACGCTGCGACGGGTCTTCCTGGCCCGTCCCGGTCGTCGCTTCGTGGTGACCTGCTTCGCCAGCCACATCCACCGGGTGCAGCAGGTGGCCGACGCGGCCATCGCCGGCGGCCGAAAGGTGGCCACCCTCGGGCGTTCGATGCAGAAGAACGTGGCCCTGGCCCGCCAGCTCGGCCTCCTGCACATCCCCGACCAGGCCTTCATCGACATCGAGAACGTCGACGACCTCGAGCCGGGCCAGGTCTGCGTCATCTCCACCGGCTCGCAGGGCGAGCCCATGTCGGCCCTGTCCCGGTTGGCCGTCGGCGAGAACCGGTTCTTCAAGCTCCACGAGGACGATGTCGTCGTCATCAGCGCCCACCCCATCCCGGGCAACGAGTGGTCGGTCGGCCGGGTCATCGACGGGCTGTACCGACGGGGCGTCGAGGTGATCCATTCCGGGGTGGACAACGTCCATGTCAGCGGCCACGCCAAGCAGGGCGAGCTGGCCACCTTGCTCTCGGTGACCCGACCCGACTACTTCATCCCCGTCCACGGTGAGTACCGGCACATGGCCAATCACATCGAGCTGGCCGCCACCATGGGCATCGGCGGCGACCGGGTGCTGCTGTGCGAGGATGGGGACGCGGTGCGCCTCGATGCGGACGGTCTGCGGCGGGACGGCGAGGTCCCGGGCGGCTACCTCTTCGTAGACGGGAGCACGGTGGGGGACATCGGACGCGGCGTCTTGCGAGATCGCCGGGTGCTGGCCGAAGAGGGCGTGGTCATGGTGGTGGCCACGGTCGACCTCCATCGGGGGGAAGTAGTGGGGCCGCCCCAGATCCACACCCGGGGCTGGGCCCACGCGCCCGAGACGGGCACGTTTCTCGACGACGCCCGCCTGCTGGTCACCGAGGCCCTGGAGAAGATGCTGGCCGAGGAGAACCACGACCACGAGGCTCTCAACCGCGTGGCCCGCAAGGCCGTCGGGAAGCTGATCGGGGAGCGTACCCGCCAACGCCCGATGATCGTCCCCGTCATCGTCACCGTCTGACATCCACGGAGGTCAGCCTGGGATCGGGCGCCATCCACGGAGCGACCAGGGACCGGTAGTAACCTGACGGCACTGTGACGACCACTACACGGCGCCCGGCAGGTCGCCACGGCGCAGCGCGGTCCAAGGCTAAAGCCGGAGGTCGCACAGCGTCAGCCCGTTCCGGCAAGCCGTCCTCAGCCAAGAAGCGCACCGCTCGGAAACCGGCAGGCGGCTCGCGCGCCAAGACGCAGGCCGCCCAGCGCCCGTCCGGCCCGCTGAGCGGTGCCTGGGAGGTCGTCGCCGAGCACGCCGCCGACGTGTGGGGCGTCGTGCTCGTCACCGTTGGGGTCCTCTCGGCCCTGGCCCTCTATGTGGACGCCCTCGGGCCGGTGGGCCACGCCGTGCGGGAGAGCCTGGGCGCGTTGATGGGCTGGGCGCGCTTTCTAGTTCCGGTGGCCTGTGTGGCAGTGGGCGTCAGGCTGATCGCCGGCCGGCGGGAGACCGATGACGGCGAGATCAGGCGGGAGCCGATCAGAGCCGTGCTCGGCGCCGGACTGGCCTTGCTTGCCGTCTCGGGGCTCGCTGCCCTGGCGGGAGGGTCGCCACGGCTTGGCGCGACGACCGCGGAGCTTTCGGGAGCGGGTGGGTGGTTGGGCGCGCTGGTCGGGAACCCGCTTCACAACGGACTGGGGGCCTTCGGCGCCGGCGTGGTGCTGGTAGCCGTGTTCATCGTGGCCGCCATCATCTTCACCGGGATATCGGTGCGGACGGCGGCGGGCGCGCTGGCTCGCGGGTATCGCAGGCTGGCCTCGGCCTTCCGGGGATCCGGGGCGGCGACTGCGGGCGGTACCACCGCCTCCTCACCGTTGGTGGTCGGGAACGGGGACCCGTTCGCCGGTGGTCCCATCACCTCGCCGGTGGTGACCGATCCGGCGCCGGCACCAGAGGATCGACCGGTCGAGCCCGAGCTCCCGTCCGATGGGGTGGGACCGCCCGACCCCGCGTTGCTGCCCGTCGCCGCAACCAGGAACGGCAAGGCCTCGCAGCTCGAGATGAAGCTCGGGCCGTCGGTGGGCGATTGGCGCCTGCCCCCGGCTTCGGTGCTGAAGCGAGCGAAGCCCCAAGCCATCGACGAGCGGGAGATCGATGCCTCGGGGGCAGCGCTGGTGGCCGCCCTGGCCGCTCACGGGGTGGACACCCGGCTGGTGGGTCGCACCGTCGGACCGTCGGTGACCCGGTACGAGCTGGAGCTCGGAGCCGGGGTGAAGGTGGCCAGGGTCACGTCGCTGTCCAAGGACATCGCCTACGCCATGGCGTCCCCCGACGTCCGAATCCTGGCCCCGATCCCCGGCAAGTCGGCCATCGGCGTGGAGGTGCCCAACCGGCGGCGCCAGCTGGTGGCCCTGGGTGACATCCTGGCCTCGACCGAGGCTGCCCAGGCCCACCAGCCACTGGAGGTGGCACTCGGCCGGGACATTGCCGGTCGGGCCGTCATGGTCAACCTGGCCGAGATGCCCCATGTGCTCGTCTCCGGAGCGACCGGGTCGGGAAAGTCGTCGTGCATCAACTCGGTGCTCGCGTCCATCCTGATGCGAGCCACACCGGAGCAGGTCCGGTTGATCCTCATCGACCCCAAGCGCGTGGAGCTGGGCCAGTACAACGGGCTTCCCCACCTGCTCACCCAGGTGGTGGTGGACCCGAAGAAGGCGGCCAATGCACTGGCCTGGGCGGTCAAGGAGATGGAGCGCCGCTACGACCTGCTGGCCGAGGTGGGCATGCGGGACATCACCGGGTTCAACACCGCCTTCGACCGGGGCGAGCTCGACGGGGCCGAGGAGGCGTTCTCGAGCCGGAGCCGTGGGGCCGAGCAGGACGAGGGCGACGGGTCTGGCGCCGAGGAGCGACGGTACCAACGACTGCCGTTCATCCTGATCGTCGTGGACGAGTTGAATGATCTCATGATGGTGGCCGCCCGGGACGTCGAAGACTCGGTCTGCCGCATCGCTCAGATGGCGAGGGCCGTCGGGATCCACCTGGTCCTCGCCACCCAACGCCCCTCGGTCGACGTGATCACGGGCGTGATCAAAGCCAATGTCCCGTCGCGTATGGCCTTTTCCGTCTCGTCTCTTTCGGACAGCCGGGTCATCCTCGACCAGCCCGGGGCCGAACGATTGATCGGCAAGGGCGACATGCTGCTGCTCACGGCGTCCTCCTCCAACCCCCAGCGGCTCCAGGCACCGTGGGTGAGCGAGGACGAGGTTCGGTCCGTCGTCGCCCACTGGCAGCGCCAGCGGGAGATGGAGGTCGTCGCCGGCATCGAGGAGGTCGACAGCTCCGTAGAACGTGGTGGCGGTCGCCGGGAGGACGATGACGATGACGAGTTGCTGGCTCAGGCCATCGACCTGGTCGTCCGTTCACAGCTCGGATCGACGTCGATGCTGCAACGCAAGCTCCGTGTCGGGTTTGCCCGGGCCGGGCGGCTGATGGACCTCATGGAACGTCGGGGTGTGGTCGGTCCCTCCGAGGGGTCGAAGGCACGCAACGTCCTCATGACTCCCGAGGAACTCGACGGGCGCTGACGCCGATGGAGGAGGAGTCACAGGACGAAGGTTCGCCGCTGGGCGCCGGCCCGGACGGCCCGACGTCCACACTGCCACCCCTCGACGCCGAGATCGGGGATGCCCTCGACGGCGAGGGAGACGCCCCCGCCGTCGGCCCCACGCTCCACCCCGAGCCGCTCGCCCTGCCGCCCGCGCCTGCTCCGGCGCTCCTGCCGCCGCCGCCGCCTCCGGCGCTCCTGCCCGCGCCGCCTCCGGCGTCCCCGGCCCTGGTGCTGCCTCCCCCTCCGCTGCCCGCGCCCGACGTCCTCTCGGAGGACTCCTCGCCCGAGCGTGGTGCCGATCGACGGCAACGCCGGCGCCGCCGCCGCCGGGTGGGCATCGTCGTCATGGTCCTGTTCGTAGTGGTGGCGGCGCTGGTCGTGGTGCAGCTCCGGCGGGCGACGCCAGAGCCGACAGTGCGGGCGACGCTGGCCGGTTCCACGGTCGTGCCCGGCACGCCGCCGGCCCTGTCGTGGCCGTCGTCGGGGTACGCGGCCGTCGCCATCCCGGCGCTCGGCTACGAGGCACAGTCGCGTCCCGAGGTGCCGGTCCCCGTGGCCAGCCTGGCCAAGATGATGGCAGCGGTGGTGATCCTGCATGACCACCCCCTGACCGCAGGGGCAGACGGCCCGTCGGTCACCATCACCGCCGAGGACGTGGCCCAGGACAGCACCGACGTCAGCTCCGACCAGTCGACCGTGCCCGTGACCGTCGGCGAGGTGTTGACCGAGCGCCAGCTGCTCGAGGGCCTACTGATCCGATCAGCCAACAATATGGCCTTCACCTTGGCCAACTGGGACGCCGGTAGCGTTCCTGCCTTCGTCGCCAAGATGAACGCGGGTGCCAGCCAGTTGGGCATGGCCCAGACCCACTACGTCGATGTCAGCGGCTACGACGCCGGATCGGTCTCCACCGCGGCCGACAGCTTGAAGGTGGCAGCCAGGGGCCTCGCCGACCCTGCGTTCGCCGCCATCGTGGCCATGCCCACGGTGACGCTCCCGGTGGTGGGCACCGTTCCCAACATCGTGACCCAGGTCGGTGCCTATGGGATCGTCGGGGTGAAGTCGGGTATTACCAACGCCTCCGGCCCCTGCCTGGTGCTGGCGTCGAACCGCACGGTTGGGGGGCAGACGGTGCAGGCGATCGCGGCGACCACTGACCAGCAGCCCTCGGGGCCGAGCGTGTTCCAGAATGCTGCGGTGGTGGACGAGGGCCTGATTGTCGCGGCGCTCGGCGCGGTGGTCGAGACCGCGGTGACTGGTCCGGGCCATACGGTAGGAACGGTCGGGTCGGCGTGGGGCGGCGCCCGTCACGACGTCCCCGTGGTGACGACCGCCGGCGCCACCCTCCTGGCCGTGCCCGGTCAGAGCGTTGCCGCGACGCTGATCGATCGACCCGTCGCCACCGGCGCCCCGTCCGGCACTCCGGTGGGCCGGATGGCCTACGCATCCGGACCGGAACGCCGGGTCGTGCCACTGCGCACGACTGCCTCGGTGCCTGCCCCGTCACTGTGGTGGCGGTTGACACGGATGTGAGACGTCGGACTCCCGATAGTCCGTTCGATCCCCCCGAACACTGAGGACGGACCACGGTCGTCCCGGCGTGAACGATCGGTGACGACTACCCTGACCCGGGTGCGCGCACGTGCCCCCGCTTCCTCAGCCAATCTCGGGCCCGGATTCGACACCCTCGCCCTCGCCCTCGACCGGTACGTGGAGGTCGAGGTAGAGCCCGCCTCCCGGCTGATCGTCCGGTCCGAGGGGGAAGGTGCCGGGCTCTCCGACGATCCGTCGCACCTGGCGGCGCGGGTGGCCATCGATGTGGCCGGGCACGATCACCTGGCCATCACCGTCCGCTCGGAGATCCCCATCGCTCGAGGGCTGGGCTCGTCGGCGGCACTGGCCGCCGCAGCCGCCGCCGCCGCCGGGGCCAAGGATCCGCTCGCCGTCGCCGCCCAGGTGGAGGGTCATCCCGACAATGCGGCCGCCTCCGTGGTCGGCGGACTGATCGCGGCGACCATGGTGCGAGGGGGGGTCCGCGTGGTTCGGCTGGCCCTCGACGTCAGCCTGGTGTTCGTGGTCATCGTGCCCGACCTGAGCCTGGCCACCAGCAAGGCGCGCCAGGTCCTGCCGACCGAAGTGATGCGGGAGAGCGCCGCCTTCAACCTGGGTCGGCTGGCCTTCCTGATCGCCGGCCTGGCCGACAGCCGGGTGCTGCTCTCCGAGGCCACCGAGGACCGTCTGCACCAGGACTACCGCAGCCCCCTGTTTCCCGCCGCACCCCAGCTCCTGGCCGGGCTCTCCCGGGCCGGCGCATTGGCGGTGTGCTGGTCCGGAGCCGGACCGGCCCTGCTCGGGATCTGCAAGGGGTCCGAGGGTGCCGCGGTGCGGGCGGCGACCCAGGAGGTCATGGCCGAGACACGCGTGCCCGGCGAGGTGCTGTTGCTGCGCGCCGATCTGGAGGGCCTGGTGTTGGACAAGCACGGTTCGGGAGACTTCTGGAAGGACCGCAAGCCGACGTGGGTGAGGGACCAGCCCGAAGCGGGCGGCGGACCCGATGGCCTGGTCGGGCGGGGCGACACCAAGGGTGCGGGCGGCCCGGGAGGCACCCAGGGCACCAGCACCAAGCCGGAGGACGGCAACCAGTTCTACGACTTCGACTCCGACCACTGATCGGCGGCGGGCATGATGGCCGGCCACACCGTGGTGGTCGTCGGGCGGTAGCGGCATCGCCGGTCGGAGCGCACTCCTGCCTGGTCCTATCCTTTGGGAATGTCCCCCGCCGACGGCGACGACCCGGTTGCCCCGCCACCCGACCAGGGATCGGCCGGTTTGGCCGCCCGCACCTTCCATATCCGCACCTACGGCTGCCAGATGAACGACCACGACTCCGAGCGGCTGGCTGGGCTCCTCACCGCCGATGGCCTGGTGGCCACCGACGACCTCGAGTCGGCCGACGTGGTCGTGCTCAACACCTGTTGCATCAGGGAGAACGCGGACAACAAGTTCTACGGCCACCTGGGCAACCTCAAGTCCCTGCGCGAGAGCCGGCCGGACATGCAGATCGCCGTGGGTGGGTGTCTGGCCCAGATGGAACGCGAGCACATCCAGCAGCGGGCCGGACACGTGGACGTCGTGTTCGGTACCCACAATCTGGGGCGGGCCCCCGCCCTGTTGCGCCGAGCGGCCGAGTCGGGTCAACTGATGGAGATCCTCGACGAGCCGCTGCCCGAAGCCGATCCGGCCGCGGCCGGGTCGAGCGCCGCCGCGCTGTCCGCCGTCCGGGACCTTCCCTATGCGGCCTGGGTCACCATCCAGGTCGGCTGCGACAACTCGTGCGCCTTTTGCATCGTGCCCTCGGTCCACGGCGGGGAGGCGTCGCGCCCCTTCGCCGAGCTCGTCGCTGAGGTCGAGGTCCTGGCCGACCGGGGCGTGTCCGAGGTCACCTTGCTGGGTCAGAACGTCAACTCCTACGGCCGGGACCTGACCCGGCGACGCCCGCTCTTCGCCGAGCTGCTCCGGTCGGTCGGCGCGGTGGAGGGCATCAGGCGCGTCCGCTTCACCAGCCCGCACCCGAAGGACCTGCGCCCCGAGACGATCGCGGCGATGGCCGAGACCCCGTCGGTGTGCAACCACCTCCATCTCCCCCTGCAGGCCGGCAGCAACCGCACCCTGACGGCCATGCGGCGGGGGTACACGGCAGAGCGCTATATGGAACGAGTGGCGGCCGCCCGGTCCGCCGTCCCCGACCTGGCCGTGACCACCGACCTGATCGTGGGGTTTCCCGGCGAGCAGGACGAGGACTTCGAGTCCACGCTCGAGGTGGCGGCCGAGGCCGAGTACGACAGTGCCTACACGTTCGTCTTCTCGCCGCGACCCGGTACCCGCGCCGCGGCCATGGCGGATCGGTTCGTCCCCGACGACGTGGTGGCCGAGCGTTTCGAGCGCCTGCGCGTGGTGGTGGAGCGCTCGGCCCTGGCCAAGCACCGAGCCCGCGTCGGGCGTGTGGAGGAGGTCCTGGTCGAGGGCCCGTCCAAGCGCGATGCCTCCGTGACCACCGGCCGCACCAGCCAGAACAAGTTGGTGCACTTCGCGGTGGGCAACCGGTCGGTGGCCGCGGGCTCGTTCGCCACGGTCCGGGTCACCGGGAGCCGCCCCCCACCACCTGGTGGGCGAGCTCGCTGCGGTGACCGCCCGGCCTCGTCACCGCACCCGCATCCCTGTCGCTTCCGGTTGACCCGGCGGCCCGTCGACTCGTCGAGACCCGGATCGGGGCCGGGCCCAGCCCCGGGCCCCGCTGCCCGCTTCCGTCCGGTCGCCCTGGTCGGCCCCACGGCATCGGGGAAGTCATCTCTGGCCATCGAGGTGGTACGTGCTGCCCGAGGTTCGGGTTCCCCGATCGAAGCGGTGTCGGTGGACTCGATGGCCGTGTACAAGGGCATGGACATCGGGACGGCGAAGCCATCGGCCGCGGTGCGCGCCGAGGTGCCCTTCCACCTCCTCGACCTCGTCGATCCCTCCGAGGAATTCACCGTGCAGCAGTTCCAGGCCGCGGCTCGCTCGGCGCTCGACGCCATCGCCGAACGGGGCCACCGCGCCCTGCTGGTCGGGGGAACCGGGCTGTACCTCCGCTCGGTCATCGATGACCTCACCTTTCCGGGACGGTTCCCCGACGTCGCTGCGGGACTGGCCGCCGAGCTCGAAAGGGCGGGACCGGAGGGCAGCTCCGGAGCCCTGCGGGCGGTCATCGGGCTGCACGATCGATTGGCCGCCCTCGACCCGGTGGCCGCGGCCCGCATGGAGCCCACCAATCGCCGCCGGGTACTCCGGGCCCTGGAGGTGACCCTCGGCTCGGGCCGGCCCTTCTCGGCGTTCGGGCCCGGGCTCGAGGCGTACCCTCCGACCCGTTTCGCCCTCGTGGGGCTCCCCCTGCCGGGGGACATCGATCGACGGGTGGAGGAACGGTTGGGCGTCCAGATGGAGGCTGGGTTCCTCGACGAGGTGCGCTCGCTGGCCGGCCGCCCCGGAGGGCTCTCCCGCACCGCTCGCCAGGCGCTCGGCTACCGCGAGCTGCTGTCCCATCTCGAGGGGGGCGTGCCCCTGGAGGCCGCGCTGTCCGAGGCCGTCCGGCGCACCCGGGCGTTCGCCCGGCGGCAATGGGCCTGGTTCCGGCGGGATCCCCGTATCGTATGGGTCGGGGACCACGACCAACTGTCCCGGGTCACCGCGGCCTTCGCCGGCGCCGGTCCCGATCGGATGGGAAACTGAGAGCAACCAGCGAGGCGAGACCATAGCGACGACCCACTTCACCAAGCACCATGGGGCCGGGAACGACTTCCTGGTCATCGTGGACCTGGACGGCCGGCACCCGCTCGGGCCGGCCGCGGTCCAGACCCTGTGCGACCGCCACCTCGGGGTGGGCGCCGACGGTGTGATCCGGGTGCTCCACGGGCGCCAGGGCGCCGACCTCGGGATGGAGCTGCGCAACGCCGACGGGCTCGAGGCCGAGATGAGCGGGAATGGCATCCGGTGCCTGGCCCAGGCGGCCGTGGATGCGGGGCTGGTGTCTGCTTCCATCTTCTCGGTGGCCACCGCGGCCGGGGTCCGGACCGTCGAGTACCACCCCGGTGACCGCCCCGGCCTCGCCTTCGCCTCGGTGGACATGGGCAAGGCCGAGCTCGGGCCCGACCAGGCCGAAGCCGTGGCCGAGGGTCGGGCCCGCATGGCGGACATGGGCAATCCCCACCTGGTCGTGCTCGGCTCTGATCCGTCGGAGTTGGACGTACGCGTGCTCGGCTCCCGGCTCCAGTCCGTCCGTCCCGGCGGGATCAACGTCGAGTTCGTCGCCCTCGGCCCCGGGGCCGACGAGGTCACCATGCGGGTCTGGGAGCGGGGCGTGGGGGAGACGCTGGCCTGCGGGACCGGCGCCTGCGCCGCCGCCGCCGTTGCCCACAGCTGGGACATGGTGGGCGACGTCGTGACCGTCCACAGCCCGGGCGGGTCCCTGCGGGTGACGCTCGGTCCGAACGGCGCCTGGTTGGCCGGGCCGACCCAGAAGGTGGCCGACGTCGCCGTCGACCTCGATGCGCTGCGCGCGTCGGTGCCGTCGACGCGGTGAGCCCCACCCAGTCGGCTTTCACCGACACCCTGATCTCCCGGACGGTCCGGGAGCGGATCGTCCTCGTGGGGGTGACCTTCCCCCACGGCTCGGCCACGGCCACCGGCGCGGGGTTGGACGAGCTCGCCCTCCTGGTCGACACGGCCGGTGCTGACGTCGTCGAGCGGATCGTCCAGCGACGGGATCATCCCGACCCGGCCACCTATGTGGGCAAGGGCAAAGCGGAGGAGCTGCTCAGCGTATGCCTGGCCGTGGACGCCGACACGGTGGTCTTCGACGACGAGCTCAGCCCGGCCCAGCAACGGAACCTGGAGAAGATCCTGGGCCGGACGGCCATCGATCGCACCGCGGTGATCCTGGACATCTTCGCCCAGAATGCCCGCACCCCCGAGGGCAAGGCCCAGGTCGAGCTGGCCCTGCTGCGCTACCGGTTGCCCCGGCTGCGGGGTCGGGGCATGTCGCTCAGCCAGCAGGCCGGCGGGATCGGCACCCGGGGCCCCGGCGAGACTCAGCTCGAGGTGGACCGCCGACGCCTGGTCCGCCGCATGACCAGGCTCGAGGCCGACCTGCGACGGCTCGATGCCACCCGGCGCACCCAGCGTCGGACCCGCGGGCGGTCGCGGCACCGCACGGTCTCGCTGGTCGGCTACACCAATGCGGGAAAGTCGACCCTGTTGAACCGGCTCTGCGATGCCGATGTCCTGGTCGAGAACCGCCTGTTCTCCACCCTGGACCCGCGGACCCGGCAGCTGGCCCTGCCCGGAGGGGAGACCGTACTGCTCACCGACACGGTCGGCTTCGTGCGGAAGCTGCCCCACCAGGTCGTCGAAGCCTTCCGCTCCACCTTGGAAGTGGTGTCGGAGTCGGACCTCATCGTCCACGTGGTCGACGGGTCGGCACCCGACCCCGAGGGGCAGATCACCGCGGTGCGGGCAGTGCTGGCCGAGATCGGCGCCGACGGCCTCCCCGAGATGCTGGTGGTGAACAAGGTGGACACGCTGGAGTCGGCCGGTGCCGAGGCGACCGAGGACGTCGGCCGGCTGCTGGCCGCCCACGAGGGCTCCGGTGCCGTGTCGGCCCGGACCGGCGAGGGCATCCCCGGGATGCTGACCGCCATGGGGGACCGGCTCCGGTCCGCCGACCGCGTCGTCGAGCTGGTGATCCCCTGGGCCCGGGGCGACGTGCTGGCCGCCGTCCACCGCGAGGGTGAGATCGTCGGTGAAGAGGCCGGGGTGGAGACGACCCGGATCCAGGTGGTGCTGGACGAGGTCGGAAAGGCCCGGTTCTCGGAGTTCGTCGCCTCGTGACGACCATGCCCGATCCGACGGCCACCGGTCCGCGGCCGGGCTTCGTCCCGCCGCCGTACCCCTATGACCGGCTGGACGCGGTGCGGGCGATGGCCGTCGACCGCTTCGGGGCGACGGCCGACTCCTCGGGCTCGGTCGGCCCGGGCGGTGTCGTCGACTGTTCAATCGGGACACCGTTCGACCCGCCTCCCCCCTTCGTGGTCGAAGCGCTCGACAGGTCGGGGTCCGAGCGCGGCTATCCAGCCTCGATCGGGAGCCACGCCTACCGCCGAGCGGCCGCCGACTGGCTCCATCGTCGGTTCGGGGCCGAGGTCGACCCCGACGGCGAACTGGCCGCCTGCATGGGCACGAAGGAGTTGGTGGCCTCGACCCCCCAGTACCTCCGCCTCCGCACGCCCGAGCGCGACACGGTCTTGTACCCGGCCATCTCCTATCCCACCTACGCCATGGGCGCGGTGCTGGGGGGATGCCGGGCGGTGCCGGTGGGCGAGTTGCCCGGCGGCGGCCTCGACCTCGCCTCGGTCGAGCCGGCCGACGTGGCCCGCTCGCTCATGGTGTGGGTCAACTCCCCTTCCAACCCGACCGGGCTGTTGACCGATCTGGGGGCGGCGGCGGCGTGGGGGCGCGCCCGGGGGATCCCCGTGTTCTCCGACGAGTGCTATGCCGAGTTCACCTGGGACGGCGCCCCCCGCTCGGTCCTCAGCCACGGGCTGGGCGGCGTGGTGGCCGTGCACTCACTGTCCAAGCGGTCGAACCTGGCCGGCCTGCGGGCCGGGTTCTTCGCCGGCGATCGTGAGCTGGTCGAGTACCTGTCGGTCGTGCGCCGCCACGCCGGCCTCATGGTGCCCGGACCGGTGCAGGCCGCCGCCGCCCTGGCCCTCGACGACGACACGCACGTCGACGAGCAGCGTGACCGCTACCGTCGCCGGCTGGCCTTCCTGGCCGGTGCGCTCAGCCGATGGGGGTTGCCGGTGGCGACGCCGGCCGGCGGGTTCTACCTGTGGGCGCCGGTGCCGGCGGGCTTCGCCGGCGGCGGTTGGGGCCTGGCCCGGGCATTGGCCGGTGCCGGCGGTCTCCTGGTCAGCCCGGGGGACCTCTACGGCGATGAGGGCGCCGGGTTCGTCCGCATCGCCGTGGTGCAACCGATGGAGCGGCTCGAGGCCGTGGCCGACCGGCTGTCGCGATCGTCGCTCGAGGCTGCGCGTTAACGTCGAGCGGATGGCAGACCTGCAAGCACGGATAGAAGAGCTGTGGCCCCGAGCGTCCGAGCTGGTCCCAGGGGACGCTGAGGCACTGGCCACGGTCACCGAGGCGATCGACTTGCTCGACGGCGGCGCCGCCCGCGTGGCCGAGATCGATCCGGCCACCGACGAGGTGGTCGTCCACCAATGGCTGAAGCAGGCCATCCTGTTGCTGTTTCGATTGCGGTCAATGGAGACGATCGAGGTGGGGCCGTTCGAATACGCCGACAAGCTCCCCCTCAAGGGTTCATACGCCGCAGCCGGCGTCCGGGTGGTGCCCGGAGCGTCGGCCCGATGGGGGTCGTTCCTGGACAGCGGGGTGGTCTGCATGCCCAGCTACGTGAACATCGGCGCCCGGGTGGGGAGCGGGACCATGGTCGACACCTGGGCCACGGTCGGGTCCTGCGCCCAGATCGGGGAGCAGGTCCATCTCTCCGGCGGGGTGGGCATCGGGGGCGTGCTCGAGCCAGCCCAGGCTGCGCCGGTGATCATCGAGGACGAGGTCATGATCGGCAGCCGGTGCATGATCACCCAGGGGGCACGGGTGGGCCGAGGCTCGGTCGTGGGCGAGGGCGTCATCCTCAACCCTTCCATCCCGGTCATCGACGCAGAGACCGGCGAGGAGTTGAGCCGGGGCCACGTGCCGCCCTGGTCGGTGGCCGTCCAGGCCTCGCGGCGCCGGGAGTACCCCGGGGGCGAGTTCTTCCTTCCCTGCGTGCTGGTGATCAAGCGACTCACCGAGGGGCAGCGCCACGACAAGGCCCAGTTGAACCAGGTCCTTCGTGAGCACGGCGTGTCCACTTGAGCCCGGATCACCGTGTGAGCCGGCGAGCGAGCGTCGTCAGGTGAGCCTGGCCGGGCCGGCACCCGACCTCCTCGACCTTGCTGCCGCCCTGGTGGCCATCCCGTCGGAGAGCCGCTCGGAGGGGGCCATGGCCGACGCTGTCGAGGCCGCCCTGCGGCTCTGCCCCTGGCTCGCTGTCGACCGGATCGGCGACAACGTCGTCGCCCGCACGTCGCTGGGTCGCCAGCAGCGCCTGATGCTGGCCGGGCACTTGGACACCGTCCCCGGTGCCGGGAACGAGGTGCCGGTAGTGGAGGACGGGGTGCTGCGCGGGCTGGGCGCCGCCGACATGAAGGGGGGCCTGGCCGTGTTCCTCCAGCTGGCCGGCGCCATCCCCGAGCCAGCCGTGGACGTCACCTGGTGCTTCTATGCCTGTGAGGAGATCGCCCGGCAATTCAGCGGGCTCGGCCGGCTGTGGGCGGAACGCCCCGACCTGCTCCGGGCCGATGCCGCCATCCTGGGCGAGCCCACTGGCGGGCTGGTCGAGGCCGGTTGCCAGGGGACCCTGCGGATCACCATCACCGTGGGCGGGTCTCGGGCCCATACGGCACGCCCGTTCATGGGGCGCAATGCCATCCACCGGCTGGCCCCCATCCTTCAGGCTGCCCACGAGTACAGGGGGAGACGCCCCGTGCTCGATGGCTGCGAGTACGCCGAGCAGCTGCAGGTGGTCCACGTCGAAGGTGGCGTGGCCGGCAATGTGGTTCCCGACGAGGCATCGGTGACCCTCAACCACCGGTTCGCGCCCGACCGGACGAGCGACCAGGCCGTCGAGGCCGTCCGAGAGCTTCTCGCCCCGTGCCTCGAGCAGGACGACGGCTGGGTGGTCAGCGACGTCCAGCCGGGAGCGCCGCCGGGACTCGAGCATCCGCTCCTGGCCGCGCTGGTCGAGTCGAGCGGGAACCCGCCCCGCGCCAAGGTGGGTTGGACCGACGTGGCATCGTTCTGGGCGCACGGTATCCCCGCCGCCAACTTCGGACCCGGCGACCCGCTCCTGGCCCACACCCCCGGCGAGCTCGTCGGGCGCAACGAGCTGGAGCACGCAGCTGCCGTGCTCGGGTCCCTGCTGACTGGATCCTGACCGACTGCGTCCTGGTCGCGTCCCGATCCGGGTCGGGACGATTCGAGCCACGGGATGACGGGTATGGTCCCAACATGTCGGTTCCTACACGCACACTCGGATCGAGCGGGCTGGTCGTATCGGCCGAGGGCCTCGGCTGTATGGGCATGAGCGAGTTCTACGGGAGGCGTGACGAGACCGAATCGGTGGCCACCATCAACCTGGCCCTCGACCTCGGGATCAACTTCCTCGACACCGCAGACATGTACGGGCCCTTCGTGAACGAGGAGCTGGTCGGCCGGGCCATCGGCTCCCGCCGCGACGACGTGGTCCTGGCCACCAAGTTCGGGAACGTGCGCAACCCCGACGACCCGACCAAGCGGTCCGTCCGCGGCGACGCGGCCTATGTCCGCAGCGCTTGCGAGGGCTCCCTCCGGCGGCTGGGTGTCGACCACCTCGACCTCTACTACCAGCACCGACAGGACCCGACGGTGCCCATCGAGGAGACGGTCGGAGCCATGGCCCAACTGGCCGCAGAGGGCAAGATCCGCCACCTCGGCCTGTCCGAAGCGTCGCCCGACACCATCAGGCGTGCCGTGGCCGAGCATCCCATCGCCGCGTTGCAGAGCGAGTGGTCGCTCTGGAGCCGGGACATCGAGAACGAGGTGGTGGGAACGGCCCGCCAGCTCGGGGTGGGCATCGTGCCGTACAGCCCGCTGGGACGAGGGTTCCTGACCGGCCAGATCACGTCGCCCGACGACCTGGAGGCGGATGATTTCCGCCGGCACTCGCCCCGCTTCCAGGGCGAGAACTTCAAGCGCAATCTCGACCTGGTGGCCGTCGTGCGGTCGATGGCCGCCGACAAGGGCTGTACCGCCGGTCAGCTGGCGTTGGCCTGGGTCCTCGCACAGGGTGATGACGTGGTCCCGATCCCCGGCACCAAACGTCGGTCGTACCTTCGGGAGAACGTCGGGGCACTGGACGTCACGCTGACCGGAGACGAGCTGGCCGCCCTCGATGCTGCGTTCCCGGCGGGCTCCGCCGCCGGCGACCGTTACGCCGACATGCGGCCGGTGGAGATCGCCACACCTGCTCGTTGAGCGGATGGATCCGGGCCGATCGTCCACCGACGGCGGAGGTCAGGGGCGCGCGCAGATCACAAGCGCCGCAGATCACAAGCGCCGCAGGACAGTGACCACCTTGCCGAAGATGGTCACCTCATCGGGGTCGAACTCCATGGGGGAGAGCCGCTCGTTGGCCGGGGTCAAGACGACCTTGCCGGCCTTGGTGGAGAAGCGCTTCACCGTGGCCTCCTCGTCGGGGATGCCGGCCACGACCGTATCGCCGTTCTCCGCGTCGGGCTGCTGGCGGACGACGACGAAGTCCCCGTCGACGATGCCATCGTCGACCATCGAGTCGCCCCGGACCGTGAGCATGAACAATGACCCGGTCCCGGTGAAGTCCTCGGGGAGGGGGTAGAGCTCCTCGATGTTCTCCTCCGCGAGAACGCCAGTGCCGGCGGCGACATCGCCGACCAGTGGGACGTGCCGGATCGGCCGGGCGTCCATGACCACGTGGGACGACGGGTCGTAGCGCACCTCGATCGCCCGCGGCTTGGTCGGGTCGCGGCGGAGATAGCCCTCTCGCTGGAGGACGGCCAGGTGGGCATGCACGGTCGAGGATGAGGTCAGACCAACGGACTCGCCGATCTCACGTACTGACGGCGGGTACCCGCGATCCCGCACCGCCTCGGAGATGCAGTCCAAGATCGCTTTCCGCTTGCTGCTGAGCACCTGGGCCATCGGTTCCCCCTGGTCGTGTCGAGGTTCGCTCAGCCAGGGAGCCCGGACAGCGATGCCACCCCATTTCGTGGCGATCGGCGACCGACTCCGAGGTGATCGAACACCTGTTTGCTAGACGGTAACCTTCATGAACCCAAAAAGCAAACACCCGTTCGGAAAATCTCTTGACACCGAACAGACGTTCGTGGTTCGATTGCGACATGACGAACACCCGTTCGACAGCGAGAGTCCGGCACGTCGACTCGGGCTCGGACCGGAGTTGGGGCTCGTACGAGGCAGCCGGGGTTGCAACCGACGTGGGTCGACCGGGAGACCGGTAGTGGCCGCCGCGCTCGCATTCCCCTCGATCCGATCCCACCAGGAGCGGGAAACGAGGCAGGGCCTACCCTCGCTCGGCGTCGTTCGTGGCGGCCGTTGGGCGCCGCTGGCTGACGATGGCCTGGAGCCCGTCGACTTCGAGGCGCCCCGCCTGGTCGTGGTGCCCGATCACCGAAGCTGGCGGCCCTCGGCGCCGGCGATCCGTCGTCAGCGCCGACGGGTCTCACCTCGCGTTCGACGTCGTCGCGGTCTCGTGGCCGTCACCGCTTTGCTGGTGGTGGGCCTTGCTCTCCCGCTGGGCGGGTCCGGTGGACGCTCCCACCCGACCGGGCCCGTCCTGGCGGAGACCGGCCACACCCTGGTCTATACGGTGCAGCCGGGCGATACCGTGTGGTCCATCGCCCAGCGCGTGAACCCGACAGCCGACCCGCGACCGCTCGTGGCCCAGATCGAAGGGCAGACGGGATCGGACACCGTGAGGCCCGGCCAGCACATCAAGCTGCCGTAGGGGGCACGGCACCGGGCAGTAGCCTCGCGGTGTGCGATGCCCGTGGTGCCTGGCTGACGACGACCGGGTGGTCGACTCGCGCCTGGCCGAGGAGGGAGCGGCCATCCGACGCCGGCGAGAGTGCCTGGTCTGCGGGCGGCGCTACACGACCTTCGAGCGGGTCGAGGAGGTGCCGTTGATGGTAGTGAAGCGCTCCGGCCTGCGAGAACCGTTCGACCGGTCCAAGGTGATCCTTGGCCTGCGCTCGGCGACGAAGAACCGACCGGTGACCGAAGCACAGCTCGATGCTCTGTCCCAGGAGGTGGAGGACGCAGTGCGGGAGTCGGGCACCGAGCCAACGACCCAGCAGGTCGGGTTGGCCGTCCTCGAACGCCTCTCCGCCCTGGACGATGTGGCCTACCTGCGCTTCGCCAGCGTCTACAAGGGATTCGAGGGCGCCGATGACTTTCAGCGGGAGGTCGGGCTCCTGACCAAGACCACGGCTCCCAAGCAACCGGGAGGCGAGGTCGCGAGCGAAGACAGCCGCGAGCGCCCCTCCGGCCGTGGCCGGCGCCCGGCGCAGTGACGGATCCCGACGTGGGAAGCGATGACCATGGCTGAGCACATGACCGAGGTCCCGCAGCGTGCGCTCGGGATCTATGCCCATCCTGACGACCCGGACGTGTCGTGTGGAGGAACGCTGGCCCGGTGGGCGAAAGCGGGATGTCGCGTCCACGTCCTGGTGTGCACCGACGGGGACAAGGGATCGTCCGACCCGACAATTGACCCGTCGATGTTGGCCCTTCAGCGAGCATCCGAGTCGGCCGCGGCTGCGGCCGTCTTGGGGCTGGCCGGCCAGGAGTTCCTGCACTATCCCGATGGCGAGCTCGAGGACGATGCCCGGCTCCGGGAGCAGTTGGTCGCGGTCGTCCGTCGCCTTCGGCCCGACGTCGTCCTCTGCCCGGATCCGACGGCGGTCTTCTTCGGACAGGAGTACCTCAACCATCGGGATCATCGCATCACCGGCTGGGCCACCCTCGACGCGGTGTCACCGGCCGCGGCGCTCCCGCACTATTTTCCGGGCGCCGGTCCCGCCCATCAGGTCGGCACCATGCTGCTGTCGGGTACGCTCGATCCGGACGTGTGGATCGACATCTCCGGCACCGTCGAGCTGAAGAGCGCAGCGGTTGCATGCCATCGCAGCCAGTTCCCCGACGGCGAGGAGTGGGCGAGGACCGCGGTGCGACTCGGTGCGGAAGATGCGGGAAGACGGGTGGGCGTCCGCTTCGCCGAAGGGTTTCGAAGGCTGCGGCTCGGTGGATGACCGCGTCATCCTTCACGTCGACATGGATGCGTTCTTCGCATCCGTCGAGGTCCTGGACGATCCGACCCTGGCCGGGAAACCGGTCATCGTGGGCGGCAGTGGTCAGCGGGGCGTGGTCGCCGCCTGCACGTACGAGGCGCGGCGGTTCGGCGTGCATTCGGCCATGCCCGCCACGATCGCTCGACGGCTGTGCCCCCAGGCCGTCTTCCTCGACGGTCGCTACCACCGCTACGTCGAGGAGAGCGCCAAGCTGCACGCCATCTTCGACACCGTCACCCCACTGGTGGAGGGAATCTCGATCGACGAGGCCTTCCTCGATGTGTCGGGGGCCCAGCGGCTACTCGGAGACGGCCCGGCCATCGCCCGTCTCATCAGGGCGCGGGTGGCCGACGAGCTGGGCCTGACCTGCTCCGTCGGCGTCGCCACCACCAAGTTCGTGGCCAAGCTGGCCTCCGAACAAGCCAAGCCGACCGCCGACGTGAGTGGCGTCCGGCCCGGATCGGGCGTGTTCACGGTCGAACCGGGTACCGAGCTGGCGTTCTTGCATCCCCTCCCGATCCGCGCCCTGTGGGGTGTCGGCCCGGCGACCGGTCGCAGGCTCGATGGCATCGGCGTCCGGACCATCGGCGACCTTGCTGCGCTGCCGGACAAGACGCTGGAGCGCCTGCTCGGAGCGGCCCAGGGCTCCCATCTGGCTGCTCTGGCTCGGGGTCACGATCCCCGTGCGGTGGTCCCCGACCGTGAGGCAAAGTCCATCGGCCACGAGGAGACGTTCCCCTCCGACCTGTACGACCGGGATGAGCTGGGTCAGCACCTGGCCAGAATGGTCGACGCCGTGTCCAGCCACGTGCGTGATGCGCACCTGTCGGCCCGGACGGTCACCGTCAAGGTCCGGTTCGGGGACTTCACCATGGTCACCCGCTCCCGGTCGGTGGCCGTGCCCGTCGACGCCGCCCCGGCCGTCGGCGCCGTGGCCCGGGCGTTGTTCGAGTCCGTCGACGTGTCGGCCGGCGTCCGCCTGGTGGGGGTGAGCTTGTCCGGGTTCGCTGATACCGGGGCGGGCGTGCAGCTGAGCCTGCTCGGAGACGAGGCTCCCGACCCGGGAGGCGCCGGTCCCACCGACGCGGGCTGGGGGGCATCGGACGACGACGTGGAGCGGCTGCAGCGCTCCTGGTCGGGGGTGACCGGTGCCGTCGACGGTATCCGGTCCCGATTCGGCCGGGCCTCGGTCGGAACGGCGTCGTTGATGGGTGCGGACGGCCTCCGGGTCCGCCAACGAGGCGATGCCCAGTGGGGCCCACCAGTGCCCCCGGCCCGGGGCCAAACCGGCAGCAGGGGCTCGGTCCCGGACGCCGACGACGAGGCCCAGTCGTGAGGCCGGCACCATCCGCCTCGGGTTGTGGCCACTCTGACCTGGGCGAGGACCGCAACGGGCGTTCCCAGCGGAGGGGACCAGCAGCCCCCATTGGGTCCACCGGGAATGATCGGGAGGCAAAATTGTTTGCTTCCGTTGTCAAGTTCCTACCCGGTGCGCGAAACTTTTGCCTGGAGGGTGCGCGATCATGAAGTCAGATATGGCAACGGGGTCGGAACATGGATCGGGGGTCGGGGCAATTGCCGCTCTCTGAGCACGAACAACGCGTTCTCCATGAGCTCGAGCAGTCCCTGTACCAACAGGACCCGGAATTCGCTGAACGGGTCCGTTCCGAGACCGTGTACCGCCACGCCGGCCGGTATTGCATCTGGTCGGCAGTGGTGTTCGTCGCCTCCCTGCTCTTCATGGTCTTCACCTTTTCCCGGTCGGTGGTCGTCGGCTTCCTCGGCGTCGTGATGATGTTCCTGTCGGCGGCGGTCTTCGTCAAGAACGCCCGTCGCATGGGGAAGGCGGGCATCGACGACATCTCCAGGTCACTGCAGAACCGCAACGCCGGGTCGACGGCCCACGATCCACGCGATTGGATCCGCGGTCGGTTCCATCGCGACAGCTGATTCGGGCCACCGCCCGCCCGTGATGGCGACGGCCGACGGCCTGGTTGGGTGCCGAGCGTCCCTCCCGCCTGCCTGCGTTCGTCCCTCGTCCGGGATCGTCCTCGCCGTCGACATCGGCGGCACCAAGATGGCCGCCGCCCTCGTCGACGGAAGGGCATCGATCCTCGCCGAGCAGCAGGTGCCGACCCCCGAGGGTGGTGACGCTGAGGTCCTGTTCACTACCCTGGCCGGGGTCATCCATGCGGTGGTGGCCCCAGCGCCGGTCCGTCCCGACGTCTGCGGCGTGGGGTGTGGCGGCCCCATGAGCAGGGGAGGGGAGACCGTCTCCCCCTTGAACATCCCGGGCTGGCGCGGGTTCGAGCTCAGGCGGAGGCTGACCGAGGCCACCGGGCTCCCGGTGGCGGTGGACAACGACGCCAAGGCTCTGGCCCTGGCCGAGGGTTGGGCCGGGGCGGCCCGCGGTGAGGAGAACTTTCTGGCCATGGTGGTGTCGACCGGTGTCGGCGGGGGCATCGTGCTCGGGGGCGAGCTGCTCGACGGTCAGGGCGGGAACGCCGGCCACATCGGCCACGTCATCGTGGAGCCCGAGGGGCGCCGCTGCGCCTGCGGAGGCCGAGGCTGTCTGGAGGCTGAGGCATCCGGGCCGTCGATCGCCGCCTCCATCGGGAGGTCTCCGGCCGACGCGCCGGACGCGATCAAGGAGAGGACCGGGACCTTGGTCGGGCGGGCGGTGGCCTCGGTGGTGAACCTCCTCGACCTGCCCCTCGTGGTTGTGGCCGGTTCGGTGGCCCTCGGTTTCGGTGCCCCCTTCTTCGCCGCTGCCCAGGCGGAGATGGATGATCGCTGTCGGATCGATTTCGCCCGTGGCGCCCGTATCGTTCCCGCCGGATTGGGGCGGCGCGGCCCCTTGATCGGCGCGGCCGCGATCGGGCGGAGATTGTTGGCCGTTGAGAGCGAATCGGCGACGTAGCGTGCGCGGGTCGGGCGAATCGTCGGCCGCGGCTTCCGGGGCGGGATCGGACGGCTCCGAGGAGTCGCCGGGATCGGTCCGTTCCGGTGTGTCCGTCGGCGCCGCTGGGTCCGAAACCTCTGGGTCCGGGTGCTCTCACGTGTCGGCGGGCTCTGGGTCCGTGCGCTCTCAAGGGTCGGCTGGGTCTTTGGTGCCGGTCGTGGTCAGGGCGGTCGGAAGCCGTCCGGGCCTTTGGACCTCCGCGCTCGGGGCTGTCTGGCGGTTGGCCGAACCAGGCTGGTGGCGACGGCCCCCCTACCTTCCTCTCCCCGACGAACGCCTGTGGTCTTTCCGCATGGTCACGGCCTACGGTAGGCCCGACGCCCGGCCGACCGAGGAGGACATCGTGGCCTATCTCCAGTGGTGCCGGACATCCAAACGTCGGCATCAGGTGGCACGACGAAAATGATTCGTCTCCCCGCCGCCAGACAGGGCTAAATTCCGACCGATGGATCGACGGTCCCACCTCTCGAGGAAGGCGAAGGCGGTCAGCCCGGCCTCGGCTGCGAGCGGGGGCCCGACCTGCTCCCCGAGAGTGGCCCCGAGGCGAGCATTGGTCCTGAACGCCACGTTCGAACCGCTGGGGATCGTCTCATCCCGGCGAGCGGTCCTCCTCGTCCTCGACACAAAGGCCGAGCTCGTCCACACCACCGACCGGTTCTTCAGGGCCGAGCGGATATCGGTTCCCGAGCCGTCGGTGGTCCGGCTCATCCGCTACGTCTACATCCCCCGCCAGTACCGAATCGCGGTCAACCGCCGTACCGTGTTCGCCCGGGACAGCTCGCGGTGCCAGTACTGCGGGGCTGCAGCGGAGAACCTCGACCATGTCATCCCGCGCAGCAAGGGTGGGCCCCACACGTGGGAGAACGTGGTCGCCGCCTGCCGGCGCTGCAACACGAGAAAAGAGGACCGCCTACCCCACGAGGCCGGCATGGCCCTCCGGCGCATACCGATTGCTCCCCATCATCGGGTACAGCTGCTCGCTCTGTGCGGCGGAGCCAGCGAAGACTGGCGAACATACCTGGAGACGGGCATGCCCGAAACGGAGCCGTTGACGGCGTAGGCCATCGGTTCCGACCGTCGGGTGCCGTTGCGTCGGGTTGTCGGGTCGTCTGGGTGTCGGGTGTCGGGGTGCCAGAGTGTCGGGGTGGAAGGCGGCTGGCGAATCGAGGAGCGCACCGGGAGTGCAGCCACGCTCCACGAGGGATGGCCGTCGGCCACTGCCGATCCGGATCGGCGAGCGATCGGCATCTGCCGGGTATCTGCCCCAGCGGTCGTGTTGGGGTCGACCCAGCGGCCGTCCGTCGTCGACATCGAACGAGCCCGGGCGGCCGGTTTGGCGGTGGCCCGGCGGCGGTCTGGCGGGGGAGCGGTGCTGGTCACGCCGGACGACCCCATTTGGGTCGACGCATGGGTGCCCCGTGACGACCGGTTGTGGGCCGACGACGTAGCCCGTGCATTCGACTGGCTCGGAGATACGTGGAGCCGCGCTCTCGAGCACCTGGGCATCGCTGGTGTCTCCGTTCATCGTGGAGGTCTGGTTGCCTGCACCTCGTGGTCATCACTGATCTGCTTCGGCGGCGTGGGAACCGGCGAGGTGCTCGACGTCGATGGCCGGAAGGTGGTGGGCATCTCGCAGCGACGCACCCGGTCAGGAGCCTGGTTCCATAGCGCCTGCCTTCGCCGCTGGGATCCGGGTCCACTGCTGGGAGTGCTGGACCTCGAGCCCGACGAGCGAGCGGCGGCACAGTCCGAGCTCGCCGAAGCGGCCGCGGGCGTCGACCAGCTGGTGGCCGGTGGCCCGAACTCGCCCAGCGTTGATGCCCCGGCGGTCGTGACCGGCTTCATCAACGCTCTTCCGATCCAAGGCTGACCGGCCCGGCCGAAGCCGGCCGGGCCAAGCCGCATCGGACAACCCCGGCCGGCCCGTCACGAACGGACTCGTCTCAGACCGACCCGGCGCTCGGTCGAAACCCCGCCGCCACTGACGAACCTCGCCGTCCCTTCGGTCTGCCTTCGCCACGAGCCGGTCGGTTCTGGCCGGCCCTCGTTGATTTCGGAGCCTCGGTTGTGCCCGATCGGCGCGCCGATTCCCGCGCCGATTCCCGCGCCGATTTGGGGCGCCGATTGTGCTCATGTGGTTGACGGGGGTGGGCTTGGGGCGTAGAGTGGCGCGAAGTGGTGTGAAGGGGAGGGCCCCGGAACCGAGGCCTCGGGCACTGCAAGGAGCGTTGTGGGAGCAATCGCCAGTGGCACGGTTCTTCGGCAGGTACGAGCACTCGCTCGACGAGAAGGGAAGGGTCATCCTTCCCGCGAAGTTCCGCGGCCCCTTCGAGCACGGCGGATACCTGACCCAGTTCCAGGATGGCTGTCTCTCGCTGTGGGCACCCGACGAGTTCGAGCAACAGATGGCCGCGATGCTGGAGCGGTCGGGTACCAGTCGCAGCGATCGGAACCTGGCTCGACTGTGGGCCTCGACTTCGTTCGAGGTGGAAGTGGACCGGCAGGGTCGGATGCCGATCCCACTGCACCTGCGCCAGTTCGCCGGGCTCGAGGGAGAGGTTCTGGTCCACGGCGCCATCGACCGCGTGGAGCTGTGGAACCCGGCGCTGTGGGAACAAAAGGTTCAGCCCGAGGAGCAGCGCCTGACCGAGGGGGACGACGATTGAACAGCATCGTCATCCTCCCAAAGGATTACGACCTCGAGCAGTGGAGCGAGGCAGACACGCACGATGTCTACGACACGAACGATGACCACGACGCCGACGACCTCTACCGGAAGGAGCCCAGTACCCTCCACGCCACTCACACCGTCCACATCGACGCCCAAGACCACCTGAACCCCTATGAGGCCGCTTTGCAGATCGTCGCACGAGATGACGTGCACATCGCCCGCGTCTGGCCCATGCGCAGCCCCTCGACCGCACCGCTGGAAGACTCCTCCTCCGCCAACTTCCAGACTGGTCACACGGGAATCCCACCCGCAGGCATCACGCCGGTCGGGGGGCTGCGGATGACCCAGGCGTTCGCACACGAGCCGGTCATGGCCGGTGAGGTCGTCGACCTCTTCGCCCCGGTGCCGCCGGGCCTGGTGGTCGACGCCACCCTCGGGGGTGGCGGGCACGCCGCCGCACTCCTCGATGCCTACCCGGAGATGGAGCTGCTCGGCATCGACCGGGACCCTCGGGCTATCGACGCAGCCACCGCGGCCCTGGCCCCCTATGGGGGGCGGGCAACGGTCCTTCGGTCCCGCTTCGACAGCATCGGGGCCGTTGTCATGGACCATCTCGGAGCGATCGCCGGGGATCCCAGGGCCCAGGTGTCAGGAGTCCTCTTCGATCTCGGTGTGAGCTCACCCCAGCTCGACACCGCCGATCGCGGCTTCTCCTATCGCCGGGACGCCTCCCTCGACATGCGGATGGACCCGTCCTCCGGTCGCACGGCTGCCGACGTCGTGAACGAGAGCAGCGAGGACGCCCTGGTCGACCTGTTCACCGCAAACGGCGAGGGCCGGTTTGCCAGGCGGATCGCTCGGGCGATCATCGCCGCCCGTCCCATCGTGACGACCGGGCAACTGGCCGACGTGGTCAGGGCGGCCATCCCGGCGGCGACCCGCCGCACCGGCGGCCATCCGGCCCGGCGCGTGTTCCAGGCCATCCGGATCGCGGTGAACGAGGAGCTCGACCAGCTCGATCGGGCGCTGATCGACGCCCTGCACCTGTTGAAGCCCGGGGGACGCTGCGTGGTGATCTCGTACCACTCGGGTGAAGACCGCCTGGTCAAATCGGCGTTCCATGAGGCATCCACCGGAGGGTGCACCTGCCCTCCCGGCCTGCCCTGCGTGTGCGGTGCCGTCGTGGACTACCGGCTGGTCCACCGGGGCTCGCGCCGTCCGTCCCCCGCCGAGGTCGAACGGAACCGCCGGTCCGAGGCGGCCCGCCTCCGGGTCATCGAGAGGATCGACCACACTCGGACGGACCGCCTGGGCGCGGGCTCCTCGAGCAGCGTGCCCAACCCGCCGCCGCCCAACCCGTCGCCCACGCCCACGCCGCCCAGGCGCAGCCGCCGAGACGACGGGGTTGCTTGATGGCGCCCTCCTCCGCGTCGGCCGCGGCGCGTCGGGGGAGCGCCGCCCCGGATTGGCACCGGGGGAGCGCCGCCCCGGATCCCCGGTCGGCGTCCCGCGAGCCACCGCTCCGGGTCCTCGACCCGTCTCCTCGATCGAAGCCCCGTCGTGGCAACCGGGTGCTGTTGCTCGTGTCGGCCCTCCTGGTCGTCGGGAGCCTGATGGCCGTGGTCGTCGCCGACGACGTCGTCGCCCAGGGCCAGGTCCAGCTCTCGTCCGTGCAACAGCAGGTCAATTCGCTGACCAACACCCATCGTGAGCTGCAAACCGGGGTGTCGGTGCAACAGGCACCCCAGATGGTGGTGAGCGTGGCCGAGAACCAGCTCGGCATGGTCTCCCCCGGCCAGATCACCGATCTTCCCCAGGTGTCGCTGACCACCCCGCTGCCAGTCCCGCAGACCGCGCCCCTTCCTGCGCCGGCCCCTTCGCCCACCTCCACCTCGAGCACCCCCACCGCTGCGCCGAATTAGTGAGCCCGGCCCTCCTTCTTGGGCGGCGCACCCGAGCCCTGCGGGTGGTTCTGCTCGTCGTGTTTCTGGCCCTGATCGCCCGTCTGGTTGCCGTGCAGGAGTTCTCGCACCAGAAATACGCCACGCTGTCCCGCTCGGAGCTGAGCCAGGTCGTGACGTTGCCGGCCATTCGCGGAGGCATCTACGACCGTAACGGGGAGGTCCTGGCCCTCTCGGTGGCAAAGAAGACGGTGGTGGCCGACCCCTTCCTGATCAAGAAGCCGGCCCGGACCGCAGCCGCCCTCTCCCCAGTGCTCGGCATCCCGGTCGATCAGCTCGTGCCCGAGCTCTCCGAGCATTCCGGCTTCGTCTACCTGGCCCACCGCGTCGACACGGCCACGGCGGCCAAGGTGACGGCCCTGAACCTGACCGGGATCGACCTCATCGACGAGTCCCAGCGGATCGAGCCCGACGGGCAGACGGCCCAGCCGGTCGTGGGCACCGTCCAGGCCGACGGAAAGGGCGGGTCCGGCCTCGAGTACCAGTACCAGAGCTTGTTGGCCGGCAAGGCCGGGAAGAAGGACCTCCTGACCGCCCCCGACGGGGCCACCCTGCCCGGCACCACCGCCACCGGAAAGGCGGCCAAACCGGGGACCGGGCTGGAGCTGACCATCGACCAGTCGATCCAGTACGTCGCCGAGCAGGCCCTCGGAGCCGAGATCGTGGCATCGCACGCGGACGGGGGCAGCGCCGTGGTGATGGACGTGAAGACGGGCGACATCCTGGCCATGGCCAATCTGCAGGCGACCACGCCGGCGCCGTCCGCCGGCGCGGCCGCCGGCCAGACGGTGGCGGCCAAGGCGGCGGCCAACGGCGCGACGGTGCAGGGCGCAGCGAGCACCCTGCCCGCCGGCGTCACCGAGGCCCCGTCCAATTCGGCGGTCACCCAGGTCTACGAACCGGGCTCGGTGTTCAAGCTGGTCACCTTCTCCGCGGCGCTGGCCGCCGGCGTGATCAATCCCAACCAGAACTTCAGCGTGCCCGACGCCCTGCCCCTCGGTACCTATACGTTCCATGACGCCGAAGCGCACGGGACCGAGGACCTGTCGGCCACCGACATCATCAGCCAGTCGTCCAACATCGGGACCATCGAGATCGCCCAGCAGCTGGGCAAGACCCGGCTGCTCGATCAGATCAGCAACCTCGGGTTCGGCAAGCCCACCGGGCTGCACTTCCCGGGCGAGTCCGAGGGCCTCGTCCCCAACGCCTCGTCCTGGACGGGGAGCTCCATCGGCTCGACGCCCATCGGCCAGGCCGACGCCGTGACCGTCCAACAGGTGCTCGACGCCTACAACGCGGTGGCCAACGGGGGCGTGTTCGTCGCCCCCCGCCTGGTCAGAGCCACGGTGGCCCCCAACGGCTCGGTCAAGGCCGCACCCGCCTCGAGCTCTCACCGGGTCATCGACCCCACCACCAACGCACAGCTGGTGTCGATGCTCGAGGCCGTCGTCAATTCGGGCACGGGCGTGAACGCGGCCATCGACGGCTACACGGTGGCCGGGAAGACGGGCACGGCCCAGATACCGGATGCCAACCATGCCGGGTACGTGGACGGCGCCTTCGTGGGCTCGTTTGCCGGTTTCGCCCCGGCCGAGAACCCGGTGCTGTCGGCCATCGTCGTCCTCAACCACCCCACGCCGATCTACGGCGGCTCGGTGGCCGCGCCGGTGTTCTCCACCATCGTCCAGTACGCCCTGCAGCACTACGGGGTCCCGACGACGGCGGCGGCGACGCCGGGAACGTCTGTCGGTGCCGTCGGCGGCACCGGTAGCATCAAGGTCCAGGCCGGTGTGACCACGGAAGGTCCGTAGTGAAGCCGGGCCAGACCTCCGACCCGTGCACATGACCCAACTGCTTGGCCAGGTCGATGCGGTCGAGATCCGTGGCGATGCGAGCCAGGTCGAGATCAACGCAGTCGACTTCGACAGCCGGATGGTCGCTCCCGGTTCGCTCTTTTGCTGCGTGCCCGGGGCCAGGACCGACGGACATGATCATGCCCCCGAAGCGGTGGCCGCCGGGGCATCGGCCCTGCTCTGCGAGCGATTCCTCGACCTCGACGTCGTCCAGGCCCGCCTGGCGCCGGGACGGGTGCGGTCGGCCATGGCCGAAGCGGCCGCCGCCCTGCATGGCTATCCGGCCCGTGACCTGCAGATGGTCGGTGTCACCGGCACCAACGGCAAGACGACCGTCACGCAGCTGGTACGGTCCATCCTCGACATCGCCGGGCGGCCGACGGGCGTGATCGGCACCCTGGACGGGGAGCGGACCACCCCTGAGTCCCCGGTGCTCCAGCGACTGCTGGCCGATCTGCGTGATCAGGGCCGGCACGCCGTGGCCATGGAGGTGTCGTCGCACGCACTGGCCCAACAGCGGGTCGACGGCATCGTGTTCGACGTCGCCGCCTTCACCAACCTCAGTCATGACCACCTCGATCACCACGCCACCATGGACGATTACTTCGCCGCCAAGGCCAGCCTGTTCGAGCCGTCCCGGTCCCGGCAGGGCGTGGTCAACGTCGACGACCCATGGGGTGAGCGCCTCTCGCGCCTGGCCGAGATCCCCGTCGTGCCCGTCCGCCGGTCCGACGCGGCCGATGTCGTCGTCTCGGTCGGCGGCATCGCCTTCCGCTGGCGGGGCCGGCCGGTGACCATGGCCATCGGTGGTCGGTTCAACGTGGACAATGCCCTGATGGCCGCCTCGATCGCCTCGGCGCTCGACGTGGACGACGACGCCGTCGTGGCCGGATTGGCCGCCTCGGCGCCGGTCCCCGGCCGGATGGAGGTGATCGCCGACGCGACGCCGTACTCGGTGGTGGTCGATTTCGCCCACACCCCGGCCGCCCTCGAGGTCGTCTTGTCCTCGGTCCGGCAGATGACCACCGGCAAGATCATCTGCGTGTTCGGATGCGGGGGGGACCGGGACCGGGCCAAGCGCCCGCTCATGGGAGCGGTGGCCGGCCGTCTGGCCGACGTGTCCGTGCTCACCTCGGACAACCCCCGGAGCGAGGACCCGGCCGCCATCATCGACGAGGTGCGGGCGGGCATGCCCGGGCACTCCGAGCTGGTGGTCGAACCCGACCGGCGCGCCGCCATCGACATCGCCCTGGCCCGGGCCCGCCCTGGTGACCTGGTCGTGATCGCCGGCAAGGGCCACGAGACGACCCAGACGGTGGGCGACCGCACCGTGCCGTTCGACGATCGGGAAGAGGCCAGGCTGGCACTGGCCCGGCGGTCCCCGGCGGGGGGCTCCCGGTGATCTCGCTCATGACGTCAGGCGGGGTGGCGCTGTGGATCGCCGTCATCACCACGCCGTTCTTGATCAGATGGCTGCTCAAGCACAACATCGGCCAGCACATCCGAGAGGACGGCCCCCAGGTCCACATCGCCAAGTCGGGCACGCCGACGATGGGCGGCATGACCATCGTGGTCGGGGTGGTCGCCGGCTACCTGATGGCCCACGTCATCCCCGGCGTGCGGTTCAGCCGATCGGGCTTCTTGATCATGATGACCGTGGTCGGGGCCAGCTTGATCGGCCTGGCCGACGACTGGATCAAGGTGCGGCACCGCCGGAGCCTGGGCTTGAACAAGCGAGCCAAGTTCGGGGCCCAGATCGGCCTCGGGCTCCTGTTCTCACTGCTCTCGGTGTACTGGGCCCACGCGTCGACCACCCTGTCGTTCACCCGGTACGACTCCTTCGGGATCCAGCTGGGCACCGTGGTCTGGGTGATCTGGGCCACGTTCATCATCGCCGCCGCGGCCAACGCCGTGAACCTCACCGACGGCCTGGACGGGTTGGCCGCCGGGGCGGCCACCTTCAGCTTCGCCGTCCTGGCCGTCATCGGGTACTGGCAGTACCGGCACTTCGCCATCTACCACGTGGCCGACGCGCTCGACCTGGCTCTGTCCGCCGTGGCCCTGGCCGGGGCGTGCCTCGGTTTCCTGTGGTGGAACGCGGCGCCGGCCAAGATCTTCATGGGCGACACCGGGTCGTTGGCCATCGGGTCCGGGTTGGGCGCTCTGTGCCTGCTGATGAACCTCCAGCTCCTCCTGGCCGTGATCGGCGGCCTGTTCGTCATCGAGACCCTGTCGGTGGTGTTCCAGGTGGTGAGCTTCCGCGTGTTCCACCGCCGGGTGTTCCGGATGGCTCCCCTGCACCACCACTTCGAGCTGCTGGGGTGGCCGGAGACGACGGTCATCGTCCGCTTCTGGGTCCTCGCCGGCCTGTTCGCCGCGCTGGGCCTCGGCATCTTCTACGGCGACTTCCTCGCCGTGGCCAAGGTGGCGTGATGAGCCGGCGGGCAAGGGGCCGGCTCGGGAGGCTCCACCACCGGGAACTGCCGATGGGAGAGGCTGGTGGGGTGGGCGTGGCGCGGGATGACGGGACAGGGACCAGGTACGGGACGAGCGGAGTGGTGGCCGATGGCTGAGCCCCGGAACTCCACCGGCCCCCGGCGCCCCCTGGGCGGTCGCCCGAGGCCCGATCGCCCGCTGGCCCGGCGGACCGAGTCCGCCCCGGCGGCCGAGCGGCCCGCCGCCCTTCGTGCCATCACCGAGCCGCGGCCGTCCCGGTTCCCGACCTCCACCTGCCTGGGCGTACTGTTGGCCGCACTCTGCCTGATCGGTCTGGTCATGGTGGGGTCGGCCTCGCCCATCATCTCGATGAGCCTGTACGGCTCGTCCTGGGGCATCCTCATCCGGCAGGTCATGTGGATGGGACTCGGCGCGATCGCCTTCTACGTCCTGGCGCGGGTGGACTATCGGAAATGGCGCAAGGTGCGGGTCCCGTTGTTGATCGGGACCATGGGGCTGCTGGTCGTGGTGCTGGTGCCGGGTATCGGCGTCACCGCCGGCGGATCGAGCCGCTGGGTCGGGTTCGGGCAGTTCCGGCTCCAACCCTCGGAGGTCATGAAGCTGGCCCTGGCCGTGTTCGCCGCCGACCTGCTGACCCGGCGGGTGGGCCAGGTGCGGCAGGCCAAGCGGGTGGTGCTGCCCATTCTCGGCGTCCTCGGCATCTCGTCCCTGCTCATCTTGAAGCAACCCGACATGGGCACGGCGCTGGTGCTGGCCTGCATCGCCTTCGGAGTGATGTTCATGGGCGGGGTCCCGATGCGGCCGATCCTGAAGGTGCTCGGGGCCTTCGCCGTGGTGGCCATCATCGTGGGCCTGGCCGACCCCTATCGCCGCGACCGCATCCTCTCGTTCATCAACCCGGGCGCCCACCAGTCGGGGACCGGCTACCAGGTCTGGCAGTCGCTCATCGGCCTGGGCTCGGGTCACCTCACGGGGCTCGGCCTGGGCGGCGGCCGCCAGAAGTGGGGGCTCTTGCCCAACGCCCACACCGACTTCATCTTCTCGGTCCTCGGCGAGGAGCTCGGGCTGGTCGGCGCCGTCGTCGTGCTGGCCCTCTTCTTCGCCCTGGCCTGGTACGGACTGCGGGCGGCGGCCTTGGCGCCGGACCGGTTCGGCAGTCTCATGGCCGTGGCCATCACGGTATGGATCACCAGCCAGGCCCTGATCAACGTCGGAACCGTCGTCGGCGTGCTCCCGGTGACCGGCATTCCCCTACCGTTCATCTCTTTCGGCGGGTCCTCGCTGGTGATCAACCTGGCCGCCGTCGGCATCTTGATGAACATCGCCGCCCAGGAGCGCTCGCCAGCGGCCGCGGGGCGTGCCCGTCGACTGACATCGGCGTGACCGGTCGCCGGTACGCGCTGGTGGCCGGCGGTGGGACCGCAGGCCATCTCCAGCCCGCCCTGGCCGTCGCCGAGGCCCTGGTGGCCCGGGGCCACGCCCGGTCCAGCATCGAGTTCGTGGGCTCGAGCCGGGGCCAAGACCGCGATGTCCTGGCCGGCCGGGGCTTCCCCGTCACCCTGCTGCCCGGCCGCGGGATCGTGCGCAGCGTGAGCCCCGATGATCTGGTCCGCAACCTCGGCGCCCTGATCGGGTTGGGCGCCGGCTGCCTCCGGGCCGTCTCGCTGGTGTACCGGGCCCGACCGGGCGTGGTCGTCTCGGTGGGCGGCTACGCCAGCCTGCCCGCCTCGCTGGCGGCCGTGATCCTCGGGGTCCCGCTGGTGCTGGTCAACGTGGACGCCGTCCCCGGTGCAGCCAACCGGTTGCTCGGCCGGTTCGCCCGAGCCAGCGCGGTGGGGTGGGAGGGCTCGCCCCTCCCGCGATCGGTGGTGACCGGAACCCCGGTGCGGCCGGAGATCGCCGCCGTCACCCGCTCGCCCGAAGACCGGCGAGCGGCCCGGATGGCGCTCGGCCTCCCACCCGGCCGCCTCACCGTTGCCGCCTTCGGCGGCTCGCTCGGGGCCCGTCGGATCAACCAGGCGGTCGCCGACCTCGCCGCACGCTGGTCGGGGCGCGGGGACACGACCATCTACCACGTCGTCGGTCGACGGGACTGGGACGAGTCGGCGGAGGAATCCGGCGCCCCGGGCGGCAGAGCGGAGCCCCGGCCCGCGGGTGAACCCGAGGGGTTGTGCTACCGGCGCGTCCCCTACGAGGACCGGATGCCGTTGGTCTACGGAGCCGCCGATGTGGTGGTGTGCCGGGCCGGGGCCATGACCGTGGCCGAGCTGGCGGTGGTCGGGGTGCCGGCCGTCCTGGTGCCGCTGCCGGGAGCCCCCGGAGATCATCAGAGCGCCAACGCCCGGGTGCTCGAGGGAGTGGGGGCGGCCGTGTTGCTGCCCGACCCCAGCTGCGACGGCGACCGCCTGGCCCAGGTCCTGGACGCCCTCCTCGGCGACCCGGGACGGCTCGAGTCGATGGGCACGGCGGGGAGGAGCAAGGGCCGCCGGGACGCGGCCGACGCCGGGGCCGCCGTGGTGGAGGCCAACGCCAGGACGGCGGCCGACGGGCGGGGCCCCGCCGCGGCCAGGATGTCGGCATGAGCGAGGAACCCGGACCGCTCGACTTGTCCCAGCCGGCCCACATCCACGTGGTCGGGGCCGGCGGGGCCGGCATGAGCGCCATCGCCACCGTGCTCGCCGCCATGGGCCACACGGTGACCGGTAGCGACCTGAAGGCCTCGCCGGTCATCGACCGGCTCGAGCTCTCGGGCGTCGACGTGGTCGTCGGGCACGCGGCCGCCAATGTGGGTGACGCTGCCGTGGTCACCGTGTCGACGGCGATCCGGGACGACAACCCCGAGGTGGTCGAAGCCGGCCGGCGGGGGATCCCCGTCTACCGGCGGTCGGCCGTGCTGGCGGCCATCGCCGAGCTCCGCCGATGCATCGCGGTGGCCGGCACCCACGGCAAGACGACGACCGCCTCGATGTTGGCCCTGATCCTGGTGGAGGCCGGCTTCCGCCCGTCGTTCCTCATCGGGGGCGACGTCAACGAGATCGGGACCAACGCGGTGTGGGACGAGGGCGACTGGTTGGTGGTGGAGGCCGACGAGAGCGACGGGACCTTTCTGTCGCTGCGGCCCGACGTTGCCGTGGTCACCAACATCGAGCCCGACCATCTCGACCACTACGGCTCCTTCGAGGGGGTGCGGTCGGCCTTCGATGCCTTCCTCCGGTCGGGCCGTCACCGGGTGGTGGGGGGCGACGATCCCGAGGCGCTGTCCTGGGCCCGCGCCCACGGGGCCGATACCGTGGGCGTGGGAGGGAGCTGCAGCCACCGGCTGACCGACGTGGTCCTGTCCCGGAGCTCGGTGGCCTTCGACCTCTCGGCGAACGGCGTGGGCCTCGGTCGCCTCGCCCTTCCCGTTCCCGGGCTCCACAACGCCCGGAACGCCGCCGTGGCTGCCGTGGCCGCCTTGGCCGCCGGGGTGAGCTCCGACGACGCCGCCCGGGCCCTGGCCCGTTTTGCCGGCGTGGCCCGCCGGTTCGAGTTCCGGGGCGATGCCGGCGGGGTGACCTTCGTCGACGACTACGCCCACCTGCCCACCGAGGTGGCCGCCGCCCTGGCCGCGGCCCGGGATGGCGGGTGGCGGCGGATCGTCGCCGTCTTCCAGCCCCACCGCTACGGCCGCACGGCGGCCCTGTCGTCCGAGTTCGGCCGGGTGTTCGCCGACGCCGACGTGGTGGTGGTCACTGACGTCTACGGGGCCGGCGAGGCCCCGATCCCCGGCGTGTCGGGAAAGCTGGTCGCCGACGCCGTCCGCCGGGCCGAACCGGACAAGCCCGTCGTCTACGCGCCCGGCCGAACGGAGCTCCGGGCCCGGGTGGCCGCCCTCCTCGCCGACGGGGACCTGTGCCTGACCCTGGGGGCGGGCGACTTGACCTCGTTGCCCGACGAGCTCCTCGCCGACCCGTCATGGCGATCGGCGTGACGGTGGCGGGTGTGACGGTGGTCGGCCTGATGGTCGCGGGTGGGACGGTGGCCGGTCGGTGACCGGGCCCTCCGACGAACTCCAGCGGCTCGCCGCGGCCCTCGGTTCGCTGGCCCACCGGGACCACCCGCTCGGCGCCCTCACCACCTACCGGGTCGGCGGGACGGCCGGACTGTACGTGGAGCCGGCCGACGAGGCCGAGCTCGGCGCAGTCGCGGCCGCCCTGGACGGGCGCGACGTACCCGTGCTCGTCCTCGGAAAGGGCTCCAACATCCTGGTGGCCGACCGTGGCTTTGCCGGGTTGGCCGTCTCGCTGGCCCGCGGCTTCGACCAGCTATCCATCACCGGCGCATCGGTGCGTGCCGGCGGCGCCGTGAGCCTCCCCGTGCTGGCCCGGCAGAGTGCCGCTGCCGGGCTGACCGGGCTCGAGTGGGCCGTCGGCGTGCCCGGGTCGGTAGGCGGAGCCATCCGGATGAACGCGGGGGGCCACGGCTCGGACACCGCCCATGTGCTGGTCGGCTGTCGCCTGGTCAACCTGCGGTCCGGGGCCACCGGCGACGTGTCCCTGGCCCACCTGGGCTACGCCTATCGGCACTCGACCCTCTCACCGGCCGATGTGGTCGTTTCAGGGGCCTTCGGGCTCCGGCCCGGTGACCGGGAACGCTCGCTGGCCGAGATCGCCGACATCGTGCGCTGGCGCCGGGAGAACCAGCCGGGGGGGAGCAACGCCGGCTCGGTGTTCACCAATCCGCCCGGCGACTCGGCCGGACGGCTCATCGAGGCCGCCGGTTTGAAGGGCCGGCGCGTCGGGTCGGCCGAGGTCTCCCACAAGCACGCCAACTTCATCCAGGCCGACGCCGGGGGCTCCGCCGACGACGTCCGAGCCCTGATCGACGAGGTCCGCCGGTGCGTGCGGCAGCGGAACGGGGTGGCGTTGCGCACCGAGGTGCAGATGGTCGGGTTCGCCGCCGATCGGCCCTCGTCGTGACTCCGCCTTCGGGACCGGACGCCCCCGGGGGAGTGGGCGGTGGCACCAGGATCGATCCACGGATCCGCCAGCGCCGGATGGCCGTCGCTCGACGGCGGGGCCGCCGCCGGCTGCGGATCGTCGTGGCCGCAGCCATCGTCGTCGTGCTGGTGGCCGGAGGGATCGGTCTGTTGCACACGGGGCTGTTCTCGGCGAAGCAGGTGGTGGTGAGCGGTCCCCACGCCCACACCCCGTCGGCCACGATCCTCGCCGCCGCTGGGCTCTCCGGTCACCCGCCGCTCATCAGCGTGGACCCGGGGGGCGTCGCGGCCAAGGTCGAGGCACTGCCCTGGGTGGCCACGGCGCGCGTCAGCCGCAATTGGCCCGATCACGTCACCATCGCCGTGACCGAACGGGTGGCCGTTGCCACCATGGCCGGTCCGGGGACGTCCTGGTCCGAGGTGGACCGTTCCGGTCGGACGGTGCAGGTGGACGGGGCGCGCCCCGCCGGGCTGGTGGACCTGGCCGTCCGCGATGCCAAGGGGGCCCCGGTGGCGCCGGCCCGCCTCGGTGCCCCGACGGACGCTTCGGCCCTCCCCGGCCTCCAGGTGGCCCGGACGCTGCCCGCCGCCTTCTCGGCCCAGGTGACCCAGGTCGTCGGCAACCCCGACGGCACAGTCGACCTGGCCCTCAACTCGGGCCTGACCGTGCTGTTGGGTAGGGACGGGAACCTCCACGCCAAGTACGAGGACGTTGCCGCCATCATCGCCGGTGCTCCATTGCATGGTGCCAAGACGATCGACGTGACCGTCCCGCAGTCACCGACGGTGAGTGCATCGTGACGGAGGCAACCCGACTTTTGGCCCCGATGCAGGGACGTTGCTTGACCGAGTACCCAGGTGACCGTATCGTTGACCTCAACTCGCTGGTTGGAACGGTTTCAACCTTTTGTCGAGGGTAAGGGAATCCATTGACCGTTCCTGCACAGAACAACTACTTCGCCGTCATCAAGGTGGTCGGCGTGGGCGGTGGCGGGGTGAACGCCGTCAACCGGATGATCGACGCCGGCCTCCGTGGGGTCGAATTCATCGCCACCAACACCGATGCCCAGGCGTTGCTGATGAGCGATGCCGACCTCAAGCTCGATATCGGCCGCCAGCTGACCAGGGGCCTCGGCGCCGGCAGCGATCCCGAGGTGGGCCGTATGGCCGCCGAGGAGCACCGGGCCGAGATCGAGGAGGCGCTGAAGGGTGCCGACATGGTCTTCATCACCGCCGGCAAGGGCGGGGGGACCGGCACCGGGGCGGCCCCCGTCGTGGCCGAGGTGGCCAAGTCGCTCGGGGCGCTCACCATCGGAGTGGTCACCCGGCCGTTCACCTTCGAGGGTCGGCGCCGCTCGGTGCAGGCGGAGATGGGCATCCAGAACCTGAAGGAGAAGGTCGACACCCTCATCATCATTCCCAACGATCGGCTGTTGACCGTGTCGAGCGAGAAGACCTCGATGGTCAACGCGTTCAAGATGGCCGACGAGGTCCTCATGCAGGGCGTCCAGGGCATCACCGACCTGATCACCGTGCCCGGGCTGATCAACACCGACTTCGCCGACGTGAAGATGATCATGAGCAATGCCGGCACCGCCATCATGGGCATCGGCTCGTCCACGGGCGAGGGCCGAGCGGTGAACGCGGCCCGTGCCGCCATTACCAGCCCTCTCCTGGAGGCCTCCATCGAGGGTGCGCGCGGCATCTTGTTGAACATTGCCGGTGGCCCCGATCTGGGGCTCTTCGAGGTCAACGAGGCTGCCGAGATCATCCACGGCGTTGCCCATCCCGACGCCAACATCATCTTCGGGAGTGTCATCGACGAGGCCATGGCCGACGAGGTCCGGGTGACCGTCATCGCCGCCGGGTTCGAGCGGTGGGAGGCGGGCGGGCGGGCTACCACCCACGCTGATACCACCCAGGGGGACGAGGCGGGTCGCAGCCGGGTCCTCGGGCTCGAGGCGGCCCACGAGGACATCTTCGCCACCCCGGGGGAAGAGGACCTCGATCTGGGGGACGACGAGTTCGACGTCCCCTCCTTCTTGCGCTGACCCCGGACACCACCCCGGTCACCCTGGTCGGCGGGGTCCGGGCCCTCTGGACCGATCGGTCCCACGGGGACCTGCGCCAGGCCCGGGCGAGCGGCGTCCAGCCCGTGATGCCCGGTGGGCCCTCGGGCGCGAGGACCTGGTACTGGCTCCGTCAGGAGCACGGGTCGGTCGTCCGGGTGGTCGGGGGCGAACCCCCTCAGCCAGTGCAGGCCGGGGACGCGTTGGTCAGCGCCGAGCCGTCGGCCTGCCTGGCCATCCTCACCGCCGATTGTGCCTCGATCGCCCTCGGCAGCCCGGAGGGTGTCTGCGCAGCCGTCCACGCCGGATGGCGCGGGCTGGCTGCGGGGGTGATCGAAGCGGCGGCGAGCGCCATGCGGGAGCTCGGGGCGTCGGCCGTCGTGGGTGCCCTCGGGCCCTGCATCCATGCGGAGTGCTACGCGTTCTCCGAGCCCGAGCTGTGCACGGTGGCCGACCGCTACGGCGACCAGGTCCGAGGCCGCACCAGTCTCGGCGGCCCGGCCCTGGACGTGCCGGCATCGGTGCGATCGGCGATGGCCGGTGCCGGCGTCGCCCCCGCACCGGGCGCCGAGGGCTGCACGGCCTGCGACGAGCGCTACTTCTCCCATCGGGCCCGCAGGGACACCGGTCGCCAGGCCCTCGTCGTCTGGCGCGCCGGCCCATGACCGAGGCTGCTGACCGGGCCGACGGCGCCGACTTCCGCGTCGACCACGGCGCCGTGGCCTCCCGCGTGGCCGAGGCCCGGTCGAGGATCGATGCCGTTGCCGCCGATCCTTCGGGCGTGCGCCTGGTGGCGGTGACGAAGGGTTTCGGCGCTGATGCGGTGACCGCGGCCCTGGCTGCCGGAGTCACCGATATCGGCGAGAACTACGCCGACGAGCTGGTGAAAAAGGCCGAGGTGCTGCGTGCCGGGACAGCTCCGGCCGATCCAGGCCCCGATGTTCGCTGGCACTTCCTCGGTGCCGTCCAGCGCAACAAGGTGGCGCGCCTCGCGCCGCTGGTCGACTGCTGGCAGGGCGTCGCCCGCATCGAGGAGGGACGGGCCATCGCTCGACGACGCCCGGGCGTGTCGGTCCTGGTCCAGGTGGATGTGGTCGGGGGCCAGGGCCGGAACGGCTGCACCCCCGAGGAGGTGTCCGACCTGGTCGCCGCCCTGAGGGACGAGGAGCTGACGGTATCGGGCCTCATGACCATCGGTCCACAGGGACCCCCGGAGGCATCTCGGCCGGCCTTCGCACTGGTTCGGGACCTCACCACCCGGCTCGGACTGGCGGAATGCTCCATGGGCATGACCGACGACATGGACGTGGCCCTGTCCGAGGGCTCGACGATGGTCCGATTGGGTCGCGCCCTGTTCGGCGAACGGTCGCAACGGGGTCGGAGGTGACCGGTTGGCCCCTTGTGGGTCCCGACCGGGCGGGCGGCACCGGCTGACGCCGACGAGGGCAAACACGCTGCTCGAGGCTGCGGGCCGGGCCAGCCCGGATAACCAACGAATTGCCGATGATCGGTCCCCGAGCCCTGGTGGGACGCACTACGCTGTCGACGGGAGGCACGATGGCAGCTTCGTTCATGAAAAGAACAATGGCCTATCTCGGACTGGTCGACGACGACTACGACGACTACGACGACTACGACGCCCGCGGCCCCGGGTCGGTGTCGCGCGTCAGCCAACGGGTGGTGACGACCGAGGAGCCCGACAACCTGGCTCCTCCGGGCCCCCCGAGCCGCATCCGCACGCTGAATCGGGACGAGAACCCCCCGTCGTCGACCCCGGGACCCGGACCCGTACCGGTGGCCCAGTCGGTCAGTCCCCGTCCCTCCTCGGTCCGGCCCCTCGCCCCCGAGGCCTCCAGTGCTCGGGTGCACATCGTGGCCCCGGTTCGGTTCAGCGACGCCCAGGAGATCGCCAATCGGCTGATGGGCAACCAGCCGGTCATCGTCAACCTCCAGAATGCCGACCGGGACCTCCAGCGCAGGATGATCGACTTCTGCAGCGGGGTGACGTACGCCTTGTCGGGCGGCATGGAGCGGGTGGCCGACGAGGTGTTCCTGCTGACCCCGTCGAACGTGAAGGTCTCGGACGAGGAGCGCCAGCGCCTGCAAGAGCGCGGTTTGGTCAACCCCTGATTCGTGGCGACCGGCCCGTGCCAGACCTACCGCCCGGCCCGTTGAGATGAGCCTGCTTCGCATCGTCGGCTACCTGCTCGAGGCCTACGTCATCGTGTTGATCGCCACCGCCCTGTTGAGTTGGGTGCGGCCGGCCTACGACTCCCCGATCCGCAGGCTCCAACAGGTCCTGGCGGCCATCACCGAGCCCGTCCTGGCTCCGGTCCGCAGGATCCTGCCCACGGCCAGGGTCGGAGGGGTGGGCTTCGACTTCTCGATCATGATCGTGGTCCTGGTCATACAGCTGGTGGTGATCCCCCTCGTCTTGAGCTGACCGAGGGATCGGCGGGGTCCACGCTCGGCCGGAGGCGGTCGGAAACCCAGGTCCTGGGCATGCGGGCGGCCCTCGGGCCGGTCCAGAGCCGGGATCCGCAAACGGGTCCTGCCGGTTGGATACCATGCACGACATGGATTCTGCCCAGTCTGCACTCGATTCCCTCCGGACCGTCGAATTCCGGGAAACCCTCAAGGGGTATCACCGCGATGACGTCGATGAATACCTCGAGAAGGCGGCGGTCGAGGCCGAAGGACTCCAGGAGCAGTTCCGCCAGGCCAACGATCGTCTGCGCCAGGCCGGTGAGCGCATCGCCCAGCTCGAGGCGGCCCTGGAGCGGAAGCCGGCGGAGCCCGAGCGGGCCCCCGAGGCCCCGGTCGTGGCCGACGAGACCCTGCAGCGGACCCTCATCTTGGCCCAGCAGTTCGTCGACCAGACCAAGGCCGACTCGGAGGCCCGGGCGTCCAAGACGATGGCCGATGCCGAAGAGCGCTCCCGCGTGATGATCTCGCAGGCCGAGTCGAGGGCCTCCCACATCGCCTCGGAGGCCGAGCGCAAGCTCCGGGACGAAGTGGCCCGTCTGGAGGCAGCCCGCACGCAGCTGTCCGGTGACGTCGAGAAGATGGCCCGCCACCTCGACAGCGAGAGGAGCCGGCTCCGCTCCGCACTGTCGGAGATCATGAAGTGGGTCGACGACAACGTGCAGCCGGCCTCGGCGCTGAACGCCCGGCCGTCGAGCGGCTCGGGGGCACAGGACCGGGGTCCCGGGTCCCCCGGTGCCCGCCCCGCACAGTCGGGCGACCCGTCGGGACGAATCAGCGGAGGGCCGATCTCGGGCCAGGTGAGCGCGGTACGGACCAGCGATTCGTCCGTCCAGACCCTCGATGTCGGGAGCACCCAGCCGCCCCAGTTCTGAGCCCCGGCCCCGACCAACCCGGTCGGAGCCGTTCCCCCTGTATCGTGACCCCCTCGGGTGGCGCCATGCCGCCCGGATTGCCGCAGGGTGGCCGGCAGGGTATCGTCGCCCGCTCACCACAAGTCAAGGGACCCGTTCTGAGCGCTTGCCGGCGCCGGCGCGGCGCCTCCTTGGAAGGAGGTTGATGTGACGGCAGGAAAGAGGGCGGCACCGGCCAAGGCCCCAGCCAGGACGGTCCGGTCGGCCAAGCCAACCGGCACCGCCAAGGCCGGCTCCCCGGACGTCACCGCCAAGCCGACCCGGCCCGCCCCCGCCACCGCCAAGGTGGCGAAGTCCGCTCACACGAACAACTCGGCGGCCACGTCGACGGCCAGGTCAGCCAACAGCGCAGCCAAGCCGGCGGCCAGGCCGGCCCCCCGGTCGGTGGCCACCGCCTCCCGTCCTGCGGCCAAGAAGGCGGAGAAGGCAACCAAGGCAGCCAAGGCAACCAAGACCCCCGCGGCCAAGACGGTGGATCACCCCAAGCCGCCGGCCAAGCCGCCCGCATCGTCCGCGAAGTCAGCGTCCAACAAGAAGGTCGCTCCGGCGAAGAAAGCTGCTGCATCTGTGAACTCCACGACCACGTCGAACTCGATCACCGCTGACCTGCCGGCCAAGAAGGCCGCCGCCGGTCCCTACGCCAAGGAGCCGAAGTTCCTCGAGGAGCAAAGGGCCCTCCTCGCCGAGGAGCGGGGGATCTATCAGGGGCAAGCGGAGGACCTCCAAGCCGAGGCCGACTCGTTGGCCCAGGAGCGTGAGCCCGGGGACGTCCAATTCGACGAGGAGTCGGGCGAGGGCGGGACGGTCACCGTCGACCGGGAACGCGATCTCGCCCTCTCGGCCCAGGCCCTCTTGGCCGTGGAGGAGATCGACGACGCCGAGCGCAAGATCGACCGCAAGACCTACGGCGCCTGCGAGCGCTGTCACGAGGCCATCCCCAAGGCCCGTCTCCGCGCGCTGCCCTTTGCCCGCCTGTGTGTGGCGTGCAAGAGCGGGGGACTGTCGCGACGCTGACCGGTGAGGTCGGGTCCGAGACCCGCCGCCCGGTATCCCGGTGGGGGAGTGGGCCCCATCTGGCCCTCGCTTCGGCCGTCGCCGCGGTCGTGGTGGTGGTCGACCAGCTGACCAAGTCGTGGGCCGTGTCCCGTCTGTCGCACGGGCCGATCCATGTCGTCGGTACCCTCGACCTGGAGCTGCAACACAACACCGGTTCGGCCTTCAGCCTGTTCCAGGGAGAGGCGGCGGTGCTGGTGGTGATCGCCGTGATCCTGGTGGGCGCCCTGTTGGTCCTGGCCGGTCGCGCCCCGACCTGGGGCCGCGCCGTCGTGATCGGGCTGATCCTCGGAGGGGCACTGGGGAACCTCGCCGATCGCTTGTTCCGGGGCGACCACGGTGCCGTGATCGACTTCATCGCCCTCCACGTCTGGCCCACGTTCAACGTGGCCGACTCCTGCATCGTGGTGGGTTGCATCCTGTTGGTCGTGTCGCTGCTGCGGGTCAGGCAGCCGTCATGACCGCCCTCTCGATCGAGGTCCCCCCGTCGCTCGACGGCGTCCGGGTGGACCGGGCGGTGGCGCTGCTCGCCGACCTGTCTCGGTCCACCGTGGAGCACCTGGTCGCGGATGGACGGGTACGGCTGGACGACCAGCCGGTGCGGGCCAGGAGCCGGGCGCTGCGCGTCGGTCAGCGACTCGTCGTCGAGCTCGAAGACGACACTGTGCCCGAGCCACCCCGAGCGGATCCCTCGGTGGAGTTCGACGTCGTCTACGCCGACGACCAGATCATCGTGGTGGACAAGCCGGCCGGCCTCGTGGTCCACCCAGGTGCGGGCAATCGAACCGGAACGCTGGTGAACGGCCTCCTGGCCCGGTTCCCCGATCTGGCCTCGCTGGGCGGACCGACCGGCGTCCCCCTCGTCGGCAGCGAATCGACCGGCGCCCCCCGCCAAGACGACATGTCGAACGGCGTACCCCTCTTCGGCGACGACGCCGCGTTCCTGGGCGGCGACCCTGATCGGCCCGGGATCGTCCACCGGCTCGATCGGGGGACGTCCGGACTGCTGGTCGTGGCCCGGACCCGAGAGGCCACGGCGTCATTGGTGGCCCAGCTCACCGAGCGGACCGTCGAGCGCCGGTACCGGGCGCTGGTGCAGGGCACGCTGGAGTCAGGCACAGGGGTCGTCGACGCCCCCATCGGCCGGTCGGAGACCTCGCCCACCCGCATGACCGTGACCCAACGGGGCAAGCCGGCCAGGACCCGCTACCGGGTCGAAGCGCGCTATGGCCGCCCGGTCCCGTTGACCCTCGTGGAAGCCACCCTCGAAACCGGCCGCACCCATCAGATCCGGGTCCACTTGGCCGCCATCGGGCACCCGGTGGTGGGCGATGAAGCCTACGGCGCTCGCCGGCCGGTCCCGGGGACGACGCTCGAGCGGCCGTTCCTGCACGCGCGGTGGCTCGGTTTCGTGCACCCTGCGACCGGGCACCGCGTGTCATGGGAATCAGACCTCCCCGCCGAGCTGCAGTCCGTGCTGGCTACCTTGGAGAACTGAGGCCGGCGCGAGCACAACTCAGGCCGCACCGCCGGGCCGGGACCTCTCAGGATCGGTCAGGCTGCCTCGTAGACCGCCTCGAGAGCTTCGCTGCCTCCGAGGACCTCGAGGGCCTCGGCTTCGGCCTGGCGAACCTTGCGCACGCCCACGCCCAGGCGCTCGGCGGTGGTCTGGAGGGAGGCCGGATCGGACCCGCCGAAGCCGAACCGGTTCACGATCACCGCACGCTGCAGTTCCGTCAGCCGCTCCACCGCCTGGCGGACCAGATCGAGGGTCAGGTCGGTGGCCACCTCGTTCTCGAAGTCGTTCGAGTCGGCGGAGACCAGGTCGCCCAAGGTGGCCGACGACTCGGACGTCGCCGGCTGGTCCAGGCTGGCCACGACGCGGGCCAGGCCCGAGAGGTTGCTTCTGGCTTCGGCGGTCAATCCGGTCGCCTCATCGAGCTCCTCGGCCGTCGGGGCGCGTTGCAACAGATGGGTCAGCTCCCAATTGGCTGCGTCCACCTGCTGGTTTCGCTCTGCCACTTCCATGGGAAGTCGGATCGTTCGGCCGTGCTGCTGGACGGCCCGCTGCAGGGCCTGGCGGATCCACCAGGTGGCATAGGTGGAGAACCGGAAACCACGCTCGTAGTCGAACTTGTCGACCGCCCGCATCAGCCCGAAGGTGCCCTCTTGGATGAGGTCGGGGAGGTCCACGCCGCGATCTTGGTACCGACGGGCCCAGTGGACCACCAAACGAAGGTTGGCGGCGATCATCTCGCGCCTCGCCTCCTGGTCACCGGCGGCCACCCGCTTGGCCAACGCCGTCTGGGCTTCGTGGTCCGGGAGAGGGTGATGGTCCAGGTCACGCAGGAACAAACCGAGGCTGTCCGCGTCTGAGCCCCGGGGGTGCCCGCTCGACGTGGCCCTCCGAATACGCTCTGCAGTGTTCGTAGCGGTGCGAGTAGCCATTTCCATCCTCACCCTGGTCTATTACCAGTCCCAATACCCAACGCACATATCAACGCATCAAAGCGGGCCGGCATTCCGGGCCGTTCGCTTTGCCCTTGTTCGGGAGTGGCGATGGCCATGCCCTTTGCCGGTGGCCATGCCCTTTCCCGGTGGCCATGCCCTTTCCCGGTGGACATGCCGGTTCCCGGTGGCCACGCCGGTTCCCTGTAACCACGCCGGTTCCCGGATCGGCCATCTGGTTCCCGATGGCGAGACCGACTCCCGGTTGGCTTGCACGGCCGCCGCGGGGGTGGTCGGCTGTCCCGATGGATCCGACGGAAAGCCGGTGCTTCCTGATCCGGCACGGTGAGACCGAATGGAGCCTTTCGCGTCGCCACACGGGCCGCACCGACCTCCCGCTCCTGCCCGTCGGCCGCAAGCAGGCGGAGGCCCTCCGCACACTCCTGTCCCGGTGGTCGTTCCGGCTGGTGCTCCAGAGCCCTCGCGCCCGCGCCATCGAGACCTGCCGTCTGGCCGGACTCGGGCCCGGGGCAGTGACCGATCCGGATCTGGCCGAGTGGGACTACGGGATCTATGAGGGGTTGACTACGGCGGAGATCCTGGAGCAGAACCCGGGCTGGGATCTCTGGCGGGACGGGGCCCCGGGCGGCGAGTCCCCGGCTGCGGTCGAGGCCAGGGTCGACCGGGTCATCGCCAAGGTTCGGTCTGCTCCCGGTGACGTGGCCTGTGTGGCCCACTCCCACCTTCTCCGGGCCCTCGGTGCCCGGTGGGTGGGCCTGCCAGTCGAGGGTGGCCGGTACTTCACCCTCGACCCGGCGTCGATGAGCATTCTGGCCTGGGAGCGCGAGCGCCCCGTCGTCAACGTCTGGAACCGGACCTGAGCTGAGGCTCAGCCCGCGTGTCCCAGCGGGGTGCCGGGGCTCTCAGCCGGCGGTCTGGCGAAGGGCGGGTGTCCGCCCCTGAGCGCGGTCCACCATGTCGGCCAGGTTGAAGGAGTCCAGGTGGGTGCGCATATGCTCGCCGACGTCGGCCCAGACGCTGAGGAGGATGCACTGTCCCTCGTGGTCGCAGGCCCCGTTGGCGTGGGGCTCGCCGAAGTCGCCGGCCACGATCGGGCCGTCGACGGCACTGACGATCTGGCTCAGGGTGATCTCCTCGGGTGGGCGGGCCAACACGTAGCCGCCCCCGACCCCTCGCTTGGAACGGACCAGGCCGGCGCCCTTCAGGGCCAGCAGAATCTGCTCCAGATACGGCTGGGGCAGGCCGGTGCGCTCGGCGATGTCCCTGACCGCAGTCGGCCCGTCGGTGCTGGCGTGCAGGGCCAGGGACAGCAACGCCCTGCTCGCATAGTCACCCCGAGTGGAAACCTTCACAAGCCCATGCTAGAGCCAGAACCGCCACGGCCGCTGACCTCCTGACCACCCAGGGACCCGACCTCGGGCCGGGCCAGCTGGTTCAGCCGGGCAGACCAGGCCAGCCGGTTCAGTGCCCACCCAGCTTGGACCCCGCCAGGTCCTCTGCCATGGCCCACCCGAAGGCCACGAGCCGGCCGCCCGTCGAGGCATCAACCGTCTCGAAGAGGGGGACGACCTCCTCGGGCGTCTTGACCTTGGGGCCGCCGAAGTCGAACCCTCCGCACTCGCAGCCATCACCGTTCAGGACGAAGGTCCTGTCGTCGATGCGTCCCTCGGCGCCGAACCGCTTGGCCAGTCGACGGCCCCAAGCGCGCTCCTCACCCGTCGCCTTATGGTTCGGACCGGGCACCACGTCGGTCAGGCCGGCGAACACCCGGAACCCCTCGGCGGACACCAGTCGGGTCCCGACCAGGACATCCTCGTCGGGAAAGGCCAGCAGGGCCCGACGATACTTGTCGCCCATCATCGACCGGAGGACGGTATCGGCGCGGGCGGTCCGGTCCACGGTGGCCAGGCCGATGAGCAGGGAGGGCGTTCCGCCGATCCGCTCGAGGGTCGAGAACGAGTAGCCCCGGAGCTTGCTCCCCTCCCGGGCGCGGGTCACCAGCACCCACTCCTCGCGCTGTTTTGACAGGAACCCGATGTCGAAGCGTGGTTCTCGCTCGGCACAGAGATCGGCCATCTCGGCCAATTCGGTGTCGTTGATTGCCGTGCAGTCCTTGGTTTCCACCTGGATGGACATAGCTGGTTCCATGCTCCTCAGTCGCCTGCTGTGGCCTGTCCCCGTGGGTCGCCCGGTACCATTTCGATCGGTTTGATCGGTCCCAGGTCCCCCTCGATACGAGCCGTGCGGCAATTTTACCGGGATTTGAGGTCACCTGTCCTATCCAGGTCCGTACCGAACGATGTTCGAGGTCGGGATCAGGCCAAAATGGCCTTCGGCCCGAGCAGAACCCGGAGCTCGCCCACCAGCCCGCGGTGGCTGTCCACGTTGAACTCGGCCGGGAGCTTCAGCACCTTGTCGCCCACGTGGAGCATGACCGGTGAGCCGCCCGGATGCTCCGAGAGCAGGCGCTTGAGCTGGTTGACCGTCGCGTCGGTCAGTGAGTTGGGGGAGAGGGCAATCCGCAGCTCAGAGGCACCGTCCATGGCCAGATCCGGTCGCTGGATCTCCATGCACACCAGCTTCACCCGGTCGTCGCGCATGTCCACCCGGCCCTTCAACACCACGATGGCGTCGTCGTCGAGCAGGGCGCCGTACTCGGCCATGGTCTTGGGGAACACGAAGACGTCGATGGACGCCTGGAGGTCCTCCAGGACGAACGTGGCCATCAGATCGCCCTTTTTGGTGTAGCGACGGGACAGGTCGGTGACGACGCCCCCGGCCACGCGGACCTGGCCCTCGTTGGTGAAGCCCCCGGACCCGCCGCCGAGGCCACTACCGAGCCCCAGGGTGTCGGCATCGATGTCCCGGAGCTCGGCCAGGGTGCAGTCGGTGAGGCGGCCCAGTGATCCCTCGAGCCCCATCAGGGGATGGTCGCTGATGTACAGGCCCAGCATCTCCTTCTCGAAGGCCAGTCGCTGGCTCTTGTCGAACTCGGTGTCGGGGATGGGGATCCGCGTGTCGCCGAACCCGATGGCCTGACCGTCGGCCTCGGGCTCCAGCGAGGCGAAGAGGGAGACCACGCCGGCGTCGTGCTCCCGCCGGCGCTCGAGCGTACGGTCGACGATCTCCTCGAAGGCCAGGCACAGTCCGCGGCGCGGATGGCCGAGGCAGTCGAAGCCGCCCGCTTTGATCAGCGACTCGATGGTCCGCTTGTTCAGGACCTGGGGATCGACTCGCTGGCAGAAGTCGTAGAAGTCGACGAAGGGCCCACCCTTCTCGCGCTCGGCCACGATGTGTCCGACCAGTCCCTCGCCGACGTTCCGGACGGCGGCCAGCCCGAAGGTGATCGCACCGGGGCCCCGCGCCCCGCCGGCCCCTTCGGGGCCGCCCGGGCCGTGGCCCTCTGCTCTGAGGGGCTGAGCGGCGTCGCCGCCGGTGAAGTCGGCGGCGAAATCGGAGAGGGAGAGGTTCACGCTGGGCACGAGGACCTGGATGCCCATGGCCCGGCACTCGGCCAGGTACACGGCCGTCTTGTCCTTGTTGTCCTTCACCGACGTGAGCAGGGCGGCCAGGTACTCCACCGGGTAGTGGGCCTTCAGCCAGGCTGTCTGGTAGGCGATCAGGCCGTAGCCGTAGGAGTGCGATTTGTTGAAGGCGTAGTCGGCGAAGGGCTCGATGATGTCGAAGAGGGTGGTGCCGATGGCCTCGCCGTAGCCCTGGCTCGCGCACCCGTCGACGAACTTCTTGCGCTCGACGGCCATGACCGAGCGGATCTTCTTCCCGCACGCCTTGCGCAGGTTGTCGGCCTCGGCCAGCGAGTAGCCGGCGAACTTCTGGGCCACGCGCATGACCGACTCCTGGTAGATCATCAGCCCCTGGGTGTCGGCCAGCAGCTCCTCCAGGTCGGGGTGGGCGTAGGTCACTGGCTTGCGGCCGTTCTTCCGGTCGGCGTAGTCCCGGTGCATGTTGGCGGCCATGGGGCCCGGGCGGTACAGGGCGACCAGGGCGGCGACGTCGTCGAAGCTGGTGGGGGCCAGCGAGCGCATGAGCGAGCGCATGGGGCCACCCTCGAGCTGGAAGACGCCCATGGAGTCGCCCTTGCGCAGCATGGCGAAGGTGGCCTCGTCGTCGAGGGGGACCCCGTCGATGTCGGGCCGCTCGCCCGTGGAGGCCTGGATCAGGTCGAGGGCCCGCTCGATGACCGAGAGGTTGCGCAACCCGAGGAAGTCCATCTTCAACAGGCCGAGGTCCTCCACCCCGTGCATCTCGTACTGGGTGACGACCGGCGCATCGGCTGGGTCGGAGCTCCCGTCCGGCTTGCGCTGAATGGGCACGTACTCGGTCAGCGGCTCGTCGGTGATGACCACGGCGGCAGCGTGGATCCCGTCCTGACGCCGGAGGCCCTCGAGCCCCTTGGCCACGTCGATCACCCGCTTGGCCTCGGCATCGGACTCGTACATGGCCCGGAGCTCACCGGCGGCGGCGTATCCGTCCTCGTACCCCTCGGTCTTGGCCAGGCATGCGGCCAGCGGGGTGTCCCGGCCCATGAGCAAGGGCGGCATGGCCTTGGCGATCTTGTCGCCGACGATGTAGGGGTACCCGAGCACCCGGGCCCCGTCGCGTACCGCGGCCCGGGCCTTGATGGTGGAGAAGGTGACGATCTGGGCGACGTGATCGGCGCCGTAGCGCTCGGAGGCGTACCGGATCATGTCGCCGCGGTACCGCTCGTCGAAGTCCATGTCGATGTCGGGCATCTGGGTGCGGCCCGGGTTGAGGAAGCGCTCGAAGAGGAGGTCGTAGCGGATCGGGTCGAGATCGACGATCTGGAGGCAGTAGGCCACGCAGCACCCGGCTGCCGACCCCCGACCGGGACCGACCCGGATGCCGTGCGAGCGGGCGAAGCGGATGAGGTCCCAGACCACCAGGAAGTAGGCGGAGAACCCCATCGAGCCGATCACCCCGAGCTCGTAGTCGAGCCGCTCCAGCACGGCAGCGGGGATGGGCTGGCCGTAGCGCTCTTTCGCCCCCTCGACACTGAGATGGCGCAGGTACCGGGCGGCCCCCTCCTCGTAGGTCTCGCCCGCGAACTCCTCGGGAACCGGGAACTTGGGCAGGCTGACCCGGCCGAAGTCGATCTCGACGTTGGCCCGCTCGGCGATGAGGAGCGTGTTGTCGCAGGCCTCGGGCAGCTCGGCGAACAGGTGGCGCATCTCCGCGGCCGACTTCAGATAGTGCTCCTCGCCCTCGAACTTGAACCGCTTGGGGTCGTCGATGGTGGCACCGGTCTGGACGCAGAGGAGCGCGTCGTGGGCGACGTGGTCCTCACGGTGCGTGTAGTGGCTGTCGTTGGTGGCGAGCAACGGCGCCCCGATGCGGTGGGCGATCTCGACCAGGGCCGGGTTCGTCTTGTGCTGGGCGGCCAACCCGTGATCCTGGAGCTCGACGAAGAGGTTGCCCTTGCCGAAGATGTCCTGGAGCCTGGCGGCCAGGTGCTCCGCTCTGACCTGGTCGTCGGCGAGAAGGGCCTGCAGGACGACGCCGCCCAGGCACCCGGTGGTGGCGATGAGCCCGTCGTGGTGGCGCTCGAGCAGCTCCCAGTCCAGGCGGGGCTTGTAGTAGTAGCCCTCCAGGTAGGCGGCGGACGAGAGCTTCAGGAGGTTGCGGTACCCGGCCGTGGTCTCGGCCAGCAGGGTGAGGTGGTAGTAGAGCTTCTCCCCGCCGTCGACGTCGCCGCCGGTGTCGTCCACCTTGCCCCGTCGTACCGGTCGATCGTGCCGCGAGTCTGCCGCCATGTAGGCCTCGGTCCCGATCACCGGGTTGATGCCGGCCTCCCGGCAGGCGGCGTAGAAGTCGAGGACCCCGTACATGTTGCCGTGGTCGGTGATGCCGAGCGCCGGCTGACCGTCCTCGGCTGCCGCTTGGACCAGGTCCTTCACCCGAGCGGCTCCATCGAGCATGGAGAACTCGGTGTGGGTGTGGAGATGTGTGAACGACCGTGTTCCCAACGGTGCCGACCTTCCTGACGGTGCGTACTGTCGTCCACCAGAGGGTTCTCCACACCCTGTGGACGAGTTACAGCGGTGTGATTTCCGACGATAGCGCGAAGGTGCGCGCCGGCGCTCTGGACGGGCCCAGCCGGCCGTGCAGGACGGGCCCAGCCGGCCGTGCAGGACGGGCCCAGCCGGCCGTGCAGGACGTGCCCTACGGCGCCCGGGCGCGGGTACCGGCCGTTCCTGACAGGCCTTACCAGCGGCGCCCTACAGGTATGTGCCGGGTCGTCCCGTCGAGGGGTCCGTTCCAGGCGGGAGTGCCTGCTGACGCATCTCGTCCAGCTGGGCCCGGGCCGCCATCTGCTGGGCCACCAATGTGGCCTGGATGCCGTGGAAGAGGCCCTCGAGCCAGCCGACCAGCTGGGCCTGGGCGATACGGAGCTCCGCCTCCGAGGGGACCTCGGAGTCGAAGGGTATGGTGACCCGGTCGAGCTCGGCCACGAGGTCGGGCGAGAGGCCCTCGGACAGTTCTCGGATCGACTGCTCGTGGATCTCGCGCAGGCGACCGCGTCCAGCCTCGTCCAGTGGCGCCTGGCGGACTTCCTCGAGCAGTTGTTTGACCATGGAGCCGATCCGCAAGAGCTTCGCGGGCTGCTCGATGGACTCGGTGCGCTCCGCCGCCCCTTCCTCGGTCTTCCCGGTCGTGGCCCCGTCCTTCTCGGTCGTGCCCCCGTCCTGCATGCCGGTGCGGTCACCGTCGCGGTCGGTGTGCGGGTCGACCCCGACGACCTCTGGTCGGAGCGGGCTGGTGCCTTCGTCATTGGTCATGAGGAGATGTTGCCATCCCCGGTGAGACAAAGGAGCGGGACCAGCATCTCGGCGGACGTGAGCGATCCGTGCCGGGCTGCCAGGCGGGTCTCGCCCGTGTCGGCCGGGTCCAGGAAGGCAATCGGGGCATGGGGGATGAGGACGACGTCCCCCAGGCGTGACTCCACGCCGTCTCGGAGGGGGCCGCCGAACCAGCCGTCTTCGAGCAGCTGGTCCCGGGTGCGCACCCACGTGGTCTCCCCGTAGAGCTCCTCGGCATCGGCCAGGAGGTCCTTGACCGCTCCCGGTTGGGCGTGCAGCCAACGGAAGCGGCCCTCGCCGGAGAGGAAGCGGACGGCGGACATGAGCTCCTTGCCCGGGAGCACAACCCGGGAGCCCACATCGACCTGGCCGTGGTCGGCCGTGACGACCAGCACGCCGCCATCGGGAAGGGAGGCGGCGATCTCGGCCACCAGCCCGTCGACGGCACGCAGCTCGGCGTCGTAGTGCTCGCCCAGACCGTGGGCGTGGGCCACCTTGTCGATCCCGTCGTAGTACCCGTAGATGAACGGCGAGCCCTGAGCCAGAAGCTGCCGGGTCTCGACGACCATGGTCGACAGGACCCGATAGCCGCGGAGGGGGGAGTCGCCCAGGTGGACTGCGGTGAAGCCGGTCCCTCCGAACTCGACGCGGGACACCACCGGCACGGGGGTCGATGAGCCCGGGAACGGCGCGAAGGGCTGGAAGGCGGCAGCCGGGATACTTCTGCGGGCGTCCGTGGCCCGCACCGAGCCGACCTGCCAGCGGAGGACATTGAGCACCTGGTCGTCGGCCACGGCCACGCGGTAGCCGAGCACGCCGTGCTCGGAGGGGGCGCGCCCGGTGGCGATCGACGTCAACGCCGTCGCCGTCGTCGTCGGGACCACCGAGGTGATGGCCCGACCTGCGTCCGAAGTTGCGACGGCCACGAGCGTCGGGGCGATGGACGCCCGGTCCATGAGCTGTTCCCAACCCAGGCCGTCGAGGACCAGGAGGACGATCTGGTTGGCCCCTCGAGCGAGGGTAGGGAGCCAGGGCGGCGCGTCGTCCCCAGCGGCGAGGAGGGCCGGCACGACATTGGTCAGACAGGCTCCGTGATAGTCGGGCAGGACCGGGGACGCCTGCGAGCTCGCCGTCAGGTGGCCGGAGTCGGTCATGGCCGGAACGTGCACCCTTGGACTGTAGGCGACGCTCGGTGATGGTCCGACCGCGACCGGATGACGGTGCTCGGACCCATCAGCCTCGGGCTACGAGGGCCCGGATGGTCTTGTAGCAGTGCCCGTCGCGGGGACGGCTCAACGACGCCACCAGGTAGTGGGGCTTGAAGCCCAAGGCCGATGCCAGGTCCTTCCCCTGCAGCCGGTCGCGCCGGGCCGCGTCCAACGCTCGAATGGCGCCGAGGTCCTCGACGGGCAACCAGTTGTCGCTCCGGCCCCAGCCGAACCGGACCCAAACCGACCGGTCGCCGGCTCGGCGGAAGAGGACCGGCCCCTTGGTCGGCACGAGGAGGGCCAGCGAGGGACGGAAGCCCCGGAACTCCCAATAGGGGGCAGAGGCTCCCGGAAAGCCGAGGACGTGTTCTTCGATCGGTGCGGCCAGGGGGTTGAGCAGGTGACGAACCTGTCGTCCGTGGAGCGTCCCCAGATGGCGCGGGAGCCCCTCGGCGCTCACCGCCTCCGGCTGGGCCAGGTCGTCGCGCTCGGGCCGCTCGGCCAAGACGGTTTCGACGACATCGAAGGGGGCGAGGTCGGGCCGGTGCCCGGGCGGCCAGGGCACCCGGGCGCGGATCAGGGCGCCCGATGCCAGGTCGATGCCGGCCGTGTCTTCCTCGTTGCAGGCCAGGACGAGCAGCGTGAGGGTGGAGCCGCCGGTGGTGTCGGCTCGGTCGCGCCGGTCGATCGACCGGACCAGGTCGCTGGCCGTGCCGCTGCGCGCGTGGCGCCGGGCGCCGCCCCTGCTCTCCGGAGCCGGTTCGGCTCGAGGCGACATGAACCCGGCCGCCGAAAGTCGCAACTCATCCGATCCGGGGCTGTCATCCGATCCGGGGCTGTCGTCCGCACCGGGGCTGTCGTCCGCACCGGGGCTGTCGTCGGGCCGCAGCTCAGGGTCGGGCGCGAACCGCTCGTCCCCATACCGATCGTCCCCAAACTGATCGCCGGGCCCGAACTGATCATCTGCCCCGTACCGATCTGCCCCGTACCGATCTGCCCCGTACCGATCGGCCCCGAACCGATCGTCCACCGCTGGAGTGCTCTCTGGATGGGTCCCGCGTCGGTCCTTCCTCGACCGCCGGTGCCGACCGCCGCGGCTCACCGGAGTCCCCCGTCGAGCTGGGTCGCCAGGGCATCCGGGTCAGCGGCGGGCAGCTGACAGGCGTAGTTGTGGCAGACGTAGGCTTGCCCGGGCGGACGGCCCTCCCACAGCGGCGAAGGGGTGGGCTCACCCCAGGAGAGAACGGCTTCGGGGAGCCAGCGGCGCTGTACCAGCTCGACCAGGTCGGGCCGGTCCCCGACCACGACGATCTCGGTGGTCCCGCGGGCCAGGAGCTCGGCGGCGAGCACCGTCGTGGCGAACGCGGTGGGGTGGCTCGACAGGAGGTCGCCGAGCAGGTCGATGATCTCCGCGGCCCCGGAGCGGTACCGGTTGGAGTCGGTCAGGGCGCTCAAGCGGGCCAGCGACAGCGCGGCGACGGAGTTGGCCGCTGGAATGGCCCCGTCGAAGACGTCTTTGGTCCGGACGATGAGCGCCTCGGCGTCCCGGCCCGTGGTGAAGAACCCGCCATCTGCATCGTCATGGAACAGGTCGAAGAGACCATCGGCAGCGTCGACGGCCCGTTCCGTCCAGACGGCGGCGCCGGTGAGCTCGCCGAGGCGGGTGAAGCAGTCGACCAGCCATGCATAGTCGGCCGCGTAGGCGAGGTGCCGGGCACCACCGGCCGACTGCCAGGACCGAAGCCAGCGCCCGTCCTCAGGTCGCCGGAGCTCGCGCCAGAGGAACTCGGCCACGGCGACGGCCCGCTCGGCCCAGTCGGAGCGCCCGGTCGCCGATGCCGCCTCGGCCAGCGCCGAGCAGAACATGGCGTTCCATTCGGTCAACACCTTGTCGTCCAGACCCGGGCGCACCCGGCGGCTCCTGTACTCGAACAGGCGCCGCCGCCCGTCCTCCACCGCGGGCGACCCGGTCAGGGGCGCGCCGAGCGGGCGCCGCAGGATGGACGACCCCTCGAAGTTTCCCTCCGGGGTCACCCCGAACCACTCGGAGACCACGGCGGCCGCGGCGGAGCCCACCGCCTCGGTCAGCTCGGCCGGCGTCCAGACATAGAACTTGCCTTCCACCCCTTCGGAGTCGGCATCCTCGGCCGAGTACAGACCGCCCGCCGGCGAGGCGAGCTCCGAGGTCACGTAGTCGATGATGCGTTCGGCTACGTGCAGGTAGTCGGCGTTCTGCGTGACTTGCCAGCCGTGGAGGTAGGACCGAAGCAGCCCGGCCTGGTCGTAGAGCATCTTCTCGAAGTGCGGCACCAGCCAGTGGGCATCGGTCGAGTAGCGAGCGAAGCCGCCGCCCAGGTGATCGTGGATGCCACCGGCGGCCATGGCGTCGAGGGTGGTGGTGGCCATCTGGCGCGAGAGGGCCGCACCGGTCCGTTGGGCATGGCGCAGGGCGACGTCGACCAGGGTCGGGTGGGGGAACTTCGGAGCCGGCCCGAAGCCTCCCCACGTCGGGTCGAAGCGGTCGGCCAGCTCGCTCACGGCCGCGTCCAGGAGGCCGGGCGGCCCGGCGTCCCCCGCCTCCTGGGGCGCGTCCGGCACCGGCCCGGACCCGACCCGCCGGGACCCGACCGGACGTGACCCGGCCGACCGTGGGATGACCGACCGCTCGGCGACCGCCCTGGACAACTCGTCGGCTTGCTTCTCGACGTCGGAGCGACGTTCGGCCCATACATCGATGAGGGCGTTGAGGACGGTTCTGAACGAGGGCGAGCCCTGGCGGTCCTCGGTGGGGAAGTAGGTTCCCCCGAAGAAGGGCCGACCGTCGGGCGTCAGGAACATGCTCATGGGCCAGCCCCCGGACCCGATGAGGGCCTGGACCGCCTCCATGTAGACGGCGTCCACGTCGGGCCGTTCCTCCCGGTCCACCTTGATCGAGACGAACGAATCGTTGAGCATGGCCGCCGTCTCTGCGTCCTCGAAGGACTCGTGGGCCATGACGTGGCACCAGTGGCAGGCCGAGTACCCGATCGACAAGAAGATCGGCCGGTCGGTGTCCGTGGCCCGGGCGAACGCCTCGTCACCCCACGGGTACCAATCGACCGGGTTGTCGGCGTGCTGGCGGAGGTACGGGCTCGTCTCGTTGGCGAGTCGGTTCACGGCCTCAGCCTACGACCCCGGATCGCCGTCCCCCACAGCGCGCGACCTCTCACTGCCCCGCCTACCGACCGCCCGCAGCACTCGCCTACCGACAGCCGCGCCCGCAGAGCTCCCACCAGCTCGTCTACCCACAGGCCCGCACCCCGCACACCCCTCACCCCCTCGCCGCCAGGCAGCGTCGGCGACGAGCCGAATAGCCGCGGCGTTGGTGGTGCTGTCTATGGTGAGCCGGATGGAACTCCGACTCGACGGAAAAGTCGCCCTGGTCACCGGCGCGTCCAGGGGCATCGGCCTGGCCATCGCCACCCGCTTCGCCGAGGCAGGTGCATCGGTCATGCTCTCGTCGCGCAAGGCGGACGCGCTCGAGTCCGCGGTCGCGCTCATTGCCAAGCAGCAGGCGGCGGCCGATGCACCCTCCGACCGCTCCTACGGGGAGACGGCATGGTTCGTGGCCAACGCCGGCGACGAGGCCCAGGCGCAGGCGTGCGTGGCGGCCACCGTCGACCGGTTCGGATCCCTCGACATCTTGGTCAACAACGCCGCAACCAACCCTCACTTCGGTCCGACCCTCGACATCGACGAGAGCCGGGCGACCAAGACCGTCCAGGTCAACCAGTTGGGGGTCCTGGCCTGGACCCGGGCGGCGTGGCTGGCGTGGATGGCCGAGCACGGTGGCGCCGTTTTGAACCTCGCATCGGTCGGCGGGCTCTCGGTCGAGGGCGGGATCGGGTGGTACAACGTGACCAAGGCGGCCGTGGTCCACCTGACCAGCCAACTCGCCAGCGAGTTGGGGCCGGCGGTCCGGGTCAACGCGCTGGCCCCGGGACTGGTGAAGACCGACTTCGCCCGGGCCCTCTGGGAGACGGCCGAAGAGGGTATCGCCCGGCGTCTCCCCCTCCGGAGGCTGGGTGTGCCCGATGACATCGCCAAGGCGGCCCTGTTCCTCTGCTCTGATGCCGCGTCGTGGATCACCGGGGACACGCTGGTCATCGACGGGGGTGCCCTCAGCATGCCCAGCGGAGGCGTGGGCTGAACATCGAGTGGGGGGCCCGGTGAGCCGCTCCGGTCAAGTCAGGTCGGTGCGGCGAACCTTGCCGCTGGAAGTCCGCGGCAGCTCGGTGACGAGCACGATCTCCTTGGGCGCCGCCCATGGCGCCAGCTCCGTGGCCACCGCGTCTTTCAGCTCGCCGATCGTCGGCGGTGCCGACGGGTCGGCGGCGACGACCCAGGCCACCACCCGCTCGCCCCACTCCGCGTCGGGCCGCTTCCAGACGGCAACCTCGGCCACGGCGGGATGGGTGTCGAGCACGCGTTCCACGGGGACCGGCCACACTTTTTCCGCCCCGGTCACGATGACGTCGGCCAGTCGCCCGTGCACGACCAGGCGGCCGTCGGAACCGAGGGATCCGGCGTCGCCCGTGGGCAGCCACCCGCCATCGAGCTTGGGATCGTGACCGTCGCGGTAGGCGCGGAGGAGCATCGGACCACGGACGAGGATCTCGCCACCCGTGCCACCCGACCCCCCCGTGCCACCGGAGCCATCCGACCCACCCGGGCCACCCGAACCCGCCGTGCCACCGCGTGCCACCCGAACCCGCCGTGCCACCCGTGCCACCCGACCCGACCGATCCACCCTGCCGTCACCCACCCTCACCTCGGCGCCCCCGACCGGGACGCCGTCATAGACGAGCCCCGAACCGGTCTCGGTCATGCCGTAGGTGGTGACGACGTTGTCGGGGAGCCCGCTCGGTGGCGCGGCCCCACCCAGCAGGACGACGCGGTATCCCGAGGTGTCGGTGCGCCCGAGGGCGGTGGCGACCAACGAGACCATCGTGGCGCCGGTGCGGGCCTCGTGCTCGACGGCGGCGGGCTCGAACCGCTGGTGGATCCGGTAGGGCGTGCCGGTGTCCAGCGCCCGTGTGAGCACGGAGAGGCCGCCGATGTGGGCGAAGGGGAGGCAGGCGAGCCACCGGTCCCGCTCGGGGTCCACCGACAGCCGCTGGGACGTGGCGACGGCCGACGCGTGCACGGCCTCCCTGGTCAGGATGACGCCCTTGGGCTCGCCCGTGGTGCCGCTGGTCGCCACGACCAGGGCATCCCCGACGTCCGTGGGCCGGCCTCCGCCCGGGAGCGCCTGGGTCCCGTCGGACGTGACCACCCGGGCCGGCCGCAGGGCCTCGAACAGCCGCCGGACGGCCGGTCGGGGCAGCCTGGGGTCGACAGGGAGCACGGCGTCCCCCGACTGCCAGGCGGCGCACAGGGCATCGACGAACGGTTGCCCGGGGGGGAGGTCGAGTGCCAACAGCTCAGGCATGGGGTTAGCCTACGAGCAATCGTACGAGTGATGACTCTAGGAGTGAATGGTCATATGGTCGATCCGGACGGAAACGGAAGCCAGGGGCAGGTCGACGGCGCCCCTTCCACCGTGATCAGCGGGAAGCCGGAGGACCCGGTCGACCAGTACCGCCAGGCGCCGCTGCCGGACTGGGAGCGGAGGGGCGAGTACCGGGACATCCACTACGACGTGGCCGAAGGCATCGCCAAGATCACCATCGCCCGGCCCGAGGTCCGAAACGCATTCCGGCCCCAGACCCTCTTCGAGCTGGCCGAGGCGTTCAACGTGGCCCGGGACGACCCGACCGTCGGGGCGATCATCCTGACCGGCGAAGGGCCGGACGCCTTCTGCTCTGGCGGCGACCAGTCGATTCGGGGTGACGACGGGTACATCGGTGACGATGAGGTGGCCCGGCAGGGCATCGGCCGGTTGAACGTGCTGGACCTCCAGGTGCAGATCCGGCGCCTGCCCAAGCCGGTGATCGCCATGGTGGCGGGCTACGCCATCGGCGGGGGCCACATCCTGCACCTGGTCTGCGACCTCACCATCGCTGGCGACAACGCCAGGTTCGGGCAGACCGGGCCCAAAGTAGGCAGTTTCGACGGTGGATACGGCTCGAGCCTGCTGGCTCGCACCATCGGCTTGAAGCGGGCCAAGGAGGTGTGGTTCCTCTGCCGCCAATACGACGCAGCCACCGCACTCGACTGGGGTCTGGTCAACGAGGTGGTCGCCCTCGGCGAGCTCGAGCGGGAGACGGTCGCCTGGTGCCGGCGGATGCTGTCCCTCTCGCCCATTGCGCTCCGGATGATCAAGGGCGGGCTGCATGCCGCAGACGACGGTCTGGCCGGGCTCCAGCAGCTCGCCGGTGACGCCACCATGCTCTTCTACATGAGCGACGAGGGGCAGGAGGGTCGCAACGCCTATCAGCAGCGCCGGCAACCGGACTTCTCGACCTTCCCCCGCCGCCCGTGAGGGGACCGGGCCGGGACCCGGGGGCACTCCGTGGCTGACCCGGCGTCGCTGGGTGAGGAGGACGGGTCCGAGCGCCGGTCGGCTCCTCAGGGACCCGTCGCGCCGCCTGGCCCTGCCGCCCCACCGCCTGGCCCTGCCGCCCCACCGCCCGGTCAGACCGCCCAACCGCCTGGCCAGGCCGGCTCACCGCCCGGTCCCATCCGGCGCTGGGTGCTCGGGGCCCGGCCGCGCACGCTGCCGGCGGCCGTGGTGCCGGTGCTGGTGGGCACCGCCGTGGCTGCTTGTGGGTATGCCGGCCAAGCAGGCTTCGTCCGCCGGGCCGAGGGTTTCAGCCCGCTCCATCCGGGAATCCTCTGGTGGCGGGCCGCCGGTGCGCTGGTCGTGGCCCTCGCCATCCAAGTCGGCACGAACTACGCGAACGACTACTCCGACGGGGTCCGGGGGACCGACGACGCCCGGGTCGGGCCGGTGCGCCTGGTGGCCACCGGACTGGCGACCCCCTCGGCCGTGAGGCGGGCGGCGCTCGGGGCGTTCGCCGTTGCCGGCGTGGTCGGCCTGGGCCTAGCCGCGGTGACGTCGTGGTGGATCGTCGCCGTCGGCGCCGCCTGCCTCGCCGCAGGATGGCTGTACACCGGCGGCCCGCGCCCCTATGGCTACGCCGGGTACGGCGAGTTGTTCGTCTTCGTGTTCTTCGGCGTTGTGGCCACGGCCGGGTCGGCCTTCGTGCAGAGCGGGCGCCTAGCCCTCCTCCCGTTGGTCGTGTCGGTCCCCGTCGGCGTGCTGGCCACCGCCTTGTTGTTGGCCAACAACCTCCGGGACATCGGCACCGACCGGGTCTCGGGTAAGCGGACCCTCGTGGTTCGGATCGGCCGCCGGAGGGGCGGCAGGCTGTACGTAGGTTGCCTGGTGCTGGCGTTCGTCGGCGCCCTGGTCGCGGCGGCGTGGCGCCCCTGGTCGCTGTTGACCCTGGCCGCCCTTCCGCTCGTCTTCCGTCCGGCGCGGGTGGTGACCGGGGGAGCCGAAGGACGGGCGCTGCTGCCCGTCCTGGCTGATACCGGCCGCCTGCAGCTGGCGTTCGGTGTCCTCCTGGCCATCGGGTTGTGGCTGTGAGGCTCCGGGCGGTTTCTCTGACCGTCGGGGCCGGCCCCTGTCCGACGGCGGACCCTGGCCGATCGGTGGCAGTGACCGCCCGCCTCGGCGCCCGTCGGACGGCGGACCCCGGCGGATCGGCGGTCGACAGCTCAGCCGGACCGCCCGTCGAGATGGTCGCGAACGAGGGCCGTGACCGGGCCGGGGTCCTCCAGATGGGGGGCGTGCCCGACACCGGGCACGACGGCATGGCCGGCGTTCGACCCGATGGCCCGGACCATGCGGCTGCCCAGGGCGGTGAACTTGGTGTCGCGCTCGCCCGTGATGACCAGAACCGGCATGTCCAGGGCGTGGAGCTGGTCCCACAGGGGAGGCTGCCTGCCCGCGCCGGCCAGGCGAAGGCTCGACGCCAGTCCCGCCGCCGTGTTGGTCCGCCGCTCGGCCAGACCGGCCGAGCCTTCGGGGATGCCGGCGAAAAGGGGCCGGGCCAGCCACCGTCGCAAGAAGGCATCCACGCGCACCTGCTCGTCTCGCTCCTGCTCCTCTCCCGCCTGGCCTTCTCCCGGTTGGCCGGCGGCGGGCAGCGGGTCGAGCTCGGTGGCCAGCACCTCGTCCGACGCCACTCGTTCGGCTCGGACGCGACCGTCCTCGATCCCCGCTGTGCCCGAGACGAGCACCAAGGACCGGACCCGGTCCGGGGAGGACAGGGCGGCCTGGAGGCAGAACCGGGCCCCCATCGAATAGCCCAGGTAAGCACCCCTCCCACCGGCGTCGACCAGCAGCCGTGCCCCGGCGCTGAGGTCGGCCCGCACCTCGGCCGAACCGCCATGGCCGGGCAGGTCGACGGCGACCACCTCGTGATCGCCAGCCAGGTCATCGGACATCGGCCCCCAGATCGAACCGGTCTGGGTGAAACCGTGGGCGAGGACGAGCCGCGGACCTTTCCCCGCTGTGGTGGCGTGCAGGCGGCCCGGAGGTCCCGGCGCAGGCCGGGTGTCATGGGTGTCGGGCCTGTTCATGGCGGTACCTGGCGATGAGCGTACCGAGGCCCTTCGGTGACGTACAGGCCGACTATGCGGCCACGCTGGTCGACGAGTGGTCCCGGGCCGGAGTCGAGCACGCCGTGGTGTGCCCGGGGTCCCGCTCGACCCCGTTGGCCCTGGCCCTGGCCCGCCATCGGGGTATCAAGGTCCACGTACGCCTCGACGAGCGATCGGCCGGGTTCGTGGCACTGGGCCTGGGGATGAGCACCGGTCAGCCGGCGGTGATCGTCACCACCAGCGGCACGGCGGCGGTCGAGCTCCACCCTGCCGTGGTCGAAGCCGACCAGGGCGGCACCCCGCTGCTGGCCTGCACGGCGGACCGCCCGCCCGAGCTGCACCAGGTCGGCGCGCCCCAGACCATCGAGCAGAACCGCTTGTTCGGGTCGTCGGTCCGGTGGTTCTTCGAGCCCGGCGTGGCCGACGAGGCGACCTCGCACACCTGGCGATCGGTCGCCTCGCGGGCCGTGGCCGAGACGCGATCGGGTCCGGCCGGGCCCGGTCCCGTGCACTTGAACCTCGCCTTCCGCGACCCTCTGCTCCCGCCCTCGGCCGCCGCTCCGGCGCTACGGCCGGGCCGGACGAGGAGCGCCCCGTGGCACCGGGTCGAGGCGGTCCGGCCACCGGCGCCGGCCGGCGCGATCGACGAGTTGGCCGCCGCCGGGCCCCGGGGCGTCATTGTCGCCGGGGCCGGGTGCGGTGACCCCGAGGCGATCTGCCGCCTGAGCCAGGCCACTGGGTGGCCGGTCCTGGCCGACCCGCGCTCGCGGGCCCGCATCGCCGCTCCGGGCCTCGTAGGGGCGGCCGATGGGATCCTGCGCTGCCGGCGCTTCACCGATCGATTCGTCCCGGCGGTGATCCTTCGCCTCGGTGCGCCGTGGGTGTCCAAGGTGGTGAACCAGTGGGTGGCCGAGGTCTCCGGGGCGGGCTGCCTCCAATTGGTGGTGGACCCGTTTTGGCGCTGGCTCGATCCCGACCGCGGTGCAGCCACCGTCATCCGGGCGGACCCGGCGGCCCTGTGCCTGGCCGTGGCCGACCGGGTCGCCGGCCGTACAGCCGCCCGTGGGGGCGACCGTAGGCCAAATGATCTGGGCGGGGGAGAGCGGACCCCGGTCGAGGACCGCTCCTGGGCGGCCGGGTGGCAGGCGGCCGAGACAGCCGCTCAGCGGGCCTTGGCCGCCGCGTTGGATCCGGAGCCGAACCGGGGCTCAGGCCTCGGAGGACTAACGGAGGCTGCGCTGTGCCGTCGGCTCTACGGCCGGCTGCAGGCGGAGACGACCCTGGTCGTGTCCTCCTCCATGCCCATCCGGGACGTCGAGTCATTCGCCGCCCCCCGCGTCGCACCCCCCCGAGTGCTGGCCAACCGAGGAGCCAACGGCATCGACGGGGTGGTCTCCACCGCATTGGGCGTGGGGCTTGGGAGCGGCCGACCGACCGTGGCCCTGGTCGGCGACCTGGCCTTCCTGCACGATGCATCCGCCCTGGTCCGGGGCCCGGGAGCCGACATCCCGTGCACCATCGTGGTGGCCGATAACGGGGGCGGGGGGATCTTCTCGTTCCTGCCTCCGGCCACCGCCCTCGACACACTGACGTTCGAGGAGTTGTTCGGCACGCCTCCGGCCAACGACGTCGCGGCGGTCGCCGCCGGTTTCGGGTTTCCCACGGCCGATGTCGACGATGTCGAGTCGGCGATGGACGCAGTCGAGCGGGGGGTCAGGTCCGGCGGGGTCTCGGTGATCAGGGTGCGCCTACCCGGGCGGCAGGAGAACGTCGAGGGCCATCGTCTGGTCAACGATTCGGTGGGGGCCGCCGTCGCCGCCACGATCGGCGACTGACGATCGCTGGGGCGCCCGGTCGGCACGCCGCCCGGTCAACAGGGCGTCGGGTCGAAGGAGGGGGTCTGTTGGGCCGGCGGTGCGGTCGTGGCCGTGGACCCCGACCCCGTCGACCCCGACGAGGTAGCCGGGGCGGCCGGGGTGTTGGCCACGGCGGGAACGGCGATGGCCTGCCCGTAGGCGTCGATCGGCGGTGTGCTCACGGTGTTGGGAGTGGTTCCCAAGAACTGGGTCAGCATCTGCTGGGCGGCGGGCTGGTCGACCACTTCGACGGAGCTACCACCGCTGGTCGTGGCCGGAATGGTGGGAAGGGTGAAGGTCTGCAGGCTCGATCCGCCGAAGGCGTGGTACCGCTCGACGAGGGAGTACAGGTCGCCCTCGGTCAGGCCGTCGTCCTTGGAGAAGTCGTGGACCATGGAGCTGAGCAGCGCGTTGAGCTTGAGGGGGTTGTAGGTGGACTTGGCCTTGTTCAACACTGAGGAGATGACGACGTTCTGCCGGGTGATCCGGCCCAGGTCGCCGGTGCCGTCTTGGTGCCAGTACCCGTTTGTGTAGTACTGGTAGTACCGGGAGCGGGAGAGGGCGAGCGCCTGGGATCCGTTGAGCACCTGACAGCCGGTCGTGGTGATGCTGAGGCCCGAGTTGTTGTTGCCGTTGTCGTTGTCACGTACCGGGTACGGGAAGTTGAGCGAGATCCCCCCGAGGGCGTTCACCGCGTCCTGGACGCCGAAGAAGTTGATGTTGATGTAGTGGGTGATGGGGATGCCGAACGTGTTCTCGATGGTCTTGATCAAGCCGTTGGGACCGTTGTTGAAGGCCGAGTTGATCTTGTTGTCGGTGGACAGCCCGGTACCGGCCGGGAGGCCCGAGAGCTGCACGTAGGTGTCGCGGGGGATCGAGAGCATTCTCGCCGTACCGGCCTGCGGGTCGACGTGCACGATCTTAATGGTGTCGCTTCGCTGGCCCGGGGCCTGGGCGGTGCTGCCGAACTGCTGGGCCTGGGCTGCGCTCTCGCCCGCCCGTGAGTCGGACCCGATGAGCAGGACGTTGTAGGGCGCGCCGTTGGCGGCAGGGACGCAGGTGGGGCAGGGGGCAGAGCTGACCTGGCTCCACTGGTACTGGTTGTACCCGAAGGCCGCCCCGGCCAGGACCAGGATCATGACCACGACCGCCACCAGCCAGCGCAGGATGCGCGATCCCCGGGAGCGCCGGCGCCTTTTGCGCTTGCGCTGGTCCTTGCGGCTGGGGATGTACACCTGCCCACTGAGGATCGGCCCGGAGAACTCGCCGCCGCCGGATCGTCCGGGAACACGACCATCTCCGGGTGGTCTGTAGTTGGAAGGGGACACGGTTGAGCTGGGCCTTTACCGGTGAGGGGCCGATCACGTCACCGCCGGCCACTACGATGTTTCTCCCAGAGTTTCCCATGGGGAATACGCCAATTGCCATCACCCCGGCGTGGCGTCGCCTCTAGATGTCCTGCGTGTCGTGCTTATGCGGTGGCCGGCACCCATGAGCCGTGGAACCCGAAGGGGACCCTGGCCGGCAGGTGCACGGTGGCGACTGGAGGCCCCCCGAAGGAAGTGGCATCGAGAATGACGAGATCGCTGACGCCTCTGGTGGCGTCGTAGACCACGCTCAGGATCCAGCCCTCGTCTTCGTCATGCCCGTCCGAGGCCCGCACGAAGACCGGTTCGCCGGCCTGTCGGTGCTCCCCGGGATCGAAGCGCTCCGACTCGTCCCGGGCCAGGTCGTACTTGATCAGCCCACCGGGTACGTCTGTCTCGGACAGCTGCAAGCAGTACCCGTAGCGGTGGGGCCGGCCGGCCACCGCGTCGTCGATCCTCGGGAACTCGACCGGGACGTCGTCGAGGAGGGTCTCGGCAATCCGACGAGAGGACGGATCGATGGTCCAACGTGCCAGCACGGGTCGGTTGGTCGCGATGGTCTCTCCGGGAGCGGTGTCGAATGCGGAGTCGTAGCGCACCACGTCCATGACCACCGACCCGCCGGCGTCGAAGGCGTTGAGGACATGGAAGACGTAGCACGGGTCCGTGCCGATCCACTGGATGTCCGATCCCCGTCCGTCCCGAGCCAGGAGGCCGACCCTGGCCCCGGCCTCGGGCATCCACCGGAAGGGCAGGCTCTGACCGGCGACGGCCAGGTCGAGGTCGAATACCACGGGGAGGTCGAGAAAGACCATGCGGGTGGCGGTGACACCGAAATCGTGCATCATCACGGCCCGGGGGACGTCGATCTCCTCGCTCTGGACCAGAACGCCGCCGGCGTCGACGACGTGCGAGCGCAGGAACGGTGGGCCGAAGACGTCGTAACCGAAGAAGACGAGATCGCCCGTCGCCGGGTCGACCTTGGGGTGGGCGGTCATCGGAGACGCCAGCGAGCCGTCGAAGTCGTGGATCCGTGCCCGTTCCAGATCGGGCGACACGGCGTGGGGAAACCCTGACTCGACGAGGGCCAGGGTTCGGCCGGCGTGGCGGATCACGTGGGTGTTGGCCGGGCCGTCGATGGGCTCGCTCGGGCCCTTCGGGGGTGTGGTGTTGCACTCAGCGGCCAGCTTCCTGGTCCGCACCCACCGGTTGCGATACGACACCGCCTTGCCGCCCTCGAGGCCGATGGCATGGATCATCCCGTCACCGCTGAACCAGTGGTATTCGCTCTGATCTGCGGGGACGACGGCCGGGTTCGGCCCGTTGCGGAGCAACTGTCCCTCGAGGTCGGGCGGCACCACGCCCTCCATCTCGAGTTCGTGCTCCTCGGTTCGCTCCGTGGTGACGGGAGCAAAGTTGCCGCTCAGGTAGGGATTGTCCATGCGCCAGCTCGTTCCTCGATCTCGTCGCGACGCAATCGCCGACGACCTCCTGTGATCGTACCGGGGGCCTTCACGGGTGGGCGTCCGGCGTCTGCCGGCGGACGGGGGTCGTCAGCGAGTTGCATCCGGCGTGGCAGGCTGAGGCGATGGCCCGACTCGCCGAGGACCTCCACTTCAGGGGTCTCGTCCATCAGATGACCGATCCCGCCCTCGAGGGTCGGCTCGACACCGAGCACATCACCGCCTATTCCGGCTTCGACCCGACGGCCGACAGCCTGCACGTCGGTCACCTGTTGCAGATCTGCACGTTGCGCCGCCTGCAACTGGCCGGGCATCACCCCATCGCATTGGCCGGTGGTGGGACGGGGTTCATCGGCGATCCGGGAGGGAAGTCCACCGAGCGGGCGCTGCTTACCCCGGAGGAGCTGGCCCACAATGTTCAGGGGATCCGGTCCCAGCTCGAGGGCTTCCTCGACTTCGGGGCAGACGCCGGTGATGCTCGGGCCACACTGGTGGACAACAGCGAGTGGCTGGCCGGCATGGGCCTGTTCGACTTCCTGCGCGACGTGGGCAAGCACTTCACGGTCAACCAGATGGTGGCCAAGGACTCGGTCAAGGCCCGGCTCGAGCGGGAAGGGCAGGGGATCTCCTTCACCGAGTTCAGCTACATGCTGCTGCAGGCCTACGACTTCCTCCGGCTGTTCGACGACCACGATTGTCGGCTCCAGCTCGGCGGCAGCGACCAGTGGGGCAACATCACCATGGGCATCGACCTGGTCCGCAAGCTACGGCAGACCGAGGTCTGGGGCCTCACCTCCCCGCTCGTCCTGAAGGCGGACGGGACCAAGTTCGGCAAGTCGGAGACGGGGACGGTCTGGCTCGATCCGGCCCGCACGAGCCCGTATCAGCTCTACCAATTCTTCGTCCGATGCGAGGACAGCGTCGTCGGGTCCTACCTCCGGTACTTCACGTTCTTGGACCACGAGCGGCTGGTCGCCCTCGATGCGATGACCGCCGAGCACCCCGAGCGTCGCGAGGCACAACGGGTGCTGGCGCGGGAGGTCTGCACGCTGGTCCACGGGCAAGCCGAGATGGAGCGGGCCGAGCGGGCCGCCGACGCCCTGTTCAGTGAGGCCATCGTCGAGCTGGACGAGCCCACGCTGCTCGACGTGTTCGCCGAGGCACCCTCGACCCCACTCGATCGTGCCCGGCTCGAGGGCCAAGGCCTGCCCCTGGTCGACCTCTTGGTGGAGACGGGCATGGCGCCGTCCAAGGGGCGGGCCCGGACGACGGTGGAACAGGGTGGGGCCTACGTGAACAATCGCCGCGAGAACCGGATCGACCGGATGCTGGGGAGCGCCGACTTGCTGGCCGGCGGCTATGTGGTCCTGCGACGGGGCCGGAAGGACTACCACCTGCTCCGCTTCACCTGACGGGCGGCAGGCGGCCTGGGTCGGCCACCCCGGCCGATAGACGGCCGCCGTCGGGTGCCGCGTACACTGAAGGCGTGCCTGCGACACCCGATCCGTCGTCCAGCGCGTCGCCGGTGAGCATCACCTCCGGGCTCCCCGACACCGTGCTTCCCCCCGAGCCCGATGATGCCACCGTGCGCCTGGAACGGGCCATCAGCGAGCCGCCCGAGCGCCGACGCGACGCGGTGGCCGACGTGGTGCGCTCCTTCCCCCGGTCGCTGGCCGGATGGTCGGCGCTCGGGTCGCTGGCCGGCGACGACATCGAGGCCTACGCCTACTACCGGGTCGGGTACCACCGCGGCCTCGACGCGCTGCGAGCCGCCGGATGGCGTGGATCGGGGACGGTCAGATGGGCGGAACCCTCCAACCAGGGATTCCTCCGGTGCCTCGACGGCCTCCGGGCCACGGCCGGTGCCATCGGGGAGCAGGAGGAAGAGGAGCGCTGCGATATCTTCCTGCGTCAGCTCGACCCGTCGTGGCGTCCCGGGCGGACCGGTATTCACGGTTGAACCGGGCAGCAGAGGATACCGGGACGAGCGGGGAAGGCGATAGCGCTGGGCGCCGCGGCCGTCGCCATGCCAGTTCTGCTGGCCGCCTGTGCCGGAGCCGAACAGAGCGGAACCCCGGCGCACCGGGTGTCGACCTGGGTCTCGGGGGCCGGTGCCGGCTCGGCGATCGGGGAGATCCAGGCCGATAACGCCTCCGTCGCCAAGGCACTGGCCACCCACAGTTCCTCCGGGGCCATCCGCACGGTGTGCGCACTGTTGTCCAATGATGCCAATGCCGGCAACAGCAACCTGCCCACCCCCGACGCGCAACTCACGACCGCACTCGAGAAGGCCTACGAGGTGGAGTACTCGGCCGGCACCGACTGCTACAACGGTGCTGGCGGCAACGTCTCCCTGTTGCGCCGCTCGGCCAACGAGCGTCGACAGGGAGCGGCCGACCTGGCCCAGGCGGTTGCGCGCATCACGGCGGTCACCGGGCACGTCCCGTCGACCACGACCACGACGGTGCCTGGGGGGAACAACGGTGACCCGTTCGCTCCGAACTGATGGGTGCAGGACTGATGGGTGCAGGACTGATGGGTGCAGGACTGATGGGTGCAGGACTGATGGGTACGGGACTGGTAGGTACGAGCCGGTGGGATGACCGGCCATCCCCGGGCGCGGGGCCGACCACTAGGGTCGCGGTCCATGCCCGTCCAGCACGGAATCGTGGGCCCGGTGCCCCCCGGTCGTCAACCCGAGGACTACGACCGGCAGCGGCGCCGGGTGCTCTGGTCGATGCCCGCCGGGCTCTACGTCCTGGGCAGCCGATCGGGTGACCGCCGGAACCTGATGACGTGCAACTGGGTGTCCCAGGTGGCGACCAGCCCGAAGTTGGTGGCCACCGCCGTGGAGCGCGAAGCGGTCACCGCCGGGTTGATCGTCGAGGGAGGCTCATTCTCGGTCAGCATGCTTGCTCGCGAGGACAAGGCGCTGGCGCGCAAGTTCGTGAAGCCGGTCGAGGAGGTCGCGGTGGGGGACGGCGGCGTGGCCACGGCCATGCAGGGGATCGAGGTGTTCGAAGTGGCCGACGGGGTGCCCGTGGTCTCCTCGAGCGTCGGGTGGCTCGCCTGTGCGCTCGAGCACACACTCGAGCTGGGCAGCCATATCTTGTTCGTGGGCGAGGTGACCGACGTGGGGGGACAGGCCACCGGCCCGGATGACCATCCCGAGGTCCTCAGGATGGAGGACACCAGGATGAACTACGGCGGCTGACCGTGACCGTGGCGGGCGGCCTCGAGCGGGCCCTGACCGACGGCGGATCGGTCTTCGCGCCCGGGATTGGGAGTACTCAGCTCGGGCTGGCATTGGGACGCTCGGCTCGGGCCGGCGATGGAGTGCTCGGCTCAGGCGGGTTTCGGGCGTAGGTCGATGCGGAGCACGAGCACCCCGTTGTCGAGCGTGGCCTCGGCGTCGCCCAGCATGGCGAAGTCCATGAAGTCGGCCTGGGCCTGCTCCTTGAACCGCTGGCGATCGGCCCCTTCGATGGGGGGCAGACCACGATTCCGCACGGCCTCTGCTCGGGATCGGAACCGGGCCAGCATGTCCTGGGGGTCGAATTGGTCTGGCACGGCTCGATCGTAGCGGGGCTCCGGCGCGCGCCGTAGGCGAATCCTCCGCACTACACTTGTGTCCGAACGGTGAACGACGGGATACCCGGCTGGCCTGGGCACAGGTCTGATGTCGCCTCTGGCGGGGGCAAGGAGTTTTTCGGTGAAGAAGGGACGCCATCGCCGCTTCGAGGAAGCACGTAGCCTGAAACGGTCTGTCGCGACCGCAAACAGGCGGTGCCCCGAATGTGGCGCTGAACCAGAAGACGAGCACGCTTCGTGGTGTCTGGCCGCCGAGGATGAATTCGACGAGATCCTCGGCACGGTCCAGCGAGGGCCCACGCACACCGAGGACGACCCCCTGGCCGAGTAGCGCCGACCGGCGCTGTCTCAGCGGGCGGCCTTCCGCCTAACCGTCGGGTGGGGTAAGGGCACCGCCGCCGAACCAGCCGACCGGCGGGTGTCCAGGTAGGCGGCCATCATCTTGTAGACCTTCTTCCCGGCCATTGCTTCGAGCTCGGTTCGCATGGTGACGTACACGGGCTCACGGCCCACGAAGGCTTCGGGTGCCTCGGTGCACCACCAGTGGAACTCCTCGCCGCCCCCGCCCCAGTGCCTCCGGTCCCATTGCCGGATGACCGACGTGACATGGCCGTCGGGCGAGGTCTCGTCCTCCCGTCGCAGTGGGAGCTGCCAGCAGACTTCCGGCTTCAGGTCCACGTGGCTGCGACCCTGGGCCAATGCCGCCAAGTGCAACGCGCATCCCGCCCCGGCCGGAAACCCGGGCCGATTGAGGAAGATGCAGGCGTCCTTCACCAGCCTCGTGCCAAGGTCACCGTCGGGGAGCCTCTTGACCACCCCCCGTTGGCCCTGTTTGTGGAACTGCCAGATATCCGGTGTGAGCTCGGCCGCAGCACGCTCGACGGTCCGGGCGTCCTGCTTGCCCGTGAAGTGCGCCCCGTACGAGCAACACCCCTGCTCCAGCTCCGGTGCTGGCCCGGTGAGCACGCCCTGGCACCCGTTGCCGAAGATGCACGTCCAGGCGCTGCTCATGAACGTGACGTCGAACTGCCAGGTTCGCTCCTCGTCTGGGTCGTCGAAGCTGACCCACTCGTGCGCGTCGGTCGGGATCTTCGTGATCGGGTTGGCCACGCCCTTATGATGTCAGGCGTGCCCGCCGACCGTGACGACCCGCGCCCCGTGTTGACGCTGACGGGCGAGGCCCGGGTCACCGTCACCGAGGCGTTGGCCAACGAGAGTGGCCATGGCCGCCTGGCGCTGTGGTTGGAGGTCACCGGGGCCGATGACGGTGCCTACACCTACGACATGTATTTCCGCGCCCTCCACGATGCTCACCCCGGCGACGCCATCCAGCACGACGATGATGTCCCGGTCGTCATCCCGCGGGAGAGCATCGGCCGGTTGCAAGGGGCCAGGCTCGACGTGCTCACCGATGCAGACGGCGAGGTCGGGCTCGCCGTGGTGAATCCGAACCGACCACCGACTCGGGCCGAGCAGGGACTGGCCCTCGCCGAGCCGACGCCCGCCGATCTGAGCAGCCCGCTGGCCCGACAGGTGGCCTCCGTCCTCGAGTCACAGGTCAACCCGAGCATTGCCGAGCACGGCGGCCGGGCCGATCTGGTCACCGTGGAGGGCTCGGTCGCCCACCTCCGGTTGAGCGGCGGCTGTCAGGGGTGCGGCATGGCCCGTGCCACCCTGACCCAGGGGATCGAGTCCATCGTGCGAGCGGCGGTGCCGGAGATCACCGACATCGTCGACGTCACCAACCATGCCGCTGGGTCCAATCCCTTCTATCAGACAGCCCACGGCTGACGCTCGGGTGCAGCCCTGAGCAGTGACGGCACCGCTCGTCGCTGGAGCAGCGGTGACCGGCCTGGTCGTGGGCGGCCTGCTCGATCCGCTCGGGCAGCTCCAGGCCACCCGGAGCAGTCAGGATCAGCTTCCCGGGGCCGGGGACGCGGGGGGAGAGACGTTCGGGAACGGGTCGGGGCGGCCATCCGAATCGCCGCCCCAGCTCCTCCCGGCCGGCCCCAGTGCCGCCCGGAGCCTCGGCGCTGCGCTGATCACCGGCAGTCTGTTCGCGGCGGCAGCGCAGCGGTTCGGCGCCCACCTGGTCCTCATGCCCTACTGCGCCTTCTTCGCTGCGTTGGTGGTGGTCTCCACGACCGATCTGTCTCACGGGGTGGTCCCTCGGCGGCTGGTCTATCCGGCCATGGGGGTACTGGGCGGCCTCCTGGTCGTGGTGGGGGCCGCCGACGGGGAGTGGCACCGGCTGGGGACCGCCGCCGTCGGCGCCGCGGCCGCCGCGGGCGTGCTCTTCGTCATCTGGTGGTTGGTTCCACGGGGGATGGGGTTCGGCGACGTGCGCCTGTCGGCCCTCATCGGTCTGGCTACCGGGTGGATCGGCCTGCTCGCCACCTACGTCGCCCTGGCCACTGCCTTCATTGCCGGTCTGCTCATTGGCACCGCCACCATGGGACTGCGGGGCATCGGGCGACGCACGGTACGGATCCCCTTTGCTCCCGCGCTCGCCCTGGGCGCGATCATCGCCGTGTTCTGGGGCGCCCCGATCGTCCAGGCCGTGTTCCATCGAACCCTCTGACCCGATGGTCGGGGCCGTGGGGCCACCGGCCGGCGCCCGCCGGTGTCCCCGACCGGGAGTGCGCCGGGGGAGCGGGCCGAGCCGGCGGCGGTCACGAGTAGATTTGCCTGGATGCTGCGCTTCCTGACCGCCGGAGAGTCCCACGGTCGCGCCCTGGTGGTCATCGTGGAGGGGGTGCCGGCTGGGCTCCTCGTCACCGCCGAGGACATCCAGCGGGGCCTGGCTCGTCGACGGCTCGGATACGGGCGCGGCCCGAGGATGCGCTTCGAGGCAGACGAGATCACCCTGATCGGCGGGATCCGCCACGGTCGCACCATCGGCTCGCCCGTGGCCATCGAGATCGCCAACACCGAATGGCCGAAGTGGGAGACCGAGATGTCTCCGGCCCCGGGCCTTCCGACCAAGGTCCTGACCCAGCCACGTCCCGGGCACGCCGACCTTTCCGGGATGCTCAAGTACGGCCTGGCCGACGCCCGGGACGTGCTCGAGCGAGCCTCCGCCCGCGAGACGGCAGCGAGGGTGGCGGCGGGAACGGTGGCCAAGCTGCTCCTGGGCCAGATCGGGGTGGACATCCTCAGCCACATCGTGCAGCTCGGAGCGGCGAGGAACGAGGGCTCCGAGCTCCCCGTCCCCAGCGACCTGTCCCGGATCGACGAGTCTGCCGTGCGTTGTTTCGATCCCGGCACCGAGGCCCGCATGGTGGCCGAGGTCAAGGCGGCGGCCAAGGAGGGCGACTCCCTCGGTGGCGTGGCCGAGGTCGTGGCCTACGGGGTCCCCGTCGGCCTCGGCAGCCACGTGCACTGGGACCGGCGGCTCGATGCCCTGTTGGCCCAGGCCCTCATGAGCATCCAGGCCATCAAGGCGGTCGAGATCGGCGAGGGCCTCGCCCTCCCCGGGCTCCGGGGCTCGGAGGCCCACGACGCCATCCGGATGGCGGAGCAGGTCGAGGCCGGCGCCGAGCTCGGAGGTGGGTACACGCGCGACACCCACCGGGCCGGTGGGATCGAAGGTGGGATGTCCACCGGTGGCCCCATCGTGGCCCGCGCCTCGATGAAGCCGCTGGCCACCCTCAATCGGCCCTCGCTGGGCACGGTGGATGTGGTCACCAAGGAGTCGACCGTGTCGTTCAAAGAGCGAACCGATGTCACCGCCGTGCCGGCCATGGGCGTGGTGGCCGAGACGATGACGGCCCTCGTCCTGGCGTCCGAAGCCCTCCGGAAGTTCGGGGGCGACTCGGTGGCCGAGTTCACACGCAACCGGGACGGCTACCTCCACTCGCTGGGCGAGACCCCCTCCGCCGCCACTCTGGCGCCCGAGTCCGATGACTGAGCGGCTCTTGTTGGTGGGCATGATGGGCGTCGGCAAGACCACCGTCGGCCAGCTGCTGGCCGAGCGACTGGGGTGGCGGTACCTGGACTCGGACGCCCAGGTGGCCCAGACCACCGGACGGACCATTCCCGAGATCTTCAGCGAGGACGGCGAGGCGGCCTTCCGGGCCGAGGAGGCCAGGGCGCTGGCCGAGGCCGTGTCGGGAGCCGACCCCACGGTGGTCTCGGTAGCCGGCGGTGCGGTGCTGTCCCGGGAGAACCGGGCATTGCTTGTCCGCTCGGGAACCGTCGTGTGGTTGCGGGCCCGGCCCGAGACCCTGGCCCGGCGGGTCGGGGATGGCGCTGGTCGACCGCTGCTCGGAACCGATCCCGGGGCCGCGCTGGCCGCCCTGTACAAGGTGCGGGAGCCGCTGTACAGGGAGGTGGCGTCGGTCGTCGTGGACGTGGACGAGTTGGCCCCCGAGATGGTGGTCGAGCGGGTGCTGGCCGGAAGCGGGCTGGACGATCGGGTGGCAGGTACCGGAAAGGACGAGGGTCGAGGACCGTGATCGTCGTTCCGGTGAAGTTGGGAGAGCGGAGCTACGAGGTCGTGGTGGGTGACGGGGCGCGTGACCTGCTGGCCGACACCTTGTCTTCGGCCGTTCCCGCCGCCGCCCGTGTCGCGGTGGTGAGCCAGGCCGGCATCGGGGTGGAGGTGGATCCCGGCCTGCCGCACCAGACCTTCACCGTTCCCGACGGGGAGGGGGCCAAGTCGCTGTCGACCCTCGAGGAGCTGTGCCGGAGCTTCGCCCGCTTCGGCCTGACCCGGGGTGATGCCGTGGTGGCAGTGGGCGGCGGCGTGGTCACCGACCTGGCCGGATTCGCCGCGGCGACCTATCACCGCGGCACGGCCTATGTGAACGTGGCCACCTCGTTGCTGGCTCAGGTCGATGCCGCCATCGGGGGCAAGACGGCGGTGAACATCCCCGAGGGGAAGAACCTGGTCGGCGCGTTCTGGCAGCCGTCGGCCGTCCTGTGCGACACGGCAACGCTGTCCACCCTGCCCCAGCGGGAGTGGGCGAGCGGCCGGGGGGAGATGGCCAAGTACGCCTTCTTGTCCGGGCCCGACGGCTCAGCGCCTGACGCATCGTTGATCGGCCTCCCACTGGTCGAACAGGTGGCCCGGTGCGCCCAGATCAAGGCGGACCTGGTGGCGGCGGACGAGCGGGAGGGCGACCGGCGGATGGTGCTGAACTACGGCCATACCCTCGCCCATGCCCTGGAGGCAGCCTCGTTCGGGTCCTCCGGCCAGCCCGACCTGCGCCACGGCGAGGCGGTCGCCGTCGGGTTGGTGTTCGCAGCCATGCTGGCCCGACGGCTGGGGCGCATCGATGACGACCGGGTGGCACTCCACCGGCGGGTGGTGGGGGCGTTCGGCCTACGGGCCGACCTGCCCGGCGACCTCGACCCCGAGTCGTTGGTCTCGTACATGGGTCGCGACAAGAAGGCCCACCACGACCTCACCTTCGTGCTCGATGGACCGCGCGGGGTGGAGCCGGTGCGGGGAATCGACGAGGCCGAGGTGCTGGCTACCCTGGCCGACATGGCGACCCATCATGAGTGATCCAGCGGTGATCCTGCTCTTGTCGGGACCCAACTTGAACCTGCTCGGCGATCGGGAACCGGCCATCTACGGGGACGCCACGTTGGCCGATCACGTCGACGCGGCCCGCAAGGCGGCGGCGTCCTTCGGCCACACCGTGGAGCACGTCCAGTCCAACCACGAGGGCGATCTGATCGAGGCGGTCCAGCAGGCCCGGGGCCGGGCAGCGGCCGTCGTCGTCAACGCCGGGGCGCTCACCCACACCTCATGGGCCCTCCACGATGCACTGGCCGCCTTCGAGGGGGTGGTGGTGGAGCTGCACATCTCCAACCCGGCCGCCCGCGAGCCGTTCCGGCACACGTCGGTGGTGGCCCCGGTGGCCGACGGCTCCATCGCCGGGTTCGGGGGGCTGGGCTATCCGCTGGCCGTCGAGGCCGTACACCGGCTGCTCGAGCATCGGGCCCACACTGGGGGCGAGGGTCGAGCGTGACAGCGCCCCGATCGTTGTTCGCCGACCAGCTCCCGCCGCTCGACGTCTCCGGCCGGTTGGACCGCCTGCGGGAGGCCCTGCCCGCGGCCGGTGTCGGTGGCCTCTTGGTCACCGCACCGGCCAACATCCGCTGGTTGACCGGATTCACCGGGTCGGCCGGCTTGTTGCTGGTGACCCCGGACCGAGCCCTCCTGACCTCCGACGGGCGCTATCGGACCCAGTCGGAGGAGCAGGTCGCCGAGGCCGGAGCGGCCGAAGCCGTCGACATCGCCATCGGTGGCGTCCAGGCCCAGCGAGACGCCGTGGTGACGGCGTGGGGCGAGGCCGCGAACCTCGGACTCGAGGCGGACGACGTGACCTGGTCGAAGCAGCGGGCATGGGACGAGGCATTCGGCGCGGGGGTGTCGCTGGTCCCCACCCGCGGCTGCGTCGAGGCCCTCCGCCTGGTCAAGGACGCCGGCGAGGTGGCCCGGATGGAGCGGGCGGCTGCGATCGCCGACGACGCCCTCGCGTCGGTGACGCCGCTGCTGGCCCGGGCCGAGGCCGAGTCGGTCACCGAGGCGTTCCTGGCCGCGGCCCTCGATCACGCCATGCGGGCACGCGGGGCAGAGGACAGCGCCTTTGAGACGATCGTGGCCTCCGGTCCGAATTCGGCCAAGCCCCATGGCCGACCCGGTGAGCGCCGGATCCGGGCCGGCGACCCGGTGGTGATCGACTTCGGAGCCGTCTACGAGGGCTATCGCTCGGATATGACCCGGACGTTCTGCATCGGGGGTGAACCCACCGGCGAGCTCGCTCGGGTCTTCTCGGTGGTGGCCGAGAGCCAGCGGGTCGGGGTGGCCGCGGTCGGCCCCGGGGTGGTGGCCGGCGACGTGGATCGCGCCTGCCGGGACGTGATCGCCGAGGCCGGCTGGGCCGAGCGCTTCGAACACGGGACGGGCCACGGCGTGGGTCTCGACATCCACGAGGCGCCGTCGGTCGGGCCAGGGGCAACTGCTATCCTCACACCTGGCGTCGTCGCCACCGTGGAGCCCGGGGTCTACCTGGCGGGCGTGGGTGGGGTCAGGATCGAGGACACTCTCGTCGTGGTCGAGGACGGCTGCCGGCCGCTCACCATGTTTCCGAAGGACGTATCGCTCTGATGGCTGTTTCCACCAACGATCTACGCAACGGCATGACCCTCAACCTGCCCGAGGGCCTGTTCTCCGTGGTGGAGTTCCAGCACGTGAAGCCAGGGAAGGGCGGTGCCTTCGTCCGGACCAAGCTGAAGAACGTCCGCTCGGGGGCGGTGATCGAGCGAACCTATCGGGCCGACGAGAAGCTCGACCAGGCCATCATCGACAAGCGGGCGATGCAGTTCCTGTACCGGGACGGATCCGACTACGTGTTCATGGACACCACCTCCTACGAGCAGCTCCAGGTGGCCTCCGATCTGTTGGGCGATGCGGCCAACTACCTGAAAGAGGGGGACGACGCCGTCCTGCAGTTCTACGACGACGAGATCGTGGGCGTCGATCTCCCCGCCGCGGTGGAGCTCACCGTGGCCGAGACCGAGCCCGGGGTCCAGGGCGACCGAGTATCCGGTGCTCGCAAACCGGCCACCTTGGAGACCGGCCTGACGTTGCAGGTTCCCCTGTTCGTCGGCCCGGGCGAGAAGATCAAGGTGGACACCCGCTCGGGCGAGTACCTGACCCGGGCCTGAGCCTCGGACGCGGGTGTCGATCGCCCAGTTGGGGCGGCTGCCGACCCGATGGCCCGGCCCAGCCCGAGATCCTCGACCATGGAATCCGCCCCCCGTCACCAGGCCCGAGAACGGGCCGTGTCCCTCCTCTACGAGGCGGAGCTGAAGAACGACCCGCCGTCGGTGGTCGTGGCCGCGTTGGCCGTACCGCCCGACGAGTTCACGGTGGCCCTCCTGGCTGCGGTGGAGGAGCACCAGTCCGAGATCGACGCCATGGTGGGGGATGCGGCCATTGGCTGGGACGTGGACCGGATGGCCGTGATCGATCGCAACGTCCTACGCCTGGCCGTGGCCGAGCTCATCTCGTTCCCCGAGGTGCCCACCGCCGTCGTTCTCAACGAGGCGGTCGACCTGGCCACGGGCTACTCGACCGACGAGTCGGGAGGCTTCGTGAACGGCATCCTGGCCACCTTGGCCGTGCGGATCCGCAGCTAGGGCCTGTCATCCCTCCCCTTGGCGGCCAACGGGATGGGAACGATGTCAGTCGACCGAGTACCCGTCGGTGAAGCCGGTGAGCCCGCTCGGCGCATGGGGACCGAAGGCCAGCTGTTCGAGGACGCCTGTGCCCTGCTCGTCCCCCATGCGGACCCGGCACAGGGTCTGGATGTGAATCGAAGCCGGGTCGAGCGGGACGAAGTCGTCAAGGGCAATCGACTCACCCCCGACCTCGAGCGCTCCGTGGTTCCCGCCGTGCCCGAACCTCGGATGGGAGTAGCCGATACCACGCATCCGGAATGTGAAGAGCTTCTCGAAGGTGATGCGGGGGAGGGACGTGCCGTCCTTGCGGGTGAGCACGATCGATGCCGACGCCATCTCGCGGCGACCGGGCATCCACTGGATCTCGAATTCGCTCCGTCCGAGGTGCTCCGGTTCCGAGCTGTCCGGGAGCAACGGGACGACGAGCGACTGCTCCAGCCACCGCTCACCGTCGGCGCGCTCGAAGAGGGCGACATGGGTGCAGCAGTCATCGAAGTTCAGAGGAGCCCACAACCAAAAGACCTGTACGGGCGAGGGGTCGAAGTTGGTGGGCGCCTGCTGGCCGACGCCTCGGACTCCCCAGGAGCGGTCGCGGGTCGCGTAGGTGCGGGCAGGATCGACGGTCACCGTCGTGCCGTCGGGAAGCTCCACGGCTCCCTCCCAGCTTCCCCACTGCGTCAGCCGGGTGTAGTCCATGATGGGAACGTTGTGGCGGACAATCTGTTGGCGCGGTTCCTCGACGGCCTCGGTACGAGCCCGAAAGGTGACATCCGCCGCCAGTCCGTGTTCATTCGGCTCCACCACGTAGCGGACGACGCGGAGCGGTTCGACGACCTCGATACGCAGGGGGCCCACCTGGGTGGTGCGATCGGCGGGCATGCGCCCGGATGCGAACACCGAATGCTGGACGCCATCGTGGACGACGGAGAACGCCCCGTCGATGACGCCGCGGTTCGGGTAGTGGCCCATGGCCGCGCCGATGAAGAAGGCCCCGTCCCGCTCATAGCCATTGAACCAATACCGGTCGTAATGGTTCGGGTCGGCGGACACCGGCTGCGCGATCGGAGCGGGCGTCTGGTGGATCGGATAGTCGTCGAACCGGGTGAGCATCGGGATCCGTCCTCGAGTCCTGGATGAGAATTGCACGTGAGGATATCCTCATCAGGCAGATCGAATGCTGCGAGGACCCACGGGCGGGAATGGTCGTGGTGGCCGCGTCCCGGCCGAGGGAGACCGAAGGCCGGGAGTGGGCTGGACGATGGGTAGCGAAGGGGTTGGTCGGTGTCTGGCAAGGCGTTAGACGGACTGCGGGTCTGTGATCTCGGCGGCCAGCTGGCCGGTGCGGGCGCCACCCGCTATCTGGCCGGTTTCGGGGCGGAGATCATACGCGTCGAGGATCCGATCACCGAGGGGGGATGGGACATCGTCCGGGGCGCGGCCCCCCATGTCGATGATCGACGGGGTGTCGAATTCGGCGGAGGATTCAACAACCACAACGTGGGAAAGCGCGGCGTGACCATCAATCTCCGGGCCGAGAAGGGCAAAAAGCTCCTTCGCGACCTCATTCGAGTCTCCGACATCGTGACCGAGAACTTTGCCGCCGGTGTGTTCGCCCGCATGGGGTTCTCCTATGAGGACCTGTGTGACATTCGTCCCGACGTCATCTACGTTTCGAACTGCGGCTTCGGCCAGACCGGGCCCTACAGCACCTACCGAACATGGGGACCGATCGTGCAGGCATGCTCGGGACTTACCTTCACGAGCGCCCTGCGCGATCACGAGCCGGCCGGCTGGGGCTACTCGTACATGGACCACATGGGCGCCAACTACATGGCGATGGCCATCCTTGCCGCGGTGTTGCATCGGAACAGGACCGGTGAAGGCCAATGGGTGGACATATCCTGCACCGAGGTCGCAGGCACGCTGACCGGCTCGGACATGCTCGACGCGTCAGCGAACGGTCGTGCTCGCCGTCAGGTCGGTTCGGTCGATTCGAATCGAAATCGGAACCCGGCGATGGTCCCTCATGGGATCTATCCCTCCCGCGGAGAGGACGAGTGGATCGCGATCGCGTGTCGCCACGATGACGATTGGGACGCACTGTGTGCGGTGGCACAGGAAGGGTGGGAGGACCCGGGAGGACCTCAAGGACCTCACCGGTCGCCTGGAAGCGCAGGACGAGCTGGACGCACTGATCGCCGCCTGGACCCGGCGTCATGATCGGCATCGGCTGGCCGAGGTCCTCGTCCGCACGGGGGTGCCGGCCTCGATCGTGGCATCGCCCGAGGAACGAATCGATCATGATCGGGTGACGGCGGAGTGGGGACTGTGGCCAACGGTTCATCACCCCGAGATGGGTGCGGTCAGAGTGGACGGGCTCCCCGTCCATCTCACCCGAACCGACTGGGAGTTCGACCGAGCAGCGCCTTGCTTGGGTCAGGACAACGAGTACGTGTTCGGCGACCTCCTCGGGATGTCGAAGGACGCCCTCAGCGACCTGCGCTCCGAGCAGGTGATATGAGACGGCACGTCGGCGCCGACGAAACGGACGACGGCGAGACGGACCAGATGGGCGGGGGGGACGGGCCGCTCCAGGGCATCCGGGTCGTCGAATTGGCCAGTTTCCACGGCGCCCCTGCCGGCAAGCTTCTCGGCGACCTGGGGGCCGACGTCGTGGTCGTCGAACCGCCCGGCGGCCATCGGGGCCGGTCGGTGGGGCCATTTCTCGACGACAGGCCGAGCCCCGAGACGAGCCTGTGGTGGTGGAGCTACAACACGTCGAAGAAGGGCCTCGTTCTGGACCTCGAGACCGGGAAGGATCGGGACACGCTCACGAGCCTGTTGACCCAGTCGGACGTCTTCCTCGAAGCAGAGACGCCGGGGTCGCTCGATGCCTTGGGCATCGAGCGGGCACGGTTGACCAACAGCGTGCCCGGCCTGATCTGGGTCTCGATCGCCCCCTTCGGTCGGTCGGGTCACGGCGAGCACCGGCCGATCACCGATCTCACGCTGATGGCCGGTGCGGGGCCGGTGTGGAACTGCGGGTATGACGACCACTCGTTGCCTCCGGTGCGGGGCGCCGGCTACCAGTCCATGAACGTCGCCTCGATCCATGCGGTACTGGGGACCCTGGTGGCCCTCGTCCACCGCGACGCGACCGGGGAGGGACAGCAGGTCGATATCAATGTGCACGCGGCGCTGAACGTGACCACCGAGGTCGGCTCGTACTCGTGGTTGGTGGCACGCGAGACGGTCCGCCGGCAGACCGGGCGCCATGCCTCGACCGTGCCCACGGCCCCGACTCAGGTACTGGCCGCCGATGGGAACTATGTGGTCCTCGGCTTTCCGCCGCGCGCCGCCGACGACTACCGGTCCATCCTCGCGTGGTTGGACGATCTCGGCCTGGGGGGCAGCTTCCCTGATCGGGTCCTCTTGGAGATGGCCGTCGAGCGAGGCGGGGTGAGGATCACCGACCTCGGACAGGATCCCGTGGCCATGGAGATCTGGAACGCGGGGAGGGCGGCCATGGCAATGATCGCCGCCCATCTCACCGCTCAGGAGTCCTTCGAGGGCTTCCAGAGACGGGGCATCGTCTGCGGGGTCGTCAACGCCCCCGAAGACCTCCTGACCGACGAGCATTCGATCGCCAGAGGGTTTCCGGTGGCCGTCCACCACGACGACATCGGGCGGGCGTTCACGTACCCGGGGGCGCCGGTGAAGTTCGGACGATCCCCGTGGCGGATCTCCTCGCGGGCTCCTCACGTGGACGAGCACCGGAACGAATTGATGGGGCGGGTCACCGCCCGCGGGTGAACCCGGGCCGGTCGCTGCTCGGGGCCAGAGCCGCTCGTGGCAGAGAGCCGGTGACGGCTGGGTTCGCCTCCTTTCTCAGCCTCCGGTTGCGATCTTGCTGAAGTTGCCGCCACTGCCGCCACCGAGGCCACCGCCGCCACCACCGAGGCCACCTCCACCGAAGCCACCTCCACCGAAGCCACCTCCACCGAAGCCACCTCCACCGAACCCACCTCCGCCGAGGCCGCGGGTCGACGAGCTCGTGCTCGAGGCCGGAACGGGCTGGGAGAGATCGGCCAGGATGACCGGCGTCCCCTTGGCCACCCCCGAGGTCACCTGGGTGTAGGTGCGGCCAACCACGCCGACGGAGATGAACGTGCGGGCCTCCTGGCCCGAGTGCTCCACGAACACGTATGAGCGGGTACCCGAGGTGTGGACGGCTGAGGTGGGCACGGCCAATGCGTTGGGCGCTTCACGCAGGACGACCTGTACCTGGGCGCTGGACCCGGCTGCGATGCCGTGGGACCCGGCCACGAGGCTGACGATCAGGGGGTAGGTGTAACTGGACGCGCTCACGTCTACGGGGCCGACCCGAGAGACGGTTCCGGCCACGGTGCCGGCTACCCCGTTGACGGTCACCGTTGCCTGATCGCCAACCTTCACCTGGGGGGCCTGGGTGCTGGAGAGCGAGGCGGTAGCCTGATAGCTCCCAGCGTTGATGATGGTGATCGCGTCGGTGCTCGAGCCAGCAGTCACCGTCTGGCCGGTGGTGAGCGTGACCGAAGCGACGGTGCCGCTGATCGGGCTGGTGAGCTGGGCGTTGGCCAGTCCTTGCTGCGCTTCGATCAGCGAGGCCGTCGCCGTGTCGATCGCAGCCTGGTCTGTGGCCAACTGCTGGGCGCTGTTGGTGGCCGTGGCCCCCGAGCCGGTCGTCCCGGAACCGCCCGTTCCGGCGCCGCCGGCGCCGCCCGACCCAGAGCTGCCGCCGGTGCCGGTGCGGCTTGTGGTTCCGCTGCTACCCGATGACCCGGCTCCGCTGGTCGATCCCGACCCGACCCGCAGAGCACCCGACCCACCCGGAGCTCCCGACCCGCTGGCCCCGGTTCCCGAACTACCGCCCGATCCTCCCGAACCACCGCCCGACCCCGATGTGCTGTTCGAGGCCAGCACCTGGGCCAGCGTGCTCTCGGCGGCGGCAACGGCCTTCTGGTCGGTCGTGACTTGTTGTTGGGCGGCCAGAGACTGGCTGAGCGCGGTGGTGCACGCCGCCGAGTCAGCGGTCGGCGTAGTCACGGAGGGCGCCGTGGTCGAGGTGCTCGAGGAAGGCGTGCTCGAAGAAGGCGTGCTCGCAGGGGTCGTGGTCGTGGCGCACGCCGCCTGGGCCTGAGCCAACGCGGTCGCGGCCGTGGCCGAGTCGGCGTCGGCAGCCTGTTGGGCGTTCACCACCGCCTGCTGGGCCTCGGCCAAGGTGGGCAGGCCGTTCGCCGCAGTGAGGTACGCGGCGGTCGTGGCCGCGGCTCCGGTCGTCGACTGGGTGCCGGCGGTGGCCGGGGAGCTCGAAGGCGAGCTCGACGACTGGGACGACTCGTCCTCGGACAGCTTGGCCTGTGCCGAGGTCAGGGTCGACTGAGCCGACGACACGGATTGGGCCAGCGTGGTGGTGTCCAGTGCGGCCAGGGTCTGTCCGGCCGCGACCTGTTGGCCCACGGCCACGTTCACGGCCGTCACGGTGCCGGCCACCTGGAAGTCGGCCGTGGCCTGGCTCACGGGGTCGGCGTTCCCGGGGACGGTGAGCGTCTGCCGTACCGAGGCAATCGAGGCGAGAGCGGTCCGGTAGCCCGTCGCACCCGATGCCCCGGTGGCCCACAGCGTCACGCCGGCGACGGCCCCGGCCAGGACGATGGCGGCGACCCCGATCGTCCAGTGGCGGCGCCTGCCGGGCCGGGCGGGGTCAACCACCTGACGCCCCGCCGCGGAATCCGGTCGTGCAGGTCAGCCCTCCGGTCGAGGTGATCCGGACGGTGGTGGCGCTCACCGCGCCGGTCGAGCTGGTGGTCCCGCCCGCGGTGACACAATCACCGACGGCCAGGTTGGACGCCGCCGCCGGCTGTTGCTCGGAGTACGTCGTCGAGGAGGTGATGGTGACCTTGAACGTCGTGGTCTTGAGGGTCGGTCGCTTCTTCGAGGAGTTGCCCGACGGCTTGGTGTTCCTGGAGATGCTGGCCGAGGAGATACCGGAGATCGTCAGCTTGTCCGACCCGACCGACGTCACCTTGCCGCTGGCAAAGCCGGTGTTGCCCGACCCGCCGAAGCCGCCGCGTCCAGCGCCCGGGAACCCTCCGGTCCGGCCGCCCGGACGCCCACCGTTGGCGCCGCCGGGAGGCGCACCGCCGCCAGGGCGGCCGCCGCCCCCGAATCCGCCCCTGAACCCATTACCACTACCAGTCGTGCAACTCCCCGACGTGGGCTGGCTGATCGACACCGTCTTGGCCGTGATCGTGCCCTTGGACGACGTCCCGCTCACGCTGACGCAGTCGCCGGCGGCCACCGAGGAGGCGAGGACGGTGGCGGTCTGGGTGAAGGTGGTCGAGGGCGTCCAGCTCACCGTGACCTGGCCACTCTGGGGGTTCTGGACCTCCATGGTCGAGCCCGAGAGGGCGGCCACCGAACCCGAGGTGAACGGGAACCCGCCGCCCCCGGCGGGGGTCGTGGCTGCGCCGGCCACGCCGGCCACGCCGGCCACGCCGGCCACGCCGGCCACGCCGGCCACGGTCAGGCTGGCGGTGACGGCGACGGCGGCCGTGGTGGCCAGGACGGTCCGGCGCCTGTGCGAGCTGGGGTGAATCACGGTGTCGTGCTCTCCTTCTGTTCCTTCATCGTTGATATGGGTTCGCGATGCGGTCGACCTGGGACGATCCGCGGTCGATCAGGGTCAACTCGCCCGTGGTCATTCACTCCGCAGGGCATCGATGGGGGCCATCCGGGCGGCGCGGCTGGCGGGGTAGACGCCGAAGAGGAGGCCGATGGCGATGGCAATGGCGATGGCCCCGGCGCTGGCCGTGGAGGACATGGTGATGGGGTAGCCGATGAGGTGGGGGAGCAACGCCGTTCCCCCGACGGCGAGCAGTACGCCCAGTGCGCCGCCGGTCAGCCCGAGCAGCGACGCCTCGAGGAGGAACTGGCGGCGAATCAGGGGCGGGGTGGCGCCCAGTGCCTTGCGAAGACCGATCTCGCGGATCCGTTCGGTCACCGATACCAGCATGATGTTCATCACCCCGATCCCCCCGACCAGCAGCGAGATGCCGGCAATCCCTCCGAGCAGGATGGTCAGCGTGCGATCGACCGACGTCGCCGTCGTCACCAGCGACTGCTGCGAGGCAATGGTGAAGTCGGCGTTCGATGCGGTCGTGATCCCATGGAGGGCCAGCAGCTCGGTGTCGGCTTCCTGGTAGGCGGCGGAGAGCGTCCCGCCCGAGGTGGCCTGGACCAGGATCGAGCTGAGCGACGTCGAACCGAAGATGCGCTGGGAGGCGGTGCTGATCGGCACGATCATCTGGTCGTCCTGGTTCGAGCCGGTCGAAGAGGACGAGGAGCCGACCGAGTTGAGCACGCCCACGACCGTCATCGGTGCGCCGTTCACGTCGACGATCTGGCCGACCGGGTCGACGCGGTTGAACAGCTCGGCAGCCGTGTCCGATCCGAGGACGGCGACAGCGGCGTGGTCGGCGACGTCCTGGTTGTCGATGAAGCGCCCCTGGGTGACAGTGCGGCTCCGGACCGTCTTCCACACCGGCGTGGATCCGACCACGGTGGTCGTCCAGTTGCTCGACCCGGCGGTGAGCGTCTCGGGTGACGACAGCACCGGCGCGACGGCATGGACGTCCGGGGCAACGGTTTTCGACGACAGGGCCGCAGCGTCCGCCTCGGTCAGGGTGGAGGCCGAGCCGAATCCGCCCCGCACGCCGCTGCTCGACGTGGAGCTCCCCGGCGAGATGGTCAGGAGATTGGTGCCCAGAGCGTTGATCTCGGAGCTCACCTGGTCCTGGGCGCCCTGGCCCAGGCCGACGGTCAGGATCACCGCAGCGATGCCGATCATGATGCCCAGTACGGTCAGCCCGGACCGCAGCCGGTGGGTCCGGACTGCGTCGAGCCCGGTTCGGAGGGTGTCGAGCCAGCTCACGAAGCGAGCTCGATGGCGGGGACGATCAAGCCGTCGCGGAGGCGGATCGAGCGCTGGGCGACGCTGGCCACCTCGGCGTCGTGGGTGATGAGCACGATCGTCCGACCGGCGCCGTGCAGCTCGTCGAGAAGGACCATGATGTCGTGGGCCGATTGGGAGTCGAGGGCCCCGGTCGGCTCGTCGGCCAGGATCAGGTCCGGGTCGTTGACCAGGGCCCGGGCAATCGCGACCCGCTGCTGTTGTCCGCCCGACAGTTCGCCGGGCCGGTGCTGCACCCGGTCTCCGAGGCCCACCCGCTCGAGGGCGTCGATGGCCCGCTCGCGCCGCTCGGCCCGGCCGAGCCCGGCATAGGAGAGGGGCATCTCGACGTTGCGCCACGCCGTCAGTGAGGGAAGGAGGTTGAACTGCTGGAACACGAAGCCGATGCGCCGGTTCCGGACCGAGGCCAGGGCGACCTCGTCCATGTGGCTGACGTCCTCGCCGGCCAGCCAGTACGTCCCGTTTGTGGGTACGTCGAGGCAGCCGAAGATGTGCATGAGCGTCGACTTCCCCGAGCCCGAGGGGCCCATGACCGCGACGTACTCGCCCTCACCGATGGCCAGGGAGACGCCCCGGAGGGCGGCAACGGCGAATGCCCCGGTCCGGTAGACCTTGGTGACGTGGCGGAGCTCGATGACCGGCATCTCGTCAACCACCGAGGCCACCGCCCCCGCCCGCCCCCGCCCACGAAGCCTCCGCCGCCGGCCCCGCCCCGGAAGCGACCAGGGCCACCGCCCAGGCCGCCCTGCCCTCCTGCTCCGCCGCCACCAAAGAGGCTGGCGCCACCGCCGGCGACACCGTTGAACTTCACCACCCGCTCGAGCACCTTCTCGCCCGCCGTCAGCCCGCTTGTGATCTGGGTCTCGCCGCCGGCGCTCACCCCGGTGGTGACCGCCCGCGATGTGTTGTTCCCGTTCTGGACCACGGTGACGCTCGGTTGCCCGCTCGAGTAGGAGATGGCCGCGGTCGGGACCTGGACCACGTCGTTGAGCTGCTTCACGATGATGGACACGGCGGCGGTCGACCCGGCGTAGAGCCCACTCGGGCTCCCGGTGACGGCGATGGACACCGGGAACGTCGCTACCGTCGAGCTCTGGGTGGCGATCAACCCCACCGACGCGACGGTGCCGTAGACCGGGGAGGTCGAGCCGCTCGGTGTGATGACCGCCTGGTCGCCCTGGGCCACCTGGCCGACCTGGGTGTCGTCGACGGTGGTGCTGACCACGAAGCTGTTGGTGGAGATGACCACGATCTGAGCGGACGATGATCCCGACGAACTACTCGAGGACGAGGAGCTCGAGCTCGACGCGGCCGAATTGGACGAGGCTCCCGACAGCCCCGAGCCGGTGCCCCCAGACCCGGTGCCCCCAGACCCGGTGCCCCCCGAGCCGGTGCCGCCAGACCCGGTGCCGCCAGACCCGGTGCCGCCAGACCCGGTGCCCCCCGAGCCGGTGCCGGAGCTCGACACCTGCTGGCCGACGCTGAGGTTGACCGCGGCGACCGTGCCGGTGATGGTCGAGGTCAGCGAAGCGTTGGCCAGATTGGTCTGGGCCGTGGCCAGCTGCGACTGCGCCGAGGTGACCGATGCCTGATCGGCGGCGATCTGGCTCGAGGATGCGCCGGCCGACTGGTCGCTCGACAGCTTGGCCTGTTCCGCGGTGAGCGAGGACTGGGCCGCGTCGGCCGTGGCCTGGAGGGCGGACGGGTCGACGGTGGCCATCGTCTGACCGGCGGTGACCGTCTGGCCCGCGCTCACGCTCACCCCGGTGACCGTGCCCGAGACGCCGAAGTTCAGATTGGCTTGTTGGGCGGGCTCGACGGTCCCTGACGCTGACACCGTCTGCTTCATGGTGCCCGTGGTGACGCCGACCGTCTGGGTCGTCACCTCCAGCCCGGGCGCCGCGGTGCTGCCGGTGCCGAGCCAGACGCCGATCCCCGTGCCCACGGCGACGACGACCACGGCGGCCACGATCACCACAGTTCTCCGCCTGAACCGCGGTCTCGGTGCCGGGGCGACCTCGCCCTCGGTGATCGGCACCTCCTGGGTCGCCTCGTCGGTGCGCACAGGTGCCTCGACCCACTCGGTTCCACCGGCCTTGGTCCCCACTGATTCTCCTCGTCTCGCACTCCCGGTGCCCTCGGTAAGGCCGGGTACGACGGTGGCTCTGCAGTCACCTGCGCCAGCAGTCCAGCCGGAGACCCTCAGAGCCGCCTCAGATCTCCCTGTGTGCCCGCTTAGAAACCGCCCCGGCGCTGGGGGTGAGGTCGCACCGGACGCGGCACGAATGACAGGCGCGCCCCGAAGGGCGAACAGGTATAGTCGAGTCCTGACCGTGAAACGGGTCCCGTGAGGCCCGTACGGACAGGAGGATCAGGTGGCCGAACGAGAACGCAGCCATACCCGACCACGGGGTGCTGTCTTCGTTCCCCGAGCCCAGGTGATGTCCGCCGCCGACGTCCACCGCGCGGTGACCCGGATGGCCCACGAGATCGCGGAGCGGAACCGCGGCCTTCACGACCTGGTCTTGATCGGGCTGCAGACCGGAGGCATCGCCATCGCTCGGCGGCTGGCCACCGCACTCGAGGGCGCCGAGGGGGCAACCATTCCCGTCGGCACCTTGGACGTGGCCTTCTACCGCGACGACATCGGCCTCCGGCCCGTCCTTCCCGAAGCGGTCACCGACATCTCCTTCGACCTGACCGGGACGACCGTGGTCCTGGTGGACGACGTGCTCTTCACCGGGCGGACGATCCGGGCCGCGCTCAACGCGCTCGGGGAATACGGGCGGGCCCAGGCGGTGCAATTGGCCGTCATGGTCGACCGGGGCCACCGCGAGCTGCCCATCCGTCCCGACTACGTCGGGAAGAACCTCCCCACTCGGCGCGATGAGATGGTCGACGTCACCGAGGACGGGGTCGCTCTCGGCGACCTCGTGTCCCGGTGAAGCACCTCCTGGGCGTGGACGACCTGGGCCGGGACGGCATCGTCGAAGTCCTGCGGTTGGCCGACTCGTTCGTCGAGGTGGCCCAGCGAGCCAACCCCAAGGTGCCCGCCCTCCGGGGTCGGACCGTGGCCACGTTGTTCTTCGAGGACTCCACGCGGACCCGCGTCTCATTCGAGACGGCGGCCAAGCGTCTCTCGGCCGACGTCCTTTCCTTCGCCGCCGGCTCCTCGTCGCTCAAGAAGGGCGAATCGCTGCGGGACACCGTCGAGACGATCGAGGCCATGGGGATCGACGCCGTCATCGTCCGGCACTCGTCGTCGGGTGCCCCGTTCCAGGTGGCCAACTGGGTGACCAATTCGAGCGTGATCAACGTGGGCGACGGTTGGCACGAGCATCCCACCCAGGCCCTGTTGGACCTCTACACCGTCCGCCAGGTGGTGGGGGACGAGAGCATGGACTGCTTCGAGGGCCTGGCGGTGGCCATCGTGGGGGACATCCGCCACAGCCGGGTGGCCCGCTCCCAGGTGGCGGCCTACAGCGCGCTTGGTGCCGAGGTGACCCTGGTCGCCCCGGCCACCTTGCTGCCGCCGTCGCTCGAGGGCTGGCCGATCGCAGGGACGAGCCACGACCTCGACGATGTGCTGGCCAAGGCGGCGGTGGTCTCCCTGCTCCGCGTCCAGGCCGAACGGGGAAGCGCCGGGTTCGTTCCCAGCCTGCGGGAGTACACCGCCGGGTACGGGCTCACGGCACGGCGGGCGGCCCTGCTCCGCCCCGAGGCCATCGTCCTCCATCCCGGACCCATGGTGCGTGGGGTGGAGATCGCCTCCGAGGTCGCCGACCTGGCGTCCGCCCACATGACCCGCCAGGTGAGCAACGGGGTGGCCATCCGCATGGCCGTCCTCTTCCTGCTGCTGGGCCAGGGATCGATCGGTGGCATCCACGGCGGGTTGGATCCCCACGAGCCCGTGGCGCCTGCGGGCCCAGCTCACGAGGAGACCGATGGCTGAGCCCACGTTCATCATCACCGGCGGCACGGTGGTCGACGCCACCGGCGAGCGGCGAGCCGACGTCTCCGTCTCCGAGGGCCTGGTGCGGGAGGTGGCCGACGGCCTCGACATCCCGCTCGGGGCCACGGTGCTCGACGCCGGCGGCTGCGTCGTCGCTCCCGGACTGGTCGACCTGCATACCCACCTCCGCGAGCCGGGACGGGAGGAGGCCGAGACGGTGGAGACGGGCACCAGAGCCGCCGCCCTCGGTGGCTACACCGCGGTCGTGGCCATGCCCAACACCGAGCCTCCCCTGGACACGGCGGCGGCCGTGCGCCAGGTGCTCGAGCTTGGACGGGCGGCATCGGCTCAGGTGGCGGTGGCCGGGGCCATCACCGTGGGCCGGGCCGGTGAGCGCCTGGCCCCCATGGCCGAGCTGGCCGAGCTCGGTGTCCGCCTGTTCACCGATGACGGCGCCGGGGTCCAATCGGCCGGCCTGATGCGCAAGGCCCTGGAGTACGCCCGGGGCATCGGGGTGACCCTGGCCCAGCACTGCGAGGACGGATCGCTGGCCGGTGAGGGGGCCATGCACGAGGGGGCATGGTCGAGCCGGCTGGGCATCCCGGGGATGCCGGCGGCGGCCGAGGAGGTCATGGTGGCCCGGGACATCGCCCTGTCCCGTCTGACCGGTGCCCCGGTCCACTTCCTCCACCTGTCGACGGCGGCATCGATCGACCTCGTGCGACGGGCCAAGGCCGACGGGCTGAGCGTGACGGCCGAGGCCGCCCCGCACCACTTCACGCTGACCGACGCCGAGACGGCTGGCTACGACCCGGTGTTCAAGGTGAACCCGCCCTTGCGGCCCCAGTCCGACGTCGACGCAGTCCGGGCCGGACTGGCCGACGGCGCCATCGACGCCATCGCCACCGATCACGCCCCCCACACCCCCGAGACCAAGGACCAGCCGTTCGACCAGGCTCCTCCGGGCATGCTCGGCCTGGAGACGGCGCTGGCCCTGTCCTTGACCGAGCTCGAGCTGCCGCTCTCCCGGGTGCTCGCCCTCCTCAGCTGGCAGCCGGCGGCCATCGCCGGCCTGAGCGAGGACCACGGCGGGCCCGTGGTCCCCGGGGCGGCGGCCAACCTGTGCGTGATCGACCCCACCGAGGCCTGGACGGTCGACCTCACCGCCCTCGCCAGCCGCAGCCGGAACAGCCCGTACGCCGGCAGGGCCCTGACGGGAAGGGTTCGCCACACCGTGCTGCGCGGGATGCCGACGGTGCTCGAGTACGAGGCCCAGCGTTGAGCCCGGCAACGGCACCGGCATGGTCGGGCCGGCGGCGATGAGGACCGACGCCGTGCTGGTCCTGGCCGACGGCCAGGTTTTCGAGGGCGAGGCCATCGGGTCGGCCCCGCCCGGCGGGCTGGCCACCGGTGAGGCCGTCTTCAACACCGTCCTGTCCGGGTACCAAGAGGTCCTCACCGACCCGTCGTACGCGGGCCAGGTCATCGCCTTCACCTATCCCCACATCGGCAACTACGGGGTGAACCCGACCGACGACGAGGCGGCCGTCCCCCGCTGCAACGGCATCATCGTGCGGGACCTGGCCGATCGGCCGAGCAGCTGGCGCTCGGCCGAGGCCCTCGACCACTACCTGGTCCGCCACGCCGTCCCCGGGGTGACCGGGATCGACACCCGTCGGCTGACCCGGCACCTCCGGGACTCCGGCGCCATGCCCTGCGCGTTCGGGACCGCTCCCGAGCGGGAGCTGCTCGCCGCAGCTCGGGCCGCCGCCCCCACCGACGGCCAGGACTTCGTGTCCCGGGTGACGACGGCCGACGCCTACACGCGGGGACGGGGCCCCTACCGGGTGGTGGCCTACGACTTCGGCATCAAGGAGACCATGCTCCGCCATCTGGCCGGGATGGCCACGGTGACCGTGGTCCCGGCGTGGACGACGGCCGACGAGGTGCTCGGCCTCTCGCCCCACGGGGTCTTCCTGTCCAACGGCCCCGGCGACCCGGCCGCCCTGGCCGGCATCAGCACCGAGATCGCCCGGTTGGTGGGTGAGGTCCCCGTCTTCGGCATCTGCCTGGGGCACCAGCTGCTGGCCACCGCACTCGGGGGGTCCACGTTCAAGCTCCCCTTCGGCCATCACGGCGGCAACCACCCGGTGCAGCGGCTGTCCACCGGCCAGGTGGAGATCACCTCCCAGAACCACAACTACGCCGTGGCCGAGGGATCGGTCCCCGACGCCGAGGTCACCCACGTCAACCTCAACGACGGGGTGATCGAGGGCATCGCCATCCCGGACGCGGCGGCGTTCAGCGTGCAGTACCACCCTGAGGCCGGCCCGGGGCCCCACGACGCCCGCTACCTGTTCGACCGGTTCGCCTCGGTGATGGACGAGCGGGGCGCGCCCTGATGCCCCGGCGTACCGACATCGAGACGATCCTGGTCATCGGGTCCGGCCCGATCGTGATCGGCCAGGCCTGCGAGTTCGACTACTCGGGGACCCAGGCCTGCCGCGTCCTGGCCGAGGAGGGGTTCCGAGGTCATCCTGGCCAATTCCAACCCGGCCACGATCATGACCGACCCGTCGATGGCCTACCGCACCTACGTGGAGCCGCTCGAGCCCGAGGTGCTGGCCGCCATCATCGAGCGGGAGCGGCCCGACGCCCTCCTCCCCACCCTGGGCGGACAGACGGCGCTGAACCTCACCATGTCCCTGGTGGAGCGGGGGGTGCTCGACCGGTTCTCCGTCGAGGTCATCGGGGCCAATCCCGAGGCCATCAGCACGGCCGAGGACCGCGACCGGTTCAAGTCGGCCATGGAGGAGATCGGCCTCGAGGTCCCCCGGTCCGGCTTCGCCCACAGCCTGGACGAGGCGCTGGCCATCGGGGAGGCGATCGGCTACCCGATCATGGTGCGTCCCAGCTACATCCTGGGCGGCGCCGGCACCGGCATCGCCGGGGACCGGGCCCACCTCGCCCGGTTGGCCGCCGAGGGGATCGAGGCCAGCCCGGTCTCCGAGGTCCTGGTCGAGCGGTCCATCGCCGGTTGGAAGGAGTACGAGCTCGAGGTGATGCGGGACCACGCCGACAACTGCGTGGTCATCTGCTCCATCGAGAACTTCGATCCGATGGGCGTCCACACCGGTGACTCCATCACGGTGGCGCCGGCCCAGACTCTCAGCGATGTCGAGTACCAGGCCATGCGGGACGCCGCCTTCGCCTGCATTCGCCGCGTCGGGGTGGAGACCGGCGGCTCCAACGTGCAGTTCGCGGTGGACCCGGCCGACGGTCGCCAGTTCGTGATCGAGATGAACCCCCGGGTGTCGCGGTCCTCGGCCCTCGCCTCCAAGGCCACCGGGTTCCCCATCGCCAAGATCGCCGCCCGGTTGGCGGTGGGCTACCGGCTGGACGAGATCACCAACGACATCACCGGGGTGACGCCGGCGTCGTTCGAGCCGACCATCGACTACGTGGTGACCAAGATCCCGAGATGGGCGTTCGAGAAGCTGCCCGGGACCGACAGCGAGCTCGGCACCCGCATGCAGTCGGTCGGCGAGGTCATGGCCATCGGCCGCACCTTCCCCGAGTCGCTGCAGAAGGCGGTGCGGTCCCTCGAGCAGGGCCGTATGGGCCTCAACGCCGACCCGGGGGAGGGCGCCGTCGACGCGGTGCCGGTCGACGACCTGCTGACCCGGGTGGGCACGGCGACCCCCGAGCGGATCTTCGAGCTCGAGTCGTTACTGCGGCGGGGCGTCACGGTGGAGGCGCTGGCCGCGGCCACCGGCATCGACGTCTGGTTCCTGGCCGAGATGGGGAAGGTGGTCGAGGCGCGCCTCGACCTGGCCGAGCGGGTGGTGGCCGGCTGGCGGCCTCCGGACCTGAGTCGGCGGGAGTGGCGGCGGCTGAAGCGGCTCGGGTTCTCCGACGCCCAGCTGGCCCACGTGTTCAACGGCGGCGGTGCCGGTGCGGGTGCGGCGGCCGGCGAGGCGGCGGCCGATGGCGGGGCGGCCGTGGAGCCAGCGGCCGGAGGCACCCAGCAGGGCCCGGAGGCGGTGACCGAGGAGGACATCCGCAGGGCCCGATTGGCGCTGGGGGTCCGGACCACCTTCAAGACGGTCGACACCTGCGGGGCCGAGTTCGAGGCGCACACGCCCTACCACTACGGCACCTACGAGGACGAGGACGAGGTGGTCCCCTCCGACCGCCCGCGGGTGGTCATCCTCGGGTCGGGTCCGAACCGCATCGGCCAGGGGATCGAGTTCGACTACTGCTGTGTCCATGCCTCCTTCGCCCTGCAGGCGGCCGGGTACGAGACGATCATGGTCAACTGCAACCCCGAGACGGTCTCCACCGACTACGACACCTCGGACCGGCTGTACTTCGAACCGCTGACCCCCGAGGACCTGGAGAACGTCCTGGCGGCCGAGCGAGACGCCTCGGCCGGCGAGGGCCGCCTGGTCGGGGTGATCGTCAGCCTGGGCGGGCAGACCCCCCTCAAGCTGGCCGGCTCCCTCGCTCCCGAGCTCGTGCTCGGGACGTCCCCCGCGTCCATCGACCTGGCCGAGGACCGCGAGCGCTGGAACGAGCTCTGCGGCCGACTCGGCATACCCCAGCCACCGGGGGGCACCGCGGTGACGGCGGCCGAGGCTCGGGCGGTGGCCGCCGGCATCGGCTACCCGGTGCTGGTCCGGCCCAGCTACGTGCTCGGTGGCCGGGCCATGGAGATCGTCTACGACGACGAGCGGCTGACCGATGCCGTCCACGACATGGGCGCCTCGCTCAACCGGGAGGGCGGTGTCACCGCCGAGCGCCCCGTGCTGGTCGACCGGTTCCTGGAGGACGCCGTCGAGGTGGACGTGGACGCGGTGCGGGACGCCACCGGCGCCGTGGTCATCTGCGGGGTCATGGAGCACGTCGAGGAGGCCGGCGTGCACTCGGGCGACTCGGCGTGCGCGCTGCCCCCACAGACGCTGAGCCCCGGGGTCGTCGACGTGCTCGAGGGCCACGTCCGGGCCATCGCCCAGGCCCTCGACGTCAGGGGCCTGTGCAACGTGCAGTTCGCAGTCAAAGACGACCAGGCCTACGTGATCGAGGCCAACCCGCGGGCCAGCCGCACGGTGCCGTTCGTGGCCAAGGCCACCGGGGTGCCCGTGGCCATGGTGGCGGCCCGGGTGATGGTCGGGGCCACCCTGGCCGAGCTGGCCGACGAGGGGCTGCTTCGGCCGCCCATCACCGGCCACGTCAGCGTGAAAGAGGCGGTCCTGCCGTTCAACCGGTTCCCCGGCGTCGACACCCTGCTGGGCCCCGAGATGCGCTCCACCGGGGAGGTCATGGGCATCGACGGGACCTTCGGGCTGGCCTTTGCCAAGAGCCAGATCGCGGCCGGGAACCCGCTGCCCACCGAGGGCACCGTGTTCCTGTCCCTGGCCGACCGGGACAAGGCGGCCGGGCTCGACGCCGCCCGCCAGTTCTCCGTGCTCGGCTTCGACCTGGCGGCCACCTCGGGAACGGCGGCAGCCCTGGAGGCGGCGGGGATCCCGGTGTCCACCGTGGTGGCCAAGGTGGGCGACCCCGAGGGGGAGGACGCGGTGGCGCTGATCGCGGGAGGGAAGGTCCAGCTGGTGGTCAACACGCCGCGCGGCCGGGGGCCCCGCGCCGACGGCATCCACATCCGGGCCACCTCGTTGCTGCACCAGGTGCCCTGCCTCACCACCGTGGCCGCGGCCCGAGCCGCCGCGGCCGGGATCGCCGACTGGATCAAGCACCCGCTCTCGGTACGCCCGCTCCAGGAGTACCACCGGTGAGCCCGGCTCGTGCTCCCGGCACCGGTTCAGCTCGTGCCGGTCGGCTCGACCGGGTTCGGCGGGCCTGGCGGGCCGCCTCCGGTACGGACGTGGACCTGACCACCCGGGTCGGATCGGTCACGCTCCCCAATCCGGTCATGACCGCATCGGGGACATCGGGTCACGCCGACGAGCTCGGGCCGTATTTCCCGTTGGGAGACCTGGGCGCGGTGGTGGTGAAGTCACTGTCGGTCGATCCGTGGCCGGGCAATCCTGCTCCGCGGGTACACGAGACGGCCTCGGGCATGTTGAACAGTGTGGGCCTGCAGGGACCGGGTCTCGAGGCGTGGCTGACCCGGGACCTCCCACCGTTGCTCGCCGCCGGTGCACGCGTGGTGGTGAGCATCTGGGGCCAGCGGGTCGACGACTATGCCCGGGCGGCCAAACAACTGGCCCAGGCGATGGCCGCGGCCGGCGATGCCGGGCGGCCGGCGCCCATCGTCGCCATCGAGGTCAACGTGAGCTGCCCCAACCTCGAGGATCGTCGCAGGATGTTCGCCCACTCGCCCACCGCCACCGGGGAGGTGCTCGATGCCGTCAGCGGCTCGACCACCTTGCCCCTGTGGGCGAAGCTGAGCCCGAACGTGGCCGATCTGGCCGAGATCGCCGGCGCGGCGCTGGCGTCGGGAGCCGAGGCGATCACCGTCGTCAACACCGTGCTGGGCATGGCCATCGACATCGAGCGGCGCCGTCCGGTCCTCGGGGCCGGTGGCGGCGGCCTGTCCGGCGCGGCCATGCACCCGGTGGCCGTCCGGGCCGTGTACGACTGCCGGAGCGCCTTCCCCGACGCGGCCATCGTGGGGGTGGGCGGGATCATGGGCGGCGTGGACGCCGTGGAGCTGCTCATGGCCGGGGCCGACGCCGTCCAGGTGGGGACGGCGACCTTCCGGGACCCGCGAGCACCCCACCGCGTCCTCGACCAGTTGACCGCCTGGTGTGGCAAGCACGGCGTACGGGCGGTGGCAGAACTGCGAGGAGCGGCTCATGGGTGACAGCGGCGCACCGGCTCAGGGGTCCCCGGCCCGCGGCGCACCGGCTTTCGGGGTTCGGGTGGCGGCAGCGGTGTCGGCCACCGGCCCACTGTGCGCCGGGATCGACCCGTCCCCGTCACTGCTCACGGAGTGGGGACTGACCGACGATGCCGATGGCCTGCTCGAGTTCGGCAACCGATGCATCGATGCTTTCGCAGGGACGGTTCCGGTGGTGAAGCCGCAGGTGGCCTTCTTCGAGCGCATGGGGGCCGCCGGTATCGCCGCCCTGGAGACGGTGATCCGCCGGGCCCGGGAAGCGGGCATCCTGGTGATCGCCGACGCCAAGCGTGGCGACATCGGCTCGACGTCGTCGGCCTACGCCTCGGCCTGGCTCGACCCCGACAGCCCGCTCGCCTCGGATGCGATGACTGCCGTGGCCTACATGGGTCTCGGTGCCATCCAGCCGCTGATCGACATGGCCGCCGCCCATGGGAACGGCGTGATGGTCGTGACCCGGAGCTCCAACCCGGAGGGGCGAGCGTTGCAGGACGTGACCGACCAACGGGGCCGCACCATCGCCGACGGCCTCCTGGCGGACATCGCCGAGCGGAACGCCGTTGCACCCGGTGTGGTCGGGGCGGTCATCGGGGCGACCCTGGGCCCCTCCGCCTTCTCGCTGCCCGACCTGGGCGGTCCGGTCCTGGCCCCGGGGGTGGGCGCCCAGGGAGCGACGGCGGCCGGCGTGGGCGCCCTGTTCAAGGGGTGCCCCCCGGGGTCCGTCCTGCCCAGTGCCTCGCGGTCGGTCCTCGCCACCGGCCCCGACGTCTCCCGGCTGCGGGCCTCGGCCGCTCGGCTTCGAGAGGAGATGGCCTCGGTCCTGTCCCACTGAAGAGGCAGGACCCTGCGAGATGGGCACGGCCCTCCAGGACGGGCACTCCCACTGCGGGATGTGGCGAGGCCTGCGGGGTCGATACGGCCCTGCGGGTCGATACGGCTCTGCGGGTCGATACAGCCCCCCAGCCCCGCGGGTCGATACAGCCCCGCGGGTCGAGGTCAGGCGGGGATATCGCGGACCGGCGGCTTGGTGACCTTGCCCGACCGGATGCACGAGGTGCACACCTGGATCCGCCGCGGTGACCCGTCGACGAGGGCACGAACCCGCTGGATGTTCGGGTTCCACCGGCGCTTGGTGCGACGATGAGAGTGGCTGATGCTCATACCGAACGACGGCTTCTTGCCGCAGACCTCACACACCGCTGCCATGACGCGTCGACTTCCTTCCAACTCCTCGGGGAACGGCGATAAGGTTAGCATCCTGCTCATGGGGGCCTTGGAGACGCTCGGCGCATCGGACCTGCGAAGGTCGATCGGCGCCTTCCGTGACGCCCTCCGGGTCCACCAGGACGTCATCAACCGTCTCAACGTCTATCCGGTGCCCGACGGCGACACCGGCACCAACATGGCGCTGACCATGGAGTCGGTGGTCGCCGACCTCGCCGAGCTCTGCGAAGTGCCGGCGTCGGACCGGCACCCGGGCCCGGGTGAGGATGCCGACCTGCCCGACCTCGCCGCCACCTGCAAGGCCATTGCCCACGGCTCCCTGATGGGTGCCCGAGGCAATTCCGGGGTCATCTTGTCCCAGCTCCTTCGGGGGATCGCCGACGAGCTCGGCGGCCTCCCCGGTCCGGCGGGCCCCGGCGACCTGGCCCGAGCGCTGACCCGGGCGAGTGGCCTCGCCCGCCAGGCCGTGATGCGCCCCGTGGAGGGAACCATCCTCACCGTTGCCGCCGCCGCCGGCCAGGGGGCGACCGGTGCCGCCGAACAGGGAAAGTCGCTGGTCGACGTGCTCGACGCCGCTCGCGACGGCGCGGCCGAGGCCCTGGCCCGGACTCCGGAGCTGCTGCCGGTTCTGGCCCAGGCCGGGGTGGTCGACGCGGGCGGGTCAGGCTACCTCCTGATGTTCGACGCCCTCCTCTCGGTGGTGGACGGCCGGGCCATCCCCGACCCGCCGGAGCTCCCGGACAACTTCAATGCCGCCATTGCCGTGACCCACGGTGGGGGCGGGTCGATCGAGGGGATCGAGGCCTCGGCCCTGGCCGGCTTGCGCTACGAGGTGATGTACCTGCTCGAGGCGGCCGACGAGACCATTCCGTCCTTCAAGGAGGTTTGGGCCGGCATCGGGGACTCCATCGTCGTCGTCGGCGGCGATGGCATGTGGAACTGCCACATCCACACCGATGACATCGGGGCCGCGGTCGAGGCGGCGCTCGATGCCGGGCGCCCCAGGAAGATCCGGGTCACCGACCTCCTGGAGGAGGTGGAGGAGGAGCGTTGGGTCCGCGAGGGGGCGGACAACGCCGCCTACGGCGCCTCGGACGTGCCCCCGGGCCCCCCGCCCACCACCGGGGCGGTCGCCGTCGCCACCGGGGTGGGGATCGGGCGGATCTTCCGCTCCTTGGGCGTTCACCGGTTGATAGCCGGGGGCCAGTCGATGAACCCGTCCACGGCGCAGATCCTCGAGGCGGTCGATGCCCTCGGCTCCGACGAGGTGGTCATCTTGCCCAACAACAAGAACATCCGCCCGGTGGCCGAGAGCGTCGACGCCCTGACGACGAAGACCGTGCGGGTGATCCCAACCAACACCATCGCCGAGGGATTCGCCGCCTTGTTGGCCTACGACCCCGGGGCCCACATCGACGCCAACGTCTCGGCCATGGAAGCCTCCGCCGAGCGGGTGGTGGCGGGCGAGGTGACCCAGGCGGTGCGGGACTCCGACAGCAGCGTCGGCCCGGTGAAGGCGTCGGACTGGATCGGGTTGTCGCGCCAGGGGATCGAGGCGGTGGCCGAGACGCTGCCCGCGGCTGCCTGTGCCCTGTTGGATGCGCTGGTCACCGACGACCACGAGCTGGTCACGATCATCGAGGGGGAGGGGTCCGGCCCGGCCGATACCCGGCGGATCACCGAATGGCTCCGGGACAACCGACCCGGGGCCGAGTCGGAGGTCCACCACGGCGGCCAGCCCCTCTATCCGTATCTCTTCTCCATCGAGTGACGGAGCCGGCTGCCGGAGCACCCGGCGCGAAGGCCGGAGGCACCGGGTCGGCCGGGTCGCCCGGGTCGGCCGGGTCGGCCGGGTCGGCCGGGTCCCCGGGCGGGGTCGCCGACGTCCCCGGGCGCAAGCTGCGCCAGCTGGCCGAGCTCCCGGTCACGGTGCTGAAGGGGGTGGGGGCAGCATCGGGCCGCGAGCTGGCCGAATTGGGCATCGAGAGCGTTCTCGACCTTCTCACCGACTACCCGCGGCGCTACATCGACGGCACTCGACTCGCCCCGTTGCGTGACCTGCGGGTGGGGGAGACCGCGTCCGTCCTGGCCACGGTGCGCCGAGTGAACCGCCCACCGTCCGGCCGCTACCGGCGCGGGCCGACCCGGGTGGAGCTCGACGTCAGCGACGGCACCGGCCACTCGAAGGTCGTCTTCTTCAATCAGGCGTGGCGGGCCAAGCAGTTGCCCGTGGGCACCCTGGCCCTGTTCTTCGGAAAGCTCGGCACCTATCGGGACAACCGCCAGATGGTGAACCCCACCGTCAACGTCGTGCGGGCACCGGGTGGCGCTGACGACGACGGGAAGGGGGCTGCGGCCGAGAACGGAGACGCAACCGGGCGCATCTATCCCATCTACCCCCTCTCCGAGAAGGCCGACCTCACCTCCACCCGCATCTCCTCGTTCGTAGCCGAGGCCCTCGAGCGGGCCGGGCCCTTCGCCGATCCGCTCCCCTCCCGATGGCGCGGCCAATTCGAGCTCACCAGGCGAACCCAGGCATTCCACGACATCCACCGACCGGCCACCATGGCCGACCCTGAACCGGCCCGGCGGCGGCTCGCCTTCGACGAGCTGTTCCGGCTCCAGCTGGCGCTGGTGCTCCGACAGCGCCGGCTCGAGTCCGACGCCCGCGGCATCCGCCACCTGCTGACCGGCCCGGTCGACGGGCAGCCCTCGCTGCTCGACCAGTTCCTTTCCGGGCTGGCCTTCGAGCTGACCCGGGCCCAGCGCGCCGCCATCGCCGCCATCGCCGCCGACCTGTCTGGCTCGCTGCCCATGCACCGGCTGCTCCAGGGCGACGTGGGGGCGGGCAAGACCGTGGTGGCCGTGGCCGCGTTGTTGGTCGCCGTCCAGGGCGGCCATCAGGGCGCCCTCATGGCCCCGACCGAGGTCCTGGCCGAGCAGCATTTCCTCGGGGTTCGGTCCCTGCTCGACGGGCTGACCGTCCCTGACCCGGCCACCCTGGCGGGGGACCGCCCCCTTCGGGTCGCCCTGTTGACCTCGAAGACGCCGGCGGCCGAGCGGGCGAAGTTGCATCGGGGCCTGGTCGACGGGGGCGTCGATCTGCTCATCGGTACCCATGCCCTGTTGACCGACGAGGTCCGGTTCCGTTCCCTCGGGGCGGTGGTGATCGACGAGCAGCACCGCTTCGGGGTGGAGCAGCGCGCCGCTCTCAAGGCCAAGGGGAGGGGGGACGACGGCCTCGGCGCCGATCCGGACCTGTTGGTGATGACGGCGACGCCGATCCCCCGCACTGCGGCCATGGTCGTGTTCGGCGACCTGGACATGACCACCATCGACGAGCTGCCCCCCGGCCGGACACCGGTCACGACGCTGTGGGCCAAGACGGACGCCGACGAAGCTGCGGCGTGGGAGCGGGTGCGGGCCGAGGCGGCCGCCGGGCATCGCGCCTTCGTGGTGTGCCCGCTGGTCGAGGGGTCGGAGCGGGTCCAGGCCGCCTCGGCCACCGAGGAGGCCGCACGGCTGCAGGCCGAGGAGCTGGCCGGGCTGCGCATCGGTCTCCTGCACGGGCAGATGCGCCCGTCCGAGAAGGAGACGGTGATGGCCGACTTCCGGTCCGGTGTGCTCGACGTGTTGGTGGCCACCACGGTCATCGAGGTCGGGGTGGACGTGCCCGAGGCGACGGTGATGGTCATCGAGGATGCCGACCGGTTCGGGATCGCCCAGCTCCATCAGCTGCGCGGCCGGGTGGGCCGGGGGCGCGACCCGTCGTGGTGCTACCTGCTGTCCGAGAGCGAGGCGCCCGAGGCCGCCGCCCGACTGTCGGCCATGGAGCGCACCACCGACGGCTTCGAGCTGGCCGACGTGGACCTGGAGCTCCGGGGCGAGGGCACGATCCTGGGCGCCAGGCAGAAGGGACGAAGCGACCTGAAGCTGGCCTCGCTGCTGCGCGACCGCGACCTCGTCGTCCAGGCCCGGGAGGCGGCGGTGTCGATCGTGGCCGACGACCCGCTCCTCGGTGCCCACCAGCTGCTCGAGGAGGAACTTCGGCTCTTCATCGACGACGACGAGGCCGAGTTCTTGTTCAAGAGCTGAGCAGGGCGGCCGGGCACCGCCGGTAGGCTTGTGGCGTGCGAGTCATCGGTGGTGAGCTGCGGGGGAGGCGGCTCCATGCCCCGCCGTCGAGGGCCGTGCGGCCGACCTCCGATCGGGTGCGCGAGGCCATCTTCGACATCCTCTTCAGCCTGGGCGGGGTCGACGGCCTGCAGGTGGCCGACCTCTTTGCCGGGTCCGGCGCCCTCGGGATCGAGGCCCTGTCCCGAGGGGCGGCGTCGGTGACCTTCGTGGAAAACGACCCGGCCTCGATCGCCTGCATCGGCGAGAACCTGGCCAGGGTCGGGCTCGGCGACGCCGAGCGGGATGGCGACGCCACCGTGGTGCGCGCCGACGTCGAGTCCTGGGTGTCGAGCACCGTGTCCCGCTACGACCTCATCCTCTGCGACCCCCCCTACGCGTACGAGGGATGGCCCCAGCTCGTCGGGCAGCTTCCTGCCGACCTCGCCGTGTTGGAATCGGGGACGGAAATTGTCGCCCCAGAGGGGTGGAGGGTCATCAAGAGCAGACGGTATGGCAGTACGCTCGTGACAGTGGCCCGGCCGGATCGGGTGGCAGAGAAAGGTGTTCTGTGAGGATCGCGCTCATTCCAGGATCGTTCGACCCCGTGCACAACGGTCATCTCGAGGTGATCGAGCGAGCCGCCCGCCTCTTCGACGAGGTGGTCGTGGCCGCCCTCCGCAACCCGCAGAAGAGCCAGGTGCTCTTCGACCTCGACGAGCGCAAGGAGATGCTCGAGGAATCGGTCACCCATCTGGCCAACGTGCGGATCGTATCGGTGTCCACCCTGGTGGTGAACGTGGCCGCCGACGTCGGGGCCAGCGCCATCGTGAAGGGCCTCCGCGCCGTGTCCGACTTCGAGAACGAGCTGCAGATGGCCCAGATGAACAAGCAATTGTCCGGGGTGGAGACCTTGTTCATACCGACCAGCTCGGCCCACTCGTTCATCGCCTCCCGGCTGTTGCGGGAGGTCGCCCGCTTCGGCGGGGATGTGAACGCCTTCGTCCCCAAGGTGGTGGCCCTCCGCCTTCAAGAGAAGTTCGCCGGTGAGTGAGTTGTTCGAGGACCTCGACCAGCAGCGGGCGGCGGGCGCCGAGCGCGACGCCGAAGCTCTGGTCCGGCAGGCGCTCGAGCTCGTCGAGAACGCCAAGCAGATGCCCCTGTCCGCCTCGGTGCTCATCTCCAAAGAAGAGGTGGCCGAGCTCCTGCACGCCGCCCTGCAGCGGATGCCCGACGAGCTCCGCCAGGCCCGCTGGCTGCTGAAGGAGCGGGAGGACTTCATCGCCGAGAAGTCCCGTGAGGCCGACGTGCTCTTGGAGGAGGTCCGGGTCCAGGCCGAGCGCATGGTGCAGCGCACCGAGATCGTGCGCCAGGCCAACCATGTCGCCCAACGCATCTTGGACGACGCCAACGAGGAGGCGCGCCGCCTTCGCCACGAGGTCGAGGACTACGCCGACCAGAAACTGGCCAGCTTCGAGATCGTCTTGGACCGGACGATGAAGACCGTCCGGGCCGGGCGCGAGAAGCTCCAGGTCTCACCGATTCCGCCGGTGGAGATCGGCGATCAGGGGGACACCTCCTTGGCGCCCTCCGTCGGGCACTCGGGGGAGCCGGGCGCACTGGGCCCCCCAGACGGGTCAGGCGCGGCCGGCGGGGCGGCCGAGGACCCGGACGGCTTCTTCGACCAGGACCTCGACTGAGCGGGATGGACCCGGTGCGGTCTGCACCCCATCGGCACCCCACCCGGCCGGCTCCGGACCCCGGTGACACCGCCCGCTCACAGGAGCGCCCCTCTGGTCGCGGGCCGTTCATCGTCCCGGCGGCCAAGCTCCGCCGGGTGCCGGGAACGGTCAGGCACGAGGTTCGCCAGGCTCCCATCGAGGACCTGGCCACGATGGGAGCCTCGGTGCCCGAGGGTGCGCCGGTCACCGTCGAGGTCACGCTGTCCTCGTATCCGGGCGGGGTGATGGCGTCGGGCACGGTCGATGCACCGTGGACCGCTGAGTGCCGGCGGTGCGGTCGACCCGTCGACGGCGGGATCCGTGCCACCGTGCGAGAGCGCTATGTCGAAGGGGCCGAAGCCGACGTGGGCGGGGCCGGCCCGGGCGGGGCGCGGCCTGCCGCGGCCGAGCTGGCCGGTGCCGCGCTGGACGACGACGCCTATCCGCTCGAGGGCGATCTCCTCGATCTGGAGCCCCTGGCCAGGGATGCGGTGCTCTTGGAGCTCCCACTGGCCCCGCTGTGCGACGAGGACTGCCTGGGCCTGTGCCCCCAGTGCGGGATCAACCGCAACGAGGAGGCCTGTTCGTGTGAGCAGCCCGCCGATCCGCGGTGGTCTGCCCTGGACGTGCTGCGTGACCAGGGCCCGCTCGGAGAGGCGTAGAATACCGCTCCTATGGCCGTCCCCAAGAAGAAGACCTCCAAGTCGAAGAGTCGCAGCCGCCGCGCGTCCAACTGGGTGCTGCGGGCCCCGGCCCGCTCGGTGTGCCCGCAGTGCTCGCACGCCAAGCTTCCCCATGTCGTGTGCCCGAATTGCGGGTGGTACAAGGGTCGCCAGGCGATCGAAGTCGACTAGTGGCCCGCGGGGGCGAGCGGCCGAGCGGCGAGGCGTTCGCCGCACTCCCGGTCGCGGTCGACGCCATGGGTGGCGACCGGGCCCCGGGCGAGATCATCGCCGGTGCCCGCCGGGTCTCCGAGCGGTCGGGCATCCCGGTGCTCCTGGTGGGGCGACCCGACGCGTTGGTGGACACCGGCGGCCTTCCCGAGCTCCACGCCTCGGAGGTCATCGGGATGGACGACGACCCCGGCCAGGGGGTTCGCCGCAAGAAGGACTCCTCGTTGGTGCGGGCAGCCGAGGCGGTGCGGGACGGCAAGGCGCTGGCCATGGTCTCCGCCGGCAACACCGGGGCCACCATGGCATCGGCCCTCCTGCGGATGGGGAGGCTGCCCGGCGTGATCCGGCCGGCCATCGCCACCCCCATCCCCAATCCGGGAACCGATCGCCCGCCCAGCGTCCTGCTCGACTCAGGGGCGAACGCCGAGTGCAACCCGCAGATGCTCGTGCAGTTCGCCCAGATGGGGGCGGCCTTCGTCACCGAGCGATACGGGGTCGGGTCCCCGACGGTCGCCCTGTTGTCGATCGGCGAGGAGAAGTCGAAGGGGACGCCCTTGGAAAAGGAGACCCACGCCCTGCTGTCGGCCGGGGCCGGCGGTCCGGGCCTGGAGTTCATCGGCAACGTCGAGGGCAGGGACTTCTTCCAGGGTGTGGCCGACGTCATCGTGACCGACGGGTTCACCGGCAACGTGGCCCTGAAGACGATGGAGGGCTCCATGAAGTTTCTCATCGGTGCCCTGACCGAGATCCTGGCCCGCGACGACCTGAAGGAGGCGGCGGACATGCTCTACCCCCACCTTCTGCCCCTGGCCGCGGAGCTCGACCCCGACGGGACCGGGGGGGCCATGCTCCTCGGGGTCAACGGGGTCTGTGTGATCAGCCACGGGTCGTCGTCGGCGGTGTCGATGGTCAATGCCATCACCGTCGCCCACGACCTGGCCGTGGCCGGGCTGGTGGAGCACGTGGCCGGTGCGGTGACCGAGGTGCACGGTGGCCGAGGGCTGAGGGTTGGGGGCGGCCGGCCGGGGCGGGCCCTGACCGCTACCGGCTGAGCAGGTCCCGAGCGATGTGGGTGATTTGGATCTCGTCGGTCCCGGCGTAGATCTGGAACACCTTGGCGTCGCGGGCCAGCTGCTCCACCCGGAACTCGGACATGTAGCCGTTGCCCCCGAAGAGCTGCACGGCCTCCATGGCGACCTCGGAGGCCGATTGGGCCGAGTACAGCTTCATGGCCGATGCCTCGGCCAGGGACAGGCTCTTTCCGGCCGCCGACAGCTCGATGTGGCGGAAGACCAGGTTCTGCACGTTGAGCCGTGCTACCTCCATCTTGGCCAGCTTCAGTTGGATGAGCTGCCGGTCGCCGATGGGGGAGCCCCAGAGCTGGCGGTCCTTGGCGTAGGCCACCGACAGGTTCAGGCATTCCTCGATCAGACCGAGGGACATGGCCGCCAACCCCGCCCGCTCCTGGACGAAGTTGTCCCTGGCCGACTGGCGGCCGCCGCCGTCACCCACTTCCTCGGTCCCGCCCAAGAGGTGGTCGGCGCGGACACGGACATCGGACAAGAAGAGCTCGCCGGTCGGCGAGGAGTGCAGGCCCATCTTGCGGAAGGGCTTGGACTGCTCCAGGCCGGGCATGCCCTTGTCCAGGACGAAGGTGAGGACCTGGCGATCCCGCACCGGCGTGTCGGTCCCGTCGTCGAGCTTGGCGTAGAACACGATGGTGTCGGCGAAGGGGCCGTTGGTGATGAACGTCTTGTTGCCGTTGAGGATGTACTCGTCGCCGTCCCGCCGGGCCGAGGCCAACATGCCGCCCAGGGCGTCGGACCCCGAGTCGGGCTCGGTGATGGCCCAGGCCCCGATCTTGTCCAGGGTGAGGAGGTCGAGCCCCCAACGCTCCATCTGGGCCGGGGTGCCCCGCTTCATGACCGTGCCTGCAGCCAGCCCCACGCTCACGCCCATGGCAGTGACGATGCCGGGGCAGTAGTGGCACAGCTCGATGATCGGGATCAGGGCGAGGGCCGCCGCCCCCCCGTCGCCCCCGGACGGGCGGCCCGAGCTCTCGCCGGACGCCCGGGTCGAGCCCTCGTCGGCCGCCCGCGTGCTGGCTGGCGAGCCCGACGCCTTCTTCGCGAGCTGGTTCTTGAACCGGTCCCTGGCCATCTGGTCCATGCCGAAGGTGGCGTAGAGCTTGCGCATGATGTCGTAGGGGGGAAGGTCGCCGTGCTCGAGGTCGTCGATGTTGGGCACCACCTCGGACTCGATGAACCGACGGATGGCGTCCCGGATCATCAGCTGCTCCTCGGACCATTCGAACACTGTGGACCTCCCGGATTCGTGGTGGGCGCGATGGCCGCCCGACCGGGGCCAAGGCTAACCGTCTGCGACGTACAGTCATCTGGTGCAGATACGCCGACGAAGAGGAGAAAATGAGCCGACGCCGTTCGAGCGGTGGGGAGGTGAGCGGTTCTTCTGCGACCTCGTCGACCGCTTCTATGCCGGCGTGGCCAACGACCCTCTCCTCACCCACATGTACCCCGAGGACGTGACCGAGTCGAAAGCGCACCTCGCCCTGTTCCTGATGCAGTACTGGGGCGGCCCCGCTACCTACAACGAGCAGCGGGGAGCACCCAGGCTGCGGATGCGCCATGTGCCCTTCACCATCGGGCAGGCCGAGGCCGAGGCCTGGTTGGGGCACATGACCGCCGCCGTGCGGGCCGGGGGCATGGAGCCAGAGGACGAGGAGCAGCTCCTCGAGTACCTGGCCATGGCGGCCGGGAGCCTGGTCAACGCCCGGACCTGAACCCGAGCGGGGCCCCTGGTCCCGGCCGCCGGTCCGGCCCCTCTGGTCCGCCGCCCGGGGCGGCCGACGGGCTGACCGACCGGCTGGTGGCCCCGCTAGGCGGGCCCGCGACGGCTCTGGGACGTCGGGCGATCGTGACCGGTCTCGACCGGTCTCGACCGGATGGAGGCGGCCCTCAGCTCGGCACCGTGACCGAACGGGAGACGTCCACGGACACGTCGAGCGTCTGGGAGCCACCCCCGCCGAAGACGATGCCCTTGACCGGCGAGACATCCGAGTAGTCGCGGCCCCAGGCGGTGGTGATGTAGCGGGACCCGACCAGTTGGTCGTTGGTGGGGTCGATGTCGAACCATCCCCAGCCGGGCACGAACACCGACGGCCAGGCGTGGGAGGCGTCGGCACCGACCATCCGCTCCTCTCCGGGCGGCGGCAACGTCTCGATGTACCCGCTCACGTAGCGAGCAGACAGGCCCATCGAACGGAGACATCCGATGGCAAGGTGGGCGAAATCCTGGCAGACGCCTCGCCGGAAGTTGAGCACGTCGTCGAGCGGGGTGGCCACCGTGGTAAAGCCCGGGGCGTAGGTGAAGTCGAGGAAGATCCGTTCGGTCAGGTCCGTCACCGCGTCCACCAGCCCGCGCCCGGACCGAAACGACGGCGCCGCGTACTCGGCCAACCGTCCCGTCGTCGTGACCAGGGGCGAGTCGAAGCAGTACTGCCGGGCATCGAGGATCTCGTCGCCCAGGTCCGACGAGAGCACGTCGCGCGCCTGCTCCCAGGTGGGGCCGGACTCGGGCAAGGGGGAGCGGACCGCGATCGACACCTGGCTGCTCGAGGTCACCACCAGCTCGTCGAAGGGCCCTTCCACCGAGAAGGCACACACCGGGTTTTCGAAGAAGTCGAGTCGCTCGGAGAACGTGACCGGCGCGGGTACCACGTCGACGGCATTGCTCTGGCAGTGTTGCCGGTCGGTCTCCCGGGGCCGCAGGTGCGCCTCGGTACGGCAACGGTCGACGGGTTCGCTGTAGCGGTAGGCGGTCCGGTGGGTTACCTGGTAGATCACGAGACGGCGTGCTCGGGTTGCCACCGGGTCAGCTTGGGGTGGAAGTAGGTCCGGTCGATCTGGTCGTGCACCTCGGTCAAGGCGACCTGCAACTCCTCGACGAAGGCACCCAGGCCACCCAGCGTAAGCCGGGGCACCGGCGCCGCCGCCACCACCATGGAGGCGTTGGTGCAGGCCTCGAGGGCTCCCTCCGTCCGGGCCAGGCCCTTGAGGTGGGAGCGAGCCTCGCTCAGGCAGGCGGCGACGGCACGGGGGAACCGGTCGTCTTGCAGCAGGAACCTCAGCGTCGACCCGGCCTGGGGCCGAGCCGGCATGGCGCGGCGGAATGGCTGGTAGGCGGCAAGTGACCGCAACACGGCCATCCAGCGGACCGCCTCGTAGGGATCGTCGCCCCGCCCCGGTTGCAGGTGGTCGGCCCGGACATCGAGGACGCGTGAGGTCAGGTCGGCTCGCTCGAGGTTCTGTCCGATGAGCAAGAACGATAGGGCCTCGTCCCGGCTCATCGTTCCGGTCAGCACGCCGCTGATGCGTTGACACCCGGCAACCACCCGGCGGAGCCATTGCACGCGTCCGTCCCGGAACTGGACCTGGTCCCGGTCGTCGCCGCAGGCCAGCCACAGGTCGTTGCACGCCTCCCACGCCTCCCGGGGGACCACGGCCCGGGCCGCTCGCAGGTTCTCCCGGGCCGCGGTCAGGGCGGTATGGATGGACGCATGGCCGGCCTGGTCGACGAGGAGGAACTCGATGACCTCCGCCTCGGTCGGGGACGGCGGCGCCGACCGTGCCCCGGAGGCCGACCTGGTCGCCGGTTCGTCGAGGAAAGCGGCGGCATCCACGCCGGCGATGGCCAGCAGCGGCTCCCACCCCACGTCCTCCCCGACGGGAAGGTCGATATGGGTGTCCACATGCACCTGGATGATGCGGGCCGTGCACTCCGCCCGCTCGAGGTACCGACCGGCCCAGTAGACGGCCTCGGCCATCCGTGCGAGCAGCATGCTCATCTCCCCCCTGTGGCGGGTGTGCGGGGCGGGCCCTTCGGGGGCGAGTCCCTCGGACCGTGGCTCATTGGGCTGCAGAGTGGTGGGACAGGTGATCGCCGGGGGCGGCACCGGGCGCCCAGTCGGTCTTGGCGACCCCAGGGGCCCCGGCGGCCCGGTGGGGAGCGGGCTCCTGTCGGCGTACGGCCGGGCGCTTCCCCGACAGATCGGGGTCCACGATCCAGGTGTCCTTGCTCCCTCCGCCCTGGGACGAGTTGACGACCAGCGATCCCTCCACCGTGGCCACCCTCGTGAGGCCGCCCCGGGTCACGTAGGCACCGTCCGGGCCGATCAGGGTGAACGGCCGGAGGTCGACGTGGCGGGGCACCACCTTCCCGTCGCACAAGGTGGGGGCGGTCGACAGCGAGAGGACGGGCTGCGCCACCCAGCCTCGCGGGTTCTCCTCGATGAGCCGCCCGGTGTCGACCAGCTCATCGGCGGTGGCGTGGGGACCGATCACGATGCCGGACCCGCCCGACCCACTCGTCGGCTTCATCACGAGCGAGCCCAGGTTGGCCGCCACGTAGCGGCGGGAGGGCTCGTCGGCGCAGCGAAGCGTCGGCACGTTGTCCAAGATGGGCTCCTCGCCCAGGAAGTACCGGATGATGTCGGGGACGAACGCGTAGAGGGCCTTGTCGTCGGCCACGCCGGCCCCGGGCGCGTTGACCAGGGCCACCCGGCCGGCCCGCCAGGCGCGGACCATGCCGGCCACTCCGATCAGCGAGTCGGCGCGGAAGACCTCGGGGTCGAGGAACAGGTCGTCGACCCGTCGGTAGATGACGTCCACCCGCTCCAGACCCTCGATCGTCTGGACGTAGACGCAGTCGTCGTCGAGCACGACGAGGTCGCTCCCTTCCACCAGCTCGACCCCCAGTTGCTGGGCCAAGAAGGCGTGCTCGAAGTAGGCGGCGTTGTGGACGCCCGGGGTGAGCACGACGATGGTGGGCTCGCGAGGAGACGGCGACACCGAGGACAACAGGTTCACCATCTGGCCGACGAAGGGGTCGACCGGTTCGATGCTGTAGTCCCGGAAGAGCTCGGGGAAGACGTGCTTGGCCACCATGCGGTTCTCGAGCAGGTAGGACATCCCCGAGGGGACGCGGAGGTTGTCCTCCAGCACGTAGAACGTCCCGTCCGCGTCGCGGACCAGGTCGCTGCCGCAGATGTGGGCCCAGATCCCCCCCGGCGGGTCGATGCCCACGCATTCGCGCCTGAAGGTCGGTGACCCGGCGACCAGGTCGGGCGGCACGAGGCCGCTCTTGATCGAGCGCTGGTCGTGATAGACGTCGTCGATGAACAGGTTCAAGGCGTAGAGCCGCTGCACGAGGCCCGTCTCGATGTGATGCCATTCGTCGGCCGGGAGCACCCGGGGGATCACGTCGAAGGGCCAGGCCCGGTCGACCCCCTTGCCGTCGTCGTACACGGTGAAGGTCACCCCGATGGCCCGCATCTCCCGATCGGCCGCGACCTGCCGTTCGACCAGGGCCTCGGGACCGAGGGCGGCGATCCTGCGCCACAGGGCCTCGGCCACCGGTCGGGGCAAGCCTCCCCGGTTGACCAGCTCGTCGTGAAAGGGCTCAGGTCGATAGGAGGGCCACTCGGGGTCGCGGCCGATCCGTTCCGGCTCGGGCGGGGCACCGGTGCCGCGCCCACAGGCGGTCACTGGCGTCGAACCCTGCACGCTCCTTGTTCTACGACGTCGGTGGGTCTGACAGGTTGCCGCAGTGTTTCTGGGCCGTGAATCGTATCGAAGTGGCCGCTCGAAAGGGACGGCCTGGCAGAAATCGTCATGTATCTGTCATTGCAGCCAATCCCGGTTCGGCGCACGATCATCCCGTGCCCCGACGCATCGTCTTCGTCGTCTACCCGGACCTGCAGATCCTCGACCTGACCGGGCCCGTCGAGGTGTTCGCCATGGCCAACCGGCTGTGGTCCCTACTCGACCCCGCCGAGGACCGGCTGGAGGGCCCCGTTCGTGACCGCCCGTACCAGGTCGACGTGGTGTCCACCGACGGCCGGTCGGTGCGGTCGTCGTGCGGCCTCGAGGTCGCCCCACACCGCTCCCTCGCCACCTCGGCAGGGCCGATCGACACCTTGGTCGTCGTGGGCGGGATCGGCACGGCCGAAGCAGTCCGGGACGAGCCGCTGGTGGCCTGGATCGCCTCGGCTGCTCGGCGGTCGCGTCGGGTGACGTCGGTGTGCAGCGGCGCCTTCCTCCTGGCCCGGGCGGGCTTGCTCGACGGGCGGCGGGCCACGACGCACTGGGCCTCGAGCGCCCTGCTCGCGCAGTCGTTCCCCACCGTCACCGTGGACCCGGACTCCATCTTCGTCCGGGACGGCAACGTGTGGACGTCCGCCGGGGTCACGACGGGCATGGACCTGGCCCTCTCGCTGGTGGAGGACGACCTCGGGCCCGAGGTCGCCCGCCTGGTAGCCCGCTGGCTGGTGCTGTTCGTGCAGCGTCCGGGCGGCCAGGCTCAATTCAGTGCGCAGCTTGCCGCCCAGCGTCCCGAGCGGTCTTCGCTGCAGGACCTCGAAGGCTGGATCGCCGATCACCTCGCCGAGGACCTGTCGGTGACCAGGATGGCGGAGCAGGTGGGCATGAGCACGAGGACCTTCGCCCGCGTCTTCCGCCAGGAGCTGGGGGTGTCGCCGGCTGCCTACGTCGAGTCGGTCCGGGTCGAGGCGGCCCGACGACTGTTGGAGACCACGTCGCGCGGGTTACCCGAGGTCGCCCGGCTCTGCGGCTTCGGGACGGTCGAGACGATGCACCGGGTCTTCAGGCGGACGCTACGGGTCACGCCCGGCGAGTACCGCCGGCACTTCAGCCCCCCGGGTGCCGGGCACCACTCGCCGGGACCTCGACCCGGCCCCCACCCCCGGGCTCCCGGGCCGACCCCATCGATCGGGCGCCAGACGGTTCCCACCCGCCCAAGCGCCCCCGACCCCTGACCAACCGACCAAGGAGACCCCCATGCGCATCGTCATCCCCCTCTTCGCAGGCTTCACCGCCCTCGACGCCGTCGGGCCCTACGAGGTCCTCTCACGGCTGCCTGGCGCCGAGCTCCTGTTCGTGGCGGCCGAGACCGGGCCGGTGCGGACCGACACCGGTGTCCTGGCCCTCGCGGCCGATGCCCGCTTCGATGAGGTGGACCGGTGCGACGTGCTGGTGGTCCCCGGCGGACCGGGAACCCGGCGGCTCATGCGCGACCCGGAGCTGACCGGATGGATCCGGCGGGTGGACGAGTCGACCCAGTGGACGACGTCCGTCTGCACCGGCTCGCTCCTCCTCGGAGGGGCCGGCTTGCTTCGAGGCCTGGATGCCACCACCCATTGGAGCGCCACCGAACTGCTCGAGTCGCTCGGGGCCCGCTATGTCGGCGAACGGGTCGTCGTGCAGGGGAAGGTGGTCACCGGGGCCGGTGTCTCGGCGGGGATCGACATGGCCCTCGTCCTGGCCGGGCTGACGGCGGGCGAGAACACGGCCAAGGCCATCCAGCTGGCCATCGAGTACGACCCACAGCCGCCGTTCGACTGCGGATCGGTGGCGAAGGCCGGCCCGGCGCTGGTCAACCTGATCCGCACCTTGGGTGCCGATCTGAACCAAACCACCTCATAGGGAAAGAGAACCTCTGAGAGGCAACGGACGGGCATTGGCTCCCGGCGGCGGTCTATGCCTCTGACCTGGCCAAATGCCACCCATGGCCAGCCGTATGGGCGGCTTCCGGTATCATTGCGCCTGCCAGAACGGGCACGTGTGCCCGACCAGACCCAGGAGATGCCGTGCCAGCAGAGACCCACGTGGAGAAGGGTCCGCTCGACCGCCAACAGGTGTTCGAGATGATCCGGGACCTGCTCGCCGACATCTTGGAGATCGATCCCGCAAGCATCAGCGAGTCCTCCTCGTTCGCCGAGGACCTGAATGCCGACTCGCTGGCTCTGATCGAGCTGGTGGAGGCGCTCGAGGAAGAGCTGGGCGAGCGCTCCGTCGGGTTTCGCATCGACGATGAGGACCTGGAAGAGCTCCGCTCCGTCCGTGACGCCGTCGACTACGTCCACGCCAAGCTCGAAGGGGCCTGAGCCCCGACGGTGACGAACGTCGCCGAACCGGCACAGCCGCTGGTCGAGCACCTCGTCGAGCGCATCGGGTACCGGTTCACCGATGCCGGCCTCTTGGACCAGGCCCTCTCGCACCGGTCGTGGTGCGCCGAGCAAGGTGGCGTCCCCTCGAACGAACGCCTCGAGTTCCTGGGCGACGCCGTGCTCGGTCTGGTGGTGGCGGACCATACCTATGGCACCTACCCCGATCTGGCCGAGGGGGGCTTGGCCAAGGTGCGGGCGTCGGTGGTGAACACCCGCGTGCTGGCAGAGGTGGCCGCAGAGATCGGCCTCGGCCCCCACCTGCGGCTGGGGCGCGGCGAGGACAGCTCGGGAGGCCGGGCCAAGGAGTCCATCCTGGCCGATGCCATCGAGGCGGTCATCGGCGCCGTCTACCTGGACGGAGGGTTCGAGGAGGCTCGACGGCTCATCTATGACCTGTTGGCCACGAGGATCGAGCTGGCCATCGCCGGTCCGGGAGCGTTCGATTTCAAGAGCCGGCTCCAAGAAGAGGCGGTGCGCCACGGCCGCGGCGTCCCTCGCTACGAGATCATGGCCAAGGGGCCTGATCACGCCCGGCGGTACCTGGCCACGGTGTACGTTGCTGACCAGCACCTCGGCGTGGGGGAGGGGCGATCCAAAAAGGACGCCGAGCAGGCGGCCGCTCGGGCCGCGGTCGGTGCGATGGGGGACGAGAGGGGCGGAGGGGATGCCTGAGCTTCCCGAGGTGGAGACCATCCGGCGCGACCTGCAGGGCGAGGTCGTCGGGCGCAAGATCAAGGGGGTCGAGGTACGGAACGGGCGCACCGTGCGGCGCCATCCGAGCGCGAAGCACTTCCGCGCCCGCCTCGAGGGTCACACCATCAAGTCGATCGATCGGGCCGGGAAGTACCTGCTGCTCGGACTGGATGATGGCGAGACCCTGGTCGTGCACCTGGGCATGAGCGGCCAGCTGCAACGGGCCAAGGCGGTCAAGGAGCCCAAGGCCCCCCATACCCACGTGGTCATCACGTTCACCCAAGGCGGCCAGCTCCGTTTCGTGGACCCGCGCACCTTCGGCGAGCTCTTCGTCGCCGCTGTCCCCGAGGACGGCCAGGGCATCGCTGAACTGGCCCATCTCGGTTTCGACCCGCTCGAGGACGTCATGAGCTGGGAGAAGTTCTGGGTGATGCTGGCGTCCAAGAAGGCGGGGTTGAAGGCGCTCCTCATGGACCAGGAATTCGTGGCCGGCATCGGCAACATCTACGCCGACGAGATCCTCTTCGCCGCCGGGCTCCGCTACGACCGCCTGTCCAACTCGCTCTCCTCCCAGGAGGTGCGCCGCCTGTACCGGGCCATGGTCGAGACCCTGAGCGAGGCGGTGAAGCACCGGGGCTCCTCGCTGGCCGACGAGCAGTACCGCGACCTGTTCGGCGAGGTCGGCGACTATCAGGGCCAGCACCAGGTGTACGACCGAGAGGGCGAGGCCTGCCGTCGATGCCGGGCCACCATCGTCCGAGTGAAGTCGGGCGGGCGCTCGACGTACCTGTGCGAGCACTGCCAGGTTTGAGGGCCGACCGCTCTGCTCGCTGCTCTCACCCGCGCTCCGCCCGCCCTCTGGCCGCCCGCCGCCCGCCCTCTGCCTGCCCCTCCGTGCCCCTCCCCACCGGCCGCGCCTCGGCCGATAGGGTGAGCGCCCGGTGTTCCTGAAGTCCCTCTCCCTCAAAGGTTTCAAGTCTTTCGCCGATGCCGCCGTGCTCGAATTCGAGCCTGGGATCACCGTGGTCGTCGGGCCTAACGGGAGCGGGAAGTCCAACGTGGTCGACGCGGTGGCCTGGGTGCTCGGCGCCCAGGGCCCGAGGACGGTCCGCTCCTCGAAGATGGAGGACGTCATCTTCGTGGGCACCACCTCCCGGCCTGCCCTGGGCCGAGCCGAGGTCTCGCTGACCATCGACAACAGCGCCGGCAAGCTGGCCACCGACCTGGCCGAGATCACCATCACCCGCACGCTCTTCCGTTCGGGCGACAGCGAGTACGCCATCAACGGGGCGCCGTGCCGGCTGCTCGACGTCCAGGAGCTGCTCTCCGACACCGGTGTGGGCCGCCAGCAGCACGTCATCATCAGCCAGGGCCAGCTCGACGCCATCCTGAACGCCCGGCCCGAGGACCGTCGCGGGGTCATCGAGGAGGCGGCTGGCGTGCTCAAGTTCCGCCGCCGGCGGGAGCGATCCGAGCGTCGCCTGGCCTCGACCGACGAGAACCTGGAGCGCCTGTTCGATCTGGTGAGGGAGGTGAAGCGTCAGATCCGTCCGCTGGAACGGCAGGCGGCGGCGGCCCGGTCCCACGCCGAGATGGCCGACGAGCTGCGGGCCGTCCGCATGCACGAGGCCGGGATGGAGATCGCCGCTCTCGACCGACGTCGCATCGAGGGAGGCCGTAGCCAGGGTGAGCTGCGGGAAGCCGAGGAACGGCTACGGCGCTCGCTCTCCGATCTCGACGCGGCTACCAGCCGGACCACCGACGAGCTCTCCGCCCAGCGCGAGGCCGACCTGGCGTCGTCGCTCGGCCGGGTGGAGGGACTGGTGGAGCGGGCAAAGGGACTGACCGGCGTGCTGCGGGAGCGTCAGCGCTCCCTGGCCCAGGCGCTCGATGCCGCGGCCGACGCTGACGTGGTGTCCACCCTGGAGGCAGAAGGGGCGCGGCTCGGCCAAGAGCTCGAGGCGGCCGAGGCGGAATCCGACACGTTGGCACCTGAACAGGCCGAGCTGGCGGCCACGGAGGCGGCACTGGCCGCCGAGCTCGAGGCCCACCTGGAGCAGCGAGGTGACGGCTCGGCCCTGCGGGAGGCGGAGGAGGCGCTCACCGTGGCCCGGGGCCAGTTCGGCTCGACCGAACGGGGCTTGGAGCGGGACCGGCGCGCTCTCGACCAGGTGACCTCCAGGCTGGCCGGCTTCGAGCGGCGGGCGGCCACGCTCGGCGCAGAGGAGCACGAGCTGACCGAGCGCCTGGCCGAGACCGAAGCCGCGCGCCAGCGCCTGCAGGTGGTCGTGGCCGAGACCGAGGCCGCCCTGGCATCGGCGGCCCAGCGGCTCGAGACGGCCGAGGAGTCCCTCCGCCAAGCCGAACAAGAGCACCACCGGTCGGCGGCTCGGGCCGATGCACTGGCCAAGGCGCTCGACGAGGCGCGTGGTGCGGCCGGCGCCGAGCTGTTGGCCGGTGTGAGTGGGGTGGTCGGCACGCTGTTGGACCTGGTGGAGGTGGACCAGGGCTGGGAGGACGCCTTCGAGGCTGCCGCCGGGGCGTCGCTGGCTGCCGTCGTGGTGTCCGGGAGCGATTCGGCTCGTGCGGCGCTGTCACGGCTCCGCCAGGGCGAGGCCACCGGTGCCGTCCTGGCCCTGCGCACCGCGGCGAGCGAGCGGCCTGCACCCGGCGCCGTCGGCGCCGTCGTCGAGAGCAGCGCAACCGCAGGCGCCGTCCCGGCGCCGGGTGAGCCGGTCCGGACGCATGTGCGCGGCCGGCGGGGGCGGGAGGTGGTCGGCCTCGATCGCCTGCTCGACACGCTGCTGGCCAACGCCGTGTGCCCGCTCGGGGGGTGGACCGGGGCCATCGACCTGGCCCTGGATCGGCCCGACCTGGTGGTCGTGACCCGTGAAGGCGACCGGTTCTCGGCCTCGGGCTGGAGGGTCCGGGCCGGGGGCGGCGTGGTCACCGCCGCCGTCGTCGACGAGGCCCGGGGGCGGGCCGAGCGGGCCCGGGGCGAGGCGGAGGGGGCGGCCGAGGAGCGACGGCTGTCCCGTGCGCTGGTGGAGGAGGCGCGGGCCGCCGCCGCCGAGGCGGTGCGGAGCGACGACCGCAACGAGGGGGCCCACCTCAGTGCGCGCAACGCGCTCGGACGGGTGACCAACGAGCGGTCCGGCATGACCGCCGAGATCGAGGAGACCAGCCGGCACTACAGCGAGCTCGACGAGCGCATCGAGCGCGACGCAGCCCGGTTGGCCGACCTCCAAGCGGAGATCCCTGTCCTCGAGGCCCTCCGGGTGTCCGCCGCCGACCTGGTCGAAGCGGCCCGGGGCGAGCGTGCGCGCATCGACGAGCGGATGGCCGAGGCCGCGGCTCGGCGCAAGGCCTGGGAGGTGCGCGCCGCCGGGCTGGTCGAGCGCCGGCGGGTCCTGTCTGAACGGCTGATGGAAGTGGAGCGCCGGCTCACCGGCCATGCCGACGAACGGCAGCAGGCGGCCGAGCGCCGGCGGCGGCTGGAGGCGGACGCCGTGGCCGTCGAAAGGCTGCTCGGTGTGGTCGGCCGGGCCCAGCTCGAGCTCGAGGGTGCACTCGGTGAGCTCCGGGACCGCCATCGGCTCCAGGTCGAGGCGGTGCGAGCCGGTGGCGCCCGGCTCGAGACCCTGCGCCGAGAGCGCTCGGCAGCCGAGCACGAGCTGGCCGCACACCGCAGTCGCCTGCAGAAGATCGAGCTGGAGCTGGCCGAGGCCTCGATCCGCCGGGATGCAGTGGTCGAGGCCCTTCAGCGCGAGCTGAACTGCGACTCCGAAGAGGCGCTGGCGTCGCCCGAGCCCGACCTCCCCGACGGGGTGGACCCGGCTACGCGGGTAGCCCAGCTCGAATCGGAGCTGGCCAAGCTGGGCCCGGTCAACCCGCTGGCCCTCGAGGAGCTGTCCGCCCTGGGGGAGCGTCACCAGTTCCTCGAGGCTCAGGTGGAGGACGTGCGGAAGGCCCGGCGAGAGCTGCAGCAGATCATCCGGACCCTCGACGAGGAGATCATGGTCGTGTTCGACTCGGCCTTCTCCGATGTCCGTGAGCACTTCTCCGACCTGGTCGACACGTTGTTCCCCGGTGGGACCGGGCGGCTGTCCCTGACCGATCCCGAGAACCTCCTCGAGACCGGCGTCGAGGTCGAGGTCCGCCCGGCGGGGCGTAACGTCAGGAGGCTCTCGCTCCTGTCGGGTGGCGAGCGCTCGCTCGTTGCCCTCGCCTTCCTGTTCGCGGTGTTCAAGAGCCGGCCCTCGCCCTTCTACCTGATGGACGAGGTGGAAGCTGCGCTCGACGACGTGAACCTTCACCGCTTCCTCGACCTCGTCCATGAGTTCCGCGAGGACGCCCAGCTGATCATCGTCAGCCATCAGAAGCGGACCATGGAGGCCGGCGACGCGCTCTACGGTGTCACGATGGCACCCGGAGGCTCATCCAAGGTCGTCAGCCAGAAAGTCCCACGCCGGGTGGACGACCCGGGCTCGCCGTCCCTGCCTGACGAGGACTCCCAGCTCCCGCCTCCTCGTTCCGGGGACTCGGCGCCCCCCGGTCCCGAGACCACCAGCCACCAGGACATGAGTCACCAGGACGTGAGCAATGAGGACATGAGCAATGAGGACATGAGCCACCGCGACACGAGCCACCGCGACACGAGCCATGAGGACACGAGCCATGAGGACACGAGCCATGAGGACACGAGCCATGAGGGCGTCATCCGGGCGGCGGACCAATGATCGGCGCCGTGCTGGCGGTCAGCACCGTCATGATCGCCAGTAGCTCTGACCTGATCATCGGCCTGGCGGTCGGCATACCCGTCGTGGTGGTGGGTGGGGGGACGTTGGTCGCCCTCCGGTTCCGCCGACGTGGCGGCCAGTCGGCCGTGCCAACCGATGAGGTGGTCTCCGGCGCTCCTACCGACGTCGAACTGGCCAAGGCGGCCGAGGCGGCTCGGCGGGCCGAAGAGCGGGAAACCCCGTCCGCGTCGGGGGCGGTGGCGACGCGTCCGGCTGCACCGGTCGCACCCGTCCCCCCGCTCGAGGCCGAGGTCGCCGCGCCACCCCCTGCCGAGCCGGAGGTCGTCGAGGTCGTGGAGCCGGCGACCTACCGGGGTCGTCTGGGCAAGGCCCGGGGATTCCTCGCCGGCTATCTGGGGTCGGTGCGGTCACGGGGCAAGATCGACGCCGCCACCTGGGACGACCTGGAGGAGGCGCTGATCCGCGCCGATGTGGGTGTCGGTGCGACGGATGTGTTGCTCGACGATCTCCGGGGCAGGGTCAAGGCCGGTTCCGTCACCGGGACCGACGGTCTGGTCGAGGCACTCAGGGCGGACCTGGTCGAGGCCCTGACCAACGCCGACGCCGCCCTGGCTGTTCCTGGGGCGTGGCGCGGCACTTCAGGAGCTCCCGCGGCTGGTGACGGCGCCGGTGGTGACGGCATCGGTGGTGACGGCGCCGGTGGTGACGGTACCGCTGATGGCGCAGAACAGGGGTCGGTGGACGTCTGGCTGTTCGTCGGGGTCAACGGCGTGGGGAAGACGACCACGGTGGGCAAGGTGGCCAGCCGATTCGCCGGATCGGGCGAGCGGGTGCTGCTCGCCGCGGGGGACACCTTCCGCGCCGCCGCCGGTGAACAGCTGGCTATGTGGGCGGCCCGGGCCGACGCCGACATCGTCCGGGCAGCCGAGGGCAGCGATCCCAGCTCCGTCGTCTTCGACGCCGTGCAGCGGGCCGACGCCAAGGGCCACACGTTGGTGCTGGCCGACACGGCCGGCCGACTGCACAACAAAGTGAACCTGGTCGAGGAACTGAAGAAGATCCGGAGGGTCGCCGGCCGTCCGCCAGGGAGGGTGACCGAGGTGCTCCTGGTGCTCGACGCCACCACCGGCCAGAACGGCCTGGCCCAGGCCAAGGTGTTTACCGACGCGGTGGAGGTGACCGGCGTGGTGCTGACCAAGCTCGACGGCACGGCCAAGGGTGGCATCGTGGTGGCCATCCAGCGCGAGTTGGGGCTGCCGGTCAAGTTGGTCGGTCTGGGAGAGGGCGTCGCTGACCTCGTCGACTTCGATCCCGTGGCCTTCGTGGACGCGCTGTTCTGAGCTCGGCCTGCACTCGATCCTGACCGCGCTCCTGTAGCGTGGGCAGTCGCATGTTCGAAAGCCTGACCGACCGATTCGAGGGCATCCTCTCGCGCATCCGCAGCCGGGGACGCCTGACCGAGGACGACGTCGACGAGATCCTCCGGGAGATCCGGACGGCGCTCCTCGAAGCCGACGTGGAGCTGGGGGTCGTCCGGGGCTTCACCCGAGCGGTCCGTGAGCGCTGTGTGGGCTTGGAGCTCTCGCAGAGCCTGAGCCCGGGCCAGCAGGTCATCAAGATTGTCAACGAGGAGCTGACCCGGATCCTCGGCGGCGAGACGCTCAAGATCTCCTACGCCAGCCGGCCGCCCACCGTCGTGTTGTTGGCCGGCCTCCAGGGCTCGGGCAAGACGACCACGGCGGCCAAGCTGGCCCGCTGGTTCAAGCAGCAGGGCCGCAACCCGATCCTGGTCGGGGCCGACCTCCAGCGACCGGCAGCGGTCGATCAGCTGCGGGTGCTCGGCTCCCAGATCGGGGTCACGGTCTTCAGCGAGCCCACAGACCCGGTCGCCGTTTCCCAGGCCGGCCTCGAGGAGGCCCAACGCCTCGGCCGCGATGTTCTCATCGTGGACACAGCGGGCCGGCTGTCCATCGACGAAGCGTTGATGGAAGAGGTGCGCCACATTGCCGAGGCCACCGAACCGCACTACACCTTCCTGGTCATCGACGCCATGACCGGCCAAGATGCCGTGTCTACGGCTGCGGCGTTCCACGATGCCCTCTCGCTCGACGGGGTCATCCTGACCAAGCTCGACGGTGACGCCCGCGGCGGCGCCGCCCTCTCGGTGAAGGAGGTGATCGGCCGGCCGATCGCCTTCGCCTCCACCGGTGAGAAGCTCGACGATTTCGACCTGTTCCACCCCGATCGCATGGCCGACCGGATCCTGGGGATGGGCGATGTCCTCACCCTGATCGAGCAGGCGGAGCGGACCTTCGACCAGGGAGTGGCTGAAAAGGCCGCTTCGGCGATGATCGAGGGGCGGTTCACCCTGGAGGGCTTCCTCGAGCAGCTGCAGCAGGTCAAGAAGATGGGGTCGCTCTCGGGCATGATGTCGATGCTCCCCGGAGTGCCCAAGGACCTCAAGCAGGCGTCCTCGAGCATCGACGACGGCCAGATCGCCCAGGTCGAGGCCATCATCCGTTCGATGACTCCGTCAGAGCGCACCGATCCGTCGACGATCGACGGCTCACGGCGCCTTCGGATCGCCAACGGTAGTGGTACGACCACCGCGGACGTCAACGCGCTCCTGAAGCAGTTCAAAGAAATGCAGAAGATGATGAAGAACATGGGCAAGGGGGGCATGGGCGGTGCCCTGGGCGGGCTCTTCGGCCGGGGCGGAAAGATGCCGCCGGGGGGCATGGCCGGGCTCGAGGAGATGGCCGGATCGTTCGGCGGGCCCGCTGGCCTGGGCGAATCCGGTGGCCTCCCTGCGTTGGGCGCTTCGAGCCGCGCCGCCGCCGGTCCTCCCACCGGCTCCCGCCACTCGGGGAAGGGTAAGGGCGGCAAGGGCAAGAAGGGTAAGGGCGGGGGCCGGGTCACCCCCAAGTCCCGCTGACGGAAACGCCCTTGCTCATGGCCGCCCGGACAACAGCTCGGGGGGCCTGTGCGCAGGACCCCCCCGGCAGGTGCGAGAATGGCAGACGCATTCGTTAGATAGAGGAGTTCACCGTGGCAGTAAAGCTCCGCCTCGTGCGGATCGGGAAAAAGAAGCAGCCGACGTACCGGTTGGTGGCGGCGGACAGCCGGTCACCGCGCAACGGCCGTTTCATCGAGATCGTGGGTACGTATGCACCTCGTGGGCGCTCGCTGACCGAACCGGACGCGGTCTTCGAGATCGACAACGCCAAGGCGGTCAAGTGGCTGTCGGAGGGTGCGCAACCGACCGAGCGGGTCGAGAAACTTCTCAAGAAGTCGGGCGCTCTTGACGAGTTCGACGCCCTCAAGGCGGCAACGTGACCGACGACCTCGCGGTCGATTCGGCCGACGACGTCAACCAGGCTGACGAGGGCAACCATGCCGACGAGGCCAACCATGCCGACGAGGGCAACCATGCCGACGACAATTTCAACGACGATGATGCAGGCAACCGTGTCTCGGGCGGCACGCCGTTGGCCGTGGTGACCTACCTGGTCAACTCCATTGCCTCCGAGCCCGATTCGGTGGTCATCAACACTGAGGAACGGGACGGCGCCGTCCGATTCCGTATCCATGTCGCCCCTGACGACATGGGTCGGGTCATCGGTCGTCGCGGCCGCGTCGCCCAGGCCATCCGGACCCTGGTGGCCGCAGCCGGCGCCCGGGACGGCATCCAGACGAACGTCGACATCGTCGACGACTGAGGAAACCCCGATCGTGTCCGAGACGGGCACGTCCGGTACGCCCGCCGGCCATGACCCAGGCGGACCAACTCCGCCACTGCTTCAGGTGGGCACCATCATCAAACCTCACGGGCTTCGCGGCGATGTCATCGTCGCCCTCTCGACCAACCGCCACGAGCGGGTGGCCGTCGGCTCTACCCTTTCCGACCAGGACGGTACCGAGTACCGGGTGGTCCGCTCCTCCCCGCACCAGGGCCGATGGATCGTGACCTTCGACGGATACAACGGCATCGACGCCGCCGAGGCGCTGCGGGGAACCGACCTCTTCGCGCCACGACTCGACGATCCGGACGTGCTGTGGGTGCATGACCTGGTGGGGTCTGAGGCGGTCGACACCAAGGGCGCCGTTCTTGGCACGGTCGAGAGCGTCCAGGCCAACCCGGCCAGCGATCTCCTGGTGCTCTCGAGCGGCGCGCTCGGTGCCCCTGCGCTTCGTCGTGGCCAGCGACCCCGGTGTGCGGGTGACCATCGATGCCCCCGATGGTCTCTTCGACCTCGACTGAGGCCAGGCCGAATCCGTGCGGATCGACGTCTTCACCATCTTCCCCGAGATCATCGATGACTATGCCGCCGCCTCGATCTTGGGCCGGGCCCGGGCGCAGGGCGACCTCGACCTCCGGGTTCACGACCTGCGGTCCGCCGCCCAGGACCCGCGCCGCTCGGTCGACGACTCGCCCTTCGGCGGCGGGGCGGGGATGGTGCTTGCCCCCGGACCGGTGTTCGCTTCCGTGGACTCGGTGGCGTCGAGCCCGGAGGGCCTTCCCCGTCCGCTCATCTTGCTCACCCCGTCAGGCCGTCGGTTCGATCAGAAACTGGCCACCGAACTGGCTCGGTCCAGCGAGGGTTTCTCCTTGTTGTGCGGCCGGTACGAAGGGGTGGACCAGCGGGTCGCCGACCATCTGGTCGACGATGAGGTCTCGGTGGGGGACTTCGTCCTGGCCGGCGGCGAGCTGGCTGCGTTGATCGTGGTGGAGGCCGTTGCCCGACTGGTGCCAGGCGTGCTCGGGAACGTCCAGTCGGCAGGGGAGGAGAGCTTCATCGATGGACTCCTCGAGTATCCGCACTACACCCGGCCGGCCGAGTTCCGGGGCTGGGAGGTCCCCGCCGTCCTTCGGTCCGGCGATCACGGACGGATTCGTCGCTGGCGGTTGGCGAACGCCCTGGCCAGGACGCTGGCCCGGCGCCCGGACCTGATCGCCGCACGGGGTGGGCTGACGTCCGAGGAGGTCGACCTCCTGGTCGAACACGATGAGGTGCACCTTCTCTCTGAACACGGCTACGATTGGTGAGCCTGGTCGGGGCCGGTGCGAGCCGGTTTCGCCAGAACGCCCAGGTCGTCCCGCAGGCGCGGGTCCACCCGGGTCCCGTCAGGCAGTGACGCAGAGCGACCCGTGGAGAGACGCGCCCCATGAACCCGACCGACATCATCGACCGCGACAGCCTGCGCGACGACATTCCCGAGTTCCGCCCCGGTGATACGGTGAAGGTCCACGTGCGGGTGGTGGAGGGCACTCGCGAGCGTGTCCAGGTTTTCCAAGGAGCGGTCATCCGCCGGCAGGGCACCGGGGTCCGCGAGACGTTCACCGTACGCAAAGTGAGCTTCGGCGTGGGCGTGGAGCGCACCTTTCCCGTTCACTCGCCGATCATCGCCAAGACCGAGGTCGTCTCGCTGGGCGACGTCCGCCGGGCCAAGCTCTATTACCTGCGTGAACGTCACGGCAAGTCCGCCAAGATCAAGGAGCGTCGTACTGTTCGTCCCTGATCGGGACCGCCCCTTCTGTGCGAGGTACTCTGCTGGTCATGGCAGTGAGCCGTTGAACGCGCCGTGACTGCGCCCCGATGAGCGAAGAGGACCTCGAGCGGTACGAGTCCGAGATCGAGCTGGCGCTGGTCCAGGAGTACCGGGCCGTCCTGCCGCTCTTCTCGTACGTGGTCGAGACCGAGCGCCGCTTCTATCTGGCCAACGAGGTCGACGTGGCGGTACGGGAGGGGACCAGCCCGGCCTGTGTCGAGGTCACCCTCCACGATGCCTGGGTGTGGGACATGTACCGGCCGGCGCGGTTCGTCCCCTCGGTCCGGATCTTGACCTTCCGCGACGTCAACATCGAGCGGCTGCCTGAGAAGGAGCTGTGACTTCGGGCGCCGACCGGCGCCCGGACCCCCGCAAGGCCCTCGGTTCCGAGGGTGAGGCACTGGCGGCCCAGTGGTACCAGGCCGAGGGCTATGAGGTGCTCGAGCGCAACTGGCGCCGTCGGGAGGGGGAGGTCGACCTCATCGTTCGCCGTGGTCGTACCGTTGCGTTCTGCGAGGTGAAGACCAGGACCTCCGATCACTTCGGGGTTGGGGCCGAGGCTGTGCTCCCGGCCAAGCAACGGCGCATCCGGCACCTGGCCGGGCGATGGCTGTCCGAGCTCACCCCGGCCTCGGGCCGCCAGCTGGTGGAGGTGCGCTTCGATGTCATCTCCATCATGGGCGGGCAGGTCGACGTGATCGAGGGGGCGTTCTAAGCCCGTCGGTCTCGGGTCCCAGAGGCGGATCGTTCAGGGACGGAGGCGGAATCCAGGGACGGAGGCGTTCCTCCGGCACCGATAGGGTGTACCTCCATGTCGACCGACCTCGAGACCCTGATCGTGGAGCGTACCGATGGCGTCGTCACGGTGACCATGAACCGACCCGCTCGCAAGAACGCGGCAAACGGCGTCATGTGGAAGGAACTGCTCGCTACCTTCGACGACATCGCCACGGACCGCAACGATCGAGTGATGGTGCTGACTGGTGCGGGCGACGCCTTTTGTTCCGGCGCCGACTTGGGCGGTGCGAGCGAGGTGGCCGGCCGGCCCGGCGACCCGTACCTGATCCAGATGCGCGCTCTCGGCGACGTGGCCATGCGGCTCCACCGTTTCCCCAAGCCCACCATCGCAAAGGTCGGCGGGGTGGCAGCGGGGGCCGGGATGAGCCTGGCCCTCGGTTGCGACCTGGTTGTGGCTTCGGAGACGGCCCGCTTCTCCGAGATCTTTGCCAAGCGGGGCCTGTCGGTCGACTTCGGGTCGTCGTGGCTCCTTCCCCGGATGATCGGACTCCATCGGGCCAAAGAGCTGGCCTACTTTGCCGACGTCATCAGCGCTGCCCAGGCAGCCGAGTTCGGTGTCGTCAATCGGGTGGTACCGGCGGCCGAGCTCGATGCGTTCGTCGACGACTGGGCCCGGCGCCTCGCTGCGGGTCCTCCGCTTGCCCTGTCGATGACCAAGACGATGCTCAACAACTCGTTCGCTGTCTCCATGGACCAGGCCTTGGAGGACGAGGCTCGCTCGCAGTCGGTGAACTTCGCGTCGGAGGACACCTGGGAGGCCCTCCGGGCCTTCACCGAAAAGCGCGACCCCACCTTTCAGGGGAAATAGCGCGTCAGCCCCCATCGTGAGGGGCCCACTCGCTCGGGCGCGCCGCCCGGGCGTGCACAGGACGCCGATGCTCGTGTCTCGTCCCGATTCACGCCAACGGTGGGGGTTCTCGTCCGCCGACCATCGCACTTCGGCTTCCCCACGTTCCGTGAGGATCGACGACGAGACACCAGACAACCGTCGATCGCGTGCAGGGGACCCGAGGTCGGCCTCTCGGTGGCTGAGGCTTTCCTGCGGCATGTGTTGTCGCCCGCGTTTCGGCGAATTGAGGCCGTAAGACGACCTCGAGGGGAGAGCATTTCGCCCAAACGCGGGTCAAATCTCCAATGCCACTAGATGGACCCACTAGTGGCATTGGCCCTCTGCCATGCGTCCGGCCAGCAGTTCGTTGGCCAATGCCGGTCACTGTCTGCGGTCGATTACCCGGAGCGTCGGTGAGACGATCGGCGGACAAATTCTGGGCATGCCACTGGGCACGCCACTGATCTGCCGCTGACCGCGTCGCCTACGCCCGGCGGCCGGCGGCCGGCGGCCGGCGCCGGGGGCTGTCATATCCCCACGGTACGGTGTGGTCCGTGCCTCGAGCGGCCGGCACCAGTTGGGCGATCGCCCGCCTCGGCCTCTCCGCCATAGGGATCCGGTCCTTGTCTCTGCCGTCGTGCCGGGGCGCCGCGGGACCGGACCGAACTAACGGGAGGCGTCATGATCGCCACCATTCCCTCTGCCGTCCTAGTCGGCGTGGACGGCATTCCAGTCTCGGTCGAGGTGCACGTGAGCAACGGCCTGCCTGGTTTCACCGTCGTTGGCCTGCCCGATGCCGCGGTGCGCGAGTCGCGTGACAGGGTTCGGGCCGCATTGCTCTCGAGCGCGTTCACATGGCCGCTCCGACGGGTAACGGTCAACCTGGCCCCTTCGGGTGTTCGCAAGGGCGGTGCCGGACTCGATCTTCCCATCGCCATCGGTCTGCTCGTGGCCACCGACGAGCTCGACAGGCAGGCCGTCGACAACATGGCCTTCGTCGGCGAACTGGGCCTGGACGGTTCGCTCCGGGGGCTCTCCGGCATGGTCGTACTCGCCGAAGCGCTGCGCGGCCATCCGTTGGTGGTGCCCGAGGCCAACGCGGAGGAGGCCCGCATATCCGACCACTGCCGCGTCCGCGCCGCCGGCCATCTCCGGCCGCTGGTCGAATGCCTGGCCGGTCGACGGGCATGGCCCAGTCGTCGGCGGCCACCAGAGGTCATATCCGTCCCCGAGGCGGAGCGGGGCCGTCCCGATGTCCTCGGTGATCTCGCCCAGGTGACCGGCCAGCCCTTCGCCCGCCGCGCTCTCGAAGTGGCCGCGGCGGGGGGCCACCACCTCCTCTTGGTCGGGCCGCCCGGATCGGGCAAGACCATGCTGGCCAGACGGCTGCCCGGGCTCCTACCCGACCTGGACCGGACGACCGCTCTGGAGGTCAGCCGCATCCGATCGGTGGCCGGGCTTCCGCTTCCCCGCACCGGCCTCGTCGAGCGGCCGCCGTTTCGCGCTCCCCATCACGGTGCCTCTTCAGTGTCGATGATCGGCGGCGGCAGCGCATGGATGCGGCCCGGCGAGATCAGTCTGGCCCACGGCGGAGTCCTGTTCCTCGACGAGATGGGCGAGTTCCCGACCGCCGTACTCGACGCGTTACGGCAACCATTGGAGGAGGGCCAGGTACGGGTCAGCCGGGCGCGGGGGACCGCCACCTTTCCGGCTCGGCTGCTCCTGATCGCGGCCATGAACCCCTGCCCCTGTGGTGAGGGTGGCCTTCCCGGGGCATGCCGCTGCTCCGCCGGCTCGAAGGACCGCTACGCCCGACGCCTGTCGGGCCCGCTCCTCGACCGGTTCGACCTGGCCATCCGCGTCGATCGTCCGTCGGTGGATGACCTGATCAGCGGGCGCACGGGTGAAGGAACCGGGGCGGTCGCAGCCCGGGTGGCGGACGCCCGGTCGCAGGCAGTTCGCCGCGGAGTCCGGGCCAACGCCGAGCTTCCCGCTGCGGGCCTGGACGAGACTGTACCGATGGCCGACGGAGCTTCGGCCCTGCTCGAGCTGTGCCTGCGGGACGGCAGCCTCACTGCTCGCGGCCTCCATCGGGTTCGGCGCATCGCTCGGACGGTGGCGGACCTCGACGGCGCCGGCGACACGGTTCAGGCCTCGCATGTGCACGAAGCTCTCGTCCTCCGTTCACGTCGCGGCGCACTGCTGGGATACGAACGATGACCGGCCTCCCGTCCACTGAACGACCGACCGGTCCCCTCGGGCTCCAAGAGGCCTGTGCCGCATCCTGTGCAGGGCTACCCGGGATGACGCCGGTGCAGTTGGCCAAGATCCTGACCGGGTGGGACCCGGTCAGGGCGTGGCGGGCATTGGGCCACGGGCATCACCCGGCTGATGACCTCGGTCGACTCAGGGCCGTGGTCCGAGACACCGATCCCCGTGCGGTGGCCGAGCAGTACGAGAGCTCCGGCGTGGCCGTGCATCTGCGCACCTCTCCCGGCTACCCCACCGTCTTGAGGGCCGACCCCGGCGCACCCGCCGTCCTCTTCTCGCGGGGCACTCCTTCGGCTCTCGACGGTCGTGCACGGGTGGCCATCGTCGGGACGCGGTCGGCGACCGCCTACGGCCTCCGGGTCGCGTCTGACCTGGGGCGCCAGCTGGCCGAGGCCGGAGTCGCGGTCGTATCGGGCCTGGCGCTGGGCATCGACGCGGCCGCCCACGCCGGGGCCCTCCGGGCCGGGCAGGTTGGTACGGCCCCGCCCGTGGCCGTCGTGGGCACCGGTCTGGACGTCGTCTACCCCAAGAGCAATTCGTCGTTGTGGCGCGAGGTCGAAGCGCACGGTGTCGTCTTCACGGAGTCGGCCCTGGGCACCATGCCGGTACCCCGGGTCTTCCCGGCCCGCAATCGAATCATCGCTGGCCTGTCCGACGTGGTGGTCGTGGTCGAGTGCCAGGTCAAGGGGGGAGCGCTGTACACGGCCGAAGCGGCGGCCCGCCGTTCCATCCCGGTCTGCGCCGTCCCCGGTTCGGTGCGGAGCCCGGCGTCGGCCGGCACCAACGGGTTGCTGGTCGACGGGTGTGCTCCGGTCCGAGACGTCGATGACATCCTGACCGCCCTGGCACTAGCCCGGTGCGGCAAGGACGCCCCTCATCCAGCCACGCAGTCGTCGACCCTGGTGGCGGCCAGGGGACAGAAGCGCTCACATCAGGACCGAAGCAAGGCCGCCGGGGCTGCTCCCGCAACCAAGTCGTCCCGGGCCGTTCCGACAACAAGGCCTTCTGGAGCCGGGCGACGCCCCGATCCAGCCGGTTCGTCGGGACCGGGTGGCGTGCCGCAGCCATTGGAGCACGTCGAGCTGGGTGAGAACCCCCGGGCCGTCCTGGCCGCGCTCGAGAGCTCGCCCACCACCATGGACACCATCCTGCGACGAACCGGCCTCAGCCTGGCTCACGCCGCCGCCGCCTGTGACTTGCTGACTCGAGCCGGAACCGTGGATGCCGGTCCGGGATGGTGGGCGATCCCTTAGGACCCGCGCTCCGCAGCCGGGATCGAACTACTTGGTGGTCGTCGTGGTGGTCGTCGTGCTGGTCGAGTTCGGGCCGGCCGTGGCACCGGTAGCGGGCCGCCCGGCACCGGCACCTGAGGTCGTCGTCGTAGTGGACGGCACCGTCGTACTCGTCGTGGTCGAGGTCCCGCTCGTGTCGGGCGTGTGGGCTGCCGGGGAAGTCGTCGTGGTCGTTGCCGACGGAGACGTGGTGGTCGTGGTCGAGCTCGGTGTCGTGCTGTTTCGATCGACGCCGCCAAAGAACGTCTGTCCTGAGCCGGACTGCCCACGAATCACGGCCGAGAGCGGCTTCTGCGCCACCAATTCGATGATGCTCAAGGTGGCAATGGCGATCACCAGCGCGGCGATGACGGCGGCGAGCACGGGGACCCGGATGTCCCGCCAACTCCGATTCCGCGGACGTCGGCGTACCGACCCGGACACGCGGTCCGGAGGGCCGAGGCTGGCCAGCCCCTCCAGCGCGCTCGAGTCGGCCCGCTTTCCCGGCGCCGGCGGGTATTTGCGTTCCCGATCGTTGCGAAGGAGAGGGCGCTGGATGGCGGCCTGGCGAATGCGGGCGTGGGCCCGTCGGATCGACGAGCTGTAGACAGCGGCTCCGAGGGTGGCCACGACGCTGACGACGACCGTACCGACGATGGTTCCGGCCACGTTGAACAGCGAGGCGATGACCGCAGCGGACACCGAGGCAAGGGCACTGGCGATCACCTGGACCGGGCTCACCGTCAATCGGTTCTCGTCTGGTGACGGGGGTGGAGGCGGGCGTCTGGGGTCAGGGGGTGGCAGGCTCATGGGCTCCCGGGGCACGGCAATCGGAACCTCCCACGCTACCGGTCAGCCTCCGGGGGCAGGGCGCGGCTGGCCCACTTGGTGGGATCGGCCCGCGGTGTCACTCGGGTCCCAGTGTGGCCGGTTGGGGTGCAACGCTATGTGGTCGCCCGTCGGGCCCGATGCCCTACGATCGGCTCTGATGACCGCCGCCCGTGAGTACCGACAGATCCGGTTCCAGCCGCCGCCGGGAGCGACCGAAATACTCCTGGTTCGCCACGGAGAGTCGCAGGCGGCCATCGAAGGTCGCGACTTCGAGCTGGTCGACGGCCACGGTGATCCCGCCCTGTCACCCGAGGGTCGGGAGCAGGCTGCGCTGGTCTGCGCCCGGCTCGCGTCCGAGCGAATCGACGCCATCTACGTCACGTCGCTCCGGCGCACCGCCGAGACTGCCGCTCCGCTGGCCCGCCGGCTGTCCCTCGTGCCCCAGGTCGAGGCCGACCTGCGGGAGGTGTTCCTCGGGGACTGGGAAGGTGGACTGTTCCGGCAGAAGATCATCGAGCGAGACCCCATCGCTGTCCAGATGACCGAGGAGCAGCGCTGGGAGGTGATCCCCGGTGCCGAGAGCTCGGAGACGCTCGCCCGCCGGGTCCGGAACGCCATCGAGCGGATTGCCGCCGCCCATCCCGACCAGCGGGTGGCGGCCTTCGCCCACGGCGGCACCATCGGCGAAGTCCTGGCCCAGGCGGCACACTCCGACCCCTTTGCCTTCACCGGTGCGGATAACGCTTCGATCTCGCATCTGGTCGTCGGCCCCGAACGGTGGGCCATCCGGCGGTTCAACGACACCGCCCACCTCGGAGCCGGGTTGTCGACCGAGGCGGCGCCACTCACCTGAGGACGGACCCTCAGTGGTGCCCTGGCTCGACGCCGAGCCGACGGGGCCCGAGGTCAGCCCGAAGCCAAGCCAAAGGCCAGCTCAGCCGAAGTGTGTGCGGGGACGGTCCTGTCGGACGCCGTCGATGGTGATGTCGACCTTCTCGTTGTAGAAGCAGGCCAATCCGGCCACTTTCTGGCTCTCGGGCAACGGGGACCGGTAGATCCACACCGCGTCCTCGTGTTCGGTGCCGTCCACCAGCAACGACCAGTAGGTGGCCGTGCCCTTGTAGGGACACTGGGTCTGGGTCGGCGACGGCCGCAGGAGGTCCATCCGGACATCGGTCAGCGGCAGGTAGTACCGGGGCGGTAGGCCCGTCTCGAACAAGATGCGCGGTTGGCGGGAGTCGGCGACGACCTGGCCCTCTACCTCGATGACCACGTGGCGCGAACTGGCCAGTATGTCGACGCGCGTATAGGGGTCTCGCGGGTGGACGTAGATGGGCTCGTCCTCCTCGAACCATTCGTCCATGGCCGAAAAGTCGAGCCGGACGGCGTTGCGGAGCTCAACGATCGGCGACTCGGGAAACCTCAGCGCTGCTCCTTTGACCGTCGCCTCACCCACGATCACGTCGTAGGAGGCGCTGTCTCCGCGGCTGGGCCAGTGGTTGACCTCGCCGTTCGGGACGAGATCGGCCCGGACGTCCTCGAGAGGAACGTAGTAGGCGGGGTAGTACGGGACCTCCCAGACCAGGAGCGGCCGGAGTGTGTCGACCACCTCCCGCCCCTGAACGAAGGCCCGCACCCGCTTGCTGCCGGGCTCGACCCGCACAGAACCTCGTTGTTTGATGTTCACCTGGGACTCCTTCATGGTGGTTTTGCCCGCGGGGGTCGTCGAGTCGCCCGCCGGCCCCGTGGCCAGCGTATGGCTCGCGCCCCGCCGGTCGAACTCGGGCCGCGTCCCGCCCCGCCGGCCGTCTGGCACCGCCCGTGCCCGCCGGGCCGCGCCTGCCGCCCGTGCCCGCCGACCCCCCAGCGAGCTTGCTCGTGGGGTTGCTAGCGTACCGACGCATGCTTCCGGACGTAGAGCTCCTGCTCGAGTACCCGTACACGCGCACGACGGGACCGGTGCTCGGCCAGTTCCTGACCGGGCTGCGCGACGGGCACTTGTTGGGCATCCGACACGGGGACCAGGTCCTCTGCCCACCGCTCGAATACGACCCCGGAACGGGAAAGTCCCTCGACCCGATGCTGGTCGACGTGCCCACCGAGGGCACGGTCACGGCGTGGACGTGGGTGGCCGAGCCCACGTCGACCCACCCGTTCGATCATCCCTTTGGCTTTGCCCTCGTGCTCCTGGACGGCACCGAACACGCCATGGCTCACGTGGTGGACGCCGGATCGATCGACGATATGTCCACCGGCATGCGGGTGGCCGCCCAGTTCCATGAGGAGCGGACAGGTTCGGTTACCGACTTCCATTTCGTTCCTGTGGACCGCGTGCAGGGCATCGGCGCCGTCGATGGCTCGGAGCCGGTGTCCAACGCCGAGCCGGGTACCAACGCCGAGCCGGGTACCGACGCCGAGCCGGTGACCACCATCGTCCAGCTCATCTCGCTGCACTACCGGGAGCCCCTGCATTCCCACCGGGCCCGTTTCGCCCAGGGCCTCCTCGATGGACGGTTCATCGGCCAGCGTTCACCGGCCTCGGGCAAGGTCTATGTGCCGGGCCGGGGGTACGACCCTCTCGAGCGAGTCGAGATGGGTGAGGACGACGAGCTCACCGTGGCCGACCGGGGAACGGTGACTTCGTTCACCGTCATCACCCCGATCGACTACTACGGCCAAAAGGAGACCAAGCCCTATATCCGGGCATCGATCCTCCTGGACGGCAGCGACTCGCCCCTCATCGGCGTGGACATCCGCAACCTGGAGGAAGCGGACATGCGGGTCGGGCTGCGCCTCCAGGCCGTCTGGCGACCGCCCGGCCAGCGAGACCTGACTGGGATCGACAACCGGTCCGTGGCCCTCGAAGGCGTCATCGAACGCTGGGATCCCACCGGCGAACCCGACGCCGACGCCGACAAGCTGCAGGAGTTCACCCAGTGACCGATCACGCACGCGACGTGGCCATCGTGGCCGTCTCGCAGACACCCGCCTATGAGGCGTTCGCAGGGCCCGAGCCGGTGCTCATCATGCGCTGCGTCAACGACCTCTTGTCGCGGACGGGGCTCGAGCGCCACGACATCGACTTCACCCTGGCCGGGAGCTGCGACTACCTGTCCGGAGCGCCGTTCGCCTTCGTCATGAACATCGACGGGGTCGGGGCGTGGCCACCGGTGTACGAGAGCCACGTCGAGATGGACGGCGCCTGGGCCCTGTTCGAGGCCTGGCTCCGCCTGCAGCTCGGGGACATCGACGTGGCCCTGGTGATCGGGTCGGGCCGGTCGTCGCCGGGGAACAACCGGGAGATCTTCGCCCTCCAGGGCGACCCCTACCTCACCGCCCCGCTCGGTCTCGACCCTGCCTCGCTGGCCGGGATCCAGGCCCGGGCCCTGCTCGACGCCAAGATCGCCGAAGAGGCCGACTTTGCTGCCGTGGTGGAACGGAGCTGGAAGGCGGCGTCCGACAACCCCAACGCCCTGGTCCGGAGGTCGGGATCTGTCGACGAGCTTCTCAGCCAGCCCTACTACGCCGCCCCCCTCCGGGCCCACGACGTCGCCCCGGTGGCCGACGGGGCCGCAGCCCTTCTCCTGGTGGCCGGCGACCGGGCCCGCGAGCTGTGCGAGCGGCCGGTCTGGATTCAGGGGATCGAGCACCGGATCGAGTCGCACCACCCCGGCTTCCGTGACCTGACTGACTCGCCATCGAGCCGAACGGCCGCAGCCACGGCAGGAGCCGACGGGGCGATCGACGTCGCCGAGCTCATGGTCACCCACAGCCATGAGGAGGTCATCATGCGCCGCGCACTGGGACTGAGCGACGCCACGGTGGTGAACCCGTCGGGGGGACCGCTCGGCGGGCACCCGGTCATGGCCACCGGCCTGGTCCGGGTGATCGAGGTGGCCGGCCGGATCGCCGATGGGTCGGCCCGACGGGGCCTGGCCCATGCATCGAGCGGCGCATGCCTGCAGCAGAACTTGATCTGTGTCCTCCAGGGAGACGACTGATGGCGCGCCCGTGTGCAGTGATCGGTACCGGTCAGACCGACTACCGGAAGAAGCTCGACCTCACGCTGGACGGCCTGGTGCGGTGGGCCGCCCTCGATGCTCTCGAGGACGCGGGCATGACCTTTGCTGACGTCGACGCCATTGTCATCGGAAAGGCCCCTGACGCGCTGGAGGGCGTGGTCATGCCCGAGCTGACCCTGGCCGATGCCCTGGGCGCGGTGGGCAAGCCCATCCACCGGGTCCACACCGCCGGCTCGGTCGGGGCGGCCACGGCCATCACCGGGACGACCATGGTCGAGTCGGGCCGTTACGACCGGGTCCTGGTCGTCTGCTACGAGAAGCAGTCCGAGGGCAACGCCACCTGGGCGCTCTCGGGCGGGAAGTCCGGCGGCCAGGGAGCAGGCGGCACGTTCGCGCCGTGGATCCGCAGCTACATCGCCCGGTCCGGGGCACCGGAGGACATCGGATGGAAGGTGGCGGTCAAGGACCGGCGCAACGCGCTCCGCAACCCCCACGCCCACCTGCGGATCGAGGACATCTCGATCGAGAAGGTGCGGGACTCCCCGATGCTGTGGGACCCGCTCCACTTCCTCGAGTCGTGCCCCTCTTCCGACGGCGCCGCCGCCGTGGTCCTGGCCAGCGAGGACGTGGCCACAAAGCGGCCGGGGAAACCGGCCTGGGTCATCGCCCACGCCAAGCGCACCGAGTTCGGCCAGTTCCCCGGGCGCGACGCCGTCCGCCCCCAAGCGAGCATCGACTGTGCGACGGTGCTCTACAAGGAGGCCGGCATCACCGACCCGCGCCGGCAGATCGACTGCGCTGAGATCTACGTCCCGTTCTCCTGGTACGAGCCCATGTGGCTCGAGGGACTGCTGGTGACACCGGTGAACGAGGGTTGGCACATGACGGCCAACGGGGACACCGAGATCGAAGGTTCCTTCCCGGTGAACGCCTCGGGCGGCGTGTTGTCCTCCAACCCGATCGGGGCGTCGGGGTTGATCCGGTGTCTCGAAGCGGCCGACCAGGTGCGGGAGCGGGCCGGAGACCACCAGGTCGACGGGGCCCGCGTGGCGCTCGGCCATGCCTACGGGGGTGCCGCCCAGTACTTCGCCATGTGGATCGTCAGCTCCGACCTGCAACCCGAGTACCGGTGACGACCGAACCGGCGGTGCTGGTCGAGCAGGACGGGCACGTCGTCACCGTCACGCTGAACCGACCGGCCAAGCGGAACGCCTTCAATGCCGAGGTTCTGTGCCGACTGAGCGACGCCTGGGATCGCATCGACGGCGATGACGACGTCCGGGTGGCCATCCTGACCGGGGCCGGCGGGGGCTTCTCGGCCGGAGCCGACCTGGACCGGCTGGTCGGCGCCATGGCCCGGGGAGAGCCGCCCGCCGACGAGTTCGAGGAACGGATCAGGACCGACGGGTCGATCATCTTCAAGGGGTTCTTGAAGCAGTACCGCACGAAGAAGCCGCTCCTGGCCGCGGTCGAGGGGTACTGCTATGCGGGCGGGACCGAGATCCTCCAGGCCACCGACATCCGGGTGGCCGGGGAGAGCGCCAGGATCGCCATCTCGGAGGTGCAGCGCGGCCTCTTCCCCATGTCGGCGTCCACCATCCGGCTCCCCCGTCAGATTGCCTGGACCGAGGCGATGGAGATTCTCCTGGTCGGGGAGCCGATCACCGCGGGCAAGGCCAAGGAGATCGGACTGATCGGCCACGTGGTGCCCGACGGCCAGGCGTTGGACCGCGCCCACGCCATCGCCGACAAGATCGCGGCCAACGGCCCGCTCGCCGTCCAGGCCATCAAGGCGGCCGTGCTCGCCGCTGACGGCTTACCCGAGGGCGAAGCCTTCGGAGCGGAGATGGCGATCGGGATGCCGGTGATGAGCAGCCATGACGCCCGGGAAGGCCCCCGGGCGTTCCTCGAGAAGCGCAGTCCCAATTTCGAAGGCCGGTAACCGGTGACGGCCGCCCCGCCGGTCCTCCTCGAGAGGGCGCCGGCCTTCTTGGAGGAACGGTGAAGTTCGGGATCTTCTACGAGCACCAGCTGCCACGCCCCTGGGACGAAGAGTCCGAGCACCGACTCCTCACCGACGCCCTCGAGCAGATAGAGCTGGCCGACCGGCTGGGGATCGACTTCATGTGGGAGGTCGAGCACCATTTCCTCGAGGAGTACTCCCACTCCAGCGCGCCTGAGGTCTTCCTCGGCGCGGTGAGCCAGCGGACGAGCCGCATCAGGCTGGGTCACGGGATCGTCCAGCTGCCCCAGGGCTTCAACCACTCGGCTCGGGTGGCCGAGCGGGTCGCCACCCTCGATCTCGTGTCCGACGGGCGAGTCGAGTTCGGGACCGGCGAGTCCTCCTCGACCGCCGAGCTGGCGGGGTTCAACGTCGATCGAGCCACTAAGCGGGAGCAATGGTCCGACGCGCTCGACGCGGTGACCCGCATGATGGTGGAGACGCCGTTTGCCGGCTGGCAGAGCGAGCACCTCTCGATGCCCCCGCGCAACGTCGTGCCCAAGCCGTTGCAGAAGCCTCACCCGCCCCTCTGGGTGGCGTGCAGCCGGCGGGAAACGATCCACCTGGCCGCGACGAAGGGCATCGGGGCGTTGTCGTTCTCGTTCATCGAGCCGGAGGAGGCCCGCGCCTGGGTGGACGATTACTACGCCACGATCGACTCGGAGGCATGCGTTCCGGGTGGCTTCGCCGTCAATCCCCAAGTGGCCTGCGTGGTGCCCTTCATGTGCCACCGAGACGAGGAGACAGCCATCGAGCGGGGCCTCGACGGAGGACACTTCTTCGGGTACTCGCTGGCGCACTACTACGTGTTCGGCCAGCACACGCCGGCCGTGACCAACATCTGGGACGAGTTCGGCCATCACCGGTCGGAATGGGGCTTCGACCGCCAGGTGGCCGCCCGTACCGGTCAGCCGCTGGGCGCCCAGCTGCTCGAAGGCGGCCTCGGCGCGCTCCGGGGGGCGATCGGCACACCGTCGCAGGTCCGCGAGCTGTGCCGCAGCTACGCGGAGGCCGGCATCGACCAGTTGATCCTGGTGAGCCAGGCCGGCCGCAACCGCCACGAGCACATCTGCGAATCACTCGAGCTCTTCGCCCGAGAGGTCATGCCCGAGTTCCAAGGCGGCGAGGCCGAGCGGGAATCGGCCAAGGCGGAGCGCCTGGCCCCCGCGGTCGCGGCCGCGCTGAGCCGGAAGGCACCGCCACGGCCGGCCCCCACGCACGTGATCCCAGCCGCTGCCCAGGTATGACCGGTCCGGGCTGCCGGACACTCACCCGGATGGGCCTGCACATCGCGGTCTCAGCCGTGTCCCATGCCGCCGCCGGGCGATCCGACGGCGCGTTCGAGCGGCTGGCCGCCGTCGCCGGGGTTGCCGAGACCTCAGGGTTCGACTCGATCTGGGTGAGCGACGGGCTGGCGGGAGCGATCGCGCCGTCGGCGCCGGGCGCACCCGGCATCGAGGCGTACACCGTGCTCGGCGCCCTGGCCACCCGTACCCGGACGGCCAGCCTGGGTGCGCTCGCGACTCCTGTCACCTCCCGCAACCCGGCGGTGCTGGCCAAGGTCGCGACCACCCTCGACGTGCTGTCGGGAGGGCGGGCCGTTCTCGGCATCGGGATGGGCGGAGCTGGCGACGAGGGAGGGACCAGTGCCGTCGTCCCGGGCGATGAGCCGGGGGGGGGACGACACGGGTGGGGACGACAAGGGTGGATCGGTGCAGCCACGGCCGGCTCAGCCTCGTGCCGGAGACGAGCGACTGGACCGCCTGGCCGAGGGGCTGCAGATCTGCCGGGCCATGTTCACCGAGGCCGCCCCGTCCTTCGAGGGTCGCTACTACCGGATCGAACGCGCCGACAACCGCCCCCGCCCCGTTCGTGCCGGTGGTGTCCCCATCCTGGTCGACGGCGAGGGGGACGACCGTGTGCTCGGGCTGGCCGCACGCTATGGCGACGCCGTGAGCCTCCGGGGCGACGTGGAGACGGTGCGGCGTGCCCTCGCCGCCCTCGACCGTCACTGTGACGAGGCCGGACGGGACCGCGCTGCGGTCTCCCGGATCGGGGTGGCCACCATGGTCATCGCCCCGACCGGCGACGAAGCGACTGACCGAGTCCAACGGCTCTCGGGCCCCGGGCAACGGCGACCGGCGTACCGAAGCCCCACCGTGGCGGGAACGCCCGATGCCGTGGCCGAGCAGGTCGCCGCCCTGCGAAAGGCCGGTGTCGACGGGGTCGTCCTGACCTTGGCCGACGCCCACGAGCTCGGGCTGATCGAGCTGACCGGTGCAAGGCTACGTCGGCTGTTTGCCTGACACCGTTCGATGAGACGGTTCGCGCTAGCCCTCGTCGGCGGGTTGCATCACGATGTGCTCCGTCCGTACCCGGTACTTCAGGCGCTGCTCACCCGGCTGGCGCATCGGGTACTTGTCCACGCCCAGGTACTTCATGGCCAACGCGTCGATGTGCTCGTCGGCTCCGACCTCGGTGGGCTCGGCAACCCCGCGGACCACGACGACGTTGTAGGCGTTGTCGGGATCGACGACAGAGACGGCGACGTTGGGGTTGCGTTCCAGGTTGACCTGCTTGGCCCGACCCTTGGCCGTGTTGAAGACGAGGTCGTCTCCGTCGCGGTCGATCCACACCGGGGTGAGCTGCGGCTTGTCGTCGTGGCTGACCGTGGCCACGCTGGCGATGACGGGCCGGTCGATGAGGGCGCGTGCTGCGTTGGTCAGGGCTTCTGCCATGAGGCTCCTTTGTCGAGGTGTGGCGGTGTCGAGGTGTGGCGGTGTCGAGGTGTGGCGGTGTCGAGGTGTGGCGGTGTCGAGGTGTGGCGGTGAGAGGTGTGGCGGTGAGCCAGCCTAGCGGCCGGTCATGCCTGGACGGCCGTGGGGACTCGGCTCATACGCCACCGGCTCGCTGTCGCCAGGCGAGATCCCCACAGGGTGGCCGAGCAGTGTAGGGTCGGCGCCCGGCACCGTTGGGGGGTTCCACCGACGAGAGGAGCTGGCCATGGCCATGCGCACCGAAACCGACAGCATGGGCCCCATCGAGGTGCCGTCCGACCGGTACTACGGCGCGCAGACGGCGCGCTCGCTCGTCCATTTCCCCATCGGGGACGATCACATGCCCGAGCCGCTGATCCGGGCCATCGGCATCCTGAAAGAGGCGTCGGCGAGGGTCAACGCCGACCTGGGCAAGCTCTCGGCCGAGAAGGCCGAGCTCATCGTGACCGCCGCCCGCGAGGTCTCGGCCGGCAAGCTCGACGAGCACTTCCCGCTCAGCGTCTGGCAGACGGGCAGCGGCACCCAGAGCAACATGAACGCCAACGAGGTCATCTCCAACCGTGCCATCGAGCTGGCCGGCGGGGTGCTGGGCTCGAAGGATCCCATCCACCCCAACGATGACGTCAACATGTCCCAGTCCTCGAACGACACCTTTCCGACGGCGATGCACATCGCCGCGGTCGAGGAACTGACCCATCGGCTGCTGCCGGCCATTCGTCACCTCCGAGATGCACTGGCGGCCAAGTCGGCCGCCTTTGCTGACATCACCAAGATCGGGCGTACCCACCTGATGGACGCCGTGCCGCTGACCCTGGGCCAGGAATTCTCGGGCTATGTGGCCCAGCTCGACGCCGATCTCAGGCGCGTCGAGCACTCGCTCGGAGACCTCTACGAGCTGGCCGCGGGGGGAACGGCGGTGGGGACCGGGTTGAACACCCATCCCGAGTTCGGCGACCGGGTGGCCGAGGCCATCGCCGAGATCACCGGCCTCCCGTTCGTCTCCGCCCCCAACAAGTTCGCCGCGCTGGCCGCACACGATGCTTTCGTCGCCGCCAGCGGTGCCTTGCGCACCCTCGCCGTCTCGCTGATCAAGGTGGCTGACGACATCCGCTGGCTGGGATCGGGCCCGCGGTCCGGCCTGGGTGAGCTCAGGCTGCCCGAGAACGAGCCCGGATCGTCGATCATGCCGGGGAAGGTGAACCCGACCCAGAGCGAGGCGATGATCATGGTCTGCATCCAGGTCCACGGCAACGACGCGGCCATCGCCATGGCTGGTGGACGGGGGAACCTGGAGCTGAACGTGGCCAAGCCGGTCATCATCCACAACTTCCTGCACTCGGTGGACCTACTGACCGAAGCGGCGGACGCCTTCACCAGGTTCTGCGTGGTGGGCCTGGAGCCGAACGAGGAACGCATCCGCCAGCACCTCAACAATTCGCTCATGCTGGTCACCGCCCTCAATCCTCTGATCGGCTACGACAACGCGGCCAAGGTGGCGAAGAAGGCCCATCAGGAGGGCACGACGTTGCGCGAGGCCGCCTTGGAGCTCGGGCTCCTCACCGGTGAGCAGTTCGACAAGGCGGTCCGCCCCGAGTCGATGACCCACCCCTGATCCCGATCGCCTCGTGCCCGATCGCCTCGTGCCCGATCGCCTCGTGCCCGATCGCCCGTTCATCCTCATGATGGTCCGCCGATGCAGCTGACCCCGGGCTGAGGAGTCGGCGGGCGTGGTCGTGCGAAGTGCCGGGCTGCTGCTGTTCCGCCGAGGGGCCGACGGTGCCCCCGAGGTGCTGCTGGTCCATCCCGGTGGGCCCCACTGGTCGGGCAAAGACGCAGGAGCGTGGTCCATCCCCAAAGGCGAGGTCGAGGAGGGCGAGGAGCCCTCCGCCGTGGCCGAGCGGGAATTCGCCGAGGAGCTCGGACGCCCGGCGCCCGACGGTCCCCGGGTCGACCTGGGCGAGATCATCCAGGCCGGCGGAAAGCGGGTCCGGGCCTGGGCGGTCGAGGGCGACTTCGAGGCCGCCGACGCGACGTCGAACCACTTCGAGATCGAGTGGCCGCCGCGCTCGGGTCGGCGCAAGTCGTTCCCCGAGGTGGACAGGGCGGGGTGGTTCCCGCTCGCCGAAGCCGCCGAGAAGCTCGTCGCCGCCCAAGCGCAGCTCCTCGAGCGGCTCCCTCCGCCGGGGAAGGCGGGACCCTCGGCGGAGGCCGATCGGTCCGGTCGGTGACCCCGCGGGTGGCGCCGGGCCCGGCGGTGCCTCTGCTCGAGGACGTAGCCCGGCGGTGCCTCTGCTCGAGGACGTAGGGTGAACCGGTTGCAGTTGACCAACATGGCCCTGTCCGATGGGGCTGGTTCCCACGGGCCCGTGCCGATGGGCCCGGTACCCGCCGGCTGAGCCCTGAGGGCAGACCAGCCCACGACACCGAGGAGCATCGTGACCCGACCACCTGCTGATATCGAGATCAACCTGGTCGACGGGCAGTTCTACGGCGGCAATCCGTTCCCGGCCTTCGCCTGGATGCGCGACAACGCGCCGGCCTACTTCGACGAGGGAGCCGGGGTCTGGGGCATCACCCGCCACGCCGACATCAAAGAGATCGCCAAGGACCCCGAGACGTTCTCCAACGCCGGGGGCATCCGGCCCGATTCGGGACCGTTGCCGATGATGATCGACATGGACGCGCCGGAGCATTTTCGCCGCCGGCGGTTGGTCAGCGAGGGATTCACCCCCAAGCGCATCAAGGAGGGCGAGGCCTCCATCGGGGCGATCTGCGACCAGATCATCGACAGCGTCTGCGAGCGGGGGAGCGCCGACTTCGTTCGGGACATCGCCGCCCCGTTGCCCATGATCGTCATCGGGAACATGCTCGGGGTGGCCCCCGAGGACCGGGACGACCTGCTGCGCTGGTCCGACGACATGCTCAGGTCGCTCGGGTCATCCGACCCCGAGGTCGTGGAGGCGTCGGGGGCCGCCTTCGTCGGCTACACCGAGTACTGCAACAGGGTCATCGAGGACCGCCGCCGGGTCGGCCGGTCCGACGACCTGATCGGGACGTTGGTGCATGCCGACATCGACGGCGATCACCTGGATGACGCATCCCTGGTCCACGAGTCGCTCCTCATCCTCATCGGTGGCGACGAGACCACGCGCCACGTGATCAGCGGGGGCATGTACGAGCTCCTCCACCATCCCGATCAGCGAGAGGCGCTCCGGTCGGACCGGTCCAAGATGCCCCTGGCCGTCGAGGAGATGCTCCGCTGGGTCTCGCCCATCAAGAACATGTGCCGAACGGCCACCCGGGATGTCGAGCTGCACGGCGAGACCGTGCGCAAGGGCCAGAAGCTGCTGCTGCTGTACCCGGCCGCCAACCGGGACGAGGCTGTCTTCGACGACCCCGAAAGCTTCGACATCGTGCGGCGGCCCAATGACCACGTGGCCTTTGGGTTCGGGGCGCATTTCTGCCTGGGAAACCGGTTGGCGCGCTTGGAGCTCTCGGTGATGTTCGACCGGCTGTTGACCCGGCTGCCCGACCTGGCCCTGGCCACCGAGGCCGAACCCCCCAGACGGGCGGCCAACTTCGTGTCGGGATACGACGAGATGCCGGTGGTGTTCACCCCCAGCCAACCGATCGGAGCCTGAGATGCGCGACCCAGTCCTCACCGAAGCCGAGCTTGCCTCCGGGCTCGAGGAGCTCGGCGGCTCGGGGTGGGCCCATCAGGACGGGCAACTGGTACGCACCACCGTGTGCCAGGGTTTTGCCGGCGCCCTGGCCTATGTGAACGCCGTCGGTGCGCTGGCCGAAGCGGCCGACCACCATCCCGACATCGACATCCGTTGGAACAAGGTCACGTTGGCCCTCACCACCCACGCCTCGGGCGGGATCACCGGACGGGACATCGAGCTGGCCACGCAGATCGCGGCGCTGCGGGACGGACAGTGAGCCACCGGGGAGTCAGCCAACGGGCAGGTCCCACAGGGGGAACCAGCGGTCGAGGTCCTGCTCGATGACCAGGTCGTCGGCGAGCAGGCTCTTCAGCTTCAGCTCTTTGTCCGTGCTCCGGTGCTCCTTGCCGTCGGGCACGAACGGGTAGAAGGTCCCCCGCTTGAACAGGTAGACCAGGTATTCCGTCGACGGGACGATGATGGCCGGGGGCCCGTCGGCCGGGTCGGCGTCCTTCGGGGCCGCCCCGATCCCGAAGACCGAGCAGAGAAGCTGCGGGCCCCAGCCGGCGTCGCTCAACGACGAGTTCACCAGGTGGACCTGGGTGACCAGGGCCTCGGTGTCGGCGTTCTCCACCACCACCCAGTGGTAGCCGTAGGAGTCCTCCGACGAGCGGAGCGTGCCCCCTCCCTCCATGGCCAACAGCTTCATGACCTCGGCCTGCATGTCGTCGAAGGACTGCCCGGTCGGGGGCTTGTAGCAGACGCCGGCCCGGCCCGACGCGGTCAGTCCGGCTGCGCTCTGCAGGGTGATGGCCGCCGAGGGAAGGGCAAACAGGGCGTCCAGGTTGGCCTGAACGGGCTTGGTCCTTCCCATGAGGGCGTCGAGACGCTTGCCCATGACCGGACCGGGCTCAGGCCGGGCGACCGAGCTCGGCCTCGATGCGGGCGAGCTGGTCGAGTCGCTGCTGCAGCGACGGATGCGTCGAGAACAGCGAGGCAATGCTGAGGCCGCTGCCGCCGTTCTTGTTGTTGCTGGAAATTGCCGGCGTGAAATAGAAGGCGTTGAAGGTCTCGGCCGAGCGCAGGTCGCGGGTGGGGATCCGGGACATCTCGCCGGTCACCTTCACCAGTGCCGAGGCCAGCACCGAGGGCTGCCCGGTGAGCAGGGCGCCGGACCGGTCGGCAGCCAGCTCCCGATAGCGGGACAGGGCCCGGGTCAGCAAGAAGCTGATGGCATAGACGGCCACCGACACGAGCAGCACGATCATCTCGACCATGGCCGCGCTGTCGCCGCCCTGATTGTTGTTCCCACCCCGGTTGTTTCCCCCGAAGCCACCCATCATCCCGGTCCAGAACATGACCCGGGTGACCAAGCCGGCCACCACGCCGAGGAAACTGGCGATGGTCATGACGGCCACGTCCCGATGGGCCACATGGGAAAGCTCGTGGGCCAGCACCGCCTCGAGCTCCGGCTCGTCCAGGCGGCGCATGAGGCCGGCGGTGGCGCACACCACTGCGTTGTTGGGGCTCCGCCCGGTCGCGAAGGCGTTGGGCACGTCGGTGTCGGCCAGGGCCACCCGGGGCTTCTTCATGTCGGCCAGAGCGCACAGCCGGTCGATCACCCCGTGGAGCTCGGGCGCCTGCTCGGGGGTCACGATGTGGCCGCCCATGCCGAACAGGGCGATCTTGTCGGAGAACCAGTACTGGCAGAACAGGAGGATGGCCGCGATGACGAGCACGACCACGTACGAGATGCCCACGGCGATGAGGATGCCCACCACCGCGCCGTAGAGGAGGACCAGGAGCAGGCCGGTGGTGAACATGCGAATGTTCAGACCCCGGTCGCCCTTGATGTTGCGTGCGGTACTCATAGCTCTCCATCTCCTGCCGCGCCGCCGGCCAGCAATTCTTTGGTCTCGCTCAGGCTGGCGTCGACAAAGGGCAGCACCAGGTCAGACGTGGAGAACTCGTCGTCGGGCACGGCCTCGCCTACCCGTCGCACCTCAGCCACCGCCGCGCCCAGGGCGACGGCGAAGGCGGCCTCGTCGCCGGCATCGATCGCCTTGAGGAGGGTGTCGTCCAGTCCCTCGAGCTCGGACCGGTGTTTGTCGGGGACCGAGAACTGCCCCTCGCCCAGGATGCGGACGATCATGAAGGCGGCCCATCCGTTCCGCCGGGAGTGCCGGCCGCGTCGATGACCGGTTGGGTGCCGGGCGGGGCAGCCTTGGCCGAGGGCAGCTCGGCGGCCGGGGCGCCCGCGCCCACCTCGGCCTTCAACGCGGCGAGCTCGGCATCGACAGTGGAGGTGGTCGACGCCTTGTCCAGTTGGGCCTGGATGTCGTCCACCGGCTGGGTGAGGTCGGTGAGGGCCCCCGAGGCCAGGAGCTCATCCATCGCCCCGGCCCGGGCCTGCATGCCGTCGATCTTGTCCTGGGCCCGCTGCATGGACATCCCGGCGTCGCTCATGGACTCCGAGATGCCCGAGACGGCCTCGCCGATCTTGGTCTGTGCCTCGGCCGCCGTGTAGGTGGCCTTCATCGTCTCCTTCTTCGTGCGGAAGGAGTCGACCTGGGACTGGAGCTTCTGGGCCGTGGCCACCAGCTTCACTTCCTGGCTGGCCACCTGCTCGTGCTGGCCGGAGAGGTCGGTGAGCTGCTCGGCCAGGGCGGTGCGGCGAGCCAGGGCCTCACGGGCCAGGTCCTCGTTGCCCTGCGTGAGGGCGGCCTTGGCCTGCTGCTGAAGCTTGTCGGCCTGCTGCTGGAGCTGGCCGGCCTGGAGCTCGATTCGTTTCTTCGCCGTCGTGACGTCGGCGACGCTCCTCCGGACCTTCTGCAGGCTCTCCAATTGCTTCTGGTAGGAGAGGTCGAGGGATTCCCGCGGATCCTCCGCCTTGTCCAAGAGCTTGTTGGTCTTGGCCTGCACGATGCCGGACAGACGCTTCATGACACCCATGGTGACCGTTCCTTACCTAGTCCTTCGTTGGTGGAGCTTACGTGCTCGGCGCCCGATAGCGTGATCAGCGTGACCGAGCCGCTCTGCTTGATGACCGTTCACGCCCATCCCGACGACGAGTCCTCCAAGGGCCCGGCATCGGTGGCCCGCTACCACGCTATGGGCGTGCACACCGTTCTCGTTTGCTGCACCGGAGGCGAGGAGGGCGAAATCCTGAATCCGGCCATGGACACGCCCGAGAACCGGGCCCGGATCATCGAGCTCCGCAAGGAGGAGCTGGCCAGGGCGGCGGACATCATCGGCTACGACGAGGTGGTCATGCTCGGCTACCGGGACTCGGGCATGCCCGGGACCGAGGCCAACGCCAATCCGGCCTCGTTCGCCCAGGCCCCACTGGACGAGGCCGTCGGGCGGCTGGTGGTAGCCATCCGGCGGACCCGGCCCCAGGTGATCGTGACCTACGGCGACGAACAGTCCGGCTATCCGCACCCGGACCACCTGCGCGTCCACGAGATCAGCGTGATCGCCTTCCAGGCTGCGGGCGACCCAGGCGCCTATCCGGACGCCGGACCACCCTGGGAGCCGAGCAAGCTCTACTACACGACCTTCTCCCGGCGCCGGTTCCAGGCCGTCCACGAGAAGTTCTTGGAGCTAGGCATGGAGTCCCCCTTCGACGAGGAGTGGCGGAAGCGCTGGGAGAAGATGCCCGAGGATCGCTTCACCACCTCCATCGATGTGACCGGATTCTCCGACGTGCGCCAGGAGGCCCTCCTGGCCCACGGGACCCAGGTCGACCCGACCTCGAAGTTCTGGTTCGGCCTCCCGCCCGAGGTCATGGCGACCATCCAGCCACACGACGACTACGAGCTGGCCAGGATCATGGTGGACGGGAAGGCCGTCGCCCCGCGGCTGCCCGAGGGTGAGATCGAGGACGACCTCTTCGCGCCCGTCGGCGCCATGAGCGACCACTAGGACCGGACCGCGAGAACCCGAGCCGTCGCTGGTTGCGGGGCCGCACGAACGGGGCCGAGAAGGACGACAGGGAGGTCAGCGATGTCGAAGTGGCTCTCACCGGAGTGGTTCGACGAGACGCGTGCCATGGCCACTGACCAGCCCGACCGACCCGGTGCGACCGCCCGCATGCAGTACGAAGTCACCGGCGGACCCGAGGGTGACGTCAAGTACTACTGGGTGCTCGAGGACGGCCATCTCCGCGAGAGCGCTCTCGGGGTCCTGGCCGATGCCGAGGTGACCCTGACCACGCAGTGGGCCGACGCCATGGCCATCCAAAAGGGTGAGCTCGATGCCAATGCCGCCTTCATGCAGGGGAAGGTGAAGGTGGCCGGGAACATGGGCAAGGTGCTGGCCTTGTTGCCGATCACCAATGCCGCCGAGTACCGCGACCTCGAGCGACGCATCCTGGCGATCACGGAATTCTGAGCCCGCCCTGAGGAGCAGGTCCCGACTGCTCCTCAGCTCTTGCGCATCAAGTCCCGGAGGGGCCGGTAGCCGAGCGGGATGGCCCCGGCCCGGTCGATCAGCATGTCGAGCCCCCGGTCGGCGACGAGAAGGATGTGATCGGCGACCCGCATGGGCCAGGTGTCCGACGTGGCCCTGAGCTCGTCACAGTCAACCGCCGGGCGGAAGGTGATCTCGGTGATCCCCGGCTGGAGGTTGCCCACGACGTGCTCGAAGGCCTCCCGGCCGCCGACGGTGGGCAGCGTGACGAAGTGGTCGGCGAACAAGATGTCCTCCTCGGCGGCCAGTTGCCGGAACGGGAAGCCGACGTTGGGCTCCGCCTCGGCGCCGAGGAGCCGGAGCGGGAGCGAGAAGTCGAGGGCCAGCTCCAGGTAGACGTCGAAGAACTCGGGCCGGAGGAGCAGGGCATCGAGGTGGGTGTCGAGATGGCTGACGTCGAACCCCCACAGGACGGCCCGTTCCACCTGGGCCCGGCACTCCCGGCGGACCTCGTCGAGATCGGCGTGGTCCCAGACGTCGGTCAGCGTCCGGGGGAAGCCGCCGTCGCCGTCGAGGAGCGAGGGAGCCTGGGTGATGGGCCCCCAACGGTAGAGCTCGTGCTCGGAATTGAGGGTCAGACGGACTCCGACATCCTCGCCCCGGTACCGGGAGGCGGACTCCCGGGCCCACGGGGCGGGGACCATGAGGGAGGCGCTGGTCCCGATGCCCTCCCGGAGGGACTCGAACACGCCGACGTTGGCCGCGTGGCAAAAGCCGAGTTCGGCGCAGTTCAAGATGAGCAGTGTGGCGTCGGGGGCATACCCCAGGCGCTCGGCGACCGACGACATGCCCCCGACCGTAGTGCCGCAGCTGGTCAGGCGGCGCGACCAGCCCGATTGAGCAGGGCCCGAGCGGCGGCCACGCCCTCTCGTCCGATCGCCCGGGTGTGCTCGTCGAGTCGCCAATCCGTGCCCGGCGCCGGACGAGGCTGCCGGGCGCCGGGCCGGCCCCGCCGGCCCGATGGGCGTGAGGTGCCTGCGGGCGAGGCCGTCGATGCGGAGGCGGGGGCTTGGTCGGGCCCGGGGACCTGGTCGGTGGCTTCGATCAGTGGCAGTTGTTGTTGCTCCATGGGCCAAGCCTCGCGGAAGGGTGTATCACTAGGGCCGTGAGCACGACACCGACGGGTCCAGAGCCGACATCCACACCCGGATCGGGCTCGGTGGCCAGGTACGGAATCACCGTCCCCTTCGACGGGGTCCCGCTCCACGAGCACCGGGAATGGTTCGAACGGCTGGCGTCGCTCGGCTACACCGACGTGTGGACCGCCGAGACCGACGGGACCGACGGGCTCACGCCCCTGGCGCTGGCCGCGGCGTGGACCCCCAGCCTCCGGCTCGGGGTGGCGATCATCCCCGCCTACACCCGGGGGCCGGCGCTGATGGCCCAGAGTGCGGCGTCGATGGCCGAGGCCGCACCGGGACGGTTCGTCTTCGGGCTGGGCACCTCCTCCAACGTGATCGTGGAGCGCTGGAACGACATCGAGTTCGCCGAGCCCTACAAGCGGGCCCGGGACACCCTCCGCTTCCTGCGGGCCGCTCTCGCCGGCGAGAAGGTCGACCAGGCCTACGAGACCTTCACCGTCCGCGGGTTCCGCCTGGCCCGCCCGGTCGAGAGCCCGCCGTCCCTCTTCTTGGCCGCCCTGCGGCCGGGCATGCTCCGGCTGGCCGGCAGGGAAGCCGACGGGGCCATCATCAATTGGTTGTCGGCCGACGACGTGGCCACCGTCGTTCCCCACGTGGGGGCGGGGAAGGACATCGCCGCCCGGATCTTCGTGTGCCCCTGCGAGGACACGGAGATGGCCCGGGCCGTCGGTCGGCGCATGATCGCCGCCTATCTCAACGTGGAGGTGTACGCACAGTTCCACCGCTGGCTGGGCCGGGGCGACCAGCTGCAGCCCATGTGGTCGGCCTGGCAGGCCGGAGACCGAAAGGCCGCCCTCGCCGCCATCCCCGACGAGGTGGTCGACTCGTTGCTCGTGCACGGATCGGGGGCCGAGTGCCGTGCCCACCTCCAGCGATACGTCGACAACGGAGTGACCATCCCGGTCATCGGGCTCATCCCCGTGGGGGTGGACCTTGCCGATGCCGTAGCCGACCTGGCGCCGCGGGGCGCATAACGGTCCAGGTCCGGGGCAGTTCCCCGTTCGGGTGGCGCGCCTCGTCGGCCCGTCGGCCCGGCCGGGAGTCACGGGATGGGTCGGGCCGAGAGTGCCGCTCGGCGGTGCGACACGACAAGGGCCGCCGACGGCGCGAGGATGGGCTTGTGGTACATGGGCCGATACTGGCGTCGACAGCTGGGATCGTTTTCGGGATCTCTGCCGGTGCTCTGGTTTTCGTCGCCCTGGCCATCGCTCTGGCCCACAGCACGTTCAAGGTGGTCACCGAGTACGAGCGGGCCGTCTTCTTCCGGTTGGGCCGCATCCGGGAGGAGGCAAAGGGACCCGGGATCATCGTCAAGTGGCCGCTGATGGACAAGCTGGTCAAGGTGACCCTGCGGGTCGAGGTCGTGGACATCCCCAAGCAGGCGGTCATCACCGCCGACAACGTCACCGTCCAGGTGGATGCGGTCGTCTACTTCCAGGTGCTCGACCCGGTACGCGCCATCATCGGGGTGGACGACTTCCGCTTCGCCAGCCAGCGCGTGGCCATGACCGCACTGCGGTCCATCGTCGGCCGCCACCAGCTCGACAACATCCTCGCCCACCGGGACGATGTGAACGACGAGCTCAAGACGGCCATCGGGGCATCCACCCACACCTGGGGCGTCGAGGTCCGGCAAGTGGAGATCCGGGATATCGTCCTGCCACCCGAGCTGCTGCGGGCCATGGCCCGCCAAGCCGAGGCCGAGCGGGAACGGCGGGCCAAGGTCATCGCGGCCAGCGGCGAGCTCGGAGCCAGTAGGGAGCTGGCCGAGGCAGCAGCCACGCTCTACGAATCGCCGGGAGCCATGCAGTTGCGCACGCTGCAGACGCTGGCCGAGGTGGCCGGTGAGAACAACTCGACGCTGGTGTTCCCCCTTCCGATCGAGATCCTGGCCGGCTTCGTCAACGGCACCATCGGCATGAGCTCGCCGGAAGGAGGCGCGAAGACAAGCGGAGGTGGCCCCGGCACGGTCCCGCTCTCGACCGTCATGCCGGCGCCGTCGGTGATCGGGAGCACGGGAGGAGCGACGGCCGGTGCCCGTGCGGCCGGGGCCACGAAGGCGGAGGCCGGACCCCGAGTCGAGGGGCAGGACGGCACCGGTGGCCGGGCCGACGACCAGGCCGGCACTCGGGTGGACGATCCGGACCGGCCGGGGGCCGACGGGGTGGGTCAGTCGGCGTAGCGGGCCCGGACCTCGGCGTCCATGGTGTGCACCTGGTCGGCCAGCTCCCGTCGGAATCGGTCTTGTTCGTCCGCCAGCCGCTCGTCGGCGAGGGCGAGCATCCGCACGGCCAGCAGGGCGGCGTTCCGCGCCCCGTTGACGGCCACGGTGGCCACGGGGACGCCCTTGGGCATCTGCACCATGGCCAGGAGGGAATCGAGGCCTCCCAGGTTGGCCAGGGCCACCGGGACGCCGATCACCGGGAGTGGGGTGGCGGCGGCCAGGACCCCGGCCAGATGGGCGGCCCCGCCTGCTGCGGCGATGAGCACCCGCACCCCCCGATCGGCCGCCGTCCGGGCGAACTCGATGGCGTCATCGGGGGTCCGATGGGCGGAGATGACCCGCACCTCGACAGGGACGCCGAACGAACGGAGGGTCTGGACCGCATCGTCCATGATCGATGCGTCGGATGAGCTTCCCATGACGATGGCAACGGACATGCCCCGTATTGTGGCCGACCGGTCTGGCTCGTACACATTGGCGTCCCGTCCAGGCACGGCGGGACCGGACGATCGCCGCCCGGTACGGTGGCGGTGACCGATCGCACCCGTTGTCGGTCGTGGGGAGGCAGGCATGAGAATCGGTGTGATGTTCGATGTGGGCCAGCCGATCGACGACGTGATCGCACAGGTCGGTGGGCTGCGCGCCGCAGGCCTCGATTCGGCCTGGGCGTCGCAGATCTTCGGCTACGACGCCTTGACCCTGCTGGCCGTGATCGGACGCGAAGTGCCCGACATCGAGTTGGGTACGGCCGTCGTTCCGACCTATCCCCGCAATCCGGTGATGCTGGCCGGCCAGGCCCTCACCGTCCAGGCGGCCACCGGCGGACGCCTGACCCTCGGCATCGGGCTCTCGCACCAGGTGGTGATCGAGAACGTGTTCGGGCAGTCCTTCGAGCATCCGGCTCGCCACATGCGGGAGTACCTCTCCATCCTGATGCCCCTGCTCATGGGCGAGCAGGTCGCCTTCACCGGTGAGACGCTGCGGGCCGCCACCTTCGGCGCCCTCGAGATCGAGGCGCCCGCCCCGCCTGTCCTGGTCGCCGCGCTCGGGCCGATCATGCTGGGTCTGGCCGCCCGTCTGGCGTCAGGGACGGTCACCTGGATGACGGGGCCGTCCACCATCGAGTCCCACGTCGTGCCCGTGATCCGGAAAGCCGCGGCCGAAGCCGGCCGGCCGGAGCCCCGGGTGGCCGTCGGCCTCCCGGTCTGTGTGACGAACGACATCGCCGCGGCCAGGGGGAAGGCGGCCGAGCTCTTCGCCATCTACGGCGGGCTACCGTCCTACCGGGCCATGCTCGATCGGGAGGGCGCTGCCGGACCGGCCGATGTCGCCATCGTGGGCTCCGAGGAGGAGGTGTCCGCACAGGTCCGCCGGTTGGCCGACATCGGGTCCACTGATTTCATCGGTGCGCCCTTCGGCACTGCCGGCGAGATCAGCGCTTCGGTCGAGGCGCTCGCCGGCCTGGTTGGCGCCTGAGTCGGGCGTCGGCAGTCGCCGTCCGAGCTCGGGCTCCTGTTAGTCCGACCCACCCCGGGCCAGTGGGTGCCGTCGGGCTCAGCGGGGGATGCGGGTGTGCTTGAACTCGTTGAGCTCGGGATGGTCGACGAGGAGGGCCAGCACCCGGTCGATGGTGTCGCGGGCCTTGGCGCCATCGCCCTCGGGCCGGGTCATCAGCCGGGCAAAGACGGCGTCGTCTCCGACGATGAACGTGGGGACGCCGAAGACGTGGTGGCTGCCCACTACCTGCTCGTGCTCGGTGCGGGCCACGGTCCTCGGCCAGCCGTCGTCCACTTCGGCCAGCACGGCGTCCACCGGGACGCCAACCCGCTCGAGCGCCTTTGAGACGACATCCCGGTCACGGAGATCACCGCCCTCGTCGTGGCGGGCCGCGAACAGCGACCGGTGCACGGCGGCAAAGTGCTCGGGAAAGCGGTCCCTGACGACGATCCCCGCTTCGAGCGAGAGCAGGTCGGGAATGTGGCCGGGGTCCACCCAGGACGGGGTGCCACCCTCGGGCACATGGCTCTGGTTCAAGAAGAACGGGACGAAGGTGACCTCCCATGGCGCCCCGGCGTCCAGGGCATCGAGGATGTGCTCATGGGCGTTCCTGGCAAAGGGGCACCGATAGTCCCAGGTCACTGCGAAAGAGGTCGGAATCGTCATACGACGTGCAACAGCGCTCGGGCCCGAGGCATTCCGGTGAGCACCAGGATTCCGGCTCGACGGGTGACCCCGATGCCCGGTGCGGGCTCAGACGAACCGCCGGCCCAGTACCCCGAGGGCCGACCCGATGACCACGCCGCCGAGGACGTCTGACGCGTGATGGGCCTGGAGATGGATCCGGCTCGCGCCCACCATGCCGGCGCAGGCGAACAGCAGGGCGTTCCCGCCGAGGTCGCCGCGTTCGGAGAGGACGGTGGCCGCGCAGAAGGCAGCCAGGGTGTGCCCACTGGGAAAGCTGCTGGTCCGGGGCTCGCGGAAGGGGACGACGTTGTCACCGAGACGGAGGTCGCTGGGGTCGGGACGAGGGCGCCCCACGAAGGCCTTCAGGGCGGCATTCACCACGCTCGACTCCACACCGGCCACCGCCAAGGCCCGCACGGCCCGGTTCCGCCGTGCCCCCGATCGCCGGGCGCGCCACGCGGTGGAGACCGCCCACACCAGACCGTGATCGCCGAGCCCGGAGACGACCCGTGCGAGCGTGTCGATCGAGGGCACTCCTCGGAAGGGCGCGAACCAGGTGTCGACCTGATCGTCGAGCAGGCGGATGGCATCCCTCCCGGTCAGCGAGCTCAGGTCACCGATCTTGGCCAACAGGCCGCTCCGGCCCACGACCGGCTGCTCCCGGGCTGCCTCGCCGGTCACGCCGCCCCCCGGTGGGCGACGGGGAGGCCCAGGAGCGTCGGCGCGGCGAGGTCCGGGTCGCCGCCGAACGCCGGGCAGAAGGGCTGAAAGTGGCAATGGGTGCACAGCGCCGAGGTCTTGGGCCGGAAGTCCTCGTCCCGGCACGCTCGCTCGATGGCCGACCAGACGGCGGCGGTCCGCTGCCGGTGCCCGCGGATGGCCTGATCGGACGGCTGGGCGGTGATCACCGTGGGTTCTCGGAGGTGGAGGAGCTCCACCCGGGCCGGGCGCTGGCCGAGCACCTCCTCGCACAACAGCGCATAGATGTGGACGCCCACCAGCTTGGACTGTTCGTAGGCCTGCGAGGGAGCCCTGCCCGTCTTGTAGTCGATCACGACCAGTTCGCCGTCCTCGGTGAGGTCGAGCCGGTCGATGATCCCCCGGAGGCGGACACCACCCAGCTCGGCATCGAGGGTGAGCTCCGTCCCGACGGCACGAACGTGGTCGGGATCCTCGAGGCGGAAATAGTTCCGGACCAAGGTGGCGCCGTCCTCACGGAACGCCCGGGCCTCGTCGGCGGTGAGCCCGAGGGAGATGAATTCCGGGTCCGACTGCACCTCGTCCCAGGCGGCAGCCAGCTCGGCCAGCCCGACCGACTCCGAGCGGTCGCCCCGCTCGTGGTACCAGAACAGCCGCTCCAATGCCGAGTGGACGAGTGTGCCCTTCACCATCGCCGGCGACGACGGCTCGGGCAGGCGTTCGATGGCTGAGAACCGGAAAGCCAGGGCGCAGTCGCGAAAGCTCGCCACCTTGGAAGGTGAGAGCGAACGAGGCAAGGCGTAGGACATGCTGACAGGTTACGACGGGGGTGTGTCGGCCACAGGGACCAGGGTTCGCCGCACCGACCCGGCGACCTCGCCCGGTCGTTCCATGGGCCCGAAGTGACCCATGCCGCCGAAGACCTCGATCGCCGGGCGCGCCAGCCGGGCAGCGTCCTGCTCCAGGAAGGACAGGCCGAGCGCGTCGGTCAGCTCGCCACAGGCCAGCGTCACCGGGCACTCGATCGAGCCCAGGTTGGCGAACGCTCCGTGCGAGAAGCTCTGGGCGTAGACGGCCGATTCGTCTTCTCGCCGGCAGCACAGCCGCACGATCCGGCCGTCACCACCGTCCTCGGCGGGCACGAGCTCGAAGCCGCCATCGACGTACGCGGCCAGGGCGGCTGGATCGAGCACGCTGAAGGGGGGTTTGGTGCTGAAGTTGGCCAGGGCGTCAGCCCGCGAGGGAAAGGTCTCTCGGCGCTTCAGGGCCCCCACGGCCAGGGGGTTGTCGGGCTGGACGTCCTCATCCGGGTCGTCGATGGGGAACACCACCGGCTCGAAGCAGTAGAGGCCGGCGAACGTGCCCGGCCTGGCTTCTTCGGCCAGCAGCACGGACGCGCCGCCACACGAGTGCCCGAAGGCGAACGGCTGGCTCAGGCCCAGGTGGTCGAGCGCGGCCAGCACGTCCAAGGCGAAGCCCGACCAGGCGAAGTTGCCGTCGGGAGGCCGGTCCGAGTGCCCATGGCCGCGCAGATCGAGTCCCCAGCAGTGAAAGTCCGCGGTGAGCCCCTGGGCCAGCGGTTCGAGGACGGCGGCACAGAACCCGGTGGCGTGAACCAAGAGGAGGTCGGGGCCGGTACCCCCGAAGTCGGTGAGAGCGATGGCCAGACCGTCGGCGGTCACGCAGCGGAGACCCTCCTGGCGTCCGCTCGTCGTGTCGTCGCCCATCCCGGGGACGGTAGCCGCCGCGATGGTGGAGAACGCCAGTCTGAGAGTTCCCCAAGAACGCGGGCCGGGAAAGTGGTACCACCCATGGTCGGCGACCAACTAGAAAAGGGGGCCTATGGAGCACTTCCTGCAGACGTGGGGCTACCTGGCGATCTTTGGCGCCACGCTGCTCTCCTCGATGTGCATTCCGGTGGGCTCCGAGGTGGCGATCGCCTACGGAGGTGTCCTGGCCAGTGGCCAGGTGGCCACCAACGGCAACGATCACCTCAGCCTGATCCTGGTGATCGTGGTGGCGACGCTGGGTGAGCTGATCGGATCGTTCCTCGGCTACGGCATCGGTTTCTTCGGTGGCCGGCCGTTGGTGGACCGCGTGGGCAAGTACGTGTTGCTCACCCACAAGGACCTCGATCGCGCCGAGGACTGGTTCAACCATCGCGGTGAATGGGCCGTCCTCTATGTCCGCTTCATCCCGCTGCTCCGCTCGTTCATCTCGCTCGCCGCCGGCCTGGGCGAGATGGCGCTGGGGAAGTTCGCCTTGTTCACCGTCATCGGCTGTGCGGCATGGTGTACCGCCCTGGCCAGTATCGGCTACAGCCTGGGGGCAAGCTATGAGCACGTGATCAAGGGCTTCAGGTACGCCGGGTACATCGCCGCCGTGCTGGCCGTCCTGGCCATCATCGCCGTCATCTTGCACCGGGTCCGGGCCGTCCGGGCCGAGCGAGCCGGGGTGCCTGCCCGGGGGAGGGGCGCCCATTCCCGTCGTTGACCCGCTCCGGTAGGTTCAGGGTGTGCCCGAAATCCTCCCCCGAGTTGCGACGCTCAGGCGCTATGCCGCTCAGCACATCGATCGGGCCCGATCATCGATGAGGACGGCCCCCGACCGCCCCCACGCGATCCGGGCGCGGCCCGATGCACCAGCCGACGCGGGCGCGGTCCCTGGCCTCCCGGTGAGCGGCTGAGCGTGGCGGCACGACCCACGGCCAAGCGGGCGGCGGCAGAGGCCGCCTCGCACCTGCACCGTCACGAGACCTGGAACGGGCTGCAGGCGGGGGATCCGGTCCGGATCGAAGGGGTGCGCGGGCGGGGCATGACCTGGGAGTTCCGGGCTCGGGTGGTCAACGAGCGCAACGGCAGCGAGTCGATCGAGGTGGTGGGTGGGCGCCTCGGCGACCGCAAGGTGCGGTCCTTCGCACCCGATCGCGTCTTTGCCGTCACGGGCCGGGCCCGCGGCCGCTCGCCCGGGGCGCGGGCGCAGCTCTCGTTGGCCGACGAGCCACAGCTGCCGTTCGGCTGAGTGGCCGGCGCGGTCAGCCGCCGACCCGGGACGGACAGGACATCGGACGCGGGCGACGACCGGTGTTCGTCGGGCCGCCCGGTAACCTCGGCCCAATGGCGACCGTGGTCTTTCTTCACGCCCACCCCGACGACGAGGTGACCACCACAGGCGGCACCATCGCCCGGCTGGTGGGCGAGGGTCACCGAGTCGTCCTGGTCACTGCCACCCGGGGCGAACTGGGGGAGGTGCCCGACGGCCTGCTGGTCGACGGCGAGGCCCTGACCGATCGCCGGGTCGAGGAACTGGCCGAGTCGTGCCGGGTGCTGGGCATCGCCCGTCAGGAATTCCTGGGCTATCACGACTCGGGCATGGCCGGGGAGGACTCGAACACACAGCCCGGAGCCTTCGCCGCTGCCGACGTGGACGAGGCGGCACGATTGCTGGCCGGCATCCTGGAGGACGAGGACGCCGATGTCCTCGTGGCCTACGACGAGCACGGGGGCTACGGCCATCCCGACCACGTCATGGTGCACCGGGTCGGGCTGCGGGCGGCCGACCTGGCCGGCACCCGACGGGTGTACATGGCCACCGTCGACCGCACCTACCTCCAAGAGCTCATGCCGACCGTCCAGGGGACCGGCATGGAGGTCACACCGGAGATGAACGAGATGTTCGAGACCATCGGTGTGCCCGGGGCGCGGGTCACCACCGAGGTCGACGTGCGCGAGTACCTCGACATCAAGCGGTCAGCCATGAAGGCCCACGCATCCCAGATCGGGGACACCGGGTTCTTCTTGGCCATGTCAGAGGATGTGTTCACGGCGGTCTGGGGCAACGAATGGTACGTCCGGGTACGCCCCGACTCAGGGCCCAGTAGCGACGGCGCCGTCCGGGAGCCCTCCCTTCTGGCCTGAGTTCCCGTGTCGGCGGCGGTACCGACCCCGCGGGTCACCCAGCCCAGTCCACGGCGCGGACCTCCAGAGCAGGCCCCGAAGGCGGCCGGAACCGGCGGTAGCCTTGGAGCGTGAGCCCCTCGCACCGAGTCCTGCGGATCCACGGCGGTCGGTTGGTGAACGCCGAGCCGCGACGCTTGCTCGAAGAGGAGCTCGACACGCTGGGAGCGGAGGGCTACGAGGTGATCAACTCGTTCGCGGTGGACGACAACGTCTACCTGGTCCTACGAGATCAGGGCTGAGGGGACCTCGGAGGGGACGGACTCGGGCAGTTGGCCCAGGCATCGAGGATTCGGGTGCTCCAGGTCGGGGTATGGGCCACGGACATGGTTGCTGTGACTCGGTCCCTCCAGTCAAAGCCAGGGGCGGTGAGCGAGGCGCGGGCGGTCGTCCGGAGGTCGATGGAGCCCTCCGACGATGACCTGGTCACGCTGGCGGTATTGCTGGTCGATGAGGTCGTGACCAACGCCGTCGTCCACGGCCTGGGACCGATCGACCTCGCCGTCGACGTCGACGAGGAGCGGGTGAAGGTGATGGTCGGGGACCGTTCCGACGTGCCCGTGTCGCCCCGGCGGGCCGCGCCGTACGCCGAGGGTGGTCGCGGCCTGTCCATCGTCGACGCCGTCGCCTCGCGATGGGGTGTCTTCGCTCGCGTTCCGGGAAAGGCGGTCTGGTTCGAACTCGACCGAACGCCCTGCGCTTGAACTGAGCTCGTCAGCACCGTCAGGCGCTTCTGAGCGGCAATTCCTCAGCCCCGAAGTGCGGCTACCGCCTCTTCGGCCACGGTGTGCCGGGAGCGGCCGGTGTGGGATGCGGCCCGGTCGACCAGGCCATGGAGATAGATGGCCAACCCGAGGGTTGCCGTCCGATCGTCCCCGGCGAGCAGGGGGATCGGCTCATGGTCCGGATCGAGACCCGACGCCGCCACCAGCGCATCCCGTACCGTCAAGAGGATGGAGCAGGCGTCGGCCACGGCCAGGTCGGCCCGGCGCATCCATAGGCTCAACCCCAGCTCAAGGCCTAGATTTCCGGTACAGAGGTCGTCGGGGATCAACGTGGCGATGCCGCGGGTCAGCCCGACGGCACGGTCAACGTCGGTGAGGGCTTCGCCGAAAGACATGGGGCCAGTTTGGCGAATGGGTGTAACAGGGTGGTGGATTACCCCCCACCTGGGTAAAACTAGGGGCCGTGGCACGCACAATCTGGAAGGGATCGCTGAGCTTCGGCCTCGTCAACGTACCGGTCGGCCTGTACCCGGCGACCAAGGACAAGTCGATCCACTTCAATCAGTTCGAGGAGGGGACCTCGGACAGGATCCGATACAAGAAGGTCAACGAGCGGACGGGTGAGGAGGTCGACTCATCGCACATCGTCAAGGGGGCCGACGTGGGTGGCGGGGACTTCGTCATCCTGACGCCCGAGGAGCTCGCCTCGGCCGAGCCCGAACGCTCCCGCACCATCGAGATCACCGACTTCGTGGAGCTCGAGGAGATCGACCCCACGTACTACCGGACGACGTACTACCTCGCCCCTGAGGGCGAGGCCGCGGCCAAGGCCTACGCACTGCTGCGACAGGCCATGCGGGAGGCAAACAAGATCGGGGTGGCCACCTTCGTCATGCGCAACAAGGAGTACCTGGTCGCCATCAGGCCCGATCGAGAGGTCCTGGCCTTGGAGACGATGTACTTTGCCGACGAGGTGCTCTCGCCGGCCGACGAGCTCCCCCGGATCTCCGGCGAAGAGGACTTCTCCAAGCGCGAGCTCGAGATGGCGAACCTGCTCATCGATTCCATGGTGACCGAATGGGATCCGAGCAACTATGCCGACACCCACCGGCAAAAGGTGCAGGAGATCATCGACCGCAAGCGCGAGGGCGAGGAGGTCGTCACCGAAACCGCTCCCCGGGAGCCGACCAAGGTCATCGACCTGATGGACGCGCTCAACGCCAGCGTGAAGGCGGCGAGCGGGCGCAGTGGCGGTGTACGCGCCCAGGCCTCGGGCGGAGGTGCGAAACGGGGGACGGGGACGAAGAAGGCGGCGGCCCGGAAGGTGGCACCGAAGAAGGCGGCACCGAAGAAGGTGACACCGGTCAAGCGGGCGACCGGAGCCAAGAAGCAGGCAGAGGCCGGGGCCAGGAGTCGGCGAAAGGCCTCCTAGGGGCCATGCGCGCCTGGACCGTCGACAGACCGTCGCCCATCGGCGATGGTCCGCTGCGTCTGGTCGAGCGAGACCCCCCCGAGCCCGGGGACCATGAGGTGCGGGTCCGAGTGTCGGTGTGCGGGGTGTGCCGGACCGACCTCCATGTCGCCGAGGGAGACCTGCCACCCCACCGGGTCGGCGTCGTGCCCGGGCACGAGATCGTGGGGGTGGTCGACGCCATAGGCCCGGGGGCCACCCGGTTCGAGACGGGCCAGCGGATCGGGATTGCCTGGCTCCGCTGGACCTGTGGTGTCTGCCGCTTCTGCCAGCGGGGGGACGAGAACCTGTGCCTGGCCCCCCGGTTCACCGGCTGGGACGACGACGGGGGGTTCGCCGAGTTCGCCACCGTGCACGAGGACTACGCCTACGTCCTCCCGGCCGACATCCCCGACGAACAGGCCGCCCCCCTGCTGTGCGCCGGCATCATCGGCTACCGGGCCCTCCGGCGGAGCAACCTTCGGCCCGGCGGGACCCTCGGCATCTACGGGTTCGGTGCCTCCGCCCATCTCGCTGCCCAGGTGGCGATGTTCGAGGGGGCGACGGTGCACGTCATGACCCGCAGTGCCGAGGCCCGGCAGCTGGCCCTGGATCTCGGCGTGGCCACGGCCCAAGGAGCCGAGGTGCCCCCACCCGAGCCCCTCGACGCGGCCATCCTGTTCGCCCCCGTCGGGACCCTGGTGCCTCCGGCGCTGGCCGGGCTGGATCGGGGTGGGACCCTGTCGGTGGCCGGCATCTATCTCTCCGACATCCCGCCGCTCTCGTATCAGACGCACCTGTTCGAGGAGCGGGCCCTGGTCAGCGTGACCGCCAACACCCGCCGGGACGGGGAAGCCCTCCTGGCCCTGGCCGCCCGGATCCCGATACGGGTCACCACTACCGACTACCGGCTGGACGAGGCCCCCCGGGCACTCGCCGACCTGGCTTCGGACCGCGTGTCGGGGGCGGCCGTCCTCGACTGCCGAGCGCCGGCCCCGGTCGGATGAGGGCGACGGAGGGCGCTCCGGCAACCGACCAGCCGTCGTTCCAGATCCCCAGAATCCCGGCGTCGGCCGGGGCCCTGCTGTACGACCGTGACGATCGCCTCCTCATCGTCAAGCCGAACTACAAGTCGGGTTGGACGATCCCCGGCGGGATGATGGAGGCGGACGGGGAGACGCCGTGGGAGGCGTGCCGCCGCGAGGTGGCCGAGGAGACCGGCCTCGTGGTGGAGGCCGGGCGGCTCGTGGTCGTGGACTTCCTCCGCCCTCGAGGGCACAAGCCGGGCGGCTTTCGGTTCCTGTTCGCCTGCGGCCGGTTCGACGACGCTTTCTTCGACCACATCGCGCTGCAGGCCGAGGAGCTCTCGGAGTACCGGCTGGCCGAGCGAGCCGCTGCCCTCGACCTGCTGAGCGGCCCCCTCCGGCGCCGGGTGAGCGCCTGGTCCGAAGGGGACCGGTGTCGCTACCTGGAGGACGGGCTGGTCGTGCCGGGGGTCGAGCCGTAGCCGGCGCCTGTTCAGCCGGTCGGGGGATCGAGGACACCGAGCAACTCGACATGCTCGGTCATGGGGAACAGGTCGAACGCCCGCAACGCGGGCAAGGTCCATCCGGCATCGAGCATGACCCGGAGATCCCGGGCGAACGAGGCCGGCTCACATGACACGTAGGCGATCCGTCGAGGACCGGGTTCGAGGGCGGCCAGGGCAGCCATGACCGGGCGTCCGGCTCCCTCCCGGCCGGGATCCAGGACGACCAGGTCGGGGTGGCCGACGTGCTCGGCGACGAGCGTAGGGCTGACGCTCGCCTTGCGGATCTCGACATGGTCCAGTCCGGCGACGTTGTGCCGGGCGTCGGCACAGGCCCGGGCGGCGCGTTCGACGGCCACGACCGTCCCCGACGGTCCGACGAGATCACCGATCAGGGCGGTGAACAGCCCGACTCCGGCGAAGAGATCGAGCACGTGCTCGCCCCTCCTCGGTTCGGTGACATCCAGCACGGCCTGGGCCAGCAACGGCGCCGCCCCCGGGTGCACCTGCCAGAAGGATCCGGCGGTCACCCGGTACGAACGATGGAGAACGTTGCAGTGGACCGAGTCGGGCCGGCGCCGGGTGTGCCCGTCGACCACCAGGCCGGCGTCGACTCGAGGGACAGGACCGAGCCGCCCTCGCCCCGAGCGCACCGAGACCACCTGGCCCCCATCGGGTACAGCATGCACGTCGACCTCCTCGGCTCCGGGCCAACGGGCTCGCTCGACCTCGAGCGCTTCCAGCCCTGCCGTGGCGATCAGGCAGCGGTCAACGGGCTCGATGTCATGCGAACGATGCCGGCGCAGGCCGACCCGCCCGTCCCGGTCCACTGCGAAACGAATCCGGGTCCGCCACCCCAGGCCGCTCGGCGCGCCCGGCACCTCCTCGACCGTCACCTCGAGATCGACCGATGCGATGCGCCGCAATTGCTCGGCCACGAGCGCAGCCTTCAACCTCCGTTGGGCGGCCAGGTCGACGTGCTGGAAGTCACAGCCCCCGCAGCGTCCGGGCCCGGCGTAGGGACACGGTGGTTCCACCCGATCGGACGAGGCCTCGAGGATCTCGACTGCATCGGCTCGGAGGAACGAGGTGGTCTCTGCGGTGATGACGGCGGCGACCCGTTCGCCGGGAAGGGCGTGGCGCACGAACACGACCCGTCCGTCGTCGGCCCGAGCCACGCAGCCGCCACCGGCGGCGATGGCGCCGGTGTGGAGTTCGATCAGAGGCATGGTCCCGCTCATGGTAGGCACCAACCGGACGTCGACGATGTACGTACATGACGTACAGTGGCAGCATGAACATCGTCGTGAGCAACGTCAAAGGTGGTGTGGGCAAGACCACTACGGCCGTGTACCTGGCCGCGGCGGCCGTCGAGCAGGGCTATGCCTCGGTGGTGCTGGTCGACGCCGACCGGCAGGCGTCGTCGGCCGAGTGGTTCGAGGACAACCCCGTGGAGGGCGTCGACCTGGTGGAGGCGCCCTCGGAGAGAACGGTCACCCGGGCCATGGCCGATTCCGACTCGGTGGTGGTGGTCGACACGCCTCCCGGCGATGAGCGGATCGTCAAGTCGGCTCTGGCCCGAGCCGACGCCGTGATCATCCCGACCCGAGCCGGGGGAGTGGAGCCGACCCGGGTTGCGGCCACCTTGGAGTTGGTCCCCGACCGCATCCCCTACGGGATCGTGGTCTGTGCGGCGCGCTTGGGGACCAACGACTTGACCGAGACGGTCGAGGGCTGGACACGGGAGAAGGTGCCCGTATGGGGGGTCGTCCCTGAGCGGGTGGGGATCGCCGCCGGTCCGGCCGCCCGCCTCTACCGGGAGGGCCTCGACGAATACATGGCCGTCTTGAAGAGGGCCACGAGGCGCCGGACGCGATGACCCGGGGGATCGCCGAGAAGATCGCCGGCTCGGCCGACCGATCCGCCGACCGATCGGCGGAGCCCTTCCGGAGCATCAGGGGGCGTGACCGCCGGCCCCACAACCTGCCCCTCTACCTCGACCATCACCAGCGGGAGTGGTTGCGAGAGGCGGCGTGGGAGTCGAGGACCAGCGCCTCGGCTCTCCTCCGGGCGATGATCCGCGCCTGTGAGACCGACCCGGCCGTCCGACAGGCCATCGAGGCGAACCTGGAACGCTGAACGACCGGACAAGGGCGTGAGAGCCCCGCCGTGGAAGGCTGCCCCGCCGCGGGAAAGTGACGAGCGCAAGGTCTGCCCCGTTTGCCCGTTTCCCTGCTATGGCCGTTTGCCCAGTCACCGCCGTTTGCCCTGTCACTGTGTCCGCTGAGCACAAGGATCCTGGCCCCCGGGCCACGCACCGATCGAGCGGCGTGGTCGTCGCATGCCGCGGGCTGATGGAGCACCGTACCGCCGACCTCCCGTCCGCCGGGCACGAGCGGCCGAGGTGGATGCTCCGAGGAGCCTGTCGGGGCGAGCCGATCGAGACGTTCTTCACCGGTCGCGGAGGTGAGGCCTACGATCGGGCCAGGGCCTTGTGCGACCGGTGTCCGGTCAGGTCCGACTGCGCCGAGTACGCCATCGCCGATCCCTGGATCGTGGGATGGTGGGGCGGGATGTCCGAGCGGGAGCGGCGGCGGATACGGACGGGCAGGGCCGCCTAGCCGTATCGGTGCTCGACACCGCCGGCCGTATCGGTGCTCGACACCGCCGGCCGTATCGGTGCTCGACACCGCCGGCCGTATCGGTGCTCGACACCGCCGGCCGTATCGGTGCTCGACACCGCGGCGTGCGGCAGAATGTCCGGACGACGCCGTGCCTCGAGCGCGAAGGGGACTGGACATGCACGACCTCCGTATCACGATCGGAGCCGATGAGCTGCTCGGCCTCCGGGCCCTGGCCGAGTTGGATGGTTCGGAAGGAACCGGCACCCTCCCGCCCGGGGCGGGCGATGCCATCGAGATCGAGCAGCTCCAGGCGCAGGTCCAACTGGCCATGCGGGACGGTCTCGCCAGTAGGTTGCGCCAAGTCGACCTGCCCTGGGCCCCGTCGGCCGAACAGGTGGCAGCGATCCCTCGGGCACGTGACCGGACCGATGGTGGCTCGTCCGGCCCGGAGACGGCGGCCGCGGCCGGCGAGACGCCGTCACGGGTCCACCCGCGGTGGTCCGACTCGCGCCTCAAGGTGGGCATCGCCCTTGCGGCAGCGGCGTTCTTGGTGGTGGTGCTCATCGGGGGCTACGGCGCCGGCTGGGCGTGGACGGGGTTCCAGACCAACAATCAGTTGTGGGACTGGCTGCACCTCTTGTTGCTTCCCCTTGCCTTCGGGCTGCTTCCCCTGTGGTTGCGTTATTCCGAGCACATGGGCCGGACTCGAAAGCTGACGCTGGCCGGTCTGGTCGCCGCGTTCTGGGTCTTTGTGGCCGTTGGCTACCTCGTGCCGCTGCACTGGACCGGTTTCAGTGGCAACTCCCTGTGGAACTGGTTGACGTTGATCGTGTTGCCCGTGACCCTCGTCACCATTCGGGCCTGGCCCACGACCAGCCGGGAGGTCAACACAACGCACATCGCCGTGTTCACGACGTTCGGCATCGCCTGGGTCGTCACCCTCATCGGCGGGTACGCCGGGAGGTGGACGTGGACCGGCTACCCGGGCAACACCCTGTGGGACTGGCTGCAGCTCCTCTTGCTGCCCATCGTCTTTCCCACCATCCTGCTGCCGGCGTTCCTCCGTTGGACATCGGGTAATGCCGCGCAGCGGGCCAAAGAGGCGGCGGCCCGGCAGGCAGAGGCGCGGGGCGAGACGCGACCGCCGAGCAGCCCAGCTCCGACGCCGGCGCGCCCATCGGCACAGCAAGCGAAGGCCTGAGCACCGATGTCAACCCGGGCCTCGCCGCCGATCGGTCTCCAACCGACCGAGCCCGAGATCAGCTCGCCGGAGCCAACAACTCCCGGTCGATGAGGTTGATGAGGAGCGGCTGGTCGAGGACAGCCAGATGACCGGCGTCGAGAACTTTCACCCAACGAAGGCCACCCGCCTCGTTGGACATAGCCGAGGACGTGGTTGCCCGGTCCGTCCTTCCACTGGACGGTCGGGGCCGACTGGAAGGCCTGTGCTCGCGCACCTTGCAGGAGGTCGAGCCACGCCCCGGTGCCGAGGACGTTCACATCGGTTGCATCATTGAGGCCGGAGACGACCATCACCGGGACACCGCGATCGACGACGTCCTGGACGGTGGTGAGGTAGGAGTCCTGTTCGCCGACGACATAGCGCGAGCCGATGCTCTCGGAGTAGAGGCGGTAGGTCCCAGACGACGTGGCATGGATGGCGGTTCGCACTTCGGGCTGGTTCAGGTAGGCGATCATCGGACCGGTCGGGGGGTCGCCCGTCTGGGCCGTATTGAGGAGGTACAACCCACTGATGTCGCCGATGGCCGTCTTGATCTTGCCGCACTCGTCGTTGGCCTCGGGCGAGGACGGAGTCTGCGCCGACACGGCGGCCTGGCACTGAGCGAACGTCTGATCAAGCCGTCTCTTGTCTGCGCTGGTGATCAGGCCATGGGTGAGGGCGTAGGTCGTGTCCATGGACTGCTGGACGACCGGGTCGACCCAGCCGGCGGCGATGATCACCCCGCCCAGGTGGACGACCTGGCGTCCGGCACGAGCGTTGCCGTTGAGGATCGCCTCGGCCAGCAAGGCGTCGTAGGTACCGCCGTAGGACTCGCCGGCCAGGATGACGGGGTTGGCCGCAATCTCGGGATGGAGGCTGAGGAAGTGAACGAGGGCCGCGTACCACTGGTCGACGCCCTGTTGGACGTTGGCCGGTTGTTGGGACGGGGGGGCGAAGGACAGCCCGACGCCGAGCGGCTGATCGAAGATCAGATAGTTGGCCGTGTCGTTCCACGCCATCGGACGCTCGTGCAGTTGGCCGCCCTTGCTCACGACGTAGGGACCGTTCTCGGTGAAGAAGCCCCAGAAGCTGGTGGCCCCGGGACCGCCGTTGGTCCACAGGATGGTCGGTGCCGACGCGTAGCCGCCGCCGGACTTGCCGACAAACCAATAGAAGAGGCCGGCATCGCCCGGACCACTGCAGCGCACGTTGCTGCACGGACGAGCGTCGACCGAGGAGTAGCCGGCGAACTGCGTCCCCACCGTCCCCAGACCGGGGAGTGAGGTCACCCGGTCAGGCGTCGCCGTCGAGTTGGATGCCGCAGCCGCCGCCGTGGCGACCAGACTCGGGAGCGGTCCCGTGCAGGCTGCGACCAGCGTGATCGTACCCAGGACCACTGACAGGGTCCTCGCGACCCGCCGTTCAAGGCGGTTCCTTCCTTGTCCGGGCCGTTTCACAGAACTCGCCATGAGGACCACCCTTAGTGTGCGCGTCCCCGGGAATCAGCGAGGGGTCGCGGTTCGACCGTGGAGAACATGAGAGCGGGCGACGGAGATCGAACCCGCACACCAGCTCGGAAGGCTGGCCGGAGTGTATTTCGGCGAACTGCACTGAACGGGGATAGACGATAAAGCCCTGCCGGTCGGCGTTCACCATTCGCCAACTCTGGTCGGCGCAATAGAAGGCCTCGGCGTCGTGGTTCATCGCGCCAGAGGCTCGAAGAGGGGCGCGACGAAGCTCGAGGCCGAAACCGGGGGCCAAGGATGCGCCAAAGGGCGTCGCCGATTACCCTGCGGCCTCCATAAAGTGTGGCAACGCATCGTCAATCGTCAGGATTGGCTTCGTCTCGAACTCGATGTATTGCTGGTACTGAACGACCGTCGCGAATCCGCCAGTGGCGTCCTCCGCTTCGTTGACGAGCCAACCAGCCGAATTATCTGCAGACACGTAGTGAGCGATGGTTCCCGGAGCAGCACCATGCTGCGCGAACAGGTCCAGGAGTTCCTTTTGCTCCGCCTTCGACAGGAAGGACTTGGTTCGGTACGTCGTCAAGAAGAGCATCAGTATTGCCTCCGGGGCGACGCTCCGACGAAGGGTCCATCCCTCCTTTGGGCGACGCCTCATACGTCGGTCTAGTGCGGAAGCTCACTCCGTGCAACCGGTTCCTCACATTCAGAGAGAATCCACATTCAGAGATAATCCACGGCACCGACCTCGTGCGCTGTGCTGGCCACGCGACAAACGGGACCGGAAGACGGGGAAGTGGCTGAAAAATAGCCTCTGACCTGGAGCGGGCGACGGGGATCGAACCCGCACCACCAGCTTGGAAGGCTGGGGCTCTACCATTGAGCTACGCCCGCGAGAGTGATGGCGGCTCGAGGCCGAAGGTCACCGACGAGGAAGCACACTCTACGGCATGGCGGTCGGGGAAGGCAGCACGACCGGGTTGTCCTGGCGCGGGCCGTCAGTCCGCCGACCAGAGCGGCTTATCGACCTCGAAACCGATGGGGGCACCCCACCGGTTTCGGTAGGCCACCTCCTGAACGGGTCGGCGGTCCGCCACACCCCAACGCCCGGTGGGGTATCCGAAGCTGACGCAGCACGACATGATCCACCCTTTGTCCTCGGGCACGCCCAGGATCTCGAGTGTCTCCTTCGGGTGGAAGAACCCGAGCACGGACGTGAGTGAGCTCCCGATGCCCTCGGCCCGAGCAGCCAACTGAGCGCTCCAGACGGCCGGGAAGATGGAGCCTCCGCTCGAGTCACCTTGGACGAAGGCGAACAGAAAGAGCGGGACGTCTTCGAAGTGGTCGGCAAGCCACTGGGCCGAACGCTGGACCTTGACCATCTGGATGCTCTCCTCGGCCCCGGGATCGGCGGCTGCGGCCGCCAACCGGTCGGCATAGACGGTCTTCCACAGCTGGGCGATGGCGTCCTTGTAGAGGGGGCCGATCGCGCCCTTGACCGCGGGGTCGTCGACCAGCAGGAAACGCCAGTTCTGGGTGTTGCCGCCGCTCGGGGCGCGGATGGCGGCGTCGAGGATCCTGGCCTGTGACTCGAGCGGGATCGGGTCCGGTCGCACCCGCCGCATGGCCCGTGTCGTGTAGAGCGCCTCGTAGATGTCCATGCCGTCTCCTCGTTGTCTGTCGTCGACCGCCCACGAACGGGCGTCGTGCTCAGGGGAGATCCGCCCCGGATTCCCTCCCACTCTTTACTACGGCCGCCCGGCACCGGGCGCCTGTCGACGGCCGGCTTCGCCCAACCATGCCGGCGGCGATGTCAGGGCAGCGGGCCGGCATGGTTCCGGCCGGCCCAGTGGTGGGCCGCTATGTTGCCAGGTACGCAAGAATGAGGAGGCTTCGATGATCGCTGCTGTCGACAAGCATCTCGTACTGGGGATCGTGCTCATCGTGATCGGTGCGCTGGCCATCGTCGCCACCCCGGCCATCTCTCGACGCATGCGCGTCCAGCACATGGGCGGCGGAACTTCATCGGCCGGTCTCCTGGCCGTGGCCGGAGTCATCATCGTCGTGGTCGGCATCCTCCTGACCACGCGCACGATCTAGCGCGACCGCCGGAGCCGGCGGCGCAAGGCCGGCACGACGGTCTCGGCCAGGGAGACGATCTGACCGCGGGCATCGGCAGCGTCGAGGCCGGGGAGGTGGATCCGCAGGTTGACGGCGTCGGCGCCCACCGCGAGCATCGTCTGGTGCAGGGCCTCGACCATGGCCGCCGGGTCGGTCGTGGTCAGCGTCTGGTCGGCGGGGAAGGAACCCTTCGAGTAGCTCCGGTAGATCTTGCGCTGCCGTTCGACCAGCTCCGTAAGGGGCTCACCCAACCACACCCTGCGGATCAGCACCTTCGATTCGGTGCCGCCTGCCTCGTCGTACGCGGCGCACAACGCGGCCAGGCGTTCCACCGTTGACATCCCTTCCATGAGGATGCCGGCCCCACAGCGGGCCGCGCGGCGGGCCGCTGTGGTCGACGCGGCTGCGCTCAGCACCGGGATCGCCGTGGTCGCGCCCATCTGGAGGGCCCGGTCCCCCTCCAGGCCCCGGAGGTTGCGGCCACGTAGCATGTCGACCACTTCGGGCAGTGCGACCTTGAACCGGGCGACGGCTTCGGACAAGGGCACGTCCATGGACTCGAAGTCCAGTGGGAGTGCGCCTGCGCACACCCCCACGCCGACCCGGCCGGGATGCCGGGCGTTGAGCCAGGCCGCTTCCTCGGCCACCTGGGCCGTCGGTCGCAGGGGGAGGACCATCGGACAAGGAGCCGCCCAACCTTGTTGGTGGTCCTCCAAGATGAACGAGGTGATCTGGAGCGGATTGCACAGATACCCGGCAAAGCCGCCGTGGTGCTCGCTGGTCATGATCCCGTCGAACCCGTTGGCCAGGGCCAGCCCGGCCTGGACCGAGATCTCCCGGATGATCTCTGCCGCACCGAGCTCGTTGTGCGGGTAGAGGCGCATGGAGATCGATCCGGGCGCGAAGGGGGTGGTGGCTGCTGTCATGCTCTGAGGGTCTACCCGATCGCCGCCCGCCCTGCCATCGCCGGAGACCGGCCGCGACGGCACCGACCAGGCCGATCGGGATTGGTAGCGTGCTGGGATGACGGGAGGCTCGCGCTCGCCTCGCTGGACGGCGGCCGAGAGTCGGGCACGCGGAGGTCCGCCGCCTCCGATGGCAGGGGGCGAGGCCCGTTCGGCGCGGTTCGGACCGGTGACCCTCCACTTCGACGACTCCTGTCTGACGCCGAGGCCGTGGACGATCGAACAGAGCAAGTGGGCGTCGACGGTTGCTGATGTCCCGAGTGGGCCGATCCTCGAACTGTGTGCGGGCGTGGGGCAGATCGGTCTCGTGGCCGCCATGCTGACCGGACGCCGCCTGGTCCAAGTGGACCAGAACCCGCGAGCCTGCTGGTGGGCCGGGGTCAACGCCGCGCAGGCCGATCTGGCTGATCGGGTGGAGATCCGCCACGGTGACCTCGAGGAGTCCGTGGCGCCCGGCGAGCGGTTCGCCGTCATTCTGGCCGATCCCCCCTATGTGCCCACCGCCGAAGTGGCGATGTTCGACGACCCGGTTGCCGCCATCGACGGGGGGAGCGATGGGCTCGAACTGGCCCGGAGGTGCATGCAGGTGGCCGACGACCGTCTCGAGCCCGGCGGCCTCCTGTCCCTGCAGCTGCGGGGGCGCAGGCAGGCGGCGGCACTCCTTGCTCTCTACCGGGGTTCGACCCGACGACGGCTGGAGCCTGCTGGACTGAGGGCCTGGGGGAGCGATCGAGCCGTCGCCCACTACCGGGCGGTGGCTCAGTGCCCGAGCACGGGGTGGGGCACGTAGGGCGCTTCCAGGCGACTGATCTCGTCTTCGCCGAGCGGAACCCGGTCGGCGGCCAGGGCATCTTCGAGGTGGCCAAGTTTGGTGGCTCCGACGATCGGCGCGGTGACCCCGCGTTTGTGGAGCAACCAGGACAAGGCCACCTGGGCGGCGGGGAGGCCGCGTTCGGCTGCCACCTCGGCCACCCGGTCGACGACATCGAAGTCGGTCGGCTGGTTGTAGAGGTAGTCGGTGAACCCATCGGTGCCCGACCGGGTGGTGCGCTTCTCGCCGCCCCGTGTCCGGTTGCCGGCCAGGACCCCACGGGCCAACGGACTCCAGGGAATGACGGCCACGCCCTGGTCGATGCACTGGGGGATCATCTCGCGCTCTTCTTCGCGGTAGATCAGGTTGTAGTGGGGCTGCATAGAGACGAAGCGGGTCCAGCCGTTTTGGTCGGCCACGTGCTGGGCCTTGGCGAACTGCCAGGCGTACATGGAGCTGGCGCCGATGTAGCGGGTCTTGCCCGCCCGGACCACGTCGTTGAGGGCCTCCATCGTCTCCTCGATGGGTGTCCGGCGGTCCCAGCGGTGGATCTGGTAGAGGTCGACGTAGTCGAGGTCGAGGCGTTGCAGGGAGGCATCGATGCCGGAGAGGACGTGCTTCCTCGACAGGCCCCCGCCGTTCTCGCCCGGGGTCATCGGCGAGAACACCTTTGTGGCGATGACGACCTCGTCGCGACCGAGGAACTTCTTGAGCAGCCGGCCGGTGGCCACCTCGCTGGCGCCGCCCGAATAGGTGTCGGCCGTATCGAAGAAGGTCACCCCTCCTTCGACGGCAGCCCGGACGATCGGTTCGGCCCCGTCCTCGTCGAGCACCCACGGTCGGTCGCTGTCGTTGCCGTAGCTCATCATGCCCAGGCAGATACGCGAGACGCGTAGTCCGGTCGAGCCGAGATTGACGTAGTGCATGGTCACCTCAAGATCCGCATGAGACAAGATCGGAATTGGAACTGCCTGACCCGCGGGAAAACAGGTCAGGCAGTTGTAACCAGCATCGTAGTCACTCGGGACGGCTGCGATCAGGCGGAGGCGACGCTGCCGCCGCGTCCGTTGGCCTACTGCGCAGGTGCGGTTGGTTGACGGTTGTCGGGTCCGCTCACCGAGCGGAGAGGGATCGCAGGCGGGCGGAACCGGCTTTGACGGCCTGGGTTTCGTGGTCGAGCAACAGGGCCAGGCGGTCGGCGTCCTGGCTGGAGACGGCATGGAGGGCAGCGATCGCTGCGTCAGAGACCGTGTCGGCCTGCTTGGAGATCCCGAGTGTCTCGATCCGGGCCCGGGCCAGGTCGTCGCTCGATGAGCGAATCGACAAGAGGGAAAGCCGTTGGTCGTGCCGCCGGGCCAGGTCCCGAAGCTGGCCGGCCAGAAAGGTCAGATCGCCGAGCGGCGCCCCGTTCGCCTGGGCGGTGGCCAGGGCGGCGTGGGCCGTGTCCACATGGGACCACAGCTCCTGGCGCAGCGCCAGCCCCTCGCGCCTGGTCCCGCTGCTGGTCATCCGCCTTAGACCGAGTGTCCGCTGGTGCATGTGGGCGTACGCCACCGTTACCGTTGCCGGTCGTGGCGCCGGAACCCCCCCGGGGAAGACCCGGGACAGATGGGCATGGGCCCGCCGGAACAAGCGGGTGACCCGCCACGTCACCCACGCAGCCAGGGCGAACATCCCGAAGATGCCGAGGGCGACAACGACGATCGCCACGGTCCGAAGCCCGTTCATGATTCTCTCTCCTCGCCGTCAGGGGTCAGTGGGTCGACGGCACCCACGCTGACGGTACTCCGACAGTCTCCCGCGATCTCGGGCTCGCGCGGGTTCGGTCCGAGCATCAACCCGTGGTGGTGGTGGTCGTGGTCGTCCCGCCAAGCTTGCTGACGTCGATCGAGTTGGCCGGGACGGTCGGCTTCACCGGCTTGTTGTAATCGGTGAAGGTGAGCGAGGTGCCGCTCGCCGTGATCCTGACGAAGTAGGGCTTGCCCGTCGTGGCTACGTAGACCGTGCCGCCCCCGCCCCCGCTGGTGTCCTGGCCGGTGACGGCGATCACCCGCTGCCCGTTGATCGTGCCGGTCGTGCCCTTTCTGAACGTGGTGCCCGACGTGTCGGCGAACTGGTTGGTGACCTGTTTCGCATCGAGCAGACTGACGATGTCGGCAAAGTCGGTGTCGGTCACCGGAGCGGAGAGCCATCGGTTCCCGATCAACTGGGCGGCGGCTTGCCCCTCGTTCTTGGCCCAGAATGCCTTGGTGGACCTGAAGTACACGGTGTTCCCGACCTTGACCAGCCTGATCGGCTGTCCGCCCATGGTGATGGTACCGAAGCCGTTCCCCGACGTGCTGACCGACATGCTCAGCTTGAAGGTCTGTCCGCCCTGTTGCGTGGTGCCGCTGTAGGTAAACGACGTCGCGCTGGCAGTGGCCCCGGAGGCAGCTGTGACGATCTGCACGCCGGTCTGTCCGGCCACCCCGTTGTCCGAGCCGGCGGCGCCGGCAGGGGCGCCGATGCTCAGAGCCGCGATCCCCGGTCCGGCGATCAAGAGGAGTGGGAGGTAGCTGCGACGTCGCATGGGGAGTCCTTTCGATGTTGCGCCCGACTGGAGTTCCAGGTGGCCACCGGGTGTCTTGCTTGCCACCTGCCTTTTCACGGAATGTAACGATCCGGTGACAATCTAGGCCATCGGGCGGCCATGTGCCCGGATTCTGACCATATGGGCCACGATCCGTGATCTGACGGCCGAGTACAGCGTCGACGCTGGTGCGGCGGGGACGACGCTGGTTGCTAGAGCGACGAGGCGTGTCAGTACCGAGCGAACGCCTCAACCACCCGGCGACGCCAGTTGACCAAGTGAGGCTCCCGCTCCTTCGGGGTCTTGCCCAGCCGGACCACCACCAGGTCGAGCCCGGGCGAGACCAGGATCGACTGGCCCTCGTAGCCCGACGCCCGAAAGCTCCCGAACTCGTCGCCGACGACCCACCAGTGGGCCCCGAAGAGGTCGCCGTCCTCGGGGTCGACCGAGCGGGGGAGGCGGCCGTGATCGACCCAGCCCTCGGGAAGCAGGCGACGACCTTCCCAGACACCGTCGCGGAGATAGAGGTACCCGAAGCGGGCGAAGTCACGGGCCGTGGCGTGCACCATGGAAGACGCCACCCAGGTCCCGGCTCCGTCGAAGCCGGCCAGCGCCGACCGCATGCCGATCGGCTCGAAGAGCATCCGGTCCAGATAGGACCGGTATCGCTCTCCCCCTCCCACCAATCGGGACACCACGGCCGAGATCACGTTGCTCGTTCCGCTCGAGTAGCTGAAGCGGGTTCCGGGAGGGACGGCGAGCGGCTTGGCCTCGGTGAACGCAGCCATGTCCTCCTGCCCGGAGCCGAAGAGCATGTCGATGACATCGGAGGGGGAGCCGAGGACGTAGTCCTCGACGAAGTCGAGCCCGTCTCGCATCTCGAGCAAGTCCTCCAGGGTGATGGCAGCACGCGGGTCACCGGGTCCATGCCAGGCGGGCACGGGAGCCGGGTGCGTCGAGGACGAGGCGCCCGTCGCCTACCAGCGTCCCGACGATGGCGTGCATCATCGACTTCGCTATCGACCACGACAGCAGCCTGGTCTCCGAGCCGATCTGCTCGGAGGGGCCGTCCCAGCGCTCGAGCACCCCGGCGTAGCGCTCGGCCACCAGCCGTCCTCGATGGACGACCACCGCGGCGTGGGTCGTCGACAGCGGGCCGGCGTCGTCGAAGAGCTCGTCGAGCAGGGGGGCCAGGGACACGCCGGGCGGGACGTCGCCGACAGGCCATTCCCCGGTCGGCCACGGAGTATCCCCCGGCTGGGCGGGCAGGGCGACGTAGGGAACCTCGATCGGCCCTGTTCGGCTCATCGGGCCAGCATCGCAGACGGTGCCGATCGGGGTGACCGGAGCATCGGCCATGGGCGTGACCGAGCTCTCGATGGTCCACTGTCGTTGCCGCGGGGGAAAGAAGGTCGATGCCGACTGCGGCCAGGACGCTGGCGGATCTTCAACGAGCAGGAGCCAAGCGCCGACCGGCACAACCGTATACTCCACCCATCCATGGTCTCTGACCCCACACGCGGTCGGGCCGAGGCACATGGTTGGGGGACGAATGGAGTTCGACCACGTGCTTGCCACGGTCACGATCAGGATCGACAGTTGGCTGAGCCTCGTCGTGGCGATCGCCTTCATCCTTGTCATGGCTGCGGCCAGCAGCCGGGTCCTCGGGGTTCGTCCGGGGAAGCTGCGGGGGATCGTCGCCGCCATCCTCGGGTGGATCGTGGGGCTGGCCGGGGCCGACGCCGCGCTCCAGAGCAGTTCCAAGCCGAACCACGAGGTGGGGTACGCGCTGGCCATCCTGTTCGGTCTGCTGGCCACCATGGTCCTGACCATCATCTTCGAGGTCGTTGCCGTACCCAGACAGAGGGGTACGCGGCGGGGGAGCCGGCGGAGCCTGCTGTTGCATCCCTTCTCCCGGATCAAGCAGGCCTTGTCGCCCATCGGGCGCTTCTGGGAGGTCACCGGCTATGTCCGCCGACGGGGTCTCGCCCGCCCGCGGTTCGCGTCGATCGAGGGCATTTCCTCTCCGGAGTTCGGTGATCGGCTGCAGCACGTGCTCGAGGACTCCGGGGGCATGTTCGTGAAGTTCGGACAGATTGCGTCGACCCGGAGTGATCTCCTGGCTCCTCCGGTCATCGACGCGTTGTCCGAACTGCGTTCGTCCGTGCGGCCGATTCCGCCCGAAGAGGTCCGGCCCCTGATCGAAGCCGAGCTCGAGCGGCCGGTCGAGGAAGTCTTCTCCTCCTTCGAATGGGAGCCGCTGGCCGCCGCCTCGATCGGCCAGACGCACCGCGCCGTCCTCTTCGACGGGGAGCGGGTCGTGGTCAAGATCCAGCGCCCAGGCATGACCGATCTCCTCCGAAGGGATGCCACGGTCCTGCGGATGATCACGAACATGGCGGAGCGGCGGATGCCCAGCGCCCGCCGCCTTGGGATCCGTGAGCTCGCCGAGGAGCTGATCCTCAGCATGTCCCGCGAGCTCGACTACCAGCGCGAGGCAGTCATGAGCAAGCGGCTCGATGCGGCAGCCGATGGCGAAGGGGCGGTCAGCATTCCTCGGGTCTACGAGACCATCTCGACCAGCCGCCTCTTGGTGATGGAGGAGATCATGGGCCGGTCGGTCGATGACGCGCTTGCCTTGGAGACCTCCGGGGTACCCCGGGAAGAGCTGGCCAAGGGCCTCCTGCACGCGTTCATCTCCCAGGTGCTCCAGGATGGCGCCTACCATGCCGACCCTCACCCCGGGAACGTGTTCGTGGATGGGGTCGGGCGACTCTGGCTGCTCGATTTCGGGGCCGTCGGACTGCTCGACACCAATGCCAGGCAGTCCCTCCAGGAGATTGCACTCGGGATGTCCATCGGCGAGCCGATGCTGGTGGCACGGGCCGTACGCCGGCTCGCCGGTTCGGACGACGTCGATCTGCGACTTCTGGAAGCGGACCTCGAGCGCGCTGCTGGTCGAAGCGGGTGCGAGCGGCAGTTTCGACCCGAAGATCATCCCCAACATCCTCACGCTGATGAGCCGGCACAACCTGCGGGTGCCCCGGTCGATGACCACGCTGTCGCGGGCGCTCCTCACGCTCGATGGGACCCTGACGATCATCGATCCGTTGTTCGACATGGCCACCCAGGCGACGGCGCTGGTCCACGAACTCGACACCAGCCAGGCAGTCATGTCCGAGGACGTGGTCAAGAACGAGCTCCTCCGGGCCCTCCCGGTGCTGCGCGGCCTGCCCGACCATGTCGACGAACTGGCCACCCAGCTGCGAGCCGGCCGCCTGCGCATGCAGGTCGAGCGATACGGGGGCGAGGACAGGCAGGTGCTCGAGGGGTGGCTCGACCGGATCCTGACCGTGGTGATCGGGGCGGTGGGGATCCTGGCATCGGCCATCCTCCTGGTGGCGGGCAGCGTCGCCCATTCCGCCGCCCTCAGTGACACGCTTCGGGGTCTCGGGTTCATCGGGCTGGTCTTCGGCCTGGTGTTGATCATGCGCTCCCTGGCCCAGATACTCCAGCGGCAGAGGCGACCGGCCCGTCACGAGTGACTGCGCGCCAGTGGCTCATTGTTAAGCCCCTGTGAACCTGCCCGAATTCGCTTTGACGCATTGACTGGCTGGCTTACCATCGTTGGCATCATCGGCTTCCGGAGGGAATCGCATGGTTGACTTCACGAGGGATCTGCTGCAGCCGCTCGATCGGGCTCGCGACGCCGGTTCGTTGCTGGCCGCCTTGCGGGAACAGTACGGGCACCCGACCACCACCACTGACGAAGCGCTTCTCGTCGCTGCCAAAGAGGCCCAGCAGGCTTTTCAGCTGGCCGGCGTGGCGTGCGGGTCATTGCGCTACGAGCTCGAGATGGAATCGGGAGCGTTCCCCGGGGACGAGTAACGCAGGACACGAGTAACGCAATACTGAGGGCGCCTCGAACCGCGTCGGGCAAAGTACGAGGGCTCAGCAAGCCACAATGCGAGGACCTAGGCGGTGACCGGCGTTCGCTGCGGACGGGTGGCGAACATGCTCACGCACGACGGCACGACCTGGAGGTCGCCGTGGTCGTGCCCGCGGTACTGCGACGGCGTCTCGCCGACGATCTCGGTAAAGCGCGAGCTGAACGACCCGAGCGAGGTACAGCCGACGGTCACGCAGGTGTCGGTGACCGACATCCCCTGACGCAGGAGGGCCTTGGCCCGCTCGATACGGCGGGTCATGAGGTACGAGTAAGGCGTCTCTCCGTACGCGGCACGGAACTTGCGCGAGAAGTGCGCAGGGGACATGAGCGCGGCCCCCGCCATCGTCGGGACGTCGAGGGGCTGGGCGTAGTCACGATCCATGAGGTCGCGCGCCCGACGAAGGTGCACGAGGTCGGCGATCTCCTCCGGCGTCATGCCCACGATGTTACGGCACCGACCGCCCCAGGTCGGCCCGTCTCGGCCCACGGGTGGCCAACGGCCCGCAGTGGCACGCGTCTGGCGACACATGTCGAGCTAGGCCTTTCCCTGACCGGTCTGTGAGGTCGCCCCCTTCGCCACCGGCGCCCCTTCGCCACCGGCGCGTCGTGCACGCGGATCAGATCGTGGCAGTCGGCAACGTGCAGGGCAGGCGACTGCGCGGTCGTCTTCGTGGCCTTGCTCATCGTGCCTCCATCGGTCAGACGGGCCTGTCTTCACCGTGCCCAGTCCAACGTGCCCACGACGGTCAGGCCTGGGCGATGCGGACGAGGTTGCCCGAGGGGTCACGGAAGGCGCAGTCACGCGCCCCCAGGGCTGGGAGGTCGGCTCTTGGAGGACCTCGGCGCCCGACGCCCGGACCTTCTCGAACGTGGTGTCGAGGTCGTCGGAGCGAAAGATCGCCGCCTGCAGCGACCCCTGGGTCACGAGCGCCTGCAGGGCATCGCCCTCGGCCTGTGAACGACCGCCGTGCGGCTGGGACAAGACGATGTCGACGTCCTGCCCGGGAGCGCCGACGGTGACCCAGCGGAAGCCGTCGGACGAGACGTCGTTGCGGACCTCGAGGCCGAGCGCGTCGCGGTAGAAGCCGAGGGCGGCATCGGGGTCGTTGACGGTGATGAACATGGCGGAGAGGGTGACAGGCATGCATCGATGGTAAGTCGCGTGCCACCGCAGGTGCTTCTCCGATCCTGCTCGGTGCCGGGCGAGTCGTGCTTCCGGTGTCCAGCCACCGGGGGCGTCGTAGACGAACCGCCAACCGTTCCCTCGCGGGCCCTGAATGCGCTGGCGTCGTGCTCCACGCCCTCAGGCTCGAACCGAGGACCAACCGCAACCATCGGGCATCCGCGTCAGCGATGCCATTGAGTGGGCTCGTACCATCTACGACCGCTATGTGGCACCAGGCGCACCTCCAACGGTGCTCACGGTCTCCCCTGAGCACCCTTGGAGGTGGCGGGAATCGAACCCGCGAGGCGCTCCCGCAGACCAGGAGGTCAAACGCCAGAAAGTGCCGCTGGCCTGCTGAAACGCCTAACCGACCTCGACCGACTTCGACCGAACTTGACCGGATTTGTGTCTTTTTCGTGTCCCGCGTGTCCTGCTCGTGTCCTGGACGGTGCCGTCGAGGTCGACAATCGCGCCTTCGGTGAGCGCCGTAGCGGTCGACTCCCGAAGCCCGTCGAGGTCGTCCGTGAGCCGCTGTTGGGCGCCCTCGATCAGGTGCCCGTACTCTCTCAATGTCACCGACGGATCGCTGTGGCCCATCCGTTGCGACACTGCCAGCACGTTGGCTCCGAGGTCAATCAGAAGCGAGGCGTGCGAGTGGCGGAGGTCGTAGGTGCGAATCGACTCGGGCAGGCCGGCTGCCGCAGGGCTGGGCGGATCACCGACTCCCTGAACTTGTCTCGATTCACCGGGTTGCCGTACGAGATTGGAAAAGGTGCTCGTTCCGTTCGATGGGCGTTCCTCGCTTGGTAGCGCGATCGGCGAGCATGGCGGCTAGATCCTCGCAGAGCCACGCGGGGATCGGGATGGTTCGATCCCCGGCCGCCGTCTTCGGTGGTCCTCAACGGCCGAGCGGTAGGGCTCGTCGCCGAACTTGTGGACCGGTAGGAGCGTCTCAGTGACATGCACGAGTCCCCGAACGGTGTCGACGGAACTGACCCGCAGGCCACAAAGCTCGGCCGGCCTCAGGCCGTGAGGACCAGGAGCCAGACAGCTGGCTTGTACGGATCCCGCACCTCGGCGACGAGCTGGTGAACTGGCCCATGTCGAGGACGTCGGCCTCCCGAATGCGCCGCCGCCGGACCTCGATGCGGTGAGCGGCGCTGGGTTGTCCCGACGCACAGCATCGCCGCCTGCTTACGGTGTACCTGTGCGTCACAAATAGTGCGGAGGGGAACACAATGAGTGAAAGGCATTCAGGGGCGGCGCGCCTCGCTGTCGGGAGTCTGGCGCTGACAGCAAGCGTGATGATCGCGGTACCAGCGTGGGCATCAGCGACGACAACCACGAAGCCGAAGCCGAAGGCAACAACGACGACCACCAAGCCGAAGCCGAAGGCACCCGGCATCGGTTCGACTCTGGTGGTACTGAACCAGGACAAGCAGTATGAGGCAGTCCAGCTCCAAGCCGTAACCGATCCCGCTCAGAGCGGGGACGGTTTCTCGACGCCAGACGCCGGCAAGCGGTACGTCGGGGTGACCATCTCGATTCACAACCGCAGCAAGGGAACCGACACTGGCGACGCCAACAACAACCTGACCCTGGTCGGGTCGAACAACCAGGTCTACCAGCCGGACTTCACCACCCTTTCCGGGTGCACCAACTTCGCCAGCGGTGAGTACACGCTGACGAGTGGCACGACCGAAGTGGGCTGTGTGGCATATCAAGTGCCGACTGGAATCAAGGTAGCCAAGGTTCAGTACAACCCGAACAGTGGCTTCTCGACCAATGAAGCGACGTGGACGCTGCCTTAGTCCTAGGGCGAGAAGGTGTGCCGGCTTCGTCGACGAAAGGTTGAGCGAGTGACTCAATCCGCAAGGTTGACCCGTCGATTGCAGGTGGCAGCCGCGATCTCAGCCGTTGCTTTGCTGGGAGCTGCTTGTGGAGGAAGCGCGGTGACCTCTTCCAGCACCACTAACGCTCCTACAACGACTACAGACTCGTCAAGTTGTCAGAAGCTGTCAGCGTCAGTGCCGGGCGTCGATTGCAGTGCTGTTCCAACAACCTCGACACCGTCGCCCACTGCAACCGTTTCACCCACCACAGCACCACCCACGACGGTGCCGCCCACAACGGCAACGAAAACCACAAAGAAGACCACGACCACCACCTCCCAGCCGACGACCACACAGCCTCCTTCCGCCCCGCCTGGTCCCACCCTGACGCAGCAGCAGCAGAGTGCGGTAGCGGAAGCCCACCAGTACCTGAACAGCTCAAGGCATTTTCGCAACAGGGTCTCATTGACCAACTGGATTCACCGTACGGTGGCCAATACTCGGTTAACGATGCGACGTCGCCGTCGATAGCCTCACGGTGGATTGGAACGCCGAGGCCGTGCAAGCGGCCAAGGAATATCTCAACACTGCAGCCCTTCTCATGTGACGCCCTGATCCAACAACTGGACTCATCGTTTGGTTCCAAGTTCACAGTCGATCAGGCTACGTATGGAGCGACGCAGGCAGGGGATTGTTAGTGAAACGCATGAAGCCCTATAGCTGTATGCAACTGTCGACCACGAACCGCTTGCCTCGATCGACCCCGCCAGGCCAAGAACGGGCGACTGGCAGGCCCCCTTGCGATGACCTTGTGGTAACTCTCAGATATGAACGAATCTCCGGCCTTCGGTTCACGAAGCATTCATCTTGCAGGCATGGTGCTGAAATGCGCCGTCCGTAGTGTTCACGTCAGGCCCACCTTCGGATGGGATAGGCAGAGCCCCTGGTGCCGTGGCGGCGAGCGGGGGCTCTGCCGCGTTCAGCTCTCAAGTGCGAGTCGACTACACGATGTAGTAGTCGGCCGCCTTGTAGGTCAGAGCGTGGCCGGCCGGGCAAATCTCGGTATGACTCTGGCCGGTGCTAGGCGTTTCCACATCGATGACCTCTTGGTAGGCACTGGCGAAGGCGATTCCGCACTCGTCACACCTAGTCATCTTGGTTGCGCGTCTTAGCGGCTCTGCGATCATCGCCTACCCCGTTCCTGAAGTCGTGTTATGGCACTTCGTTCCGTGGCGGTCCGCCCAGCATACGCCCTGAGGTCTATTGCGCCCTGGTGCGTTTCACGAATCGTTCACATTGCAGGCATGGCGCTGAAATGGACCGTCCGTAGCGTATGTCTCGCACCCTTTAAGCCTTTCGGGTGAGCGCACAGCCCTGCTGCCGTGGCGGCAAGCGGGGCTGTGTCGCGACCAGGATCTAGCCTCTGTCGATGGACCAATACCGTGCAGCGAGTTTTACGTCGAGCCGGGTCAGTGTTGGCGGATGGTCAACCAGTCAGATGTGTTTAGGCGACGGTTGACCGGGTACCGATTTCTGACCATCGATGTCAGTCGCAACGGTGGAGCGCAGCGTCCTCGGTACCCCGACCGAGGGCGTTGTCGCGTCCAGGCCCCCGAAGTCTGGGTTTCGGGGCGTCTGTCGGGGTATACACGTTGTTGCCCCTTGGACTGGTCTCTGCGGGGGTGCGACTGCCCCTTGGTATCCAGGGGGTCATCGCGGGTTTGGTGTTGGGCGCTCTCGGGTACCGTCGCAGGGTGCCGCGGCTCACGGTCGCCAGGTCACAGCCAGCCGCCGTGGGCCGCGGTCCTAATCTCTTTCGATGGACCACTACTGCGAGGCGTTCTATTGCGAGCCTGGCTGCTGCTGGCGCATGGTGTATAACCCAGACGGGAGTGGTCGGCCTACCCTCTGCCGTGAGCCGGTCGAGTGGCGTGGACGGTACAGGGCACGCAAAGGGAAGTGGTTCATCGTGGAAAGCTGCGCCGGGCACGTCGATGACGGGCATCTCGTCGAGGTCATGAGAGTCCAAATCGCTCGGTAATCGCGAGGCTGACCCTACCCGACCTTCCAGGAAGCTGTCGCTTGCGTGGCATAACCAGCCGAAGGGGTGAAGTTGACCGTTGTCAGCGACGTCGAACCAGGGACCTCGAACATGACCCACCCTGATGCGGTACCGCCTGGTGCCACGTTGATCTCTCCACTGGGAAAGCTGGGGCCCGAGGCCGTTTCTTCGAAGTCCGGTTCGAATCCCTGACCCGCAGAGTCATAGATCCTCGCGTCGAGGTTGATGTCGTCACTAATAGCGGCGGAGCTTTGGTTAGTGATCGTGAATGCCGCGGCAACATATATGTCTCCAGCGTTCTGTGGAGTGACATAGCTATTGGCGGGCTGAGCCGGATTGACGAACTGGGTCATCGTGACCGAGTAGTAGGGCTGGCCATCCTTGGTGATTAATGCTGCGGTTCCGACAGGAAGGTTGGTGTCTGTCGGAACGGGAACTGTTGTAGTCGTCGTGGTCTCGAACGGAGCCGCTGTCGACGTCTCGAAAGGAGCGGAGGCTGCGTCGGTCGACTGTGTCGACACCGTCCCCGCAACTTGACCACCACCACTCGTCGCGGCCGCAATGCCAACGCCGGCGCCAGCGAGAACAACTAGCGCGACGCCACCGATGATCCACCACTTCTTTGGTCCCTGCCAAACGCGAGCGAGAATCGACGGAGGGCTGACCGCAGATGTCCCAGTTGGAGCATCTTCAGCAGGTATCGGGGCTTCCGGCTGTTGAGGAGTCTCGGCTACCAGCTGCGACTCGGCGGGGACGGCTGAGTTTTCTTCGACCGGCGGGGATATGTCTGCTGGCGTGCTGTTCGGTCCATCCCCCAGATACCAGTAGCCGTCCTCGCCCCGGTACTGCCACATCCCGTCATCGGTTTGTCGCCACTGGGTCATCGCGATCCCCCTGACCACGTCCCCACTATTCGGGCACGCATCGCGCTTCACCTTCCGTGAAAGGTGAAGTTCAACTTATACCCCAGCGACTGACTCCGTTCGTGCGGTCGGCCGCTTCCGTCAGGCCGTTAGCCTCGGGCGATGGATCACTACGCCAACGCCTTTAGCGCCCGGCCGGGCGAGTGCTGGCGCTGGGTACACCGGCCAGACGGCAGCGGCCGGCCGACGAGCTGCCCGGAGCCGGTGACCCACGCTTTCGACTTTCTCCCAACCCCAGACGAGTCCTGCGTTCAGGTTTCTGGAAACGGGGCCGGTGGCCTCGTGTGGGAGTAGGGAACGCGACAGGCCCCGGCAACTCCAGAGCCGGGGCCTTCTCGCGTCCAATGAACTCCGAGCCCGGCAGGCGGAGACATGCCGGGCTCGGAGAGCTCGGAGAGTGCTCGGAGAGTTAGTAGTGCGGGCGACGGGTCGGCTCAAGTGACTCGTGTCCTATTCGTGTCCTGTAGGCAACTGACCCCGGACGCGAAACCGCCTGACCTGCGAAAACACAGGCCAGGCAGCAGGCAGTGGAGGTGGCGGGAATCGAACCCGCGTCCTCCGGCTTCTCAATGGGCCTTCTCCGAGCGCAGCCGGCGGTAGATTGTCGGGAGCGGCGCCGTTACCGGCAGCAACGCCGCTCCGTATCCGACTTCGTTGTCCCTAGCGGCCCGTCGGAGCAGCTGCGTAGGTAAGTCCCACTTGATGTCGCCCGGATCCGGCCCGTGGAACTGAGACCGGTCGGACGTCGCTGTTTCTAGGCAGCGAGCGCGAGCTGAGGCTCGGCGTTTATTTTTGGTTCCGGCTCTTTAACGTGGCTCCGGAGACCACGGCTCGCTTCTCCCACATCGACGACCAGAGTCGAAGCCTGTCACCCCCTGGATTGTTGTCCGACCTCACCGAGGCCGGATGGGAACTACAGCTTACCGGGCGATCCAGCCCGTCCGTACCGGGACCGGCTATCGGTGGCGCTCGGAGCCCTTGACCGCGGCACGGGCCTCTCTCGCCGCCTCACGGCTGGCGTCCCGAGCGGCGATGGCATGGCGCTTGTCGTAGGTGCGTCTTCCTTTGACCAGGGCCAATTCGACCTTGGCCCGCCCGTCCTTGAAGTAGATGGACAGGGGCACCATGGTCAGTGACTGTTGCTGGCTGCGCCCCATCCATTCGTCGATCTGCCGGCGGTGCATCAGGAGCTTTCGGCGGCGGTCGGGGTCGTGGGCACCGAAGCCGTTGGCCTGGGCGTAGGGCGGGACGTGGACGCCGAACAACCACACCTCGCCGTCGATGACCCGGGCATAGGAGTCCTGGAGGGCGATCCGACCAGCGCGCAGAGACTTCACCTCGGACCCCTGCAGCACGATCCCGCACTCGACGGTGTCGAGAATGTCGTAGTCATGCCGGGCGCGCCGGTTTGAGGCCACCGGTCGGCCCGGGTCGCGGCCGTCGGGGTGCCCCTTGGCGGTGGCGTGGGCCTTGCCCGGCGATCTGGTCTTTGCTGCCATCACCGTGGACGGTAGTCGCCCCGGCACGGTGGAGCGGCAGGCTCCCGGAGCACAGCCAGGGGCGGGCGCGCCGTCCGGGTAGCGTGAGCGCCACCATGCTGTACCTCGACCAATCGGAGTACCACCAGATGATCGCCCACTGCCTCGGGGGCCTGCCCGACGAGGCCTGCGGGCTCCTCGGTGGCGACCCCGAGACGGGTGAAGTGGTGACCTGCTACCCGACCCGGAACCTGGCCGCTTCGGCCAAGCTCTACACGGTCGATCCCAAGGACCACCTGCGGGCCGACCGGGATGCCGAGTCGGCTGGTTTCTCCATCATCGGCGTCTTCCACTCCCATACCCACACCGATGCCTACCCGTCTCCCACCGACGTGGCCCAAGCCCCCGATCCCGCCTGGCACTACGTGCTGGTCTCCCTCAGGGACACCCACCCCGTGCTGCGGAGCTATCGGATCGTGGATGGGGCGATCGAGGAGGAGCCGGTCATCCTCCGATCCCGGTAGAATCCTCACTGAAGTAGTCAGCAATTGCCATCGTCGAGCGTCATCGGACAGAACGACCAGGGAGGCTCCGTGCCCGTTGCAGTGCACCTACCGACCGTGCTCCGGTCCCAGGCCGGAGGGGCCAAGACCGTCTCGGTCGACGGCACCACCATCGGCCAGGTCCTCACGTCGCTGGTAACCGAGTTCCCCGGGCTCTCCGGCCAGGTCGTGAACGACGACGGGACGCTGCACAAGTTCGTCAACGTCTATCTGAACGATGACGACGTCCGGTACCTATCGGCCCTGGACACCCCGGTGTCAGACACCGACGAGGTGTCCATCCTGCCTGCGGTCGCCGGTGGCGCCGTCGGTACCGCCCCGGCTCCCGCCCCGGACGCGAGCCACCGGGGATGACCGTCTACAGCTCCATCCTGGAGCTGATCGGCAACACCCCGCTGGTGGATGTCAGCACGCTCAGTCCCAACAATCGGGTCCGCATCCTGGTGAAGCTCGAGGGCCAGAACCCCGGTGGGTCGGTGAAGGACCGGATCGCCCTGTCGATGGTCGAGCAGGCCGAAAAGGAGGGCATCCTGACTCCGGGCCACACGCTCATCGAGCCGTCCTCGGGCAACACCGGCATCGGCCTGGCCATGGTCTGCCGCCTGAAGGGCTACCACCTCAAGGTGGTGCTCCCGACCAACGTCTCACCCGAGCGACGCCAGCTGCTCGAGGTCTGGGGGGCCGAGATCATCGAGTCGCCCGGATCGCAGGGTTCCAACGGGGCCGTGCAGATGGCCCGGGACCTGGCCGGCGAGCATCCCCAATGGGCGTTCCTGTATCAGTACGCCAACCCGGCCAACCCGCGGGCCCACTACGAGGGGACCGGGCCCGAGATCTGGCACGACTGCCCGGAGGTCACCCACTTCGTGGCAGGACTGGGAACCTCGGGGACCCTCCTCGGTGTGGGTCGGTTCCTCAAGGAGCGCAATCCCGACGTCCAGGTCTGGGCCATCGAGCCGCCGTCGGGTGAGATGGTGGACGGACTCCGCAACCTCGACGACGGGTACATCCCCCCGATCTTCATCGACAACGGGGGCGCGGAGATCCTGGACCGCAAGACCATCGTGAAGCCGCGCCAGTCCATCGAGTGGACCCGGCGGCTCGCCGAGGTCGGCATATTCGCCGGGATCTCCTCGGGGGCGGCGATGGCCGGCGCCATTCGCTGTGCCAACGCCATCGAGTCCGGGACCATCGTCGTCGTGGCCCCCGACGCCGGCTGGAAGTACCTCTCCACCGGTGCATGGACCGACGACCTCGATATCGTCGAGGCCCGGGCCCGCGAGATCATCTACTTCTAGTCTGGGGCCGATGCCCGCACCACCAGTGGAGCCGAGCGGGGAGACCGGCCTCTCGCTCCTGGTCCTGGGCTGCGACGGGAGCTGGCCCGGCCCCGGCGGAGCAGGGAGCGGCTACCTCGTTCGATCGGCATCGACGACCCTGTTGGTCGACGCCGGTCCGGGCACCTTTGCCAACCTGCAGCGGTTCGTCGACCCGGGCTCGGTCGACGGCGTGGTGCTGAGCCATGCCCATCCCGATCACTGGACCGATGTCCACGGGTTCGACCTGTTCGCCCGATACGTCACCGGGCGGTCGCGGATACCCGTGTTCGCCCCCGACGGGCTGGAGAAGCGGGCGGCGATGTCAGGGTCTTCCGCCTTGACCTGGCATATCGTCGGCGATGACCACCGGATCACGCTCGGCGACCTGCAGTGCACCTTCGTCCGCACCGACCATCGGCCCGAGACCGTGGCCGTCCGGATTGACGGGGGCGGCCGGTCGCTGGGGTACTCTGCCGACTCCGGGCCCGGATGGTCGCTCGGCGAGCTCGGCCCCGCCCTGGACCTGGTCCTGTGCGAGGCCACGTTCACCAGCAAGCACGAGGGCGTCGCCGGGCACATGAGCGCCAGACAGGCGGGCATGCAGGCCCGGTCGGCCGGGGCGCGCAGGATCGTCCTCACGCACCGCTGGCCCACGGTGGCGGCGTCTGCCGTGGCGGACGAAGCGACGGTGTCGTTCGGCGGTCCCGTCGAGCAGGCCGAGATCGGAAAGGAATTCACGCTGTGACCGAAGCATCAGCCACCTCCGACCCTCGGGGGAAGCGAGGGGATGGTCGGGCCGTCGACGAGCTCCGCTCGGCCACCTTCGAACGGGACTTCACCGTGTTCGCCCCGGGATCCGTGCTCGTCTCGATGGGACGGACCCGCGTGCTGTGCACTGCATCGGTGGAGGAGCGAGTCCCGCCCTGGATGCGGGGCACGGGGAAGGGCTGGGTGACGGCCGAGTACTCGCTGCTGCCCGGTTCCACCGCCGAACGGGTGTCCCGAGAGGCGGCGAAGGGACGCCAGTCCGGCCGCACCCAGGAGATCCAACGACTGATCGGGCGCTCGCTGCGCTCGGTGTGCGACATGGTTGCCCTGGGCGAGTTGCAGATCACGGTGGACTGCGACGTGCTCCAGGCCGACGGTGGGACCAGGACGGCATCCATCTGTGGCGCGTACGTCGCCCTGCACGATGCGCTGACCCGGCTGGTGCAAAAGGGCACCCTCCGGGCCAACCCGCTGACCGAGGCAGTGGCCGCCGTCTCGGTGGGCGTGGTCGACGGGGTGTGCCTGCTCGATCTGCCCTACGAGGAAGACAGCCGGGCCGAAGTGGACATGAACGTGGTGATGACCTCCTCCGGGCGCTTCGTGGAGGTCCAGGGGACAGCCGAGGGCATGCCCTTCACCAAGGGCGAGCTCGACGAGATGCTCAGTCTGGCCGAGCACGGGATCGCCCAGCTTCTCGACCTCCAGGCGGCGGTGGTGGCCGAGCCCCCGGCCCGTCGGTGAGCGGCCCGGGCCGGTTGCGCCTGGTGCTGGCCAGCGCCAATCCCGACAAGGCGGCCGAGATCGCCGACATCCTGGGCGAGGTGCCGGGCCTCGTGCTCCTTCCCCGCCCGGGCTCGGCGCCCGACGTGGTCGAGGACGGAGCGACGTTGACCGACAACGCCCGGTTGAAGGCGGTCGCCGTCATGGAGGCGACGGGCGAGCCGGCCGTGGCTGACGACACCGGCCTGGAGGTCGGCGCCCTCGGGGGCGCACCCGGGGTTTACTCGGCCCGCTTTGCCGGTGAGGCCGCCACCTACGCCGACAACGTGACCAAGTTGGTCCGAGAGCTCGCCGCCGCGGGGGCGACGCAGCCGTCCGAGCGGAGAGCGCGGTTCCGTACGGTGGCGCTGGTGGCCTTTCCCGGCGGCGACGAACTGGTGGCCGAGGGTGAGGTGATCGGTTCCATCGCCGCCGAGCCGGCGGGGGCGAGCGGGTTCGGGTACGACCCACTGTTCGTGCCCGACGGGGGCGGCGGTCGCACGTTCGCCCAGATGTCGGCACCGGAGAAGCACGCACTGTCCCACCGGGGCCGGGCCTTTCGGTCCCTGGCCGACAAGCTCAGGGTGTACCGGGCCTAAGGCGACCTGTGCCCTTCCTGGTCGGCGTCTGTCCCGGTCGGGTCCAGGTCAGTCGACGGTGACCAGCGTGCCGATGGGGGTCAGCGGGTAGACCACGGCGGCATTGGCCGGCGGCATCTCTACGCACCCGTCGCTCTGGGGCGTCCCGTAGCTGGCCCGGTCGAAGCCATGGAGGGCGTCACCGCCGTTGAAGTAACTGACCCATGGGATCCCCGGGTCCGAGTAGTGGGAGCCGTCGGGGTTGGTGCCGCTCATCGTGGTCACCGTGTAGCGCAGGTAGACCGGGTATGTGCCCGGGGCGGTGGGTGCGGCGGCGACGCCGGTGTTGGCCGGGGTGGTGTAGACGACGGCGCCGTTGCTGTAGATGGTGACGGACTGGGGGAGGGCCTGGGATACGGAGGCGTAGGTGTAGGCAGCGGTGTTCACCGTGCCCGCCGCCACGTTCTGGAGGAGCTTGGTCCACACCTGAGGTCCGGCCACCCCGTCGGTCCCCAGGCCATTCTGGTCCTGGAAGGTCATGATCGCGCCATGGGTGATGACGTTGTCAGTCCCCTGGGTCCACAGGGACTCGAGCGAGGCCGGCATGGCCCACCGCCATGCGAATGCGCCCACTTGGGGCTGGGCCACCTCCTGTGGCCCGCTCAGCGGCGCAGACGGGGTGAAGGTCAGCGGTAAGTAGCCGAGCTGAGCCAGCAGCTGCTGCAGACGCAACTCCGAGCCCGCCGCGATGGAGAACTGCACCGTGGTGGGCTGGACGAGGGTCCGACCCCCTTGGCTCTGGAGCCCGGTGGGTCCCGAGGGGATGGTGACCGTCTCGGAGGACGAGGGGATGAACGGGGCCGAAGGTGTGAAGACGAGGGTGGTCGGCGTCGTGCGTTGCCATGTGCCGGTCACGGGCGGGTTGAGCGTGGGCATCGGGGTGTTGGCGGCCAGCGGGGTGGAGACGCTCACGGTGATCGTGCCGTCGGAAGCGACGTTGGTGGCTGCGTTGGCCGGGGTCGTGCTGAGCACCCGCAGCGGCGCCTTGCTGACCGTTGTGGTCGTATGCGACGCCGAGGCCGAGGGCGAGGCGTCGGCCGTGGAGGCGGTCAGCCGGAGTATCGCGATGGATGTTCCGGCAATCACCAGCGCAGCCACCACGACCAGGGAAAACACAACCATCGACCGGCGCTTGGCCGGCCGGCTGTGGCCTCGGCGGCCGTGCGGCTGTGGGGTCATTGCAGGCATCGTGATCTCCGTCGCCCGAAATGATACCAGTTGACCTGGTCTTTCGTACGCGGCGCCCTACAATGCCGACTGCTCGGCCACGCCGAGCCGGACGGCGGTGTCGACTGCGGCCAGAAGGTCGGGATCGGTGACCTTCTGGCCGTCGGGACCCCGGACGTAGAAGGCGTCGACCACGGCGGCCCCGAAGGTGTTGACTTTGGCCGAGATCACATCGAGCTCGCACTCGAACAGGGCGCGGGTGATCCGGTGGAGCTGTCCGACGACGTCTTCCGCCCGCACCTCGATGACGGTGGCCGAGGCGGAGGCGGCGTTGTCCACCGTGATCTGGGTGGCCACGTGCTGGGGCGCGACCGGTCGCTTCTCGGACCGGTACGTGCGGGCCCTGTCGGCGAGACGATCCTCGAGGGCCAACGTACCGTCGACGACGGCGGCCAGATCGGAGGTCAGGCGGTCGGCGTCGGGCCAGCGGCCCCGGGATGGCTCCACGGTGAACATCTCCACGGCCACCCCGGACTCACCGGCTACGTTCGCCGACTGGACGTTGAGGCCGTGGAGGGCCAGCACGCCCGTGATCTGGGCGAAGAGGCCGGGACGGTCCGGCGCCACCACGGTCAGGCTCGGGTCGTCGAGGGCCAGGGTGGGACGCCCGCTGTTGCGCACGCCGTCGATCATCCGGCGGTACTCATCGGTGATCCACGGGGCGCGGGGCTTGGACTCCTCACCGTCGAGCAGGCGTCCGGTCCGAGCGACCAGATCCGCCATCAGTCCCGCCTTCCACGAGCCCCAAGCCGAGGGGCCGGTGGCGACGCTGTCCGCTTCGACCAGCGTGGCCAGCAACTCGAGCGTCGAACGGTCGCCGACCTCCTTGGCCATCCGCTCGACGGTGGCCGGGTCGTCGAGGTCCCGTCTGGTGGCCATCTCGGGAAGGAGGAGGTGGAGCCGGACCAGCGACACCAGGACATCGACGTCGCTCGACGGGAAGCCCATCCGGGCGCCGATCGCGGCCACCAGCTCGATGCCCACGGCGGTGTGGTCGCCGGGGAAGCCCTTGCCTATGTCGTGGAGGAGCGTGCCGATCAGGAGCAGGTCGGGACGATCCACCCGATCGGCCAGGGCGGCGGCGTTGGCGGTGGCCTCGAGCAGGTGACGGTCGACGGTGAACCGGTGGTAGGCGTTGCGTTGCGGCTTGTTCCGTACCGCCCGCCACTCGGGCAGGAACCGGGCAAAGAGCTGGCGCTGATCGAGGGCCTCGAGGGCAGGGATGGCCGGCCGGCCGGTGGCCAGCAGCCGGACAAGGGTCTGGCGGAGGTCGTCGGGCCAGGGAGTGCTCGGTCCGGGCGTCTCGCGAGCGAGAATGCTCAGCGCCTCCCTGGCGATGGGCAGGTTGCGCTCGGCTGCCACGGCGGCCACGTGGACGGGCAGGGCGGCATCGGTGAGGTTGGCATCGGGGAGAAGGACCACTTCGCCCTCGGCCACGGCGACTCCCGGGTCATGGGTGGGCGTCGGTGGGCTCTCGGGCGACGTGGCCCGGGTCCCGCCCCGGCGCCGTCTGCGCCCGAAGGTCGTGTACTTGTCCCAGTGCCGCCGACGGCGCCACGCGTCGTCGCCCTCCCAGGCGATGGTGCGCCCGGCTTCGGCCACGGTCAGCATCAACGCGTCGGCGTCAGCCTCACCCAGCACCGCCGCTATCTGGTCCTGCTCTTGCAGCAGAAGCCGGTTCATCTCGTGGGCGGAGCGCCGCTGCAGCTCCACCCGCACCCGGGTCAGGACGCCTTGCGACCGGGCGACGGCAGCCGAATCGACGTGGTTCGCCAGTTCGGGGACGGCCAGCAGCAGGGCCCGCAAGGCGGCGGCGTCGCGGAGCCCTCCGTGTGCCTCTTTGAGGTCAGGCTCGAGCAGAAAGGCGACGTCGCCGTAGGCGGCATGGCGCTCGCTGACCCGTTCCGACAGCTCGTCGAGCCACGGCGGCTTCTGTTGCACCCATCGATCGCGGGCGGCGGCGATCAGGGGCTCGACGACGTTGACGTCGCCACAGACCACCCGGGCATCGAGCAGGCCGAGGGCGGTGCGGAGGTCGTCGGCAGCGACCTTGAGCACCTCGTTGGGCCTTCGCACGCTGTGATCGAGATGGATCCCCTCGTCCCACACCGGGTACCAGATCCGATCGGCGATCCCGGACACATCCTTCCGTCCCCGATGGACGAGGACCACGTCGAGGTCGCTGAACGGGCACAGCTCCCCTCGCCCGTACCCCCCGACCGCCATGAGGGCCAGGCCCCGGGCCGAGCCGCCGCTGGCCGCATCGAAGAGGCCGGTCAGCCACGAATCGGCAGCATCGCTGTAGGCCCGGCAGAACGCCTCGCCGTGCAGGTCGGCCTTCTCCATAAGGGCCTGGCGTCGTTCCCGCAGGGACATCAACGGAAGCTACCACCGCGACGGAGCCCGCCAGGGTGCCGGAGGGCGCCAATTGCGCTGATGAGCCCTGCGGTAGCGTTGGCAGCCGTGAGCGATGACCGGTCGGGACTGAAGACCTTCGACCTCGTGCTGTTGATCGGCGGGGCGATCGTCGCCGCCCTGGTGGCATTTGCCCTGCTGCACTTCGTGGTCGGTGTGATCTGGTTCGCCATCAAATTCATCGTCGTGATCGCCGTCATCGGGCTGCTTGCCTGGCTGGTCGTCGGCCGCCGGAAGTAGCCTGTCGCCGGCATCGGGCGGCAGGGACTCGAGCGCCCCCGAGTCGGCTACCGATCGTACGGCTCTAGCCACCACCCTCGGGCACGGTAGGCTCCCCTGATGCCCAGGCGGCGTGGCCGAGTGGTTTAGGCAGGGGCCTGCAAAGCCCCGTACGGCGGTTCGATTCCGCCCGCCGCCTCTGGTCCTTGAACGAGAGAAGGACAGCTCAAGGACTGTATTGCCGTTCGGTGGCTCGGTTGTCGGCCTGTTCTGGGCCGGCCCGGGGGCGCTCAGGTGGGAGGCGTGTCCGAGTCCCAGATCATGGAGGTCTGGGACTCGTCCGACAGGAGCAAGGCGGCGGGCAGCGTCTTGTCGATATGGCCGATGAGGCCGTTGTAGATGCCGTACCCGACCAGTTCCTGGAGCCTCCGAGGGAACCTGCGCGCCGTATCCGAGGGGATGCCGAGCTGCTGGTTCTCTTGTTGTCGGATGTAACCGGCGCAGTAGTTCATGGCGATGCCGACGCGCCGGGTATCGGTCGTGTTGGCCCCGCCGCCGTGCCACAGGCTGCCGTGCCAGACCAGCACGCTACCCCGCTCCATCTCGGCCGGAATGGAGTCGTACCGGCTGACCAGGTCGGGCGACTCACCAGCCAGATGTGACCCAGGGATGATCCGGGTGGCCCCGTTGGCCTCGGTGAAGTCGGTGAGCGCCCACATCGTGTTGCACACCGTGGGCGGGTGGGGCTTGGGCAGGGGAATGATCTGGTCGTCGGCATGGATCGGCTGCGGGGTCTCTTGCGGCCCGATGGCGATGGACGAGAGGGACGAGACCAGGAGGCCGGGGTCGAGAACGCCCTCGCAGATCGGCAGGATGGGGGGGTACAGCGGTATCTGTTCGTAGAGCGGGCCGTGCACCAGCAGGTTGTAGATGCGGACGGTGCGGGAGCCCTCGAAGAGGTTGTCGGCGGGCACGATGCCGAGCTCGACTTCGAGGCGGCGAAGGTCCTCGTCGAGGGCGTCGACGAGGTCGGGCTCGATGGCGTTCTCGACAATCGTGTAGCCCTGCTCGGCGACGAGCCTGATATGGGCAGCGACTGCATCGCTGGTCAGCGGTGATCCAGCCGGGGGGGCCGGTGACGGCGCCCCCGTTTGGGCCTCGAGCGGGGAAGGCTCTCCGTGCGTCTGCACCATGTCCCAAAGGCTACGCCTGGACCCGGTCCCTCGCCGCCCGTGCCCTGCCGGGATGGCGCCGGGAGCTCGGCCACCGAACCGATGGGCGGCCAGGGCCACGGCGTAGGTTGCCATGATCGACGATGGCGAGGTCGAACGGGTGAAGGGGAGACGATCGTGGCAACGGACACCGAGTCCAGACAGCGGGGGCAAGGGCGGCGACCAAACTGGCCACTGCTTCGATGAGCACTGCGACTATGAGCACTGCTGGTATGAGCACTGCGACCAACAGCGCGCCACTGATCACCACAAGTCTGGTGGGCCATGCATCACGCCTACCGCTGATGGACGTGAACAAACGGGGAGCCTACGGAGGGCCCAGGGCACGGCGCGTTGGTAGGGGACGGCCGGTCTGCCGACGGGGCGAGCAATCTCGGTCGCAGTGGTATCGTCATGATCGACGGGCCGTTGGCGCAGTTGGTAGCGCACTTGCATGACGCGCAAGGGGTCGTGGGTTCGAGTCCCGCACGGCCCACACTGTGATGTCGCGAGACATCGTGGACAGTTGAACCTATGCACGGTAGGCCATCAGGGCCCTGCGGTGATGGGTTGGTAGTCCTTGGACGGGTCCAGGGTGAGGTGGCGGAGCAGTTCGCCATCCTCACTCAGGACCCGGACATCGAGGTCGCACACCAGGACGATGACCCGACGTCCCTTGTGGCCCCGGCCCACCCCGATGTGGTGGAGCCTCGTCCCGTGTCGGAGCGTGAACACGCCCGTCTTGTCGATCTTGTCGTGCCGCACCCTGGTGTGCGGTGTCATCGGATAGCGCTCCGGATCGGGCGCCGCTTTTGTCAGGGACTCGTAGGCCCGTCGCGGCGGCACCATGCCCCGGGCCGAGTGGGGTCGTTCCTCGTTGTAGTAGCGGACGAAGGTGTCGACCTGGGCCTGGAGCTCGGCGATCGAGGTGGCCCGGTCCCGCTTGCGCAGCCACCGCTTGAGTGTCTTGTGGAAGCGCTCGATCTTGCCCTGGGTCTGCGGATGGTAGGGCTTGCCGTGCTTGACGGCGATGCCCAAGGTGGCCAGTTCGGTCTCGAAGCCACAGCGTCCATTGCGGAACTGGGCGGTGAAGATGCACCCGTTGTCCGTCAACATCGAGGCGGGGAACCCCCAGGCAGAGGCCCCCTTGTAGAAGGCAGCCACCACGTCCGCGGCGGTCGCCACCGGGACGACCACGGCCGCCACCACCATCCGCGAGTAGTCGTCCACGAAGTCGACGATCTCGACACCCTCCCCCTCGTCGGTCCCGTCGTCGATGGACCAGTGGGTCATGTCGGCCTGCCAGGTCTCGTTGGGCAGGGTCGCCTCGAAGCGCTGCCAGGAGGTCCGAGGTCGCTTCTGGGGTTGGGGGGTGACGAACCCCCGGCGGACGAGGGCCCGGTGGATCGTGGACCGCCCGGGGGCCGTCCCGTGGCGCTGCGCCAGGTGGTACTGGATCGTCAAGGGGCCGGCGTCCAGCCCTTCCTCGTCCAGCTGCTTGCGCATGGTGACGATCTCGTTCTCGAGCTGGAGCGGGAGCTGGGTCGGTCTCCGGTGCGGTGCGGTCGAGACCGGCACCAGTGCCTCGTAACCGCCGTCCCGGAACCGGGCGACCTGTTTGGCCACCCACGATTTCGACATGTCGATCGACGAGGCCACCGATCGGATGGACCGGCCCTCCACCAACACGGCATCGACGGCATAGCGGGCACGATCCATGGACACCACCTGAGCAGGTGTCCACGATGTCCTGGGACATGGTGTCCACTAAGTCATGGAACCGGACACCGCACGGCCCACACTATGGTCTTCACAAGAGACCGCCGCTCGGGTTCACACGTTGTACGTTGCAACGGTGAACCTGTGATGTCAGTGAAGCACGAGGGTGTCTCATCCGTATCCACCAGGCCAGAGGCCGGTGGGTAGACGTCATCGATCTCCGATTGGTCCCACTTCGCTCGTGCTGGCGCGAGGGCGCGCAGAGGTGGGAGTCGTCAGCCGGTATCGGGTTCCGTCCGCGGCAGGGTGGCGTCGCCGAGGACCAGTCGGGTGCCGCGACGTTCCCGGCGCCTCGACCGCGGGCCGGTGGCCGACGGCTGGGCTGTTTGCGAACGCTCTTTCGACCAGAGGATGCGGATGTTGTGGGCGATGGCACCGAGGGCGTAGGCGAGGGCGTTCTTGGCCGTTCCCAGAAGACGGCACCATCCCCGCCGGATGCCTTCGCCCGCCGGGTCCGAGAGTCCCGAGAAGGCCCGCTCGGCGCCAGTGCGACGGGCATAGGAGTCGACGAAGGCGGCGCTCGGGTAAGGGTGCTTCTGTCGGGTCTTGGCATTCACCGTCGGGGGCACGGTGATGGTGCGCTTCGAACAGCACGGCGGGGCGGGGTCCGGCGCATCGACGATACTCGGGTGGCTGAAGTCACCGGCGAGCGAGGCGGGGACATGGGGGCACCGGACCTTGCCGGCTTCGGCCGGACAGCAGAACCGCTGGAAGCCGTCTGCGTCCCTTCTCGTGTGAGCCACGAACCGGTAGCGGTCGAGCTCTGCGGCCTGGCGCTGGTGGATGGCGGCCCCATCGTCGGTAGCGTTGCGAGCCAGCGGCCCGAGCCCGGTGAGGAGCTCGGGGACCATCGGGCAATACAGGCTCCCGTTGGCCAGCGTGGCGCCGGCAAAGGTCCCTTTTGGCCCTCGGTCGAAGGGATGGAGTTCCATGACCGGGACGGCACCCAGGGCATGGATCGCCGGCGCGAAGCCACACTTGAACGAGTACCCGGCGTCGGCGAGGACGTCGCCGACCATGACCCCCGAGGCCATGCGGGCCAGACAGTCGCACAGCTCGGCCACTGGTTCACAGTTCGCCCCTTTGACCACCACCCGGCGGATGAGCTCAGGTTGGGGCCGCTGCCCTTCGTCGGTGACGGTGACCACGACCTGGGCGTAGTAGCCGAAGAAGAGACCGTCTCTTGCCCCCGGGGCGTTGCGCTTGGCATGGCCCCAGGCGGCGTCGGGATCGGCACAGGGGATGGGGTCGTCTCGCGCTCTCGGCCGGGCCCAGGTCTCGTGGTCGGTCCAGTCGACCGCCACCGAGGACCCGTAGCGGTCCGTCTCGGGGATGGAGGCCTCGACCAGGGCGTCAACGAGCTCATCGAGCAATGCCTGTCGCAGAGCGATGTCGAGGTCGCGGCGCAAAGAGACCAGGTGGCTGGCGCGCTCGTTCGTCGCCACGCGTCGGAACGAGGGCACCGGACTGGGGTCGATGGGGGCGACGAGCAAGGAGAAGGCGTGCTCGAACTGCCGATAGGTGGCTTGGCGGATGCCGGTCTCTTGGTGGACGGCGACGCGCAGGCGCAGCTGGTCGGGTAGGGGCAGGTCGGACAAGAGACGGTGGGCCGACGCCAGGTGGGCCACTTTGGTGCGGGCGATGGCGAGGACCACCCCGCAGAGCACGGTGCGCACCGGGAGCTGGCGGGAAGGTCCGGCCGTGGGCATGAGGGCCTCGAGACGATCGGGCACCCCCGAGGCGTCGAGGACAGCCTCGACGCGAGCCAACAGGCGCGTGAGTTTCACGATGCCCCCACCAAGGTGGCAACGAGCTCGGACTCGTCGACCGGGCCGAGCCAAGAGGCCAGCTCCCCCAACCGCTGCGAGGAGCTGACTCCGGCTGCCTGCAACAGGGCGTGGAGCCCGAGACGGCCGAGCTGTTCGACAAGCCACGTCGACCGCAGGCGTGCCACCTTGAGGGCAGGTAGGTCTTCGCCGCCGGAGATCCGAGACAGCACCGTGCTCGTCACGTTGCGCCGGGAGGGGACACGTCCGCCTGCGACGTAGCGCTCCGAGAAGTAGGCGGACACGTCTTGGGCGAGCTCCTCGTAGCGGGAAAGGACGGGCACCGTGCGGGGCCGGATCCCCGACACGGTCACCACGATGCCGCCGGGGACCGCTTTGATGTCATGGCCACAGACGTGACGGAGGTCACCTCCGTCGAGGCCGGCGCCGAGCCCGAGGCACAAGATGGCCTCGACCATCCGCCGCCGGGTGGGCGGTTGGGCCTTGGCCAGGGCGAAGTACGCCTCGGTCTCGGCGTGGCTGTAGGGCCGGGCCGGCCCGTCTCTGGCGATGGGGACGGGTGTGGCCACGAGCGGCAGGTGAAGGGCGCGGGCGACAAAGCGCAGGTTGGCCCGTCGGGTGCGAGCCGAGGTGGCCGACGCCCCTGACATCGCCACGGCGACGTGACGCTCGATGGACGCCTCGGCCAGCAGCACAGCGGGACTCAGCGGGGAGCCCACACCCCGTCCCCATTCGGCGAGGGCGCCGAGGGCGAAGAGTAGTGACCGGGCCCGGGCCGGACCGCAGGGTGCGACCTTCGCCACCACCTCTTTGGCGAAGGTCGCCGCTTCGGTCGAGATGGTCACAGGCGTCCACGCACCGATGACTCGCTCGACGTCGGGCTGCTGATCGAATGACACACGGTAGATATACCGTAGGATAGGTCGGCGATGGTGGATGCGACCTGGAAGGCTCAAGGGATGGACGACGGGCACCACGAGGAGCTGGCCACCATCGCCGCCGAGCTCGCTGCCATCGTGGCCAGCGGCCAGGTACTCCCGGGCACCATCGCCGAGCGCACCACGCGTTGCGGGCGCCAGAACTGTGGCTGTCATGCCGACCCGCCGAGAAAGCACGGTCCCTACTGGCACTGGACGCGAAAGGTGGCCGGCAAGACCGTCGGGAGATGGTTGAAGGCGGACCAGGCCGAGGAGTACGGACCCTGGATCGAGAACGACCGACGGATCAAAGACCTGCTCTCGCGCGTCGAGGCCCTCGGGATCGCTGCCGTCAACGCGGACGAACGCACAGCCTCACGCCATTGAAGCGACTCGCACTGTGGAGAACGTGTGGCGAGCCCCTCGTTACGATGTGGTCAGGCCGGAAACGGGACCGCGAACCACCTGGTCGGACCTACTTGTGAAG
>CAWDKW010000009.1:0-551798 GCA_963803065.1 uncultured Acidimicrobiaceae bacterium
TTCACGCGGTGACCGCGACAAGCTCGTTGAGTCGTTCCGCAGGAGTATCCCACTCGAGGGTCTTGCGCGGGCGCTCATTGAGCACGGCGGCGATGGCGTCGAGCTCCACTTGGGAGTAGACGGACAGGTCGATTCCCTTGGGGAGGAACTGGCGGACAAGGCCGTTCCAGTTCTCGTTGCTCCCGCGCTGCCAAGGTGAGTGCGGATCGCAGAAGAAGACCTGCACGCCGGTGGCGACTTTGAAGGCGGCGTGTGTCGCCATCTCCTTTCCCTGATCCCAAGTGATCGACCTCACCAGGTGGTCGGGCAGGCGCACGATGTTCTCCGCCACCCCTGCAGCCACGTGTTCGGCGGTCCTGTTCTCGAGCTTGATCAGCATCCCCATGCGCGTCGTACGCTCCACCAACGTTGCCACCGCGCTCAGGCCCTTCTCGCCCACGATCAAGTCACCTTCCCAGTGGCCGGGCACGGCCCGGTCCTCGACCTCTGCGGGACGCTCTGAGATGTTGACCATGCCGACGATTTGGCCCCGGCCCGAGGTGGTTCGGATCCGAGGACGCCGGCAAGCCCGCCCCGAGCGCAGACACGCAGCGAGCTCCTTGCGCAGCTCGCCCTTGGCCTGGACGAAGATCGCCCGGTAGATCGCCTCGTGGGACACCCACCACTCTGGCTGCTCAGGGTGCTCTTTGCGCAGTCGGTGCGCAATCTGCTCGGGGGACGACTTCTTGGTGTGGAGCAGTCCTTGGACCCCTTCCCACAGCCATGGGCGGTCCTCGGTCCAGAAGATCTTGGGCCGCTGTCCTTCGCGAGCGGCGCGTGCTTCGGCTGCCGCGGCCCGGTAGCGCCCTCGCCCGCCGTTGGCCGCGATCTCCCGCCAGATGCTCGAGCAGGCCCGGCCGAGTCGTTCGGCGATGAGCGCATCGGACTCACCTGCCTCGATGCCGACCCTGATCTCCTCGCGCTCGGCCGCACTCAGCGAGCCGGCACGGCGTTTCCGTTCTCGTGGCACCTGCACACGTCGTGGCCGTCGCGCAGGTACCGCCTGAGGGTGGATACCGCGATCCCGACCACCTCCGCGGCCTGGGCCTCACTTGCGCCCTTCGAGATCGCCTCACGCGCCCGAGCCACGTGGGCGCCACGGACCTTCTTGCGGCCGCGCCGAGGGATGGCCCTTCGCACAAGGCCATACCGCAAGACGTACTCCCGCACCGTTGACATCGGGACACCGGTCATGTTCTTGGCGGACTTGTAGCTCGCCCCGGCGATCACCGCCTCAACCGCTGCTTCGAGATCCGCCTGCGAACTCCGGCGCTTCCTTCCTCGGGCCATAGGACACCTCCAGGTCAGGAGATATCGCGGTCACCCCTTGAGGCCAAGGTTGGATATCTGAGCTAGTGGGACCAATGGATCGGAATAGCGGGCGCTGGCCTGCCAGTAGGGAAGTGTCCTCCAATGACGGCCCCCATTCGAGGTAGTCATCAGGTACGCAGGACCGACCGGAGTGCATACACCGATTCCAGCCATCGGCTTGCAGTTGGGAACATAGGCCTCCACCCATCCCCGAGAAGCGGTTCCGAAGAACAATGAGAGCACCGCTCCAGGAGACCAGCGGGGCTGTGTCTCCACCCGTTCCCAATGCTTGCCGGCGTCGGTTGTCGTGTAAAGGGCGGGACCGACGAACATGACCCATTGGCGAGGGTTGATTGCTGAGAAAGGTGGGGCCGACACCGACAAATCCGAACGCAAGTAGCGACTGAGACCCGCGTCGGGGGGTGCGGGGTGCGAGCTCCAGGTCCGTCCGCCGTTCGTGGTTACAAACACCGTTGCCCGGCCATGTACTCGAGAGCGGGGATCCTGACCGACGATCACGCCAATGCGCCCAGTAAAGAAGGTCGGTAGCCCATACCGCTCCGCGCCAGGCAGGGATCCGACACTATGCCAGGTCCGTCCGCCATCGGTCGTCTGGTACGCGACGCCACCGGGGTCGTCAACACGGTGCCCGTTCCTCGCGTACGTCGGAGCGGTGACGGCCCAACCCTGCTGGGGAGTGGTGAAGACCATCGACGTTCTGTCGCCGTGGAACGATGGATCTGAAACCTTCTCCCAACTCGCGCCGCCATCGGTGGTGACAAAAAGGAAGTGCAAGGCGCCCGTCTCGGCGGGCCCGGTCAAGGCGAAGCCATCAGATTGGCTGATGAAGCTGAGATCGATGTCGTCGCCACAGATCTGCACACACCCGGGAAGCACCGTGAACGTCCAGTTCCGACCGCCGTCGGTCGAGCGCTCGATGCCAGCGCCTCTCGTTGAACCATCGATACCGGTGCCTGGCGGCACGACGCCGACCACCTCGTGGACGGGAAGCCACAGATCGATCGCGCCGATGCCTACGAGGGCGCCCAATCGTTCACCAGCACCGGCGCCCCTGAGCGAAGTAGGCGTGATGTTCCGCCAATGGCGGCCCGCATCAGTCGTCAAGTAAGCGCCCGACCCGTTGATGGCCCATTGGACTCCACGATCGGTCGGGCCTTCTCCGATTCGACCCATCTGGCCGACGATTGCATCGTTGACAGCCAAGGTCGGTTGGACCGGGCTCCTGTGCTGTGGAGTGTTGGTCCCCGATCGAGGCTCACCGTGATGGCCGCTTGGCTGTTGTCGGTTCGGACCCGAACCACTGACGTCAACACCTATCACGCAGGCGACCAAGACAAGGGCCAGAACTAGTAAGCCAGTAATCGTCCAGCGCCGCTTCCGACGCCGGCGTGCTTCTTTGAACAGGGCTTCGGGCTCTACCGGCGTGCTTGCTGGGTCGAGCTCGGTTGTCCCCGGGGCATCGCGGATGAGGGTCACGAGACCTTGTCCCAGACCGGTCCGGTGAGATGGACCCGAGCTCCCAGCGTCAAATCCCCAGTCATACCCTGGGTCGGTCCAGGAGCGATCGTGTTCATGGCACGACGACGCTCGATATATCGAGGTCCTGATTCTTGTCCGCAACGAATCGGAACTGACGCGCTTGATCGGTCTGGGAGTCGACGAGGACATCGACTGCCGGGACAGTTGATCCCATCGGCGTAAGTCCACCAGTGATCAAGTGCCGTCCGTCGGGCAACCACTGTGCCCAGTGGACGGACTCCCCAACGTAGATAGAGACGCCACGAACCAACTTCAGCGAACCAGACAGTGTGTTTACGATGGCCAGTTGTGCCGTCGGATCTCCGTGGATGTCCCCAGAATTGGCGAACACGGCCAGTTGGTGCCCATCGGGAGAGAACGCGCCGCCCCAAAGGAAGCTCCCGATCGGGCTCACTACGATCCGTGACGAGTAATTTCCAGTATTGGTGATCTTCAGTGTGCAGACCGCCGAAGTTCCACAGCTGGCCGGATTCCAAGCGACCAGGCTGCTTCGTGCACCTGGGGCCGTGTAGGTGGCGGTCACTTGCCAGACGGTGCCCAAGGTCCGCACCCGTCCGGTGGAGGGACTCCAGATGCCGAGCGCTCTGTTCTGTTCGGGACCTGGCCACGTCGCCACCACAATGCCGTTCGCGACCACCGGCGTCGGGTCGGTGTTGAGATCAGGGTTGAGCAGATACCACCCGTCAGGGAGTGAAAGGGTTCGGCCTTTCGGAGTGCCGTCGAGCCAGTACTCGGTAAGGTGCCGGTAGTCGGTCTCGACGTAGATGTAGGACCGGTCGACTGAAGCCATGACCTGAGTCCCAGGTGCAATCGGCTTTGTTCGTCCCGTTGCCGGATCGAATCCGAACACCTCGGGGTTCGGATTGGGTAAAGCTGACCCATTCGGGCTTCTCAGTTGCGACCCATTCGGGCTTGTCAGTTGCGACCGAACCCAGAAGACCTTGCCGCCCGCGGTCACAAGCGGCGCATTTGGATCGGCATCGGCCTGGGCCACGACCCGTTGGCTGAACCCGGAGAGGTCACCGAGGTGGAGCCGGCCTGCTTCGTCCACCCAGGCGACCTGAGGAACGGCAGCCGTACGGCGGACCGGAGGGGTCGGCACTGTCGTTGCCGTTGGAGCTCCGTTTGCATGTGGTCGCACCGCCGTCATCGCGCTGAGTATCACGACTGCCGCGATTACCCCAGCAGTCACGACGACCATGGCTATTGCTCCGAACAGCCATCTCCGTCGCCGGCGCTGTCGCGCCTCTTTGAAGAGAACCTCGGGTTCCTGAGGGGCTGGTTCCGCTATTGGGGTCTCGATGAGCTGGGTCATCTCGCCCTCGGAGCAGGGACACGGGCCGCTGTCACGGCATGGTCTCGATCATCTTTATGATCTCCCCGCGCCGGTAACCCTGGTGTCGAGCGAACTCGACGAGGGATCGAACTTGTTCGAGCACCGCGCTCTTTTGTGGCGTGCCGGTCACGGTGATGCCTCGACCACGACGGAACTCGAGCAGTCCTTCGTCACGAAGAAGGTGCATCGCTCGCAGCACCGTGTTCTTGTTCACGCCCAGCACGGCTGCGATGTCCTTGACCAAGGGGAGCCGATCCCCTGGTCCCGCTTCTCCGTCCGCGATTGCCCGGCGGATCTCGGCCGCCACCTGGTCGTGGAGGGCGAGGGGCTCGGACCGGTCGATGCTTACAGAAATCATGGTACTAGTCACAATAGACCTATGGAGGATGGATTACTAGAGCCGAGATGGGTTCCGGCACGGTGTTGGTCAACAGGTCACCTGAGGACCGGGACGACCACGGCAATGAAGTTGATCCCGATAGCGAAGGTGAAATGGACCGCAGGTGGCCAGTGCAGATCAGCGGATGGCACTCCGATGCGACCGCTACGGATGCAGTACAGAATCGACTTTCGAAGGAGAACTGTTCCCCTACGAGGTTCGGGTGCGGTATGCCAGGCTGGGATGGAGGACAAGTGGGGTCGAAATGCTGTCTGACCACTGCCCGCTTCACTACGGTGCTTCTAAGCTGCCAGGCTAAAGCAGGCCGTTCATCGATCCCCAACGAACACCGACGGGCGCCATCCGAGCAATCCGCCGAGCAATCCGCCGAGCCGTCCGCTGCAGGTTCGCCCTTGCGGACACGATTTCAGCACTCAGCGATGAGTCCGGCCATCCCCGTCCGTCGGTCTATGTGTTATGCAGTCCATCCGATCACTGTAGGAGTCGCCATGCCCCGCACCCGGGTCCACAACATGAACATCTCGCTCGACGGCTACGCCGCCGGCGAGCATGTGACATTCGACGCCCCGATCGGCGGCGCCGAGCGGCTCTTCACGTGGTTCGACGGCCGGGCTATCCATGGGGTCGACAAGGTGGATGCCCCCGTAACGCTGGACCGCGCCCTGACCAGCATGTGGAGCCAGGGCATCGGCGCCGAGATCATGGGACGTCGCAAGTTCGGCCCGCACGTTGGCGATTGGCCTGATGACGGGTGGCGGGGCTGGTGGGGCGACGAGCCACCATTCCAAACACCCGTATTCGTCATGAGCCACTACCCCCACCCAACCATTGACTTTCCCAACGGCACGAGCTTCCGCTTCGTGGATGGGCCACCGCACGAGGTGCTTCGCCTAGCCGAGGAGGCCGCGGACGGTCTCGACGTCCGCATCGGCGGAGGACCCTCGACGGTGCGTCAGTTCCTTCAGGCCGATCTGGTCGATTTCATGCACCTGGTGATCGTGCCGATCATCCTCGGGCGGGGCGTATCCCCCTGGGAGGGATCAACCGGCGTCGAAGACCGCTTCACCGTCGAGTCGGTCACCTCGCCCAGCGGCCTTACCCACCAGCTCTGGAACAAGAACGACCAGGCCTAAGCCCACAACTGTGGACCCCGGCCGCTCGAGAAGGCCACCATGCCCATGACGAGTACTGACATCGTCGGCTTCAATACCTGGGGTCATCGTGCTCCTACCGCGATCCATCGGCGTGTGTCCACTCAGGGATCGACAACTGGCGCGGGCTGGGCAGGCTGCCCGAACTCGCGTGCAGATCGCTATCCCTTCAGCGCACAGGCATTCTCGGGAGGACTCATGGCCTGATATGACCAAGAGGGGACCCGGTCATGCTTTGTTCCTCGCGGGCTCGTAGGTCGCAATGACCACGCCGGTCGGAGTCGCGACACTTTCGGTAAGGCGCAGCTTGACTTCTACACCTTCCGGGAACATCCGCCGTCCGGTGCCGAGCACCAACGGGTGGATCATCAGCAAGTACTCGTCGACCAGGTCGGCGGCCATCAGGGAACTGATCAGCTGACCACTGCCCATGATCGCCAGAACCCCGTTGGACTGACCCTTGAGGGTGCCAACCGCTTTGGGGATGTCGCCACGCAGCAACGTCGAGTTGGGCCAAGGGAGTGGTTCGCTGAGTGAAGTCGAAACGACATACTTGGGCGTGTCGTTGAGCGCGGGAGCGAAAGGGCTGTCGGGCTGGCTATTCCAGTGAGACAGCAGCTGGTCGTACGTCCACCTCCCAAACAGCCACCCAGCCAGTCCGCCCCCCGCTGCCATTCGTTCGCCCATCGCCCTACCCGCCGCATCGCCTGGCTCGGTCGACCGTTGGCCCCAACCGCCCTGCGTAAATCCTCCTCGGGTGTCCTCGTCGGGGCGCCCCGGACCTTGCATTACCCCATCCAGCGTCACATGATTCATGACAACGATACGGCCCATTGCGCGCCTCCTTGGAGAGGAACGTATCACTGGCCGCAGTGCTCAAATCGGAAGGGGGAGAGGGGGCGGGGTGAGCCTCCCGAATGCCCATTCAGGGTTGGACGAACGGACACGACCTCTGATGAGCGAGGTCCTACCTCGTCCTTGACCGTTAGGTCGTAGCGTCGAGGCTGTGAGCGATCCAGCCGGGCGTTTCGACGCGCACCGGCGATGCCCCGACCAGGACCGCCAGGTCAGACTCAAGGCGGTCGAGCTGCTTGGCGCCGATCTTCCGCTTCCACTTGTCGCGCAATTCGTCGAAGACGGCTTCGCCTGCTCGCATGACTTCGAAGCCGAGCGCCGTGACCTGAAGGCGTATGCGACGGGCATCGAGCGGATCGGCATCGCGTGTCACGTAGCCGCGCTCCTCGAGCACAGCCACAGTCTTTGCCGCCGCTTGCTTGGAGACCGACAGACGGCGACCCAGTTCCGAAGCGTTGTCGGCGCCCGCGGCGATGGCTCGCATCGCGAAGTCATGGACGGGGCGCACATCTTCGTATCCGCGCTTGGCGAGTTCCAGGATCGCATCGTCCACCAGGACGCGAAATCCTCCGAGGAGGAGCAGTGCGAGGTCGGCGCCCGAACGTGACATGAGCTGAGCGTAGAGCAGACGTCTTGACAAGGTCAACCTAGTTGTCTACTATTTGGACAACTAGGTTGGCGATTCAAGGGAGATTGACATGACCGTTACAGCCGAGCAGGCCTCACTGGCCGGCGTCACGCACCATTACGCCAAAGTGAACGGGACTGAGCTGCACTATGTGGCGGCGGGCACTGAAGGAACTCCAGTTCTGCTGGTCCATGGGTTCCCCGAGACGTGGTGGACCTTCCGCAAGCTCATCCCGCTGCTCGCCGCCAGCCACCGTGTCTATGCAGTGGATCTGCGCGGGTTCGGTGACTCTGACAACGGGTCAGGCGCCTACGACAGCATGACCTCCGCCGAGGACCTGCACCTTCTGATCGAAGAGCTCGACGTTGGCCCGGTGCACCTCACCGGCCAGGACATCAGCGGGGCGACTGTCTTGCGTCTCGCCGCGACGCACCCCGAGGATGTGCTCAGCTTCACCGCCATCGAGATGGGCCTACCCGGGTTCGGCCTTGAGATGCTGGCCGACGTCACTCACGGAGGCACCTGGCACATCGGCGTTCTTGCCGCCCCCGGGATCCCCGAGATGCTCCTCGTCGGTCGCGAGCGCAAGTTCCTCGGACAGTTCGCCTTCCCGGCCATGAGCGCCACCCCCGGAGCGATCACCGATACCGACATCGACGAGTTCGTCCGCACTTACTCCCGTCCCGATGCCTGGCGCGGAGCGATCGGCCTGTACCAGTCAATGCTCCAAGAAGGCGACGAGATCGCAACCCTCGTCGCCGGCCACAAGCTGAACATCCCGGTGCTGGCGATCGGAGCTGGAGGCGGCGAGTTCACCTTCGCGACGATGAGTCAGGTCAGCTCCGATCCAGTCCGGTCAGTGACTCTCGAAGGCGTCGGTCACTACGCAGCCCTAGAGGCACCCGACCAGGTGGCACACGCTCTTCTCGACTTCTTCAGCACCGTTGACGCCAACTGAACGCCTTGGTCGCTATCCCGACCACCCATCCGAAGCGTCCAAACCGCCGTGCGCCAACAGCTCGCCAACGCGGCGCGTCCGGTCGAGGATGGCACATCACCAACCGACGATTCGTCACATGTAGAACGCTTATCTAGCATCGGCTTTGAATGCCTCCGGGTAGGTCGCGGAGGTTGGCCCCACCCTCCGCTGCGATTCGCAATGTAACCGGCACTCGCTCTGCAAATCGGGTCGAGTTCCAATTCATCTTCGTGAGCAACAAGCGACTCTTGACCACGAGTGTGGCCTCCGTGATCCGCGATCTGGACGGGAGACGGTAGGTGACGTGAGGGTATCGTCCGACTCAAGAGGGCGAGGCCGGCCATCTTGAGTCTTGCTCGAGCCTCGGTCGGCGGCACGTCGTGGAAAGAAATGATCGATTCGAGCAGATCGGCCGCCATTGATGTCACGTGCACCGCCGGCTGGATGCTGCGGCAAGTCGCCGCTCTGTCACGCGCCCCCGGTTACGACACGCCCACGTACAAGAAGCCCGAGCCCTCGTCTCGGTGCTCGATCCCCGCCGTCCGCAAGGCCGGCCCCCAGCTGCCGCCGAGCGACTCGGCAGTCTCCTCCATGCCGTGGTCGGCGACGACCAGGACCGCCGTCTCGTCCCTGACGCCACGTTCGTCGATGGTCGCAAGCAACTCGCCGAGCCGGGCGTCGGTGTCGCGCAGGGACGCCCGGGCGATCTCCGAATGCGGTCCGCCCTCGTGGAAGGCGGAGTCGGTCACCGAGAAGCTCACCCACGTGAACGTCGGGACCGGATAGCGGCGGTCCAAGAGCTCACCGTGCCAGATCGAGACCGCCTGGAAGAGCGCCGCCTGGTCGATGCGCGTGCCCCACTGATAGTCCGTGCTGGTCTCGACCCACTCCTGCGTGGCGTGGCCAAACGGCTCTGGCACGGCCTTGGCCATCTCGTTCACCAGGTTCGGGTCCGGTTGGCGGAAGAAGTTGAACGTGCTGTAGTCCGCCCCGCGATCGGCCGCTTCGTTGAGCGCCACGGTGACGCCGCCGGGGTCGTGGCGGTGGATTGCATCGTGGATGGTCTCGACGCCGGGCGCGAGGTGGCCCATGCCCTTGTGCCATGTCGCCACCGACTCCTCGACGGGCTCTGTTCCAGTGGCGCGGTCGAACCACGCGTTGTGGAGCACCCCCGAGTGCCCCGGGTGGGCGCCCGTGTTGAGGGTCGTGTGGTTGGCGAGCGTGACCGTCGGGAACGACGCGAAGGCGCCCCTGGGCGAGCGCTGCGCCCTCCGTTATGAGGGACGCGGTGTGCGGCATGGTGCCCGAAGCGACCGCGTCGTAGAGGACGTTGGCATTGGCGCCGTCCATGAGCACCACGACCACATGGCGCGCCACCGAGGAGGCGGAGCAGTGGCCGGCTCGAGCAGCTCGAGCAGAGGCCGGCCATCCTGAACACCGAGGAGGCTGCCGCCTTCGGGCGCGACACCGAGCAGCGTGAGCACCGTCGGCGCGACGTCGACCATCCGGCACCACCCCTCCACGAGGCCCTGGCGCCGCACACCCGCTCCCGACGCGATGAACGGGGCCCTGGACTGGACCACGTCGATCGACCCGTGCTCGCCGCGATGGCTTGTCGGTCGGTGAGCAGCGGTGTGCAGGACACAGAGGTCGGGCGCATTCGGGTGGTCGAAGACGTGCGCCACCCGCTCAAAGGCGTCGGGATAGCTGTTGTGCCTGCGCGATGGCTGGCGGTTCGCCACCTCGTCGGCCAAGGGCGAGAACCGGGCGGGGTTCTGCGAAGCAAGCGGGTCGTGGCCGCGTACCTCCTCGACCTCATAGGTCCACGCGGCGCCATCGCCGTTGTCGCTTCCGGGGCGTCTGTGGAACCGCACCTGGCCGTCGACGGAGCGCGCCTCGTAGACGTCGGATGCGGGGGACGACAAGACCATCTCCACCATCGGCTCGAGCTCGTCGCCGCAGAGCACGTCCAGCGCGCGCGCACACAGCTTCCTCCGAGCTTCGGAGTCCTCCCCGTCACGTGCAGCGGCTGCAGTCACACGGCGAATGCTACGCGCTGGCTCGTGACCCGGGCCAGGCCGGAAAGGCTGCGGCCAGATCGCCTCTCTGCATGCACGGCGCCATCATTGCGTCCGCCGTCAGGAATCTATTCGGCGCACCTCCTCGATCCGATCCTCGGGAACGGCGAGGACCAGCCCCTGCTCGTCGAAGAAGTTCCTGAACCCGCCGTTCTGGTTGCTCATGTTCGCCTCGACCATCTCGGCCTTGCCGGGAGACTTGGGGCTGGTGCTCGACGGCTTGTAGGTGATCTGGAATATCGCCATGCCTCAACCTACGCCCGTAGGGCGGGCCGTCGCCCCGCTCCAGCGCTCGCCCCACGGTCATGCCAGCGCGTGACGCCTGATCTGAGCTTGAATCGCCCCGTCGACCCATATTTGTGACGCACTATCGACGGTTCCCCCAACGCTCGTTCCGCCTCTGGACCCGCGCCGACACCGTCACCGGCGCACATACGTGCGTTTCAGGCGGCGGCGGCTGACCTTGGATCGTGACGGGGCTACCGGGCGAGCGAGCTGAGCATCGACTGCACGTCATTCCAGCCGAAGGCCGTCGTCTCGCCGACCACCATGCCCGACGACCCCTCCACGACCACGAAGGACGGGTAGCCGAGTACCCGATAGTCGGACCACGCCGCATCGCTCATCACCAGTGGCACGCCGGAGAGAGGGGCCGATTTGGCAGCAGGTATCTTGTCACGCTCCTTGGTGACCACGACCCGGGCCAAGTCCGGGTTCGCCGGCAGGCTGGCCGCGTCGCCGATCCCCTGCCAGAACTCCTCGCAGCCGAAGCAGTCAACAGCCAAGAAGGCGAGCAGTGTCCGACCGGCATGGCCGAGGACCGAGACCTCCACGGGATTCCCCGAGGGGTCGACGCCGACCAGATCGTGTGCCGGTCGGGCGACGAAGGACTCTCCGGTCGGGACGGGGCGGAGCCCGGAGCCCATGGTGCCGCCGGCACTACGCGAGGCAGCGGCAGTGACATGGCGGGACGGTCCAGAGGAGCCGACCGGACCTGGGAAGGATGGGCCGAGACCCTCCGCCTGATCCGTTGTCGGATCGGTCGGGCCTCGTCGCCCGAGCCCTACTTGTCCGAGGGCTGGATCTCGACGACCTCCACGGCGTCGCCATGGCCACACCACCGGCAGGTCACCTCCTCCACCTTCTCGTCGAGCACGTCCTCTTCCTCGACGGTGAGGTCGCCCCCAACCGAGTAGTGGTGGAAGGCCTTGGTGCGGCGGCTGGTCACCACGTCGAACCGGGTGAGATTTCCACACGCTGAGCAGCGGTAACGGACTGGCGTCTCGGTGTTCGAGGTGTCGATCGTCACGCCCCCTACCGTAATCGCCCAGAGACGTGGGCGTTTCTGCTGGTCCTCGGTGCGCCCGGGCCCCAAGCACGGCGCCCTCGCCGGTGGACGTTCCCTTTCCGACTTCGACGTGCACTCACTTGTCACGTTTCCTTCGCCCAGATGTCATCTCGGTGAAACCGTGAGGAAACGAGGCTCGAGTACAACTGTCGGCATAGGACGAAACGAGACGACGAATCCCCTATTTGGCAAAGGATCTCCAGCGATGATGCCCACCGCCATAGGTTCCGGCTTCGAACGCGATAGTGCCGATCGTGTCACCGGAGGATTGTTAGCCCAGCTCGACAGCCAGCCGTTCGGCTACAGCACCGATTTCATCAAGCTGTTCGAGGAGCTCGGCGCTGCCCTCGACGCCGGGCGACGGCGAGAACTGAGATGCGGGTGCCGATCGCATAGTCCTCGGAGACGTGGACTTCGCGCGACAAGTGGCAGTCGTCGGAGACCTTTGAGGCCATGCGAATTGGCCGACGGTGACGACGCAAACCGTACGAGGTGCGGTGTTTGGCCCGCGGGAGTTCCGGCCCGGCCGCGGCCTACGGCCTTGCCGGCTCTGTGCCAGCGAAAGGCTCTCTGCCAGCTAGAAGAGCCGGTCCGGTTCCGGGGACGTGCGGGCGCCGTCGGACGGGTCGGCGCCGTCGATGTCGGGGTCGTCGGGGTCGTCCGTGGTGGTTGTCCTCGGCGGTGGCTTCTCGGGTGGGAGCCACTGCCAGGTCCCCGGGCCTCCCTCGAGCCGGAATCCCTTGTGGTGTCGCATGTAGTGGTGTCGGCCGCACAACCTGGCCAGGTTCCAGAGGGCCGTCGGGCCGCCCTCGACCACGGGGATGATCCGGTGGTCGATCTGGAGGCCCTGTCGCACGTCGCAGCCCGGGACCACACAGGTCTCGTCCCGGGCGATGAGTGCCTGCTCCAGGGGGGCCCGGATGGTCCGGCCCAGGTAGGTGATCGAGGCGATGTCGGTCCCCTTCGTGATGACCAGGTGCAAGATGGCGTCGCCGAGGAGCGACCGGGCCGTCTCGATGGGGACGGGGCCCACCCCGGGGAGCTCACAGCGCTCGTCGCCTTCGATGCTCCCCCGGCGGAGGGCGGCAAGGTCCACCCGGAGGTGCACGCTGGCCGGTGGGGGGAGACCGGGCGACAGTGGCCCGCTCGTCTCCTCGTCCGAGCCGGCCGTGCCGGTGCCGGTGGCGTCGGCTTTCTCACCGGTGCCGGTGGCGTCGGTGCCGGCCTGCTCACCGGTGCCGGTGGCGTCAGGTCCTGTGCCGTCAGGTCCTGAGTCGTCCGGTCCTGAGCCGTCCGGTCCGGAGCCGGCCTGTCCACGCCCGGGGCCCGATGGCCGGCGCTCCCCGGTGAGCAGGGCGACCAGGGCGTCGGCGTCGTAGGCGTCGGGGCGCTCCCTGATGCCCAGCCTGCGGGCCTCGTCGAAGAGGGCGGTGCGGGCGGGCCGGAGTGCTGCGAGCACCTTGGCCCCGGCATCGGGGGTAAAGAGGCCCTCCAAGCGGAAGGCCCCGTCGGAGTCGGTGTAGTGGTGCAGGTAGCGGGAATCTCGGATGCGCTCGTAGGCGGCCAGGGCGTCCTCGGTGGATCGGGCCTTGGCCTTGGCCCGCAGGCACCGGTCGGCCAGCTGGCGGTGGGACTCGGTTGGGTCCTTCGCCGCTTCGACCAGCTCCTCCGAGCTGTCCGGGTCGAGCTTCAACACCCCGGCCACCTGGCGGGCCCTCGAGGTGGACAGCTCCCCGGTGCGGAGGGCGTCGTCCAACACGGGGTGGTCTTCCATCTGGTCGGCCAGCGCCAGAGCGCCAGCCGAGGCCCCGACGGACTCCCCCGTCTTTTTCGACAGCCACTCGGCCGCCGAGCGGGCGCCGTCTCTGCGGTGGCAGTCGGCCTCGGTCGCCCGCTTGGCCGCCAAGGCCTTCCCGGTGGCACAGAGGTGCTCACCCCGGGAGAACCGCTCGATCAACACGGCGGCGTCCTCACCCGAGTAGCGCCTCGGCTCGAACGAGGAGACGAAGGACTCGAGCAACGAGATGGCCTCGGTGACCGACTCGGCCGTGTCGGGAGAGCCGGCCCCGGTCCGGGACTCGGCGGTATCGGGAGAGCCGGACTCGGTGACCGACTCGGCCGTGTCGGGAGACCCTGCGGTGCCGGAGACAGCGCTGGCGATCCGGCGCCCACCCCGGGCGCCCTTCCGCTCTGTGTTCCGTCCGTTGACCTTCCTGTTGCGCTGGTCCGTTGTGGCCATATGGAGAGTATGAGCCGGGGGTGTAACAGTTGCTCAGGGCCTACTGATGGCCACTTCGCCACCTGCCGCAAACCGAAATGGACTCCGGTCGGAGCAAGCATCGGAATTCCAATTGGGTTTTGTCGCAACTAGAACACTGGGTCCGATCCCCAGACATCGAACACCCGTTCGATACCATGCCCGGCATGGCGCTGGCCGTTCAATCATCGTTCGAGGACCTGGGCACCCCGCTCAGCCAAGTCACGTTCGTCGTCGTCGACGTGGAGACCACGGGAGGATCCCCGGCCATGTCCTCACTGACCGAGGTGGCGGCGGCCCGCTACCGGGGCGGCGAGCTCCTGGGGACCTACCAGACCCTGGTCCGGCCGGACGAGCGCATCCCGCCGTTCATCACCGCCCTCACCGGTATCAGCGATGCCATGGTGGTCGATGCTCCGCCGGTCGGCGCCATGCTCCCCTCGTTCCTGGAGTTCCTAGGGGGAGCCGTCGTGGTCGGCCACAACATCCGGTTCGATCTGGGGTTCTTGGACCATGCCCTGGTCTCGACCGGCCGGGAGCCGATCGCAAATCCCAGGGTCGACACCCTGGCGCTCGCCCGCCGGCTCATCCGGGACATGGTGCCGAACTGCAAGTTGGGCACGCTGGCCACCGTGCTCCGCCTCCCCAACCAGCCCTCCCACCGCGCCCTGAACGACGTCCTGGCCACCGGCGACCTGCTCCACGCCCTCCTCGAGCGGGCCGGCTCCTACGGCATTCTCGGGCTCGAGGAGCTCCTCGATCTCCCCCGTCTGGTCGGCCACCCCCAGGCAGCCAAGCTCCGGCTCACCACCCGCCTTCCCCATCGCCCCGGCGTCTACTGGTTCACCGACGCCGCGGGGCACATCCTCTACGTCGGCAAGGCCACCGACATCCAAACCCGGGTGCGCTCGTACTTCACCGGCGACCGGCGCCCGAAGGTGGGACGGCTCTTGCGCCAGCTCTACGCCATCCAGCATCGGGTGTGCCCCGGACTGTTCACGGCGACGGTGATGGAGGGCCGCATGATCCGCGCCTGGAACCCTCCGTACAACCGCCAGGGTCGGGCCCGCCGGCCGAGGCCTGTCCCGTTGGTCGATGGGGCCGATGGCGGGTCTGCGCCGGGGTATGCGGCAGCCGGATCGGCGGCTGGATCAGGGATGGGATCTGCGACGGCATCTCTAGCGGCGGGTCAGAGATGGCCGAGGAAGAGGCAATGGAGAAGGGAGGCCCGCATCGATGTCGCTGCCGACCCGGTTGCGCTCTTGTCACCCTTGATGGCGGAAGTGGCAATGCACGCTGCGGCACAGCGCTACGAGGAGGCGGGCGCGGTCAGGGATGAGGCCATGCGCCTTCGCAATGCCATCGTCAGGCACCGGCGGACAGAGGCCGTCCGGGGGGCCGGGCGCCTCGTGCTCGAGATACGTGGCGAAGGGACCGTCGAGCTCCATGATGGGCTCTTCGTCGACCGCGGGGCCCTGGTCCCCGAGTCGACAATGGCTGGGTCGATAGTGGCTGGGTCGACAGTGGCTGGGTCGACAGTGGCTGGGTCGACGGTGGCTGGGTCGACTGGTGGCTGGGTCGATGGTGGCCGCCGGTTCGGGCCGGTTCGAGGGACGTGGGCGGCCAGACGTCGCTGTCGAGCGTCGTTCGCCTGGGCTTGGGCCGTTGGGACCGAAGCCACCAAACGGTGGCGACGCCGATGCTGACCAAGACCGCGCCGTGGCCGCCCAGTGGCTCCACACCCACGCCGAGTCGATCCGAGTGGTCCACTCCGAACGCTCCCTCTGTTGGCCGGCGGTGCGCATACCGGAGCTGACCGACCTGGTCGCCCCGAGGTGCGACCCGACAGCGGGGTGAGGATCGGGGTTGAGCCACCTCACAGGGGTTGCCGCCGCCCGACCGAGCGGCCGGCGCCTACGATCTCGATGATCGCCCGAATGGCATGAGCGACGAGCTGGTCGCCGACCGGCCGGGGCCGGCCCATCAACTCGAAAGGTGCACACCGTGAGATTCCGCATCGCCCTGCCGGGCAACAACCACATCCCGCCGGCCAACGACCACGTGCCAGAAGCCGCCGACTGGGTGCCGAGCCTCACGGCTCCCGACTTCCAGGACGTTGCCGCGGTCATCGACGGGCTGCGCTACGACGCCATCACCACCTCGGAGCACCTGGCCATGCCCTATGAGGAGGTACCCCGGCTCGGCCCGTACTGGATGCACGCCCTCTCGGTCATGGCCTTCGTAGCCGGAGCGACGAAGCGGGTCCGGGTGGACGCCAGCGTCCTGGTCCTGCCCTACTACCACCCGCTGGCCTTCGCCAAGGCGCTGTCCACCATCGACGTCCTCTCGGGCGGGCGCCTCGACGTCTCCGTCGGCGTGGGGCACGCCGTCCGTGAGTTCGAGGTGCTCGGCGTGGCCTTCGACGAGCGTGGCGCCATCACCGACGAGATCCTCGAGGCCACCCTCACCCTGTGGAGCGAGAAGGAGCCGGTGTTCCACGGTCCACATTTCGACATCGAGGGACTGGCCTTCGAGCCGAAGCCGGTCCAGACACCCCGGCCGCCCATCTACGTCGGTGGGAACTCCAAACCGGCGCTGCGCCGCGCCGCCCGCTTCGAAGGATGGCAGCCCAACCCGACCACCTTCTCGGTGGAGGAGATGCCACCGCTGGTCGAGTACCTCCGCAGCCAACCCGACTTCGCCGGCAAGGAGGATACGTTCGACCTGTGCTGGGTGGGCACCGTTCCCGGCGTCGACCGACCGGCCTTCGGGTCCCTCTCCGACTCGGGCCGGGCCTCCTATCGGGACCAGATCCTCGAGCGGCTGGCCTACCTCCGGACCTTCGGCATCACCTCGACCTCGGTCCCGATCCCGGTCACCGGGTCGCTGGCCGAGTACCTCGAATACGTGACCTGGTTCTCCGACGAGGTCATCGCCGCGGCAGGGTGAACCTGCACGGGGGCAGAGGTCGAGCGTCCGTTCTCGGTGATCGGGCGGTCGCCGTCACGCGACAGCGTCGCTCCGGCGGGGCAAGACCCATCCCGGCCGCGGGAAGTGGCAGGTGTAACCGTTCGGATAGTGCTCCAGGTAGTCCTGGTGTTCTGGCTCGGCCTCCCAGAAGGGGCCCGCAGGGGCGACCTCGGTGACGACCTTGCCGGGCCACAGTCCCGACGCCTCCACATCGGCGATGGTGTCCTCGGCCACCCGACGCTGCTCGTCGTCGAGGTAGAAGATGGCTGAGCGGTAGCTCGCGCCCACGTCGTTGCCCTGGCGGTCGAGCGTCGTGGGGTCGTGGATCTGGAAGAAGAACTCGAGCAGGTCGCGATACGACGTCTTCTCGGGATCGAAGGTGATCTCGATCGCCTCCGCGTGGTTCCCGTGGTTGCGATAGGTGGCGTTGGCCACGTCACCGCCGGTGTACCCCACTCGGGTGGACAGCACTCCTGGGCGCTTGCGGATCAGGTCCTGCATGCCCCAGAAACAGCCCCCGGCCAAGATCGCCTTTTCGGTGCGCTCGTTCATCGGACTACCTCCTGTCCGTCCTTGGGTCCGTCAAATACCTTCTTGTACTGTCCATAGCCCTCGGCCTCCAGATCTTCGTAGGGCACGAAGCGCAGGGCGGCCGAGTTGATGCAATAGCGCAGTCCCCCCTCCTCGGGAGGCCCGTCGTCGAAGACATGACCGAGATGGCCGTCCCCGTGGCTCGAGCGGACTTCGGTGCGAATCATGCCGTGGCTCCGGTCCGTCTTCTCGAGCACGTTGGCCGGCTCGAGGGGGACGGTGAAGCTGGGCCAGCCACAACCGCTGTCGAACTTCTGGGTGGAGGCGAACAGGGGCTCCCCCGAGACGATGTCAACGTAGATACCCGCCTCCTTCTTGTCCCAGAACTCGTTGTCGAAGGCCGGTTCGGTGGCTCCTTCCTGGGTCACGGCGTACTGGCGCTCGTCGAGCTGGGCAATCGCCGAAGGGTCCTTGCGGTAGACGTCTGTCATTGCAGCCACCTTGCTGATCCGTCTCTGATTCCTCGGTCCCCCCAGACGAAGCCAGTTTAAGGGTCCAGAGGGGCGTCGCCTCCGGGCTCCTCTTGCTCGGCCCGGCGGGCCGCCTCGACGAACCGCCGGACGGCATCGACATCCTTGCGGCGCTTGTCGTCGGGGCGGCTGGTGCGGGTCTCCGAGTCCACTCCAGCGGGGTCGACCACGGCGATGGCCCGGGTGACGTTCGCAGGCCCGAGCCCGCCGGCCAGGACCACGGGGACGTCCACGGCCGGAGGAATGAGTGCGCTCACCGACCAATCGTGGGTCAACCCGGTGGCGCCGACGATCCCGGTGGCCGGATCGTGGCTGTCGAGGAGCAGGTAGTCGCTGCACGCGGCGTAGCGCCGCGCCGTCGTCACCGCGCCCGTGTCCCGGACCGCCACCGTGGTCATCACCCTCACCGGGTCGAGACGCTCCCGGACCAGGCCCACGATGTCGGGACCCATCTGGTCGGCCCGGACCAGATGGACCACGTCGGGCCGCACCACGTCGACGGTCCTGGCGATGCGATCGAAATCGGTCCCGAGGCTGAGGGCCACCGTGGTCATCGTGTCGGGGATCTCGGCCACGATGGCCCGGGCCGTGGCGTCGTCGACATGGTCCCAGGTGTCGAAGCCCTCGTCGAGCACCACGCCGATGTTGTCGATGGCCATGTCGGCCACGGCTGCGACGTCCTCCGGCGTTGTGAACCCGTAGATCTGGACGATCATGAGCTATCCATCATCCGGGCACGGCCCCGCCACCCGGCCGCCTGCCAGTTACCCGGCCTCGGTCTCGGCGGCCGCCGCCTTCTGCGACACCCGGATCAGCGCGGCCAGGACCTCCTCGGCTCGACCGTCGTCGATCACCTCACAGGCCAGGGCCACACCCCCAGCCAGGTCGGCGGCCTTGCCGATGACCACCAGCGCGGCCGCCGCGTTCAGCACGGCGATGTCGCGATGGGGGTTGGGGTCCCCGGCCACCACCCGGCGGATGGCCTCGGCGTTGACGGCGGCATCGCCACCCCGCAGCTCGTCCAGGCTGGCTCGACGGAACCCGAGCGACGCCGGGTCCACCCGGTCCATCCGGACCTCGACGCCGCCCTCGTCGTCGGCGATCAGCTCGTGGACGGTCGAGGGCCCGGTGGTGCTCAGCTCGTCGAGGCCGTCGTCGCCGTAGACGACCATGGCCCGCCGCGCCCCGTTGGCCGCCAGCACCCCGATCATCTTGTCGGCCATGGCCGGGTCGCTCACCCCGATGACCTGGAACTTGGCCCCGCCCGGGTTGGCCAGCGGCCCCAGGTAGTTGAACACGGTGGGGACGCCCAGCTCCCGGCGGACGGGAACGGCGAACCGCATGGCCGGGTGGAACCGGGGTGCGAAGCAGAACCCCATCCCCACCTCGTCCAGGCAGCGGGACACGCCCTCGGGGCCGAGGTCGGCCACGACGCCCAGCGACTCGAGCACGTCGGCCGCTCCGACCGACGAGGATGCCGCCCGCCCACCGTGCTTGCACACCTTGGCCCCGGTGGCCGCCACCACCAGCGCAGCGATGGTCGACACGTTGACGCTGCGCAGTCGGTCCCCGCCGGTGCCGCAGGTGTCGACCAGGTCGCCGGGGGCATGGAGCGGTACGGCGTGGGCCACCATGGCCCGCACCAGCCCGGTCATCTCCTCCACCGTCTCGCCCTTGGCCCGCAGGCCGACGGCGAACCCTGCTATCTGCACGGGCGTGGCCTCACCCGCAAGCACCTGGCCGAGGACGGCTTCGGTCTCCTCGGAGGACAGCGACCGTCCGGCGATGAGGCGGGAAAGGACCCCGGGCCACCCGCCGATGGCCTGGAAGACCTCGCCCGTCGGCCCGGCAAGGTCGGAGCCGGCTGCCTCGGGCGTCACGGCGCTCAGTCCCACCACAGGTCTCGTCCGAGGACGCCGCGGGCGATCAGGCCGAGCTGTACCTGCGAGGTCCCCTCCACGATGGTGAGCTGCTTGGCGTCCCGGTACCAGAGCTCGGCCGGGTGGTCCTCCATGTAGCCGGCCGCCCCCAGCAGCTGGACGGCCAGGCCCGACGCCCGCACGGCCAGCTCCGTGGCGTGGTACTTGGCCATCGACAGGTAGGGCACGAACTCCTTGGTGAACTTGCCCTGGTCGGCCAGCCAGGCCGAGCGGTAGGTGAGCAGCCGGGCCGCCTCGATGTCCACGGCCACCTTGGCGATCTCCCACTGGATGCCCTGGAAGTCGGCGATGGTGCCGCCGAACGCCTCCCGCTGCTGGACGTACTCGGTGGCGTACATCAACGCCCCTTCGGCCAGCCCGATCCCGCGAGCGGCGACGATGGGGCGCATGGCGTTCAGGCCGAGCATGGCCAGGCGGAAGCCGCCCACCTCGCCGATGACGTTCTCGGCCGGGACCCGCACCGAGTCGAGGACGAGCTCGCCGGTATCGATGCCGCGCACGCCCATCTTGTGATCGGTGCGGCCCACCGACACCCCGTCCCACGCCCGCTCCACGATGAAGGCGGTGATGGAATCGTGGGCCCGGCTGGACGGATCGCCCGTCTTGGCGAAGACGGTGTACCAGTTCGCCTCGCGCACCCCGGACATCCAGCACTTGGTGCCGCTCAGCACCCAGCCGTCACCGTTGGCCGACTCCTGGTCGGGGACGGCCCGGGTGCGCATGCCGGCGACGTCGCTGCCCGCTTGTGGCTCCGAGAGCCCGAAGCCGGCCCGGAGGGAGCCGTCGGCGATCCCCGGCAGGTACCGCTTCTTCTGGTCGTCGTTGCCGGCGATGAGCACGGGCCCGACCGGCAGCCGGGTCAGCAGCAGCATCAGCGCCGCCGTCTGGGAGTACTTGGCCACCTCCTCGATGGCGAGCGTCAGCCCGACGATCCCGGCGCCCGAGCCGCCCAGCTCGGTCGGGAGGCACAGGCCCAGCAGGTCGGCATCCCGGAACGCGTCGAAGATGTCCTGGGGGTACTCACCGGTGGCATCGATCTCCCTCGCCCGCGGCTTCACCTTGTCGGCGGCCAGACGGCGTACCGACGCTTGGAGGGCGGTCATCTCTGGGGAGAGGTCGAAGTCCACGGACTGCGAGGCTACCCGGTCCCCACCCAGGGCCGGCTAGGTCCTTCGCAACCAGCCGGCCATCTGATCCCTACGCCCGCCCGGTCCCCACCCAGGGCCGGCTGCCTAGCCGCGCCGGTTGCGCTGGTCGTAATTCGGGTCGACGAGCTGGACGCCGCCTCGGGCCACGGCCGAGGTCCATCCCGCCCCGTCCCACCAGCGGTACTCGAACTCGCCGCTCGGGTCGGGATGCCACATCGGGGGCGACACCGCGGGGGCCGGCGGTGCCGGTGGGGCCCGGCGAGTGCCGGCGGTGCCTGTGGGCCCGGCGGTGCCGGCGAGGCCGGGCGGCCCGGCGAGGGATCCGGAACCTGCGGCTGGAGACCCTCGTCCTCGGGAGGGACCCTGGCCGGGTACCGATCAGGGAGGGCCGACCCCGGCCGGCCCGGACCGGACGGACCCGACAGGCCAACCGGGCCGCGACAGCGGGGCCGCCGTCCGGGCAGTGGGGTCCACCTTGGTCGTCGCCCGGGCGATCAGGTAGAGGACGAGGCCGAGCAACAACGACAGGAACCAGATGAAGCCCCAGAGGATCGAGGGCATCCCCCAGGGCGTCCTCCCGGTGATCCTCCGGAAGTTCTCCGACAGCCGGTACCCGATCACCCCGAAGAGGAACGCCAAGATCAAGAAGACGACCGTCTCGGAGCCGCTCAACTGCATAACCAGACTCTACGCCCGCATGCAAAGGCGCCGGCTGCAGCCGTCGGAGGGATCATCCCGGGGGTCGGCCAGTCCCCGATCAGGCGAAGTAGATGATCATGGCCGTGCCCATGGCCAGGCAGTAGGCCGCGAAGGGCCACAGCGTCCTCGTCGTGAACCAGCGGACCAGGAACCGCACCGACAGGTAGGCGGCGATGGCGGCGGCCACGCTTCCGGCCAGGATCTGGCCTCGGATCCCGTTCCCGAGCGTCCCGAACAGATCGGGGATCTTCAAGACGCCGGCGGCGAGGATGACCGGAGTGGCGAGCAGGAACGAGAACCGCGCCGCGTCCTCGTGGTTGAGGCCTCGGGCCAGACCGGCGGCCATGGTCACGCCTGAACGGCTGATCCCGGCAAACAGGGCCAGGATCTGGGCGCTCCCGATCACGACCGCCTCCCGGTACTTGAGGGTGGCCACATCCCGGCCCGCCTCTTCCGACGTCGATCCTGTCGCCGTCGGCGGGGCCGTGCCGGTGTCGCCCGCAGATCCCGAGCTGCCCCTGTCTCCGGCGCCGCCGGCCGCTGCTGTGTCGCCGGCCGCTGCGGTGTCACGAGTTGCTGCGGTGTCGCCCGTGGCTCCGGTTGCTCCTGTTCCTCTCTTTGCCGTGGTTGCCACGGCGGTTCTTGTGTCGGCCGAGGCGGCGGCACTGCCGGGCGTCGAGGCCGAGGCGGCGGCAGGTGCTGGCGACCCATCGGAGGAACCAAGGGTGGTGGAGCGAGTCCGTCGCCTGAGCAGCTCGGCGCCCATCAGGATGAACCCGTTGATGGTGAGGAAGATTGCCGCCGCTTCGGGTTTGGCGAAGAGGACCCGGAACTGGTGCTCGAACAGGAGGCCGGCGATACCCACCGGGATCGTGGCCAAGATGAGCATCCACGCCATGCGCTGGTCCGCCGTCTCGATCCGACGCGTCCGCAACGTGACGAAGAACCCGCCGATGATCCGCACCCAGTCCCGCCAGAAGAAGACGATGAGGGCGAGGGCGGTGGCCACGTGCAGCCCGACCACGAAGGCCAGATAGAACGACTCGCCCTGCGACTGGTCGGTGACCAGGTTGTGCCAGCCGAACAGCGCCGGCAGCAAGACGGAGTGCCCCAAGCTCGACACGGGGAAGAGCTCGCTCACCCCCTGGATGATCCCGACCACGATCGCCTGGAAGAACGTCAACACGTAGCTACCCTCTCACTTGGGGTTGCCCGGGTGCACCCACCGCATCCGTGGGCTCGACTGGCGGTGCAGCGTGTTGCCCGGCTGCAGCGTGTTGCCCGGGTTCAGCGTGTTGCGTTGCAGACGTCGAGGAGCCGGCCTCGCGCCGAACGGCCCGCAGCCGATGCCACACGAAGGCGAGGATGGCGACCACGACGACGGCGGCGACCACATAGCCGGCGTCGCTGAAGCCCTTGGTCACCGACTGCCACTGGCCGCCCACCTCGTAACCGATGACCGACAGCGCCGACACCCACGCCGCACAGCCGATGGTGGTGAGGGTGGTGAAACGCACGGGGTTCATCTTGGCCATCCCGGCAGGGAGCGAGATGAAGGTTCGCACCACGGGGATGACGCGGCCGAACAGGACCATCCATTCGCCGCGTCGGGCGAACCACGCCTCGACCCGATCGAGGTCGGCGTGCGTGAGCAAGACGTACTTCCCGTAGCGGTCCACCAGCCGTCGCCCACCGGTGCGGCCCACGACGTAGGCGATGAGCGACCCGATCACAGAGCCCACGATGCCGACCACGATCACCAGCCCGAGGTCGAGGTGCGTGGACGAGCCGGACTGGAAGGCGGCCGAGGACAGGGCGCCACCGAGTCCGAGGGTGACCTCCGACGGGATGGGAATGCAGGCCGACTCGAGCAGGGTGAGCACGAAGACGGCCAGATAGCCCCAGTGCTCCAGGAATTGTTGCACGGGGGACAGTCTCCCCGCCCGACCACGCTCGCCGCGGACCAGTTCCTCAGGAGCCACTCAGCATCCGTACGGACGACGGAGCGACGAAACCCCCACACGCTGGTACGACACCCGGAATTTCCGTCCATACGAAGCTGAGAGATTGCGGAGGAACCCCCGAAGACTGTCAGTCCCCGTCGGGCTGCTCGGCAGGGAGGCGCACCACGACGCGAGCGCCGACCTCCGTGTCGGCCACCACGACCGATCCGCCATGGACGGCGACCACCTCGCCCACGATGGCCAACCCGAGCCCGGCACCACCGGCGGGGCGGTCTCGAGCCTGGTCGGCCCTCGCGAAGCGCTCGAAGACCCGCTCCCGCTCCCCGACCGGTATCCCGGGGCCGTCGTCGGCGACCACCACCTCGACGAACCCATCGAGATGGGCCACCTCGAACGACACCGTGCTGGCCGCGTGGCGCTCGGCGTTGTCGGCCAGGTTGCGGAGTACCCGGCCGAGTTGCTCCCGGTCCCCGAGGACCCGACCGGCCCCCACCCCTCGCAGGTCGACGGCCACCCGACCCTGGGCTCTCAGCCGCTCCCCTTCGGCCAAGGCCAGCTCGTCGATATCGACGGGCTCGTGCCCACGGACCAGTTGGCCCTCGTCGCTCCGGGCCAGCAGCAACAGGTTGTCGACGATATGGCCCAGGCGACCCGCTTCGGCCTCGGCCGTCGCCGCCACCGACGGCCAGTCCGCGCTGTTCGGCCGCGCCCGCGCCACTTCGAGCAGCGTGATCACCGTGGCCAGGGGACTGCGGAGCTCGTGGGAGGCGTCCGACACGAACTGGCGCTGCCGATCGGTGGCCGTCTCGAGCCGGGACAGCATGGCGTTCATGGTGCTGGCCAGCCTGGCGATCTCGTCGTCCACCGGAGGCACCGGGACGCGCCGATGCAGGTCGCTCACCGAGATGTCCGAGACCTCGCGACGGATCGACTCGACGGGACGAAGCGCCCGCCCGGCCAGGATCCAGACCAGCACAGCCGAGACCACGACCAAGATGGGCAGGACGATGGCCAGGGCCAGCTCCAGGTCGTGCACGGAGTCCTCGGCCTGGTCCCGGGACGACACCGCGTAGATGGTGAGGTTGCCATGGGACGTGGCCACGGTGGTGGCCACGGTGATGCCGTTGTGGTCGTTGCCGGGCAAGGGCACCCCGGCCGGCACCTGGACGTCGGTTCCCACCGGAGGGTGCACCGACGCCACGGCGGCCCGGCCCCGTAGGTCGGTCGACGAGGCCACCACCTGGCCGCTTGCGTTCACCACCTGCACGGCGGTGCCGGAGCGGACGGGCAGCTCGGCCGGGAGCGGGCCCTGGCTGATCAGGCCGCCCACGTTGGCCGCTTCGGCGGTCGCCGAGTTGACCAGTCCGTCGGTCAGGGACGTGTGCAGGAGCCAGACCAGTGCAGCGCCCCCCACACCGAGGGTCACCACCACCACCAGGAGGGCCGCCAGCGTGAGCCGGACGCGGATGGACCAGAGCATCGGGACGCGCCGCGTCGGACGGGTGCCAGGACTCCCAACGGAACGATCGGCCGGGCGATCGCCGGTCCCGCGCCCGCGGGTGTCAGCCACCGTTGGCCGCGAGCCGGTAGCCGATGCCTCGGACCGTCTCGACGGAGTTCTTGTTGAACGGCCGGTCGATCTTCCGCCGGAGGTACCCGACGTAGACCTCGACGATGTTGGGGTCACCCTCGAATCCCTCTCCCCAGACATGGGAGATGATGTCCCGCTTCGACACCGACTCGCCGGCGAAGCGCAACAGGTACTCGAGGAGGTAGAACTCGCGAGGGGTGAGGTCGATCACCGTCTCACCCCGGCGGCAGCGGTGTTCGGCCGGGTCAAGGGTGAGATCGCCGGCCGTCAGGATCGACGGGCGTTCCCGGCGGCCCCGCCGCATGAGGGCCCGGATCCGGGCCACCAGCACCACGAACGAGAAGGGCTTGGACAAGAAGTCGTCGGCGCCGGTGTCGAGCGCCTCGGCCTCGTCGAACTCGCCGTCCTTTGCCGTCAACATCAGGATCGGGACCCAGTTGCCCTCGGCCCGGAGCGTGGCGCAGACCTGGAAGCCGTTGCTGCCGGGCAGCAGGATGTCGAGCACGATCACGTCGTAGGCGTGCTCGCGGGCCCGCCGCAGGCCGTCGGTTCCGGTGAGGGCGGTGTCGACGGTGAACCCCTCCGCCTCCAGGCCCCGGGCGACGGCCGCGGCCAGGTGCTCCTCGTCTTCGATGATCAGGATGCGCATCGCTTCACAGTTTGCTCTCGTTTACCTGAATGGCAACTGAGTAACCTGAGAGATTACGAAGAAACAGAGCTCATCCGGAGGGCCGAACCGGGGATTCCGGCCGGGTGGACCAGTAACGGCGAAGGGCAACAAGCGTCCAGACGCCCTCGACCACTCCGAACGGCCACGTCCCAGCCAGGAACCCGTAGCTGCTCGACAACGCACATCCAAGCGCGAATGCAGCGATGAAGTGCCGGCTGCGGGACTCGAGCGCGTACATGACCATCATGAAGGTGACGGCGATGACGCCATAGACGGTGACGGCCATGAGCCCCTCAGTCCACTCGGCGTCGTCGAGCTTCGACGGGCGGCCCTGCGGGAAGCCAGGGGGTGACGTCCTTCATCGTGTTCACGCTACGCACCTCGGTCCCTCGGGGTGTTCGACCCATCGTCAGCTGGGAGTTAACATGGTTGAAACAAAGGAAACAGAAGTGCAGCAGGGCCGGGGGATGCTGCCCTCGAATGGAGGAACACCATGTTCCAGCGACTGCTTGTAGCCATCGACGACTCGGCATCCTGCCCGGTGACCCTCAGTTTCGCCACCGCCCTCTCCCAGCGCGACGGTGGCTCGGTCCATGTGCTCCACGTCAACCAGTTCCAGGTGGGCGGACGAGGGATCACCGAGTTGACCGGGACGGAGGCGTCTCGTCTCGTCGAAGGCGCGGTACGAGAGCTCAATGACGAGGGCATCGAGGCCTCCGGCTCCTTGGCCCGTGCCACGTGCTTCGATGTCGCCGGAGTTATCGTCGACGTGGCGCGAGCCCATGATTGCGACGCCATCGTCCTCGGCTCGGCGCGCCGGCGACGGCTCGGGCGCCTGTTCGGTCACGGCATCCGGGAGCGGACGACCGCCCTGGCCTCCGTGCCGATCCTCACCGCCCCGGCACCGCTCAGGGTGCCCACCGGTCGCCGGTCGCGGAACCATCCTCCGCTGGTGCCCGATCGCCAACAGCCGACCTGGGCCCGCTCCTGACCCTTCGATCGATACAGCTCCGGCCCCCCATTTGCCACTGCTCCGAACGCCCATCAGGCGGATTTCTCGACGCCCCTCAAGGGGGTCCATCGCCGGACGGTGACCCACCCCAACCGATCTTCCGGCGGATGTAGGGGTCGACGAATGGTGACCGGTAGCCGTCTCGCCGCCACGTGATCGGGAAGTGGCTCTCGTCCATCTCCAGATCACCGAATCGCTTGTACCGGCTGTAGATGCCCCCCGTCACCGTCGGGTGGAATCGGGTGTCCGAAGACATGCAGTGGGCCACCAGCGCTCGCCGGGGCACGTCGGCCCTGTTGACCTCGGATCCGTGCCACGTCCAACCGAAGTGGAATGCGCCCCCTCCCGCCGCCACCTCGATCGGCACGCATTCGGGATCGACCCCTGCACGCTCCGCCGCCGACCGCATCTCACGATCCGGGTCGGACGGACCATGGAACTGCTCGATCATGTCCGATGGGCCCCACCGGTGCGAACCCCGGACATACTCGACCGTTCCCCCGGCGGCGGTGGTGTCGTCGAGGGCGATCCAGCAGCTCACCCAGTCCGGCGGGTCAGCCCATTGCTCGTAGCTCGAGTCCTGGTGAAAGCCGAGGGCTCGCCCGCGGCCCGGCTTCCACAACACGTTGTCCTGGCTGAGCCGTGTCCCGGCCCAGCCGCCCAGGGTGGCGCATGCCCGTCCGATGTCGGCCCGCAGCACGGTGGCGGCGACCGTCCGGTCCGACTTCCAGCCGTTGCAGATCTGGCGGGTCAGGTCGGGCGAGTCACGGCCCGGCCGCCAGTTCCACTCGTCGGGCTGAAGGCCGGTCTCGAACCGTCCGGCGAAGAGGTCCTCGAACGACGCCAGCAGAGCCGGGATCGTCGCCGGATCGATGATGCGATCGCAGACGATGAACCCGTCGGTCCTGAATCGCTCCACGTCCTCATCGAGCAGCTCGAGCTCCCAGACATCGGTCTCTGTTTCAACCACCGCTCTTCGTCCTCCTCATGCCTGCGACAGGTACCGACGACGTTCGCCCACCGGTACGAGCCGACGGCACGCCTCGTCCTCGGCCAGACAAGCCCCGGCGTGATGGGACACGAAGGCCTGTCCGAAGAGATCGACCGCCACAGAACTGTCGAGAAGGCGGTCGACGGCTTCGGCCACTGTGCGGGGAAAGCGGGTGGGGCCCGTCACCAGCCGACCGTCGCCGGGAGGGTCGACCGGTGGTGGGGGCTCGAGCCCCTGTTCGATGCCCCAGACGGCGGCACCCAGGAACATGGCCAAGCACAGGTGGGGACTTGTATCTGCGCCGGGGGCGCGCAGCTCCAGGCGGGCGTGCTCCGGTGGCCAGGGAACCACCCGGAGCGCGCAACTGTAATTGCCGGTTCCCCACGTGGCGCTGGCCGGCGCCCAGTTCCCGGGAGCGAATCGCCGGTAGGAGTTCGGGTTGGTGGCCACCATGGCGAACAGTTCGGGAAGCAGTGCGACCACGCCGGCCACCGCCGATCGGACCGTGGCGCTGAGCCCGCCATCGGCTCCGGCGAACAACGGGTGATCGTCGTCGAGCGAGCGGAACGAGAGGCTGGGGTGGCCGCCGAGCCCAGGGAGATCCTCGGCCACCTGGGCCATGAAGGTGGCCGTCCGGCCTCGCCGGTCGAAGAACGCCTTGGTGTACACCTTGGCCAGGGCGGCGTCGTCCGCCGACCGAACGGGTCCGGAGTGGGCGGTCGCCAACTCCAGACAGCCGGGCCCCAGCTCGGCGCAGCAGTGGTCGAGGGGAACCGCACCGGCGGCCAGCACCTCCGCCAGGTGTCGGACGGTGTCGGCCTCGCTGGCCAGGGTTCGGGCTGACCAGCATCGGTTGGCGGCCATATCGGGCTGGGGCTCGGCCGTCTGGGCCATATTGTCGGCCGGACCGGCGAGCACGATGCATTCGTATTCCCAACCCACCTCGGCCACCAACCCGGCCGTCCCGGCGCGAGCGACCATGCGGGCCAGCTGGGCCCGCGGCGACAGATCGGCCAACGGACCGACGAAGTCGGCCAAGAACAGAAGAGCGTCAGGCTCGAAGGGGTAGGGGCGACCGCTGTCGAGGTCGACCGCCGCCGGTTGGTGGGTCGACCCGCCGCTCCGCCACGTGCCGTCGCCCGGGTCCCACCAGTCGACGGCGTCGATGAAACTCCACCCGTCTCGGATGGCACGCACCGCCGCCGCTGTCGACAGCCGCTTCTGGCGCAGGACGCCCGATGAGTCGAAAAGGCCGAGGTGGACCGCCTCGATGCCGGCTGCGGCGAACCAGGGCTCTACGCTCCCCGTGCGGACGGCCTCGGCCACGTCGGGTCCCGGGTTGGTTGCCATCACGGTTCCCGCGCCGGCTCGACACGGACGTCTCGATGGGGTGACGGGCCGGCCATATGGGCCGCAATACCCACCGGCGTCCCGGTCACGATCCCCACCAAGTGCTCAGTCAGGACGGCACTGACGGTGTCCATGTGCTCGATCCATTCGGACACCGCCACCTCGAGCTGTTTGGCGGTGCCCAAAGACGACTGAGCCAGTGCCAGGCGGTATTCGGGGACCGACGACCACTCGGTCACCGTGGTGGGCCCGACCTCCACGTGGAATTGGATGCCCCACGCACAGGCGCCGGCCCGGAAGGCTTGGACCGTGCACGCCGTGTTGGTGGCCAGCACCGTGGCGTCCTCGGGGAGCCGGCGAACCTCCGAGCCGTGCCACTGCAGAGCCCGGACGGTCGACGGCAGCCGTCCCAACAGGGGATCGTCGGCGGCCGCATCGGTGAGGAAGACGGGCCGTATGCCTACCTCGGGGGCCCCCATTGGCCCCACGTCGCCACCCAGGGCCGCAGCCAGGAGCTGGTGGCCGAGGCAAACGCCGAGAAACGGTCGACGCAGCTCGCGCACCCAGCGCCGGATGGCCTCCTTCTCGCCGATCAGCCATGGATAGGTCCCCACGTCCCAGACGTCCATGGGACCACCCATCGCCACGAGCAGGTCGTAGTGATCAAGGTCGGGCAGCGCATCGCCCTCATCCAGCTCGGCGATCATGAGGTCGAACCCCGCCGCTCGCAGTCGGAGCCCGACCGAACCCGCGTGCTCGACAGGCAGATGTTGGAGTACGAGGGCTCGACGGCGGACACCGGTCGAGGCGCGGCGCAGAACGGTCAAGGCAGGATGTCGAGGTATTCGGCGATGTCCCAATCGGTGACCGTGCTGATGAACCGCTCCCACTCATCGCGTTTGTAGTGGCTGAATACCGTGTACATCTCGCCCGGCAGCGCCTCACGGACGATCGGGTCCGCGTCCAGCGCGTCGAGCGCCTCGCCCAGCGTGCGAGGAATTCGCTCCACCGACTTGCCGGAAGCGATGGCGTCGTAGATGTTTCCGTCCTCGGGCGGCCCGGGGTCGACTCGCTGCTCCAAGCCATCGGCCATCGTCACCAGCAGCCCCGCCATCGAGAGATACGGGTTGACCGCCGAGTCGACCGACCGATACTCGAACCGACCCGGTGCGCTGATCCGAAGCGCGGTCGTCCGGTTCTGAAATCCCCAATCGGCGAAGATCGGTGCCCAGAATCCTGCATCGGCAAAGCGTCGGTACGAGTTCACCGTCGGTGCGGTGATGGCGGTCAACGCACGAAGGTGCTCGAGCACACCACCGATGGCGAACAGCCCCGTCTTGCTGGGCATGCGGCGGTCGGGACCGTCGGGGAGGCAGACATTCACGTCCCCCTCCCACAGCGAGAAATTGTGGTGGCAGCCGTTGGCCGAAACCCCCATGAAGGGTTTTGGCATGAAGCACGGGAAGGCGCCGAGCTCGCGGCCCACCTGTCGGCAGATCTGCCGGTACGTTGTCAGCCGATCGGCGGTGAGCTCCGCATCGTCGAATGCGAAGTTGAGCTCGAGCTGGCCCGGTGCATCCTCGTGATCGCCTTGGATCATCTCGAGGCCCAGCTCGCCGCAGTACTCGAGGACGCGGTGAATGATCGGCTGGAGCTCGGAGAACTGGTCGATGTGGTAGCAGTACGGCTTGGTCATGCCGTCGACCGACGGAGTCCCATCGGGGTTGGTCTTGAGCCACATCATCTCGGGCTCGCAGCCCACGCGGAGGGTGAGCCCGGTCTGGGCGGTGAACTGCTCGTGCTGACGCCGTAGGTTCCCCCGACAATCCGAGGTCAGGAAGGCCCCCGGGTCCTCGACCTCCTCGCGGCCACGGAACAGCGTGCAGAACACCCGCGCCACCTTGTGGTCCCAGGGCAGCCGCTGAAACGTCTCCACATCGGGCAGTCCCACCAGTTCGGCCGCCTCGGGCCCGTAGCCGATGTAGGCGCCGTGGCGGTCGGTGAACAGATTGGCCGTGGCCCCGTAGACCAGCTGGAAGCCCTTTTCCGCCACCGAGGACCAGTGGGCGGCGGGGATGCCCTTGCCCATGATCCGACCGGTGACCGAGACGAACTGGAAGTACACATAGGTGATGCCGTCGGCTTCGATCCGGCTGCGGACTTCGTCGATCTGGCGACGACGCTCCTCCTGGTCGAGGAAGCGCTCGAGGTCGGTGGGCATCTGACCCTCTCTCATCGGCTCAAGTCGGCCCAGTGGTGGGCTCGATGAAACACCGTTGCCTGCCAGTAAACAGAGTCCAGGTTTCCTGGTCGTATCCCCGACGTGTCGATCGTGTTAATCGGAGCCGTATCGCCCCATCGCTCGCGGGCTGAACCGGCGAGCCCGGTCAGGCTCGGTCGCCGTAGAAGGTGATCGATAAGAAGCGGATGGGCAGCTTGACCAGGCCGGTGGGCCCGTGGGGAATGTCTCCGTCGAACTGCAGGGTGTCCCCCGGCTCCATTCGGTAGAGCTGCTTGCCGTAGCCGTACTCCATGACGCCGTTGAGCATGTACAAGAGCTCGATACCGGGGTGCTGGAAGCTCGGGAAGACCTCGCCGACCTCGGTGAGCGTGACCAGCAACGGCTCCAGGCGCTTGCGCGGGCCACGCATCGTGCCGAGCAACTGGTACAGGTGACCGGCCCTGGTGCCCTGACGGACGATCTCGGGCCCGCTGTCCGCCTTGACGAAGACGGCATCACGCTCTTCCGCCAATCCGCGGAACAACGAGGTCAACGGCATGTCCAGGGCCGCAGCCAGGCGTTCGAGGGTGGCCAGGCTGGGCGAGGTCTGCGCGTTCTCGATCTTGGACAGCATCCCCTTCGAGATGCCCGTTCGCTCCGCCAGCTGGCCCACATTCAGACCGATGTCCTGCCGCCGACTTCGCACGTGATTGGCGATGACCCAACCCACCCTCCCACTGGCTCCCTCATCGACCTCGGGCAGCTGAGATTCCGTCCCCGGAACTGGTCGTGCACGGCGACGGGACTCGACTTGCTGGCCTGAGCGCGCCTGAACTCGGCCGAAGTGCCGTGCGGCGATCTGCGTATCGGTGGCCTTCCTACCGGTGGCCTGCCCGCCGACCGCCCGCTTCCCTGCGGCCTGCGTACCGGTGGCCTGCCCGCCGACCGCCCGCTTCCCTGCGGCCTGCGTACCGGCTACCTTACGCTTGCCCGCCGCCCCCGTGGCGATCGTTGCCGCCGACTTTGCCGTCGAGCGACGAGGCTGCTTGCCTTCTGTCGATCGATCGGGAGCCACAGCGGCAATATATGTCAGCTCACCCGATCGGGCGGTGACCACCCAACGGTCGGACCCCCGGACTGCCCCCGGAGGGTCAGCGCATCTGGCCGGCCCCGACATATGGGTGTGCGCTGACCAGCAACTCGTCGTCGTCGAACCGCTGCAATCGGAAGTCGCGATGATCGACGTCGGGAACCTGGCTCTCACCGGTGAGAACGAGATCGGCAACCAGCTCGCCTACGGCGGGAGAGATCTTGTAACCGTGTCCGCTGAACCCGGCACATATCCACAGCCCATCGACCGGTGTGGCCGAAATGATCGGGTTGTAGTCGGGTGTCACGTCATAACACCCGGCGTAGGTCGACTGCAGCTGTGCTCGAGAAAGCCCGGGGAAGCGATGGTCGAACTTGGCGATGCTCCTCACCAACAGGCGATCGTCCGCCTGGTCGGAGTAGCGGTCGGGATCGGACCACTCGGGCTCCGAATGGTCGCTGTCCCCTACCAGCAGCGAGCCGATCCCTTCGGTGCGAACGTATTGCAACGAGATCAAGTCGGAGAGCACGGGGACCGGGCCAAGCTCGTCAGCGGCCGCGTCGACGAGGAGGATCTGCGCCCGTTGGGACCGGATGGGGAGCTCGATCCCCACCCCGGCCACCAGGGCCGGCGACCAAGGGCCAGCCGCCACCACCACCTGGTCAGCGTCGATCCGCTCCCCGTCCACCAACTCCACGCCGACGGTCCGATCACTGCGAGCGAACACCCCGGTTGCCCGGGTGTGCTGACGCAAGCGCGCACCGCCCCGGCGCGCAGCCGCGGCGAAGGCCAACGCGGTCTGGTGGCCGTCGCCATAGCCGCCCAGCGTCTCGTAGGCAAAGGCGGCGACGTCGTCGAAGCGGGCCTGGGGCCACAGACGGGAGGCCGTCGTGTGATCGATCTGCTCGACGTCGATGCCCAGCCGCCGTTGCATCGCCACGTTGGCCAGGAGGGCGTCGACATTCGCCTCGCCCACGGCCACGAGGTAGCCGGTGCGGCGGTAGCCGGTGTCCTCGCCCAGCACGTCGGCACTGCCGGCCAGGACCGGCAACGATCGCCAGGCCATGGCGGCCAGGGAGGGAATGCCGTAGTGGCAGCGCACCACCCCGCTCGACCGGCCGGTGCCGCCCGAGCCCATGACGTTGCGATCGAGAACGAGCACATCGTCCACTCCGCGCTCAGCCAGGGCGCGGGCCGCGCTCAACCCGATCACGCCGGCCCCGATCACCACGACCGATGCGCTGTCCCTCATCCGGGGACCCAATCGGTCCCGGCCAGCGGCACCTTGGCCATGGCCGCCGCCTCCACCGTGAGCGCGGCGAGATCCTCCGGTTCCAGATGGTGGACGTCGGACTTCCCACAGGCCCGGGCCAGTGCGGTGAGCTCCATGGTGATGGCCCGCAAGTAGTTGGCTACTTCCTCCGCCGCCCGGTCGGCATCCAGTCGGCTCTCGAGGTCGACGTCCTGGGTGGTGATGCCTACGGGGCAGCGGCCGGTATGGCAGTTGGCGCACTGCCCTGGGCTCGTGTGCAAGGCGCGGTAGTCCTCGGTGACGTCGAGGATGGAGCCGCCGATCTTCACGTGAGATCGGTTGCAGCCCAGCGCCACCAGGGCGGCGACGCCGATCGAGACGGCATCGGCCCCGAGGGCCAAGGCCTTGGCCACGTCGGCTCCCGAGCGGATGCCTCCGGACACCACCAATTGGACCTCGCCCTCCATTCCGATATCGGCCAGGGCCTCCGCGGCCAATCGCACCGCCGGGAGCGTGGGTATCCCGGCGTGTTCGATGAATACGTCCTGCGTGGCGGCGGTGCCGCCCTGCATCCCGTCGACCACCACCACGTCGGCACCAGCGGCCACCGCCAGCTTCACGTCGTGGTCCACCCTCGTGGCGCCGATCTTGACGTAGATCGGTACCTGCCACTCGGTGGCCTCGCGAAGTTCCTCGATCTTGATGCGAAGGTCGTCGGGACCGACCCAGTCGGGATGGCGGCTGGCGGAGCGTTGGTCGATCCCCGGCGGCAGCGTGCGCATCGCCGCCACCCGATCGTTGACCTTCTGGCCGAGCAGCATCCCACCACCGCCCGGCTTGGCTCCCTGTCCGATCACGATCTCGACTGCATCGGCCTGGCGCAGGTCGGCCGGGTCGAATCCGTAACGCGACGGCAGCACCTGGTAGACGAGCTGTTCGGACGCGGCGCGTTCCTCGGGCGTCATGCCGCCGTCCCCGGTGGTGGTGGACGTACCTACCGCGGTGGCAGCACGGCCCAACGCCTCTTTGGCCGAGGCGGACAGGGCGCCGAAGCTCATCCCGGCGATCGTGATGGGGATCTCGATCTCGATGGGTTCGGCACCGTGACGAGCGCCCAGCAGGGTGCGGGTCTCGCACCGCTCCCGATAGCCCTCGAGCGGGTAGCGGGATGCCGACGCGGTCAGGAAGACGAGGTCGTCGAAGGTCGGCAACCGGCGCCTCGCCCCCAGCCCCCTGATCGGGTACTGGCCACTATCGGCCATCTGGTGGATCCGGGCGATGACGTCGGGCGGGAAGGTCCCGCTGGCCACCGCAGGGGCCACGGTGCGGTCGAACGTGGTCATCAGTAGTCCCCGTGGTTGTGGGTGGAAAAGTGGTAGAGCTCCCGGGCCGACCCCACCCGCCGGACCCGGTTGGGGTCGATGTGGTCGAAACCGGTGCGCGCCACCAACCCCTTGACCGCCAACACGTCGTCGTCGGTCAACTCCTCCTCGCGTGCGTCAGCGCCCAAGGAGGCGATCGATCCCCCGACGTAGATCACCGCCTCGTACAACGAGTCGCCGAGCCCGTGGCCGGCGTCACCGCCGATAAGGATGGTGCCTGCCTGGGCCATGAACCCGGTCATGGCGCCGGCATCACCGGCGATGGCCACGGTGCCGCCCTTCAGCGAGATGCCGGCTCGGAGCGACGCATCGCCCTCGATGGCGATGGTCCCGCCGCGGGCGCTCGACCCGGCGCTCTGGGACGCGCTGCCGAGAACCTGGACCGAGCCGCCCATGAGGTTCTCGCCCACCGACCAGCCGACGAAACCGTCGACGACGATGTTGGGACCCTCGCCGCCGCTGGTCCCGCACAGGCCCCCGATGAAGTACCCGGCATTGCCCTCGATGGTGACCGATACCGGGTCAGCCAGCCCGACGGCCAGGTTGTGACGGCCCCGGGGCTGTAGGACGCGGGCCGACGACCCGGGCGGCAGCGACCGCAGCGCGGTGTTCACTTCCCGTACGGACAGGCAGTCGCAGTTCAACAGGTCCACGTGTAGACCTCCGCAGGTCGGGGCTCGAAGACGGTGGCCGTCGAGATGTCGGGTAGATGGGCCAGGGCCTGGTACTCCGAGGCGACGGCGACGTACCTCGGCGTCTCGGCGACCACGGCCGGCTTGCAGGCGAACGGATCGCGTACCACCGACATCGCAGTGGCCGTTGTGATGACCAGGGTGAAGAATCCATCGAGCTCCTTGATCACCCAGCGGGTCGACTCCTCAAGATCGTCCCCCAGCGAGAGCCGCTCAGCCAGCAGTCGCGCGGCCACTTCGGAGTCGTTGTCCGACTCGAAGACGACCCCTCGGGCCTGCAGGGAGCGCCGCACGCTGGCGTAGTTGGAGAACGAGCCGTTGTGCACCACGCACAGGTCCGGAGTAGGAGCGAAGGGGTGGGAGTGCAACAGCGTGACCGCCGACTCGGTCGCCATCCTGGTGTGGGCCACGGCGAGATAGCCGGGCCAGTGGGCGAGGCCGATCCGGCGACAGGTCTCCTCGGGACGGCCGATGTCCTTGACCACCACTGCGGCGGCGCCAGTGGCCACGATCCGGACCGCCGGCCAGCGGTCACCTATGCATGCCTGCACCTCAGCCGCCAGCTGGGCCGATGTTTCGATCACCGCGCCGCGCGGGAACGGCTGCACGGTGACGGCTGCTCCGAACCGCTCCCGAACATCGGCCGACAGCGCCACCCAGGGCAAACTCACATCGCTCCCCACCGAGATCCTCACCGGAGGATCGGGACCATCGGGCAGTGAGTGGTCGCCGACGCTGGAGTGGCTGTACACGGCGAGGCCCGACGAGTCCGGTCCCCGGTCGGCAAGAGCACCGATCATCGGCTCGAGCATCCCGCCCAGCGCTGGCTCGAGGGCGGCATCTTTGATCAGCAGGCCAACCACGCCACACATACGGTTCGTCCTCTCACTCGCATGCTCTGTTCACAGACCGTCGGGCGGGGTCGTCTGACCTTGCCGGCCGTCGTCGTAGCGCGGCAGGTCCTCGAACGAACGACTGGCCGGTGGCCATCTCTCGCTGTGGCGCCCTCACGACGTGCCCGCGCTCGGCCGCGCGTAGCTGACCGTATAGGACGGGGCGGCCGACGGGCTGCGCAACTGCGGATCGGGCAACGGGCCCTCGTAGCAAGTCCGCATGGGAACCACGCCCGCCCAGATGGGCAGGCCATAGTCCTCCTCGTTGTCTTCGGGCCAGCCGGTCCTGACCTTGGCCGACGCCTCGACGATCGGCAGCCGCAACAGCATGGTGGCCCGCAACTCCTTCTCGGTGGGGACACGAGCGTCTGCTGTCCGACCGGGGATCACGTGCTCAACGAGCGCCTCGAGACCTCGGGCCTTCTCGTCGAGGTCGCCGACCTCGGTTGCATCGCCCAAGAGCACAACCGAGCGGTAGTTGATGTCGGTGTTGTACGTCGACCGGGCGACGACCAGGCCGTCCACGATTGTCACGGTCATGCAGATCTCCCGGTCGGCTCGTGCGTCGCGGAACAACCTGCTGGCCGCCGAGCCGTGCAGGTAGACGACATCGCCGTGGCGCCCGTAGGCCAACGGGATGACCACCGGAAATCCCTTGTCGGTCTGCAGGCCGACGTGGCACACCAGGCCCTCGTCCAAGATGGCATCGATGGTGGCCCGGTCGTAGGCGGCGCGATGGGCGTAGCGGTGGACCGTCGTCCGTTCCGACGATGCCACGTTCCGTTCCGACGATGGGCCGCTCATTGGGAAACATTGTTGCATGAAGTGAAACTGAGCGGGTTTCCACCGTGTTAACGGACCAGAACCACGCCCGTCTGGGCTCGGAACCCTTCAGTGTTAACGGTGAGGCAACACTTCGTAACCGTGCGGTAACCCATCTCGGTTTCCTGTGGTGCAACGTTGTTGCAAGCCACTGCTGATACCAGAACCGAGGAGAAGGGCCATGGACATGTCCTCCGTGTTGAACCCGGCCCAACCGACCGGCTCAGGAGGTCCCGCTCCGTCCAACCGCGACGACTTCGAGCGCGCCCTGGCCAAGGACGAGATCGAATTCCTCTTCGCCATGTTCGTGGACATGCACGGAAAGCCCTGCGCCAAGTTGGTCCCGGTCCGGGCACTGGACCAACTCCTGGCCGAGGGAGCCGGGTTCGCCGGCTTCGCCGCCGGACCTATCGGCCAGACGCCGGCCTCGCCGGACCTGCTGGCCATGCCCGACCTGGCCTCCTACATGCCAGCCCCGTGGCGACCAGGCCTCGGCATCGTCCAGTGCGACCCGACGTGCGAGGGGGAGCTCTGGCCCTATGCCCCCCGGGTCATCCTCCGGCGCATCCTCGATCGGCTGGCCGAGACCCGCCTTTCCATGCGAGCTGGGGCCGAGGTCGAGTACTTCCTCATCCGTCAGGGACCAAACGGCAAGATCGAGGTGGCCGACGCACGGGACTCCTCGGCCCTGCCCTGTTACGACGCCAGGGCCCTTACCCGCATGTACGACCACCTGACGTCGGTGGCCCGACTCCAGACCGAGCTGGGTTGGGCCAACTACGCCAGTGATCACGAGGACGCCAACGGTCAGTTCGAGCAGAACTTCCGCTATGCCGAGCCGATGGTGACGGCCGACCGGATCGTGGTCTTCCGGTACATGGTTCACTGCCTGGCCGCCGATGCCGGCATGCTCGCCACGTTCATGCCCAAGCCCTTCCAGCACCTGACCGGGAACGGGATGCACATGCACACCAGCTTGTGGGACCCCGCCGGGACCACCGAGCTCTGCCTCGAGCCCAACGACCCCCGGGGCCTCGGTCTTTCGGAACTGGCATACCACTACATCGGTGGCCTCTTGGCCCACGCTCCGGCACTGACCGCTCTGGCCTGCCCGACGGTCAACTCCTACAAGCGACTGGGCGCTGGAGCACCCGATTCGGGTGCCGCCTGGTCACCGGCCTATGCCACCTACGGAGGCAACGACCGGACCCAGATGCTCCGGGTGCCCGAACCGGGCCGGGTGGAGAACCGGTGCATCGACGGTGCGGCCAACCCCTATCTGGCCCTTACCGCACAGATCGCGGCCGGACTGGATGGAATCGTCCGACAGCTCGATCCCGGTGAGCCCTGCGATTCGAACCTGTTGGCCTTGGACAAAGACGTAGCAGCCGACCGAGGACTGCGGAGGCTCCCGACCACCCTCCCTGAGGCGCTCGACAATCTCGAATTGGACGACGTACTGCGCGATGCGCTGGGCAAGACCCCGCAGGGCGATTACGTCGACTACTTCATCGACGTCAAGCGGTCCGAGTTCCGCAGCTACCACGCCCAGGTGTCGCCGTGGGAGATCGATCACTACCTGAGCCTGTTCTGACCCCGAGCCCCTGCTGACCTGCCGCACCCAAGCGAGGACGCTCCCAACGTCCGCTTAGCCAAGGAGCATCTCCATGAGCACAGAGACCACGGGCACCACACCCGAGATCGAGACCTCACTCCACCGGGGGACCAACTGGTGGGGCGCCTTCGTCATCGGGCTGGCCGGCACCATCTTGGTCACCGGCATCGTGCCCTTTGCCGTGTCCTCCATGGGAGCGGCAGCCATCCCGGCCATTGCCCTGGTCGTGGTGTTGGGCATGTTCTTGTGCCTGTGCATGGCGGAAATGGCCGCCATGCTGCCTCACCGCACCGGCGGGCTCCCCTCGTTCGCCTACGACGCCTTCAAGCCCTTGGGCCATGGGGTGGCACGCCACGTCGGCGGCGTGTCGGGCTGGGGCTATTGGTTGGGCTGGTTCCCGGTTGCGCCCATCAACATGCTTTTGGCTGCCGGCTACATCGCTGTGCTCTTCCACGTGCCGCTCGGTCGTTCGGTCCTGCCCCTGGGCAGCGTGGGCACGCCTGTCACCATCGGCGTCCTGGTCATCACCGTCATCGGGCTGGTGGCGCTCTACGTCCCCTGCTACCTGGGCATCCGGCTCGGCGCCGTCTTCGCTACCGTGCTCGGAATCGTCTCCATGGTGCCGCTGACCCTGCTGGTCATTCTGCCCGCCTTCAAGCCGAGCACCTTCCACTGGTCGAATGTATCGGGCTTCCACTTCGCCGATCCGAAAACAGCCAGCTTCACGTTCTTCATGGCCTGGATCTTCGTCATCTCCTGGAACGCCCTGGCCATGGAAGCAGCGGCCTGCTACGTGGGTGAGTGCCGCGATCCTGGCCGCGACGCCAAGATCGCGCTCACCGCAGAGGGGGCCTATGGCGTGTTCATCTACATCGCCACTGCGGTCGTCTTCGTGGCGGTCCTCGGCGCCTCGCTCAAGACGGCCGACCCCTTGACCTTGTACACCAGTTTCTGCGACCACATCTTCGGGAACTCGCCATGGGTCAAGTACGTAATTGGCATACCGCTGGTGTTCGCTCTCCTGCTCTCCGTCCTCAACGCCATCATGGGAGTGGGTCGATCGCTGTTCCAGGCCTCGGAGGACGGGCTGTTGCCCCGTTGGTTCATGCACAAGAACCGCCATCACGTCCCGGACCGGGCCATGGCCTTCAATGTGGTCTGCGCCATCATCGTCGCCCTGTTCGGTTCTCCGGTACGGATCTATATCTTCTCCAACGTTGGCTACCTTGCAGCTGTCATCCCGGCATTGCTCGGGTACTTCGTGATGCGGCAGTTCCAAAAGGAGCGTGTGAGCCCGTTCCGGCTGCCGGGTGCCTTCCGGTGGGCAGCCCTGTTGGTTGCGGGCTTTATCACCTTCACCTTCGTCTTTGGCGGGTGGAACACGCCGGAGATCGTGGTCGGCCCGGGCACCTCTCATTTCCTCTTCATCTTGGGCGTGATCATCGTGCTGGCCTACGTGCCCCTGTACTGGTGGCGCAAGCTGAGCGATCGACGCCTGGGGTCTGCCTTGGTTGACTCCGTGCACGAGCCCATTGCCTCGCCCGGTGCTGCCGCCATCAACTTCGACGATCCTGTCCCCACCGGGCCGGTCCCGGTGAGCAGCGAAATCGGCGACACGGTGGAGGCGCCGTGACCACCGTGAGAACAGCCCCTGAAGGCGCCGATTCTCACGACATGGCCGAACCCGACGCCTTCAACAGCGCCTCCAACCGCTCGAGGGCGCGTCGTTCCGGCTTCACACGCATCTTCAGGAGAAAAGGACGGTTCGACCCACAGCCGTCGCAATCGTCGGTCGTCCTGCTCGCCTCGCATGGCGGACCCTTCCCCAAGGCCGCCATCCAAGAGGCCGTACAGTTGAGCGGCGCGGGGCCGGTGGCGGTCATCACCATCGCACGGCTGTACGGATCTGCCTTCGGGCTGCCCAACCCAGGTCTTCTGCCGACGACCAAGGAAATGGACGTCCAGCGAGCGCAGGTCCAGCGGGCCATCAGGTCCATCGAGCGGACCGGGCACGAAGCCTGGGGCCAGGTGGCGGTGTCCCGGCGGCCGGCCAAGACCATCGCCCGGGCCGCCGAGGCCCGAGGAGTGCGGCACGTTCTCGTGTGCGCGCCACCGTCGCCCCGGTGGCGCCGGGTGGTCGAAGGAGATCCAGTCAAGGATATTCGGCGCCGGGTACGGAACGAGATCACCGTGCAGCTCGCCAGCTGACGGCCTGCCCTAGACCGACCGAACAAGCTCCGTCAGTGGAGAAATGAAGGAGAAGATGCCATGGCCGTCTACCTGAGCATGCAGCGCGTGCGCTTCTCGAGTCCTGATGCCTACGAAAAGTTCCAGGTGGTCTTCGGGAATGTCCGCCATCACCTCATGTCGAAACCGGGGTTCCTCCATCTCACCTGGTGGAACCACCCTGACGAGCCCGGCTGGTTCAACGAGGTGAGCCTCTGGGCCAGCAAGGAGGCGCTCAACGATTGGCACATGGACACCTATCACAAGCACGCCAAGGAGTGGGCGGCGAACGGCGCCATCATGGAAGACATCATCACCAACTTCGAACTGGTGAGCACTCGGTTGCTCCGCATCTGTCCGACGTGCGGGAACTTCCAAGACAAGCCCTACGAGCTCACCCAGGAGCAGATGGTGCTCAAGGAGAGCTGCCCGCAATGCGGCTTCCACTTTCCCGTGGCCGCAGAGACGCCAACGAGCACCTCGGTGTTCAAGGATCTGGTCGGCGCGCCGCAGGAGAGCGCGTAGCGACGGAGGGAGCGGGCGAGGTCACTTGCTCCTGGGGACAGAGCGCCGCTTCGCCGGCGATCGGCCTCGTTGCTCGTCCCATCAGCCTCGTTGCTCGCCCGACACATAGGCCCTGGCCTGCGACCGCACCAGCGAGACCAGGTTGCCGAGGGCCAGGTTGACATCATCGAGGTGCAATCCCCACGCCGGACCGAGCGACTGGGTGACCGCCGGGCGAGTGTCACCGGGGTGGGGGATCACGCCGACCTGCAACCAGCTGATTCCCCCGGCGTACTCACAGTGGGCGCTGTACTGATCGGCCGATTCCACCCAGGGGGTCGTGCTCCCCGTGCCGATCGATCCCAGGATCGAACCCGTCGGAGCGTAGGGCTGCAACGTCCCGGTACCCCCCGAAACCGCGGCCGGATCGACACAGAGCACTTGGAGGTTCGGGTTGGGCCCATCGCCGGATAGCACGCTGACGCCCGCCCCCACCCGGCCAAAGAGCGAATTGACCGGAGGCGGATCGAGGAAGCTCGAGTAGGCGAGGACGCAGCCGGTCTGCGTCTTCGACTGGCAGGCCGGGATGTGCTTGAAATCGCCGCCGACGGTCTTGCCGATGGGGACGGTGACGTTGCCCCCCATGATCAGCGCCGAGACCACGAGCTTGCGGACGGCCGGCTTCGGGTCGACCTCGCTCTTCAGCAGCCGGATGAGCATGCTCGCGCCCTGGGAGTGCCCGATGAAGACGACACCCCTGCCCTTGTTGTAGTGGGCCAGGTAGTCGTTCCACGCCGCTTGGACCCCGTCGTAGGCCGTGAGCACATTGGCTCCGGTGGCCCCACGGGTGAGACCCGACCTGGTGATCTGGGGGTACATCGGTGCGTAGACGCGACACTGGCTCGAGAACCTGGAGGCCTGCAGCATGGCCACGAATCGCTCCGCCGGGTCGATGGTCAGATCGGCATTGATGGTCGGCTGGGCGCTGACCGTCGGGTACACGTAGAAGCAGTCGATCGGCGACTTCTTCGGCACCGGCGTGCGCTGGACATGGCTCGCCCCGCCCGGGCCGACGACGGTGGTGGTCAGGTTCGTGATGCACGGGTTGCTGGGCAGGCCGGGACGGCACAACCACACCGTGCCCGACGGGTCGGGGCCTGGTGGCACCGTGCTGCCCGCGGTGGTGGCGGTGGATGTCGCCGAAGGGTCTCCGACTGGCGTCGCGATTCCGGCGGTGCTTCCTGTCGCTGTGGCGGTGCTTCCTGTCGCTGTGGCGGTGCTTCCTGCCGCTGTGGCGGTGCTTCCTGCCGCTGTGGCGTCGAGTGCGCCAACGAACCCGGCCAGCAGAACGAGAACCACGGCGCCTCGGGCAACGACGTGCGGCGAGGCACCTCCGCCGCGGCGCTTCATCGGGGTGTGACCAACCCGGCCTCGTAGGCGATCACCACCAGCTGTGCCCGGTCCCTGGCGCCTAGTTTGGAGAGCAGCCGGCTGACATGGGTTTTGGCTGTTGCCGTGCTCATGTGCAGCGCGTTGGCCAGCTCGGCGTTGGACTCGCCACGAGCCACCGAGCAGAGGACCTCCCGCTCCCGATCGGTCAGCACGTCGAGCCTGGTGGCCGACGGTTGGGCCGGGGCGTCGGGCCGACGCACGTAGTCGGCAATGAGGCGGCGGGTGACGCTCGGGGCCAGCAGGGCGTCACCAGCGGCAATCACCCGGATGGCGGCCAATAGGTCGTCGGGCGGGGTGTCTTTCAGCAGAAACCCGCTGGCGCCGGCCCGTAGCGCTTCGAAGACGTACTCGTCGAGATCGAAGGTGGTGAGGATCAGCACCTTCGTGCCCCCGAAATCCTGGGAGCCGGCGATCCTGCGGGTTGCCTCCAGCCCGTCGACCACCGGCATGCGCACGTCCATGAGCACCACGTCGGGGTCGGTGGCCTCGATGACGGCGATCGCCTCCTCACCGTCGGCCGCCTCCCCGACCACGGCGAAGTCGGGCGCCGAGTCGACCAGGACCCGGAAGCCGGCGCGCACAAGGGCCTGGTCGTCGACGACCACGACGCGGATGGTCATGGCCTTACGCAGCGGGCCACGGCTCTCCACGGACAGCGCTCGAACGCAGCGATGGTCGTCCGCCGATGCTCATGGTGCGGATTCGACGGGCAGTCGGGCGGAAACGCGGAAGCCGCCGCCGGCCATAGGCGTGGCCACCAAGGTCCCACCGAACACGGCCGTCCGCTCGCGCATGCCCACGATCCCGTGGTGCTCCGACGCCCGCGTCGCCGTCCCAATGGCGGGTCGCCCCGACTCGTTGCCACGCCCGCCCGAGGAGTTGTGGCCGTCGTCCACGACCTCGATGGTGACGTCGTGCCGGCCGAACTGCACATCGACCGCCGCCGTGGCCGGGCTGGCGTGCTTGACCACGTTGGTCAAGGCCTCCTGGACGATCCGGTAGATCGACAGCTCCACGCTGGGGGGCAATGGGTGCACCACGCCGCCGATCCGCAGCTCCACGGGGATCCCGGCCGCGCGCACCTGGTCCACCAACGCGTTGAGGTCCGAGACGTTCGGCGTCGGCGACAGCATCGGGTGGACGTTCTCGTCGCGCCGCAGCACGCCCAGCACCCGTCGCAGGTCCTCGAGGGCACCCCGGCTGGTCATCTCGACGGCGGCCAGCGCGTTGCGGGCCTCCTCGGGCTGGCTGTCCAGCACGTGATGGCCCACCGCGGACTGGACGGCGATCACGCTCAAGCTGTGGGCCACCACGTCGTGGAGCTCCCGCGCAATCTGGAGGCGCTCCTCGGCGATGGACCGCTCGGCCAGTTGCATCTCCTGACGCTGCCGCTGCGCTTCCTGCTCGACCAGTCCGGCCATGTAGGCCCGTCGGGACCGCACGCTGTCCCCGATGAACCAGGTGGCTGCGGCGAGGAAGACATTGAACGTCACGTAGAAGTCGGCCGGCCGCCGGGAGACGCTGACCGCCATGGCTCCGATCAGGGCCAATTCCACCAGGCCCAGCACGACCGCTGCCTCCCGGCGCTGAAAGGTCACCGCCACCATGTACAGCGGCGGCGCGATCAGCGGATCGGGCGCGAACGACGCGCCGGACATGGTGGTCATCACCACGCACACCGTGACGATGATGAGCGCGGTCAGGGGATACCGGCGCCGGAACATGGTCGGCAGCGAGGCCCCGGCCAGGAAGAGGACCAGGAGCCACACCGGATCACTGCTGCCGGCGTGTCCGCGGCCTGTGACATGGACCAGGCCGCCAACGAAGAGAAGTAGCGCGAAGACCACGTCGAGGGCCAGCCACTGGCGCGCCGAGATCCGCTGGAGAAACGGAGGTCGCGGAACTGCAGGCGCCTCGTGACCCGCCTGCCTCGGGCGCCACGTCAGTCCCGAGAGTCCACTGAGCCCCGTGCGCCACCCGGTCAGAGAACCCATCACCACGACGCTAGCCCGCGCCCGCGAGCTGACCTGAGCTGAGCCTGAGGACGATGAGTAAGAAGGACGTAAATGATCCGTAAATCATCGGTCTGGCGACGCCCATTTCAGTGCCCGTCGCCCTATCGTCGGAGGCACCGTACAAGCGAGGGTGCGCCGTACAACCCAGGGTGTACGGATGGACAGCACAATCGCCGTTTTGTACCCCTTGGGTAGGGTCAGCAATGGTCCCGAGGGCGGATGACGCGGAAGCGTCGTTCGGTCAGCATGAACGAAGGGCATTCGGCCTGGGGCTTCGACCTGCCCAGTCACCGGCCCGACAACGAAGGTCCCGAGTGGTCCGGTAACCAGCCCCAGCCGGACCGGTACAGCAAGCAAGCAAGTCGCAGATCGAGTCGAACGAGGAGCCCGTGTGATCGAAGCAAAGGGACTGACGAAGCGGTACGGGGACACTGTGGCCGTCGACGATCTGTCCTTTGTGGTTCGACCGGGCCAGGTCACCGGCTTCCTCGGGCCGAACGGATCGGGCAAGTCCACCACCATGCGGATGATCATGGGCCTGGACCGGCCCAACGCCGGCGAGACCAGGGTGAACGGGTCCAACTACCACGATCTGGCCTGGCCCCTGCGGGAAGTCGGCGCCCTCTTGGAGGCCAAGGCCATCCATCCCGGACGCTCCGCCTTCAACCACCTGTGGGCCCTGGCCCAGACCAATGGGATCGGCAAGGGCCGGGTGCGCGAGGTGCTCGACATCGTGGGCCTGCCCAGTGTGGCCAACAAGCGCGCCGGGAAGTTCTCGCTGGGCATGGGCCAGCGTCTCGGGATCGCCGGGGCACTCCTCGGCGACCCCGGTGTCCTCCTGTTCGACGAGCCGACCAACGGGCTCGACCCCGAAGGCATCCGCTGGGTCCGGAACCTCCTGAAGACCTTGGCCGCCGAGGGCAGGACGGTGTTCGTCTCCAGCCACCTGATGAGCGAGATGGCCCTGACCGCCGAGCACCTGGTGGTCATCGGCCGGGGTCGGCTCATCGCCGAGATGGGGGTGGCCGACTTCATCGCCCAGAGCTCCCGCCAGTTCGTTCGGGTCCGGACCCGCCAGTGCGAGGTGCTCACCCGTGAGCTCGAGTCCACCGGGGCCACCGTGGTCCCCGAGGCGGACGGCGGTCTGGCGGTGACGGGAGTGCCGGCAGCCGAGATCGGCGCGGTGGCCAGCGCCTATGGCGTGGTCCTCGAGGAGCTGTCGCCCCAGTCGGCGTCCCTGGAGGAGGCCTTCATGGAGCTGACCCACGACAGCGTGGAGTACGGGGCCATCGAGACGACCACCGGAGGTTCGGGCTCGGGCTCGGGCACCGCCGAGGACGACAGCCGGCTCATCCCGGCGGGAAAGTGAACGATCGATGACGCTGATCACCCCGACGGCACCGACCGCGGCCGCCCCGGTCACCCGGCCGGCTCTTCCCGGCCACTATCACTGGCGGGGCGTCCTGAGCAGCGAGTGGACCAAGATGCGCAGCGTGCGCTCCACCACGTGGAGCCTGGTCGTCATGTTCGCCCTCAGCATCGGCATCGGGATTCTGGCCACGGCGACCGAGGCCAGCCGCTGGTCCCACGCGTCGCTGAAGGACCGGATCCTGTTCGACCCCACCAGCCTCAGCCTCACCGGGCTCCTGTTCGGCCAGCTCTGCATCGGCGTGCTGGGCGTCATCGTGATGAGCTCCGAGTACGGGACCGGGACCATCCGGGCCACCCTCGCCGCCGTCCCCAACCGGCGGTTGGTGCTGGCGGCCAAGGCCGCGGTGTTCACCGCCCTGGCCCTGGTGATCGGCGAGGTCATCTCCTTCCTCTCCTTCTACATCGGCCAGGGATTCCTGTCCGGCTCGGCGCCGCAGGCCACCCTCGGCCAACCCGGTGTCCTCCGAGCCGTGATCGGCGGCGGCCTCTACATCGCCGTCCTCGGCCTGTTCGCCCTGGGGCTGGCCACCATCATCCGGCACACGGCCGGAGCCATCACCGCCTTCGCCACCGTCCTGCTCATCCTGCCCCTCATCTCCCAGGCCCTGCCGTCGTCGATCAACGACGTCATCGCCCGCTACCTCCCGGCCAACATCGGGGTGGTCATGATGACCGTGCACGCCGGGTTCCGATCGGACGCACCCATGTTCACCCCATGGGTGGGGTTCGCCGTCCTGGCCGGGTACGCGGCGGCGGCCCTCCTGGTGGGTGGCTGGATGATGACCCGCCGGGACGCCTAGTCGTAGTCTCGGTTCCCCTACTCTCTGGCCTCCTACTCTTGGGCTCCGTGCTCTCTGGCCCCGTCCTCTCGGGCCCCGTGCTCTTGGGCCCCGTGCTCTCGGGCCCCGTGCTCTCGAGTCCCCTGCTCCCGGGACCGGGCTCCCGGGCCCGTCTGCTGCGAGGCTCGTAGGCCGTAGGCCTCGGCCTCGTGCTCGAGCTGCCGGTTCAGCTCGGCACCGAAGAGCAGTGCGTTGGCCGTGAGGAACAGCCACAGCAGCAGCACGGCCACACCGGCGAAGGCCCCGAAGGTCACCGACTCCCGACCGAAGTGGTCGAGGTAGAAGGCGAAGGCGGCCGAGGCGACCAGCCACCCGGCCGTGGCCACGACGCTCCCGGGGCTGATCCACTCCCACCGTCGCTGCTTTCGCGTGCCGCTCAAGACGAACAGTGTGGACACCAAGAGCACCACCAGGATCAGGGCACCGACCCAATGCAGGAGGCCCCAGGCCAGGTCGGAGCCGGATCGGGCCAGAGGAGCCGACGCTGGCAGGAGTGACCGGATGGGATCCCCCAGGACGAGCAGCACGGAGGCCGGGATCCCGAAGACGACGACAGCGGCCAGCATGGGGATCGCGTTCAGCCGTCGCCCGAGAAAGCCGCGGTGCACCCCCGCCTCCCGGGCCATGTCCAGGCCCACCTGCAACGCGGCCATGGCCTCGACCGAGCTCCACAGGGCCACCGCGGTGCCGACGACGAGCGCGGCCACGCTGGCCTGGTGGCCGAGCGGGTTCCGCAGCGCCTGATCGAGGAGGTTCGACATCTGGGCGGGCAGGATCACCCGGGCGCCGTGGATCACGCTCCGCAGCTGCGACGGCGACAACCCGACCAAGCCGGCCAGGCCGATCAGGGCCACCGCCGCCGGGAAGATGGCCAGGAACCAGTGAAAGGCGAGACTGCCGGCGCTGGTAGTGATCCGGTCCTGGGCCGACCGGAGCAGAGCGTGCGAGACGGCGCGCTTCCAGCCGCCGACTCCCAGCTGTCGGATCCCGATCCTTCGGGATGGGCGCTGGCCGGAGGACGGCGGCGGGTCGGGCTCGGCGCCGGTGCCGGTTGTCGCCGTGGCGACGCGGCTCAGCCCCACCCGGCTCGCGTGCGGGGCATGCCGCTTCGGCCCTCGGGGTCGGGCACGATCCCCAGTACCTGGTGGATCCCGAGGCCGCCGTCGTCGAACCCGTTGGCCGAGGCGGCCATGTAGAGGCGCCAGACCCGGGCCCGGGCCAGGCCCACCTGGCTGACCGCCTCCTCCCAGTGCTCCTCCAGGTTCGCCACCCAGCAGTGGAGGGTCCGCGAATAGTGCTCGCGGAGCGATTCCACGTCGCGCACCTCGAAACCGGCCCGCTGCATGGCCAGGACCACGTTGCCCACGTCGAGCAGCTCGCCGTCGGGGAACACATAGCGGCCCATGAAGGTGTTCCGCCCGATGCGGGAGCCGCCCGGGGTGGAGATGGCATGGTTCAACAGCCGACCGAACGGCGACAGCAGACCGCGGAGCGTCTCGAAGTACTGCCCCATCTTGGCCATGCCGACGTGCTCGAACATGCCGATCGACGAGATGACGTCGAACCGTTCGCCCGACAGGTCGCGGTAGTCCTGCACCCGGACCTCCACCCGGTCGCCAACCCCGGCCTCGTCAACCCGGCGGCGCGCCAGGTCGGCCTGCTCGCGGCTCAAGGTGATCCCCACCACGCTCGCATCGAACCGGGAGGCGGCGTGGACGGCCATGGCTCCCCAGCCGCAACCGACATCGAGCAGCCGGGCCCCTCTCTTTTCGTCCAGGCCGAGCTTGCGGCAGATCAGCTCGTGCTTGGCCTCTTGCGCGGACTCAAGGCTCATCGCTTCTTCGACGAAGCGGGCGCACGAGTACGTCATCGACGGCCCCAGGACGAGTCGGTAGAAGTCGTTGCTCACGTCGTAGTGGTGGCTGATCGCCGCCGCGTCCCGGGCCGGGGTGTGTCGTCTCCCGGCCGGCTTGGCCTCTTCGGGCGGGTTCGGCAACGGGCGGCCGATGGCGCCCAACTTGCGGGCCGCGTCGAGTGCGGCGGGCAGGGTGGTCAGCGTGGCCATGGCGATCCCCGTCCGTCGTGGACCGGCTGATCGGTGCAGTGCCGCCAGGATGGCGAACAGGTCGCCGCTGAGATCGATCTCGCCGGACACGAAGGCCCGGCCCAGCCCGAGGTCACCGGGTGCCCACATCACCCGGCGGACGGCATCGACCGTACGGACGTAGACCGTGCCCACGCCGGCGTCGGGCCCGATGGCGCTTCCGTCCCAGAATTCGAACCGGACGGGGAGCGGGTCGGAGAGCAGTGAACGAATCAAGGGCGTGAGCAATTCGGCCACGGTGCCGGGCGTGCCTGCGGCGGTGCCGGGCGTGCCTGCGGCGGTGCCGGGCGTGCCTGCGGCGGTGCCGGCCGTGCCTGTCGTGCCAGCCTGTCCCCCTGTGCCGGCGGTGCGGGCCGTCGCGGCGGCCCGTGCGCTCGCCGGGGTTGACGGTCCGGGAGCCGGGGATTCGGATTCTTGATCCGCCGGCGATGCAGCTGATCCATCGCGAACTGCCACAGTCATCTCCTCTTCACCTACACCGGACACAGGTCCGGCCCTCACCTGTTGGAATGGTGCCGTGCTGCTCTCACTGCAAGACAACCCCGCCTCCGTTCTACTCGGTGCTGCGAGAGCTGTCGCCACCGGTGGCGGAACTGCTGCGCTCTCGAGCAAGGCGGCCGGCGCCATCACATCGCTGGCCGTGCTCGGGCTGGGCTGCGAGGACCCGGCCACCGAGTGGCTCATGCCCTCGACGCCCGAAGACCTGGCTGCTGTACTCAGGGACCCCGACGAGGCATCGACGGCGGCCGAGATCCTGGCCGTCGTCGCCCTGGTCGATGGAGACCTGAACAGGCCGCGCATCGAGCAGGTTCTGGGGTTCGCCGACAGTCTCAACATCCACGACAACTGGCTCGACGACCTGGCCAAGAGCCTCGACCCCGACCTCGGCCCGATCATCGCCGACATGGGGGACAAGAACCTACGCAGCGTCACCGACGGCCGGGTCAACCTGGACGACATCGACGACGTGAGCCACTGGTTGATGCCCTATGACGGAGAAGGAGCGAACGACCCTCTCGGCGACCGGTACCGGGAGCTCCGGTCGTTGCCACCGGGAAGCCTCGGGTACGAGTTCTGGTCGTTCTACGACCGGCACCACTTCGCCTTCCCCGGCCAGCCCGGTGCCGTGAACGAGGTGTTCGGCACCCCCCACGACTGCACCCACCTCATCTCCGGGTACGACACCACACCTCAGGGCGAGCTCCTCGTCTCGACCTTTACCTCTCGCATGCACCCGATCTTCCCCATGGAGGGCCATGTGCTGCCGGTGATCTACTCCTGGCACCTGGGCATCGAGTTCAACAGGCTGGCCGGCAGCTACAAGGGAGCGTTGGACCCGGCCAAGTTCTGGGTCGCCTGGGACAGGGGGCTCCGGACATCCGGCGATACCTTTGCTGAGGACTTCGACCTGTGGCACCACGCCGACGCACCGCTGGCTTCCCTCCGCCTGGCATTCGAGGTCCCAGCGCTCGACGGCGCACACACGGCGAGCAGCAACGGCGCCGTGGCCGGAGTGGATTACAACCCCATCGCCTGACCCAGCCCGGTCCGAGTGCGGCATCGGTGATCCGGCAGTCGACCCCGGCGACTCACGCGGCAGTCGAACCCGGATCACGCGGCAGTCAACCGCGGCGGTCACGCCGACGCCCACCCACCTCACTCCTCGAACGTCATCCCCGCCGGGCGCGATACCCCGAGAAATCGGGCCACGTCGCCGGCGTCTTCGGACAAGGCTGCCTGGTCCTTTCGGGACACGCCGGTGAACGGCTTGACCACGATCGAGGAACTGGGCATGGTCCAGGTGGCAACCGCCCGCCCTCGGACGAGGGCGAACGGCCGGAAGATGCCGTTGACGGTGAGGATGGCCTGGTCGGCGCCCACCAGTACCTCACGGGACCGCCAACCCAACAGCACGGGGTCGAAGGATCCGAGCAGGCGAGGCGGCGGCAGCTCGGCCCTGGGTGGTCGTTTGGCCAGGTGCACAAGGCCATCAGGGCGCTCATCGAGCTCGCGGGCGATCGAGGTGAGGCCGGCGCGTGCATCCCGGAGCGGAAGCCCGGCCCACTTGGCCAGGTCCCGCTCATCGGCTGGACCATGCCCACGGAGGTAGCGCCGAGCCAATTCGGCGAGGGCCGTCGAGCGATCGACGGGCGGTGAATCCCCGAGCCAGTCCTTCACCAGTACGTAGGCGTGCTGACCGCCGACCATCGGGCCCCGTACGGTCAGTCCCCGCAGGCTGGCCAAGCCGAGAAGGTGGACGAGTGCCTGGCCCTTCGTCGGCACTCCCGCTTGGTCGAGTCGTTCACGGAGCTGGTCACGCGAAAGCGGGCCGTCGGCCTCGAGGGACCGCGTGATCACCTCGACTCCACGGTGGCCAGCCTCTACCGAGACACCCTCCTGGGCGAGCCGGCGCGCGTTGCCGGCGAGGATCGGCGGAGCTGTCAACGCGTGCAGCCACGGATAGTCCTCCCGCCGGACCAGGTGAAGCGTGCCGCGGTTGGCCCACGTGAGGATCAGGGATCGATCAAGCGTGAGCGCCCGTTCGACGTCAGCGGCAATGAGGCCGACGGATCTGGAGCGGATGGCCAGCCTGAACCCACGCTGGTCCTGACCCTGGACGGCCAAGAGTCGCTCGACGACGTCGAGGGGGTCCCGAGCAGGGGGCCCGGCCAGCAACTGGGCAGTCAAGCGCTCGGCGATCAGGCGCTGGGCGCCCGGAGGTTGAGATTTCAACGCGCGGCGAGCGGGCGGGCGCGCGGCGGTCATTGGATCGAGACTAGGTCGCAGCGGCCGACAGGCGGACCATGTGGAGGCTGGGTGGCGATCACCGAACCAGGTGGCGCCGACCACCGGCTCGGCGCCCGGCGGCTCCTATCGGCCCCGATGAGTGTCTCCGCCGGCAATTCGAATTCTGCAACCGCCCGCGTTTGGGCGAATTGGATGCCGACCGTCCACACTTGAGCGAACTGCCGTTTCGCCGAAGCCCGGAAACGCCGGGCGAAATAGCGGTCGGAAGGTAGGGGTGGTCCGAAGGGGAGGGATATTCGGGAGGGACCGAAGGGAAGAGTGTTCGGAAGGGAAGAAGGGAGGGGCCCGGCAACCCCAGTCAGGCGATCAGCGGGCGGGCGGCCGCGGCCATCATCCGAGCGGCCTCGTCGGCACCATGGGTTGCCACCAGCTCAGGAAGGAAGATCTCGGTGGCATAGAACGGCCGGGCGCCGATAGCGTCTAGCTGCTGGACCAGTGCGGTGAAGTCGACCACGCCTTCCCCCGGTAGCAGGCGATGTTGCATTGCCTCTGTCATGATGTCGTCGCTCGGTTCCGCCGCGGCGTCACACAGCTGCACGTAGCCGATCCGATCGCCGGGGATCAGGGCGAGGAGATCAGGGTTCGGGCCGCCGGGTTGGCGCACCCAGTGCCACGAGTCGAGCAGTATCCCGGCGCCCGGACCGAGCGGCTCGACGAGCTCCCAGGCGGTGGCCAGATCGGGAATGCCCGTCCAGGGCAGGAACTCGATACAGACCTGCGCCCCGACATCGGTTGCTGCCGCGACCAGCATGGCCAGGTTCTCGCGTGCATGGTCGATGTCCGGCACGATCGGCTCGAGGGTGATGGCGGCGATCTTGGAAGCGCCCACCTCGTTGGCCGTCCGAGCAATCTGTTCGGCCTCGGCCCGCGCCTCCGCCGCTGTCGTGTTCGCCCAGCCCGAGGCGGCCTCGACCACCTCGACCTGCAGATCGAGCCCGGCAAGGGCGGGAATGTGAAAAGTCCACACCGATGCATCCCTCGCACCGGCCGCGACGAGTGCCTCACCGGCGGCGCGTATCTCTGCCTCGGTAGCGGCCAACGGATCGGTCATCAAGGTCGCCGTGCAGATCCCCAATGCCATGCCATCCCCCCAACTGCTCGTCCTCGAAGTCGCGCCCACGCGTTGAACTGCCACGAACCATGCCACCCCGTTCTAGCTTGGCCGGCGCCGCTCTGCGTCCTCACCCCGGCCGACGGACCTTCTCGACCAGGCCAGGCCGTTGTCGACCCGGCCAACGCCATTCTCGACCCGGCTCACGTCGATCGCCCATTCGAACGGCCAGGGCGCCCGAGTGGCGCTGTACCCGAGCATAAGCAACGGCTCTGTTATGTTCTCGTCCCTGCGCTACCCCCACGCTCCCGTCCGCTGTGGCACCGACTCTGCTATGCCATCCCCAACAAAGGCGGGCTATCCCATCTCCCAGCGAAGGCGGACTCCCATGAGCGCTCCTCATTCCCCTGACCATGACCAGGACCCGAACCGCAGGCCCCGATGACGGTCGAGGTGGTGCTCCTCGGAACCGGTAACCCACTCCCCGACCCCACCCGGGCCGGCGCAGCATCGCTGGTACGGGCGGGCGACAAGGCCTTCCTTGTCGACGCGGGGCGAGGCGTGTGCATGCGTCTGGCCGCCGCCGGCGTCCTCCCCATGATGCTCGATGCCGTTCTCGTCACCCATCTCCACAGTGACCACATCTGCGACCTGAACGACGTCCTGACCACCCAGTGGGTAATGAGCCCGACGCGGCGACCCCTCCCCCTCTTCGGCCCAGAGGGAACCCGGACGGTGGTCGATGGCATCATGGCCATGCTCGGTCCCGACATCTCCTACCGACGGGCCCACCACGCCGACCTCGATTGGGACCCGCAGTTCGAGCTGACCGAGGCCGCACCCGGCGTGGTGTGCGACGACGGCCAGGTGCGGATCACGGCCGCTCGCACCGATCACCGCCCGGTCGACTCGACCCTCGCCTTCCGTGTCGAGCACGACGGGCATGCGGTGGTCCTGGCCGGTGACACGGTGCCCTGCGCCGGTCTCGACGAGCTGTGTGCCGGTGCCGACATCTACGTCCAGACGGTCCTCCGCGACGACCTCGTCAGCCTCGTGCCGATGCAGCGCTTCCGTGACACCATCGACTACCACTCGACCGTGGAGCAGGCGGCAACGACTGCCGCCCGTGCGGGAGTGGGCACGTTGGTCCTGACTCATCAGATTCCCACTCCTGCCCCCGGCTCCATCGACGAGTGGACCGCGCTCGCCCGGCGACATTTCGACGGGCGGGTGGTCTTCGGTGAGGACCTCATGTCCATCACCCCCTCACCGGGTTGAGTATGAGCAGGCCTCGTGGCCTCTACGACGCGGTGCGGGCGAACCGGACGTGCATGACCGAGGGCGAGGCGGCGAACTCCACGCACTCGTAGCCGACCGGGCCGCCGGCTATGGCGATCGAGGCCTGCCGGAGATGGGTGAGCACGAAGACCGGGTGATGGAAGGGCGGATCGTCTCCCCACCAACCTCGCCACTGCTCGTCACCCCACGGTCCGCGAGCGGGCCCGAACATGTTGCGGCCCGCGCTGTGGCTCCGCGACCTCCACGGCCAGACGGCAGAGGGGGCTACGCGGCATCGTAGACATGGAGGACGGCACCGGCGCCGAACTCTCTCGTGCTCAGCAGTCGCAGGCGACAGTCACCGGGCAGGTCCTTGAACAGCGGCAATCCGGCGCCCAGGGCCACCGGATGGGTCACGAGGCGGAACTGGTCGACCAGTCCCGCCCGCACGAGGGACTGGACGAAGCGGACCCCGCCATGCACCACCATGTCCTTTCCCTCTCCGCTACGGTGATCGGCACACAACGATCTGACCAGAGGGCTCTGTGGCTACGGGGGAGACAACCGGGGAGGGGACGGAGCGGTCCGCCGTTGGCCTGTCGCGGCCTGTGCCCTACGGCGTGGCCCGGCTCAGCCTCGTCGTCCTCGCCATCGGGCTCGTCATCACCGGCGCCCTGGCCTGGACGGCATCGGTGGTCAACGACCGGAACGAGAGCCGGCTCCTTGGCTTGCAGGTTCGCGAGGCGGCGACCGCCCTCGGTGGGTTCTTGCCCAGCCTCGAGATCCCGCTGGCATCGTCCGTGGGCATCGCCAACGCGACCGGAGGGGACGCCGCGAAGTTCAACGGTTTCATGGACGCCTATGTCGGACCCGGACGGCCGTTCGTCTCCGCTTCGCTGTGGCAACTGACCGGCGGGGCTCCTCGGGCCGTTTCCGTCGTCGGCCAGCCCCCGATCCTCAGCGGAGTGCCGGCCTCGATCTCCAACCCGCCCGCCGGTGCACCCAACGAAGGGCTCTCGGTCACCGGGATCCTGGGTGGTGGACGTCGGCTGGGCTTTGCCGACGGGCCGTCGGGCGGACCGTCGGGCTTCGTCGTGACGGCCGAGATCCCGCTTCCCGCTGGGCACAAAGTGTCGCTGCCCGAGAATTTTGCATTCTCACAGCTGAACTTTGCCCTGTACCTCGGTGATTCCCAGCGCCGCTCCGACCTCATCGAGGCATCCGTGTCCACAGTGCCGCTCACCGGGCGGACCGCAGTGGCCACGGTACCGTTCGCAAACACCACCCTGACCCTCGTGGGCACGCCCACGGGCGCCCTGGGGGGCACGCTGGGCCAACGACTGCCGTGGATCGTCGGGGTCATCGGCGTCCTGTTGGCCGTCGCCGCCGCCCTCATGACCGAGCGGCTGGTCAGGCGGCGCCAGCTGGCCGAGACGCTGGCCACCGAGAACCGCCGGCTCTACGGCGAGCAGCAGGGCATCGCCGAGGCGATGCAGCGGGCGCTGCTGCCGAACGAGCTGCCCGCCATTCGCGGGGTGGAGATCGACGGCCGCTACCTGGCCGGCGTGGAGTCCATGGACATCGGTGGGGACTGGTACGACGTCATCTCCCATGACGACGACCATTTCCTGTTCGTCGTCGGTGACGTCTCGGGGCGCGGCGTGCGGGCGGCCACGATCATGGCCTCGCTCCACTATTCGATCCGGGCCTATGCGGCCGAAGGCGACCATCCCAGCACGATCCTGGCCAAGCTCTGTCGCCTCTTGGACGTCGATCGGGACGCTCACTTCGCCACCATCCTCGCCGGCTACGTCGACGTCGACCGACGGGAGGTCACCGTGGCCAGTGCCGGGCACTTCGGGCCGCTGCTGATGGGCCGAGGAGAAGCCGACTACGTCGATGTCGAGACCGGGGTGCCCATCGGTATCGGCACTCCCCCGACCTACGCAAGCGTGACGTTCTCGGTCCCGCCGCATGGCACGCTCCTGGCCTTCACCGACGGGCTCATCGAGCGCCGAGGCGAGAGCCTTGACGCCGGGCTCACGCGGCTGGTGCACGCAGCGGCGATCGCTGACGGCGCGCCCCTCGACAGCCAGCTGACGGGTATCATTTCGCAGCTCATACCGCACGGTTCCGACGACGATGTGGCGATGTTGGGGATCAGATGGCAGACCTAGACGATGGTGGCACCACGGCGTCGGTGGTCTCCGTGTCCAACGATCCCACAGCACCGGTGGTGTCGATCGCCGGCGAGATCGACATCTCGAACGCCGAGCAGGTGAAGACGGCAGTGCTGGCGGCCGTCGGGGACCGGCCTCAGCGCATCGTCGTGGACGTGGGCGGGCTGGTCTTCATGGACAGCTCCGGGATCGCCATCCTGGTGCAGATCTCAAAGGGCACCGCACCGGTCGAGCTCCGCCACCCGACCGCGATCGTACGCAGAGTCATCGAAGCGACCGGGCTCTCCGAGCACTTCGGGATGTCGCAATGAGGGAGCAACGCCATTTCGCCAGCGTGCCGATCGTCGGTGGCGCAAGCCCGGCGATTCGCCGTGAGGGCCCTTGTCGACCTGCCGGATGACATGGTCAACGACGTCGCGGTGATGGTCTCGGAGCTGGTCACGAATGCGTTCGTCCACGCAGGTACGAGCTTTGCCGTAACCATCGACCGACGAGATGACCTGGTCTACGTCGAAGTGACCGATGCCGGCAGCGGGCTACCGACCCGACGGTCTCCGGGAGAGACCGAATCGCACGGCCGCGGGCTGGCCATCGTCGAAGAGCTCTCCGACCAGTGGGGCACGATCCACACCGCGGGTGAGGTCGGCAAGGCCGTGTGGTTCACGCTCAACCTGCCGCTGGGGAGCGGGACGAGCGATGCGGCCATGACCGAACGGGGCCCGGTCCCGGACGCGACGCCGGTGGCCCCGGCTGGCGCGGCCACCGGAGCTGGCCCGGCCGCCTCGGCTGCCGCGGCCACCGCTGCCGACGACCGGGGCCGCCTCGATGCACTGGAAGGGCCGTCGGCTCCCGAATCGATGCCGCCGATCCGCGACCGGATCGGCCCATTGCTCACCCGCCCTCATCCACGTCGGGTTCGGGTCGGAGCCGGTAGATTGCCATCGGCTCCTGCGTCGGCTCGGAGGCCACGGGGCGGACGCCGAGAAGCTCGAATCCGTTGCGCTCCAATACCCTCCGGGAGGCAGCGTTTGACGCCTCCGGGTCGGCAATGATCCCGGCGTGCCGGTGCTGTCGCCTGATAAAGCTGACCAGCTCGGCGATCAGTGCCGTCCCCAACCCGATGCCTCTGCGAGCCGGATCTCCGATCGCGTAGTCGATCCCAATGTCGTCCGGTCGTGCGCCGACCCCCTCGGCATGTTCTGGATACTCCCGGCAGAGATACCACTGGCACCAGCCGATCGGTTCGTCGCGGTCGGCAACAATCAGGACCTCCGTTGGCTCCTCACCGACGAGGCACCGGCGCAGGCCGTCGATCTCCTCCTCGATCGTCGAGCCGTTGAGAAACCACCGCGCCACCTGGGAATCGTCCAACCATGCGGCGACCAAGTCGAGGTCAGCCGCTTCCATGCTTCGTAGCGTCAGCACGGCTCGATTGTCGCAGCCCCGTGCCGGTCAAGGGCAACGAAGAGAGGCGAGAGCTCGGTCCGTTCGGAGCGAGGCGAGTACCGTCAGACGGGAACGCCGGCGAGGGCCAGGACGACCCCGACCGCACCGGCGATGAGCAGCGCGCTCACCACGCCGCGTCGGAGCACGAAGAGCCAGAGCAGCGCTCCGACGAGCACCGGGATCTGCCAGAGGTGGCCAAGTGAGAGGCCGAGGGGGATGGCCGACCCGGCGATGGCGCCGATGACGGCGGGTCCCGCGCCAGTGAGGAACGACCCGACCGTCGTGTTGGCTCGGATCCGGTCGAAGTGCCTGGCACCGAGGAGCACGAACCCGAACGAGGGGGCGAAGGCGATCAGCGCGGCGAGCAGGCCGCCGCCGACACCCCCGGCGGCGTATCCGACCACGGCCACCGTCTGCACCACCGGCCCAGGGGTGACCTGCCCCAGCGCCACCGCGTTGAGGAACTGGGCCCCCGTCATCCAGTGATAGGTCGTCACTGCGTCGTGTTGCATGAGCGGGATGATGACGAACCCGCCCCCATACGAGAGGGCGCCCACCTTGAACGCCACCCAGGCCAACGCGGCGAGCCCACCCATGGCGGCACCGTGCAAGGCGACCGGCGCGGCGGCCTTGAGGGGGTTGCGTGGCTTCCATCGACCCTCTCGGCGGATCACGATCTCCGTCACTCCGCAGGCGACCAGCACCAGAACCAGGTACGGGCCGACCGTCGCCGCCGCGGTGCCGCCGACCAGGGCATAGCCGACCCAGCGAGCTTGCTGGGTGCGCGCTGGTCCGATGCCCTTCCAGCTGGCCGGCGCCAGCCCCCACGCGGCGTTCAGGGCCACGGCAGGCACGGCGGCACCGGCGGCGGCGGCCGCGCCGAGGATCCAGTCCGGCGGGTTGCTCGCCAGGAAGACAGCCGAGAGAAGAAGGATGAGCACGAGGCCCGGGACGATGAAACATAGGCCACCGAGCATGGCGCCGATCGGCCCCCGAAGCCGCCACGCACAGTAGATGGCCAGCTGGGTCGAGGCCGGACCGGGCAGCAGGTTGGTGGTCGAGATGGCGTCCTCGAACTCACGGGCCTCGATCCATGCCCGCTCCTCGACGCACAGGCGACGGAGGAGGGCGATGTGGGTGGGCGGTCCACCAAAGCCGATGCAACCGAGACGGAGCCACTCCCTCCCGATGGTGTGGAGGGCCACCCGCTCGGCCGGTCCAGGCTCGGCCGCACCATCGCCGGTGCTCATGGGGCCTCGTCGCCGAGCACCTCGCTGGCCAGTTCCTGCAGGTGACGCTTGGTCGACGCCAGTGCCCTTCGCCCTTTCGCCGTCGCAGCATACGACCGACGGGTCCGGCCGTCGACCACCAGCTGGCGCGATCGGAGGAGCCCCTCGGACTCCATCTTGTGCAGCGTCGGATAGAGGGACCCAGGGCTGATCCGGTAGCCATGACGGGCCAGTTCGGTCGCCATCCACGCCCCGTGCACCTCACGGTGGGCTGCATGATGGAGGATGTGCAATCGCACGGCACCCCGGAGGAACTCACGCACCACCACACACTAATTCGCTACCGCATCGATATCGATCTTCGATATCGGCTTTCGACTCGCGGGCCGAGCGGGCTCAGCGCTCCGTCTCGACCAGCCCCGCCCACTGCGGAGACCCGTCGTTCGCCCCGGCGTTGCGAGCGAGGCGGTCGAGGACGCCTCGGAAGCCGGCAAGCTCGGTTTCGGTCACGCCGGCACGGAGGCGCCGATCGAACGCCACCGCCGCGCCGCGCAGTCGACGAAATGCCTCCTCGCCCGCCTCGGTCAGCTCCACCACGTGGATACGACGGTTGGCCGCGTCACGGCGCCGGGTGATCAGCCCCGTTCCGTCCATCGCGTTGAGGTGATGGGTGAGGGTGGCCTCCCTGACCCCCACCGCCTCGGCCAGCTCCCGTTGGTTGGCCGGGCGCCGGATCTTCAGGTTGAGCAGCACCAACCACACCGGTAGGGACCCACCCGCCTCGGCCAGGGCCTCGTCGAATGCCCGGCTGACGACCCGCGCCGCGCTGGCCAACTGCAGCCCTATGGGTGGTCGGACGTCCGCCATGCGGCCAGGATATCACCATTCATCGACCTCTAATCATTTGACTTCTAATGCTTAGGGGTCTATGGTTATGGGATACCAAGTGGCGAGCAGGCGTGGGAGGAGACACAGATGACCGACCAAATCACAGACTTCCTCTCGGCATGGACCGCCGCCGAGCTGGCCGGGGACACAGAGGCGCTGGCTGACCTCCTGACCGATGACTTCTACGGAGTAGGTCCTCTCGGGTTCGTCCTCCCGAAGCCGGCATGGCTGGGGCGCCACGGCCAAGGAATCGACTACGAGGCCTTCGACCTCGTCGAGATCCAGGTACACCACTACGACGAGGTTGCCCTCGTCACTGCCCGCAACAACACCCGCGGCACCTACCAGGGCCAGCCCGTTCCCGAAGCCGTGCGGGCCACGCTCGTCTGCCCGATCGATTCGGGCAGGCGGCGTCTCGCCGCCATCCACATGAGCTTCATCGCCGGCACCTCCGGGGCTCCACCCCTCCCGGGAGCCACCGACCCGAGTCCGAGCGCCCGACCCGCGCGAGGTGAGGGTGAGGAGGCGCCGCGGCCCGACACCGGAGGCCGACCATGAACGACCTACGCGAACGCATCGCGCTGGTGACCGGAAGCTCGCGCGGCATCGGTGCCGCTATCGCCACACTCTTCGCCGAGCAGGGTGCGGCGGTCGTGGTTCACGGCCGCGACGCCGACGCCGTGGGGACGGTCACCGCCCGCATCGTGGAGACCGGCGGGCGGGCCATCCCCGCCATCACCGACCTCGGCCGGTACGAGGATGTGGAGACCATGCGTGACGGGATCGAGCAACGACTCGGGCCCGTCGACATCCTGGTCGCCAACGCCGGTGGTAGTCCGGTCCCGCCCGCCCTGCTCGAGGACATCACCGAGGCGGACTGGCGTGCGTCGGTCGACGCCAACCTCACCGCCACCTTCTTCACCGTCAAGGCGTTCCTACCCAGTATGAAGCTGCATCGCCGCGGCAACGTCATCACCATGTCGTCGGCCGCCGCCCGCCGCCCGACGGCCCAGTCGCCCATGGCCTACGCCGCCGCCAAGGCCGGCATCGACCTGCTCACCAAGGAGATCGCCGCCCAAGCCGGGCCCCACGGGGTGCGGGTGAACTGCCTCGCCCCCGAGACCATCCTGACCGAGCGCAACCAACAGCAGATACCGGAGGCGGTACAAGAGCAGCTTCGCCTCACCCATCCGGTACAGCGCCTGGGCACGCCCGATGACGTGGCCCAGGCCGCCCTGTTCCTCGCCTCCGATCACTCTTCGTGGATCAGCGGGATCACCCTGGACGTGGCCGGCGGTGCCGTCCTCGTATGACCCCGCTCTCGGCCGGATGGGCTACGGCCCCTCGAGCCGTACCGGAGCCTGAGTACCAGTAACTGACTGACCACCAGCAACGCACAGGGAAACACAGGGAAAGGAGAACCCATGACCTTCATGACCGATGAGCAACGTCGACCAGCACGACTGCAGCGCCAGGCGACGGCGATGCGAATCGTCAACCTGCCCATGCGGCGCGTTCTGGCGCTGCCGTTCTCGACCCCGCTCAGCAAGCGGCTCATGCTGCTCCACCTCACCGGGCGACGCAGCGGGAAGCACTACCGTCAACCGGTCAGCTACGTCAGACGGGGGGACTCATTGCTCACGCCCGGCGGCGGGAACTGGAAACTGAACCTCCAAGCCGGTCGACCCGAGCGAATCCATCTCGATGGAAACGACGTGACCGCATGGCCGGAGCTCATCCAGGACGTCGACGCCATTGACGACGACCTCATGTTCATGGCGTCGGTCAACCCGAGAACAGCCAGCTTCATCCCCATACCCCGCCAGGACGACGGGCACTTCGACCGGGACGGACTGGTCAACGCCGTGAACCACGGATTCCGAATCGTCCGGTGGCACCTCGACGGCCCGACAACGTAGAGCCTCGACCGCCCGGCAACCGAGAAGACGCGGCCAGCCGGTCCGGTGCCGCAGGCGGGGATGGCGTTCGGTCCGCCTACGACCGTACGAAGTGAGCCACGACGACCACGCGGTTCACGAGCCGGGCACCCATCTTCGCCCAGGTCATCCCCCACTGGCTGCGGTCGATGGTCGCCTCCGCCCTCACGATGACGCGATCGGGCGATGGCTTGGTCGACGTGGCCACCAGTTCGATGGGGTGGGACTGGTCCTTGATCTGGAGCGCCCCCTTGACGCGCACCGTGCCATCGGAGGAGGGGACGGCCTCCGAGACGGTGAAGCTCAGCGTCGGGTATCGGCCCACATCGAAGAAGTCAGCGCTACGGAGATGGGTGTCTCGCCGCTTGTTCTTGGTGTTGATCGATGCCGCATCAACGACCAGCTCTCCCGAGACGGCACCGTCGTCCCCAACGACCCCACTGCCGCGTAGGGCGCGTAAGGTCCCGGTGACCTTGGCCAGGCCCCACATGGCCTTGGTATGGATCTCGATCGAGGTGCTCTCCGGATCCAGCTGCCACGTTCCGGCGACACTGGCCAGAAGAGAGGTCGAACCGGATTCAGTCATGGTCATACCTCCAGTCACCCGCGCGCTTCGCGGGTCCACAACAGTCAGGCTACTGACCTCGATGGCGCAACCGGCAGTAGACGCCGCAGGCCGAAACGGCCGGACGTCAGGTCGCTCGATGCTCGGGGTCCTGGGTGGCCTTCTCGACCAAGGTGGCGAGATTGTCCAGCGCCATCTTGGTACCGGTCTCGTTGTCGGACGGCGACACGCCACCGGGTATGCCCTCGTGCACGATGATGACGTCCGTGCCACCGCCTGAGTCGGCAAGGGTCGTCGTCACGGTCATCTCACCGGCCAGGTCAGGGTTCTCCGACTCGAACTCGATCACTTCGACGACCTGCTCGTTCGGCACGAGCTTCGAGAAACGGCCATGAAAGGTGTCGGTCGACGCAGTCGTCTTGCCCGACCCGTCCGGCGCATCGTAGGTGAGCGAGATACGGAACGAGCCACCGGGGTGGGCGTCGAACTCGTGCACATGGCTGGTCATGCCGTCGGGCACCCGCCACCTGGCGATGGCGTCGGCATCGAGGAGCGCTTCGTAGACGACCGGGCGGGGTGCATCAACATGACGGCTGGTACGCGTGGTGCCCATAGGGCTCAATGTTGTCAGGCGGAGGGGCGCCCTTGGCTCGGTCGTGGGCCCGCGTCCTTCATCGGGGCCCTTGACATCTCTCCGATCACCTGTAACTATGAGTGATAGATAATCTATCGGTCATAGTTCCGATCAGCTGAGCGAGCATGTGCGAGCTCGGCGATCACAAAGGGGCCACCAGTGGTGACAACCGAGGCGAACCAGGGCGACCGGCGGGGACGTCGTCGGGAAGCGAAGCGGGCCACTATCCTGGGCGAGGCCTGGGCGCTCGCCCATCGTGACGGCCTCGCCGCCATCTCGCTCCGGGACCTCGCTGACCGCGTCGACCTGCGCCAGCCCTCCCTCTACGCCTACTTCGACTCGAAGCTCGGCTTGTACGACCTGATGTTCGCCGACGGCAACCGCCAACTCCTCGGCCTGGTCGGGACCCTCTCTTGGGACGACGACCCGCGCCGGGCGCTGGTGCAGTTCGTCGAAGCGCTCGTGCAGTTCTCGACCGAGGACGTGGTCCGCCATCAGCTCCTGTTCCAGCGGACGATCCCCGGCTTTGAGCCGTCAGCGGCGTCCTACGCACTCGCCCTCGAGTTCTACGACCGCGCCCGCCAGCGGCTGGCTGCGGCCGGGGTGTCCGACCCCGGCGATGTCGACCTCTTCAGCGCCATGGTGAGCGGGTTGGCACACCAGCAGGTGGCGAACGACCCCGGCGGCGATCGCTGGGTCCGGCTGGCTGAGCGGACCGTGGACATGTTTCTGGCCGACGTCGAAGGGCGCCGGCACGGCAGCTCTCGGAAAGGAGCGCAGCAATGAACGAGACGATCACCCACGAGGTGACCACGATCCCCAGGATCACGCACGGCGAGGCCATGCAGATCGCCGCGGTGGAGAACACCAAGTTTGCCGCGCTGCTCCGCAGCTTCGAGCCCGACGACTGGGCGAAGTCGACCGACTGTGCGCTCTGGGACGTGCGGGCCCTTGCCGCCCACGTCGTCGGGTCGGCCGCCGGTCAGGCCTCGCCCCGTGAGTTCGTCCGCCAGGTCAGAAAGGGGCGCCCCCTGGTGGCAGAGATAGGCGGCCAGTTCTGGTGGGACGGGATGAACGAGCTTCAGGTCCGGGAGCGAGCCCAGCTGAGCACCGAGCAGCTGATCGCCGAATGGGACGCAGCATCGGCCAAGGCCCTGCGGGCCCGCGCCCGGCTCCCGCGTCCGGTCGCCCGGCTGCCGTTGCTCAACCTCCCCGATCCCGTCGGCCGTCAGCCGGTTTCGTACCTCTTCGACGTCGGGTTCACCCGTGACGTGTGGATGCACCGCGTCGACCTGGCTCGGGCCACGGCCAAGCCGCTGGATCTCGATCCCGAACACGACGCCCGCATCGTCGCCGACATCGTCGCAGAATGGGCTGCCACCCACCACGAGCCGTTCACCCTGGCGCTCGGCGGGCCCGCCGGCGGTCAGTACCGGGCAGGGACCGGTGGTGACGACGTCGAGATGGACGCCATCGAATTCTGCCGGGTCCTCGCCGAGCGCAGCGATGGCACCGGCGTCCTGCGCCACCCCCTTCCCCTCTGATCCATTCGCCATAATCCCCCTGATCCATCCACCTCAGCTCACAAAGGAAGCCCAATCATGGACACGCAGACCAGCGAGATCGGCGACCGCATCTACCGATTCTCGACCTTCGTCCCCGACGTGGGGCCGACCGGCTTCACCTTCAACCAGTACCTCATCGACGACGAGCAGCCCCTGCTCTTCCACACCGGACACCGGGGTGCCTTCTCGGTCCTGGCCGAGGCCATCGACTCGATCACCCCGGTCGAACGGCTTCGCTGGATCACCTTCGGCCACGTAGAGGCGGACGAATGCGGCGCCATGAACGAGCTACTGGCGGCGGCACCGCAGGCCGAGGTGGCCCACGGAGCCCTCGGCTGTCTGGTGTCGCTCAACGACCTGGCCGACCGAATGCCGGTGCCGCTGTCGGACGGGCAGGTCATCGAGCTGGGCGAGCATCGGGTCCGTCACATCGACACCCCCCATGTCCCCCATGGCTGGGAAGCCCGGGTCCTCTACGAGGAGACCACCAACACCCTCCTCTGCGGAGACCTCTTCACCCAGCTCGGCAACGGGCCTGCGGTGACCACCGACAACATCATCGAGGCCGCAGCGCAGGCAGAGGACGTCTTCGGGGCTAGTTGCCTCACGCCGAACACCGGTCCCACCATCCGGCGGCTGGCCGATCTCAACCCAGCCATGCTCGCCGTCATGCACGGCTCCTGCTTCGCGGGAGATGGCTCTGGCGCACTCCTGGCCCTAGCCGACGAATACGACAGGCGTCTCGCTGACGCCCGCACCTGAGGCTTCACCGAGAGCGCGGGGAACCGAGAAAGCCGGGCGAGCCCACGAGGAAGCACCAACCGCGAACGATCAGCGCCCTTCCCTACCTGGTTCGTGCGCTAGGGCGCAGGCGGAATGTTCGCATTCAGATGAAAGACGTTATCTGGGTCGTAGGTAGCCTTGACTTGCTGGAGGCGCTCGTACTTGGGACCGTAGGCGCTGCGGACGCGGTCCTCTTCGTAATCGGTCATGAAGTTGATATAGCTACCGACCGTCGCGGCGTGCTGAACCAGTGCGCCCCAATACGAGCGCGACCAGGCTCGCTCGGCTTCATACTCGGCCGGTGACAGCGCGGTGGCGGAGATGTTGACGACAAAGCGGATGTCGCGGCTGCCACCAAACGACGTGGCGTCGCTATCGGCGCGCCGGTATGCACCGCCCAGCGGAAAGATCGGAACAAATGAAAGGGGCGACATCTTCTTCGCCTGGTGTTCGAGAATGGTGTCGATGGCGCCATCAGTGAGTTCTTCGAGGTAAACGGCCTTTTCATAGTTGTGCATGCCCCACGGAGCAGACGCGTCGAACATCTGCTGCAAATCGACATAGGGAATGGGGGTAATCAGCTCCACAATCGGATCCAGTGATTGTTTGATCGGCTCGATGAGCTGCGCGTGGTCCTCAGCGTCTCCGAACCCGACGACCACAAGAGCGAAGGCCGGACTGAGGTGCAGGTCTTCGGGTACAAATGGCTCTGGCGGGGCGCTCAAGCCGGCCATGAACACCCCGCACGCTTCTGGTAGCTCCTCGACGTAGTCGCGAGCGAAGCGGAAGAGCTCCCCACCTTGGTCGGGACTGAAGAGGAACAGCCCCAAGTGCAGGAGGGGCCCGACAGGGTGGAGACCGAACTCGAATTCGGTCACCACCCCGAAGTTGCCGCCGCCGCCCCGAACGGCCCAGAAGAGATCGGGGTTGTCGGTATCCGAGGCATGGAGCACCCTCCCATCGGCGGTGACCACCTCCGCACCGACGAGGTTGTCCGACGACAGCCCGGCGAGTCGAGTGAGCCAGCCGAACCCACCTCCGAGGGTCAGGCCAGCGACACCGGTGTGGCTGATGAAGCCGCCGGGTACGGCCAGACCGTGAGCCTGAGTGGCCGCGTCGAGCTCACCCCAGGTCGAACCACCGCCGCACCTCGCCCGACGCGTGTCGGCGTCGACCCTCACTTGCTTCATCGGCGTCAGGTCGATCATCAGACCGTCGTCACAGAGCGCGAAGCCGGCGTAGTTGTGACCACCGCCCCGAACGGACACGTCCAGCCCCTCCCGTTGCGCAAATGCCAGCGCAGCGGCGACATCGCTGCTGTTGGTGCAGCTGGCCACGAGCGCCGGCCGCCGGACGATCGCGCCGTTCCAGATGTTGACGGCGACGTCATAACCTGCCTCACCAGGCTCAGCAACCGTCCCGCCGATTTCGGTCCGTAACCCGTCGATTGCGCCAGCCGTCACGGTCGCCATAGTTCGACCTCCTCGCAGAGAGTAAAGGACTTGTTACAATTAGTGGCTACTCTATTGTCACGTGGCCGGACTCGCACCCTCAGTTGCAATTGGTCCCTCCCGGGACGGAGGCTTTGCCCGCACAGTGGGGATTCACGTCGATCACAAGAGCATGGACGAAGTCATTCGACGGGGGCACGAGAGCTCGTTCGATCCTCTGTCGTCCGGACAAACTGAGGCGATGAGCCCGTGGAGCAGCTCGATGTAGATACCTGCGTCGTCGGAGCGGGATTCTCGGGCATAGCTGCTGCCCGTAAGCTCCTGGACGAAGGCCAGGAAGTTCGGTTGCTCGAGGCGCGCGACCGGGTGGGCGGCCGCGTCTGGAATCGGGAGATGGCCGACGGCACCATCGCTTCGGTTGGTGGAACGTGGCTCGGCAAAGGGAACGACCGACTCTTCAGCCTTTGCGACGAGCTGGGGATGCATCCGTACCCCCAATTCGAAGATGGAGAGGCCCTCGTGCGCCTCGACGGAAAGAACCACCGATACAAGGGCGTCATCCCCTCAGTAGGACCGTTCGCCGTTGCCTCGATGGGCCTCGCGATATTTCGTCTGGACCGCCTCACCAAGCGGGTCCGGAGCGATCGACCGTGGGAGACACGTGGCGCCAGCCGACTCGATTCGTTGACGCTGGCCAGTGCGATCAGCAACCCGTTGACGGTCCCTTCCAAGACGGCTCGACAGATGCTCCACACTGCGTTCGGCATGCTGTTCTGCGTGGACCCGAGCGAGGTTTCGCTGCTCGGGAGCATGGTATTGGCCACCGGTGGGGGGAGCTTCCAGTACTACATCGACCAGAAGCAGACCGAGACGCATCTGGTGGAGGGTGGGGCCCCCGAGCTTGCCATACGGTTCGCTCGACCCCTTGGTGACCGCCTTCATCTCGCCTCACCGGTCCGGAAGATCCGCTACTGGGACGGTGGCGTCGAGGTCCGAAGCGATCGGGTGACCGTACATGCCCAACGGGTCATCGTCGCGACCCCTCCCTTGCTAGCCAGTCGGATCGAATTCGACCCTCCCCTCCCGACTGATTACGCCAACCTGCTTCGGAATTACGCCGCCTGGGAGCATCGTGCGCGGGATCGCTACCTACGACGAACCGTTCTGGCGCGATGACGGGCTGACCGGTGAGACCCTGGATCCCGGCTCTCCGATCGCCGTGTCGATCGATCAGTCGGGGCGAGACGGTTCTCCCGGCATCATCTCGAGCTACGCGGTCGGTACCGACGCAATTCGTGTCGCCAAGCTCGACGCCGCAGAACGTCAGCGGCTTTGGCTGGAGGAGCTCGCCAAGCGACTCGGTCCCAAGGCCCGCACACCGCGGGCCTTCCTGGACACGAGCTGGGCCGACGAGCCATGGTCGCTCGGAGGCATGATCGGGCACCTTCCCACCGGTGTCCTCAGCGCCTACGGATCGGTCCTCCGACAACCCTGGAGGCGGATCCATTGGGCCGGGACCGAGCAAGCAGTCGAGATGCACGGCCTCATGGAAGGCGCAATACGCTCTGGCGAACGGGCCGCCGCCGAGGTCTTGGATCCGAGTTGAAGTATTCGAACGCCTGACGTGGGTCTTCGCCTGGCCGACCTCGGGGCGGTCTGAGCAGGAGCCGGCTGGGATCGCGTGCCGAAAGGCGCCGGCGTTTGCGCTTTGTAACTGGGTAACTATTTCAATGCTTGCATGCCTGCCCCCGTCATCCATGCAACCGTCGCCGCCACGCCGTTGATCAGAGCTTCAGTTGCGGCCCCGGCACGGGTGGGTCTCAAAGCACCGCTCTGGAAGGCCGATCCATCCCTGCTCGAGCAAGCGGTGGACGGCGCATGTCCCTCCTCTCGCTGGCTGTCTTCGACGTCGGCGGGCCGCTGGCCGTGTACTACGTGCTGCGGACGGCCGACTCCTCAACGGTGGAGGCCCTGATCGTGAGCAGCGTGCTGCCGGTGGTGGGGATCGGCCTCGCCGCGCGGCAACATCGCCGCATCGACGCGATCGGCATCGTCGTCCTCTTCGGCATCTTGGTGGGGATCGTTGTGGGCCTGGCGAGCGGGAGTGCGCGCCTCGTCCTTCTTGACGGCACGGTTCCGACCACAGTGCTCGGGTTGGTGTGCTTCGGGTCCCTCCTGACGGCACGACCGCTCATGTTCCGGGTGGCACTCCAATTCATCGGCCCCAAGTCGTCACAGGGGCGACAGTTCGAGAGCATGTGGCAGTACCGCGAGTTCCAGCACCTCTTCAGGGTCATCACGGTGGTCTGGGGTGCGGCATTCCTGGCCGAAACCGCCGCGCAGGTCGTGATCATCGAGTCGGCATCTGCCAGCACCGCCAAGACGACCTCCAACCTGATGCCAATCGCAGTGGCGGCAATCATGATGGCGTGGACCGCCATCTACGGTCGGCGGCAGCGAGCGCGCGGCGAACGGGAAGCGATCGCTGGGCAGACCGAGGCGGCCACCTCGATTGCCAAAGAAGCCCCCACTCGTGCCGTCGACCTCTATCCCGAAGGCTGAGCTGAACGGCATCTACGACGCCTGAATGTCGTCGCTTCGCCGTCGAAGTCCCGAGAAATCCGCTGCCACTGTGGGTCCTGGTGAGCCCCTCGCGCTCCCAGACCCCGAATAGCGAGAACCTCAAGTCGTCAGTCCAGCTCCGACCACTTGCTCACTAGCTGGGCCTCGTATCGTTATCTTGGCTGGCCGAGTTCCGAACTGGAGGCACGCGATTGGGACACAAGGCAAACGTGGAACTCGTGCTCGATTGTGCGGACCCAAAGAGGCTCGCTACGTTCTGGCGCGAGGCGCTCGACTATCGCGACTACTACACGGATGCGAGTTTGGCTGTGCTCGTTCCCAAAGAGGGGTTCGCTTCACCCCTTCTCCTTCAGGGCGTACCCGAACCCAAAGCCGGCAAGAACCGCATGCACCTCGACATCGTGGTCGACGACCTCGAAGCCGAGGTCCGACGGTTGCAGGCACTTGGCGCTCATCGCAGCGACGAAGGCGTACAGAGCTTTGGGGGAACCCGGTGGGTCAGAATGTCAGACCCAGAGCAGAACGAGTTCTGCGTGTCCAGCGGCGTCGAGTGGTAGAGAGGTTGATGCGGCGAACGCTTTCGCTTCGCCATCGACGTTCTCGACGCCTCAAGCTTCGACCCCTCCCGCCCTCACAACCAGAGCGCCGCCAACGGATCCGACAAACGAGGACAGGGACCAGAAGTGCGCCCCCCCAAAGGACTTCCTGACCCGCCCGGCGTGTTCCTGCCGCAAGCCCGAGCGGAGAGGCCCTTGAGGGTGGAACTCGCTCTGGGCACGGCCGTATACATCGAGCACTTCTCACAATTCGGACCGCCGACACAGCTCGCTCGGCTATCTCACCCCGAACGAGTTCGAGGATTTACACTCAACCACCACCCAGCAGGCCACTTCGTCATGAAAAGTGGTCCACTGAATGGGGTCAAGCCCACAGTGTGGGGACGGAGGTGTGGGGACGGAGGGATTCGAACCCTCACTGGAGGCGGTTTAAGCGCCCTGCCTCTACCGGTTGGGCTACGTCCCCCGGGCAGCAGACTAGGTGTCCGGGGCTGCCAGCGTAGATGGCCGGGTGGTGGCGGCCCGACGCATTCGTCACTGCGCGAGCTCGCTCCCGATCGCCGCCGGCGGACGTGCAGTCGACACGGCCACGAGCTCTTCGTCCCGCGGGGCGTCCACCGCGTGCCACAGGCCCTCGCTGCCCGGCCAGCGCCCGAAGATCATGGTGGGCCGGCGGAGCGGATCCCAGCCCGGCCACTCCCCGACCGGGTCTCCCGAGGGTGACCCGGTCCTGGCGAACGAGATCCAGGCCTGCCGCATGCCGACCGAGAGGGCAAGGGCGTCGTCGCCCCCTCCGGCGAACTGCTGGATCACCGGGTTGGTCACGGTGCCGAAGACGAACGGGATCTCCAACGCGTGGCACGAGCCCAACAGGCCACCGAACGCCGGTGTCTCCCAGGTGAACAGGTAGACGTAGGTACCGGCTTCGCTGGCGCCGGCACGAGCATGGCTGTCAGCCAGCAGCACCGATGGGGCCCGGAAGACCGTGTCGGAGGCGATGGCCACCCAGAGGTCGCGGGGTGCCGCATTCTCTCCCCGCGCCACCCGAGCCGACCGGTACCGGTCGATCAGCGCCTCGGCGCTCTCGGCCAAGGGGACCAGCCGCTGCACCCAGCGCAGCAGCCCGGCCTCGTCGAGGGCATGCACGGCCGGAAGGGCGACGGCGAAGAAGGCGGCCTCGTCCCGGTTGGTCCCGATGAGCAACGGGACGTCCGATGATGCACCGTGGGCGACCTCGATCTCCGGTGGCCGCGTCAGCAGGCCGCCGTCGACTGCAGGCAGAAAGGGCAACGGGAGGCCGCCGTCCCCGAGGGCCAGCGACCGGCCGATCTCCTGGCCCACCCGCACCAGCTCGTCCGGCGGCACCCGCTCGAGCCCCTGGCGCGTCAACGGCACCCCCAGCTTCTCGGCCACGAGCTCGGCTCGCGCCGCGGCCTCGACGGCCGAGTGGGTGAACGGCGGGCCACTCTCGACGATGGCCCGGTGATAGAGCCCACGGGCCTCAGGGACACCGAGCAGGGTCGAGACGCTCATCCCCCCGGCCGACTCGCCGAAGATGGTGACGTTGCCGGGGTCCCCCCCGAAGACAGCGATGTTGTCCCGGACCCAGACCAATGCGGCGATCTGGTCTGCGATGCCCCAGTTGCCGCAACCGGACCACCCGTCACCGCCGGCCCACGGCGACGAGGGGAGCTCCAGTGCGGGATGGGCCAGAAAGCCCAGCGCGCCCAACCGGTAGTTGATGGTGACCACGACCACGTCGCCGTCGCGGGCCAGGGTCCCGCCTCGGTAGAGGTCACCGGCCCCGGTACCCGAGTTGAAGCCGCCGCCGTGGATCCACACCATCACCGGACGCGGTACTCCACCGAGCCCCTGGGTCCAGATGTTGAGCGTCAGGCAGTCCTCTGACTGCTCGTCGGGGGCACCCCCGATCGACATGCCGGGGATGGGTGGGATCTGCGGGGCGATCGGCCCGAAGTGGTCGCACTCCCTTATCCCGGCCCACGGCTGGGGCTCCAGGGGGGGTTGCCAGCGCAAGGGCCCGACCGGCGGAGCCGCGTAGGGCACTCCCGAGAACGACCAGACGCCGTGTCGCTCGACTCCCCGAAGGCGTCCTCCTCGGACCTCCACGATTCCGTCCATTGCTACCTCGAGCCTCGCTGCGCCATCCCTCCGTCATACTCGACGGCTCGGGTCCCGGAGCACGGCCCACCGTGACCAGGGCCGACGCCCTTGGATTCCTACTGCCCTGGTACTACTGTGACGCATGTGGCTGTTGTGACTAATGAGGATTCAGGTCGACAGCGAGGCCGGACCCGCTTCGCTACGCACCGCGCCGCCATGCTGACCGGTGCGGTGGCGCTGGTCGTCTCGAGCGGTTCGATGGTCCTCGCGCCGGCTTCCGGAGCGGACCCGGCGCCCAGCGACGCGTCGATCGCGGCCACCGAGGGCCAGGTCGCAGCCATCGAGGCCCAGATATCGCAGGAGCAACAGCAGCTGAGCGCCCAAGACGAGCAGTACAACCAGGCCACGGTCCGCCTCCAGGCCACCCAGGCCGCCCTGGTGACCACGAACGCGTCGCTCGCCGCCGCGGCCAGCCGTCTCGCTGCTGACCGTCGCCAGCTGACCCAGGACGCGATCAAGGCGTACCTCTACGACTCCTCTTCGACCAGCATCGCCTCCGTCTTCGACTCCCCGTCACCGGAAGCCGGGGCCCGACGCACCTACACGCAGATCGTGGTGGGCAACGTCGACCGTGACGAGGCCCTGGTCCAAGCCGGTCAGCGCCAGCTGGCGGCAACGCAGGCGACCCTCGTGACCCAACAGCACGAACAGTCGGCGGAACGGGATCAGGCCCAGCAGGCCGCGGCGGCGGCTCAGGCTACGGCGAACCAGTCCCAGGCCACCCTGGACCAGGTCAAGGGCACGCTCGCCACCCAGATCGCCCAGCAGGCCGCCGCGCAAGCGGCCCAGGCTGCGGCGGCGGCCCAGGCTGCGGCCGCACAGGCGAACGCGCAGGCTGCGGCCAACCAGGCTGCCCAGGCCTCGCGGGCCGCACAGGTTGCCAGTTCGGTCGGCAGCAGCGCCACCGCGGCGCCGGCCGCGCAGGCGGCTACCCAGACGGCCACGCAGGCCGCCAACCAGGCAGCCACCTCGGCGGCCGCCGCTCCCCCGGCGTCAGCTGGATCGGGGACCACGGCGGCCTCGCCCGGGAGCACACCCTCGTCGGCCGGCGTCGCCGCCGTCAATGCCGCCCTCTCCTATTTCGGCGTGCCCTATGTCTGGGGCGGGGCCAGTCGAGCCGGGGTCGACTGCTCGGGCCTCACCATGCTGGCCTGGGGCCAGGCGGGGGTGGCCCTGTCCCACTCGGCGGCCGACCAGTATGCCGAGTCCCAGCACGTCAGCATGTCCGCCCTCGAGCCGGGGGACCTCATCTTCTACGACCTCGACGGCTCCGGCATCGACCATGTGGTCATGTACGTGGGTCCCAGCCTCAACGGTTCGGCCACACCGTACGGGAGCGCCACCATCATCCAGGCGGCCCACACCGGGACCGTGGTCACCTATGACCCGATCTGGTACGGGGGCCTCGTCGGTGCCGCCCGTCCCTGAGCACCTCGGCAGCGCGGACCCTGAGCACGTCGGCAGCGCGGACCCTGAGCACGTCGGCAGGACCTGAGCCCGGACCGTGAGCACGGCGCCCGACCCCGAGCTCGGCACGACCTGACCCTAAGCTGTCGCCCACGCCGATCGACCCAGCCCGTTCCTCCCCCCCTTGCGGGCGACCGACGACCGCACTCCGGTTGAGCGTCGTCGTACCCGCCTTCAACGAGGCCCACCGGCTGGGCGACGGCTTCGAACGGTTCCGGGACGCCGTGCGGGCGGGCGCCGTCGACCTCGACTGCACCGAGGTCATCGTGGTCGACGACGGCAGCCATGACGACACCGCCGGCATGGCCCGAACCTTGCTGGCCGACCTTCCCCACCACCGCGTCATCCGGCTGCCCTTCAACCAAGGCAAGGGCGCAGCCATTCGGACCGGCATCAGGGCGGCCCGTGGCACGGCTACCGCCTACATGGATGCCGACATGGCCATCGACCCCCGGGCCATTCCCCTGCTGCTCGATCGCCTGGTCTCGACCGAAGCCGCCATCGGGTCCCGGTCCCTCCCGGACTCGATGGTCGAAAGCCGGTACATGATCCGGCTGTTGATGGGCCGGCTGTTCAACCGGCTGGTGACCGCGGGCACCGATCTCGACTTTCTCGACACCCAGTGCGGGTTCAAGGCCTTCCGCACCGAGGTGGCCCGCCTGCTGTTCCACCTCGTGCCCATCGACCGCTTCGCCTTCGATGTCGAGGTGCTGGCCCGCGCCCATCGCCTCGGGCTGGCCATCGCCGAGGTCCCGGTGCAGTGGAAGCACGTCCGCGGCAGCAGTGTCCAGCCGCTGCACGACTCCATCACCATGCTGGCCGATGTGTACAGCTCCCGGTTCGGATTGCGGCGCCCCTCGCCCGTGCCCGCCGTCGCCGTGAGCGACCCGCGCCGCACGAGGCTCGGCGCCCGCTTCGCTGGCGGGCACGTGCCCGCACCCGGTCACACGGCGCCCGGTCACACGGCGCCAGGTCACACGGGGCCAGGTCACACGGCGCCCGACGAGATGGCGAAAGGTCGGACGGCAGCCGATGAGCGGCGGACCGACCGGGTGCGCCACGTCCTGGCCGCAGCCGCACCCGGTGTCCCGTTACCCATGATCACTGGGCCCGACGAGACCGTGGTGCTGTTCCCCCTGGTCGAGCCGGGCCGAGGTCGCCGAGGGTGCCAGACGCATCGGGGACGCTCTGCCCGACCTGATGGTGGCCCGACGCTCGCTCACGCTTCCGGGGATGCTGGCCTTCGGGCCGCTCTCGGGCCGGATCCACAGCTCGGTCATGAACGGTCCGGCAACGGGATAGGCCCGGACAGGCTGGCCGCCACAGCGCACAGCCTGTTGCGCCCGTCGCCTCCCATCCGGTGGCGAGGTCGGCGGTACGATGCACCTCGTGAGCGCGGAGGGGACGGATGCGGGCCGGACGGCGGAGCGCCGACGGGCCGCGGAACGCCGGGCCCGGGCCATCGACGTCGGGAACCGGCGGGCAATCGTGCAGGAAGCACCGGAGGCGCGCCCTCCCCTGCCCGTCATCGTCCCCCGGAACTTCCGCCCCGACCTCGATAGCGGCGAGCCGGTCGATCCCCGCCGGGGCGACGTCGACGAATGGGGCCGGTCCGAGCGTGTGCGCTCGTTGGTCCGCCGGGTGTACGACCCGCTCTACAAGCACTGGTTCCGGGTCGAGTGGGAAGGGATGGAGAAGATCCCCACCGAGGGCGGTGCCCTCCTCATCGGCAACCACGCCGGGGCCATCCCCTCCGATGCACCGGCAATCATGCACGGCATCGAGGAGGACCTCCACCGTCCCGTGTACGGCCTGGCCGACTACTTCTTCCGGACCGTCCCCGGCGTGGGAACCATGTGGTCCCGCACCGGTGGCGTGCCGGGCCATCCCGACAACGCCTACCGGATCCTGCACGACCAGGGCCAACTGGCCCTCGTCTTCCCCGAAGGGACCAAGGGGCCGTCCAAGACCTACACCGATCGCTACCGGCTGCGGCGGTTCGGGCGCGGTGGGTTCGTGGAGATCGCCATGCGGTCGGGCGTTCCCGTCATTCCCATCGCCGTGGTCGGCGCCGAGGAGTCCATGCCCATCCTCTTCCGGCTTCCGTCGCTGGCCAAGGCGCTTCGACTCCCGTACTTCCCGGTGACGGCCAACCACTTCGTCCTCGGACCGATCCTCGGCACCGTCGGTTACTTCCCGGCCAAGTTCAAGATCCGGGTCCTCGACCCGGTCATCTTCGACGTCGAGCCCGATCAGCCCCGATACTCCAAGTCCACGGTGATGGACGAGGCCGAACGGATCCGCTCGATGCTCCAGGACACGTTGCATGACATGCTCCGCGAGCGCCGAAGCGTCTGGTTCGGTTGAAGTGGGCCGACGGGTCCTGATCACCGGGCTGGACACCTTCTGGGGCGGCCGCATGGCCCAGGTCCTCGAATCGGATCCCGAGGTGGAGATGATCCTGGGCATGGGCACCGACGAGCCCCGGGTGCCTCTGGAGCGCACCGAGTACGTCCGTTCCGACCAGGCCTACACGATCCTGCACCGCATCGTGCAGGCCACCCAGGTGGACACCGTCGTCCACACCTTCTTGGAGACCAACTCGATCGGCATCTCGGGCCGCTCCCTTCACGAGACGAACGTGATCGGGACCCTGAACCTGCTGGCCGCGGCGGGAGCGCCGGGCACGCCGGTCCGGCACGTGGTGGTCAAGTCCTCGACCCACGTCTACGGCTCGTCCGCGAAGGACCCGGCGTGGTTCCGTGAGGAGACTCCTCGACAGGCCCCGGTGCGCACCCGAGTGGAGCGGTCGCTCCTCGAGGTGGAGGCGATGGTCCGCGACTTCGCCGACGACAATCCCCAGCTGATCGTCAGCGTGCTTCGCTTCGCCAACGTGCTGGGCACCGACATCATCACCCCGATCAGCACCAACCTCCGAAAGCGCATGCTCCCCTGCATCCTGGGCTTCGATCCACTGGTCCAGTTCGTCGAGGAGGACGACGTCGTCCGATCGCTGGAGCACGTCACCCGCAACCGGATCTCCGGTGTCTTCAATGTCGCCGGAGCAGGAAAGCTGCCCTGGAGCGAGGTGGCCACCATCGGCGGCGCCCACCTCCTGCCCTTGCCGCCGCTCAACCCTCATGCCTTCGTCGCCCCGCTGCGCCGTCTGGGCATCGTGCAGTTCCCCACCGAGATGGATGCGTTCGTCCGCTACGGGCGCGGCGTCGACACCTCGCGGCTCGTCGAGACCGGGTTCCGCTACCGGTACACCTCAGCTGGAGCAGTGGAGAGCTTCGCTCGGGCCAACAACCTGCGCCGCACCGTGGGTTCCACCGGGAACGAGTACCGCTACGAGCAAGACGTCGAGCAGTTCTTCCGCCACTCGCCCGCCGTCATCCGGAGTAGCGACGGCTGATCGACACCCGAGCGCTGATCGACGCCCCGACCGCTGATCGACGCCCCGACCGCTGATCGACGCCCCGACGGCTGATCGACGCCCCGACGGCTGCGCGCCGGGAGCCCGCTAGCTCCGTCGGAGCCAGGTGGTGAGGAGCTGTTGCCGGCGGCTGGTCCACTCCTCTGCAGTGATGGCGTAGCGGATGTGGTCCTCCCACCGCCCGTCAATCTCGAGGAACCGCTCGGCCACCCCTTCGTTGCGGAGCCCCAGCTTCTCGACCACCCGCCGGCTCGGGGCGTTGCGGGGGATGATCGAGATCTCCACCCGGTGCAACCCGAGCGACTCGAAGGCAAAGCGGAGCACGACGACCACCGACTCGGGCACCAGGCCCTGGCCGGCGAACTCCCTGTCGATCCAGTAGCCGATCGACGCATTCTGGAAGGGGCCGCGCTGCACCGATGACAGCGTCACCTCCCCGCAGAAGACCCCGTCGCTGAAGATCCCGAACCCGAAGCCACTGCCCAGCTGGCGCTCCCGCTCTCGCATCATGCACCGGGTGATGAAGCTCGACCTGTCCTCGGGCGCCGACGGGGCACCGTTGGGCCTGGGCTCCCAAGGGATCAACCAGTCCCGGCTGCGGTTTCGGACCCGGTACCAGCCGTCGTAGTCGGCCTCGGAGAGCGTCCGGAGCCGGACCCGCCAGCCGGTCAGCTCGAGCGGGGTGGTCGTGGGTGAGCCGACGGCCGCGCTCACCGTCCGGGCCTCCCGTCGAAACCGGGGAAGGGATCCGTCATCGGAACCGCTGCGATGGAGACCAGTGCCACACGCGCATCGTAGGCGCCCCGCGCTCATCGGGCACATGACGACGTGCCGGTGGGGATTGGCGGCTCGAGAGCCACAGCGGCCGCGGCGCTCAGCGCTGCGGGGCTCAGCGCTGCAACTGCTCAGCGCTGCGGGGCTCAGTGCTGCAACCGCTCAGCGCTGCAGCCGCTCGACGCCTGCGCCGCTCAGAGCTGCGATGCCACCAGGCCGTCGAGGATGTCGGACTCGGAGACCAGGCACTGGTCGAACCCGAAGCGGGACATGACCGCGTCCAGTAAGAGGGCGCCACCCACGATCACGTCGGCCCGGCCGGGGATCAGCCCGGGTCGAGCCAGGCGCGCCTCGGCGCTCTCGCCGGCCAGGCGATGGAACCAGTCCTTGACCTGCGCCGCGGTCAGCACCGAGTGATGGATCCGATCCCGGTCGTAGTCGGCCAACTCCTGTTGTAGGGCCGAGATGGTGGAGACGGTGCCGGCCAGGCCCACCAGCAGGTGGCTGTCGGCAAAGCGGGGGTGAGCCAGGGCCACACCATCCAGCTCCTCCATGACCGCGGCTCGAGCGGTGGCCTGCTCCTCTGCTGTCGGGGGATCGTGGTGGAAGAAGCGCTCCAGGATGCGGACGCAACCCATTTGCAGCGAGACGGCGTCTATGGACGGGTCGTCCGGCCCCGAACCGACCACCAATTCGGTCGACCCGCCGCCGATGTCCAGCACGAGGAACGGCCCGTCGCCCTCGTCGAGCTCCGCCACCGCCCCGGCCAGCGACAGCCGTCCCTCCTCGATCCCGGTCAGCAGCTCGGGCTTCGCCCCCGAGGCGTCGGCCGCGGCGACGAGGAAGGCATCCCCGTTGGCCGCGTCGCGGACCGCCGAGGTGGCCACCAGACGGACCGACACCGCCCCCAACCGCTCGATGACCTCTCGGTACTCGCGCACCACGGCGAGGCAACGATCGATTGCCTCGGGCAAGAGCCGGCCGGTGGCGTCGACGCCCTCGCCCAACCGGGTGATCCGCATGAGCCGCTCCAGCGGGCGCCCCGACGCGTCCGCCACCAGGAGTCTGGTGGAATTCGTCCCGCAATCGATCGCCGCCACCGGCCTGTTCGAACGCACCGGGCCTTGCTACCACGCCCTGGAGTCATGGAGGTAGCTGCGGCCACCGAGCCAGCAGCTCTCGAGCCCGAGTGGCGTCCACGTCGGCGTCGACCGGTCTCCCGGAACGGGCAGGCGCGCTCCGTGGCACTGTCGGTACAGTGTGTGGGCGGAGACGAAAAGGTCTCACGCTGACCAAAGGGGTTCCCGATGAGTGCCACGCTGATCGTTCGCCACACCGTTGCCGACTACGACTCCTGGCGAAAGGTGTACGACGAGGTCGAACCGTTACGAGTCAAGCACGGGTACACCGCGCAGCGGGTCATGCGCCTGCCCGACAACCCCAACGACGTGGCCGGGACGCACGACTTTCCGACGGTCGCCCAGGCCGAGGCGTTCGCCAACGACCCGGAGTTGAAGGCGGCGATGGACCGCGCCGGGGTGACCGGCCCCCCTCGCATCGAGATCTTCGAGGACATCTCGAGCTCCGTTCGCTGAGCGGCGGGCCCCGAGCAGGGCGATCAGCCCCGCCCTGCCGCGGCGCGATCAGCACCCACGGCGGCTCAGGCGGTCGAGGCCGGCCCCGAGCCCGGTTGGAGCCCGACCCGCGCTGCTGTCCATGCCCCAACGGGATCGTCGGCGCCGGTGAGCCACCAGGCAAGATGGGCGTGCAGGCACTTCACACCCTCACGCGTTCCACCTACACCCCCGGTTGGCCGGGGACCCTCGTGGTCGGCCGGGATCAATGATTCCCGCTCGGCTTCGTATCGCCGATGCGCCTCGGCCACCTGTTCGGGAGGAACGTCGGCCTCGGCCTGACGTACGCCGCCCGACGACTCGAGCCTGCTCACCGCCTCGCGCAACGTCGGGTCCACCAGCCAGTACCGGGTGGGCATCGGGGTCCCGTCGTCGAGGAACGGGGCGTTGGCGATCACCGCCGGCGCGCCGTCACCGGCGCGCACCACGACCTCGAAGCCGCCTCGAGGAGGCCGCCCCAGGAGCTCGGTGACGGCGGCAATGTCACGCTCGTCGGCAGTTTCGATGTCGTCGTGCCCGCTCCCGCCCTTGTTCCCGCTCCCGCTGCTGGTGCCGCCGCCCTTTCCACTGGCCCATGAGCCGGCCGTGCCGGCCGCGGGGCGGTCTCCCATCATCTCCAGAATTCGAGCGAGCGGAGGGTGCGGGACCAGAAGCCGCCGCTCGAGCCCGATGGCTGGGCAACTGGCTTGGTCGCCGGGCGCCCACTCGAGGTCGCCGCACCCGACGCCGATGGGGACTGCGTCGACGAGGTCTGCGGGGTCGTGGCCGGCGTGGTCGGCAGTCCTGGATCGGGGCTCATGCCGGCCGCGTTGGCGGGGGCCACCAACGGCTGGTTGCCCGGGTCCCCGTTGACGGCGGACGACCCCTTGCCGGTCGACTGAGCCCCGGGAGGCAGCACGTTGTACGCCGTCTGACCCGGATCGACCAGCTGGTAGTTCAGGCGGGCCAAGCGGTGGATCTCCGCCTTGGAGTTCAGCTGCTGTTGCTCCAGGGTCAGTGCCTTGTTCTCGGACCGGAGGCGGTGCACCGCCGCGTCGGCCGCGGTGAGCTGCCGGTGCTGGTCCAGCAGTCCCGAAGCAGGGAAGCTCGTGCCGAGCACCACGGCGGCGAAGACCGCCGCCACCACGACCATGAGCCGGCGCCGGCGGACCCTCGGCTCGGCCCGGGAACGAGCCTCGCCCCTCCGGACGTGTTTCGCCGACCGGCGCCTGGATGCCCGAGTATCGCCTTTGGCCCCCCTGGTGGCGCCCCTGGTGGACCCCCTGGCCCCGTCCCTTTTGTCCGCGGCCCGGTCCCGGGCCCGGGTCCTGTCCCGGGAGCCGCCGCCAGGCCTGCCATCGTTGGGCCGACCCTTCTTTGTTGCGCCGGCCCGGTTCTTCGTTGCGCCGGACCGGTTCTTCGTTGCGCCGGCCCGGTGGCTGGGCGCGGACCTGCCGGATGCGGACCTGCCGGATGCGGACCTGCCGGATGCGGAGCGGCTCCTCGTTGCCCGGCTCAAGTCGACTTCCACGACCGCAGGGCCTCACCGCCGAGGAAGGCCGCCGACTCGCCCAGGGCCTCCTCGATACGGAGGAGCTGGTTGTACTTCGCCACCCGGTCGGAGCGGGCCGGTGCCCCGGATTTGATCTGGCCGCAATTGGTGGCCACGGCGAGGTCGGCGATGGTCGAGTCCTCGGTCTCCCCTGAGCGGTGGGACATCACACAGGTGTAGGAGGACCGGGCTGCTCTCGACATGGTCCCGAGCGTCTCGGTCAGCGTCCCGATCTGGTTGACCTTGACCAGGATCGAGTTGGCCACACCGAGCTCGATGCCGCGGCGGAGCCGTTCCTCGTTGGTCACGAACACGTCGTCGCCCACCAGCTGGATGCGATCGCCCAGCGCCGCCGTCATGGACGCCCAGCCGTCCCAGTCCTCTTCGGCCATGCCGTCCTCGATGGAGACGATCGGGTAGCGGTCGCACAGGTCGACCCAATAGCCGACCAGCTCGTCCGAGGCAAGGGTCCGCCCCTCGCCGGCGAGCACGTAGCTGCCGTCCCGATACAGCTCACTGCTGGCCGGGTCCATGGCGATGGCCATCTCGTCACCGGGCACCCGGCCGGCGGCCTCGATGGCTTCGACCAACACCTGCACAGCTCCCTCGTTGGAGGACAGGTCAGGGGCGAAACCGCCCTCGTCGCCCACGGCCGTCGACAGGCCCCGGGCCTTCAGGACGTTCGCCAGCGCGTGGTAGGTCTCCACCCCCCATCGGAGCGCCTCGGAGAACGACGCCGCACCGACGGGCAGGATCATGAACTCCTGGAGATCGATCGAGTTGTCGGCATGGACGCCCCCGTTCACCACGTTCATCATGGGCAGGGGCAGCACGTGGGCATCGGCGCCGCCGACGTAGCGGAAGAGCGGGATCTCGAGCTCGGCAGCGGCCGCCTTGGCCGAGGCCAGCGACGCGCCCAGGATGGCGTTGGCCCCGAGTCGCGCCTTGTTCGGTGTCCCGTCTGCGTCGATCAGGGCGAAGTCGATGCCCCGTTGGTCGAGCGCCTCGAAGCCGTCCAGGATCTCGGCGATCTCGCCGTTCACGTTCCCGACCGCCCGCGAGACGCCCTTCCCGCCGTAGCGGGAGCCTCCATCCCGAAGCTCCACCGCCTCGAACGAACCCGTCGATGCCCCGGAGGGCACGATGGCGCGTCCCGTCGCCCCCGAGTCGAGGACGATCTCGACCTCGACGGTCGGATTGCCGCGGGAGTCGAGAACCTCCCGGCCGATGACCTGTTCGATGCGGCTCACTGTGTCTGTTACTCCTGTGGCTGGTGGGAGAAAAGTTATCAGTTGGGCCGGCCGAGACCTGGGCATCCGTCGGGAATCCCGTGCATGGCCAGCTGCCAGTCCCCGGCCTCGTAACCTGCGAATCCCCTGCTGATTCGTTACCGTCCCCGGCTCGGCTGGCTGCCTTGTTCGTGTCGCACCACCTCTTGGCGAAAGGCCGCCGATCTCGCCCGCAGGGCAGTCTCGGGGTCGATGCCCAACTGCCGGGACAGGCTCACGAGCGAGAACAACAGATCGCCGACCTCGGCTCCAATCTCTGCTTCGACCTCGGTCTCGATCTGGGCTTCGACCTCGGTCTCGACCTCGGCCTCATCGCCCCCGGTCGACGCCGAGGGCCCGACATCGGCCCCCTGCAGGATCCGGTCCAGGCGGGCGACGATGGCGCCTGCCTCGATCCTGCGGTCGGGGAGATCGATCCCCACGGTCAACGCCTTGCGCTGCAGCTTCGCCGCCGAGGCCAAGGCGGGCAGGGCGGCGGGGATGCCCTCGGTGACGCTGGCCCTTCCCTTCTCGAGCAGCTTGGACGCCTCCCAGTTGGTCGCCACCTGGTCGGACGAGTCGGCCACCGTGTCACCGAACACATGGGGGTGGCGGGCGACCAGCTTGTCGTGCACCCCTCGGGCCACATCGGCCAGCGAGAAGCGGCCCTCCTCGGCGGCCAGCGTGGCGTGGAAGTACACCTGGTAGAGGAGGTCACCCAGCTCCTCTTCCAGATGGGCCACGGCTCGTTCCACCCGCTCGGGCGCGGCCCCGGCGTCGCCCTCCGCCGCCACCAGTCCGTCGATCGCATCGAGCACCTCGTAGGCCTCCTCGAGCAGATGCCGGGAAAGCGAGCCGTGGGTCTGCTCGCGGTCCCAGGGGCATCGATCCCGCAGGATGTGGACCAGCTCGTCCAGCCTGACCAGCTCGGCGGCGACGGGCGCAGCGAGAACCGGGATCCACAGCGAGGTGAGGTGGTCGGGCTCGAAGGCGCGGTCGAGCTCCTCCCACGGGAGCACCAGGACCACCTCATCGGGCAAGCCCAGGTGGTGAAGAAGGGTCACCGTCGTGCCCGCCAGTGGATCGATGGCCAGCTTCACCCCGGACAGGACCGACTTCGACCAGCACTGGGCCACGAGCAGCGGGCCGCGCAGGCCCGCCGCGTCGGTGGCGAACCTCTCGCCGTCGACCAGCCGGACTCCGGCGGCCAGGGGGTCGATCCCCAGTCGGCCGTAGGCCAGGTCGAGAAAGGACAGGGCCGGGTGGACGACGAGCGAGATCTCGCCGGCAACCACCGCCGGGTCGGCTCGGAGCAACGTGACCGTTCGTTCGGCCACTACTGGAGACCCGGGAACGGCATAGACCACGGGGCCCGACCGGGCCGCCTCGACCAGTTCGGCAACGATGGCCCGGTAGACGGCGTCGAAGGTGTCCTCGTGCTCGTAGTGGTGATCGAAGGATCGGGCCTCGACCGCCAGGGAGGCAGAGGGGTGCCGGGTCGTCCGCACGTAGAGGCGGTCGGCCCGGGCCATCAGATCCCGCGTCGACTCGGTGACGAGGTCGGGGCCGGCCGGCCCGAGGCCGACGACATCGATGCGAGAGGCCGCCGGCTCGGCTCCGAGGCCAAATCGGTCGGCGGTCGTCGGGTCGGTCATGGCCGCGCTGTCCCGGCCGGCGCTGTCGAGTCGGTCATGGCCGCACGGTCACGATCGGCTCCGATCGGTTCGGTCATGCCCACACGGTCACGACGGGCGGTCAGCCACCCGAGCCCGACGACCCCGACCCCGAGCCCCCCGACGCGTTCGATGCCGCGCCGCTCAGGGCCGCGGCCAACAGGTCGTTGGCCCCGGGTCCCGGCGGCGGCACGATGCGGGCGATCGTCCAGGTGCCGTAGCGGGGGTCGACCGAGATCGAGGAGCGCCGGGCGAACCGCTTCACCTGGTTGGCCACCCTGGTCTGGTTGGCCGTGGACCGCAAGAGGTCCTGGCGAATGGTGGGGGTGGCGTCGGCCAGGGACTGGGTGACCTCACCGGTGACCTCGAAGATCACCCAGCCCCCCGATGAGGCCTCTTGGATCGGCCCGACCGGCGCGCCCACGGTGAGCGAGGAGACCTGCAGCTGCTGCTCTACCGAGGCGGCGGTGAAGTTGCATCCGAGCGCACCGCCGTTGGGCGCCGAGGTCTGATCGAGGGAGCTGGCCTTGGCCACCGACGCGAACGAGGCGCCGCCTTTGACCTGGGCCAGCAACTCGTTGGCATGGGCCTGCGAGTCCGTCACGATGGCGCTCACGCAGGCCCCGGTGAACTGGGTGGGGTTCTTCACGTAGTAGGCAAAGATGTCGGCCGCCGTGATGTTGGCCCCGCGAGCCAGCAACCGGTCCTCGATGGCCTGGGACTGGATCTGGGCGTCCCGCAGGGACGGCGGCAGCCCGGCGAGCACCTCGGCCCCGGTGACCGCCTGCCCGGTGTTCGTCTGGCAGTAGGACTGCTGGCCCGCCGCGTTGGCCTGCGACAGCTGGGTGGAGATGGAGCCGTCGAGGAACGACTCCACCTCGGACTTCGCCGCCGCCGTCTGGGCCGGTGTCACCGTGATGTGTTGGTCGGCGGCGTACTGCTCGTAGAGGATGTTGCTCACTCCCTGATGGAGAACGCTCCCGGCGAAGGTCATGTTGTAGGTCCCCTGAGCTCCCTGGCCCCGGACCTGCACGGCGCTGCCCGCCGCTTCGATGGTCAACAGGCACGCCCCGGCCTGCGTCGTCTCGAACGCGCGCAGCTGGTCGTTCAGCGTCGAGATCTGGATCGTCGTGCCGTTGACCGAGGCAGCAGGCGGCGTCGCCTGGCAGGCCGAGGCCAGCCCGCCGGCCACGACCAGCAGCACGACGACGGAGATCGCAGAGACAAGGCGTTTCATCGGAGGGCGATGCTAGCGGTTGGCGCTGGTCGCGGCGGGGGCGCCCGCCACAGGCGTCTCCCGGCCCGATGGCCCCTCCGTCGTCGCAGCCGCCCCGTCCGGCGCCGTCGCGTCCGGCGGGACGAGCGACCGGAGCAGCTCCACCAGCACCGGGGCGTAGCGCCCCTCGTGGCCGTCGGCGGCCAGCGGTACCAGCAGCCGATGGAGATCCTCGTGCCAGGTCGCACCGGGAGCCAGGCGTCGGAGCCGGACCTGCGCTGAAGCTGGAAGGGTCACCGGCGACATCTTCACCGTCGCCCGCCCGCCACCGAGCCCGGGTCCGCCACGCGGCGCCGACACGGCCAGGTCGGTGATGCCCAGCCGGATGCACTCGACCCGAAGGAGGGCCACGTCGAGCAGGGCCAGCGCCGGCGGCGGCAGCGGGCCGAACCGGTCCTCCCACTCGGCGCGGACGTCTTCGACCTCGGACACCGTCCGCACCCCGGTGAGCCGCCGGTAGGCCTCGAGGCGGACGTCCTCGGCGGCCACGTAGGTGGGGGGCAGGTGGGCGGCGTCGGGCAGGTCGATCGACAGGTCGACGGCAGCGGGGCGGGCCTCTCCCTTCAGCTCGGCCACGGCCTCGGACACCATCTGGACGTAGAGGTCGTAGCCCACGGCGGCGATGTGGCCCGACTGGTCGCGGCCCAACAGGTTGCCGGCCCCCCGGATCTGCAGGTCGCGCAGCGCGATCTTGAAACCCGAGCCCAGCTCGGTATGGTCGCCGATGGTCCGGAGCCGCTCGTAGGCCTGCTCGGTCAGGACCCGGCCGGCAGGATGGAACAGGTAGGCGTAGGCCCGCTGCCCGGCCCGGCCCACCCGGCCCCGCAGCTGATGGAGCTGGCCCAGGCCCAGGAGGTCGGCCCGGTCCACCACCAGGGTGTTGACCGTGGGCATGTCGATGCCCGACTCGATGATGGTGGTGCACACCAGGACGTCGTGCTTGCCCTCCCAGAACTCCATGACCACCTGCTCGAGGGACCCCTCGTCCATCTGCCCGTGGGCGACGGCCACCCGGGCTTCGGGAGCCAGCCGGCGGATCTGCTCGGCCACGGCGTCGATGCTCTGGACCCGGTTGTGGACGTAGAAGACCTGGCCCTCGCGCAGCAGTTCGCGCCGGATGGCCTCCGAGGCGGCAGCCGACTCGAACTCGCCCACGTGGGTGAGGATCGGCCGCCGGGCGGCCGGGGGGGTGTTGACCATGGACAGGTCCCGGATGCCGGTGAGCGCCATCTCCAGCGTGCGGGGGATGGGGCTGGCGGTCAGGGTGAGCACGTCCACCCCGTCGGACATGGCTTTGATCGTCTCCTTGTGCGAGACCCCGAAGCGCTGCTCCTCGTCCACCACCAGCAGGCCGAGCTTCTTGAAGGCGATGTCGGCGGCCAGGAGGCGGTGGGTGCCGATGACGACGTCGACCGAGCCGTCGGCCAGCCCGTCGACCACCTTCTTGGCCTGAGCATTGGTCAGGAACCGGCTGAGCAGCTCGACGCGGACCGGGAAGGGTGCGTAGCGCTCGGTGAAGGTCTGGAAGTGCTGGCTGGCCAGCAGCGTGGTGGGCACCAGCACGGCCGCCTGGGTCCTGTCCTGGACCGCCTTGAACACGGCCCGGATCGCCACCTCCGTCTTGCCGAAGCCGACATCCCCGCAGACCAGCCGGTCCATGGGCAGCGGGCGCTCCATGTCCGCCTTCACGTCCTCGATGGCCCGGAGCTGGTCGGAGGTCTCGACGTACGGGAACGAGGACTCGAGCTCGGCCTGCCAGGGCGTGTCCGGCCCGAAGGCCCGGCCCTGCACCTCCAGGCGCCGCCGGTACAGGGCCACGAGCTCCTCGGCGATCTCGTGGACGGCCGCCCGGGCCTTGGAGCGGGCCCGCTGCCACTCGGAGCCGCCCAGCCGGTTGACCGTGGGCGAGTCGCCGCCGGCATAGGGGGTGAGCAGCTCGATCTGGTCGGTGGGCAGGTAGAGCTTGTCGCCGCCCCGGTACTCGAGCAAGAGGTAGTCCCGGGTGGAGCCGCCCATGGTCCTGGTCACCATCCCGCCGTAGCGGGCCACGCCGTGCTGGCGGTGGACCACGAAATTGCCCGGGGCCAGGTCGTCGAAGAACCCGTCCACCGGCCGGGCCCGGGTGCGGGCCTGGCGGTGAGGACGGTGGCGCCCGGTGACGTCGGACTCGGCCAGGACGGCCACCCTGGCGGCGGGAGCGATGAACCCCCGGTCGACCGCGGCCACCACGATCTGCGCCCCGGGCTTCGGGGGAGGCGGCTCGGCCCCGGACCCATCGGCTCCTCTGGCACCGTTGTCTGCCGTGCCGGGCTGCCCGGCTCCCTGGACGGGGACGACGACGCCCTCCTCGGCCAGGATGGTGGCGAGCCGGTCGGCCCCTGTCGCGCTCCCAGCACACAGGACCACGGTGAAGCCGCCGTCCACCAGGCTCTGGACCTGGCCGGCCAGCTTGGCCCCGTCACCCAGGATGGGCTCCCACCCCCGGCTCTCGATGGCGGGGACCTCGGGGCCCTCTGCCGTCGGTACCAGCGAGAGCATGGCTGCCTCGCTCTCGGCCAACAGGCGGTCGAAGGGAACATGCAGGCGTGGGGCGCCGGCCCCCTCCTCCAGGCCCCACGTCGAGGCCAGTGCGTCGGCCAGCGCCGATTCCTCGTCGGCCAGCTCCTCGGCCCGTTGGCGGACCCGCCTGGGCTCGACCACCACGACCAAGGCATGGTCGGGCAGGAGGTCGGTGATGATCTCCTCGGACGGGGAGAGCCACGGGAGCCACGACTCCATGCCGTCGAACAGCTGCCCGTCCGAGAGCTGCTCCCACTGGTGGCGGCCCCACGGAGCCGTGCCCACCAGCGTGGCCGCCACACGGCGCACCTCCTCGTCGGGCAGGAGCTCCCGGCAGCCGAACAACGACACGGAGTCGACGGCGGCGGTCGACCGCTGGTCGGCCACGTCGAAGCGGGTCAGCCGGTCCACCTCGTCGCCCCACAGGTCGATCCGGACCGGCTCGTCGTCGGTCGACGGGAAGACGTCGACGATCCCGCCCCGCACCGCCAGCTCGCCGCGGTGCTCCACCAGGGACTCGCGCCGGTAGCCCATGCCCACCAGGCGGGCGACCAGCTCGTCCACCACCAGCCGGTCGCCGCGGGCCACGGTCACCGGGCGGGCCGAATTGCGCCACGGGCCCAGTCGCTGGAGGACCGCCTTGATCGGGGCCACCACCACACCGGGCGCGCCGGCGTCGGGCTCCCCGGCCAGTTGCCACAGCAGCTGGAGGCGCCGTCCCATGGTCGAGACCTCTGGGCTCACCCGCTCGAAGGGCAGTGTCTCCCAGGCCGGGAACACGGCCACGCCCTCGGGACTGAAGACGTCGAGGTCGTGGGCCAGCTGCTCGGCCGCGATGCCCGTCGGCGTGATCACCAGCACCGGTCTGCGGGTGCTGAGCCGGATGGCGCCGGCCAGGGTGAAGGCCTGGGCCGGGGTGGACACGGCCAGGGTGGCGCCGGACGCGCCGATGACCCGCGCCATGGCGGGCTCGTTGCGGAGGAGGGCGGGGAGCGAGCGGAGGCTCACTCGGTCAGGGTAGCGGGGCGGTGTGACCGGGCCGGCACGTCACAGGAGGGCGTTGAACCGGTTCATGGCCGCCTCGATCCCCTCGCTCAGGATGGCTTCCACCGAGTCGGCGGCCAGCGCCTCGGCCACCTCCAGGCCCTCCCGTTCCGCCTTCCCCGGGCGCTTCAGCACGTAGTCGGCCCCCGGCTGGCGCCCGGGGGGCTTCCCGATCCCCACCCGCACCCGGAGATAGCCGTTGCCGTGCAGGTGGTTGTCGATCGACTTCAGGCCGTTGTGCCCGGCGTTGCCCCCGCCCATCTTCAGCTTCACCCGGCCCGAGGGGAGGTCGAGCTCGTCGTGGATCACCACCAGTCCGCCCAGGCCCCGGTGCTCGGTCAGGCCGGCCCGCCGGACCAGCGGCGCCACCGCCACCCCCGACTCGTTCATGTAGACCGTCGGGACGGCCAACATCACCCGGTTGCCGTCGATGGTGGCCGTGGCGGCGGCGGCGTGGAGGCCCTTTTCGACCTTCAGCCGGGCTCCGTGGCGATCGGCCAGCAGGCCAGCGCCTCGGCGCCCACGTTGTGCCGGGTGCCGGCGAACTCCGCCCCGGGATTGCCCAGCCCCACCACGAGCAGGTCGGCCGGCGAACCGGTCCGGGAACGGAAGAGGCTCAGCCTTCGCCCTCGCTGCTGACGTCGCCGGCCTCGGCAGCCACTTCGCCCTCGGCGCCCAGTTCGCCCTCGACCCCCTCTTCCTCGAAGCCCTCTTCGCCGGTGGTGGCCACGCGCGGCGGCTGGCCGGTGACGACGTTGACGTCATCGTCGATGTCAGCGGTCACCCCTTCGGGCAGCGTGATGTCCGACACCTTCAACGAGGCGCCGATGGTGAGGCCCGAGATGTCGATCTCGAGCGACGCCGGGATCGACGCCGGCACGGCCCGGATGGGCAGGGCGAAGAGCTGCTGGTCGACCACACCGTCGCCGTGGTGGACCTCGACGGCCTCGCCGATCAGGTTGATGGTGACCTCGGCGGCGATGACCTCGTCGCGGCGCACGATCAAGAAGTCGACGTGGATGACCGTCCCCCTGACCGGGTGCCGCTGGATGTCACGGGCCAGGGTCAGGTAGCTGGTCCCGTTCACGTCGAGGGTGAGCAGCGTGTTCAGGCTGGCTTCTCCGGACATGGCCGTCCGGAACTCCCGGGCCACCACGGACACCGGCACCGGGTCGGTGCCGTGGCCGTAGACCACGCCGGGGATCTTCCCCTCGTTCCGCAAACGGCGCGTCGCGCTCGGTGCCGGTGGTCCGGCCTGGCTCGGCGACAAGCGTGGTCTCGGGCATGCGGGAACTCCTCAAGTGGTCCTGACGGGGGCGCAGCGCCACCGTCGCCGACTCGCCGGTCGGAGACAGCCACGTCTGACGGCCCACCAGCATAGACAGTCGTGAGGGCCCCGAGCGACCAGGGCGCTGCCCGCGGGACCAGGGGGCTCCTCCGCGGCCTCGGGGCACGACGGCCCGGGCGCCGAGTCCAGATTGTCAGACCAGGTTGTCCCCGCCGAAGATCTCCGAGACCGAGGTGTCCTCGAACACGGCGTCGATGGCGTCGGAGATCAATTTCGCCACCGACAGCACCTCGAGCTTGTCGAAGCGCCGATCGGGCGGGATGGGCAGCGTGTTGGTCACCACCACCTTGGACAGGGCCGAGTTCTTCAGCCGGTCGACGGCCGGGTCGGACAGCACGGCGTGGGTGGCCATGGCCCACACCTCTGTGGCCCCACGCTCGGCCAACAGGTCGGCGGCGGCAACGATGGTCCCGGCCGTGTCGATCATGTCGTCGATGAGCACGCAGGTCCGGCCCTCGACGTCGCCGACCACGTGGAGGGCCTCCACCGAGTTGGCCTTCACGCGGGACCGACGCTTGTGCACCACGGCGAGGTCCGCCCCCAGGTGCTGGCCGAACCGGTCGGCCACCCGCACCCGGCCGGCATCGGGGGCCACCACCACCAGGTGCTCGCTGGCCTGGGCCCGTAGGTACTCGACCAGGACGGGCGCCGCGGTCAGATGATCGAAGGGCACGTCGAAGAACCCCTGGATCTGGCCGGAGTGCAGGTCCACGCTGACGACCCGGTCGGCGCCGGCTACCGACAACATGTCGGCCACGAGCTTGGCCGTGATCGGCTCCCGGCCCGTCGCCTTGCGGTCCTGGCGGGAGTAGCCGTAGTAGGGGCACACGGCGGTGATCCGCTTGGCCGAGGCCCGCTTGGCCGCGTCGATCATGATCAGGTGCTCCATCAACGAGTCGTTGACCGGGCCGCAGTGGGTCTGCACGATGAACACGTCGCTGCCCCGGATCGAAGCCCCGTAGCGGCAGTGGATCTCGCCGTTGGCGAACTCGCGGAGGTTGGCCTCACCGAGCTCCACACCCAGCTGGCCGGCGATGTCCCGGGCCAGCTCGGGATGGGAGCGGCCCGAGACCAACTCCAGGCGGCGCTGGGGCGTGAACTCCATGGACCAGACGCTACCGCGCCCCGGGCACCGGTCCCACTGTCCTCCCGGCCGGGACGACCTCGCCCTCCCCGAGCACGGCAAAGGGGCCGACCTTGGCCTCGGCGCCGATCTCGGCCCTCGTGGCGACGCTGTTGGCGATCCGTGCCCCCCCGCCGACCACGGTCTCCACCAGATGGCAGTTGGGGCCGATCTCGGCGTGCTCAGCCACCTGACACTCACCCTGGAGGATCACCCCGGGCAGCAGCACCACATCGGGCGACAGCTGGACGTCGGCGTCGATATAGGTTCGCTCGGGGTCCCACATGGTCACCCCCCGGCGCATCCAGCGCTCGTTGATCCGGTCGCGCAGCTCGGCCTCGGCCACGGCCAGCTGGGCTCGATCGTTGACCCCGGCCACCTCCATCGTGTCGTCCACCACGACCGAGACCACCCGGTGGCCCGCCTCGTAGAGCACGCCCACCACGTCGGTGAGGTAGTACTCGCCCTGGGCGTTGGCCGGGCTGAGGCGCCGGAGCGAGGGGGCCAGCACACTGCGGCGGAAGCAGTAGATGGACGTGTTGACCTCGTTGACCGTCAGCTCCTCGGCGTCGGCATCGGCGTGCTCCACGACCCGGGCCACCAGATCGTCCCGGCCGCGCACGACACGCCCGTAGCCGGAGGGATCGTCGATGACCGCGGTCAGCAAGGTGGCGGCGGCGTCGGATGCCCGATGGTGGCGGACCAGCGCAGCCAGGGTCGCCGGGCGGAGCAGGGGGGTGTCGCCGGGCAGCACGACCACGTCTCCGTCATCGTCGAGCTCGTCGGGCAGGCCGGTCAGGGCCACTGACATGGCGTCCCCGGTCCCGTGCTGCTCCACCTGCTCGACGAATTCGATGTCCACGCCCTGAGGGGCGTGCTCGACCAACGTCTTGGTCACCCACTCGGCCCGATGGCCCACCACCACCACGACCCGGTCCACCTCGAGCTCGGCCAGGGCGTCGAGCACGTGGAGCACCATCGGGCGCCCGCACAGGCGGTGCAGGGGCTTGGGCCGGGAGGAGCGCATCCGCGTTCCCTCCCCGGCGGCCAGGACGACCGCGGACAGCGGGCGCGAGGTCATCGGTCCAAATGAGGCGGGGGCATGAACATGGACCTATTCTTCCCACGTCCGGGCCGCACGTGGTGCACCCCGCCCGACACACACCAGCCATGCCCGTGCTCACGACCGCCCTCGACGCCGAGTCCCAGGAGTACCAGGCCAATCGGGCCTCCCTCCTCGAGGCCATCGGCGCTGTGGACGAGCAGCTGGCCCTGGCCCGGGACGGGGGTGGCGCCCGCTACGTCGAGCGCCACCGCTCGCGGGGCAAGCTCCTGGCGAGGGAGCGCATCGAGCTGCTGGTGGACCGGGACTCGGCGTTCCTGGAGCTCTCGCCCCTGGCCGCCTGGGGAACCGACTTCACCGTGGGCGCGTCCCTGGTCACAGGGATCGGAGTGGTCGAGGGCGTGGAGTGCCTGATCTCGGCCAACGACCCCACCGTGCGCGGCGGCGCCATGAACCCGGTGACGTTCCAGAAGTCGGGCCGGGCCGCCGACATCGCCCAGGAGAACGGCCTCCCCACCGTCAGCCTGGTCGAGTCGGGTGGGGCCGACCTGCCCACCCAGGCCGAGCTCTTCATCCCCGGAGGCCGGGCCTTCCGCGACCTCACCCGGCGCTCGGCCATGGCCCTGCCCACCGTGGCCGTGGTCTTCGGCAACTCCACCGCCGGAGGCGCCTACGTCCCGGGGATGAGCGATTACATCGTGATGATCGAGGGTCGCTCCAAGGTGTTCCTGGGCGGGCCGCCCCTGGTCAAGATGGCAACCGGCGAGGAGTCCGACGACGAGGAGCTGGGCGGGGCCGACATGCACGCCCGGGTGTCAGGGCTGGCCGACGAGCTGGCCGTCGACGAGGTCGACGCCATTCGTCTCGGCCGCCAGATCGTGTCCCGCCTCAACTGGCGCAAGCGGGGTCCCGGCCCCACCCAACCGGCCGATCCCCCCGTCTTCGATCCCGACGAGCTGCTCGGCATCGCCTCGGCCGACCCGAAGGTCCCCTTCGACCCGAGGGAGGTCCTGGCCCGGGTGGTCGACGGGTCCCGGTTCGACGAGTTCAAGCCCCACTACGGCACCAGCCTGGTCACCGGCTGGGCCTCCATCCACGGCTACCCGATCGGGGTGCTGGCCAACCACCGCGGTGTGCTGTTCTCCGAGGAGGCCAACAAAGGAACCCAGTTCATCCAGCTGGCCAACCAGGTCGACGTGCCCCTGGTCTTCTTGCAGAACACCACCGGCTACATGGTGGGGAAGGAGTACGAGCAGCGCGGGATCATCAAGGACGGGGCCAAGATGATCAACGCCGTGACCAACTCCTCGGTCCCCCACCTGACCATCAACATCGGAGCCTCCTATGGGGCCGGCAACTACGGGATGTGCGGCCGGGCCTACAACCCCCGCTTCCTGTTCGCCTGGCCCAATGCCCGTTCTGCGGTGATGGGTCCGGCCCAACTGGCCGGGGTCCTTTCGATCGTGGCCCGCCAGTCGGCCGAGGCCCGGGGCCTCCCCTTCGACGAGGAGGCCGACGCGGCCATGCGCGAAGCGGTCGAGACCCAGATCGAGGCGGAGTCGCTGCCGCTCTTCCTGACTGCACGCCTCTACGACGACGGCATCATCGATCCCCGGGACACCCGGGCCATCCTCGGGCTGAGCCTGTCGATCATCGACAACGGCGAGATCAAGGGCACGCGCGGCTACGGCGTGTTCCGGATGTAGTGGCTGTGTCCCCGATCGCCTCGTTGCTGGTGGCCAACCGCGGTGAGATCGCCCGGCGCATCTTCCGGACGGCCCGGGCCATGGGCATGGCCTGCGTGGCCGTCTACTCCGACGCCGACGCCGACAGCCCTCACGTGGCCGAGGCCGACCTGGCCGTCCGGCTCCCGGGCCTCTCCCCCGCCGAGACCTACCTGCGCGCCGATCTCCTGCTCGATGCGGCCGTCCGTTCGGGCGCCGAGGCCATCCATCCGGGCTACGGCTTCTTGTCCGAGAACGCCGCTTTCGCCTCTGCCGTCGGCGACGCCGGCATCAACTGGGTGGGGCCACCGGCCAGTGCCATCGCCGCCATGGGGTCCAAGATCGGGAGCAAGGAGCTGATGCGCGCCGCCGGGGTGCCCACCCTGCCGTCCGTCATCGTGCCCGCTACCGGTCGGGACGGTGTGGACCCGAGCGAGGCCGGCGTTCTCGGTTGGCCGTTGCTGGTCAAGGCCTCGGCCGGGGGCGGCGGGCGGGGCATGCGCATCGTCGAGGGCATCGATGACCTGGCCGAGGCGGTGGAGGGCGCGAAGCGCGAGGCCGAGTCGGCCTTCGGTGACGGCACGCTGTTCCTCGAGCGATACGTGACCGATCCCCGCCACATCGAGGTCCAGGTCCTAGCCGACAGGCAGGGAGGCGTGGTCGCCCTCTTCGAGCGGGAGTGCTCCATCCAGCGGCGGCACCAGAAGATCATCGAGGAGTCGCCGTCGCCGGCGGTCACCGCCGAGCAGCGTGCCCGGCTCTGCGACGCGGCGACGACGGCCGCCCGTGCCGTCGGTTACACCAACGCCGGCACGGTGGAGTTCGTCCTCGACCCGGCCGGGACCGACCCGGAGGGGAACTTCTACTTCCTGGAGATGAACACCCGGCTCCAGGTGGAGCACCCGGTCACCGAGATGGTCGCCGGATGCGACCTCGTCCGCTTGCAGCTCCTGGTGGCCGAGGGTCATCCCCTGCCGGCCGAGGTGCATGCTGCGGCCGCTCGCGGCCCGCTGGGACACGCGGTAGAGGCCCGGCTCTACGCCGAGGACCCGGCGGCCGACTGGCTGCCCTCGACCGGCACCTTGCGCCGGTTCGAGATACCGGCGGCCGTGTCGGCAGCGGGTGCCGGGCCGGGCGTGGGCTCGGGTGCCGGGCCGGGCATGGGGTCGGGTGCGGGTCCGGGCATCGGGTCGGGTGCCGGTCCGGGCATCCCGGTAGCAAATTCGCCCGCGTTTGGGCGAATCGGCCGCCCGACGCCCCACCAATTCGCCCAAACGCGGGCAGATTCAAAAAACGCCAACAGGGCCGGGAAGGGTGGGGCCGGCGACCGGACCGAGGGGGCCAACGGGGAGAGCGGCGGCGCAACCGCGGTGCGGGTCGACAGCGGGGTCGAGTCGGGCAGCACGGTCAGCCCCCATTACGACCCGATGCTGGCCAAGGTCATCGTCCACGCCCCCTCTCGCTCCGAGGCTGTCGCCTCGCTGGCCCGGGTCCTGGCCAACTCGGCCATCCACGGGGTGACCACCAATCGCGACCTCCTGGTGCGGACCCTTCGCCATCCGGCCTTCGGCGCCGGCGACATCGACACCGGCTTCCTCGACCGGCACGGTCTGGAGGCGCTGAGCGCTCCGCTAGCCGATGCACAGGCGGTCCGGCGCCATGCCATCGCCGCGGCACTCACCGGTTGCGCGATGCGCCGGTCGCAGGCCCGGGTGCAATCCGACATGCCACCGGGCTGGCGGAACAATCCCTCGCAGGTGCAGCAGGCCGCCTTCGAGCCCCAGGCCGGGGTCGCCGGACCCGTCACCGTCGGCTACCGGTTCGATCGCGCCGGTACCCACGTCGATCTGGTCGAGGTCGACGGCGAGGCACAGCCGGTGGTGGTCGGCAACCTGGCGCCGGACTCGGTGGCCCTCACCGTCGACGGCCTCACCCGCCACTACCGGGTGGACCGGGATGTGCGCACTGCGTTCGTCGACGGACCGGACGGCTCGACGGTCCTCGTCGAGCAGGAGCGGTTCCCCATCCCGGGCAGCCAGCTCCCGGCGGGCTCCGCCGTGGCCCCCATGCCCGGCGGCGTGGCCCGGGTCAATGTGGCGGTCGGTGAGCACGTCAAGGCCGGCCAGGACCTGGTGGTGCTCGAGGCGATGAAGATGGAGCACACCGTGCACGCGGCGCTCGAGGGCACGGTGACCGAGGTCATGGTCACGCCGGGCACACAGGTCGAGTCGGGTCAGGTCCTGGTCGTGCTGGAGGAGGACGAAGGGGCGACGGAGCAGGCGGGACAACGATGACCGACCCCATCCGCATCGCCAACTGCTCGGGCTTCTTCGGCGACCGGTTGAGCGCAGCGCGCGAGATGGTCGACGGCGGCCCGATCGACGTCCTGACCGGTGACTGGCTGGCCGAGCTGACCATGCTGATCCTGTGGAAGGGTCGCCAGCGGGACCCTTCCCGGGGATGGGCCCGCACCTTCCTGACCCAGATGGAGGAGGTACTGGGTACCTGCGCCGACCGGGGCATCAAGGTGATCACCAACGCCGGAGGCCTCAACCCGGGCGGGCTGGCCGATCAGGTCCGGGCCCTGGCCGACAAGCTCGGGCTCGGCATCGCCGTCGCCCACGTCGAGGGCGACGATCTGGTCTCCCGCATCGCCGAGCTCCAGGGCGGCGGCCACGACCTGGCCCACCTCGACACGGGCCTCCCACTGGCGGAGGCGAGGGGCGAGGTGGTCACGGCCAACGCCTACCTGGGGGCCTGGCCCATCGTCGAGTCGCTGCGGAGCGGGGCGGACGTCGTGATCTGCCCCCGGGTCACCGACGCGTCGCTCGTGGTGGGGCCGGCGGCGTGGCACCACGGCTGGGACGAGACCGACTGGGACCGCCTGGCCGGGGCGGTGGCCGCCGGGCACCTCATCGAGTGCGGTCCCCAGGTGACCGGCGGGAACTACGCCTTCTTCACCGGGGTCTCGGGCCTCGAGCATCCGGGCTTCCCCATTGCCGAGGTGCGCGACGACGGCTCGTCCACCATCACCAAGCACCCGGGTACCGGCGGCGAGGTGTCGGTGGGCACGGTCACGGCCCAGCTGCTCTACGAGATCGCCGGCCCCGCCTACGCCAACACCGACGTGGTCGCTCGCTTCGACACCATCGAGCTCGAACAGGACGGCCCGGACCGGGTACGGGTGTCGGGCACCCGGGGCCTGCCGGCACCGAAGGACGTGAAGGTGTCGATCAACGTGCTCGGGGGATGGCGCAATACCATGACCTTCGTCCTCACCGGGCTCGACATCGAGGCCAAGGCCGCGCTCACCCTCACTACGATGGAGCAGAAGCTGGGCGGCGCCGACCAGTTCGGCGCCTACGACACTTTGTTGATCCGCTCGGACAAGCCCGATGCACCGACCAACGCCGAGGCCTCGGCCGAGCTCCGGATCACGGTCAAGGACGCCGATCAGTCCAAGGTGGGCCGCCGGTTCGCCGACGCGGCCACCGAGCTGGCTCTGGCCGGCTATCCCGGGTTCCACCTCACCTCGCCACCCACCGACGCCACGGCCTATGGCGTGTTCTGGCCCGCCCTCGTCCCGGCCGAGTTGGTGGAGCCGGTCGTGGTCGACGCCGACGGCGGCCGGGTGGCCGTCCCCCACCGGGCGTTTCGCTCGGAGGTGCCGGCCGGGCCCCTCCCCGAGCTCCGTCAGGACGCCCAGTTCACGGCCGAGCCGGTGGCCCGCGTGCCGCTCGGCACCATCATCGGGGCTCGCTCGGGCGACAAGGGGGGCAATGCCAATGTCGGACTGTGGGCCAGGCGGGGAACGCACTACGCCTGGCTGCGCGACTACCTCACCATCGAGCGCATGGCCGGCCTGCTCCCCGAGGCCGGCGGGCTCGAGATCCGTCGCTACGAGCTCCCGAGGGTGCTGGCCCTGAACTTCGTGGTGGTCGGCCTGCTGGGCGAGGGGGTGGCCTCCTCCACCCGGCCCGATCCACAGGCCAAGAGCCTGGGCGAGTACGTTCGGAGCAGGCTGGTCGACATCCCCGTGGCCTTTCTCCCCGACCGCGGCTGAACGATCACAAGGAGCCACCATGGACTTCACCCAATCCGATGAGCACGTGATGCTGCGCGAGGCGGTCAGAGCCATCGCCTCGAAGTTCGGACACGAGTACTACGTAGCCAAGGCCCGCGCCGACGAGCGGACCGAGGAGCTCTGGCACGCCGTTGGGGAGGCCGGGTTCCTGGGGGTCAACGTTCCCGAGGAGTACGGCGGCGGCGGCATGGGAATCACCGAGCTGGCCCTGGTGAGCGAGGAGCTGGCCGCCGCCGGTTGCCCACTGTTGATCATGGTGGTGTCGCCGGCCATCTGCGCCACCATCATCGCCAAGTTCGGCACCGACGAACAGAAGCAGCGGTGGCTTCCCGGCTTCGCCACCGGCGACATCAAGATGGCGTTTGCCATCACCGAGCCGGACGCCGGCTCCAACTCTCACAACCTGTCGCTCAGCGCCACCAAGGACGGCGACATCTACCGCCTGAACGGTTCGAAGTACTACATCTCCGGCGTGGACGAGGCCGATGCCGTCTTGGTCGTGACCCGGTCGGGCGTCGACAAGGAGACCGGGCGGGGCCGACTGTCCCTCTTCGTGGTGGACGCCGACGCGCCAGGCTTGGAGAAGACGGTCCTTCCCGTCGAGATCAACGCCCCCGAGAAGCAGTTCACCCTGTTCTTCGACAACGTCCAGGTGGACGCGGCGCGGTTGATCGGCGCCGAGGGCGAGGGCCTCCGACAGGTGTTCTTCGGGCTCAACCCGGAGCGGATCCTCTCGGCCTCGATGGCCAACGGGATCAGCCGCTACGTCTTGGACAAGGCCGCGAGCTACGCGCGCGAGCGCGAGGTGTGGGGGACGCCGATCGGGCGCCACCAGGGCATCTCGCATCCGCTGGCCAAAGCCAAGATCGAGGTGGAGCTGGCCCGGCTGATGACCGACAAGGCGAGCTGGCTCTGCGACCATGCCGGCGATACCCCCGAGGCGGGCGAGGCGGCCAACATGGCCAAGTACGCGGCGGCCGAGGCGACGGCGGCCGCACTCGACCAGGCCATACAGACCCATGGCGGTAACGGCATGTCCTCCGAGTACGGCCTGGCCGACCTGTGGGGCATGGTGCGCCTGCTGCGGATAGCACCGGTCAGCCGGGAGATGATCCTGAACTTCGTGGCGCAGCACTCGCTGGGCCTCCCCAAGTCGTACTGATCGGGGACCACCGGGGTAGCCAGTACCCTGGGTGGTGCGGATCGCCCGCTCGCAGGTGGGGCCCCGAAGGCGGAGCCCCGGCGAAGCACGGTGACATCCCGGGCTACCGCAACCCGCTCCGAACCATCGAAAGGCCCGGCGACGCCCCCATGCAGTTCCGTGACGACATTCGCAACGTAGCCATCGTGGCCCACGTCGACCATGGGAAGACCACCCTGGTCGACGCCATGCTCTGGCAATCCGGCGCCTTCCGGGCCAATGAGTCGGTCAACGAACGGGTCATGGACTCCGGCGACCTCGAGCGCGAGAAGGGCATCACCATCCTGGCCAAGAACACGGCCGTGGTGCACAACGGCGTGAAGATCAACATCATCGACACGCCCGGTCACGCCGACTTCGGCGGCGAAGTGGAGCGGGGTCTCACCATGGTGGACGGCGTGCTCCTGCTCGTCGACGCCTCCGAGGGACCACTGCCCCAGACCCGGTTCGTGCTGCGCAAAGCCCTCCGCGCCCGGCTGCCCGTGGTTCTCGTGGTCAACAAGGTCGACCGGCCCGACGCCCGCATCGCCGACGTGGTCAGCGAGGTCGAGGAACTCTTCTTGGACCTGGACGCCGACGAACACCAGATCGACTTCCCCATCCTCTTCTCCAACGCCAGGGCCGGATGGGCGGCAACCGAGCAGGGGGTGGTGGGCACCGACCTCGAGCCATTGTTCCAGGCCATCCTCGACCACATCCCAGCACCCCAGTTCGACCCCGAGGTCCCGCTTCAGGCCATCGTGTCGAACCTGGACGCCTCCCCCTATCTGGGCCGGTTGGCCATCTGCCGAGTGCACAACGGCACGCTCCGCAAGGGTGCCCTCGTGGGCTGGTGCAAGCTCGACGGCACCGTCGAGCGGACCAAGATCACCGAGCTGTTCGTCACCAACGCCCTGGACCGGGTGGAGGCGGCCGAAGCGGGCCCGGGGGAGATCGCCGCGGTGGCGGGGATGGCCGAGGTCACCATCGGTGAGACCCTGGCCGACCCCGATGACCCCCGGCCCCTCCCGGTCATCACCGTCGACGAGCCCAGTTTGTCCATGACCATCGGGATCAATACCTCCCCTTTGGCCGGTTCGGACGGGTCCAAGCTCACCGCCCGCCAGATCTTCAGCCGGCTCGAGTCCGAGCTGGTCGGTAACGTCTCCCTACGCGTCCTCCCCACCGAGCGTCCCGATACATGGGAGGTCCAGGGTCGAGGCGAGCTCCAGCTGGCCGTCCTGGTGGAGACCATGCGACGCGAGGGCTTCGAGCTCACTGTGGGAAAGCCCCAGGTCGTTATCAGGGAGATCGACGGGAAGATCCACGAGCCCATGGAGCAGGTGGCCGTGGACGTTCCCGACGACTACCTGGGAGTGGTCACCCAGCTGATGGCGCTCCGGAAGGGGACACTCATCGAGATGGTCAACCACGGCACCGGGTGGGTGCGGATGGACTACCGGGTGCCGGCCCGCGGGTTGGTGGGGTTCCGCACCGAGTTCATGACCGAGACGCGGGGAACGGGCATGCTGCACCACGTCTTCGACGGCTGGGCGCCCTGGCACGGCGAGCTCAAGACCAAGCGCAACGGCTCGATGGTCGCCGACCGGCGAGGCGACACCACCGGTTACTCCCTCATGAGCCTGCAGGAACGGGGGGCGTTGCTGGTCGGACCGGCCACCGAGGTCTACGAGGGCATGGTGATCGGCGAGAACGCACGGGACGAGGAGATGGACGTCAACCCGACCAAGGAGAAGAAGCAGACCAACGTGCGCGCCGCGTCGGCCGACGAGGCGATCCGGCTCACTCCGCCGCTGCTGCTGTCACTGGAACAGGCGCTGGAGTTCATCGCCGACGACGAGTGCGTCGAAGTCACGCCGGCCAACGTGCGGCTGCGGAAGGTGGTCCTCGATGGGCACACCCGTGGGCGGATGCGGAGCCGGAGCCGCAACCACCGCTGATCAGGCCGGACCGGCCGGGGTGGCGCCGCAACTCTTAGCTGATTCTTCGCGAGAATTCAGGTCGTTCTCGGTGAGCTCTCAGGTCGCCCACAGAGGGGGTGGGCATAGTTTGGTCCGTGGACAGCAGACTCACCGACAAGACGATCTGGATGGTCAGGCACGGGGAGAGCACCTGGAACGTGTTCGGGCTCGTCCAGGGACATGCTGACGTCGCTGCGCTGACCAGACTGGGCCGGCGCCAGGCGTTGCTGCTGGCCCAACGGCTCGGGGGCCGATCCTTTGAAGCCGTCTACACCAGTGACCTCCGCCGCGCCCGGGAGACGGCCGAGATCCTGGCGACCTTCCTGCAGCTCGACGCTCAGCCACACGCCGCCCTCCGGGAGCGGTGCCTCGGCGAGCTCGAGGGCTCACCGGTGAGCGCGCTGCGACCGGAGCACACCGGCATCGCCGGCGACCAGGTGGTGGACAGCCATGCCCGGCCGGCCGGTGGGGAATCGCTCGAGGAGCTGTATCGGCGGGCCGGCGGCTTCGTCGACTGGCTCCGCCATCAGGCGTTCGGCACCGACGCACTCGTCGTCACCCACGGCGGCACCATCCGCATGCTCCGGGCCTATTGCGCGCAACGCCCAGTGGACGGCTTGACCTGGGACACGGTCCGCAACGGCAGCCTGTGGCGTGTCCGGGTGCCCAGTCGACACGTCACCGAAGGCCCGATACCAGCCCGAGCAATGTGAGAATCGAGGGGACCCGATGAACCCGACAGCACTCCTGCTACCCCAACGCGAGGTCAAGCCCAGGTCAGCCGGCATCACCATGATGGTCGACGGGGGCCTGCCCACCCGGTACTTCGAAGATGTCGTCGACAGCGGAGCCGAGTACCTCGACTTCGTGAAGTTCGGCTGGGGAACCGCCGTCGTGACCAACGACCTGCGCGAGAAGATCGAGATCCTCCAGGGCGCCGGCGTGGACTACTACTTCGGTGGGACCCTCTTCGAGAAGTACGTGCTCCAGGATCGCCTCGACGCCTTTCGGGACCTGTGTCACGACTACTCGTGCCGGTTCGTCGAGGTGTCCAACGGGACGATCGACCTGAGCAACTCGGAGAAGGCCGGGTACATCAGGAAGCTCTCCGATGACTTCCGGGTGATATCCGAGGTCGGGTTCAAAGACGCCGGGCGGTCCGAGAACCTTCCCCCCAGCCTCTGGGTCGAGTGCACCCACGAGGACCTCGACGCGGGAGCCTGCCTGGTCACCCTCGAAGCCCGCGAGAGCGGCAAGTCCGGCATCTGCCGCCCCGACGGCCAATTGCGGTTCGGCCTCATCGAGGACCTCCTGGCCAGCGGCCTCCGCACCCAGGACCTGCTCTTCGAGGCGCCGTCGGTGGAGCTGCAGAACTACTTCGTGAAGCGGGTGGGTCCCGACGTCAACCTGGGCAACGTCGCCGCCACGGCCGTCTTGGGCCTCGAGACCATCCGGCTCGGGCTCCGGGCCGACACGTTGACCTGCTTCGACAGTGCCGCGACGTGAGGGACGGCGGCGATGCCTTCCACCTCGCCATCCCGGCCTATGACCTGGCCGAGGCCGAGCATTTCTACGTCGATCTGCTCGGCTGCAAGCTGGCCCGACGCTACCAGGACCGCATCACGCTCGACTTCTTCGGTGACCAGGTCGTGTGCCACCTGACCGATCCGCCGGCGGGCGCGGGCGGCGACCTCGACCTCTACCCACGACACTTCGGGGTGACCTTCCGACGGAGCGAGGACTTCGACGCCGTCCATCGCCTCTGCGCCCAGCGCAAGATCCCGGTGTTCCGGGATCTGGCCACCCGGTTCGAAGGGAAGGCCGAGGTGCACCGGACCTTCGTCCTGCGTGACCCGTCGGACAACCTCATCGAGTTCAAGCACTACAGCGATCCACGGATGATGCACTGACATGGCCATCGACACCCGACTGCACCGACAGCCGACCGCGACCGCACCGGCGAACGACATCGCACCGGCGAACGGCCATCGCACCAGCCAACGCCATCGCCGAGCTCGTCCGGTCGCGGTCGGCGCTCTACGGCGATGCGGTCTACCTGACCGAGGCCAGGGGTTCGAGGCAAGTCTCCTTCCGAGACCTCGAGCATCGGGTGGCGTCCCGGATCACCGAGCTCGACGATCGGGCCGTGGCCGGCGACGCCACGGTGGGCATCGCCGTGACCGACCCCCTCGAGTTCGCACTGCTCTTCTTGGCCGTCATGGCCTCCGGTCGGTGGGCGGCGCCCCTCGACCCGAGCAGTTCGCCCGAAGCCATCGCCACCGCGGTCTCCCGCCTCGAGATCGAGCTCATGGTGTCCGACGGCGGGAGCCCGGTCTCGTCCGACCTCGACTGGAGCGACGCCGGCGGACACGATCGTTCGTCTGCGCCCGTCCCCATCGAGCGTGCGCTCGAAGAAGGCGCTCTCAGCCCCGCCGGGATGGGGGGCGCCCTGTTGTCTTCGTCCGGTACCACCGGAGAGCCCAAGGTGATCCCGGTCCATCAGGGCCGCCTGCTCCACGCCGCCCGTGCCGTCGCCGCCCATCACCGGCTCTCGCCCAGGGACAGGGGATTCAACCCACTCCCCCTCTTCCACATCAATGCCGAGGTGGTCGGGTTGCTGGCCGGCCTGGTGGCGGGATCCAACCTGGTGCTCGACGACCGCTTCCATCGCACCGGGTTCTGGGCGTTGATGGCCCGTCACGACGTGACATGGATCAACGCGGTCCCCGCCATCATCTCCCACCTGGCCGATCCCGGTCCTGATGAAGCCGTTCCAGCTGGGATCCGGTTCGTCCGCTCGGCATCGGCCCCGCTGCCGGCGGCCACACTGGCCCGGTTCGAGGCGAACACCGGCATTCCCGTACTCGAGACCTACGGCATGACCGAGGCGGCCAGCCAGATCACGGCCAACCCGCTCGACGGGAGGCGAAAGCCGGGTTCGGTCGGGCTCCCGGTCGGTGTCGAGATGCGGATCACCTCCGACCAGCCCACACACTCGGGCTCCGCACACCCGGGCCATGTGGAGATCCGGGGGCCGTCGGTCATCACCGCGTACGGCGGGAACTGCCACCGTGACCGGTTCACGGACGACGGGTGGCTGAGAACAGGAGATCTGGGACTGCTCGATGAGGACGGCTATCTGTATCTGATCGGACGCACCGACGACGTGATCAACCGCGGTGGCGAGAAGGTCTACCCGAGAGACATCGAAGACGAGATCCTGGTCGACCCCGACGTCATCGCCGCTGCCGTGGTGGGCGAGGACGACGCCGTGCTCGGCCAGGTTCCGGTGGCCTTCGTCGTGCTGCAGCGCGGTGTCGACGCCGCTCACGCCGGCACCGCCGGGTACATCGTCAACCGGGTGCGCAAGCACCTCGGCGCCACGTTGGTGCGCAGCCAGCAGCCGGCGGCAGTGCACGTCGTCGAGCGATTGCCGACGGGAGCCAACGGGAAGGTGCAGCGACGGGCCCTCCGCCACCAGCCGCCGCCGACACTGTTCAGCATCGCCTGCCGGTGACCACGACCGTCGGCGCCCTCACCGAGCTCGACCGTCCAAGCGCGGCACCCGCCCCCGACGGGTCAGCGCGCCCGACGCCGCACGGCCGAGGTGGTCCGGTCACCTCCCAACCCTCGCCCCCTGGGGGCACCCGGAAGCGCCTCGATCACATCGACGCCATGAGGCCGGTGAAGCAGGCCGGCGTGGTCGGGACGCACACCCTGCTGGCCTTCGCCCCGGTGGCCGCGACGGTCGCCGCTGGCGCGTCCCTGATGTTGTTGCACGTCACCCGCGAGGCCTTCTTGTTCGTGTCGGCCTGCATGCTCACCTTCAGCTACGGCCAGACCAAGCGCTTAGACCCGGGCCCGTTCTTCCAACGTCGGTTCTGGTCGGTCGGGGTGCCCTACCTGTGCTGGACGCTCATCTACTTCCTCTTCCTGCTGCCCACCACCTACCAGAGCCTGCCCACCGCCCTGGGCCACCTGGGGTACCTGGTGGCCACCGGCTACTACCAGCTCTACTACCTGATCGTGGTGGCCCAGTTCTACGTGGTGTTCCCGCTGCTGTTGGTGTTGGTTCGGCGCACCACGGGACACCATGGTGTCCTGCTCGCTGTCAGCGGTTCGATCCAGCTGGTCACGGTGAGCCTGATGCACTGGAACGTGCTGCCGCCGGACATGCGAGGGTTCTGGGCCAGCCGCGAGATCACCTCGTACCAGTTCTACCTGATCGCCGGGATGGTGGTCGCCTTCCACCTCGATGCAGTGCACGCGTGGTTGACGAGCCACGTGCGCCTCGTCGTAGTGACCACGTTGGTGAGCGCGGGGATCGCCGAGGCCTGGTACTACCTGGCCGCCGACAACGTGGTCGGGTGGCTCGGACCGAGCTCGGACCCCTTCCAGCCGATCGTCATCCCCTTCAACGTCGGGGCCATCGCCTGCATCTATCTGATCGGGGTGGCCCTCGTCGACCGGCGCCGCTCCCGGCGCCTGCGCGCGATGGTCCAATCGGGATCGGACAACGCCTACGGCATCTATCTGGCCCAGATGATCTTCATCGCCGTGCTGGGCTGGCTCGGTTGGCGGAACCTCGACGGCGTGTTGCCATGGCCGCTCGTCGCCGTCGTCACCGTGGCCGTCGTGTTCATCGCCTGCATCGGCCTCACGGCCGTCCTGGCCCGGACGCCATGGTCCAAGGCGCTGACCGGTCGCTCCCGGGCGTCCTGGGCATCGTTGTTCCCCGGCCGAGGGGAGGGGGCCAGATCTGCACCAGCTCCCTCGACTGCCTCGGCAGCGTCCGGAACCTCGGCCGCTCCAGGGGACAGCCCGCTCGAACCGGCCTGAGCCCGGCTATCCCCCGCCGAGGGCCGTCTTGATGGCCTGGCTGATGGTGCGGTACCCCTCGGCGTTGGGGTGCTGGTTCGGCCCGTAGGGCGACGGGGCGCACATCCAGGTGAGCTCGCAGATCCGGGCCACATTGCGGGGGACCACGCCCACCCCGCTCATCATGGTCGGCTCGGTGCTCGTCGAATTGAACGACCCGGCCACGTTGGCCATGGGGATACCGAAGCTGGCGTAGATCGACTGCAAGGCCTGGTCGAGTTGGGAGATGGCGCCGAGACTGGTCGAGGCGAACAGCCTTCCGGCCGGGCCGTGGAGGTAGGCCCCGAGGTACGGGTCGTAGTGACCGATGCCGACGATGCGCATGCCCGGTCCGCCGGCCGCTCGCAGCTGGGTGAGGATCTGGGACAGCTGCTGGCCGACCAGGTCGATGGACTGGTTCACGCACACCTGGTTCACCTGCCCCCGGGTGATGCAGGTCCGCATGTTGTTGAACCCGAGGTCCACCGTCACCAGCACGGTGTCGTGGGTGTGGAGGAAGTCGACCGCGGTGGCCAGCTGGGTCCCGTCCTCATAGGGGCAGTGGCCGCCGCCATTGAGCATGGTGTCCGTGGTCGCTCCGGGGCATCCGATCTGGACCAGTTGGAGGTTGGGCCACATGGATCGCACTTCGTTGACCAGGTCGTCTGAATAGCCGGCTTCGGTCGGCTGGCCATGGGGTCTCGCCGAAGTCGGTTGGAAGCCCACCGACGCCGAGCCGCCCACGTCCAGGTAGTACGGCGCCCCGGGGGTGGCCGCCTCCGCTCGCCCGGGCAGCCATCCTCCCACCAGGAGGGCGAGCCCCATGGCGAGGGCGATCCCGATGGCTACAGCGAGCGGCACTGTTCGCCACGGCTGTCGCGGTGGCTTCATCAACTATCTCCTACAGGGAACCCGGGATGCGTCCAGCGAGGGCAGGCTGGCGGCTGCATGGTACTTGACGACGGCCCGGCCGTCGGTGCAGCCATCGGTCGGGCAGCGGCGCAGCCGGGGGCTCGCCGCCGGCGCAGGCGTGGGCAGCCCGCCCGGATGCACCCCCTGGTTAGATTCTGTTCGTGCCCTCGATTCCGCCTGGCCCGCCTGAGCTCGGCCGTAGCGTCGTGGTGTTGCCCGGAGGCCAGGTCCCCGCTCCCTGGCAGGGTGCACCCCGTGTCATGGTCGACGCGGCGGCCCTGGACGACCCACGCCAAGTGGTCGACACCCTCCATGGCGTCTGGGCCAACCGGCGACCGGTGGTGGTCGAGCTGGGTGTCAGCACCGACGAGCTCCGGGCCCGGCAGCGGTACGACGACCCTCCCTACACCCTGACCCCCGCCTTCGAGCTGGAGCTCGAGCGCCTGCAGTTCCTGGTCTGGGCCAACGCCTACGACGCCCGCAACGGCGAGGTCATCTGGTGGCATGGGCGAAAGACCGCCCGGCGCTTCGCCGACCAAGGCGTGCGCCAGGACGACGACGCCGACCTGGCGCTGGCCGACGGCACCCTGGTCTTCATCGACGGTGGTCCCTCACATCCGCCTCGGTTGGGGGCGGGGGTCGAGGTCGTCCACCGCTGGAACGCCGAAGCCGGTGTGCTCCGCTTCGCCGGGCATGCCCCCCCGGGTGTCGCCGGGACGGGCGTCGTCGGGTCGGGAGCCTCGCTGGCCCCGGACCAGCTGGCCGCGGTGGCCCACAGCTCTGGACCGGCCAGGATCATCGCCCCGGCGGGATCGGGAAAGACCCGGGTGCTGACCGAGCGGCTCCGGCACCTGGTAGCCGACCGGGGAGTGCAGCCCGAAGCGGTGACGGTCCTGGCGTACAACACCAAGGCGGCTGACGAGCTCCGCAGCCGGTGTGCCGACATCATGACACCGCAAGGGCCGTCCATCCGGACCCTCAACAGCATCGGACTGTCCATCTGCAACCAGGCGACGGGTGGTGAACGCCTCCAGGTCCTGGACGAAGCCGGAGCGAGGGAACTGGTGGGGTCGGTCTTCGAGATCAGGCACCGAGCCAACACCGACACCGTGGTGCCCTACCTCGAGGCGCTCTCCGCCATCAGGCTCGGGCTGATCGACCCGGAGGAGGCCGAGGACACCTACCCGGACGCAGCCGGGGTGGCCGGCGGGTTCGACCGCTACCGGGACGCGCTGGTGGCAGCCAACGCCGTCGACTTCGACGAGCAGATCTATCGCGCCATCGAGATCCTGCTGACCGACACCATCATCCGCGACCGGGCCAACGAGCGCTGTCGGTATCTCTTGGTGGACGAGTTCCAGGACCTGAACCCGGCCCACCTCCTCCTCATCCGGCTGTTGAACGCACCAGGATTCGACTGCTTCGGGGTGGGGGACGACGACCAGGTGCTCTACGGCTACTCGGGTGCCACCCCCGAGTACCTGATCCGCTACGACCGCTACTTCCCCGGTGCGGCCCACCACGCCCTGGAGGTGAACTACCGATGCCCGCCGGCGGTGGTCGACGCCGCCGCCCATCTGCTCGGCTACAACCGAGAACGGGTGGTCAAGACGATCCGGGCCGCGCCGGGTCGGCTGTCGGACCCCGATGGACTGATCGTTCGCCGGGCTGGCGGCGAGCAACTGGCTTCGCTGGCCACCGACATCATCTCGGACTGGCGGGACGGCGGGGCTGAGCTGACCGACATGGCCGTGCTGACCCGAGTCAACTCGGCCCTCCTCCCCATCCAGGTGGCGTTGAGCGAGGCGGGTGTCCCCTGCGAGTCCACGCTGACATCCAGGGTGCTCGGGCGCACCGGCGTGCGGACGGCGTTCGCCTACCTGCGCATGGGGGTCCGACCCGAGCGCATCAGCCGCCGGGACATCGAGGACACCATCCGCCGGCCCTCGCGGGGCATCGCACCAAATGTTGTCTCGATGCTGACCAAGCGGTCCCACACCTCGGTCGAGGAGATCAGGCGGCTGGCCGGCAGCCTGTCGGGTCGGGATGTCCCCAAGCTGTCGGCCTACGCCGACGACATCGAGCTGGTCGCGCTGGCCTGCACCAAGCCCACGGCCCTGGCCCTGCGCACCATCCGGGTCGAGCTCGGCCTGGGCGAGACCATGGACGTGCTCGACGCCTCCCGGGACGAGCCGGACCGCTCGACCCACAACGACGACCTCGTAGCCCTCGAGTCTGTCGCCGCCTTCCATCCGGACGTGGCCACCTTCGGGACATGGCTGCGCGACGTGCTCGAGCGACCGACCCCGGATGGTCCGGCCCTGCTCTTGTCCACCGTGCACCGCATCAAGGGTCGCGAGTGGGATCGGGTGATCGTCTTCGGCGTCTCGGCCGACGCCTTCCCCCACCGGCTGGCCGACGACGTCGAAGGTGAGCGGCGGGTCGTCCATGTGGCCCTGACCAGGAGCAAGGTGCAGACGGTGGTGCTAGCCGATGCTGCAGCTCCGTCGTTCTTCCTGGAGGAGCTGGACGGGAGGCGTCCACACGACCAGCCCGAACGGACCACCCGACCCAAGCGGCCCGACGCGAAAGCGGGAGGGCCGGCCAAGAAATCCGGACGGGATGACCGCTACCAACCAGTCGAGCCCACAGCGGCCAGCGCGGCGCTTCGGGCCTGGCGTACCGAGAAGGCCCGCCAGGCGGGCATGCCTCCCTACGTCATCCTCAGTGACCGGCATCTGGAAGGCATTGTCGAGAGGGCCCCGTCCACCCTGCGTGCATTGGCCGCCTGCACGGGGATCGGGCCGATGAAGCTGGAGCGGTGGGGAGACGAGATCCTCTCCGTGCTCGCCCAGGGCAGCGGCGCGTAACTGGCCGCCCACGTCAGAACTGCACGGCCACGATGCGTCATGCGTCCGATCCGACGGTGGACAGGATGCGGTGGCGAGTCCACGTGCCCAGCACGATGAGTGTCTTCGTACCCGTCACCCGGCCGCTCCGGCGCAGCTGCTCGATGACCTGCCCGAGCCGCTTGACGTCGGGCACCCGGATCCACACCAGCGCATCGGGGTCGCCGGCGGTGGTGAAGACGGCCTGGACCTCGGGGAGGCGGATGGCGGCGCTGCGGATCTCCCCCATGTCCGCCGTCCCGGCGAAGCGCACCTCGGTGAACGCCTGGATGGGCCGACCCACCTTGGCGTGGTCGACGACGACGGTGTAGCCGGTGATGACACCGGCCTGCTCCATCCGGTCGATGCGTCGCTTGACCGCGGAAGTGGACAGCGCCACCCGCTCGGCGATATCGGACATCGTGCGCCGGGCGTTCTCCTCGAGCAGCGCCAGGATCTCGTGGTCGGTCCCATCCAGCTCGGCGCGGCCCTCCATCTCCGAGCTCACTTGCCTCTCCGTCCCATCCATCTCCGCCCTCTCTCTCCTTCGACCTACCATGTTCGACCCCGCATGCCCTTGGGAGTAGATTTTGCGTCAAAGCGCACTATTTGACCATTCTATTGCGTAATTATCCCGATATGAAGCATCTCTGTACCGAACATGCCCCGAGGGCGCTTTAATCAACATGTGGGTCGATCTCGCTGGAGCCTGGATGAGACGGAGCAGTTGACACGCTGCCACGACCTTGCCAGTGGGCTGCGAGCGGTGATCGCGATCGACGACACCACGCTGGGCCCCGGGCTCGGAGGGGTTCGCTGGCTGGCCTATCCCGACGAGCAGTCGGCAGTGGACGAGGCTCGCCGGCTGGCCCGCGTGATGACGCTCAAGAATGCCTGTGCCGACCTCCCCTACGGGGGCGCCAAGTCTGTGCTGGCGAAGGACCCCGCCGACCAAGACGACGCGGCCGGTGCCCAAGCCCTCCGTGGGGATCAACTGCGGGCCTTCGGGCGGTTCGTGGACCGCCTCGGCGGGGCCTACATCCCCGGGGTCGACATGGGCACCTCGGTGAAGGACCTGGCCGTGATCGGCAAGGTCGCCGGTGAGGTGTCGTGCGATCAGGAGGACCCCTCGCCCTGGACCGCCCTCGGCGTATTCGCCGGCATCGAAGCCGCTCTGTCGTGCGCAGGCCTCGAGCTGGCCGGCGCCCACGTCGTCGTGCAGGGCGCCGGTCACGTCGGTGCCGACTTGGCCCGAAGGTTGGCCCTGGCCGGCTGTCGGGTCTCGATGGCCGACGTCGATGCGACCCGGGCCGGAGCCGTCGCCCGGGATATCGGCGGCCAGGTCATCGCTCCGGCCGCGGCGGTGTCGACCCCGTGCGACGTGCTGGCCCCGTGCGCGCTGGCAAAGGTGATCGGCACGTCCACCGTCGACTCACTCCACTGCCGCATCGTGGCCGGAGGAGCGAACGACGTCTTGGCCTCCCGCGAAGTCGCCGCCGAGCTGGCTCGTCGGGGCGTCGTCTACGTACCCGACTTCGTCATCAACGCCGGTGGCGTCATCCAGATCCACGCCAAGCGCTCCGGGTGGGGCCCAGACAAGCTGGAGGGTTCACTGCTGGCCATCGGAGACCGTGTGGCCCGGATCGTCAACGAGGCCGATCGCACGGCGCAGAGCCCGGTGGCAGTGGCCGAGGAGATGGCGTCCGACCGACTTGGGCGCAGGGTCGCCCTGCTCACCTGAGCCGATGACCGTCGCCCGGCCGGACCCGATGGTCGCATCCGGCGACATGGGTGCCGGCGGGACGGCCGTCAGCAGCCCGGATGGCCCAGGACGAGCGGGCCGGGGCGCGGTGAGCCTCGATGACGTCTATCGCGTCGGCGACGACCGGGTCCTCATGTCGGGCATCCAGGCGATCGTGCGGCTCGTGCTCGACCAGCGCCGCCTGGACGGCGCCCGCGGGCTCGACACCGCCGCCTTCGTGAGCGGTTACGAAGGGTCGCCCCTGGCCGGGCTCGACCTCGAGCTCGGCCGCGTCCGCCGCCGCTTGGAGGACGAGGGTGTGGTGTTCTCCCCGGCGCTCAATGAGGAGCTGGCCGCGACGGCGGTTGCCGGAACCCAACTGTTGGCCGACGTGCCCGGCCACGACCACGACGGCGTGGTCGGCTTCTGGTACGGGAAGAACCCAGGCCTCGATCGGGCCGCCGATGCCATCCGTCACGGCAACTTTGCCGGAACGGCCCCGCTCGGCGGGGCGGTGGCCCTCATCGGCGACGACCCGACGTGCAAATCGTCGACCTTGCCCAGTTCCTCGGTGTCGATGGCGAAGAGCCTGAACATGCCGCTGCTATCGGCCGCCTCGGTCGCAGACGTAGTGCGCCTGGGCCTCCACGCCGTCGCCCTCTCCCGCTTCTCCGGGCTGTGGGCCGGCCTGCAGATCATCGCCGACGTGGCCGACGGGACCGCCGTGGTCGACCTGGGCGCGGCGTTGCCAGAGATCCCCGCCCCCGACGCGGGGCGCGCCGCCCGCACCCCGTTGCTCGTCGGACCCGGCGCCATCGAGGCGGAGGAAGACCTCGTCGAGGTCCGGATGCCGCGGGCGCTGGAGTACGCCCGGCTGACTTCGCTCAACGCCGTCACGGTCGACCCACCCGGGGCCCGCCTGGGCATCGTGGCCGCCGGCTACACCTACGCCGTCACGCTGCGGGCGCTCGAGGAGATGGGCCTCGATGCCGAGGCCTGCGGCCAGCTGGGCGTGCGGCTCATCAGGATCTCTCTGCCCTGGCCGCTCGACGCTGCCGAGCTCCGTCGATTGACCGCGGGGCTCGACGAGGTGGTGGTGATCGAGGACAAGGCCTCATTCATCGAGTCCCAGGTCAAAGAGGCCCTCTACGGCAGGGCCCCGCAGCCCGTGGTCGTGGGCACACTCGATCCCGAGGGTCGCCCCTTGGTCCCGGTTACCGGGTCGGTGGACAGCGACACCGTCATCAAGGTGCTCGCGGCGCGGCTCCCGGCCGACCGGCTTCCCGCCGCGGCTCGGGAGCGCATCGATGCCGTGACCCGGCCAGCACCGCTGGTGCTGCACCTCGACCCTCCCCCGGCCCGGACGCCGGCCTTTTGCTCCGGGTGCCCGCACAACATCTCGACCCGATCCGACGACGACCAACTGGTAGGGCTCGGGATCGGCTGCCACATCATGGCCAGCTTCGACTCCCGGGGCCGGGGGCACCAGGTGGGGATGACCCAGATGGGCGGCGAGGGAGCCCAGTGGACCGGGCTGGCTCCCTTCGCCCGCGGCCGGCACTACGTGCAGAACATCGGGGACGGGACCTTCTTCCACTCCGGCTCCCTGGCCATACGGGCCGCGGTGGCGGCCGGCGTCGACATCACCTACAAGCTCCTCTACAACCAGGCCGTGGCCATGACCGGCGGCCAGCAGCCCGAGGGGCAGCTGCCCGTGCCCGAGCTGACCAGGTTGCTGGCCCTCGAGGGGGTCCGGCGGGTGATCGTCACCACACCCGAGCCGAAACGCTACCGGGGGGTCATCCTCGACCCCATCGCCGGGGTACGCCACCGGGACGAGCTGCAGGACGCGCTCGACGAGCTGCGCCAGGCCGGCGGGGTCACGGTGCTCATCCACGACGACCGCTGTGCGGCGGAGGAGCGCCGACTCCGTCGGCGCGGCCGACTGCCCGAGCCGGCCAGCCGGATCTGGATCAACCCTCGGGTGTGCGAGGGGTGTGGGGACTGCGGGGAGAAGTCGAGCTGCCTGTCGGTCGTTCCGGTCCAGACCGAGCTGGGCCGAAAGACGATGATCCACCAGGGATCGTGCAACGACGACCGGTCGTGCGTCCGGGGGGACTGCCCGTCATTCGTGATGGTGACCCCCGCCCGGGGACAGAGGCGCCGTGCCGGTTCCTCGCGACCGGTCACCGACCCGTCGGTCGCTGAGCCGCCGGAGCCACCGGTCGACCTGAGTACGCCGAGGCACCGTCGAATGCCGGCCGACGTGCTCGTGCGGATGCCGGGCATCGGAGGGACAGGCGTGGTGACCGTCTCTCGCATCCTGCAGATGGCCGCCCACCTCGACGGGCTCTACGCCGCCGGCCTCGACCAGACCGGCCTGGCCCAGAAGGGCGGACCGGTGATCTCCGACGTGCGCATCAGCACCCGGCCGATCAGCGGCTCCGCCAAGGCCGGTACCCGTTCCGCCGACCTCCTGCTCGGGCTCGACTTCCTCGGCGCGCTGTCTGACATCAACCTGTCCGTCGCCGACCCTGGTCGCACGGTCGCCGTGGTCAACACGGCCGACGTGGCCACAGCAGCAATGGTGCGGGACCCGTCCATCCGCTTCCCTCGGGACACGGCCCGGATCGACCGGGTCACCCGGGCGGCCGAGAACCTCTTCCTCGACGCCCACTGGATCGCCAATCGGCTCTTCGGCGACCACCTGCCGACCAACCTCGTCATGCTCGGCGCCGCCTTCCAGCACGGCTGCCTGCCGGTCACCGCCCACGCCATCGAGGAGGCGATCCGCCTCAACGGGGCCGGCGTGGCCCAGAACAGCGCCGCCTTCCGCTGGGGACGGGCGGCGGCGATCGACCCCGCCGCGGTCGAGGCCGCTCTCGTCCCGACCGAACCGTCGTTGCCCGCTCCACCGGCCTCGTTGCGAGCCGGCCTGGCCTCCGCGCCTGCCGTCCTGACCGGACTGCTCGAGTTCCGGGCGGCCGACCTCGCCGGTTACCAGAACGCCGCCTACGCCCGGCGCTACATGGACAAGGTGCTCCAGGTAGCCCGCATCGAGGGCGAGCGAAGCGCGGACCCCGCCTATCCCATAACCACCGCGTTCGCCCGCGGGCTGCACAAGCTGATGGCCTACAAGGACGAGTACGAGGTGGCTCGCCTCCATCTCGACCCGGCCCAGCAGGCGGCGCTGGCCGCCGAGTTCGGCGAGGGCGCCTCCACCAAGGTGCTGTTGCACCCGCCCCTCCTCAAGGCGATGGGCCTCAGGCGCAAGATCCACCTGGGCCCGGCGGCCCGCCCCGCGTTCTGGATGCTCCGTGCCGGGCGGCACCTGCGGGGCACCCCCTTCGACCTCTTCGGCTGGTCTCGGATGCGCCGGACCGAGCGGGCGCTGGTCGCCGAGTACCTCGCACTGGTGGCCACGTCGCTCGAACGGCTGACCCCGGCGACCGCCGGACTCCTGACGGAGATCGCCGCGCTGGCCGACGGGATCAGGGGGTACGAGGACGTGAAGCGACGCAACATCGACCGCTACCGCGTCCGGGCCGCCGAGTTGGGCATCCGGCTGGCCGAGCAGTCCGGAGAGGGAGCGGGCAACCCCACGCACGGCTGGCCGATCGCCGGTTGATCCTCAGCCCGGCATGCTGTCCACCCTGCCGGCCGCGATGGCCGCGACGAGCTGGGCGTGGTCTCGTTCGTTCTGTCCGGCATACAGGCGGGCGAACTGGCTCATCGCCTTCACGAACTTCGGGCCCTTCCCGATGTAGCTGTCGATGGCCATCGGGTCGCCCGTCCGAGCGTGGGCCCGGGCCAGCGTCTCGCCGCAGGCGGTGGCGAACTCGGCCAGCTGAGGGGTGATCAGTGTGGCAGTCGGGATGATCTTCATGTCGCGGAACTGGCGCACGTAATAGTCCCTCCCATGCAATGATCCCCACCCGACGAAGATGTCGGTGGCGCTCTGGACCAGTCGCTTCCCGTTGATCACCCGAGCTCCGTGATTGTCGTGCCGGCTCGGTCGGACATGGGGCTCGTACACCGAGGGCCCGGCCTGCTTGATCTGCAGGAACAGTGGGTCGGCTCCGGTACGCCCTTCCAAGAGGACCAGATAGACCCGCATCCCGACGCTGCCCACCCCCACGACCTGGCGAACGACATCAACCGGTGTGAACCGGTCGAACAGGCTCCGTCGGTCCTCTTGGAGGGTCAGTCGGTATTCGGCCAGGAGGTGGTCGACCAGGTCCGCCTGTTCGTCGTCGCTGATCGCGACGCGCAGCGGCGGCTCCTCGGTGATCCGCGGGCGGCCGTGGGCCATAGCCGCGAGTTTGGCGAAGGCGCCCCGGCTCGTACGCTTCTTTTTCTTCTTCTCGATGTGGACCGAGATCTGCCCACGGTCGGCCGGCTCGTAGTAGCTGATCAAGCTGTCAACGTGGATGCCTTCGTACCAGATGTCGAGCTCGGGCGTGCGGGCGTATCGGTGGATGCGCTGGCTGTAGGCCTCGACCGCGGCGGCGACGGCGGCATCGGCTTTCCGCTGCTTCAGCCCGCTCTCCCGGGCCAGGACCACCAGGCTGGCTGCCAGGCGCTTCACGTCCCACTCGAACGGTCCAGGCAGGGTCTCGTCGAAGTCGCGGAGATCGAACATGAGGTTCCGCTCGGGAGTCGCCCACAGCCCGAAATTGAGGACGTGGGCGTCTCCGCAGAGCTGCACCTCGAGCCCGCTGTTGGGTCGGGATGCCAGGTCCGAGGCCATCACCGCCGCAGCACCCCGGTAGTAGTTCCACGGTGAGGCGGCCATGCGCTGGTGGCGGAGGGGGGCGAGCTCGGGCACCCGCATCTGGTTTTGGGCCAGGATCGTCTGCAGCGTGTCGTGCCCACGCTCGTCCTCCCGCCACTGTCCAAGCCGGGTCCGTCCTGCCCCTTCACGGGCGGCCCTCCCCGCGTCCCGTCGCTCGGCGCCGGTCGCCCACAGGTCGTGGCGCGCCGGTTGCGCCCCCGACGGCTGTGCCGCTGCTGACTGGGGTGGCGAGCTGGACTCCGTCATCGACCATGACCCCCTCGAGATCGGCATCGAGCTCAGCCCGAATGGGTTGGGCTCGAGCGCATCCTACGGGTCGTATGCAGGTACCTGGTAGTTTGCCTGCGCTGAATCCCGGACAGCGTCCCGAGCGATTCGCAGCCAAGGGGGGCCGTCAGTGGCGGAGAACGAGCCGAGGGAACCGACCGCCGGGGCCAAGCGACCGTGGGCCGTCGGGGCCGTCGCACTCGTCCTCTTTCTCGGGGCCGCCGTCCTCGTTGCCGTGACCGTCCCACGAGGCGGGTCGACCACCCAACGATCCACCTTCGTGGTGGCGTCGTCACCATCAGGCGCGAAGGAGCCGGCTGTCGTGCTCCTGTTGACCGTGGACTCACTGGATGCGGCGACCGGCGGCATTCGGGCCCGATTGCAGGCCGGGCCCGGAAATGCCCTACCTGCCGAGGGAGCGACCGTGTTCAGCTCCGTCGGCTCCGTACCGTCGCTCGTCGTGCGCCCGAACCAGATCGACCAGGAGCGCACCGCGATTCTCTCCTTCGAGCGTGGTGCGATCTCGGACTACCCGTTCGATTCCTACCAGGTCGCCGTCGACGTGCTCGCCCTGAACGGAACCGACACCACCCTGAGCAAGGTCAACCGCACGATCCTGCCGCTCAAGATCGAGGGGTCGAGCGTGGCCGCCGGCACCATCGTGACGGCCGCCACCCACACCGGTGGCGATGGCGTCCTCGCAATCACCCTTACCGTCAGTCGCTCCCTGGTGAGCCGCGGGTGGGTCCTGGCCATGATGGCCATCTACTGGGCCCTGGCCATCCTGGCCGGCTGCATCACCTACATGGTGGTTCGGCGCCGGCGCCCGATGGAGACCCGGCTCCTGGCATGGCTGAGCGCCATGGTCTTCGCGCTAGTCGCGCTCCGAACGGCGGCACCGGGGGCACCACCGGTCGGCACTTTCCTCGACTACTACGCCTTCTTCGAATCGGTCGGCATCGTGGCTGCCTCGCTGGTGGTCCTCATGATCTTCTACCTGGTCGCCTCCCCCGAGGGGCCTGAGCACGTGCCGTGACCCAGCGCCGGGGTCGTCGGTCAGTTCCCTGCACGTTCGCCGTGCTCGAAGAGTTCGTTCGCGGGGCCAACGATGAGCGGGTCAGGCGCGACGGCGATCTCGGAATCCTTATAGGGGTAGTCGATGAGGCTCAGGACATGACGCATGGCGTTGAGGCGGCCCCTGCGCTTGTCGTTGCTCTTCACGACGGTCCATCGGGCCCAGTCGGTGTCGGTGCCCAGGAACATCGCCTCTTTCGCCCGGGTGTAGTCATCCCAACGCTCGAGGGATTCGAGGTCGGTCGGTGAGAGCTTCCATCGGCGGACGAAATCGATCTGGCGGACGATGAATCTGGTGCGCTGCTCGCTCTTCGAGACGGAGAACCACAGTTTCACCAGTTCAATTCCGTCTTCCACCAGCAGCTTCTCGAAATACGGGACTTGGTCGATGAACTGCTCGTACTGGTCATTGGTGCAGTAGCCCATGACCCGTTCCACACCGGCACGGTTGTACCAGGATCGGTCGAACAGGACGATCTCGCCACCGGAGGGGAGATGGGGGACGTACCGCTGGAAATACCACTGCGTGAGTTCTCTCTCGGCGGGCTTCTCGAGTGCCACTACTCGTGCGCCCCTTGGGTTCAGGTGCTCCATGAACCGCTTGATCGTGCCACCTTTTCCGGCCGCGTCTCGCCCCTCGAAGATGACCAACATCCGACGGCCGCTCTCCTTGAGATAGTTCTGGAGTTTCAGAAGCTCGATCTGCAAGTGGCGCTTGGTGGTTTCGTATTCGTCATGATCGAAGCGATCGGCGTACGGGTAGCCCTCTCGCCACGTATCGACCTCCCGACCGTCCTTCCAATACAGAATGGGTTCGTCATCACCGTCGTCAACCACGGTGTAGGAGTCGAGATCCGACGTGAGCATGGTCACAGCCCTTCCCTCGTTGATTGTTTGAAATCCTCGCCACATCCGTTCCGGGTGCCGTGTGATCTCGAGGATCGACGCACGTCGCGGCTTCATCGTAGGCCGCGACACCGGGGCGAGGAGCCGGCCGCCGGTCCGTTCAAGGGATCGTATTGACGGCGCAGTCGAGTCCCTAGTGAGGCAAACCGCTCCATTCGGTGCCGTCCAGGCGGCGGGATTCAAGGGTGGCCACGATCAACGTGCCGATGAACCTGTAGCCACGGGTATTGGCGTGGATGTTCTGGAGGGTGCAGAAGTACGTGAGTCGGCAGATCTCCTGAACTGCGACTGGAATGATGCCGAACGCCTTGGTTCTTTGGGTCAAAGTCAATGGCGTGTCGGCACCGGAGAAGGCACGACGGAACGGGGCGTCGGTCACATTCACAAAGGTGCCGTTCGGCACGCCGGACGTGTAGGCGCTCTTGAGGGTGGGATTGATCAGCGAGTCGAAATCTTGCACCGACTGAGCGGCCAATGCCTGACCTACGGCACCCCCTGGGTTGACGTATGCGCCAAGGATCACATCCGGATAGGTCAATCCAACGATCCTGGCAGTGTCCCCAGCCGAACTCAGGGCGACGTTGAGCGACGAGACCAGACGCGTGACGTTGGCCGTAATCTTGCTGTCAGCAGCCGTGAGGCAGGCGGCAGCGGCTGTCGGGTTGGGCTGGGCGCAGCTGGTCACGTCGTTGCCACCAATGGAGATGGTGATGAGGCCCACCTGACCGGGGTGAGCGGCAATGAAGTCCAACGCTGCCTGCTCTTGCGTGGTGGTGGGGTACGGCACGGCGTCAAAAGCCGCCGGATCACCGCATCCGATTGTGCCAATGATCGAAGAAGTGGTGGCGCCGCCGCACCCAAAGTTCTGGAGCGTCATCTGCTCATGATTGGCAACGTAGGCGGTGTATCCGGGTGTTCCACCGGTGGGGTCGGTTGAGCTGACGGCCGTGGGCTGGAAGCCGATCGAATAGGAGTCCCCAAGCGACAGGTAGAAGGTTGGGGCGTGCTCGTCGTATGAAGTCGCTGCCTGGCTGACACCGGCCACCGACCAAACAGCGATCGCACTCAGCGCCACCAGTCCGCACACCGTCATGACCATCGCTGATCTTTTGGGCATAACGTTCCCCTCAGCGGCCCAGTACTCACGTTAATGGGGTCACAACGTTGCCATCAAGCGATCCCGTTCCGATCCCCTGGTCCGCCTGTCGGACTGCGGCCAGTAGCGGTGCCGTGCATCCCTGGTCTTCGAGGTGGCTCCGGGGGGAGGGCTCGAACCTCCAACATCCGGCTCCAAAGGCCGACGTTCTGCCAATTGAACTACCCCGGATAGGCCCGCCGGCAGCACCGATGGCGCCCGCGTCAGAACCATAGGCTAGGCCAACCGCCCGAGTCCCGATCCCACCGACCGAGACCACTGCCACGGCACGGCGCCGCCGCCCCGGTAGGCTCCGCCTGCGATGCACTGTCTTCCCTCGCAGGTCACCGAGCAGATCGGTGAGGCGTCCCGATGAAGATCCTCGTCGTCGACGACGACCCGTCGGTCGGCGCCGCACTCAACCGGGCGCTGCGTCTCGAGGGCTACGAGGTGGCGGTGGCCGGCGACGGTCCCGTCGCCCTGGAGGAGATCGCCGTCAGGCCACCCGACGCGGTGGTGCTGGACATTCAGCTGCCCACGCTCGACGGGCTCGAGGTCTGCCGCCGGATGCGGGCCGCCGGCGACGACACGCCGGTATTGATGCTCACCGCCCGAGACGCCATCAACGACCGGGTCCAGGGGCTCGACGCCGGGGCCGACGACTACCTGGTGAAGCCCTTCGCCCTGGCCGAGCTGCTGGCCCGGCTCCGCGCCCTGCTCCGGCGCCGGCACGACGACGGCGGGGAGATCCTGCGGTTCGCCGACCTGGAGCTCGACCCGGGTAGCCGGGAGGCCCGCCGAGGAGACCGGGAGTTCACCCTCACCCGCATCGAGTTCGACCTCCTCGAGCTCCTCCTCCGCCATCCTCGCCAGGTCCTCACCCGCGAGGTCATCCTCGACCGGGTGTGGGGCTACTCCTTCGACTCGGGCACCAACTCGTTGGCCGTCTATGTCGGCTACCTCCGACGCAAGACAGAAGAGGGTGGCGAGCCCCGGCTGATCCACACAGCCCGGGGTGTCGGGTACGTCCTGCGCGAGCAATGACCTTCCGGGCCCGCCTGGTGATGGCGGCCACCACCGCGGTGGTGATCGCTGTCGTGCTGGCCGCCGTGGCTGCGTACGTCGTGTCCAAGAACTCGCTCATCGGCTCCATCGACGACACGCTCACCCAGCAGGCCCAGAACGTCCTGTCCAACCCGATCACCAACGGGTGCACCACCACCCTGGGACAGTGCGTCCAGTTGGTGCCGCCCAACGGGTTCACAGGAAGCGGGCCGGTGGTCATCCCGGTCACCGACGACGTCAAGGCCGTGGCCGCCGGGCGGCAGAAGGGCTTCTTCACCGACGTCACCGTCCGCGGCATCGATGCCCGCGAGATCGTCGAACCGGTCCCCAACTTTACGACCTACCGCTTGTCCGACGGATCCTCGAACCTGATCGATCGCGGCGCGTTGCAGATCACCGCCCCCCTCACCGGCGTGAACAAAGAGCTGCGGAGCCTGGCCCTCGACCTCTGGGTCATCGCCGCCGTCGGCGTCACCCTCGCCGTCCTGTTGGGCTTGTTGGTGGGCCGCACCGCGTTGGTGCCACTCAACAGCCTCACCGAGGCGGTGGAGGGGCTGGCCGAGACGACCGACGTCTCGCAGCGCCTGGACCCAGGAGGCCCTGACGAACTTGGGCGGCTGCGCCGGGCCTTCAACCGCCTCCTGGCCGCCCTGGACTCGTCCCGCGACTCCCAGCGTCAGCTGGTCCTCGACGCCTCCCACGAGCTCCGCACCCCGATCACCAGCCTCAAGACCAACATGGAGGTGGCCCGCCGGCTCGAGGAGCTCGCCCCCGAGGAACGGAGCGTCCTCATCGGGGATGTCCTGACCCAGCTCGACGAGCTGACCTCCCTCGTCGGGGACATGTCGGAACTGGCCCGTGGTGACGTGCCCGCGTTGACATCGGGAATCGTCAGCCTGGACAGCGTGGTGGCCGATGCCGTCTCGGTAGCCACCACCCACGGGCGCAGCCGCAATGTGACCTTCAGAGCCACCATCCGGCCCAGCCTGGTGACCGGGTCGAGGAACCGGCTCGAACGGGCCATCGGCAACCTGCTCGACAATGCGCTCAAGTGGAGCCCCGACGGCGGAGTGGTCGAGGTGTCCTGCGTCGCCGGCACCGTCGTGGTGCGCGACCACGGGCCCGGCATCAGCGACGACGACCTCGTCCACATCTTCGACCGCTTCTACCGCGCCCCAGCGGCCCGGGGTCGTCCGGGGTCGGGGCTCGGGCTGGCCATCGTGGCCCAGGTGGCCCGGGAAGAGGGTGGCTCCGTCGTCGCGGGACACGCCCCCGGAGGTGGGGCGATCTTCCGCTTCAGCCTGCCCGAGCTGCAGCTCACCGACATCCCGATCGACCCCGACTGACAGCGCGCCACGTGGCGCTGCCGCCCGTTGGCGGCTAGCCTGCCGCACGACATGGGATCGTTGATCAAAAAGCGCCGCAAGCGCATGCGCAAGAAGAAGCACAAGAAGATGTTGAAGGCCACCCGCTGGCAGCGACGAGCCGCCGGCAAGTAATTCGCTGCTCAGGGGGATGTTTTCCCCTGGTCATCCTGCGACTTTTCCTCAGGGCGTCGCGGCGACGGCGCCATCAAGGCCAATTCGCCGGGACCGTCCTCGCCGCCACCACCGCTCCCTCGGCCGAGCCGAGCCTCAGGGAGTCCCTGCCGGCAAGGCCCAAATCAGCCGGCGTCCCCTCGAGGTACCACGTCGAGCCGCTTCCGGCCAGTAGCGGTTGGGACCCGCTGACCTCCGAGAAGAGGTCGCGCCACGCGGCCAAGCGGGGCTCGACCATGAGCGCTGCCGCCTCCAAGTCGTTCGTCCCCGTCGATCGGCTCCGCGCCGGGCCGGTTCCGACCTGACCACTCCCCGCCCCAACGGATGACCTGAGGTCATCCCAGGCGCGATAGACGGCCGCCGTGTCGACACCGAATGGGGGCAGGAGGAGCACGAATTGCCGCTCCTCAAAGGGAAGCGGCACCACCGACTCGCCGATCCCGCGTACGGCTGCCCGGCCCCCGACAACGCAAAACGGCACATCGGCCCCCAGGTCGGCGGCCACGGCGAGATCGGTGCAGCCGGCCCACCGCAGCACGGCGGCCGCATCGGCGGAGCCTCCCCCGAGCCCGGCCCCGGGCGGGACCCGCTTGATCAGCCGGACCCGGGACTCCCGGCCCACCGCGGCCAACGCCCTGTTCACCAGGTTGTCCGGGCCGGTCGGGACCGGGCCCACCCTGGCACGTGCGGGCGGCTCGGGCTCGACCGTCAACCCGGTGCCCGACTCGATCACCAGGGTGTCGTGGAGGTCGAGGGCCACCATCTCGGCGTCGAGCTCGTGGTAGCCGTCCGGGCGCACGGCGGTGACGCGCAGCGACAGCGTGAGCTTGGCCGGCGCCGCGAGCTCCACCGGAACGGTCGGGTCGGCGCCACCGGTGGGCCCACCTGCCGTGTGGTGCTCCGCGCCGGCGTGCCCGCTCCCTGCGCCGGGCCGAGTCGCCGTCATGGTCGGCTCGCCCCAGCCAGCTTTCCCCACTCCTCGAGCGTGAGCTCCTCGGCCCGCGCCGTGGGGGCGACGCCCGCCTCTGCGAACGCCTCCGGACAGACCAGGTCGGCGAGGGAGCGGCGGAGCATCTTGCGCCGGTGGGCAAAGCCCCCCCGGACCACCGCGAACAGCCGATCGTAGGAGACGCCCACCGATTCGGCGCCCGGGTCCGACCGGCGGACCAGGCGCACCAGCACGGACTCGACCCTCGGCCGCGGCACGAACACCGACGGGGGCACCCGCCCGACCACCTTGGCCGTGGCCCAGTAGGCCACCTTCACCGATACGGCCCCGTAGGCCTCATCGCCCGCCCCGGCAGCCAGGCGTTCTCCCGCCTCTCGCTGCACCATCACCAAGAGCGAACCGACCTGCGGCGCCTCCTCGAGCACCCGGACGACGAGCGGGGTGGCCACGTTGTAGGGGAGGTTGGCGACCAGGGCCCACCGCCCGTCCCCGTCCTCCCCGAGCAGCTCGCCCCAGTCCAGTCGGAGGGCATCGGCCTCGATGACGCGGACCCCACAGGGCTCGACCTGCCGGCGGAGCACGGGCAGGACATGACGGTCGATCTCGACGGCGGTGACCCTGGCCCCCGCTTCGGCCAGCGCCAGGGTGAGTGAGCCGAGCCCTGCACCGATCTCGACCACCGGTTGCCCGGGCTCCAGCTCGGCCAGCCGGACGATCCGGCGGACCGTGTTGGCATCGGCAACGAAGTTCTGCCCCAGGGCCCGGCTGGGACGGAGGTCGTTGTCGGCCAGGAGCTGGCTGATATCGGCCGGGCTGTGGGTCATGCGGGCGCCCTCCAAGACATCAGAGGGCAAACACGGCCCGTGCGGCTCGGGTCGACGACTCAGCCACCACCTCGGCCGACAGGCCCTTGACCCGGGCCACCGCCCAGCCGACCAGGGGAACCCGGGCCGGCTCGTTGACCGAGCCCCGGTGGGGAACGGGAGCGAGGAAGGGCGAGTCGGTCTCCACCAGCAGGCGGTCCAGCGGGCAGAGCTCGGCTGCTTCCCGCACGTCGTCGGCGCTCTTGAAGGTCACGATCCCGCTGAAGGAGAGGGATGCGCCGAGGTCCAGGCATCGTCGCGCCTCGGCCGGCCCACCGGTGAAGCAGTGGAAGACCGTCCGCTCGGGGACGCCGGCGGAGGCCAGCACGTCGAAGGTGTCGTCCCATGCCTCCCGGGTGTGGACGACAAGGGCAAGGCCGTGGCGGTGGGCCAGCTCGACCTGTACGGCGAAGGCGGCCCGCTGCGCGTCCCGGGGCGAGTGGTCGTAGTGGTAGTCGAGCCCGCACTCACCCACGGCTACCACCGCCGCCGTTCCACGTGCATCGGTCAGCAGTGCATCGTCGAGCACCGCGGCGGCGTCGTCGACGCCGTCGGAGGCGTCGTGGGGGTGCAAGCCCACGGTGGCCCACGCCTCGATGCCTTCGGCCCGAGCGGTTGAGCCAGGATCGCGGAGCCTGCGGACCATGGCCACGGCCTCCTCGGACGAACGCGCTCCGGTGCCCACACAGATCAGCCGGGTCACGCCCGCCTCCGAGGCTCGGGCGAGGGCCGCGTTCAGCGGTGTGGCGTGCACCGCCCCGGCCTGGCCGTGTGCGGCCCCGGCCGTGCTGTCGGCGGCCCGGGCCGTGCTGTCGGCGGCCCCGGTGGTGCTGTCGGCGGCCCCGGCATCCAGGTACTCGTCTTGCAGGTGGCAGTGCGAATCGAACCACTCCAGGACGGCGTCGCTCATCGTGTCCCCTTCCCCCCTGCCGCCCCGTCCACCCCGATCCTTTCCACCCGGATCCTTTCCATCCTGCTTCTGTCCATCCCGCTCTTGTCCATACAGCTTGCAGCGCGCCTCGTCACCGGGCGGCCGTCACACCTTGCGCCGCGGGAACAGCGGCTGGCCCTTCTCGACAGGCAGGCCGCCGGGGTAGCGACCCCAGGTTGCGTCCTCGGGAAGCCGTCCCTCCGACGGGCTCCCGCTCAGGCCGATCCGGCGCCAGATCTCATCGGCCGAGGTCGGCATGGCCGGCGAGACCAGGAGGGCGACGATCCGCAGCGCCTCGAGGGCACTGCCGAGGACGGCATCGACGGCGGGACCCGGTTCGGACTTCCAGGGCTCGGCCGTCTCGAGCTCGGCGTTGGTCTCGCGGATCAGCCGCCAGGTGGCCTCGAGGCCCAGATGGGGAAGGGAGTCGTTCCATGCGCCGATGGCTTCGGCGCCCACCGAGGCCGCCACCGCCGCCAGCCTACTGTCGCTGTCTGGCGATGGGCCGATGCCGTTGCACTTGCTGGCGACGACGGTGGTCACCCGGGCCAGCAGGTTGCCCAGGTTGTTGGCCAGGTCGGCGTTGTAGCGGGCAGTCATCCCCTCGGCCGAGAAGTCCCCGTCGGACCCGAGCGGCGTGTCCCGCAACAGGTGGTACCGCACCGGGTCGACGCCGTAATCGGCCACCAGGTCCCCGGGAGCGATCTGGTTGAGGCTCGACTTGGACATCTTCTCCCCACCCACCAGGAGCCAGCCGTGGACCTGCACCTGGGCCGGTGGGTCGATCCCCGCGGCCATGCACATGGCCGGCCACCACACACAATGGAAGCGGATGATCTCCTTCCCGATCAGGTGATGGACGGCGGGCCACCAGGCGGCAAAGCGCTCCTCGTCCTCGCCGTACCCGATGGCGGTGAGGTAGTTCACCAACGCGTCGTACCAGACGTAGAACACGTGGGCGCTGTCCCAAGGCACGGGGACACCCCAGGTGATCGAGGTGCGAGTGATGGATATGTCGTTGAGGCCGCCCCTGATGAAGCTCAGGGCCTCGTTTCGCTTGGCCTCGGGCATCACCGCGTCGGGGTGCTTCTCGTACCACTCGATCAGCCGGTCCTCGAAGGCGCTCAGGCGGAAGAAGTAGTTGTCCTCCTCGAGGACGTCGACCGGCGTCCGGTGGACTGGGCACAACCTGCCTTCGAGCAGCTCGGCCTCGCTGTAGTACTGCTCGCAGGAGACGCAGTAGAGCCCGCTGTAGGTGTCCTTCACGATCCAGCCGTTGTCGTAGATCTGCTGGAGGAACTGCTGCACCGTCCGGTGATGGCGGGGCTCGGTCGTGCGGATGAAGTCGTCGTTGCTGATGTCGAGCTCGTCCCACGCCGCGGCGAAGCGGGTCGAGAGCTGATCGGTCCACTCCTGCGCCGTGACCCCGTGCTCCTCAGCGGCCCGGGCCACCTTCTGGCCGTGCTCGTCCGTTCCGGTCAGGAAGAAGACGTCGTCCCCGACCAGCCGGTGCCAACGGGCCAACGCATCGGCGTTGACCGTGGTGTAGGCGTGACCGACGTGCGGGGCGTCGTTGACGTAGTAGATCGGGGTCGTGACGTAGAAGCGGGGCACCGCCGGTAGCGTACCGACCGGATGCCATCGGGCCGACCGGTCGCCGATCGGCTCACCAGTTGGCGACGTGGCAACCGCCCATCCCGGTGCGCTCGGTATAGCGCTGGTGGTACGCCTCGGCCGGCCAGAAGGTCGACGCCGGGGTGACCTCGGTGACGATGGGGCGCTTGAACCGGCCCTGGAACTGCTCGATGGACTCCTTGGCCTGGAGCGCCTGCTCATCGCTGTAGGTGAAGACGGCCGAGCGGTACTGGGTGCCCCGGTCGGGACCCTGCCGGTTGAGGGTGGTCGGGTCGTGGTGACGCCAGAAGGCCTCGAGCAGCTGGGGATAGGAGACCACCGTGGGATCGAAGGTGACCAGGACGGCCTCGGCGTGCCCGGTCGTGCCCGAGCAGACCTGCTCATAGCTTGGATTGGCCACGAACCCTCCCTCGTAACCGGAGACGGCGTCGACAACACCGGGGATCTCCCGGAAGAACTCCTCGACCCCCCAGAAGCACCCTGCTGCGAAGGCGGCGAGGGCCAACCCCTCGGGAACGTCCCCCGGCCCCACTGCCGGTGCCTGCGTCGTGTCCAACTGCGACCGTCCGAACATCGCGCGTCCCCTCTCGGTCCACTCCAGCGCGCAACGGTGATTGTGCGCTGGTCCTGCGCTGTTCCTTATTCTCCAACCCTCCCATCCGGCTGGGCATTCCTGTCGTCGGGACCCTCGCCGGTGCTCTTCGAACCCAGGGCCAGGTCGTAGACCCGGCGGCGCGGGAGGCCGAACTGGGCGGCCACGGCGTCAACCGCACCCCGGGTCCGCTCGCCCGCCTCGAGATGGAGGGAAATTGCCTCTACGACCTCGGCATCTTCGACCACCGGCGCCTCCGGCGCCTTGGCCCCCTCGACCACCAGCACCACTTCGCCCCGCATGTCGGTCCCCCTCGCCCAGGACAGCGCCTCGTCGAGCGTCCCCCGCCAGATCTGCTCGTGCAGCTTGGTCAGCTCCCGGGCCACCGCCACCCGCCGACCGCCACCGCAGGAGATGGCCAGATCCTCCAAGGTGGCCAGAACCCGGCCGGGAGCCTCGAAGAGCACGGTGGTCCGCTCCTCGCCCGACAGCTGCTCCAACCGGCGGCGGCGGTCTCGGCCCGACCGGGGCAGGAAACCCTCGAAGCAGAACCGGTTGGTGGCCAGGCCGCTGACCACCAGCGCCGACACCACCGCCGAGGGCCCGGGAACCACCGATACCGTCACGCCGGCCTCGGATGCGGCGGCCACGAGACGGCTGCCGGGGTCCGAGATCCCGGGCATGCCCGCATCGCTGACGAGGGCGACGACACGGCCCGCTGCCGCCTCCTGCAGGACCTGTGCGATGCGCTGGTCCTCGTTGTGCTCGTGCAGGGAGCGAAGCGGCGTCCCGCTGATCCCGGCGTGGGTCAGCAGCTTGCGGGAGTGCCGCGTGTCCTCGCAGTAGATGACATCGGCTGTCGCCAGCGCGTCCACCGCCCTGGGCGAGAGGTCGCCCAGATTGCCGATAGGGGTAGCCACCAGGACGATCTTGCCCTCGCTGACCTCCACGCCGGGTTCCCCGCTCACCGCAGCTCCACGGTGTCTCCGACGGCCAGGCCCCATCGCTCGAAGGACCCCGCTTCGCCCTCGATCACGAGCCGTGCCTTGGGGCAGGGCATGCCCACCCGCCAGGGGCGCATGCGGCGGACCCGTATGACCACGAGGTCGTCGTCGCAGTAGGCGACGTCGACCGGGAATCGCATGCCGAAGGTGTGCACGGCCCGGGTCCGGGCGAGCACCATGGCGCCCTCGTAGCCGTCCCTGCCGTGCAAGCCCTGGCCGAAGGGGATCCGAGGCTCGACGACATCCACGGCGGCCAGCACATCACCCCCTCGGAGCAGCCAGGTCATGTGCCCGAGTGCCTCCACTGGTGGCAACCTAGTCGACCGAGTAGTCTTTCCGAGCTATGTCGAAACGAACCAACAAGCGCAAGATCCGGGCCAAGAAGAAGGCCAACCACGGCAAGAAGCCGAACTGCGGCCGGGGCTGAGCCCGCCCAGTTGGTTCAGGCGGCGGTTCAGGCCGCGTTGACCCATTCGGTTCAGCCGGCGTTGAGGCGCTTGGTTCAGACGGCTGCCTCCGACGGTATCCACTTGGCCTCGTGCTTGCGCAGGACGGTGTCGAGCTCTGTCGGGAGGTCGGTGATGATCCCATCGACCCCCAACTCGACCAGTTCGGCCATCTCTGACCGGTCATCGATGGTCCACGTATGGACGGCCTGCCCGGCCCGATGGGCCGCCTCGACGAACGCCTCGTTCACGAGCTCGAGCTCGCCGACCCGATGGGGAACCTGCAGGGCCACGTGATCCATTGGCGCAGGGGTCTCTCCGGCCGCCACCGCCTGGTAGAAGGCGCTCACGGCGAGGGTCCCGGCCGACGTGGGGATCTCGGGGGCATAGGCCGAGAAGGCGTCGGTGGCGGCATCGAGGAATGACGCCACGATGACGTCGTCGACCCGGCCGAAACGCCGGAGCATGGCGGCCAGTGTCGCCTCGTAGGGCGTCACCACCGGAGCGGTCTGCTTGATGTCCAGGTTGAGGATCACACCGGGGAACCGCTCGAGCACCTCCTCCAGCGTGGCGATCCGGAAGTCCGGGTCGTCGGGTGCCCGGCCCCGGAAGGGGAAAGCCTCCGGTGGCTGGTCGTGGTCCACGTCCGAGCCCGGCACCCACCAGTAGGAGTTGTCGAGCCTTCGGACCTCAGCCAGGGTCATGGCGGCGATCTCGCCGGTTCCGTCTGTGGTCCGATCCACCGCAGCATCGTGACAGACGACCAGATGGCCGTCTGCGGTGCCATGGACATCGAGCTCGATGGCCGTGGCCCCGGCGGTCAGGGCGTTGCCGATGGCGTACAGCGTGGACGACGGCCCTTCCCAGGCGCCTCCCTGGTGGGCATAGGCGATCACGCGGCGATCGAGCCAGTCGGTCGATGGCGCCATCGTGCGGCTACCTCCGGCCTGTGGTCGCAAGCAGCCGCACCGGGCTCATGTAGTGGTCCACGGAAGAACGGTAGCCTCTGCCGCGCAATGCTCGACCACATTTTCATTCAGCTCGTGACCTCCCTCAAGGAGTCCTTCGAGTCCGCCCTGCTCCAGCGCCAGGCCGTCGAAGAACGGTTCCAGGTCGACGTGTTCCTGGGCGACGTCAGCTTCGAGACCTCCTATAGCCTCCCCGGTGAGCAGCGCCCGGCTCGCATCCGGATGGACACGAGCCTGGACTGGCCGACGTGGAGCCAGACGGCGTACCGGAGCTGGTCAATCGGCGAGGAACCCGAGGAGCTCCCAGAGCTTCTGGTGGAGATCGCCTTCCGGGCTCAGAATCTTGACGCCGTGCCAGAGCTTCCCCCATTGCTCGAGGCTCTTCCCGCCGACCTCTCCGTCCTGGGCAGCGATCGCTTGACCAGGGGCTCCCCCACCGTCGAGCAGGTGTTCGCCGACGATCCCCGAGGGCCGGAGTGCGCCGTAGAGGTCAGCTACGAGGGGGCATGTCCGTTGGACGAGGCGATACTGGAGACTCCGTCCAATCTGGCCGAGGCGTTGGCACCCCTCGGCCGTTCGGTGGCGTCGGTCCTGGTACGGCTGGGGGACCTCCCCTTTGCCTTCCGCCCGCCGGCGCCGGCAGATCCAAGCTGAGCCACTCGGTTGGTTGCGACGTCGTGCGGTTCCCACGTCGACGGGGTGCCACGTCGCTGGTTCCCACTTCGCTGCTTGACTCCTGGGCGGCTGGCAGGGCGCGGGCCGCCGGTGGGCGGCGCCCGGGCGCTCCGGGCCGACGCAACCTGGCTAACAGCTTGGTTCCGGCCCCCTGCCGAGGCGCATTCACCGCGGCAGGGAGCCGGAACCCACAACTGTCAGGTGGTTCTCCGCTCCCGCCTGGTGGCCAGGAGCAGGATCAGACCGAGCAACAAGAGCAGGCCGGCCAGAACCAGCTCCAGCGACGTGTCGGCACCGGTAAATGCGAGTGCCGTCGTCCCAGTTGTGCCCGTCGCGGAACCCGAGGGTCCCGTGGCCACTGTCTGCGCGGCGGGCACAGGCGTCAACACGAGGGCAGTGAGCCTGGCTCCAGGGTTGCCGGGCGTACTGGTTGAGCCGAGCGTTCCTGGAGTTCCTGGTGAACCCGGAGTACCCGGGGTTCCGGGCGTGCCGGGCGTTCCGGGTGTGCCTGGGGTTCCCGGGGTTCCGGGCGTTCCGGGTGTGCCGGGCGTTCCGGGGGTACCTGGGGTTCCGGGCGTTCCGGGCGTGCCGGGCGTGTCCTGGCGTACCCGGGCGTTCCGGGCGTGCCTGGGCGTTCCTGGCGTTCCTGGGGTTCCGGGGGTACCTGGGGTACCTGGGCGTGCCTGGGGTCCCGGGGGTGCCACATGAGCTTGCGGCATCACCCAACAAGCCGACAGATATGCCACACACGTTCACCGGGACATTCACGTTTACCAGACCACCTTGCTGCGTGGTCTGGCCCGTCGGTGCGCAGTCCGAGTTGGCAAGTCCGAGCACGGCGGCGCTGATGCCGCACACGTTCACCGGGACATTGGCATTGACCAACCCGAGTTGCTGGGTAGTCGGGCCCGTCGGTGCGCAGTCCGAGTTGGCAAGTCCGAGCACGGCGGCGCTGATACCGCACACGTTCACCGGGACATTGGCATTGACCAACCCGAGTTGCTGGGTAGTCGGGCCCGTCGGTGCGCAGTCCGAGTTGGCAAGTCCGAGCACGGCGGCGCTGATGCCGCACACGTTCACCGGGACATTGGCATTGACCAACCCGAGTTGCTGGGTGGCGACCGGGTCACTGCCCCCAACTCCAATAGGTGGGGGGCCTGCGGTCGCCTGCCCGAGAACCGCAACGGCAATGTCACTGACGTTGACCGGCGCGTTGGCATTGACCAACCCGACTTGCTGGGTGGTTGCAGGTGGACTGGCTCCATCCTCAGCGGGGTCGGCGGTGGCCGCCCCTCCTGGCTGCATGGAGTCCGACGAGGCGGACGGCGTCTCCGATGAGCCACCTCCGCTCCAATCCGACGGGGTCGTTGCCGGCCCTTCCGGTGAGCTGTTCGCATTCGCGTCCCCTGCAACGGCCGCAGCGACGTCACTCACGTTGACGGGAGCGTTGGCATTTACCACTCCGACCTGGGTGGTCGGTGCTGTTGCATGCGGCGATCCTGCGCTGTCGCCCCACCCCGACGGTGCGGACGGCATGTCCGAGGAGCCGCCTCCGCTCCGATCCGACGGGGCGGACGGCATGTCCGAGGAGCCGCCTCCGCTCCAGCTCGACGGGGTCGTTGCCGGCCCTTCCGGTGAGCTATTCGCCGTCGCGTGCCCGACAACAGCCGCAGCAACGTCACTCACGTTGACGGGAACATTTGCATTTACCAGTCCGACCTGGGTGGTCGGTGTTGCTGCGTGGGCCGTCCCTGCGCTCAACATAAGCGCACAGATGACCCCCGCGCCGCCGCCAACGAGGGACAGCAGCAAAGTCTTTGGCCTAATCATGGCCTCTCCTTCTCTCAGAGTTCATTGGACGATCGCCCGGCTGTCCGGGCGCTTTCGCGTCGATCTCGAGAGAGGATTTAGGCAGGCGAGATTGGGGGTTCGACTAGTGATTCAGGCAGGGGAATGCTGGGGTCTTGTCCGACACCTTCAATCCGGTTGGCAAAAGCCGATGAATCGGTTGCCACAAAGGCGGATGCCGACGATCCGGATCCGGAAGATGGCGAGCCCGAAGTTCCGCTGGCGCTCGGAATAGGCAGGGAAGCCGGACTGCCCAGGGGAAGCCCTGCACCGCCGTCTCCGCCAACCGGAGCCCCGACGGGCACCGAAGCCCCAAGACCCGACGCGCCAAGGGAGTCAGTTTGACTTTCCTTGCCTCCCGGGGCTCGCCCCTGGGTCGAACTCGCCTGAAGTCCGGAGCGGGCCTTGCCAACGCTGGTCGCTGCAGGAAGGGAACTCGGGGGACCATTTGTTGGTGCAAGGCGATCTGGAATGGCGGCGGGACCGGCCCCTCCAGCCGCGACGTCAGGCATTGCGCCAAGCCCGTTCGGAGAAGCACCGGCCACGCCCAGCCCCACCGCGATAGTGGGCGGAGTTGTTGACTCGATCGGCACGGAGAGCGGGGGCCACGGTCCGGTCGGCCCAGCCGGGGCGGTGAGCGGATCCATTTCCTGACCGAGGACTGTGGTGATGGGCGAGGCGACCTGACCGACAAGGCGTGGAGGCGACGCCGCTGCACCGAGGGGCGCAACCACCTGACCAACGGCGGAGGTGACGGGTGAGGCGACCTGACCGACGGCGGAGGTGACCGGGTAGGCGACCTGACCGACGGCGGAGGTGACGGGTGATGCGACCTGACCGACGGCGGAGGTGACGGGTGCGGCGACCTGACCGACGGCGGAGGTGACGGGTACGGCGACCTGACCGACGGCGGAGGTGACGGGGAGGCGACCTGACCGACGGCGGTTGTGACGGGTGCGGCGACTGCAGTCACCGGCCCGACGATCTGGCCGACGGCGGCGGTGGTCGGAGCAACTGATGATCCGGCGCCTGAGTTGGCAGCCGGTTCAGCGGCCGAGGCTCGGCCGGAGAGAAAGACGAGGGCTAGAAACAACAAGAGCCCTCCGACCAGCAGACCGAACACGATGGACGGGATCGACACCCGTGCGCCACGAGACTGGATTGAAGAAGTGGCTACTGGTTCCATCATCTGCCCAACCGTCGCTGAAGAATCACAATTATCCACGCTGGCGCGAAAGTCAATGGTGCCGCGCGTCGGGAGATGTGACCTGGGACCCTGCCGAGACGAGATGGTCGTGCGACAGTCTCGGCAACCAAAGCGAGGATTGCACCGCACAAAGGGAATAGTCGATCTTCCTTGTCATCAATCTGGACCTCACACGTGGGATGCCGATTTCATCGTGTGGAGCTATAGCCGGGCGAAGCATCCGTCCAGGTCAATACCCAAGTGGGACGTGTCCAACACCTCGGCCATCGAATCGGCTGATTGAGCTACTCGAGCCATAGCATTATCGGATCCGGTGCCGGCCGTCGGGGGATACCGGGCCGTCCCATCGGGAGCTACCGCGACATCTTGATGGGGCGCCCATTGAACGCCGCCGAGTCCATGGCCTTTGACGTTGTTTGGGCCCATAAATGACGTCCCTGTGAATTACCAATCAGCCCGTCCATTCGGCCGCGAGAGCGGGGCCAAGTGAGGACCAAGACGACGACACACGCTGCATTCGCACAACCTCAGGAGCGCGATTGGACTTTGGGGGGGTCCGAATTGGGACGGCTGGAGCCGCGTCCATCGATCCTGACCTCCTCGGATGTGCCCTCGATGGCCGCTGCCGTCAGTGCACGAGGCCCTGACTGCGACACCACTGCCTCACCCCGACTGCTCATCGAACAGTCCGGCGGCAACGGCCAGCTCCCGCAAGTCGGCCTGAGGGCGTGCCCCGACATGCGTGATCACCTCGCCGGCGCAGAGGCCGCCGAGCTTGGCGCTCTCTTCGGGCGAAAGGCCATTGGTCATCCCATAGAGGAAACCGGAGGCGAACAGGTCCCCCGCTCCGGTGGTGTCCACCACCTTGTCCACCGGAATCGCTGGCACCGACAACGGCCCCCCTGCGGTGACGACCACGCAGCCGGCCGCGCCTCTAGTCAGCGCGGCCAGGACGCCGGTCTCCTCGACGGCGGACACGGCCGCGTCCAGGTCAGTGGTCCCGAACAGCAGTTTGATCTCGTCTTCATTGGCGAAGAGGATGTCGAGGTCGCTATTCAGGAGTTCCAAGAACTCGTCTTGGTGGTTCTGGACGCAGAAGGGATCGGACAGGCTGAGGGCCACGGCGGCGTCGTTTTCATGAGCCAGGTCCATCGACTCCCGCATGGCCACCTTCGCTGCTTCCTGGTCCCACAGGTAGCCCTCGAAATAGGCCACCTGCGTGGAGGAGAGCTGACCGGTGTGCAGGTCGACCGAGGCGAAGTCTGAGGCCACGCCGAGGTGGGTCGCCATCGTCCGTTCGGCATCGTCGGTCACCAGGACGAGGCAGTGTCCGGTCACACTCTCGCCCGCCTTCGCCGGCATGGGCCTTGGCTCGAAAGCCACGCCGATGGAGCGAATGTCGTGGGTGAACGTCCGACCGAGCTCGTCGTCGGCCACCCGGCCGAGGAAGGCAGCGCGCCCACCCAATGCCGCCACCCCAGCGACCGTGTTGGCAGCCGAGCCGCCGGACGCGGCCACGGTCGGCCCCATGGTGGCGTAGATGGCCTCGGAGCGCTCCCGGTCCACGATGGCCATGGTCCCCTTCACCAGTCCCAGCTTCTGCACGTCCTCGTCCGTTGCCGAAGCCAGCACGTCGACAAGGGCATTGCCGACGGCGACGACATCGAGCTCGGTGCCCGGACGGGGCCGCTGTTGGATATCGACGGGTGTCGCTTCGTAGTCGTTCTGCACGGTGCGACGGTAGCCTGCCGGAGATGAGCGCTCCCACCGACGATGATCCGATGACGTACCGCCTCCCCCGCTCGGTGGTGCCCAGCCGCTACCGGCTGACCCTGGTCCCGGATTTGGCCGCGGCCACCTTCGCCGGTGAGGTGGCCATCGACGTCACCGTGGACGAACCGGTCACCACCATCGTCCTGAACGCCGCCGAGCTGACCATCGACTCCGTGTCGCTCATCCCGAGCGGCACCGGGGGCGCAGACAACGGCGCACCGAGTGGCGCCGAGCCCCTGGAGCCAACCTCGACCACCCTCGACGCCGACGAGGAGCGGGTCACACTCACCTTTGACCAGCCTGTCGCCGTCGGTCCGGCCACCCTGCGCCTGTCCTTTACCGGAATCCTGAACGACAAGCTGCATGGGTTCTACCGGAGCACCTTCACCGACGACAAGGGCAACGAGCAGCTGATCGCCACCACCCAGATGGAGGCCACCGACGCCAGGCGGGCCTTCCCCTGCTGGGACGAGCCCGACCGCAAGGCCGTCTTCGAGGTCACCCTGGTCGTCAGCGAGGGTCTCGCCGCCTACTCCAACGGACCCATCGCCGAGGAGACCCCTGAGCCCGCCTCACCGGGATCGGTCCCGTCGCGACGGATCCGGTTCGCCCCCACCATGCCGATGTCCACCTATCTGGTCGCATTCATCGTCGGGCCCCTCGAGGCCACCGAGCCGGTGGACGTCGACGGCGTCCCCCTGCGGATCGTGCACCCACCCGGCAAGGCCCACCTGGCCCCCTACGCCCTGGAGGTGGGGGCACACGCCCTTCGCTTCTTCACCGACTACTTCGGCATCCCGTACCCCGCCGACAAGCTCGATCTGGTGGCCATCCCCGACTTCGCCTTCGGCGCCATGGAGAACCTGGGCTGCGTGACGTTCCGCGAATCAGTGCTTCTGGTCGATCCGGCCCAGGCGGCCCGCGTCGAGCTCGAGCGGGTGGCGGACGTGATCTGCCACGAGATCGCCCACATGTGGTTCGGCGACCTCGTCACCATGAAGTGGTGGAACGGTATCTGGCTCAACGAGGCCTTCGCCACGTTCATGGAGGTCCTGGCGGTCGATGCCTTCCGCCCCGAATGGCAGCGGTGGGTCAGCTTCGGGGTGGAGCGCGAGGCGGCGATGGCCGTCGACGGCCTGCACGCCACCAGACCGGTCGAGTTCGCCGTTGGGCGCCCCGAGGAGGCGCAAGGCATGTTCGACGTCCTGACCTACCAGAAGGGGGGCAGCGTGCTGAGGATGCTGGAGCGCTACCTCGGGGCGGAGACCTTCCGCGACGGCATCCGCGACTACCTGAGAACCCACAGCCACTCCAATACCGAGACCAACGACCTGTGGGACGCCCTGGAACGATCGAGCGGCCAGCCGGTACGCGAGATCATGGACACCTGGATCTTCCAAGGCGGCTATCCGTTGGTCCGGTTGGCTGGGGACGGCTCCCTGTCTCAGGAGCCTTTCTCCTATCGGGGTGAGCCAGGAGGCGCCATCGGCTCTTCCTGGCAGATCCCGGCACTGATCCGGTCCACGTCGGGAACCGGTGGCGAGGCTGTTCCCGTCCTGGTGGGCGCAGAGGGTGCGCCTGCCTCCGCCCTCGGGGCCACCGACCTGCTCGTCAATGCCGGCGGGTCCGGCTTCTACCGGGTCGCCTACCCGACCGCGGTGGTGGAGCGGCTGAGCGCCATCTTGCCCGAGCTCGAGGCCCTCGAGCGCTACAACCTGATCTCGGACAGCTGGGCCGCCGCTCTGTCCGGTCAGTCCCCCATCAGCGACGTGCTCCGGCTGGCCGTCGCCCTCAGCCGTTCCGGCGAACGCGACCCGAGCGTCTGGTCAGTGGTCATCGGAGCCCTGGGCCTGCTCGACCGCATCGTTCCCGATGCCGACCGTCCCGTGCTCCAACAGACCGTGCGCACCCTGGTCGGCCCGGTCGCCGACCAGGTGGGCTGGGATCCGAGGGACGACGACGGGGAGCGGACGCCCTCGCTGCGTGCCTCGGTGCTCCGGACTCTGGGCACGATCGGTGCCGACCAGGCCGTTCGGGACGAGGCCGCCCGGCGGTTCGCCAAACCCAATGGGACCGCGGCGGCTCCCACCGGATCGGGCCTCCACCCTGACACCGAGTCGGCTGTCCTGGAGATCGTGGCCACCACCGGAGGCTCGGCTGAGTTCGAGACCTTCCTCGAGCGGTACCGCAAGCCGGCCAACCCGCAGGAGGAGAACCGGTACCTGTACGGCCTTGCCGCCTTCGACCAGCCCGAGCTGGCCCAACGGACCTACGATCTGGCCATCTCCGAGGTCCGCACGCAGAACGCCCCCTTCGTGTTGCAGCTCCTGGTGACCAACCGGCTGACCGGTCCGGCTACCTGGGAACGGATCACCACGGACTGGGACTCGTTGGTCGACCGGTTCCCGGCCAACATCCTCCCGCGCATGCTCGAAGGGGTCCGCACCCTGTGCCGGACCCCCGAGCAGGCCGAGGCCGTGGCCGATTTCATCACCTCGCATCCCCTGCCGGCCGGCGGCAAGACGGTCGAGCAGATCCTCGAGCGCCTCGATGTGAACGTCGCCTTCGGCCAACGGGTCGGCCCTCAGCTGGCCGAGGTCCTGGCCGACTCGGTCGGCACCTGACCGGCGTCCTCAGCGCGTTCGGCGGCCGTGCGCCGACCACGGTGGCGTCCTCGTCGCCATTCGCAAGGTGGGAGTCGTCCTGCTGGCCGGGTCCGCCGTCTACACCCTGATCACGGTCGTGAGAGGCTGAGCCGATGAGCTCCGAGCACCTCCAGGCCTTCCAGGCCTCCCAGGCCTCACAGGACGTCGATGGCGCGCATGACGCCCATCGGCGGGACCATCTCTTCGCCCTGGCCCGGGCGGCAGAGGGTTTCATGCCCGACGACGAGGGCGAGGCCCTCTACCGAGCGGCCCTTCGCGCCGGGCAGGCCTCGGAGGGGGCCACCTTCGTCGAGGTGGGTGCGTGGTGCGGCAAGTCGACCGTCTACCTGGGCGCGGCGGCCGAGGCCTCCGGTGCCGTCCTGTTCAGCCTGGACCACCACCACGGCTCCGAGGAGAACCAGGCGGGATGGGAACACCACGACCCGGGGCTGGTCGACCCCGACACCGGATGCATCGACACACTGCCTCATTGGCGCCGGACGATCGGCCGCGCCAATCTCGAGACCACGGTTGTCGGCCTGATCGGCGACTCCCCTGTCGTGGCCAGCCGGTGGGCCACGCCACTGGACCTCTGTTTCATCGACGGGGGACACGGCGACGAGCCGGCGTGGGCCGACTACCGCGGTTGGTCGCCCCATGTGCCGGTGGGCGGCCTGCTGGCCATTCACGATGTGTTCCCCGACCCCGCCGACGGCGGTCGGCCCCCCTTTGACCTGTGGCGCGACGCTTTGGAATCCGGGGCGTTTATCGAGGATGGAGAATGCGGCTCGCTGCGGGTCCTCAGGCGAGTGCGCCCGCCCGGGTGACGTCGGCCGCACGCCCGGCCGTGCCCACGGAATCAGGGCCGACCACCGTTCGAGATCAGGGCTCAGATCTGGCTCAGATGGTGCCCGAGGAACCGCGTGGGAATGCGGGCTCGGTCGGGGCCTCGGGGGCCGGTTCGGTGAGGTCCAGGTGGGTGGGCAGGCCCTCGCCGCGGAACAGCCCCGACGCCAGCGTGGTACGGCTCAGGGCGTCCGCCGCCAGCACCATGGCGCCCGCGGTGTACGTGGAGCGCTCCAGGGGCGGGAAGGTCGCTTCTTCCGGATAGACCATGCCCGTCCAGTACGAGCCGTCAGCGGTTCGGAGGCCCTGGCCCCACTCGAGCAGGGTGAGGGCGACGTCGTCCATGCCGATGGCGTCGAGGGCGAGGACGCACTCGGCTGTCTCGGCTGCGGTGACCCACTCGCCGGTCGAGACGCAACGGACGCCGATGCCCTCCATCACGAAGGTCGACCAACCTGCCTCGATCCGGTCCCTCGCCGCCTGGCCGGTCATTGCCCCGGAGAGGACCGGGTAGTACCAGTCCATGGCGAATTCCTCTTTCGGGGCGAAGGCCGACGTGGGCTCGTAGGCCACGGCGTGGGCCAGGCGACCTGCCGCCCACTCCCAGTCGGGGCGCTCGTGATCGAGTCGTTCGGCGCAGGCGATGGCACACCGGAGGCTGTGGTAGATGGAGGACGATCCGGTCAACAGGGCGTAGTTCTCCAGGTAGCCGGCAGGGTCGAGGGACCAGCAGATCGAGCCGTCCGACCGCTGCCACCGGAGGACGAAGTCGATGCCGGCCTCGACCGCCGGCCACAGCGACTCGAGGCCATCGGTATCTCCGGTCGAGATGAAGCGGTGCCAGGCGCCGGTGGCCAGGTAGGCGCAGACGTTGGTGTCGAGCCGAGGGTCCTCGATGCTGCTGGCCAAGTAGTAGTTGAACCAGCTGCCGTCGGGGAGCTGGGTGTCCACCAGCCACTGGTAGGCGCGGTCGGCCTCGGCGTCGAGACCCACGGTCGTCATGGCCATGGCTGCTTCGACGTGGTTCCACGGATCACAGTGGCCGCCTGGGAACCATGGGATCATCCCGTTCGGACGCTGCAGGCCGGCGATGGAGCGAGCGGTGGCCAGTATCTGGTTCGCGGTGAGGATGCCCGGCACCTCGGGGATGACCCTCATGACGGCGCTCCCGCCCGGGCCAGCGAGGATTCGTTCGGTTGGCTGGCCGACCCGCCGGCTACCACGGAGGAGTGCGCCCTCGTCGTCCCGGAGGCTGCCGACCCGGTGACTGCTGGCGAGATGACCGCCGACCCGGTCCGCGTCGACCCGGTAACTGCTGGCCCGCTGACTGCTGGCTTCATCAGATAGACGACGAGGCTCTTTCCGACCAGCGGGTTGAGCACCCGCTCGGTGTACCGGGTTGTCCTGGGCGCCTTGACGATGTCCCAGACCAAGAGGCGGTGGTAGGCGGCCACGGCCGGGTGGTCGTCGTTGGCCGGGCCGACCAGGCATCGCAGCCACCAGTAGGGCGCATGCAGGCCGTGGGCGTGGTGGCTACCCATCACGGTCAGGCCCGTGCGCTCCAGGCGGGCCACCAACTCCCTGTGCCGGTAGATGCGCACGTGGCCGCCGGGAACGTTGTGGTACTCATCGGACAGGGCCCAGTTCACGAACTCCGGGCCGCAGCGCGGAACCGTGACCGCCATGGAGCCGCCGGGCCGGAGCACCCTGGACAGCTCGGCCATGGCACTACGGTCGTCGGGGATGTGCTCGAGGACCTCGGAGGCGATGACCCGATCGAACGACCCGTCGGCGAAGGGGAGCCGCAGGGCATCGCCCCGGACCGAGCCCACCCTGGCCGTCTCCGGGTTGAGCTCGCGGGCGACGGTCATGGCGCCGAACGTGTCCTGCACCTTGCGCACCTCGTCGGCGCCGGCGTCGAAGCCAACCACCTCAGCTCCGAGGCGGGCGGCCTGGTAGGCGTGGCGCCCGAAGCCACACCCGAGGTCGAGCAATCGGTCCCCGGACCGCACACCGAGCTTCCCGTAGTCGACGGTCAGCATGCCACCTCCGTCGGGTCGACGGGCACGCCGGCCCCGGCCGGGGAGGCGACGGGCGGCTCGGCCATGAGGGCGCGGTACTGGTCGACCGTGCCTCGAGCGGTGACCTCCCAGGTGAAGCGGCCCAGCACCCTCTGTCGCCCGGCCTCGCCCAGCCTGGTGCCAAGAGCTGCGTCATCGAGCAGACGACCGATGGCGCCAGCCAGGGCGCCGGGGTCGTTTGGCGGTACCAGCAGACCGGTCTCGCCATCGGTACCGACCACCTCGGGCAGCGCGCCACCGGTGGTGGCCACGACCGGGACGCCGCAGGCCATGGCCTCGATAGCCGGGAGCGAGAACCCCTCGTACAACGACGGCACCACCGCCACCTGAGCCAGCCCATAGTTCCGAGCCAGCTCCTCGTCGCTGATCCCGGTCACGCAGCGGACGATCGGGGCGAGTCCGAGCCGGTCGATGGCGCGTGCAACACGGCCGTCGGGCCGCGGGCTGCCGATCACGACCAGCTCGACGTCCCGTTCGGTTCGCAGCTTCGCCACCGCCTCGAGCAGGGGCACCAGGCCCTTCATGGGCACGTCGGAGGACGAAGTGACCATCAGGCGGCCCGGGATGGGCGTCACATCGGCCTGTGGCCGGAACACGGTGTGGTCCACGCCGACGGGCACGACGGTCATGCGAGACGACTCCACGCCCATCTGGGCGGCGATGTCCGTCTTCGATGACTCGGACACGGTGATGATGCGGGGAAGCTCCCGCGAGACCCGGACCTGCATGCGCAAGAATCCGAACCAGCGACGGGTGGTGACCCGCTGCCACGGGTTGGTGGCATGGCTCAAGGCCAACTGCCGGTCGACGGTGATGGGGTGATGGAGCGTGGTCACCAACGGCCAACCGTCCTCCAGCATCCCGATCATGCCGTTCCCCAGGCACTGGTTGTCGTGGACCAGGTCGAACTCGTCCCGCCGTTCGGCCAACAGTCGCCTGGTCCGCAAGCTGAACGTCCACGGCTCGGGGAACCCCGCCGTGCACATGACCCCGAATTCCAGGGCGTCGATGGAGCTGGTGAACTCCTTCGGCCACGGGATCCGGAAGGGGTCGGGCTCCCGGTAGAGGTCGAGGCTGGGCACGGGTGTGAACCCCACGCCCTCGTCCACTTCCGGCCAGGGTTGACCGGCGAAGACTTCGACCGAGTGGCCCAGCTTGACGAGCTCACGCGACAGATGGCGGGTGTACACCCCCTGTCCCCCGCAGCGGGGGTTCCCCCGGTAGACGAGGAAGGCAATGCGGAGCCCGCCGGGGGCTGGCGGAGCGGGAAGGATGCGGTCGGGAACTGACCGTGGGGTAACCGACGAGCGTGGCCGAAGACCGAATTTAGGCACGGGTGAGGCCGTCGCAAGGGATCATAGGGGGGAAAGCCTCCCCCGGCCAGGGCCTTCGGCGCAAACGCGTTCTAGTTTCAGGCACAAGGACCGGAGGTTCCGAGGACCGTCCCGACCATCTGGAACAGGGTGAACCTCCCGCCATCGGACCCGGTATCGAGCCCACCGGGCTGGCCTCCCGGCCGTCCCCAGATCCGATCGGCCGTCCCGATGAGGTCGGCGTTCCGTTCAGCCGGCCTGGGGAGATCGGGCGCTCGTTTCACCCGGCCTGGGGAGGGTCGGGCCGCCCTTCAGCCCGCCCGGGGAGATCGGGCCCGTGCGGCCGTCCCGTGGCCGGCGTCGGACCACCCGATCCGTCACGAAACGTTCACCGAGCAACGGAACGTTCACCCGCCTCGGGTGCTTGTCTGCCCCATCTGGCGGGTAGCGTCACACAACACCTCGATGTCGACGACCAGGTCGGGCCGGTCGCGGGATGGCTCGGGAACGACACCGACATTGATAATGCGGACCGCGCGAATGTGGACAGTGTGATGGCCCCTCGGCTCAATGGTCTCGATGCGACTCGTTACAGTGCTGACGTGCACCTATCCGGGCTCCTGGGTCGTCCGCTGTTCTCGCCGACGGACGAGAGCGTCGGCAAGGTCGACGACATCATCGTGCGGCTGCGAGGCGAGGACTACCCGCTGGTGACCGGTCTGGTGGCCAAGGTCGGCGGCCGCCGGGTCTACGTGCCGATGGAACGGGTGGCCGAACTGGGCGAAGGGCGGATCACGCTGGCCAAGTCCAAGGTCGACCTTCGGGGATTCGAGCGACGCGACGGCGAGGTCCTCTTGCGGGAGGACATCCTGGGCCATCGGCTCATCGACGTGGCTGACGCCGAGCTGGTCCGGGCCTGGGACGTCGAGCTTCGAGCCAGCGACGAAGGGTGGGTCGTCTCCTGCCTGGACACCCGCCGACCGGCCAGGCTGCTCGGCCTCATCCGGACCGCAGGGGGACATCCCTGCCAGGATTGGAAGGCATTCGAGCCGCTGATCGGGCACACGCCCAGCGTCCGGTCGAGGGCCGGTTTCGGACGGGTCGTCAAGCTCAAGCCGGCCCAGATCGCCGACCTGCTCGAGGACGCCTCCCATACCGAAGGCGAGGAGATCCTAGACGTCGTCCATACCGACCCCGAGCTCGAAGCGGACGTGTTCGAGGAGCTCGACCCCGACCTTGCCACCCGGTTGTTCGGGGACAAGAGCGACCCCGAGGTGGCCGACGTCATCGCCCACATGCGAGCCGACGACGCCGCCGACGCCATCGCCGAGCTCCCCCAGGGGCGCCGCCAAACGGTCCTCGACCTGCTGCCGGCGGGCACACGTACCAAGGTGCTGACCCTCCTCGGCTTCAACGCCACCAGCGCCGGCGGGATCATGGGCATCGACTTCCTGACCGCCCCGAAGGACGCCCTCGTCGACGAGGCCCTGCGACGCATACGCCTGGCTGAGAACGTGCAGCCCGAGGCGCTCATCACCATGCACGCCGTCGACGCAGCAAACCGCCTGTTCGGAACGGTCAGCGTGATCGGGCTCCTCCAGGCTGATCCCGAGTCGCGCCTGCTCGACGTCGTCGACGACGATCCGGTACGGGTCACGGCGGCCGCCGACGTCGTCGACGTGGCCCTCCTCATGGCCGACTACAACTTGATGACGGTCCCCGTCGTCGACGACGACAACCAGCTTCTCGGCGTGATCACCGTCGACGACGTACTCGAGGCGACGATCCCCGAGGACTGGAGGCGCCGAGAACCCCCGGCGCATCCCGAGCCTGCCCACGCGGGTTCGGAGTCGACGAGCACAACCAGCAAACACTCGGAGCCCCGGGGGTAACCATGACGGATCGACCAGCCGCCACGGGTGCCACCGGGGCGGCCGATTCGCCTCGCCCCGACAAGACCCCCGCCACCAAAGCGCCGGCCACTCCGCAGGCGCCGGCCACTCCGCAGGCGCCGGGCGCACCCCATGGGTCTGGCTCACCCCAGCCACCGCTTGCGGCGACAGGTCGGACACCGCCCACCCAGTCCCCCGAGACGCGCCCACCGTCGTCGGGCAGCACCGGGGCGGCCGATTCGACGCGCCCCGATCCGGACGTTGGCCGCCAGCTCCAGGCCCCCGCCTCCGCCGTCCTCGACGAAGCCCACCTGGGCGATATCGAAGGTGCCCTCGGCCGGATCTCGGTTGGTGACGTCGGCGAGCGCCGCAGCCTGCGGAGACGACTCCTCACCTTTGCCGCCATCGCCGGGCCCGGGCTCATCGTCATGGTCGGCGACAACGACGCCGGCGGGGTTTCCACGTACGCCCAGGCGGGCCAGAACTACCACACCAGCCTGCTGTGGGTTCTGGTCCTGCTCATCCCCGTCCTGATCGTGAACCAGGAGATGGTGGTCCGACTCGGCGCGGTCACCGGCGTCGGTCACGCTCGGCTGATCAACGAACGATTCGGGAGGGGCTGGGGCTGGTTCAGCGTCGGGGACCTGTTCGTCCTCAATTTCCTGACCATCGTCACCGAGTTCATCGGTATCTCGCTCGCTGCCTCCTACGCCGGCATTTCGGAGTACGTCGCAGTGCCCATCGCCGCGGTGGCACTCGTTGCCATCATGGCCTCGGGAAGCTTTCAGCGATGGGAGCGGGCCATGTTCGTCTTCATCGCCATCAGCCTGGTCCAGATCCCGATTCTCTTCATGTCCCAACCCCAATGGGGGACCATCGGCCGCAATTTCGTCATACCGGGCGTCAGCGGCGGGGTGACCTCGGCCGCGGTGCTGCTCATCATCGCCATCGTCGGCACCACGGTTGCCCCCTGGCAGCTGTTCTTCCAGCAGTCGAACATCGTCGACAAGCGAATCACCCCCAGGTTCATCAGCTACGAGCGGGCGGACACCGTCGTCGGCTCCTTCGTGGTGGTGATCGGTGCCGTCTGCATCATGGTCGCCGGCGACTACGCCGCCCGGGGCACCGGTGCATTCGGCAACTTCACCAACGCTGCCGGGGTTGCCCATCTGCTTGCCCAGCACAGCCGCGTTCTGGGCGACATGTTTGCCATCCTCTTGTTCGACGCCAGCATTCTCGGCGCAGCGGCGGTCACCCTCTCGACCAGTTACGCCTTTGGTGATGTCTTCGGCATCCGCCACTCGCTTCACCGGGGGTTCAAGGAGGCCAAGCAGTTCTACCTCAGCTACATGGCCATGGTCGCCGTTGCCGCCGGCATCGTCTTGATCCCCCACGCACCGCTCGGCCTGATCACCACCATCGTCCAAGCGCTGGCCGGGCTCCTGCTGCCGTCGGCGGCCGTGTTCCTCCTCCTCCTGTGCAACGACCGAGAAGTGCTCGGCCCCTGGATCAACTCGAAGCGGCTCAACGTGCTCGCATCCCTGATCATCGGGGTGCTGCTCATCCTCTCGGGCGTCCTCATGGCCACGACCCTCTTCCCGAGCGTCAATGTCATCGACGTCTTGATCGGCCTCACCGCCGCCCTGGTAGCGGCCGGCGCCATCGTCGGCATCGTGCTCCGTGTCGTGGCCCGGCGCAGCGGACAGCCCAGCATCGCTCCGGCCCCGCAGATGAGCGAGAGCGAGAAGCTCTCATGGCGGATGCCCCCCCTGGCCCTGCTCAAACCGGTCAAATGGTCGCCGGGTCTCAGGGTCGGCATCCTCTCCCTCCGGGCCTATCTCGTCGTGAGCGCTGTACTCCTGATCGTGAAAGGCGTCCAGCTCGGGGGAGGCTGATCCGGGCCGGGCCGGGGCGCCCTCGGTGCAGCCAGCATCGGGGGCCGCCCCATCACACCGGACCGGTCAGCCGATGGCCGAGGTCAGTGACGGTGCGTGCAGACGGGAAGCTGAGGTGCGGATCCGGCTGTAGCAGGGGTTTCTCCCCGTTCCATCGGCCACACCCCCCTTCGTCACGGTCCTCGTAGGACCTCTCGTCCGGTTGATCCGACTCTACCCGCGTGCCAGCACGGCCGTCGGATCGTCTACCTGCCGGCAGGTGTTCGCACTCGTGGCGCCGGGTACTGTCGATCGCATGGACCTTTCCTACCCGCCTGAGGCGGAGACGTTCCGATCCGAGATCCGCACCTGGCTGCAGGAGAACCTGCCCGACGGCTGGGGAAAGCCCGACTTCTCGATGACCCGGGAGGAGAAGAAGGCGTTCAACAGGGATTGGACCAAGAAGTTGTTCGACGGAGGCTGGATCTGCGCTTCCTGGCCGACCGAGTACGGGGGCAAGGGGCTGTCTCTGATGGAGTCGGTGGTGCTCAACGAGGAGTTCGCCCGGATGGAGGCGCCACTCCGAGCCGACTTCTTCGGCGACACCCTGGTCGGGCCGACCATCCTGCAGTGGGGCACCGAGGAGCAGAAGCAGCAGTTCATCCCCGGGATCTTGAACGGCTCGATCGCCTGGTGCCAGGGCTTCTCCGAGCCCGACGCCGGGAGCGACCTGGCCTCGCTGAAGACGAGAGCCGACCTGGATGGCGACGAATGGGTCATCAGCGGGCAGAAGGTGTGGACCACCCAGGCCCAGTTCGCCGACTTCGTCTTCCTGTTGGCCCGGACCGACCAGGAAGCGCCCAAGCACGCCGGCATCTCCTACCTGCTCGTCCCGATGAAACAGGACGGCATCGAGGTCCGGCCCATCGAGCAGGTCGACGGGTCCGGCGACTTCAACGAGGTCTTCTTCGACAACGCCCGGTGCCCACGGGGCAACGTGATCGGGGGCGAGAACAACGGGTGGAAGGTGGCGATGACCACGCTCGGCTTCGAACGGGGCTCGTCGGCCACCACCGGCCACCGGCGGTTCGCCCGCGAGCTCAACACCATCATCGACGAGGCCAGGGCCCACGGGCGCGCCACCGATCCCCTGGCCCGCCAGCGCCTGGCCCGGGCGTGGTCCAAGGTCAAGATCATGGAGATCAACGGCTTCCGGACTCTGACCGATTCCCTGAACGGGACCCATCACACGGCTGCATTGAGCGCCTGCAACAAGATGTTCTGGTCCGAGTACCACCAAGACGTCATGGAGCTGGCCATGGACCTCCTGGGCCCCGACGCCCAGATCCTCACCGGCGACCCCGACGAGGACAGCGACTCGCCGTTGAAACGGGGACGTTCCGACTACCCGGTCAGCGACCTGCAGGCCGCGTTCTTCTTCTCACGATCGGAGACCATCTGGGGGGGAACGGCCGAGATCCAGCGGAACATCGTCGGCGAGCGGGTGCTCGGCCTCCCCAAAGAGCCCAAGCCGGCCGCCACCGCCTGATCAGCCAGCGGCTCGGCCCCCAACCCATCGGTCGACGGGGCGATCTCAGGCCGTGATTCCCTCGGTGGTCACTTCCTCGGCAGTGACTCCCTCGACCGACTCTGCCCTCGGCGTCGCGGCACCGGCCACCGTGGTCGCCGTCCGCGCCTCGCCGGCTCGGTAGCGCCACCGCAGAATCCCCGCCGCCAACAAGGTGGCGGCCGCGCCGACGGCGATGGACACCCGCGGGTTGGTCCACACGGCGATGGCCCCGATGAGCGGGCTGCCGATGGGCGTGCTGCCGAGGAAGGCCATCGAGTAGAGGGCCATGACCCGGCCGCGCATGGACGGGTCCGCCTCGAGCTGAAGCTCGGCATTGGCAGTGGCGATGAAGGCGATGGAGGCCGCCCCCATGAACACGATGACCACGGCGGCGACGGCCAGGCTCGGAGACAGCGCCACCGCGGCCAGCAGCGCCCCGAAGGTGAGGGCCACACCCTGAAGGAGGCGGGGCGTGGGCCGGCCCCGATGGGCCACAGCCAGCCCGCCCACGATGGCCCCGACCCCCATGCACGAGGTCAGCACCGCGTACGAGGCGGCGCCGCCGTGGAAGGTCACGGTGGCAAGTAGTGCCAGCGTGACCTGGAAGTTGTAGGCGAAGACCCCGATCACGGCCATGGCGATCAGCGTGTTGCGCAGTGAGGGAGTCCGCCAGACATAGCGGAACCCATCGCGGAGCTGGCCCTTGGCCCGCACCACCGGGGCGATCTTGTGGAGCTCGCTCGATCGCATGAGCGCCAGTCCCACCAGCACGGCCCCGAAGGAAGCGGCGTTGGCCAGAAAGCACACGCCCAGTCCGACCAGGGTGATCACCACCCCGCCGACGGCCGGTCCCACCACCCGCGAGGCGTTCATGACCACCGAGTTGAGGCTGACAGCGTTGGGAAGGTCCTCCTTGCCGACCATCTCGAACACGAAGGTCTGGCGGGCCGGGTTGTCGAACAGGTTCATCAGTCCGAGGCAGAAGGCGAGCAGGAACACCTGCCACAGCCGGATGGCGTGGGTCTCCACCAGGATTCCGAGGGCCAGTGCGATGAGACCGCCGCCGGCCTGCGTGACGTACAGCAGCCTCCGCTTGTCCATCCGATCGGCGACGAGGCCGCCCCATGGGCCGAACAGCAGGACGGGGAGGAACTGCAGCCCGGTGACGATGCCGAGGTCGAACCCGCTCCCGGTCAGGTGCAGGACCAGCCAGGCCTGGGCCACCCGGTCCATCCAGGTGCCCGAGTTGGAGATGAGCTGGGCAATGAAGTACAGCCGGTAGTTCCGGACCCGCAGGGACCGGAAGGTGCGTCGGGTGGCGACACCGATCGCCCTCATGGTTCGACCCGCGTCCTCACGGATCCTCGAGCTCCAAGAGGCGCTCGAGGAGGACGGTGAGCTCGCCCAGTGCCTCCCGCTCGTGCTCGTCGAGCTGGTGCAGCTGCCGGGCCAAGAAGGCGTTCTTCAGCGATCGGTTCTGTTGCAGCACCCTGCGGCCCGATGCCAGCAAGGTGACCCGCGCCACGCGCCGGTCGGACTGATCGACCACCCGCTTCACATAGCCCGCGTCCTCCAGGTTGGCCACGATCTTGGTCATCGACGGCGGCTGGATGGATTCGCTGACGGCCAGCTCGCCCAGCGTCGGCGCCCCCAGCCGGTTGATGGAGGCCAGGGCGGATGCCTGGGACGACGTCAGGTCGCCCACGCTGTGCTGGCGCAGGCGGCGGTAGAGCCGAGTGACCGAGAGACGCAGCCGGGCGGCCAGCTCGGCCTCGGACTGCTCGACACCGGCCGGCACCCCGGTGTCGGCGCCCGGGGCCGGGGCGGTGGCGTCCGCCCCTGCTCCAGCTGCGGCGCTCGCATCCGGTGTGGTGGCTGTGGTCATGACTCTATTTTAGTTAGTTCGGCTAACTAAGGCAACGCCGGGTTCGAGGGAGCCGCGGGAGCAGATCCGCGGCAACAGATCCGCGGGAGCAGGTCCGAGCGAGCAGTTCGGTGGAGCAGATCGGCGCGATCAGATTCGCGGGAGCAGGTCCAGAGGCACCGGACGAACCGAGCCGGCATACGATCGGTTTCATGCTTCCCGACTACGCCGAGCTCGATCAGGCGATCGGCAACGACTGGTACCGCCTCGATCCCAACCTGTCCCTCCTGCTCGATCGGTACCTCCCCGACCCAGCGGACCGCTCATTCGCCGAGGAGCACGTCTCCCGTTACGGCGACCTGGTCGGGCGCACCCTGGCCGCCCGGGCCGAGGTCACCGACGCCCACGGGCCGGTGCTCAACCGTTATGACCGCTGGGGCTTTGACGTGGGTGAGGTTGTCCATCATCCGTCCTGGCTGGCCAACAAGGCGGACCTCGTCCGCAATGGGTTCGTCGGGCTTCCTGCCCACGCCGGGCGCCCGGTGCCCGCCGTAGTCACCGCCTCCCTGTCCTACCTGGTCAGCCAAGCCGAGACCGCCGTCTACTGCGGACTGGGCATGACCGGCGGGGCGGCCGACATCGTGGAGCGCTATGCCCCGGCGGGTGTGCGCGACGACGTGCTGGCCAAGCTCACCTCGCTCGACCCCGAGGTGGCCTGGGAGGGCGGGATGTTCCTGACCGAGCGGCAGGGCGGCTCCGACGTCGGGGCCAACACCACCCTGGCCGTCCAGGACGGCGAGGAATGGACCCTCTTCGGCGACAAGCACTTCTGCTCGAACGTGGACGCCGACGTGTTCATCGTTCTGGCCCGGCCCGAGGGCGCCCCCGAGGGCAGCCGCGGCCTGGCCACCTTCATCGTTCCGAGCCGGCTGCCGGACGGGTCACCCAACGGGTTCGTCATCAAGCGGCTGAAGCCCAAACTGGGGACGGTCGGGGTCCCCACCGGCGAGGTGACCCTGGACGGGGCTCGGGCCTGGCTGGCCGGCAACGAGCCGTCCGGCTCGGCAGCTGCAGCGGCCGAGCCGACATCGGCAGGCGTCGTCACCGACGCGGCGCGGGACGGTCGGGGCATCAACCGGATGATGGAGATGGTGAACGGCAGCCGTTTCGGGGTGTCGCTCATGGGCCTCGGCATCCATCGCCGGTCGTTCCTGGAAGCAGCCATCTACGCCTCCCAGAGGAAGCAGTGGGGAAACCGGATCGACAGCTATCCGCTCGTCCGGGAGACCCTGGTCGACATGCTGGTCGACCTGGAGGCGGGAATGGCCATCAGCTATGAGTGCGCAGGATCGGGCCGCACCGCCCTCGATCCGGAGGAGGGCCGGCTCTTGCGCCGCATCCTCATCCCACTGGCCAAGATGCGCTGCACCCGGGTGGCCCTCTGGGCGGCCAGCAACGCCCTCGAGGTGTTCGGGGGCAACGGCTACATGGAGGACTGGCCGATGGCCCGCCAGCTCCGGGACGCCCAGTGCCACACCATCTGGGAGGGAACCGAGAACATCCTGTGCATCGATGTCCGCCGAGCTGTCCGGGGCGAGCACGCCCACGAGGCGCTGTTCTCTCGGGTCGAACGGGCCATCGACCGCGGTGCCCGACACTCGGTGCTGGCGCCGGCGGTCGACGGTGTCGCCGCCGCCCTGTCCGACGCCACCGAGGCAGTCAAAGTACTGGCCGGCCTGGATGACGACCTGGCCCTGCTTCACTCCCGGCGCTTCGCCGAGCTTCTGGCCGACACGTCCGAGGGCGCACTCCTGGTCGAAGAGGCGGCGTGGTCGCTCGATCGCACCGGCGATGCCCGCAAGGCGGCGGTGGCCCGCCGGTTCTGCAGCCGGCGGCTGGGAACGGCCCCCCTCCGGGGCATCGGCGACGCCGACCGGACCGTCCTCGACCAATTTGAGCCGCTGGTGCGCTACGGGACGATCGGGGTCGACGACATGGGCGGCTGAACCGGTCTATCGGCCGCGGATCCGGCGCGGATCGGTCTCCACGGTGAGGTCGTCGAGCGGGACCACCATCTCGGGACCGAGGGAGCGGTGCTCGTCGGCGACCAGGCGCACGGCGGTGCCGATGGCCAGGAACTCGATGACGTGGCTCCCCCAGACATGGGTCTCCTCCTGGATGCGCACGCCCACGATGCCGTCAGCGCTCAGCGAGTGCGACTCGGTCTGCATGCGCTCCATGGCCAGCTCTCGGGAGTCGTAGAGCGCCGTGGTGATGAGCTCAAGCTCGACATTGAGATTCTGGGTCTTGAGCCACTCCCCGAATTGCCGCCGGGCGACGTGGTAGACACACACCCCCATCACCATGCCGGCAGGCACGTACCCCGCTCGGGCCAGGAGGGCGAAGTCCCGGCCGCTCAAGTCGCTGGTGAACACCTCGCCCTGCCGTGGGGGAAGCCCGTCGGACGCTCGTTCGTTGGCCAGCACCGTGGCCCGGCGGGTGGCCCGCACCGCGGTGCCGATGGCGTTGAACCGGTAGTCCCGGCCCTTGCCCTCGGCTCCCTCGAACTCGAGGCGGACGCCGACCACGCCGTCAGCACGGAGTGCGGCCGCCTCGGCCCGGAGCCGGCCCATGGCGATGGTGCGGGCAGCGTGCAAGCTGTCTGAGAGGTCGGCCAGTTCGCGGTTCTCCCGCATCGACACCCCATAGCGTCCCCAGAACGGCGGGCGGTAGATGGCCGCACCGGTGACCAGGCCGAGCGGCTCGTATCCGGTCCCCTCGACCAGGATCGCCTCGTCCACGCTGAAGTCGGTCGACACCGCACCACGCTGGGCCGACCCGGGGCCGTGTTCCCGGCTACCGCTCCTGCCCAGAGGCCGGCGCAGGGCGTCGAGGGCCAGGTCGGCGACGTGGCGGCCCGCCGGGTCGGGCGCGGTGCTCATCGGCGCACGTCCGCCAGTCCAACCGTCACTCGGGCCGGCTGGGGGTCCTCGATCTGACGGAACCGACGCACCGCCGTGCCGAGCATGACGTTCTCCACAAGCATCGTGTCCTCCATCGAGCTGTGGAACTGGGCGGCCACGTCAACACCGACCACGCGTTCCCCGTACCCGGTGGCGTGTGCCTCCAGCCGGTCGACGGCGAACCGCCGGCAATGCTGGATGGCGTCGGACCGCTGCCGGAACTCCCCGGCCGAGTACTGGTTGAAGACGGCAGAGCCGGACGCGCTCCCGTCGCCGACGACACAACCGCCGTAGGAGCGGATGGCCCCGACCCCGATCACGAGCGCCCCGGGGACCCAACCCAGGTCGATCAGCTTGGCGAACTGCTGGCCGGAGAGGTGGGAGGTGAACGGCTCGGACAACAGCGGTGCGCCCAGCCGCCGGATGGCCGTCCCCACCATGCGGATCTCGATCACCGGCGCCGAGGTGGCCAGTGGCAGACGGCGGGACTCGTAGCGCACCCCGACCACCCCGTGGGCCTCGAGCAGCTCGGCCTCTTCTCGGAGACGGTCGATGGCGATGGTATAGGCCTCGGTCAGTCCCTGCTCGTACCAGCGATCTTCGAAGTTGTAGCCGGGCAGGTGGCCGTACGCTCCGTGCTGGCAGACGTAGGCCTGCTGGTAGCCGCCGCCCCGACCGGGCGTCATGTAGAGCTGCCCACCCATGACCGAGCCGACCATTCCCCCCGAGGCCTGGTACTGCGAACCGTACCCCTGCAGCCCGAACTGGTACACGGTCATCCCGACCACCATGCCGGCTGGCGTGAACCCGCACCGCTCTACGGCTGAGAGCTCGGACACGGAGAGGTCGCTCGTCCAGGTGCCTCCGGGGACGGCCCCCTCGGCCAGCCGGGTGCGAGCGGCCTCGGGCAGGTCGTCGGCCGGTCCCGCTCCCCCTGTGCCATCGGCGCTCGGCGGTGAGGGAGGAGGCCAGGTCACGTGTCGAGGGTGACGATCATCTGCGGTTGGTCGATCACGTGGTCGGGACGGAGGGGCCGGACCGCCGTGCCAATGGCCAGGAACTCGATGACGTGGCTGCCCCAGAAGTGGGACTTCTCCACCAGCTGCACGCCGACGATGCCCTCGGCTCCGAGGGCGCGGGCCTCCTCTTGCATGCGGCTCATGGCCAGCTCCCGGGCCTCGTAGAGCGCCTGGGTGAAGTGCGGGAGCTCGGCGTTCCGCATGCTGGTGGCCATCACCGCGCCGACGCCCCGGTAGCCGACGTGGTAGACGCAGGTCCCCATGACCAGGCCCAGAGGGGCATAGCCGGCCTGCACCAGCGTCCAGAAATCCTGACCGCTCAGGTCGCTGGTGAACGGCTTGCCCGCCGATGTCCTCCACTGGGTACCGGGATCGTCGGCCGACACCGCCGTCCCGATGGCGATGAACTCGGCCGAGTGCTTACCCCAGTCGTAGAAGTTGACCGACAACCGGACGCCGACGACGCCGTCGGACCCGAGCACGTCGGCCTCGGTATCCATGCGGGCCATGGCCAGCTCCCGGGCCGTGTACATGGCCTGGGTCAGCGCGCCCAGCTCCCGGTTCTTCCGCATGGCCCGCCGCTGGAAGCCGATGTGGTAGATCGAACTGCCGAAGACCAGGCCCCGAGGGTGGAAGCCGGCCTCTTTGACCAACAGGAACTCGTTGACCGACAGGTCGCTCGTGAACAGCCCTCGCCGTCCGGCGCTGTCCTCGGATTCCTGGAGCCGGCGCAATGCGTCCGGGGGCAGGCCTTCGGTCGAATCGGTGGTTGTCAACGGCTCCTCGTCATGTCAGCAGGGACTCGAGGTCGCCCTGCGCGAACCGGGCGTCATGTCAGCAGGGACTGGAGTGCGATCCGGGTGGAGGCGCTGTGGGTGGCCTCGTCGGCCAGGCTGGACACCAGCGTCGAAGTCCACGTGGCCACGTCGACCTCGGTGTCGCTGATGACGATGCCCCGCACCGTCTTGCGCACGTGACACGAGATCCCCCGCTTTTCCCGGGTTACCTCCAGCCGGGGTCCTCCCGGATCGAAGTCGACGGTGATCCGCCCAATGGGCCGGTCCTTCTTGAACCGGGACCCGAGACGCTCGACCTCGACCCTGTCGCCCAGGATCTCGAGGAGCTTTCCCGCCAGGACCTCGAAGAAGAGGTCGACGTCGGCGGTGTCGGCCCGGAGGGCAGCGGCCAGGAGGTCCAGGTCGACCGGCCCAGGAGCGCCGGTGCCGTCCCCACTGTTGGCCAAGGTCATCCGCGTCAATGCTAGTGCGCCCGGTCCGACCCAGGTCAGTCGGTCGGGCTGGCCGTGCGACTGTCGGTATCCGGCGCCGGTGCCCGAGGTCGGTGCCCCTAAAGGCTGGGAACGTACCCGCCGCGGCCCATGGCCTGGCTCTCGAAGAAGTCCTCGGACTCGTCGACCCCGCCGACGACCTCGGTCACCCAGTCCAAGCGGTCGTGGAGGATGCGTTCGACCCCACCTTGGAGGGTGGATGCGCTGATGGCGCACGAGCTGCACGACCCCTGGAGCTGCACCTCGACCACTCCGGTCTCCACATCGGCGTGGACGAGGGCCAGGTCGCCACCGTCGGACTGCACGGCCGGCCGCATGAGCTCGATGATGGCGTTCAGCTCGCCGAGGCGCTTGGCCCGCTCGTCGTCGGTCAGCACCTGTTCGTCGGTCAGCGCCTGTTCGTCGGTCAGCGCCTGTCGGTCGGTCGACACCTGTTCGTCGGTCAGCACCTGTCGGTCGGTCGACGCTGACTCATCAGTCGCCTGATCGGTCGCGGCCCGACCAGATGGCACGGTCGCATCAGTCGACACGGACACCTCCTGTACCCTTCATTCAGCCCGGACGGGCTGCGCCTCACCCCATTCTGTCGTGCCCGGCGCCATCTTCGATCACGCTCTTTCGGATCGCTCCGGTTACCGACAGGTAAGAACTTGCTGAGCAACCAGCGCACTGCAGGTCCGTCGCCGGTTACGATGGCGTGTGCCCATGGTACGACCAGCCACCCCACTCGGGCCGGTCGGACTCATTCTCCCGACCTTTCCGCAGTCCCTTCATCCGTCCTGGTCTGGGATTCCTCCCGTTGGTCGTACCAATGGTGCTACCGGTTCGGTCGGCTTGGCCGATGAGCCGGGCGGCGCCGATCCGATGGCCGAGCTGGCCGAGACGTGCCGGGCCGCGGAGGCGCTGGGGGTCGACGCCCTGTGGGCGACCGACCATCTCTTTTGGCACGGGCCTGCCCTCGAGTGCATGACCGCCCTCACCGTCGCCGCGACGTCGACCCGACGGGCCATGCTCGGGACCTGCGTCATCCAGCTGCCGCTCCGGCAGGCCCCGGTCGTGGCCAAACAGGCCGCCTCGCTCCAGTCGCTGACCCAGGGCCGCATGGTCCTAGGGGTGGGCGTCGGCAGTCACGTCGGCGAGTACGAGGCGTCCGGGATCGACTTCGCCACCCGCGGGCGCCAGCTCGACAAGGGGATCGCCCAGCTCCGCAGCTCTTGGAAGTCCGGCTCCGGCGTACAGGTCGGGGACACCGCCGGGGCCAGCGCAGACCGGTACCGCCAGCTGCCCGCTCCTCCGGCCGTCCCCATCTGGGTGGGCGGATCATCGGAGGTGGCCCTCAGGCGAGCGGCGTCGTCGGCCGACGGCTGGATACCCATGCTGCTGGCCCCCGAGGAGTACCGCGCCGCGCTCGACCGACTGGCCAAGGAGCTCGATCGGGCCGATCGCCCCGACGACTCGGTGACCCGCTCGGTCGTACTGTTCGCCGCAGTCGACGACGACCGGGACAAGGGCCTCCTCCGGGGGACCGAGTGGATGTCGTCGCTCTACGGGATCCCGGCCAAGGCGTTCCGGCGCCACTTGGTCGTCGGGAGCGGCGAGTCGGTGGCCGGCATGGTCGCCGCTTACCGGGATGCGGGCGCCCAGCACGTCGTCCTGTACATCACCGACGACCAACCATTACCGCAGGTCGACCGACTCATGGAGGCCCTCGCCAGTTCCACCGCCTGACCGCGGCACGACCGAGTCCACCACGATAGAAGGACATTCATGGAGCGCTTCGCACACATCGCCGGCATGGCCGTCACCCCGATGAACCGGCGGGACCGGACCCTCGAGGACATGTCTCACCAGGTCGTGAGCGAGGCCGTTGCCGACGCCGGCGTGGACCCCGCCGCTATCAACCTGGTCGTCTTCGGCAACGCCACGGCCGGCCGGCTCCTCGACCAGGGTTGCATCCGCGGTCAGTCGTTCCTCACGCGTGCCGGACTGCGCAACGCCGGGATCATCAACGTCGACAACTCCTGTGCCGGCGGGGCCTCGGCTCTCCACTTGGCCACCCTGGCTGCCCGGGCCGACGGTGGCCTGGTGCTGGCGGTCGGCGCCGAGAAGATGTGGACCGGCGACCGGGCCGAGACCATCGCCGGGATCGAGGACGGGGTGCCGCTCCCCCACAGGGTCAAGATGCACGAGCAGCTCGAGAACGCGTCGGGGTCCGTGCTCATGGGCCTCAACGCCACCTGGACGGTCATCCAGATGGAAGAGCGGGACGCCACCCCCGAACAGTTCGCCGCCGCCGCCGTGAAGGCCAGGCACCACGGGGCCCTGAACCCGAACGCCCAGTTCCAGACGGAGGTCACCGCAGGCGAGGTGCTTGCCTCGGCGCCCATCGCCGGGCCCCTGACCCGCTTCATGTGCTCGTCGTTCACTGACGGCGCCGCTGCCGTCCTCCTCACCAGCGAGCCGGCACCGGGCCGACCCAGGATCATCTCGAGCACGGTGCGCTCGGGCAACGGCGACCTCGACTACCACGAGCGCCTGGCCGAGACGGCCGGGGCAGCGTGGGACGCCGCCGGGGTAGGACCCGAGGACATGGACGTCGTCGAGCTCCACGATGCCACCAGCGCCGAGGAGCTCTACGCCCTCGAGTCGCTGGGTTTCTTCAAGCCGGGCGACGCCGGGCCGGCCACGGTGGCCGGCGACACGGCGATCGGCGGGCGCGGGGTCACGGTCAACCCCTCGGGGGGCCTCGTGGCCCGAGGCCATCCCCTGGGGGCGACCGGACTGGCCCAGGTGGTCGAGCTGGCCACCCAGCTCCGGGGCGACGCCGGCCGCCGCCAGGTCCCGGGGGCCAGGATTGCCACCGCGGCCAACACGGGTGGCATCATCGGGACCGATGCGGCATTCATCGGAATCCATGTACTCGAGGCGGGTTAAGTGACGCTCCCGGGCCGAGGTGGCATCATCACCGGGTGGGGCATCGCCGTCCCAGACAAGATCGTCACCAACGAAGACCTCTCGGCCACCCTCGACACCAACGACGCGTGGATCGTCGAGCGCACCGGCATCCGGGAGCGCCGGGTCGGGGGCACCACCTCGGGGCTGGCCATCGAGGCGGGACTGGCGGCGCTCAAGAAGGCAGGACGCCGCCCGGACGAGATCGACTCCGTCATCTTGGCCACCACCACCCCCGACGGCATCGTGCCGGGGACGTCGGCCACGGTCCAAGACGGCATCGGCGTCCCCGGTGGTGCGTTCGACGTGAACGCGGCGTGCTCGGGGTTCGTCTATGGCCTGGCCGTGGCTCACGGCCTCCTCGCCATCGGCGCCGAGCGACTCTTGTTGATCGGCTCCGAGACCCTCAGCCGGATCACCGACTGGGACGACCGGTCCATCGCCGTGTTGGTGGGTGACGGGGCCGGCGCCGTCGTCCTCGAGGCCACCGACGGCCCCGGTCAGCTCCTGTCCTGGAACCTGAACGCAGACGGCTCCCTCAAGCACCTGCTCAAGTGCGACCACGGCGGGTACCTGTACATGGACGGCAAAGAGATCTTCCGCAAGGCGGTGCGGGCCGTGGTGGAGTCGTCGGAGCGGGCCATCGCCGAGGCCGGCCTCACCACCGGCGACATCGATCTGGTCGTCCCCCACCAGGCCAACCTGCGCATCATCCAGGCCGTCTGCCAGCGCCTCGGCATTCCCGAGGACAAGGCGGTGATGGTGATCGATCGCTACGGGAACACCTCGTCGGCGTCCATCCCTCTGGCACTGGTCGACGCCATCGACGCCGGTCGGCTGCATACGGGGGACCGGGTTCTGCTCAGCGGGTTCGGTGGCGGGATGACCTGGGCCAGCGCTGTGTTGCGCTGGGGCGGGTGAGCTCCTCGGCGGCACCGGTGCTGGTCGTGCTGGCCGCCGGCGCGGCGCGTCGGTACGGCGGCTGCAAGCCGTTGGCCCCGGTCGGGCCTTCGGGGGAGGCCGTCATCGACCTCGTGGCCAGCGATGCCCTGGCCTCCGGCTTCGGCGCCATCGTCCTGGTCATCCACCCCGAGACAGGCCCCGCCATCCGCTACCACGTCGAGCGGTGCTGGCCGCCCTCGGTCGACGTGAGCTTCGCCGAGCAACGGGTCCCCCTGGGGACGACCCACGCCACTCTGGCTGCCCGATCGTCGATCGGCGCCGGGCAGCCCTTCGCCGTGGCCAACGCCGACGACGTCTACGGCCTGGAGGCCTTCGGCCTACTGAGCCACCAGCTGGCCACCAGCCACGATGAGCATGCCCTGGTGGGCTTCGAGCTGGCCCACACCGTCGTCACCGACGACCCTGTGACCCGGGGGATCTGCGAGGTCGACGCAAGCGGGCACCTGCTGGGCATGACCGAGCGGCGACAGGTCTCGCGGCTGAGCGGTGGCACCGATTTCTCGAGCCTCGACGGAGCGCAGCCGGAGAAGCTCGACGGCAAGTCCACGGTGTCGGTGAACCTGTGGGGCTTCCGCCCCGAGGTCTGGGACATCTTCGATGCGGCCATGGCCGCTTCCGGCCTCGACGAGGAGGCCATCCTCGACCAACTGGCCCGGGGTGTCGAGGTACCCAAAGCCGAAGTGCTGCTGCCCGAGGTGGTGGGAGCGGCCATCGTCTCTCATGCGGGGCTCCCCGTGCGGGTGCTCCACACCGATTCCCGGTGCGTGGGCGTCACCCATGCGGACGACCTTCCGGTGGTCCAAGGAGACCTATCGCGCCAGGTGGCGTGGGGAATCCGCGCCAGCCGACTGTGGGGCAACCTCGCCTGACCCGGTCAGGGCAGGCGACGCATCGGCGGACGTTCTTGTAGGCGCAGCAGCGCGGCGGGGGGCACGTCCTGGGGATCGAGCACCAGGTCCCGGTAGGATGAGCGGCCGAGAGAGCGATGACCCGAACTCGACGATTGACCATCAGCTTGGTTCTCAATGTCGTGTTGGTGGCGGTCCAGGTCGTGTTCGGGCTCACGGCCCATTCCACGGGTCTGTTGGCCGACGCTGGGCACAACCTCACCGACGCCGCCGCCCTGGTCCTGTCGCTCTTCGCCGTGCGCTTCGCCCTTCGACCGCGCAGCGCAGCCCGCTCGTTCGGCAACCACAGAGCGACCATCCTCGCCGCACTGGCCAACGCCGGCACCATCGCCGCGGTCACCGTGGTCATCGTGGTCGAGGCCATCCGGCGGCTGCAGGATCCCCAGTCGGTCCATGCCGGCATCGTGGTCGTCGTCGCCGGGCTGGCCATGGTGGCCAACAGCCTCGCCGTCCTCGTCTTGCGAGACGGATCCAAGGACCTGAACATGCGCTCGGCGGTGCTCCACATGGCGGGGGACGCCCTGGCCGCCGGGGCCGTGCTCATCTCGGGCGTCGTGTTGCTGTTCGTGCCTGCTGCAACCTGGCTCGACCCAGTGAGCGCGTTGGTGGTCGCCGCCATCATCGTCTACGAAGCGGCGGGCGTCTTCCGGTCCAGCGTGTCCGTGCTCCTCGAGTCGACGCCGGCGGACGTCGACCTACCCTCGCTGACCGCCAGCATCGAGGCGGTACCCGGCGTGACCGAGGTCCATGACCTGCACGTATGGAGCCTGTCGAGTGAGGTGCGCGCCCTCTCGGCTCACGTCGTCCTGGCCGGTCATCCGACCTTGGAAGAGGCCCAGGTGGTGGGCGAACGAGCCAAGCGGGCCATCGGAAGCTCCTATGCCATCTCCCACAGCACCCTGGAGCTCGAATGTGAGCGATGCAACGACGAGCAAGCCGATCCCTGTCTGATGGACGCGCCCGAACTGAGTGCTTCGGGAGGTATGAGCTCCGCCGGTCCGAGCTCTGTCGGTCCGAGCTCTGTCGATCGGAGCTCTGTCGGTCCGAGCTCTGTCGGTCCGAGCTCTGTCGGTTCGAGCGCGGCGGGTGATGCGGGCGCTAAGGGCAATGCCGGCGCTACCGCTCGGACACTGAGCGGTCACCAGCACTAGTCGCGGCCGCCGTCGCCAGCCCTCGCGGCACTGCGCGCGGGTCGATCGGCCCGGCCGCCTCGCCTCGCTTGGGACTTGCCCCGATCACGGACGCGCAACGGTCCCGAGTAACCGGACGGACGAGCCGCCCGAGCTCCTCGGGACCGCGCTGCGGACTGATCCGGGGCAATCGCGCCGGGTCGTGTCGGACGACCCTGCAGCGATCACCGGTCCGGCGAGACCTTGCGGACCCACCGATCCGACTCCGGATCGCCTATTCGGAAGACCCCGGTTCTCACCGTTTCCGGCGGCCGTTGATTTCCCGAACTAGAGACACATTGCGCCTCTGACCTGCGTGGGTCAATGGCCTGACGGGAAATCCCGACCTTGTCCCCAGAACTTTTTGAGCCATCCCCAATACCGGTGTAGATATCCACCTGTCATCCCCAGCGCAGTGCCGCGCGGGGCGCGGCAGCGCCCTATTCGGCTGCGACCTCTTTCCGTTCCGCGCCGGACCATGGCCCGATGTCGCCCGTCTCGAGCAGCGTCTTGAGCCGAGAAAGGATCTGTGGCCACCCCTGACTGATGCCCTTGAGCATCTCGGTGTTCCCTTCGAACCCGTCATGGACCACGGTCAGCTTGACCGACGTACCCATGGGCTCGAGTTCGAAGGTCACCTTCGAGATCCGCTCCTTCACCAGTTCGGACATGACCTCCTCCGTCCAGCCGAACATGGCCGCGTGCTCCTGCTGGTAGTTGTGCCAGCTGTATGACAGTTTGCGGTAGGGATCGGCTTCAAGCACCACCTGGCCGTGGTCTTTGAACGGCTGCTCGGACGTCGACCGCCAGAGGACGGGCGAGCCCACCTTCCAGTCGGAAGCTGGGACCGCCGCCCCAGTACCGGTCCGTGAACACGGGATCGGTGAGCGCCTGCCAGAGCTTCTCCGGTGAGCTCTGGATGTAGCTGACGTACACGAACTCGGGTTTCTCCATGGGTGAGTCCTCCAATGCTCTTTTCAGGTCGGCGAGGGCACGAACCCGCGCGTGGTCGTAACGGTCGATCCAGCGTTCGGCTATCTCGTTGATGGGCGCGGCGTTGACGTAGTGGAGCTTCTCCCTGCCTCGCCAGACCGTCGTGACCAGGTTCGTCGCCTCGAGCACGGCGAGGTGCTTGGAAACGGACTGCCTGGCCATGTCCAGACCGGCACAGAGCTCCCGTAGGGTCTGGCCGCTTCGCTCATTGAGCCGGTCGAGCAACCGGCGGCGACTGGGATCGGCAAGTGCTTTGAAGACTGCATCCGTGGTCAAGGCCCGAGCATTCCCTTGGCTGAATATGCAACTGTTCAGCTGCATATTTCTATTTAGGCAGCCGAACGGGTGCATGTCAAGCGGTCGGGCTGAGAGTCGTCGCTGGGCGGACAAATCGGGCTTCTGGCTATCTCACGTTCCGTGAGGATCCACGTCTAGTCAAGAGCCGGGTGTTCCCTTGGCCCCATTTCCACGTCAGGGCGATCGTCATGTTTGAAAGCGCCCGCGTTTGGGCGAATTGACATCAGGTCGACGATGGCTGCGAGACACTTTCGCCGAAACGCGGGCCAAAATGGGATCCCGGCAGGCGGCCATTCGCCGGGCCCAACCGCCATCTCGGCTGCCGTCGCGGCCGCCGTCAGTCACTCTCAGTGGCCAAGATCCAATGTCAATACGAGGTAAAGCGCACTGAGGTGCGCCAGTGGGAGGTCGAGTCACTACTCGCCCGAGCCTCGGCAGCTACGGGGTTTCACGCTGACCGACACGATCGATGCATTCGGTGCGTTGGCGATCAGCAGGCGGGTGGCGTTGGGCTTGGAGATGATCGTGCCCCCGCTGACCTGGGCGCAGTAACCCTGGAGATAGTGCACGGCCACGGGGACGAACACGACTGTCGGCGCAGCCACCTGGGCCTTGGGCGCGTAGACCAGGTGGAAGTCGGCACTCGCAGGATCGAAGGCGAAAGAGATCGGCGTGCCCGACACAGCCTCGGGGTACGCCCGGGAGAGTGAGGACACCGTGGGAGCCAACGCACCGGTGGCCGTCACCAGAGCCTCGTGGGAACTGCCCGTCGGGTCGTCGATAGTACTTCCAGGCCCAGTACGTCCAGCCGAGCTCGAGTTGGTCGGCATTGGCCGTGAGCCGTTCCATCAGGGGCTCGCTGATCGTGGCGCCGAACTCGCTCATGAACCAGGCCGGGCCGGCCGGCTGTTTCGAGCTGGCGATGTCCGGGCGCTCCTCGCTTCTGCGCCGCATGGTGTGCAGTGCCTGTGCTGCGCAGGCATCGAGGTCGGTCGGGTCTCCGGTGACACCGCTGCGCAGACCGCAGTAGACGTGGAAGTTGAAGACCAGGCCCTTCAGGTCCATCGGGCCCACGTCGTTGCGCTTGCCCCGGCTCGAGAAGATGTCCGGCTCGAAGAACACCAGATGATGGGGATCGGCGGCCTGGATCTTCCGGATCAGCCCCTGAGATGGATCGTCGGGCGGGCAGTTGAGGGTCGTCCCGTCAAGGAAGCTCAGCCCCGGATGGGCAGTCCCCGTGTAGAAGCACTCCAGGTGGCCGGCGACCAGCGGCGATCCGGGCGGTGCCGACGTGGGCGTCAGGTCCCTGGTGAACGGCTCGTTGATCGGGTCGTATCCGACGATCCAGGGATTGTGGGAGAAGTACCGGGCCACCGTCTGCCATACCCGGTCGTACTCCCCCTGCAGGTCGCCGACGACATCGTTGGTCCAGAAGTGCTGGACTGCCGTGCGCAGGGCCGGGTCGTTGTAGGTGTTTGACCACCGACCAGCGAGCGTTCCGACGGGCTGTCCGTCGGTGCACACAGCCCACGGCGGGGCACCCTCGCCACCGAACTCGGAGCTGTAGACGTCCTCGTGCATGTCGAGCAGTGTGTAGATGTGGTAGCGGCCCAGAAGGTTGATAGTCCGTGCCACCTTGGCCAGGTAGGCCCGGGCCACCGCCGCATTGAACTGATGCGGGTCCCGGGGCGGGCCGGCCGAGCAGATGGCGGGGTCGTTGGGCGGCGCCGTTCCCGGCTCGAGCCCTTCCCAGATCACGCCCAGCCGGACGATGTTGAACCCCAGCTTGGCCATGCGCTGGGCATCGGCCGCAGTGAAGTTCCAGGGCATCCCTGGGTCAGCGTAGAGCTCGTAGGGCGCCCGCTTGTAGACGGCATTGACCCCGCGCAGGAAGACGACACGGCCCTGACGATCGATGAGAAATGGGCCCGAGTTCGCAGCCAGGGGACCGTGAACGTAGGAGTCTGCGGCCGGGAACCCCGTCGTTCCCGACGTGGCCACCAGTCCACCGACAACCCCTCCCGCCACGACCAGCACGGCCACCACGAGGATGACCACGCGCCGACCGGTGACTCGCACCACGACAGAATAACCAGGGGCGATCCGCCGGAATAACCAGAGCGATCCGCCCGAATCAGTAGGAGACCTGTGTCGGATAACCAGGAGGTCTTCGCCGGACGCCCTGGGGCGCCGCTCGGGCGCCAGCTGACCCGCCGGCCGGTCCTTTGGTTACGAGCCCGCAGCGGTTACAGTTGCGCCCGAACCGAGGCCGTTGCCTGAGAGCCCCAGCCGAGGCCGGGTCGGAAAGCGCCGGAGCCAAGTCGCAGCGGCCAACAGGCGAGCCGAGGTCGTCTCGCCCAGCGCCCGTCCGGGGGACGGCAACCACCCAGGAGGGACAAGCGCACCCATGACGACCGACCGGCCCAGGACGATCGGCCGAGCCATCAAGCGGCGCACGGTCATCACTGCCGCTGCGCTGGTCCTCGTCGGAGCCGTTGTTGTGGCCGCCCTCACCGTGTTCACCAATGACCCGGTCGGGGGAGCCGGCCCTGCGCCAACTGCTCCGCACCAACCCGGCTCTCACCCCGCGACCACGGTCCACCCCCCCACTACCTCGACCGCCCCTCCGACCACCGCGCCGGTCGTCCCTGCCGCCCAGCTGCAGCCACCGGTCACGACCGACCCGTCGGCCCCCGCCCTCGTCCTTCCCCAGGGCCAGGACCAAGGCGACCCGTTCCTCCTCGACACCGGAAACCAGTACTACCTCTATACGAGCCAGGCGACGCCGAATGGCGCCAACGTCCCGGTGGTCTCGGGCACAACGGTCGGGAACTGGGGAGCGGTGATCGACGCCCTTCCGACGCTCCCGTCGTGGGTCCAGTCCGGTTTCACCTGGGCTCCCGACATCCACCGCTTCGGCTCCACCTACGTCCTGTACTACACGGCCGCCGTCGCAGGGACCAGCCCGTCCATGCAATGCATCGGCGACGCGGTCGGGCCGTCGCCCACGGGTCCGTTCGCTGCCGGGTCAGCCCCGTTCATCTGCCAGACCGGCAATGGCGGGTCCATCGACCCACGGGTCTTCACCGATGCCGACGGGTCGAACTGGATGGTGTGGAAATCCGACGAGAACATCGGGGGGAGCACGACACCCACCGGGGTCTGGACCTCGCGCCTCAGCCCCGACGGCCTTACTCTGGTCGGGTCGCCCACGAAGATCCTTGCACCCGACGAGCCCTGGCAAGGCACGATTGTGGAGGCTCCCGACCTGGTGCTGGTGGGCGGCAAGTACTGGCTCTTCTATTCGGCCAACTGGTTCGATCAGCCCGCCTACGGAGTCGGCGTAGCCAGCTGCGCCGGGCCCCAGGGGCCCTGCCAGGACCTGGGCAACCAACCTTTGGTGTCCTCCAACCAGCAAGGGGAGGGGCCGGGCGAGGAGTCGGTCTTCATCGGGAACAACGGAGTCTGGTTGCTGTACAACCCGTGGCGGAGCTATGCCCCCAGCGAGCTCACCCCGCCGCGCCCGGTGGCCATCGCCCGTATCGGCTTCGGGCCCTTTGGGCCCTACCTGGGCCAGATGAGTGGATCATTGGCCGCCGGTCTCAGCCTTTGAGACGCTGCAGCTCGGCGACCACGGCCTTCCCGTTGGCCTGCCCCTTGGTTGCCTTCATGACCTGCCCGATGAAGAACTGGGCCAGTTTGTCCTCGCCGTCGCGATAGCGACCCCACTCGTCCGGGTGGGCGGCGACCACCTCGCCGACGGTGGCGGCCAACGAGTCCTCCGACATGGCTTCGAAGCCCAGTCTGTTGGCGATTGCGCCTGGGTCCCCTCCCCCAGCGTCGAGCAACTCACCGAGCACCGCCTTGGCTTGCGTGGCGCTGAGCGATCCGCTCGCCTCCATGGTCAGCAGGGCCACGTACGAACCGGTGTCGAGCCGCCGGGCCGCATCGGAGCGGGTGGCGGCCTCGTTGGCCGTGCGAGCCAGGGCCAGCGGTGCCCCCACGCCCGCCGCCACCGCCTGCGTGACCAGGTCATCGAGCCCCAGGTCGACCACCGTCACGATCTGGTCCCGGTGGGCATCGGTCGGCCCTCCCTCGCCGTCGGACAAGAGGTCCCTGAGCCGGTTCCGCCGGTCCGCCGGCATGGGGCCCAACGTGGCAGCCACGGCGACCTGCCACTGCGCATCGGGTACCAGAGGTACCAGGTCCGGCTCCAGGAAGTACCGGTAGTCATAGGCCTCCTCCTTGGACCGGAGGGCTACCGTACGGCCGGCGTCCTCGTCCCAGTGGCGGGTCTGCTGGACGACAGGCTCGCCCGACTCGATCAGGGCGATCTGCCGTTCGGCCTCGTACTCGATGGCCCGACCCAGCGAGCGGATCGAGTTCAGGTTCTTGATCTCGCACCGAGTCCCGAAGGGATCGGAGGAGGACCGGCGAACCGACACGTTGGCGTCGACCCGCATCGACCCCTCCTCCATCTTTCCGTCCGAAGCTCCCGAGGCCACCAGGATGGACCTGAGCTCGCCGGCATAGGCGCGCGCCTGCTCCGGGGTGCGGATGTCCGGGGCGCTGACGATCTCCACCAGGGGCACGCCCGAGCGGTTGTAGTCGACGAGCGAATAGTCGGCGCCGTGGATCCGCCCCGAGGTGCCGGCATGGGTGGTCTTGCCTGTGTCCTCTTCCATGTGGGCCCGCTCGATGCCGACGCGGAACCCGTCGGGCAGCTGCAGCCAGCCGTCGACGTTGATCGGCTCGTCGTACTGGCTGATCTGGTAATCCTTGGCCTGGTCCGGATAGAAGTAGTTCTTCCGGTGAAAGGTCGAGGGCCGTATCTCGCAGTGCAGTGCCGTGCCGATGGCCATGGCCAGCTCCACCGCCCGCTGGTTGAGGACGGGGAGCGAACCAGGGAGACCGGTGCACACCGGGCACACATTGGTGTTGGGCTGGTCCCCGAATGCGTTCCGGCACCCGCAGAAGAGCTTGGTGGCCGTCTTCAGCTCGGTATGGACCTCGAGGCCGATGACCATCTCCCAGTCCCCGCTCATGACCGCTCCCAGTCCCCGCTCATGACCGGCCCCTCTCCTCGTCGGGGCTCATCATCCGCTCCATCACGACCGGGCCACCGGCGTGACGCGCTCAGCCGGCCCCGGCGACACCGCGGTCGTGGGGACGGGCTCAGCCGGCCCCGGAGCGGCCTCCTCGAGCACGGCGGCCGCCCGCAACAAAGTGCCCTCCTGGAGTGCGGGCGCCAGTAGCTGTACCCCGATGGGCAGCCCGTCTGCACCAGGGCCGAAGGGAACGCTGATGGCGGGGTGGCCGGCCAGGTTGGAGGGAATCGTGCACACGTCGGACAGGTACATCTGCAAGGGGTCGTCGACCTTGGACCCGAGCGGGAAGGCGGTGGTCGGCGTGGTCGGGCCGAGCAGGACGTCGCAGCGCTCGTACACCCTGGCGAAGCCCTTGATGATCAGCGTCCGGACGCGAAGGGCCTGTCCGTAATAGGCATCGAAGTACCCGGCCGAGAGGGCGTAGGTCCCGAGCATGATCCTGCGCTTGACCTCGGCACCGAAGCCGGCCGACCGGGTAGCCGTGTTCATGGACACCGTGTCCTCGGCGTCCACCCGCAACCCGTACCGCACGCCGTCGTAACGGGCGAGGTTGGAGGACGCCTCGGCCGGGGCGATGAGGTAGTAGGCGGACAGGCCCAGTCGGACCTCGGGCACCGAGATCTCCTCCACCCTCGCGCCTGCTGTGGCGAAGGCGTCGGCCGCCTGCCGGACCCGGGCGGTGACGTCAGGATCAGCGCCGTCGAGCAGCTCGGTCAGCACCCCGACGGTCAGCCCGTCGACCCCGTCGTCGAGCACCGACAGGGTGCGCGGCGTCGGCCGGTTAAGCGAGGTGGAGTCACAGGGGTCGTGCCCGCCGATCACGTCCAGGGTCAGCGCGGCGTCGGCCACCGTGGTGGCAAAGGGCCCGATCTGATCGAGCGAGCTGGCAAAGGCGATAAGCCCGTACCGGGAGACGGCACCGTAGGTTGGCTTCAGGCCGACCACGCCGCAGAGGGCAGCGGGCTGGCGGATCGAACCCCCGGTGTCCGAGCCCAGGGCCAGCGGTGCGAACCCGGCAGCCACCGCGGCGGCCGAGCCTCCGGAGGAGCCTCCGGGCACCCGGGTGGTGTCATGCGGGTTCCGCGTCGGCCCGAAGGCCGAGCTCTCGGTGGAGGAGCCCATGGCGAACTCGTCCATGTTGGTCTTGCCCACCACGACGGCTCCGGCCGCCCTGAGCCGCTCGACCACCGTCGCGTCGTAGGGGGGGCGCCAGCCTTCGAGGATGTGGGACGAGCAGGTGGTGGGGACCCCTCGAGTGCACAGGTTGTCCTTCAGGGCGATGGGCACTCCGGCCAGGGCCCCGGGGTCACGGCCCGATTCCACCCGCTCGTCGATCTCTGCCGCCTGCCGGCGCGCCTCGTCGGCCAGGACGAGGTTGAAGGCGTGGACCTCCGGCTCGCGTCGGCCCACCGCTTCGAGGTACGGCTCCAGGACATCCTGCGCCCGGCGCTCCCCGGACCGGACGGACGCGGCCAGATCAGCCGCCGGCGACGGCGCAGTCATGGCGCCTCCCCCAGGATGCGAGGGACTCGGAACCGGTTGTCCTCGACCGCGGGCGCCTGGCTCAAGAGCTCCTTCCGGTCGAGGCAGGGACGGGGCTCGTCCGGCCGGAGCACGTTGGAGACGGGAAGTGGATGTGCCGTGGGCTCTACTCCGGCCAGATCCAGTGACGCCACGTCGGCCGCGTGGTCGAGCACGCTGGCCAGCTGGCCGGTGAAGCGATCGAGCTCCTCGTCGCTGAGGTGGAGTCGGGCCAGTCCGGCGACGTGGGCCACGTCCTCACGGGTCAGACGGTGGTCGCTGCCGCTCATCGCTGTCTGTCGCCCCCATCGGCGCTGTCGCTTCCCAGCTCCTTGGCCGCGAACGCCACCACCCGCTCCTCGATCACGGGGGCGTCCCAGTCGAGCGTGGCCACGTGGAAGCTCCGCTCCAGCCAGATCCGCTCGATTGGCCCTCCCACAGACGCCTGGAGGAGATCGCCGGACTCGACCGGCACAACATGGTCCTCCCGGCTGCTCATCAACAACACGGGACATGTGATCTCGGTCAAGTGGTGCGAGAGCTCCTCGACCCCCTCGAACAGCGAGAGGGCGGCCCGGAGTGGCGATCCCTCGTACGCCGCCTCGGTGATCCCTTCCTTGGCGATGTCCGAGCCGATCCCCGGCGCCACCTCGGTGCCCTCGTCGAGGAGGGTGCGGATCACGGCCTGGAAGTCCTCGGCCGGCGGATCGACCAGGGGGTTGATCAGGGCCAGCCCAGCGATCTCGGCGTGCTGGGTGGAGAGCCAGCAGCTCAGGCTGCCGCCCATCGAGAGCCCGCACACCACCACACGATCACAGCGCCCCGCCAGGGCCTGGTAGGCCTCATCGGCAGCCTTCGACCAGTCCGCCCATCGGGTGGGCACCATGTCGTCGACGGCAGTGCCGTGGCCCGGGAGCAGGGGCAGGTCGACGGTGAACCCGGCCGAGGCCAGGGCCTCGGCCAGCGGGCGCATGGACTGGGGGTTGCCGGTGAACCCGTGGAGTACGAGTACGCCGTTCGGCCCTCCGTCGGAGGACCACGGCTCGGCACCAGGAATGATCGGAGCAGTCACGACTGGGCATGCTACCGGTCGACCGACGCTCCACCGCAGGGCGACGCTCCACCGCAGGGCGACGGTGCGCCGCAGGGCGACGGTGCGCCGCAGGGCGACGGCGACCGAGTTGCCGGCGATGGACGGGCAACCGGTCGGCAGCGGGACCCGCAGAGTGCCGACCCCCGGGCGGGCGGCGATAGGGTGGCCCGGCAGTCATCACCCGTCGAGAACGAACCGCCGGGGAGCGAACCGTCAGACCCGCGGTCGGGAGCGAACCGTCCAGGAGGCAAGGAGCAGTGCAAGCATGGCCACTCATCCGTTTCTGAGCGATCCCTGGCTCGTCGAGGCACGGGCCATTCGCGCTGAGTACGACGGAAAGGGCACCCCGATCGGGCATTCGGTGCGGATGAACCTCGTCATCACGGATGTCCCCTTCGAATCAGGGACCCTGGCCGCCCACCTGGACACCTCCTCCGGCGAGCTGCAGCTCGACGTGGGTCACATCGACCCGATCGACCTGACCATCACCCTTGCGTACGACATCGCCAAGGCCATCCTCATCGAGGGCAATCCTCAGGCCGGCATGCAGGCGTTCATGGCCGGCAAGATCAAGGTGGAAGGGGACATGGCCAAGCTCCTCGCCCTTCAGGGCGGTGTGTCGGATCCTTCGACCGCCGAAGTCGCGGCCAGGATCAAGGCCATCACCGAGTAGGCCTGGGGCCACCTTCGGCCCGGCTCGCCTGCGCCACTTCGGACGCGCCTGCGCCTGCGCGCCTGTGCCAATTCCGGCTCTCCAGCGCGCCTTCTGGCTCGGCGACGCCACGTCCGGCGCCTAGGGCACGTTCTTGGCGCGGATGCCAGCCCGACTCGGCCGTTCGGTGTCTCGCATGAACGCCGCGCACAGCGCGGCGAGTAGCGCGACCACCGCGCCCACAAAGAAGGCGCGGTGGAACGAGCCCAGCGCGCCGGCTGTCGTGTGGCTCGATGCCTGGACGGTCTCCATGACTTGTATGCCCGCCACCACGCCGATCTGGGTCACCAATTGCTGGGCGGCACTCATCACTCCCAGCTCGTCGGGTCGCACCTCGTTGGAGGCCGATGCCGCGGTGGACGGCGTGACGATCCCGATGCCCACACCGGAGAGGGACAAGGCGGCCAGGATCAGCACCAGCGAAGGCTGCTGGCCCAGCTGGGTGAACAGGAGCATGGAGGCGGCGAGGATCAGCGCCCCGACAATCGACGACAAGCGCTCGCCCACCCGTACGGCCGCGTACCCGGCCAACGGGGCCACGATCGAGAACATCAGGGGGCGGGCCGTGGACTCCAGCCCGGCCCGAGTCTCGCTGTAGCCGTAGACCCGCTCCATGAGGATGGGGAACAGGAAGAAGCCACCCATGTAGGAGAAATTGGTGAGGGCCCGGGCCCCCAGCGGGAACGTGAAGTTCCGGATGAGGAAGTACCGCAGCGGGATCAGCGGCTCCGGCGTGCGCCGTTCATGGGCGACGAAGGCCAGCCCCCCGAACACGCAGAGGGCGGCCATGGCCAGCGTGGCAGGGGCGGTCCAGCCCCAGGTCGGTCCCTGGTTCAGGCCCAAGAGGCCCGTGACGACGGCCAACGAGAGCAATCCCGACCCGGCCCAGTCGAGCCGCCACAGCGACGGTCGACGGACGACCGGTCGAGAGGGGCCGGAGAGCGAACCTGGGGGGGAAACCGGATCGGCTCCGACTGGGCCCGGTTCCCCCGGGACCGCTCCCTCCCCGGCCAAGCCGTCTTCCTCCTCGGGCCAAGCCGTCTTCCTCTTGGACCAAAGCGTCCGCCTGCTCACGGTCCACGGCCGCTTCCCCGGTGTGTTGCATCGTATGACCGGGCAGCACGACCACGGCCAGGACCATGGCCACCGCCATCAACGGCAGCTCGGCCCAGAAGAGCGCCCGCCACCCGAAGTACTGGATGATGGGCGCGCCGACCGTCACCCCGATGACCGGGCCGCCGGCGCCCACCAGCGCCCACCAGCCCATGGCCTTGACCCGGTCCTCCGCCGAGAACACCTGAAGTACGAGGGCCATCGACGCCGCCCCGGTGGCGGCACCCTCGACGCCGTCGAGGACCCGGGCGGTGATGAGCACGCCGGCGCTGGGAGCCGATGCGGTGAGCACCACGCAGACGGCGGCCCCGACAAGTCCCCAGAGGTACAGCCGCCGGAGGCCCCAGACGTCGCCGATCTTGCCCAGTACCGGCGCGGCCACCCCGAAGGCCAGTAAGGGGCCCGTCGACGTCCAGGTCAGGGTGGAGACCGAGGTGTGGAGCTCCGTGGCCACCTGGGGCAACGCCACCACGAAGACGGTGAACGTGATGTTGACCGACAACAGGCCGGCCAGCACCGTCCACAACACCCACCACTGATAGCGGTCCGAGGAGCGGACCCGGCGGTGGGCCCGATGACGGAGCAGGACGGGCCAGGGAACGATGACACCGCCTTCGGCCCCCGACCCTGCACCCGACTCGAGGCCGAGCACCTCGCGCTCGAGCGTCTCCGCCCGCGCCCGTGGCTCCGACCCCTCGGGAAACGCTGGCCGCTCCGGCCCGGCCGCCGGTCCCACGTCAGCCGTCGAGGCGCTGCATCTCCGTCTGCAGCTCGGCCACGGTCCAGCGGTCGTCCTTTTCGAGCGTCTCCGTCATCGTCCACGGCTGGAAGAGTCGGATCTGGCCACCCTGGACGAAGTACACCTTGCCGGTGACCGGGCACCCCTCGGTGGACAGGTAGGCGACCAGGGGCGAGACGTTGGCGGGATCCCAGGAGTCGAACTGGGCAGCATCCTTTGGAGCCTGCACGATGTCCGACAGACCGGGCGTCTGCTCGGTCATCCGGGTGCGGGCGGCCGGGGCGATGGCGTTCACCCGGACCCCGTACCTGATGAGCTCCTCGGCGATGATGGTGGTGAAGGCGCCGATCCCCGCCTTGGCCGCCCCGTAGTTGGACTGCCCCGGATTGCCCAGGAGGCCCGAGGTGGACGACGTGTTCACGACGGCCGCTCTGACCTCTTTGCCCGCCTTGGTCTGCTCCCGCCAGTAGGCGGCGGCGTGCCGAGTGGGCACGAAGTGGCCCTTCAGGTGCACGTGGATGACCGAATCCCACTCATCTTCGGACATGTTGACAAGGACGCGGTCGCGGAGGATGCCGGCGTTGTTGACCAGGACGTGGAGGGCGCCGTAGGCCTCGATGGCCGAGTCGATCAGTCGCTTGCCCCCATCCCAGTCGGTGACGTCGTCGCCGTTGGCCACCGCCTGCCCGCCGGCGGCGGTGATCTCGTCGACGACCCGCTGGGCCGCCGTCCGGTCGTCACCGGAGCCGTCGACCGAGCCGCCGAGGTCGTTGACGACCACCTTTGCCCCCTCGGCGGCGAACAGCAGAGCGTGCTCTCGACCGATCCCCCGGCCGCTGCCGGTGATGACTGCTACCCGTCCGTCCAGTGCACCCATGACCTCGGTCCCTTCGCATGCTCGAGTGCGGCCCACGATGGCAGGGCGTTGACGGAACGGTCAAGCCGTAAATGGCCCGAGGCCTGCTGGTCGTGGTCGCCCCGGACGACGGCCCGATCAGCCCCGGACGACGGCCGAGGTCGGCCCGACTGGCCCGCCCAGACCGGCCATGGCCACCGCCTCGGCCATGGCCCGCACCCGACCCCGCTCGCCCGCTACCAGGACGTACTCCGTGTTGCGGACGTGCGAGACCTTCCCGACCTTCCGACCCTTCAGGTCGTGGATGCCGATGCGGGCGCCGACATAACGGGCAGAGTCGAAGGCCAGCACCTCGACTTTCCCCCGGGGCCGGCACAGTTCGTACAGCTCGGCCAGGGAAAGCCAGGACTCGTCGTTGTAGGACAGGACGATCACCTCGGCCTCCACCGCACCGACCACCTGGGCCAGGGCTTCGGGCATGGTGCGACGGCTGTTGAAGGGGCTCCGGCCCACCGTGTCCCTGATGTCCACGCGCTTGCACGCCACCCCGTAGTGGTGCGGCGCATCCCACTCGATCACCGTCTCCCACACGTGGTAGTTGGCGTCGTAGCGGTGCTGGTTGTAGGGCGGATCGAGGTAGGCCAGGTCGCAGGGATCGAGTTGGCCGCCGGCCACAAGGGAGACCGCATCGCCGCGAACGGCGCCACCCGGACCGGTCAGGAGAGCGGGGACCCGGAGCTCCAAGGGGCGATAGGAGCGATCAGCCCACTGCTTCAGGTAGGCCATCTGCAGGCCGGTCGTCGAGTCGACCCGATCGGCCGCCTCGAGCAAGCTGGTGATAAGGACCGGCCAGAGCGGGGTCCCGACGAATTCGGCCTCGATGGCGCTACGGACGGCATCGATCCGGGCGCCGTTCTCGGGCTGGAAGTACCTCGACGAGAGGCAGAAGGTCTCGGTGACATAGCCCGGCTCACCGGGAAGGGAATTCAACCAGCCCACGGCATCGGCGAGGATCGCCGGCGAGACGGCTGGATCGTCGAGATCGGTGGCCACGTATGTCTGGGCCAGCACGTGGGCGGTGCGGGAGGAATCGACGGCAGTGACGCAGACGCCCTCGCCCTTGAAGGCCTGGGCCACCCGGGTCGTCCCGGTAAACAGGTCGACCGCGGTGCGGGCACCGCAGGCCCGGCAGAGCTCGGTGAGGGCCGGCACCAGTCTTCGTTTTGACCCCAGGTACTTGATCAACGGCGCATCCGCCGGTACCACCAGTCGGGGTCCCTGGCGTGGGCGTGGAAGTGGTCGGGGATCTGACGCATGACCCGATCGAAGGACCAGACGTCGACGCCCAGGCGTTGGTCGGCCACAACGGCCAGGCGGGCCAGCATGTGCTCGACCTCTTCGGGGGGCGGCTCGGTGCCGTGGCGCTTCCACACCACCATGGGCACCGAGCACACCTCGCAGTCGGCCACCCAGCACACCTCGTCCTCGTGGAACCACTCGGTCATCCGGGCTGCCTCGCACAGCTCGCACTCGGGGTCGACCCCGATGCCGGTCACTGCCGCCCCCACGGCCGGATGCAGGGTCGGATGCCACAGCCGGATGCCCGGCCGGATGCACAGCCGGATGCAGCGACGGCCGACGGCCCGGTGCCCCCATGGGGGGTCGAGAGCCGGGCCGATCATTTCGTGTACAGGTTGACCGGTGAGCCCGGCTGCACCTGGGCGCCGGCAGCAGGGTCGGTGTCGAAGACCTTGCCGGTGGCCGGTCCAAACACGCTGCCCACCGTCAGGCCCGCAGCCTGCAGCGCTGCGGTTGCTTTGGCCACCGTCTGGCCGTTCAGCCCGGAGGGGACAGGGACCGGTTGGGGTCCGAGCGACACGTTCACCGTCACGGTGGAGCCGTAGGGCTGGGGGCCCGCGCTCGGATCGGGGTTGGTGCCGATCACCGACCCAGCGGCGACGCTCGAGTTGTACGACTGCTGCTGGGTGGCCACGAACCCTGCCGCCTGGAGCGCTCCCGCCGCGGCCGAGTAGGTCTGCCCGGCCACGGCGGGGATGGCCACGGGCTGGTGGCCCTTCGAGGTCGTGATGACCACGGTGGAGCCGTACGGAGCGGTCCCCGCCGGGGTTGACCCGAGAATGGCGCCGGGCGGTGCCGTGTCGCTGTACTGCTGATTGGCCGGCGGGCACACCCCCACCAGGTGCAGGGCCTGCAGCGCCTGGATGGCATCGCTGCAGCTCGAGAACGTGGTCAGGTTCGGGAAGTTCACCGGCGGCGGACCGTCCGACACCACCACCTTGATGACCAGTCCCTCCTTGGCCATGACCGCCGGCCCGTGGGCGGGCGCCGAGGCCGGGTCCTGGCTGATGATCTTGCCGGCGGGCACAGTGATGTCGGAGTGGTGGCCGATCTCCTGCACGCTGAAGTTGTCCGCAGCCACCGCGGTGCGGGCTTCGGCCACCGTCTTGCCGGCCAGGGAGGGGACGGCATGGCTGGGCGTGAACACCTTGTCGTGCACGGCCCAGGCCGCTCCCACCCCCAACAGAGCCAGCACCACGACCACGATGGCAACTACCCACGGCCATCGCCGGCGACGAGTCCCGGCCAGCCTCCTGGCCTTGGGCGCCTTCGGCCTCCGGTTGCCTCCGGTGAGCCTCTTGGTTCGCTTGGACTTCGGGGGCCTGCCCGGCGCACCGTCCTCGAAGTCGAACACGCCCCCGGTGGCCCTGGTGGCGCTGGTGGCGCTGGTGGCACGGCCGAGGGCCTCGAGGGCGGCGGCCGGGATGCCCAGCTCGGTTCGATCAGGGTCGTCGCCGATCACCGGGAGGGTGGGCGCGTTCGGACCCGACGGACCCCGCGTCGAGCCCGCCTGCGGATTGGCCGTCGGACCCGGCGGCGACCCGGCCGTCGACGCCGGACGTCGAGCAGTCACCGGTCCTGGCGCGGGGCCCGGCGGCCGTCTTCCAGGGCCACCGGCGAAATCCGCGACCTCCGGCCCAGCGGCGACACCGGGATCACCCTCGACACCGGAACTACTGCCCGCCGAAGCTCCGCCCACCGCAGCTCCGCCCGTGCCGGCGGCCGCGCCCTCGCCCGTACCGGCCGGACCAATGCCCGCGCCTCCGGCCGGTATGCCCTCGGTTGGTGCCCCCGCGGCACCGCTCGCGCCCGAGGCGTCGGCAACACCCGGGGCTCCGCCAGCACCGGCAGCGCGGCCCGGGTCCCCGGCGCCCGCAGCACCCGCGCCTGCAGCACCCGCTGCATCCGCACCAGGCCCGGCAGCACCGGCAGCACCGGCCAGGCCGACAGCACCCGCGACCCGGCGAGCCCGCGGGCCTCGACGAGGTACTTCCTGGGCGATGGGGAGGGGTATCGGGGGTGGGAGCGTCGTGCCCAACTCCTGGAGCCGGGCGGCCATCTCGGCTGCCGTGTAGCGCTGGCCCGGGTCAGGTGCACCGGCCAGGGCCAGGATCTGGTTCAGCGGGCCGAGCCGCTCATGGGGTGGAAGTGGCGTATTGACGCGCCCCATGAGGGTGGCGATGGTGGTGTCGCTCGAGAAGGGCACGTCGCCAGTGACCCCTTCGTAGAGCACGAGGGTGAGGGCGTAGACGTCGGCTCTTCCGTCGAGCGGCTTGCCCTCCACCTGCTCGGGTGCTGCGTACCGGGCTGTACCCAGCACGGCGCCGGCCGGTTCGGTCCAGGCCGCCTCGGCCAGGGCCCGGGCCAGGCCGAAGTCGGCGATCCGCAACCGGTGCTCACCGCCCAGCAGCAAGTTCGCAGGCTTGATGTCTCGGTGCACGAGCCCCCGCCGGTGGGCGTAGTCGAGCCCGGCCGCCGCCTCCACACCCACCCTCACCGCCTGTTCGGGCGTGAGCAACGCCCCGGTGTCGAAGATCTGGCGCAGGCTCCCACCGGAGAGGTACTCGAGGACGAGGTAGGGCTCGTTCTCCTGCTCACCCCAGTCGAACACCTGCAGGATGTTGGGATGGTTGAGGGCGGCCGCGGCCCGGGCCTCGGCCCGGAACCGCTTCAGGAATGCACTGTCGCCAGCCAGGGCAGGGTGGAGGACCTTGATAGCCACCTGGCGGTGCAGGGAGATGTCCTCGGCCAGGTACACGTGTGCGGACGCGCCGGTGCCCAATGCGGTGAGCAGTCGGTAACGGTCGCCGAGGACCCGCCCGATGGAGTCGGTGATGCCCGGCATCTTCGTGCCTAGGGTACCGACCGCCCCAGCACTTTCGGTGGAGGGTCTGCGTATGCGGTCGAGAACTTCATTGTCTTGTGATGTTTCTCATGGTGTTCCGGGCCGGCGAGACGGAGGCCCAGGTTTGTTGCCGCCGGGCCCACTTGGGCACCGCCCGGCCCGGTCGGCTCACCGGGCCGCGCCCTCACCGGACTCGAGCTCGCCAGGCTCCAGCTCGCCAGGCTCCATCTCGCCTGACTCCAACAGGCGGACGAAGGCGGCCCCGTCGATCATCGGTACCCCGAGGGTCTCGGCCTTGGTCACCTTGGATGCCCCCGGCTCGGTCCCGACCACGACCGCAAAGGTCTTCTTGGACACGCTGCCCGGGGACTTGCCGCCGCGGGCGAGGATGGCCGCCTCTGCTTCTTCCCGGGTGAAGACCTCCAGTGTGCCGGTGACCACCACCGACTTGCCCGCCAGGGTCTGGGCCACCGATGGCTCCGCGGCGGTCCTGGCCCCACCGGCACCAGTCCCTCCGACACCGACGGCCCCGCCAGGCTCCGTCAAGGTGAGGCCGGCAGCGCGCAGGCGCTCCACGACCGCTCGGTTGGGCTCGGAGTCGAACCACCGCTTCACGCTGGCGCCGATCACCGGGCCGACGCCATCGACCGAGGCGAGTGCCTCCTCGGGAGCGGCCATGATGGCGTCGAGATCTCCGAAGGCCCGTGCCAGCGCCAGCGAGCCGACCTGGCCGAGATGGCGGATGCCCAAGCCGATCAGCAGGCGGTGGAGCGGCCGCGTACGCGAGATGTCTATGGCCGACACCAGGTTCGCCGCTGAAAGGGCGCCGAAGCCCTCCAACCCCGACAGCGCCTCGGTGGTGAACCCGTAGAGGTCGGCCACGTCGTTCAGCATGCCCAGTCCGACGAACAGCCGCACCCGCTGCTCGCCGAGGCCCTCGATGTCCATGGCCGAGCGAGACCCGAAGTGGGCGATCCGCTGGACCCTCTGGGCCGGGCAGTCGAGGTTGGTGCAGAAGGTGTCGCTCTCCCCCGGCAGCCGGATCAGCGGGCTGCCACAGCTCGGGCAGGTGGTGGGGAACTTCCACGGCGGGGCCCGGCGGGGCCGCCGTCCCCTCGTGCCGCGTGCGGCGCGACCGGTCGCCGCACCGCTGACCGCTCCGGCACCAGTCGCCCCATCTGAGGCGGCGCCGGTCGCCGCCCCGGCTGCGCGGCCGGACCCCGGCCCGAGCACCGGCCCCACCACCTCGGGGATCACGTCGCCGGCCTTGCGCACGATGACCGTGTCCCCCGGCCGCACGTCCTTGAGGGCGACCTGGTCCTCGTTGTGGAGGGTGGCAAGGGACACGGTCGACCCACTGACGAACACGGGTTCGAGGACAGCAAAGGGGGTGGCCTTGCCCGTGCGTCCGATGGACACGGCGATGTCGTTGAGCCGGGTGGTCCGCTCCTCGGGTGGGAACTTGTAGGCGATGGCCCAGCGAGGGGCGTGGGCGGTGGAGCCGAGCTGTCGCCGGAGGGCGAGGTCGTCGACCTTGATCACCACGCCGTCGATCTCGTAGTCCAGGTCGTGGCGGTGCTCCTCCCAGTAGCGGCAGCGCTCGAGGGCCTCCTCCAAGCCCTGGACCACCCGGACCTCGGGGTTGACGGGGAACCCGGCCTGGCTCAACCAGGCCAGCGTGTCCGAATGGCTACCGGTCAGCTCGGCCGGCAGCGTCTCCCGCGGTGCGGGCTCCAGGTCGCCCACCTGGTACGACCAGAACGAGAGCTCGCGCGACGCGGTGACGGTGGCGTCCTTCTGCCGCAGCGACCCGGCGGCCGAGTTCCGGGGATTGACGAACACCTTGCTCCCGGTCACCTCCTGCCTGCGGTTCAGCTCCTCGAAGGCGGGAATGGGCATGTACACCTCGCCCCGCACCTCGATGACGGCCGGTGGCGTGCCCACTTTGTCCGAGAGGACCTCGGGTATCGCCGCGATGGTGGCGACGTTGGCGGTGACGTCCTCGCCCGTGCGGCCGTCGCCCCGGGTGGCCGCCTGCACGTAGCGCCCGTCCCGGTAGGTGAGCGACATGGCCAACCCGTCGATCTTCAGCTCGCACACATACGCGGTGCCGGCCGGGACGCTCTTGGCCAGCCGGTCGGCCCAGGCCTGGAGCTCCTCCGGCAGGAAGGCGTTGTCGAGGCTCATCATCGGCACCCGGTGCTCCACTGCCGAGAACAGGGTGGACGGCGGAGCCCCCACCTCCTGGGTCGGCGAGTCCGGGGTGATCAGGTCGGGGTGGTTGGCCTCGATATCGCGCAACTCGCGCACCAGTGCGTCGTACTCGGAGTCGGGGATCTCGGGCGCGTCCAGCTGGTGGTAGCGCTGGTTGTGGTACTCGATGAGGGCGCGTAGCTCCTCGACCCTGGCCGCGGGATCGAGGTCCCCCGCCGCTGTCCCCTTCGGCGACCCCGGGCTCAACGGGCGATCCCCGATCCCACCACCAGCTCGGGCTCGGCCGGATCGTAGAGGGCCACGGTCTGCCCCGGCGCAATGCGGCGCTGTGGGACATCGAAGGTGACGGCCAGCCCGTCCGGGCCCTCGTGGCGGACGGCGCATCCCACCGGCACACCGTGGGCGCTGCACTGGGCGATAGCTCGACCCCCTTCTGGCCACACCTCGTCCACCCATGTGACCGTGTGAAGCTCGACGCCGGGCGCGTTGGCCGCCTCGGGTGGCCCGACCAGCACCCGGCGGGCGCCGAGGTCGACGGACGTGACGTAGCGCCGCCGACCGTCGCGGCCATGGCCCATGCCCCGGCGCTGGCCCACGGTGACCAGCTCGAGGTCGTCCACCGGGCCGAGGTCGTCGCCGGTGCGGTGGTCGACCAGGCGCCCGGGGTGGAGCGGCAAGCGGTCGCCCAGGAACCCGCGTCGGCCCTCGTCTGAGCGGATGAAGCACACATCCTGGCTGTCCGGCTTTGTGGCCGTGCGCAGGCCCAGGCGGACCGCTTCGCCCCGCACCTCCGGCTTGGTGAGGTCGCCCACCGGGAACGAGCAGCGGGCCAGCTGCTCCTGGCCCAGCATGGACAGCACGTACGACTGGTCCTTCAAGGAGTCGGCCCCCCGGCGGAGCCGCCACCTCCCCTCGCCGGTCGTCGCCCGCCGGGCGTGGTGACCCGTGGCCACGGCGTCGAACCCGAGAGCCATGGCCCGGTCGAGAAGCCGGTCGAACTTGAGGTGGCGGTTGCACTCGATGCAGGGGTTGGGTGTGCGCCCCTCGGCATGGCCGGTCACATAGGGGGTCACCACCCGAGCCTCGAAGTCGTCGGCGAAGTTGAAGACGTGATGGACCAGTCCCAGCTGCTCGGCGACCCGCCGGGCATCCTCGACGTCGGCCACCGAGCAGCAGCCCGAGTCGGAGCTCCCGCCCCACAATTTGAGCGTGGCCCCCACCACGTGGGCGCGCCCGAGATCGCGGGCCAGCATGGCCGCGGCGACCGAGGAGTCGACCCCTCCCGACATGGCAACGAGGACGCGCACCGGTTCAGTTTCGCAGTTGCGAGACTGCTTCCGGGACCGCGGCCAGAGCCAGGTCCACCTCGTCGGCCGTCGTGGTATGGCCGAGGGAGAAGCGGATCCCGGTCCGAGCCTCCTCCCGGCTGAGGCCCATGGCCAGGAGCACATGGCTGGGCTCGACCGCCCCGCTCGAGCATGAGGCACCGGCCGACACGGCCACGCCGGCCTGGTCCAGGAGCACCAGGAGCGCCTCGCTCTCCACGCCCCCGACCCGGAGATGGGCGATGCCGGCGACGGTGCTCGACCGGTCGGCCGTCGCCACTGCCCCCTCGACCTGGCTGAGCAGACCGTCGACCAGGCGGTCCCGGAGGGCGCCGACCCGGAGCGCCTCCTCGCACCGCTCTGCGGCGGTGATGCGGAGGGCCTCGGCCATGGCCACGATCCCGGCCACGTTGGGGGTGCCGCTCCGCCGCTCCCGCTCCTGGCCACCGCCATGGATGAGCGGGTCGAGGGGGACGCCGCCCCGGACGGCCAGGGCCCCGATCCCCTTGGGGCCGCCGAACTTGTGGGCGCTGATCGCCACCAGGTCGGCCGACCCGCACCGGTCGGCCACGTCGAGCCACGGGGCGGCCTGGACGGCGTCCGTGTGTAGGAGCGCGCCGGGCGATCGTTGGCGCACCATCGCGGCAACCTCGTCGAGCGGCAGGATGGTACCGATCTCGTTGTTGACGGCCATCACGCTCACCAAGCTGACCTCAGCCGTGCAGGCGGCGGCCAGCTTTTCGAGGTCGACGAGGCCATGCCCCGTGCCCGGCACCTCGCGCAGCTCGACTCCGAATCGGGCGGCCGCAGCCCGACAGGCGTTCAGGACGGCGTGGTGCTCCATGGCCGTGCACACGATCGGCCCCACCGGGCGGCCCCGGGCGGCCAGGGCCGCCATTCCACCGAGCACGGCCAGGTTGTCGGCCTCGGTGCCCCCGCTGGTGAACACCACCTCGCCGGGGTCGACAGCGAAGTGCTGCGCCACCAGCTCGCGGGCGTCGTCGAGGGCCAGGCGGGCGTCGCGGGCGGTGCCGTGCCCGCCCGACGGGTTCCCGAACCGCTCGGTGAGGTAGGGCAGCATGGCCGCCACCGCCTCGCGCCGCATCGGTGTGGTTGCCGCATGATCCAGGTAGGCCGGCACCCGCTCATTCTGGCACTCCCCCGCGATGGGCCGGCCCGGCTGTGGCGGTCAGGCCATCGAGACCGCCTTGATGTTGCAGAACTCCCGGATGCCGTGGGCCGACAGCTCGCGACCATGGCCCGAGCTCTTGATCCCTCCGAAGGGAAGCGGGGGCATCGAGGCGACCATGCCGTTCACGAAGACCAGGCCCGCTTCCAGGTCGTTCACGAACCGGCTCTGCTCGTCGGGATCGTTGGTCCACACGCTCGACCCGAGGCCGAACTCGGTGCCGTTGGCCACGGCCAAGGCCTCATCGGCGCTCGACACCCGGAAGAGGAGGGCAACCGGACCGAACACCTCCTCGGTGGCTACCCGCATCCCGGCGGTGATACCGGTGATCACCGTCGGTCGGTAGAAGAAGCCGGGATGACCGGCGCCGCCCGGCCCGATCACGCGCTCGCCACCGCAGAGGATCGCCGCCCCCTTGGACAGGGCGTCCTCCACCTGCTCCTCGATGGTGTCCCTCGCCACCGCAGTGACCAGCGGCCCGACCTCGGTGGCCGGGTCGAAGGGGTCACCGACCGAGAGGGCCTCCATCCCGGCGACGAAGCCGTCGGTGAAGGCGTCGGCCACCGACTCGTGCACGATGAACCGCTTGGCCGCGATGCACGACTGGCCGTTGTTCTGCACCCGGGCCTCGACGCCCACGGAAATGGCCCGGCCGAGGTCGGCCGAGGGAAGGACGATGAACGGGTCGCTCCCGCCCAACTCGAGCACGACCTTCTTGCCCACTGCACCGGCTTGTCCCCCGACGGCACGGCCGGCGCCGACGCTGCCGGTCAGGGTGACCGCCATCACCCGCGGGTCGGCGATGATGGCCGGGACCTGGTCGGTGCCGATGAGCAGGGATTGGAACACACCGTCGGGCGCACCGGCCCGTCGGAACAGCTCTTCGAGGAGCAGACGAGGTCCGGGGCACGTTCGGCGCGTGCTTCAGGAGCCCGACGTTGCCGGCCAGGATGCCGGGGGCGGCGAACCGGACCACCTGCCACAACGGGAAGTTCCAAGGCATGATGGCCAGTACCGGGCCGAGAGGCTGGTACCGGATCAGCCCGCGCGCCCCTTCGATGGCCACCTCCTCGTCGGCGATGAAGGCGGGCCCGTGCTCGGCGTACCACCGGAAGGCGCTGGCGCACTTGGCCACCTCGCCCTTGGCCTGGGCGAAGGGCTTGCCCATCTCGGTCGTGAGGGTATGGGCGATGTCGGGGAGCTCCCCCTCGAGCAGGTCGGCCACTGTGATCAGCAGTCGGGCCCGATCTGCCACCGGTGCGGCCGCCCACGCGGTTGCCGCCGAGGCCGCCTTGGCCAGCCGAGTCTCGACCTCGGCCGCGTCGAGCGGCTCGAAACGCTGCAGCGTCTCGCCGGTGGTGGGATTGACGGTGGCCAGCGGCGGTCCGGACGGTGCGGGGGTCATGGACCGAGTCTCCCTCATCGGGCCCCGTCACCGAAACCGAGGGCACCGGGCACCATTCGGCGTTGCAGCTTCCCCGTGGCCGTCCGGGGCAGCGAGGGGGTGACGACGTACTCCTTGGGCCGCTTGTACGGGGCGAGGTGGGCCTCGGCGTGGGCTCGGAGGAGCCCGACGTCGAAGTCCGCCTCGTCGGCCACCACGGCGGCGCACACCCGCTCCCCCCAGGTCGCGTCGGGCACGCCGAACACAGCCACCTCGTCCACCCCGGGGACCTCGGCCAGGGCTGCCTCCACCTCGGCCGGGTAGACGTTCACCCCGCCGCTGATGATCAGGTCGTCCCGGCGACCGTCGAGGTAGAGGTAGCCCTCGGCATCCAGCCGCCCGATGTCCCCCACCGTGAAGCTGCCGTCCCGCCAGGCTGCCGCCGTCTTCGCCTCGTCCTCCCAGTAGACGAAGCGGGCGAACTCGGGGGCGTGGCACCAGACCGTGCCGTCGGCGTCCACCGTCAGCCGTCGCCCGGGCCGGGCCCGACCGACGGTCCCCGGTCGATCGAGCCACTCGGGCGACGAGCACACCGTGAACTGGCCCTCGGTGGAGCCGTAGAACTCCCAGAGCACCCCCGGCCTCACCCGGTCCATGGCCGCCCGCTTGACCACCGGCGGGCAGGGCGATCCGGCATGGACCAACAAGCGGAGCGAGTCGAAGCGCGGGGGCAGGGCGTCCCCGAGGGCCAGGAGCCGCTGGAGGGCGACCGGAGCCATGAACGCCGTCGTGGGCACCACGCCGGCTCCGCCGGCGAGGGCATCGAGCGCGGTGCCGGCGTCGAAGCGGCGGAGGATGACGCAGGTCCCGCCGGACAGCAGGGTGCCGGCGGCGAAGCGGACGGAGACCGAGTGGTACATGGGCGAACAGACCAGGTGCACGTCGCTCGGGCCGAACCCCCACAGGTCGGCCTCATCGGCGAAGGCGGCGGCCGACGTCGGCTCGTCCCACACACCGGTCCAGACACCCTTGGCCCGACCGGTGGTGCCCGAGGTGTAGTGCATCGGCCGGGCCAGCGGGTAGGGCGACAGGTCTATTGCCGTCCCGCCGTCCAGGGCGGCGAGCCCGGCCTCGTCGGTGATGGTGAGCGACGGTCGGGCGTCGGCCACCAGCACCTCCCGCTCGCCCGGGACCAAGGTGGCGTTGAACAGCACCGGGACCACCCCGGAGCGCAAGGCGCCCAACACGGCACAGAGCAGCGCGGCCGACGAGGGCAGGCAGAAGGCGACCCGGTCCCCGGGACCGAGGCCGGCGGCGGCCAGCGCCCCGGCGGCGCGCCGTTGTCGAGCCTCGGCCTGCCCGGCGTCCAGCACCTCGATCTCGGCGCGACCGACGGCGGGGTCAACGGGTTGATCGTTCACGGCAGCTCCTCGGGAACTCGTTCACGGCAGCTCCTCGGGAACGGGATGGGGCTCGGCCATCGGCCTGGACGGTTGGTCGTCGAGCGCCGCCATCATGCCCGGCACCACCGCCCGGGCCGCCACCAGGACGACCAGCAAGAGAGCCGCCGCTCCGACAGTGACCGCCCGGAGGCCGAGGTGGTTGGCGAGGGCCCCCTGGGCGACGGCGCCGATGGGGTAGACGACCCCGAGGCCCATCATGTAGATGCTGAGGACCCGGCCCCGGGCCTCGTTCGGTGCCCGAAGCTGCACCACGGTGTTGAGCCCCGACAGGACGCCGATGTAGACGGCCCCGACCACGAAGACCGCGGCGGCCGAGGCCCACAGCGACGGGGCCAGCCCGTAGTTGATCAACGCCACCGGCAACAGGAGCAGTGCGCCCTGCAACATCCGGCCGCGACCGAGCCGGAGGGCCACGGGGACCAGCGCCAGCGCCGCCACCACCGCCCCGACGCCCTGGGCGGTGACCAGCACGGAGGTGGCCCCACCGCCGCCGTGCAGCACCTCGATGGCCATGGCCGGGACCAGGGCGATGAAGGGCGACCCGAGCAGGGCGACCACGGCGATGAGGACGATGGCGCTGCGGCAGCCCGGCTCGGACATGGCGGTGCGGGCCCCGTCGACCATGCGGGCTACCAGGCTGTCGGTGGTGGTGACGGGAGTGGGCGTGGGCAGCCGGACGAGCACCAGCGCCACCACCACGGCGGCAAAGGAGGCAGCGTTGATGGCAAAGGCTGTGGCGTAGTCGTGGTGGATCAGCGTCACCCCGGCCAGGGCGGGCCCGATCACCCGGCCCAGGTTGAACTGGGCCGTGGACAGGGACACCGCACCTAAGAGGTCCCTGGCCGGTACCAGGTCGGGCAGCATGGCCTGGTACGCGGGGAACCCGATGGCCGCCGAGGCGCCCCCCAAAAAGGCCAGGACGACCACGACGGCGGGACGGTCATGGCCAGTCGCGGCCAGCACCGAGAGCACGGTGGCGAAGACCATCTCGGCCACCGTGGTGAGGATGAGCCAGCGCCGCCGATCGAGCCGATCGGCCAGGGCCCCGCCGACCGGGGCCAACAGCCCCATGGGGATGAACGCGGCGGCGGCCACCAGGCCGGTCCACCCGGGCTGGTGGGTCCTCGCCGTGACCAGCACGCCCAACGCCACCGTCTGCATCCACGAGCCCACGTTGGAGACGAGGGCGGCCGACCAGAGGAGAGCGAAGTTGCGCGAGCGCAACGGGCGGAGGGAGACGAGGTCCACCGGCCGAGGCTACCGGGCGTCACCGCGTGCCAAGCTGACCGGGTGCCGATCACCGACCCCTCCGTCGAGGCCGCCCGGACCATGGTGGGACGTGCCTCGCGCATCGTGGTGTTGACCGGGGCCGGGATCTCGACCGACTCGGGGATCCCCGACTTCCGGGGCCCCTCCGGGGTCTGGACCAAGGACCCCGGGGCGGAGAAGCTCGCCACCCTGCAGACCTATCTGGTCGACCCGTCCGTCAGGGCCCGGGCATGGAAGAACCGGGTCGAGTCGCCGACGTGGGTGGCCGAGCCCAATGCCGGGCACGCCGCGGTGGCTCGCCTGGCGGCCGAGGGCAAGGTGCTCCTCGTGGTCACCCAGAACATCGACGGGCTGCACCAGGCGGCCGGGACCGACCCGTCCCTGATGGTGGAGATCCACGGCACCATGCACGAGGTCGAGTGCATGTCGTGTGGCGACCGTGGCCCCATGTCGGGCACGCTCGAGCGGGTCCGGGCCGGGGAGAGCGATCCACCGTGCCTGGCCTGTGGCGGCATCCTCAAATCGGCCACCATCAGCTTCGGCCAGAGCCTGGTGCCCGAGGACATGGCCCGGGCCGAGCGGGCCGCCGCCGGTTGCGACCTCCTGATTGCCATCGGGTCGAGCCTGGCCGTCTTCCCTGCCGCCGGTCTGGTCCCGACCGCTCACCGGGGCGGCGCGGGCGTCGTGATCGTCAACGCCGAGCCCACCGGCTTCGACGACCTCGCCGATGTGGTCGTCCGGTTGCCCATCGGTGAGGCGCTTCCCGCCATCGTCGGCTGACCGCCAGCCGGATCTACTCGGACCTGTTCTGTTTCCTGTGCTCTTTCCGGGACCGCCTGGATGCCTTCGTGTCCGGCTGATCCAGCCTCACCTTGCGCCTCGGCTTCAGCGCGAACCACCAGACGCTGGCCATCGTGGCCAGGACGCCGACTGCGGCCGCCGGTTTCAGGATCTTGCGGGAGCGGTCTGACATGCCTCGGACGTTACTCCCACCTGCGACCGGGACGCCCCTCGGCGCCCGCTCCGGTGTGTTCTCCCCGCTTCGTCGTCCGTTCTCAGTGCTCGTCGGGCACCCGCATGACGACGCTCTCGGGCCGCACCGTGCCCTCGGCCAGGTCGAGCAGGAACCGCGCCACCCAGGCCGGCGAGTTGAAGGCCTCGGCCTCCTTCAAGGCCACGAACCGTCCGGCGGCCGGGAGGCGCTCCACCGGGGTTTCGCGCATGAGGGTCTGCATCCCGGTGTCGACCACCCCGGGGGCCACCGCGTACGCAAGGAGCCCGTGGGCCGCCTCCTCGCGGGCAACGACCTCGGTGGCCATGTCGACCGCCGCCTTCGACGCGCAATAGGCGGCCAAGCCCTCGTAGACGGTCCGGGCCGCCCCCGAGGTCATGTTGACCAGCACGCCGGTCCCCTCCCGCTCCCGGACGTGACGGGCGAACGTCCGGCTGCCCAACAGCATCCCGGTGACGTTGACGTCGACATGGTGGGCCAGGGCGCCGGCATCGGCGTCGGCCAGGAAGTCGATCGGCTCGAGGACACCGGCGTTGTTGACCCAGAGGTCGATCCGGCCGAACCGGTCGACGACGGCGGAGGTGAAACGGTCGAGGTCGGCTGCATCGGTCACGTCCACGCTGGCGGTCACCGCTTCCGACCCCTGCGGCGCGGCCGGCTCGGTCCGGGCACAGAGCCCGAGCCGCAATCCGTGCTCGGCGAAGGTGGCAGCCATGCCGGCGCCGAGCCCCCGGCTCGCCCCGGTCACCATGGCCACGAGATCGCTCAACGCTCAGGCCTCGGTGGCGATGAAGACGTTCTTGACTTCGGAGTACGCCGCCAGCGCTTCGAGGCCGAGCTCCCGTCCGAACCCCGATTGCTTCATGCCGCCGAAGCTGGTCTGGACTCGGACCGAACTGTTCGAGTTGACCGACAGGTTGCCGGCCTCCACCGCCCTGGCCAGCCGCAGGGCTCTCCCTCCGTCCCGCGTCCAGATGGACCCCGACAGGCCGTAGGGGGTGTCGTTGGCCAACCGCGCCGCCTCGTCCTCACCGTCGAAGGGTATGACGGCGACGACCGGGCCGAAGATCTCTTCGGTTGAGAGTCGCCAGTGGTTCTCGGCCGGGGCCACGACCGTCGGAGGGAACCAGTAACCCGGGCCGTGCGGCTCGAACCCGATGAACGCCGGCTCGACCGCCCCTCCATCAGGGTCACCCATCCCCGCGGTCAGATAGCCGGCGACCACCTCTCGACGAGTCGGCGAGACCAGCGGGCCCATCTGGGTAGCCGGGTCCTTCGGATCGCCCACCCGCCAGTCGGCGACGGCCCGGCCGAGCAGCTCGAGGAACCGATCGAAGACCGGTCGCTCCACCAGGATCCGGCTTCGAGCGCAGCAGTCCTGTCCGGCATTGGCGAAGACCCCACCGGGCGCCGCAGCGGCGGCTCGCTCGATGTCCGCGTCGGCGAAGACCATGGTGGCCGACTTCCCTCCCAGCTCCAGGGTGACTCGCTTGATCGTCCTCGACGCCCTGGCCATGATCTCGCGGCCGACCGCGGTCGAGCCGGTGAAGGCGACCTTGGCCACGCCGGGGTGCTCCACCAGCCGGGTCCCGGCAACCGGCCCGGTTCCGACCACGACCTGCAGGACGCCGGGGGGGATCCCCGCTTCGAGGGCCAGGGCCTCGAGGCGCAGGGCGGTCAGCGGCGTGAGCTCGGCCGGCTTCACCACCACCGTGTTCCCGGTGGCAAGCGCGGGACCCACCTTCCAGGACGTGATGGCGATCGGGAAGTTCCAGGGCACGATCGCCGCCACGACCCCAAGCGGCTCGTTGAAGGTGAGGTCGACGCCGGCGGGCACGGGAACGGTTGCGCCGCGGTGCTTGTCAACGGCGCCGGCATAGAAGTGCAACACCTCTGCCACCATGGCCACCTCGTCCCGGCTGTCGCTGATGGGCTTTCCCACGTTGGCCGTCTCCAACTGGGCCAGTTCCTCGGCGTGGTCCTCCACCCCCGTCGCGAACCGCCGCATCAGGCGCGCCCGGTCGCTGGGCGAGACAGCCCGCCAGGCCGGGAAGGCTCTACGGGCCTGGGCCACGGCCACGTCGACGGCTTCGACCCCTCCGAGCGGGAGCTCGGCGATGGGCTTCTCGGTGGCCGGGTCCACCACGGTGAGGGTGTTCTCGCTCACCGCCGGCCCCTCCGTCGGGACGCGTCGACCAGTGCCACGAACAGGGGGGCGGCACCACGCTCTTCGGGGTGCCACTGCACGCCCATCATGAGCTGACCTGCCGGCAGGTGGTCACCCCGATGAGCGGGCGAGCGCCGGTCGTCGACATGGTGGCCAGTATCCCATCCGAGCGCACGTGCTCGTCTTTCCGGCCCGAGGATAGGCCGCCACGATGGCACACGATGGCCGACGACGAGGCCGACGAAGAGGCCGACGACGGCCGACGATAGGGTGCGGACGTCTCGAACCCGCGGGGAGGCGAGGACGACAATGGCACAGGACGGCACCACGACACAGGACGGCACGGCGCGACTCGACAGAACAGTGGGACGGGAAAGGCCGGCGCGACTCGACGGCAAGGTGGCGATCGTGACCGGAGCTGGGAGCGGCATCGGAAAGGTGACCGCCCAGCTGTTCGCGAGCGAAGGGGCGCGGGTGGTGGTGGCCGACGTCCGATCCGACCTGGCGGCCTCGGTGGCCGAGACCATCAGCGGAGATGACGGCACCGCCACCGCCGTCACCGTCGACGTGACCGACGAGGGCCAGGTCGCCTCGATGGTCGACCACGCCGTCGACACCCACGGTGGCCTTCACGTCCTGGTCAACAACGCGGGGATCTTTCCCGGAGACGACGGAGGCGTGCTCGACACGCCCCCGTCGACGTGGCAGCTGGTCATGGAGGTCAACCTGAAAGGGGTGTGGCTCGGGTGCCGGGCCGCGGTGCCGGCCATGCTGGCTTCGGGCGGAGGATCGATCGTCAACGTGGCCTCCTTCGTGGCCCTGGTCGGCGCGGCGACGGCCCAGGTGGCCTACACGGCCAGCAAGGGCGGCGTGCTTTCGTTCACCCGCGAGCTCGCCGTGGAGTACGCCCGACAGGGGATCCGGGCCAACTCGCTGTGCCCGGGACCGATCGAGACGCCGTTGCTGGCCGAGCTGCTGGCCGACCCGGCGCGGCGCCAGCGACGGTTGACCCACATTCCCATCGGCCGATTCGGCCAGCCCGACGAGATCGCCAAGGCTGCCCTCTTTCTCGCCTCCGATGATGCCTCGTTCGTCACCGGGTCGTCGATGGTGGTCGACGGAGGGATCACGGCCGCCTACGTCACACCCGAATGACGCTGGACGGGGCCGTTCCGTCGCGAAAGAGTGCGGGGATGCTCACCGTCGAGTCGCTTCGACAACAGATCGTCTCGGGCGCCATCGACACGGTCGTGGTGGCCTTCCCCGACATGCAGGGACGGCCGGTGGGGAAACGGGTCACCGGTCCCTACTTCCTCGAGCACGTGTTGGACCACGGCATCGAGGTCTGCGACTACCTGCTCGCCGTCGACGTCGACATGGACCCGCTGCCCGGCTACCGGTTCGCCAACTGGGACAGTGGCTTCGGGGACATGAACGCGGTGGTCGACCTCGACACCATCCGGCCCCTTCCCTGGCTCGAGGGCAGCGCCCTGGTGCTGTGCGACGTGGTCACCATGGAGGGTGAACCGGTCGAGGTCTCCCCTCGTCGAGTCCTTCGCCGCCAGCTGGAGCGCGCCCGGGGGCACGGCCTGGTCGTCAAGTGCGCCACCGAGCTCGAGTTCTACCTCTTCCGGGACTCGTTCGAGGAAGCCGCAGGAAAGCGATGGCAGAGCCTCGTCCCTCACGCCGACACCATCGAGGACTACCAGCTGCTCCAGACCTCGCGCGACGAGTACATCATCGGGCAGATCCGGAGCCAGATGCTCCAAGCCGACATCCCCATCGAGTTCTCCAAGGGCGAGGCAGGCCGGGGTCAGCACGAGATCAACGTCACCTACGGTGAGGCGCTGGCGGTCGCCGACCGCCATCTGGTGTTCAAGAACGGGATCAAGGAGATCGCGGCCCAGCACGGCCGGGCGGCCACGTTCATGGCCAAGTGGTCGATGGACGCGGTCGGGTCGTCGTGCCACCTGCACACGAGCCTGTGGGATGCCTCATCGGGTGCGCCCCTCATGGCCGCAGGACCGGGTGAGGGCGAGGCGGCGGGCGGGGAGCACCCTTCGAGCCTCTCGGAGCTGGGGAGGCAGTTCCTGGCCGGCCAGCTGCACACGGCCCGCGAGTTGGCCTGGTGCTTCGCCCCCTATGTCAATTCGTACCGCCGTTATGTGCCCGGGTCATGGGCGCCCACCGCGCTCGTCTGGGGGGACGATAACCGGACCTGCGGGTTCCGAGTGGTCGGGCACGGGAGCGGGCGGCGGGTCGAGAACCGGGTCCCGGGCGCCGACGTCAACCCCTACGTTGCCCTGGCGGCAGCGATCGCCGGGGGGCTGTGGGGCATCGAGCACGAGCTGGACCTGGAGCCCGAGTTCGTGGGCAACGCCTACGAGTCGATCGACGTGCCGCGCATCCCGACCACGTTGGTCGAGGCCATGGCCGAGCTGGAGTCCAGCAAGGTCGCGGCCGAAGCGTTCGGCCCCGAGGTGCACCATCACCTGGTCAACACGGCCCGACAGGAGTGGTCAAAGGCCAACCAGGTGGTCACCGACTGGGAGCTGGCCCGGAACTTCGAACGGATATGAGCTGCTCGGATCCCGCTCGGTCGGCTCCCGCTGGGTCGAATCGCCGCTCGGTCGGCGCACGGGGCTCCTGTGGCCCGCTAGGCGCGGTCCCCGTGTCCGACGACAGCGAGCCGATCACCGCACTGCTCTCGAGGGGGGGTTTCATCGCGGCACGAGATGAGGCGGACGAGCTCATCGCTCACGCCGCTGCGGACGTCGAGCTCCTCCACTCGCTCGTCGAGCGTCGCCTTGCCGGTGAGCCGCTGGCCTGGATCACAGGGTCCATCTCGTTCTGCGGAGTGGACGTTCGCGTCGACCCCGGGGTCTACGTCCCGCGATGGCAGACCGAGCCCCTGGCCAAGCGGGCCGTCGGCCGCCTACCCGCCAACGGCACGGCCATCGATCTCTGTACCGGATCCGGGGCTCTGGCCAAGGTCATGCTCACCGCCCGTCCCGGCTGCCGCGTCGTGGCATCCGACCTCGACTGGCGCGCCGTCTCCTGCGCGGCGGCGAACGGTGTGGAGAGCTATTGCGGCGACCTCTTCGCCCCGCTGCCATCCGCGCTCGAAGGCGGGGTCGATGTGGTGGTGGCCGTCGTGCCCTACGTGCCCACACCCGCCCTGTCGCTGCTCCCGCGCGACACCCTCACGTTCGAGTCGCAACTGTCCTATGACGGTGGTCCGAGACGGCACGAGGGTCCTGCGGCGCGTCCTGGCGGAGGCTCCCCGCTACCTCCGGCACGGCGGCGCCCTGCTGCTCGAGCTCGGCGGCGAGCAGGCCGACGAGTTGGGCGCCGATCTCGCCGGGCTCGGCTATGTCGATGCCACAGTTCTCCTGGACGACGACGGCGACGTCCGTGGCATCGAGGCGACCTTCAGGGGGTGACACCCAGGTCAGGGTGGTGACACCCAGGTCTGGGTGATGCCCGGGGCACGGAGGGCTGCCGTGGGCACGGAGGCTGCTGGGAGAGGACCGCCGCCCTCAGGTGGTCTTGAACATCAGGTCGGCGTAGCGGCCGAGCAGCTCCTCCACAGTGGCCCGGGTGTCGACGGCCCCCGTCATGCCGTAGATCGGGGCCATGACGCCCTCGGCGCCCGGCATCCCGGCCAGGGCCTTCACCGAATCGCGCAGATCGGAGACGAAGCGGTCGGCCACGCCGGGCTGGGTGTGGCGCAAGGTCACGCAGATGTGGGCCGCCGCCGGACGCTGCAGCCCGTTCAGGCTCCACCCCCGCTGTCCCATCTGATCAGAGATGCCGTAGACGTCGAGGGAGTCCGAGGTGAAGGCGATGACCCACAGGGGGTTCCCGATCACCTCCAGCTCGGGGATGTCCTCGATACCTTTCCGGATGACCTCGCCGGCCTCCAGGATCTTCTTGGTCGCGGCCAGATAGCCCTCCTCGCCGAAGGCCACCATGGCCGCCCAGCACTCGGCGGACAGGGCACCCGGTCGGCTGCCGGCGAAGGTCGGCGAGTAGTACAGGCCCCCCATCCAGGTGGCCGTGCGGTAGTACTGGTGCATCCGGAGCTCCGGTGTCCGGTAGAGCACGACCGACGTGCCCTTGGCCGCGTACCCGAACTTGTGGGTATCGGCGGACATGGAGGTGACCCCGGGGAGCCGGAAGTCGAAGGTCGGGACGTCGTAGCCCAGCTTCTCGGCCCACGGCAGGACGAAGCCGCCCAGGCAACAGTCGGTGTGGAATCCGACACCGGCGCTCCGGGCCAGCTCGGAGAGGTCCTCGATGGGGTCGATGATGCCGTGGGGGAACCCGGGGGCCGAGCCGACCAGGGCGATGGTGTTGTCGGTGATGGCGGCTTTGGCTGCCCCCACGTCGGCGCGCCAGTCGGCGTCGAGCGGGATGGGAACCAGGGTGATCCCGAAGTAGTGCGAGGCCTTGTCGAAGGCGGCGTGGGCGCTCACGGGCACCACCATCTCGGGCTGACTGATCCCGCGCTCGGCCTTGGCCCGGTCCCGGTAGGTGCGCATGGCCAGCATGATCGACTCGGTTCCCCCCGAGGACACCGTCCCGCACACCGTGGGCACACCGGTCTCGCCGCCTCCGAGCATGGTGGCGGTCATGGCCACGATCTCGGCCTCGAACTTGACGGCGCTGGGCCACAGGTCGGGGTGCAGCGGATTGGCCTGGGAGTTGAGGGCGTAGACCTCGTTCAGGAATTCGATGTGCTCCTGATCGCCGTTGTAGACGGCACCGGAGGCGAAGCCGTCCCGCCACTTCGCCTCCTCACCGGCCGTCAACTGGCGGATCTCGGCCAGGATGTCGGCCCGGTCCCGGCCGACCTCGGGCAGGCGGGTGTAGGTGTGATGCGACTGGCGGTAAGGGCGCATCTCGCCCTCGAGCACGTCCATCACGAAATCGAGATCGGATGATTCCACGGCGTTCCCCCTTAGAACCTGTTCAGGCGCTTGTGGATGCCCTTGGTCTGTTTGTACAGGGCCACGAACTCCCGGTACAGCTCGTCATACACAGCCGTCGTCGGGCTGTCCGGGGTATAGGTGGCGCGGATGGCAACCATAGAGGGGATGTCGTCCACGGTGATGCGGCCGAGGGCCATCAGGGTGAGGAGGCCCGCCCCCCGCACGTTGGCCAGCACGGGATCGGCCACCTGGCGGATGACACGGCCGCTCACGTCGGCGTGGATCTGGGCCCACAGGTCCGAGCTGGCTCCGCCACCGATGAAGGCCAGGGAGTGGAACCGCCTCCCGGCGAACCGCTCGACAGCACCGAGGAGCCAGCGAGAGTTGAAGGCCACCCCCTCGAACACGGCCCGGACCATCTGTTCCCTGCTGGTGCCGAGCGACAAGTTATGGAAGCCGCCCCGGATGGTGTGATCGTCGACCGGTGACCGCTCGCCGTTCAACCAGGGAGTGAACAGCACGCGCCCGCCTCCCGGAGCGACGCCGGCGGCCATGGCGTCGCAGGTTTCGAAGTCATCGGCCCACCCGAGATTGTCCCGCACGAAGCCGAGGCAGGCTCCGGCCGTCTCGTGCTCGTCGACGATCACGTACTTGCCGGCCAGCGCGGCGGGGATGGACGCCACGTTGCGGAGGGCGTCGGTCTTCTTGAACGGGACGTGGCCGGAGATCCACGACGAGGTGCCGATGTAGAGGTGGGCCTCGAGATCGGCGACCGCGCCCGACCCGATCACCGCCGAGTGTACGTCACCACTGCCGGTGGCCACGGGCAGGCCGGCCGGGATGCCCAGCTCGTCGGCAACAGACGGGACCACGGTACCGATGACCGTCCCCGGTGGCACCAGATCGGGTAGCCGGGAGCGATCCAGTCCGACCATGGCCAGGAGGCCGGCGTCGTAGTCCACGGCATCGATGCGGCGGTTATCGGTGACCCAATGGGCGGCGATGGAATCGAACGAGGCGCAGGTACGCCCGGTGAGCTTCAGGTTGAGGTAGTCGACCGGCTCGAGGAACGTGACCGTGTCCCGGTAGACGTCGGGGTGCTCGTCCCGGATGAACAGGATGTGGGCGACGGGGTCCTTGCCCGACATCCCCGGTGCTCCACCGGTCCGCCGTAACCACCGGGCCAGCTTGGCCGGCGCGTAGCCGAGGACGGTCACCGTTCCCCCGGCCGCCTTGCGGATGGCCCGGTTCCCCCGCGAGTCCATCCAGATCACCGCCCGCATCAGCGGTCCACCGTCGGCTCCGACGGCGACGGTTCCGGACCACTGGGCCGTGCACCCGACGCCGATGATGCCCTCGGCGGGCACGCCGCCCTCGGCCAGCGCCCGGCGGGTGGCACCGACGATGGCAGACCACCAGTCGGCCGGGTCCTGTTCGGCCCCACCGTCGGGAAGCAGGTGCAACGGCACGGGCTCGTGGGCATGGGCCACCACGGCACCGGTGGTCGACACCAGGGCCACCTTGGGCCCCCCGGTCCCGAGATCGATGGCCAGGACGTAGCCCTCGCCGACCTCGTGGACCGGCGGGAGCGCGGTCAAGCCTTGATCACCCACGCTCGGGCGGCCAGGGGTGCGCCGTCCTCGCTCTCGAGGTCGAGGGCTGCGCCCTCTCCGGCGCCCAGGTCGGGAGCGGGAGCCGTCGTCTCGACCGATCGGGCCAGGACCTCGCGCCCGATGAGCTCGAGCATTGGGCGGTCGAAGACGTCGAGCCCGACCAGATGGAGCCGGATCCAGTCCGACACCTCGAGCCCGGCGCCCTTGCGCATCTCCTGGACCTGTCGGACGACTTCCCGGGCCAGACCACGCCGCCACAGCTCCGTGTCCACGGTGAGATCGAGTGCCACCACCTCGGCGCCGTCCCGGGAGACGGCGAACCCGGGCTGGGCCTTGACCCGGAGCTCCACCTCGTCGGCGCCGAGCTCGACCGGTCCGTCGGGCAACTGGACGGTCACCGGCCGTCCCTCTCCCAGCGCTCCCGCCGCCGCCGCGCCGTCCACGCCGCCCATGGCCGCCCGCAGCTGTTGGACGCGCTTGCCCAAGCGTGGTCCCAGCAGCTTGAAGTTGGGTACCAACTCGTAGGTCAGGACGTCGCCCAGATCCGAGGTGGCCTCCACCCGATCGACGTTCAGCTCGTCCTCCACGATGCCGGTAGGGAGACCCGGGCTGCCCGGAGGCAGGTACACGAGGGCGCGGGCCAGTGGCTGGCGCACCTTGATCCCGGCCTCGGCCCGGGCCGCCCGACCGAGCGACGACAGCCGGCGGGCCAGGCCCATCTCCCGCTCGAGCGTGACATCGACGGCGTGGACGTCGGCTGCCGGCCAGTCGGTCAGGTGCACCGACTGGTCCTCGGCCGAACCGGTCAGGTCCCGCCACATTCGATCGGCCAGGAAGGGGCACATCGGGGCGAGGAGGCCGGACACGGTGACCAGCGCCTCGTGCAGGGTGGCCTGGGCGGCGAGGGAGTCGCCCGGGTCGGCGCCCGGATCAGTGCGCCAGAACCGCCGGCGGCTGCGCCGTACGTACCAGTTGGAGAGGTCGTCGACCAGGCGGCCGATCGATGACGCCGCCGGGAAGGGCTCATACCCGTCGAGGGCCCGGGTCACCTCGGTGATCGTGCCGGCGATACGGGACCGCAACCACCGATCGAGCACCGAGCGGTCGGCCGGTGCCGGGATACCGGGATCGGCCGGGTCGAAGTCGTTGAGCGACGCATAGGTCGTGAAGAACGACCAGGTGTTCCAGAGCGTCAGCAGCGTGTCCCGCATGGCCGTGTCGATGATCTCGAAGCTGACCCGGGTCGGCGTCCAGGGCGAGCCCTGCGAGACCATCCACCACCGGAGCGGGTCGGCCCCGCGGGTGTCGATGATCTCCCAGGGGTCGATGACGTTGCCGATGCTCTTGGACATCTTGCGGCCGTCGCTGTCGACGATGTGCCCGAGGCACAAGACGTTGCGGTACGGCGTGCTGCCCAGAACCAGGGTGTTCACGGCCAGGAGGGAGTAGAACCAGCCCCGGGTCTGGTCGATGGCCTCGGCGATGAAGTCCGCCGGGTAGACGAACCGCTCCTCGGAACCCTCGGCGAGGGGGTATCCCCACTGGGCGGCGGGCATGGAGCCCGAGTCGAACCAGGCATCGATGACCGGCTCGACCCGCCGCATCTCGGAGGGTTGGCTGCCCGGGCCGCCGACCCCACTCCCGTCGCCCGCCTCGTCGGCACAGGTGGGACAGGGGAAGGTGACCTCGTCGATGGCCGGCCGGTGGGGGTCGACGTCGGAGACGTCGCGCCCGGCAAGCTCGGACAACTCGGACAGGGAGCCGACGCAGTGGACATGGCCCTTCCCGCACCGCCAGACGGGAAGCGGCGTGCCCCAGAACCGATCGCGTGAAAGGGCCCAGTCGACGTTCTTGGCCAGCCACTCCCCCATCCGGCCGTCCCGGATGTGCTCGGGGTGCCAGCCGATGGTCTGGTTCTCGGCCACCAGCTCGGCTTTCCGCTCCGAGGTCTTGATATACCAGCTGGGCTTGCCCCAGTAGATGAGGGCGGTGCCGCAGCGCCAGCAATGCGGGTAGGAGTGCTCATGGGGCGAGCGTCGCACCAACAGGCCGGCCGCCTCGAGCCGGTTGTTGACCTCCGCGTTGGTGTCGCGCACCAGCTGGCCGGCGAGCCAGGGGACGTCATCGGTGAAACGTCCGTCGGGCCCCACCGGGTTGAGGGTGGGCAGTCCCTCCTCCCGCCCGATATGACGGTCGACCTCACCGAAGGCAGGGGCCAGATGGACGATGCCGGTGCCCTCGTCGGCCTCGACGAAGTCCCCCGGAACCACCCGCCAGCCCTCGCCTGTCCCCGGGGCGGCGGTCAGGTCGTCGAACGGGCGACGATAGGTCAGCCCGACCAGGTCGGCACCGGGGACCTGCGCGCTCGCCCGGGCGTCCTCCCCGAAGACCGACGCCATCAGGTCCGTAGCCACGATCATGTCGTCGACCAGGCTGTAGTCGAGATCGGGCCCGACGGCCGCTCCGGTGTTGGACAGGAGAGTCCACGGAGTGGTGGTCCAGGCCACCAGCGAGAGCCCGGCCACCGAGTCCCGCCCCAGGCGGGTGGCCAGACGGTCGGCGGCATCGCCCGAGTCGAGCAGCGGGAACCGGACGAAGGCCGACTCGTCGACCACGGGCCGGTACACGTCGGGCTGTCCGAGCTCGTGGCTGCTCAACGCGGTGCCGCACCGCGGGCAGTACGGCACCACCTTGATGTCCTCGTAGAGGAGTCCCTGGTTCCAGATCTCCTTCAGCTGCCACCACACCGACTCGATGTAGTCCGGATCGAACGTCCAGTAGGCGTCGTCGATGTCGATCCAGTAGCCGATGCGCTCGGTCAGTCGCTTCCAGTCGCCCACATAGTTGCGGACCGACTCACGGCACAGGCGCACGAACTCGGCGATCCCGACCTCCTCCTCGATCTGCCGCTTGTCGGTGATCCCCAGCTGCTTTTCCACCTCGACCTCGACCGGCAGCCCGTGGGTGTCCCACCCCGCCTTCCTGGGCACGGCGTACCCGCGCATGGTCCGGTATCGGCAAAAGAGGTCCTTGAAGACGCGGGCCCAGACGTGATGGAGGCCAGGACGCCCGTTGGCGGTGGGAGGACCCTCGTAGAAGACCCAGGGATCGGCGCCAGCCCGCAGCTCGATCGACCGCTCGAAGATGCGGTGGTCGGCCCACCGAGCCAACTCCTCGGCCTCGAGCTTGGCAAAGTCTGCTTCGGTGGGGACCGGACGGAACAACGGAGCTCCTCGGGGAACGGGTCGGTGCGAGACCAGATACTACGGGCGACCGGCTGCTCGGCCCGCCGGCGGCCGCAATTCGGCACTCTGCTTGCCGGGAGCGGGCGCAATTGGCACGCCGACCCACGGCGGCAGGCACAATTGAGTCGTGCCCGAGCTCCCCGAGGTTCACGCGCTGACCTCCTTTCTGGACGGACGCATCGCCGGCCGGAGGGTCGAACGCTGCGAGCTGGCCTCGTTCTCCGCCCTCAAGACGGTCGATCCCCCTCTTCAGTCCCTGGTGGGGAGGACGGCGTCCTCGTGCCAGCGCCGGGGCAAGTACCTCTGCTTCGACTTCGACGCCGAGCAGGTGTGGATGGTGATCCACCTCTCCCGTGGCGGCTGGGTCAAGTGGTACGACCGGCTGCCGGCCGCAACGCCGCGGCCCGGGAAGGGCCCGATGCAGCTGCGGGTGGGGTTCGAGGGTGGCGGGGGATTCGACGTCACCGAGATGGGCAAGGAGAAGCGTCTGGCCATCTGGGTGGTCGACGACCCCAATCGGATCGAGAACGTGGCCACCCTCGGCGTCGATCCGCTCACTCCCGAGTTCGACGTCGACGCGCTCGCCCGGCTCCTGGCCGGGAACGGCGGCACCCTCAAGACGGTGCTGACCTCGCAGTCGCTCATCGCCGGCGTGGGCAACGCCTACTCCGACGAGGCCCTCCACGCTGCCCGGCTCTCCCCGTACAAGAAGTCGTCGAACCTCACCGCCGACGAGGTCGGCGCCCTCCATGACGCCCTGGTCAGCGTGCTCAGCGACGCACTCCAGCGGGCCGAGGGCCTGGGCGCTTCCGAGCTCAAGGGGGACAAGAAACAGGGCATGGCCGTCCACGGTCGGACCGGTGAGGCCTGCCCGACCTGTGGCGACACCGTCCGCCAGGTGTCCTTTTCCACCAAGTCGATGCAGTACTGCCCCACCTGTCAGACGGGGGGCAAGCCCCTGGCCGATCGGCGGCTGTCCAAGCTCCTGAAGTGATCCCGTCCTCGAGCCGTTCCGCCCCAGTCGGCGTCCGCTGCCGCCGTCCGTTCGGCCCGGGCTGCCTCGATTCCTGGGTGGCGGAGTGGGGTAGGTTTTTGAGGCGCTTTCCGCGCCCAAATACCCCCTTTATCCCTAGGTTTTCTGGTATTCAACGTGCACATCGATCCTTACATCGTCCTCGGAAGTGCCGTGGTGGGATTCCTCGTCGGGATGACCGGAGCGGGCGGCGGCGCCCTGATGACGCCCATGTTGATCCTGCTCTTCGGGGTCAAACCCTCGACTGCGATCTCGAGCGACCTGGTGGCGGCCGTGGTCATGCGCCCGATCGGTGCCGCCGTTCATCTGGGCAAGGGAACGGTCAACCTCCGCCTCGTCGGCTGGATGGTCCTTGGCTCGGTGCCCATGGCCTTCCTCGGCGCCTACCTGCTCTCGCTCCTCGGAGACTCGAGCGCCGCCGAGCAGAACATCCAGATCGCCCTGGGTGCCGCCCTGCTGATCGGGGCGGCCGCCATGGTCCTGCGCTACTGGTTGGATCGCCGCGCCGGCCACACCCGCGGCGGAGTGGTCCACGACCTGACGGTGCGGCCCGTGCCCACCGTCGCCATCGGCATGATCGGCGGGGTGATCGTCGGCATGACCTCGGTGGGCTCGGGCTCGCTCATGATCGTCCTCTTGCTGTTCCTCTATCCCATGCTCGGTGCCAACCAACTGGTGGGAACCGACCTGACCCAGGCCGTTCCGTTGACGCTCGCTGCCGCCCTCGGGGCTCTGGCCTTCGGACACGTCGAGTTCGCGGTGACCGCCTCGGTGATCATCGGGAGTGTCCCCGCCGTCGTGGTCGGCTCGTTCCTGTCCTCCCGGGCGCCGGACCGCTACATCCGTCCCGTCATCATGTTCGTGATCTTCGCCTCGGGGCTCAAATACGTAGGCGTGAGCACGACCTCGCTCGGATGGATCCTGTGTGCGGTCCTGTTGGCCGTGGCCACGGTGTGGCTGGTCATGGTCCGTCCCTGGATGTCCGAGAACACCCCACCGGCGGCCGTGAGGCCTGACTCGGCCCCGGCCCCGGCCGGACCGCCGCCTCTCGACGAGCCTTAGCCACCAATCGAGATCGGGCAGCTGCCCGGCCGTCTGGCTGCCGATCGATCAATGCGGCATCACGGCGCGCAATTGAGCATCACGACGGCGGCGAGGTCTGCCGGTCGAATCTGGCCGAGACGGAGCGCCACCCTCTTCATCGCACACGACGACGCGCCCACGTCGCGCCCGTCCGGTTGTCATCTATACCTATGGAACCTAGTGATTTGACAAACTAGATCTTTTAGGTCAGGAATAGTCTCCGTGAAAACCACCAACGAGCGACGCACCGGCGTGAGCTGGCGGCTGATCGCTGCTGGCGCCCTCCTCCCCATGGCGCTGGCGGCCACGATCGTGGCGATGCCGGTCACGGCCTCTGCGGCCGGCGGATCGGTCTCCCTGGTGGCCTATTCGACCCCGAAGCCCGCCTACACCGTCCTGACCAAGTCGTTCTCGGCCACGGCTGCGGGCAGCGGCGTGACCTTCTCCCAGTCCTTCGGCGCTTCGGGCTCCCAGGCCACCGCAGTCGTGAGCGGCCTACCGGCCGACGTGGTCAATTTCTCGCTCGCCCCCGACATGAACAAGCTGGTCAAGGCGGGCCTCGTGGCCTCCACCTGGGCCAGTGGACCGACCAAGGGGATCGTGACCAACTCGATCGTCTCGTTCGTGGTCAGGGAGGGCAACCCCAAGGACATCAAGACCTGGGCCGACCTGGTGAAAGGCGACGTCAAGGTCATCACCCCCAACCCCTTCAGTTCGGGCAGTGCCAAATGGAACCTCATGGCCGCCTACGGGGCCCAGCTCGCCCTGGGCAAGTCCAAGGCACAGGCCACCGCCTACCTCACCCAGCTCTTGAAGCACACGGCCGCCCAGCCGAGCAGCGCCAGCAACGCCCTGCAGACCTTCGACTCGGGCGAGGGCGACGTCCTCCTCGACTACGAGGACGACGCCCTGTACGCCCAGCGCCAAGGCGAACCGATCACCGTCGTCACTCCCCCACAGACCATCCTCATCCAGAACCCGATCGCGGTGACGACGCACGCCGCCGACCCGGCCGCGGCCAAGGCATTCGTGACCTACCTGCTCTCACCGGCCGGGCAGAAGGTCTGGGGCCAACAGGGCTACCGGCCCGTCCTGCCCTCGGTCGCAGCCCAGTTCAAGTTCCCCAAGCCGGCCAAGCTGTTCACCATCGACAGCCTCGGCGGCTGGGCGAAGGTCAACACGGCGTTCTTCACGCCCGGGACCGGGACGGTGGCCACGATCGAGCAGGGCCTGGGCGTCTCGACCGCCAGTGGTTGACGTAGCGGTGCGTCCCGGGATACCGGGGCCATCGGTCGCCAACAACGGGACCCGTCGGTCGTTCCGACGGGCGGCCCGGCCGGCCCTGAGGGCCATCGGTCCCACGTTGATCGTGACCTACCTCTCATTGTTGGTGCTGCTGCCGATCGCAGCCGTCCTGTCCAAGGCGTTCTCCAACGGCTTGCCGGCCTTCTGGCGAGCCGCCACCCAGCCCGAGGCCCTCGCCGCCTTGAAGCTGACCCTGATCTGCTCGCTGGTGGTGGCCGCCTTCAATTCGGTAGCCGGGTTGGCGATCGCCTGGGTGCTGGTGCGCGACGAGTTCCCGGGCAAGCGGGTGGTCAGCGCGGTCATCGACCTGCCCTTCGCCCTCCCCACCGTGGTGGCCGGCCTGACGCTGCTCAGCCTGTACGGGCCGCAAAGCCCCTTCGGTCTCAACGTGGCCGACACCCGCGTCGGCATCGTCTTCGCGTTGGCCTTCGTGACCCTCCCCTTCTGCGTGCGATCGGTGCAGCCGGTACTGGCCGAGCTCGATCGCGAGACCGAAGAGGCGGCCTCGTCCCTCGGAGCGTCCTCCGCGGGGGTGCTCCGACGGGTCATCCTGCCCAGCGTGGCTCCGGCCATGCTGGCCGGAGCCGGTCTGGCTTTCGCCCGCGCCATCGGTGAATTCGGATCAGTGGTTCTCATCTCCGGCAACCTTCCCTTCAAGACCGAGGTGGCTTCGTCCTGGATCTACAGCCTGACCCAGAGCGACCAGCTCTCCTCGGCCGCGGCCGTCTCCACCGTGCTGATCCTGATCGCCCTGGTCGTGCTGGTCGGCATCGGGATGCTCCGACGCCGGTTCGATATCAGTGAGGCACTGTGACGTCCCGGTGGCGGTTGCCCCTCCGTACAGCGGCGCTCGGCTATCTCGCCCTGCTCGTGATCGTCCCGGTGGGATCGGTGTTCTACCGGGCCTTCGAACACGGGTTCGTGGCCGCCTGGGACGCCGTGACCACCCCCGACGCCGTGCACGCCCTCTGGCTGACCCTGCTGGTGGCGCTCATCGCCGTGCCCCTGAACACGGTGTTCGGCGTGGGCGTCTCGCTCGTGCTGGCCCGCCACCGCTTCCGCGGGGCCTGGCTGCTCGACGCCTTCGTCGATCTCCCGCTGGCCATCTCGCCGGTGGTCATCGGACTGGCCCTGGTGCTGGTCTACGGCAAGGCCGGCTGGTTCGGAAATCTGCTGGCCGGGTGGGGCATCCAGGTCATCTTCTCCCTCCCGGGCATCGTGGCCGCTTCGGCCATCGTCGCCCTGCCCTACGTGGTGCGCGAGGTCCTCCCGGTCCTCCAGGAGATCGGCACCGACCAGGAGCAGGCGGCCACCACCCTCGGGGCGACGCCCTTCACCGCGTTCCGGCGCATCACCCTCCCGTCGATCAGGAGAAGCCTGGCCTACGGCGTCACCCTCACCACCGCCCGGGTCCTGGGCGAGTTCGGCGCGGTCATCGTGGTGTCCGGCGCCATCGCCGGGAGGACACAGACCCTCACCTTGTTCATCCAGGACAGCATCGACAACCTCAACACCGCCGCGGCGTACGCCGGTGCGGTGATTCTTGCCCTCATCGCCCTCGTGGTTCTGACCGTGCTGGGTGCCGACAGCGAAGGGAGGAGAGCGAGATGGCGATCACCATCACAGCAGTCTCCAAGCGATTCGGAGACACCATCGCTCTCGACGGCGTCAACCTCGATGTCCCCGACGGGTCCCTGACCGCGCTCCTGGGCCCGAGCGGAGGTGGCAAGTCCACCCTGCTCCGGGTCGTGGCCGGGCTCGAGAGCCCCGACACGGGCTCGGTGGAGATCGACGGCCAGGACCTCACCGGGATTCCGGCCCGACAACGAGGCATCGGGTTCTGCTTTCAGCACTATGCACCGTTCCGCCATCTGACCGTGCGCCGGAACGTCGCGTTCGGATTAGAGGTGCGACGTCGGCCGAAGGCCGAGATACGGGAAAAGGTGGACGAGCTGCTCGACCTCGTACGGATCGCCCACTTGGCCGACCGCTATCCCTCACAGCTGTCCGGCGGCCAGCGCCAGCGCATGGCTCTGGCCCGGGCCCTGGCCATCGAGCCGAACGTGCTGCTGCTCGACGAGCCCTTCGGCGCCCTCGACGCCCAGGTGCGCCAACAGCTCCGGGTGTGGCTCCGTGAGCTCCACGAGAAGATCTCCGTCACCACCGTGCTCGTGACCCACGACCAGGAAGAAGCCATGGAAGTGGCCGACCGCCTGGCCATCATCAACGAGGGACGGCTGGAGCAGGTCGGGGCCCCGGCCGAGATCTACGACGAGCCCGACAACGAGTTCGTCATGAGGTTCCTCGGGCCGGCCACCGAGCTGGACGGTTCGTGGGTCCGTCCTCATGACCTCGTCGTGCACACCGACCGGGGCATCGGGGGCCACCTGGCCTGGGTGGAGCGGGTCACCCACCTGGGCTTCGAGGTTCGGGTCGACCTCCAGCTGCACAATGGGGGCACGACATGGGTCCAGCTCTCGAGGGGTGCGGCCAACGAGCTCGACCTGGTGCCTGGCGACCAGGCGTGGGTCACCCGGGCGCCAACGTCGTCGCGCCAGAGCACCCTCTCCCAGGTGGTCGGCTAGGCCGCGAGCCAAGTGGCCGGTCCGGAGCAGGCCGTGAGCCCGGCGCTTGGACGGCGAGCGGCCGCGCCCGTGCGCCGACCGGTCGACGGCCGGCGGGATGGTCCCCACTTCGGAGCAGGCCTGGCAGACTCCTCACCGTGTACATCTCCGCCAAGGTCGACTACGCGGTCCGTGCCATGTGCACGTTGGCTGCTGCCGATGACCGTCCGGTCACCGCCGAGGCTCTGGCCGTCTCCCAGGGCCTGCCGGCGAAATTCCTGGAGAGCATCCTGAACGACCTCCGACGAGCCGGGTTGTTGCGCAGCCAGCGGGGGGCCGAGGGCGGCTACCGGCTGTCGCGCCCAGCTGACGCCATCACCGTGGCCGAGATCATCAGGCCCCTGGACGGTCCGTTGGCCGAGGTGCGCGGCCTCCGCCCCGAGGCGGCCAACTACGACGGCGCCGCCGAACACCTCCAGAACGTGTGGGTAGCCGTGCGGGCCAGCCTTCGCTCGGTCCTCGAGACCGTGACCCTGGCCGACATCGTCACCGGCAAGCTTCCCAAGCCCATCCAGAGGCTCACCGACGACCCCGATGCCTGGGTGCCGCACTGAGCGGAGAACGGGCGGGCCCGCAACGTCTACGTGGCCGCCTTCACCTCGATGCGGACACCCCCGAAGACTGCAACTGCGGTGACGTGTAGGTCTGGCCCTTCGCCCGGCGGGACCAGCGCATCTCGCCCTCCAAAAAGGGAAAAACCGTGCATCCTCACTCTCGTCCCCGGGGCCACCAGAACCCTGATCCCGCCCAGAACGGCGACCAACGTCAGTCGGGACTCCTCGGCCGGGGGGGCATCGCTGATGTCGAATTCACCACCACCCAGTGCCGCCACTGCGGTTTCCTTCTTCCATCCTGGTGCAAGCGGTCGCTTCCCGAACCCTCCGAAGATTGCAACGTTCATGGCCATCTCCGATCCTCATGCCGTAGCGGTCCCACCGACCAGTCTGGATCCTCGTCGACAGGGGGAGTGCACGGCGCCCATAGTCGCACTACACCGACGATGGGTCAGTGCAGGCGGTGTGCACCCGCTGCGGCGGTACCGTCCCGCACGACCATCGGCCTGCGCTGCGCACGCCCAACATCGAGAAGAATACTGAGGTGTCCGCGTTCGAGCTACCCGGGAATCTGAGGGCGGTCGCGGAAAGCGATGCCCCCGGTTCGGCCCGTCAAGCCTGGATGGCCGGATTACCGCTCATCGTCGATGACTTGGCGAAAAGATGGCGGCTCGACCTGGGCCGACCGTTTCATCCCGGTGGGGTCGCGTCCTGGGTGGCCCCCGCCATGACCGAGGCGGGGGATCTCGTCGTACTGAAGGTGGGCTGGTGCCATGACGAGGCGATGCATGAGGCCGACGGGCTGCGGGTGTGGGACGGCCAAGGCACGGTGCGACTTTACGAATCCGAAGTAATTGGCGCGAGCAGTGCCCTGCTGCTCGAGATCTGCGAGCCGGGTAGCGCGCTGTCCCAGAGCATGCCGCCCAAAGAACAGGATGCCGTCGTCGCCGGCCTCCTGCGCCGGCTGTGGATTCAGCCGACGACGGGCCACCCGTTCCGCACGTTGCAGAGCATGTGCGATCGGTGGGCGGACGAGTTCGAGGAGAAGTACGCAGCCGCCGAGTCGGGAGTTCAGTTGGATCCAGGGCTCGGCCGGGCTGGCATCGAGCTGTTTCGGAGTCTGCCGGGAACGGCCGAGCGGACCGCGTTGCTCTGCACCGACCTGCACTCAGGGAACGTCTTGGCCGCCAAGCGCGAACCGTGGCTCGCCATTGATCCGAAACCGTACCTGGGCGACCCGACGTACGACCCTCTTCAGCACATGTTGAACTTCCCCGATCGTCTCCTGGAAGACGCCGTTGGGTTCGTCCGACGCATGGCCAATCTCCTCGAACTCGACCCCGAACGACTACAGCAGTGGCTCTTCGCTCGCTGCGTGCAGGAATCGGTCGACCAGCCTGTATTCCGGGATGTGGCGATCGAACTGGCACCGTGACCCTGAGCAGGCGCCACGTGGCGAACGGCTGTCCTCGACCCGATGCGATGGGTCAAACGCTGAAAGGCGCCACTGCCGGTCAATTCGAATGGATCGCGTTGTAGAGAGCGACGCCTGTCTCCGAGATGTCTCTGCTGCTCATGTTGCCACTGACCAAGCGGTTGTACTGTTGGGAGAACTCCTGGTAGGACGCTGAATCGAGTGTGGGCGACCATGTGAGGTAGCCGAAGAAGCACCGCGCCCCGTCAAAGAGTGAGACATAGGCAAAGCCGTGAGAGCGCGCATAGCTGACCATGGCGCTGACGAATTGCTCGTCGAGCGGCTCCCAAAAACTGTAGCTCTTGACCTTCAACTCTTCTGGTGCCCCTCTGGGGCCGCTTCCCTCGGTCGCAGTGGGTTTGTTCAACCAGGCCTCGTCCATGACAACGGCCTTGCGGGCAGCGGTAGCCGCGTGCACGTCGGTGGTCAGGTTGGAAATGGCAGACGGACCGAGGGGATAGACGTGGACGTCGAGGTAGTCGATCGACGTCTGGGCGAGCAGCTCCTGATCGATGGCGGGATCTGACCAGGTGCCGGTGCCAGCACCGACCGCCGTGTTGCCGCGCCGCAATCCGTCGAGCTCGTCGTTCACGACCGCCACGGCGGTACCCGGACTATCGAGGTCTATCCCCAAGGTGTCTGTGAACGTGTCGGGCTCGGTGAGGATGGTCAGGTACTCAGGTTGGAGGTCGTCGACGATGAGCTGCGCCTGCGCCTGTTGCTCTGAGGCGTAGCTCGCCGGAGTGAGCCCCGCGTAGCTGATGGAAAGCGATGTGAGGGGGGTGCCCGAGAAGATCGGGTTCTCCTCCACTGATAGGACCATGTGACGGAGCCGGACCTGCTGTGCGACCTGCTCGTAGAAGCTCAGGTACTGCGAACTCTGGGGAGTGGTGGAGAGCAAGAGCGGGAACGAGACGGCCACGGTAACCGCGTCTATTCCGAGAGCCCTGAACGCGTCGAGCTCTGCTTCGACGCCCGAGAGTGCCCCGGGTGTGAGGAGCCTGGTGCCAATGTTGCCGTTCGCGGCGAGCAACTCCGTGCCGATGGTCGTCGACGGGTGCGCCGGAGCCTTACCGACCTGCTTGGCGAACGAGCTGACCTCGGACCGAACCTGGGTGTACTGGGACTGATACACGCTCGGTACTGGACCCGGGGACTTGACAATGGGGGTTAGTCCGTTCCTGAGGGGAAGGCTTGTGGCGGTCGTGTTCGGACGGACTGTCCCGGTCGACGATGTCGTGGGATTGGAGCACGAGGACAAGATGCCGACGGAGATAGCCATGGCACCAAACAGGGGCCAGCCGAGTCTCCTCATGGTGCCCATCCCTAGCAATCAAGTATGAAGGAAGTGTAAAGAGGCGCGGACATCATTGACGTGCGAGCCGTCGGTATTCCGCCTGTCGTCTGGCCGCCTGTCGTCTGGCCGCCTGTCGTCTGGCCGCCTGTCGTCTGGCCGCGCCACGCGTCGGCATCGGGCCCAACCCGACCAGCGATCGCCGCCCTTCCCGCCGGACGCGTCTGAGACCCGTCGGGTTACCCATACGATCCGGGGGATGGTCTCACCATCATCGGCGTCGAAGGATGCGGCACCAGAAGGCCGCCGTCACCCACCCGACTGGCTGATCCTGTCTCTTGTCTGCCTGGCCCAGTTCATGGTGGTGCTGGACATCTCCATCGTCAACGTGGCCTTGCCCTCGATCCAGGCGAGCCTGGGCTTCTCCGAGGTCAACCTGCAGTGGGTGGTGACGGCCTATGCCTTGACCTTCGGGGGCCTGTTGCTGTTGGGCGGCCGGCTGGCCGACATATTCGGGCGGCGACGCATCTTCCTGGTCGGCCTGGCCCTGTTCACCGGAGCCAGCCTGTTGGGCGGGTTCGCCCAGAACCAGGCGACCCTGATCATCGCCCGCGCCCTCCAGGGTGTCGGGGCGGCCGTGTTGTCCCCGGCCACGCTGACCATCCTCACCGTGACCTTCAGGGAAGAACGGGCCCGGGCCAAGGCCCTCGGCGTCTGGACTGCAGTGGCCGCGGGCGGCGGCGCGGCAGGGGCCCTCTTCGGCGGCATCCTGACCGACCTCTTGTCCTGGCGATGGATCCTGTTCGTCAACGTGCCAATCGGGATCGTCGCCTTTCTGCTGGCCCGCTTCTACCTGCGGGAGTCGAGGGCAGAGGGTGAGCGCCAGCGGCTCGACATCGCCGGCTCGCTGACCGTGACCGCCGGTCTGATCGTCCTGGTCTACGGCATCGTCAGCACCGATCGGCACGCCTGGGGCTCGCCCCAGACCATCATCACCCTGGTCGTGGCGGCTGTCCTCCTGGCCGCATTCGTGTTCATCGAGGCCCGGTTGGCCACCCACCCGCTCATGCCCCTCCGGTTGTTCCGGTCCCGCTTCGTGACCGGGGCCAACGTCGTCATGTTCCTCCTTGGCGCGGCCATGTTCGCCATGTGGTTCTTCCTGACCCTCTACCTCCAGCAGGTGCTCGGCTACAGCCCGCTGATCACCGGGTTCACCTTCCTGCCCCAGACCGCGGCCATCGCCATCGGGGCCACTTTGGCCGGCCGACTTGTTCCCAAGGTCGGGCCACGGCCGCTCATGGTGGCCGGAGGCCTGTTGTCGGCCGGAGGGCTGTACTGGCTGTCGCTCATCAGTGCCGGCGGCACGTACTGGAGCGACGCCTTGGGCGGTGGGGTGCTGTGCACCCTGGGGATGGGCCTTGCCTTCACACCCATCGCCGTCGCCGCCACCGGCGGGGTGCGCCGAGAGGAAGCCGGCCTGGCCTCAGGAGTGATGAACACCAGCCGCCAGATCGGTGCCTCGGTCGGGCTGGCCGTGTTGTCCACGGCGGCGGCCAGCCGGATCGCCTCATTGGAAGGTGGCCACCAGGTGACCGGCGAGCTGGCCCGAACGGCGATGACCGCCGGCTACGCCCGCGGCTTCCAGATCGGCGCCCTCTTGGCCCTGGCCGGAGTGGCGCTCACCTTCATCGTGCCGGCCAAGGCTCCTGCCCCGCTTCCATCCGAGCCGGACCGGTCCGAGACGATGCGTGCCGCGGTCGCGGCGAGCGACGGCGGACCGGTTCAGTCATCTCAGCCCGCCGGAGCGGGGCACGCTCGTTCGCCCGAGTTGGCCTGAGGCCTGCCGTTGCTGCCTGAGCCCCGCAGTCCACTCCTGAGTCCCGCCCTCAACCACCGATGAGGTCGCTGCGACCGTGCCGCTCGAACTGGGCCAGCAACTCCACCCGGTCCGTGGGGCTCAGCGGCACATAGCGGTAGCGCCCGGAAGAGCCGGTGCGCTCGGCAGACCCGGCAGCTCCCGTGGCTCCCATGGGGGGTCGCCAGAACACGGGGTCCTCGGTTGCCCACCAGCCCTGGGCCCGAAGCACCTCCTTCGTGACCTTCCCGCTCGCCGTCTGGGGGAAGGAAGCGGTAGCCAGGATGAAGCTGGGGGCCCACTTGGTGCCCAGGTCGGACTGGGCCTCCAGGAACCGGGCGAAGCTGTCGGGATCGAAGGCGAGCTCCGGCAGCATCTCGAACGCGGCCATCACCTGGTCGCCGCTCCGGGGATCGGGCACGGCGTAGACGGCCACGGCGGCGATGTCGGCGAAACGGAGCAGGACCCGCTCGATGGGCCCAGCGGTGAGGTTCTCCGAGTCGACCCGCAGCCAGTCCCCCCGCCGACCGGCGAAATAGAAGAACCCGTCGGCGTCCCGGTAGGCCAGGTCCCCGGTCCAGTACCACCCGTTGCGTGTCCGGTCCTCGTTGGCCTTGTCGTTGCGGTAGTAGCCCTCGAACCCGCCGAGCCCGGACCGGTTGACGATCTCCCCCACCGACTCCTCCCCGTTGACCAGCCGGCCGGCCCCGTCGAAGACCCCTGGGGGGCACTCCTGCATGGTGGCGGGGTCGATGACGGCCACGTCATCGTGGGGTTTCCCCAACGATCCCCTGGGCGTGTCGGGGGTCCGGGCGATGGTGGCTCCTCCCTCGCTGGAGCCGTACCCCTCGGTGAGGCGGCACCCGAAGCGCTGCTCGAAGGCGGCATGGTCGGCCACCGACGCCTCGGTCCCGAATCCCCGCCGGAGGGTTATCTCGGCATCGTCGGGTCGGGGTGGCGTGGCCAGGACGTAAGCCAGCGCCTTGCCCACATAGGTGAAGGTGGTCACGCCGTGGCGCCGCACGTCGGCCACGAATCCCGAGGCACTGAACCGCCGGGCCAGGGCGACGGTGGCGCCGACGGCGAGCACCGGCGCCCAGAGGGCCATCAACGAGTTGCCGTGGAACAGCGGCATCGAGCAGTAGGCCACGTCATCGCGGTCGAACCCGTAGAGGGCGGCGGCCCGTTGGCCGATGGCGGCCAGGCGACCCTGGGTGCACCGAACTGCCTTGGGGGTACCGGTGGTGCCCGAGGTGAACAACAACAAGTAAAGATCCTCGGGCGACGGCCTGGCCGTCTCGGCGATTGTCGCGGCGCGCTCGCCGAGGTGGCTCCGCACCCGTGCGGCGACAGCCGGGTCGTCGACCAGCACCACTCGGTCGGCACCGAAGCCGAGGTCGAGCCCGTTGACCAATGCCGCTCCCTCGGCGTCGGTCACGAGCAGCTGGCAGTCGGTCCGCCGGATGTCGTCCGCCAGTGCCTCGCCTCGCCGGGTGGTGTTGACCCCGACCACCACCGCCCCGGCCAAGGCCGCGCCGCCCAGCCACAACAGGTAGTCGGGCACGTTCCCCAACAGCACCCCGATGTGGAAGGGCCCATCGCGCCGCAGTTCGACCAGCACCGACGCCCGGGCCGCGCTCTGGTCGACCACCTCTCGCCAGCTCCACTGCTGGTCCTCGAACTGCAGGCCGGGATGGTCATCCTCGGCCCGAGCGACCAAGAGGTCGGCCACGCTCGGGTTGGCCGCCACAACCCTCGGGTTGGCCGCGTCCGCGCTCACTGGCCCAGCTCCACCAGCAGGCACTGGATGGCTGCGCCCACCCTGCCAGCGACGTCCCACAGGGTCGATTGGGCCGACCCGATCCCCACCGCCGTCAAGCGGGTCCGGGCATCGAGGCAGATCCACTCGCCCACCGGCGGCCGGGTCAGGGCCACGGTGAGGTCGGGGTTGATGAACGAGCCGGAACCGAACCCGAGCTCGGCCGAGACGCCGTTGCCGAAGTCGGCCGCGGCCATCACCCGCTGCAGCGGGGAGGGCTGCTCGCCGGCCACCACCGGCTGGCACAGGCGGACCCACACGGTGGCCGGCCCGATCTCCCCGAATTGGCCCCGCACGAAGCGGAGCTCGGCCCCGCGGTTGTGGAACCCCGGACGCTCGATCGGATCCGTGACCGCCGTGGCGCCTTCAGCCGGTCCGGGTGGCGCCGGCTCGGGCTCCGTCAACGCCGGGAGGTGGCTTTCGTCGGGTGGAGCGACGCGGATGCTCAGGGCCCGCGCCGCCGCCACCGGCACGCCGCTGGCCTGGATGAGGACGTCGCGCAGCTGGACCCGCTTGCCCGGGCGAAACAGCGAGGTCCCGACGGTGAGTGGCTCGAGCGGCACCGGGCGAAGCAGCTCAACCGTCATCCGGGTCACCTGGAGCCCCTCGCCGCCGGCGTCCGCCTCGAGGGCCCTGGCGGCCAGGGCGGCCACCGGTCCGCCGTGGAGAGCCTTGGGCGACCACGGCCCCCGGGACAGGTCGGTGGGGACGAACGTCTCGCCGTTTGGAAGAAAGAGGGCGGCGCCGTCAGGTGCCGACTCCGACAGGGTCGGTTGGGAGATCTGCCTGTCCACGCCGGACGACGCTACGGTGCCTGGTGACAGGATGGCAATGCGGAAGCAACGCCACGAGGAGACGGTGGTCGTCGCGGCACGGCCACCGAGCACACGACCAAAAGGGGTCTCATGGCATCGGCACAGGCAGCGATCGACATCAAGCGGTCGCCGGACGAGGTGTGGGCGGTTATTGGCGACTTCGGCGGCATCGGCGACTGGATGCCGGGCATCGAGTCGTGCCGGGTCGAGGGCGACAAGCGCATCCTGGCCCTGGCCGGCATGGAGGTGACCGAGCGGCTGGTGAGCACCTCGGATGAAGCCCACACCCAGACCTATGGGATCACCGAGGGCGTGCCGGTCGAGTTCCACCAGGCCACCATCACCGTGACCGCAGACGGAGACGGTTCCAAGGTCACCTGGGACGTCGAGGCCCGGCCCGACGAGATGACCGGGGTCATGCAGGGCATGTACCAGCAGGCCCTCGAGGCACTCAAGGCCAAGCTCGAAGGTTGAGCCGGCCGACGTGGCCGACTGGTCGTTCGAGGTCACAGCCACATCGACCGCCCCGGTCGATGTCCTCTGGCCGCTGGTCGGCGAGGCCGCCCGGTGGAAGGAATGGTCCTTCCTCACCCAGTCCCGCCTCGAGCGGGTGGGCGATCCGCCGCCCGACGGGGTGGGAGCCATCCGGCGCTTCACCAGCCTCGGGATGGGCAGCCGCGAGGAGGTCGTGGTGTGGGAGCCGCCTCATCACCTTGGCTATGTCATCCTCTCGGGTTTTCCGGTCCGGAACTACCGGAGCGACGTGGTGTTGGCCCCGGAGAACGGTGGGACCCGGCTCACCTGGTCGTCGTCGTTCGACACCAAGATCCCCGGGACGGGGCGGTTGATGCACGAGGTCCTGCACCTCGTCATTCGGCGGTTCGTCGCCGGCCTGATGCGCGCCGCCGAATAGGCGGAGTTCGGAGATCGGCGCCATTCGCCATCCCTACCGGTCGCTAACATCAATTCGCCCGACGCTGCGCGGTCGCTCTCCCACGCTCCGCACTTGACTTTACCGAACGCAACTCGGTATCCTCCTCGAATGAAGATCGGCCAACGCGCAAGCCGGGGGGCAAGGCAATGAGGATCCTGCGTCGGTGTGGGGTCGCGGTCGCCGTCGTCGGGCTGGCGGTGTCGATGCTCGCCGTCGTCCCCGCGACAGCCGCCTCCGCCGGCCCCGCGCCCGTGGACGGGGCTGCCACCACCGCGGTGCCAAAGCTGGGCATCACCGGGCAGGAGGCGGCATTCTGGATTGCCGAAAAGGTAGCCGGTGGACTCGTCGCCGCCGTCGCCGGCAAGGGCTTCAACGAAGTCCTCGCCCAGCTCTCGCAGGATAAGACGAGCCAGCAGCTCGACGCCATCAAGAACGAGCTCGACTCGATCAAGAACCAACTTGATCAGCTGCAGAACACCATGAACCTGGTGCTCCAAGAGGTGGTGCAAACCCACTTCGACGTCTTGGCCAACCGAGTCAAGACCCTGAGAGACGACGTCGACGCGGCCGAGGGTGACTTCTTGGAAGCCCTCAGCCTGGCCGGAAAGCCGGACAGCAAGGCGCGCCGGGACATCTTGACCAATCGGATCATCAATGACGTGACCGGTAGCGGCGGTCTCATCAGCCAGCTCAACACGATCCCCGAGGCGATCCTGCCGAGTGCTCTCACATCGAAGCCCTTCTACCAGGTCGTCAGCAACGTCATCACCACGGACAACACCAAGAAGTTCTTCACCTGGCGTGACTCAGCCCGCATCGATGCCGTCTATCAGTATCTGATCGATCTCCAGGCACTGCAGTTCAACCTCATCGTCCAAGTCGAGACCCTCCAAGGCGCCTCGGTGGACACCATCTACTCCCGCTATGTACAGCCCTACCTCGGAGACAAGGTCAGCTTCCAGGCCTTCTTGGACAAGAAGGTGCCCGCACCGACCGTCGGATCGCTGCACGACGAGTTGGGCACCGCGCTCAAACCACTTCCCGCCGGCGTCGTCTTGGAGATGTCAAACCAGCTGGAATGGAGTGTGGATGTCCCCGGTGGCGCCCAGCAGCTGTTCCTCAATCCCTCCGGCCCCGGCGTGCCCGTGTGCACGACGCAAGGCTTTCCCCCCGGCCCGTCGTGCATCACCGACCCTCATGACACCCTCGGACCCAACCAGCCCAACTGGCCCCGGAACCCCTCCTCGCCCGCAGGACAGCTGGCCGCTCACATGGCCTCGCTTGGCTACGGGACGGCCGACCAGTGGCAGGTGCCGCTCATGAGTGACCTCACCAGCCTTCAGTCCGGCTGGAAGTCGTCAGACGGGACTCTGAACGATTGGTTGCAGTCTCAGATGGGAGCCGACCCCAAGACCTGCAAACCGGTCACCGCCGGAACCAGCGAGGCCATTTCCGACTGGAGCGCCTGTATCTGGCCGAAGTATCCGTACACCTGGTCGAGCGACTATTGGGGTACGACGCAATCGATCCGCTACGAGAATGACACGATCAGAACCTACATTTACGGGTGGGGCTTCAACATGTACAACACCGACGATGCGTCCCAGGTGAAGTGCTTCAACTTCACCAGCAAGCTCGATTGGGGTGATCTGGTCAGCAAATACGGCTCCGGCGAACTTGTTCCCACCGGAGAGACGATGGACCTGCCCAAGACAACGGGATGCGGTGGCCCGCTCGAGCTCGTCCGAGTGCTTCGGCCCGGGGACACGTACTACTTCCCCGCATAGATCCGCCCACCTCCCTGCATCGATCTGCCCCGCTGCTTCGGCTCATGCGTCGGCCAGGCTCCGGGCTCCGGGCTCGGTGCTCTGGGCGCCGGGCTCGGTGCGCCGGCTCAGGCCTCGGCCAGGCGCCGGGCCCGCTGCTGGACCTCCCGGCGGGCCCGGGGGCCGTCGACCGTGAGACACCGCCCGTCGGCCACCACCTGGCGCCCTCCCACCCATACGTCGGTGACCAGCCTGCTCTGCGTCGACCAGACCAGGTGCTCGATCAACTGTGCATCCTCGAGCAGGGGCACGAAGGCCGGATCTTCGAGGTCCATGAGGATCATGTCTGCCTTGGCGCCGGCTCGCAGCGACCCGAGGTCGTCCCGGCCCAGTGTCGCGGCCCCGCCCCTGGTCGCCAGGTCCAGGACATTCGCGGCGGGAAGGGAGGTGGCGTCCCGGCTCCGGACCCGGGCCAGCAGGACCGCCAGGCGCATGTCCTCCCAGAGGTCCAGGTCGTTGTTGGACGCCGGGCCGTCGGTGGCCAGACCCACCCGGAGTCCCCGGGCCAGCATGTCCTCGAGCCGGGCGACCCCCGAGGCCAGCTTGGCGTTGCTCTGCGGGCAGTGGGCGACCGCCACGTCGTGGGCCGCGTACAGGTCGAGGTCGGCGTCGGTGAGCCAGATGCTGTGGGCGGCCAGGACCCGGGCGTCGAGCACACCGGCTTTGGCCAGCGCCGCCGGCACGGTGCAGCCGTGCTCGGCGGCGAAGCCTTCGACCTCTGCTTCGGTCTCGGCCACGTGGATATGGACCATGGCATCGAGCTCACGGGCCAGTTCGGCCGTCTCGCCCAACACGTCGAGGGGCACGGTGTAGGCCGCATGGGGGCCGAACCCCACCTCGATCCGGTCGGCCTCCCCGTGGCGGCGCCGGTGGAGGTCCACGATCTGGGACAGCCGCTCCGACCACGACTGGCCCTCGAGCCCCGGTAGCTGCAGAACGCCGGGACAGATGACGGCACGGGAGCCGGCATCGAGCACGGCGTCGGCAACGGCGTCCTCGTAGAAGTACATCTCACAGGTGGTGGTGACCCCGAAGCGCAGGAGCTCGGAGGCACCCAGGGTCATCCCCCAATAGACGTCGTCAGGAGTGAGGCGCGCCTCGCGTGGCCACAGGATCTCGTGCAGCCACCGCTCGAGCGGGAGATTCTCGCCCGATCCGCGAAAGAGGGTCATGGGTGAGTGGGCGTGGACGTTGATCAGCCCGGGAAGGAGGAGGCCGGTCAGCCGGACCTCGGTCACTGCGCTGTCGGTGGGTCGACCGGGGCCCTCGGCGCCGTCCCGGCCATCGGCTCCGACCGGGCCGACGTGGACGACGGTGTCCCCTTCCACCTCGACCACCCCTGGGATCAGGATCCGCCCGGTGCCGTCGCAGGGCACGACGGCGTCCGCCACGTAGCGGACCCGTACGCCGGTCCGGCCGGACATCAAGGGTGCGCGGTCGCCTGGCCGGGGACGGCCGCCTCTTCGTCCTCGATCACCGTGAGCTCGGCCAGACGGGCCGCGTGGCGTCCGCCGTCGAAGCCGGTGGCCAGGAACACGTCGACGATGTCGAGGGCGAGCTCGGTGGCCACGACCCGGGCACCGAGGGAGAGGACGGTGGCGTCGTTGTGGCGCCGGGCGAACCGGGCGGTGTACTCGTCGTGGCACAGCGCGGCCCTGGCCCCGCGCACCTTGTTGGCGGCGATCTGCTCGCCCTGACCGCTGCCGCCGATGACGATCCCGAGGTCTCCCTCGCCCCGCACGACCCTCCGGGCCACGTCGGCGCAGATGGGCGGGTAGTCGACCGGCTCGGTCGAGTACGTCCCGATGTCGCCGACCGTGTGGCCCTGGCCCTCGAGGTGCTCGATGACCGCACCCTTCAGGACGTAGCCGGCGTGGTCGGAGCCGATAACGAGCCGCACGGTCAGGGCTCCCAGGTGAAACGGGTCAGCCGCTCGGGGCGGACGGCGCCGGACTGGGCGAACCAGCGGGCGGCGTGCTCCAGGGCCTCGAGCGCCGTCCTCGAGGTGTAGCCGATCTCCGTGCGGGCCCGTGTGTCGTCGAAGGACATCTGTGTGGTGGACATCCTCGCCGCCTCCAACGGTATCGACGGGGGCCGGCGGAGCAGTCGGCCCTCGATCAGCTCGGAGACCTGGGCGGCGGCCAGGGCGACGGCGCTCGGGACGCGTCGGGTCGGGGCGGGCAGGCCGGTGACGGCGGCCAGGCCCCCCAGGACCTGTTGGAGCGAGAGGTTCTCCCCGCCCAGGATGTAGCTGCGACCGACGGACCCCCGCTCGGCCGCCAGCACGTGCCCGTGGGCCACGTCCTCCACGTCCACGACGTTCAGCGTGGTGTCGACGAACACGGGGATCCGGCCGTTCAGGAACTCGAGGACGGTCAGCCCGGTCGGGGTGGGTCCCCGGTCCCGGGGCCCGACGGGCATGGTCGGCTGCACCAGCATCACGGGGAGTCCCTCTGCCGCGGCGCGCAGGACCTCGTGCTCGGCCACGAACTTGGACTGCTTGTACCCGCCGAAGAGGTGGTCGACGTGCGCGTAGGACGTCTCGTCCACCGGGCGGCCCTGGGTGGCCCCCTTCAGCCCGAGCGTGCCGACCGTGCTGGTGTAGACGATGCGTTCGCTGTCGGCCCGACGCGCCCCGGCGAGCACGTTGCGGGTGCCCTCGACGTTGATGGCGTAGAACGACTCGGGGTCCCTGGCCCAGAACCGGTAGAGCGCGGCGACGTGGAAGACGGCTCGACATCCGTCGGCTGCCTTGGCCACTGCGGCCGCATCACGCAGATCGGCCGTGATCTCCTCGACGCCCAGCCCGTCCAGGTTTTGACGGTCGGCACCGGGCTCCACCAGGGCCACCACGTGGACATCGCGGCCGCACAGCTCGCGGGTAAGGGCCGAGCCGATGAACCCGGCCGCGCCGGTCACCAACACGCGATCTTGTGGGACGAGGGCCCACGACCCGCGCTGCTCGTCAGCCATCAGACCGGGGCCCCGGTGGCCTCGACCATCGCCGTTCGGTCCCTGGTACGACGGAAGGTGTTCTTGGCCATGGTCATCCCCACCTCCACCAAGAGGCCCGAGCTGCGGTGGGCGTCGCACAGGACGTCGTCCAGGGCGGCGACGAACGAGTCGATCTCCGCGTCGGTGATGTTGAGGGGCGGCAGCAACTTGATGATGTTCACGTTGTCGGCGGCCACCTGGGTCAGGATCCGGTGACGGTGGAAGAGGGGCACCACGATCATCTGCGCGAACAGGCCCTTGCGGGTCAGCTCCATCATCTTGTACCGGGCCCTCGGCCCCCGTGCGCTGGGTTCGCCGAAGATCAGCCCGATCATCAGCCCTTTGCCCCGCACCTCGTGCAAGAGGTCGTACTTTTCGACCAGGGGCGCCAGGCCATCCATGAAGCGAGCCCCGGACGCCGCAGCCCGTTCGAGGATCCCCTCCTCGTCGATGGCCGCCAGCGTGGCCAGGCCGGCGACCATAGCCATCTGGTTCCTGGAGAACGTGGACGAGTGGACGACGGCCCGGTCCATCGAGCTGTAGACGCTGTCGAGCACCTTGCCCGAGCACAACATGGCCCCGACCGGGATGTAGCCGCCCGAGAGTGCTTTGGACACCGTGATGATGTCCGGCTCCGCCCCCCAATGCTGGTAGCCGAAGAACTTCCCGGTCCGGCCGAGACCGGCCTGGACCTCGTCGGCCACGAACAGCGTCTTGTGACGGCGGCACAGCTCCGAGACGGCGGCCCAGTAGGCGTCGGTGGCCATGTAGACGCCCTTGCCCTGGATGGGCTCGACCACGAACGCGGCCACGTCGCCCTTGGCCAGCTCCCTCGCCAGGGCGTCGGCGTCGCCGAATGGGATCGGCTGGCAGCCGGGCAGCAGAGGGCCGAACCCCTTTCGGAAGTCCGTGCCCCCGTTCAGGGAAAGGGCGCCGTTGGTCAGGCCGTGGAAGGCGTGGTCGCAATAGAGGATCCGGGACCGCCGGGTGGCGTAGCGGGCGAACTTGATGGCCGCCTCGACGGCCTCGGCCCCCGAATTGGTGAAGACGACCCGCTCGATGCCGGGATGGGACCTGGCCACCAGTTCCTTGGACAACAACCCGGGAAGCAGGGCGCAGTCCAGCTGGGCCAAGTTGGGAAGGTCGGCATCGAGCGCCTGGTGCAAGGCATCCTTGATGCCCGGGTGGCTCCGGCCCAGCGCGAACACGCCGAAGCCGGACAGCAGGTCCAGGTACCGATCGCCGTGGTCGTCGATGAGCACGGAGCCCTCGCCGCGGACGTAGAACCGATCGAAGCCGATGGTCTTCAGCATCTTGGCCATCTGGGGGTTCATGAACTCGGTGTGGAGCTCGAAGTTCTCACCTCGATGCTCCTCGAGTAGTGCAGCTAGGTCGAATGCCACGCACAGCCTCCGGTCGCGGGTGTGCCGGAAAGCGTAGTGGGCGCTCCCGGCGCGGACTGACCGTTCGGCCCTGGGTGGGCGCGCCCGGCTCAGGCGGCAACAGGTTGGCGAGGTCGGACGGCCCCGGCTGGGCGACCGTTGATCGGTCGGCGCGCCGAGGCGTCGGACATCGACCCGATGGCCCTCGTTGCCGGTCGACCCTGACCAGTCGACCCGACCGTCAATGATCGGTCAGGCGTCGAACTTCACCACACCGCGGACGTTCAGCCCCGCGGCCAGATCCTCGTAGCCCTTCTGCACCTCGTCGAGACTGTATTCGTGGGTGACCAGCTCATCCACCTCGAGCTGCCCGTCCTGGTAGAGCCGGATGAGGTTGGGGATCTGCACGCGCGGGCTGGCCGAGCCGAAGACCGTCCCGAGCAGCGCCTGGTTGAACATCGCGAAGTTGAACAGGTTCAACTTGACGTCGACCTGGTCGAAGGGGGCGATGGCAGTGGCTACGACCCGGGCGTCCTTCGAACCGAGCTGCATGGCCGGCGCGATCAGGTCTCCGGTCAGCACGCCAGGGGTGAGCACGACCACATCGGCCATCCGACCCTCGGTCAGGTCCGGGAGCAACAGGTTCGCCTCCTCGATGGAGGAGGCGGAGTGGGTGGCCCCGATGAGCTTGGCCTTGTCCGTCTTGAACGGCAGGGGGTCGACGGCCACGATGGCTCGGGCACCGGCGATGCGGGCCCCCTGGATGGCCCCCGACCCGACCCCGCCAGAGCCGACCACCACGACAACCTCCCCCGGCCTCACCTTGGCCCGGTCGACGGCCGAGCCGAACCCGGTGGACAGGCCGCAGCTGATCAGGGCGACGGCGCGCAACGAGACGTTCGGGTCCACCTTCACCACCGAGGCCTCGTTGACCACCATCGACTCGGAGAACGTGCCCAGCTGGGTCATCCGGTTGAGTTGCTCGCCGTTCCAGTGGTAGCGCCACTGGCCGTCGCTCATCATCGGACCGCACAGTGTGGCCATGCCCATGTCGCAGAGATGCTGACGGCCCGATGCGCACCAGTAGCAGCGCCCGCAGGACGGGATGAACGAGGACGACACATGGTCGCCCACCGCCACCGTCTCGACGGATGGGCCCACTTCGGTCACGATCCCCGAGCCTTCATGGCCACCGACCATCGGGAACATCGACTTCACGCCGAACACCTGAAGGATCTCAGGAGCCACGCTCATGTCACCCGAGCGGAGATGCTCGTCCGAGTGGCACATGCCGGCATACGCCAGTTGGACCTTCACCTCGTGGGGGCCGGGAGGCTCGACGTCGACCTCCTCGACCGTCCATGGCTCGTGGAGCCCCGTGCACAGTGCCGCTCGGATCTTCATCGCTAGCCTCCCCTTGTCGTGCCGCCAGCTTCGCGCTGCGGCCTCGTGTCCGTCGACCGCCCCCGGGCCCGTGCCGGGAGGCCACGACAGCCGATCGCACTCTAAACCGTAACGCGTTCTAGTGCTGGGCCGGCCGCCCGAATGGTCGCACGATCATGGCCGGAACCCGGTGGCCAACAACCGGAGGGCCCGGTCCACCTCGGCCGTCAGGTCCTCGGCGTCGTGGCGTGACCAACGGGCGAACGCGGCCATGGCCGCGCCGAGGGCGGCGTGGGCCAGGGTCTGTGGGCCCAGGTCGTCGGGACCCTCGCCGAGGCGCTCGGCGGCGAACTCAGCCACCACCTGGCGCCACTCGGCGTAGCGCACGGCCGAATGGGCGACCAGGGTCGGCACCGAGCTGATCAGGTTGACCCGGATCCTGAGCTCGTCGAGCTCGCCGGCACCGAACCGGTTGGTGCTCACCACTGCCCGGCGGAGCACGTCCATCAGGGGTTCGTCAGCCGGGGCCTCACGCAGGTGCTGTCGCAAGCGGACCAGCTCGACGGCGAACTCGCCCCAGACGATGTCCCGCTTGGACTCGTAGTAGCGGAACAGGGTCCGGCGGCTGATCCCGACGGCTGCGGCGATGTCATCCACCGTGGTCTCGTCGAACCCGTTCCGCTCGAAGAGGTCGAGGGCCACCCGGGCGATCTGCGCCCGCGTGGTGCTGGGGCGCCGGCCCCGGGTGGCCTCGGCCTCGGCGGCCGGGGCCGTCGCCGTGCCGGACACCGCCTCGCCTCCCGCGTGTCGAACGTCCACGACCACTACTCTGCCACTACTCGGCTTCCATTATGGCATCGAGTGCACTAAAGTGATCCGCTACCGTCAACCCCGCCGGGCGAGACCGGCACATCACCGGAGGTACTCATGACTGATCTCATGGCAGATCCGACTGCAGCAACGACCGCGGCTCCGGCCACTGACGAGACCGACGACCACGAGCTCGTGGAAGAAGAGCTCCTGGTCGAGGACGTCTCCATCGACGGGATGTGCGGCGTCTACTAGGCCGCTCTGCTCGTTGGCCCCACTGCCCATGCCCCCATCCACTCCGACCCAGGCCGAGGCCTTCGACAGCACCCGGCCCTGGGCGCTGTCGACCCAGGTCGCGCTGCGGCCCGAGTCGTTCGGGGCCCTGGCCTACCACTTCGGCACCCGGCGGCTCTCCTTCTTGAAGAGCCCGACCCTGCTGGCCATCGTCGAGTCCCTGGGCGACCAGCCCAGCGGCGCCGAGGCGTGCCGGGCGGCGGGGGTCAGTGACGAGGCCATGCCCAGCTACGAGAAGGCCCTGGCCACGTTGGCCGCATCCGGAATGATCTGCGAGAGGACTGCCCCGTGACCCTGGTCGAAGACGCCCCGCAGGCGAGCGCACCGGTCGGCACTGTGCCAGCGGCGAGCGCACCGGTCGGCACTGTGCCCGCGGCGAGCGCACCGCCCGCCAGGCTGGTGGACCAGTTCGAGCTCGGGCTCGACGCACCGATCTGCCTGACCTGGGAGCTCACCTACGCGTGCAACCTGGCCTGTGTGCACTGCCTCTCGAGCTCCGGGCGGCGGGATCCCGACGAGCTCTCCACCGAGGAATGCAAGGCGGTCATCGACGAGCTCGAGCGGATGCAGGTGTTCTACGTGAACATCGGCGGGGGCGAGCCCACCGTGCGTCGGGACTTCTGGGACCTGGTCGACTACGCCACCGCCCACCACGTCGGCGTGAAGTTCTCGACCAACGGGTCCCGGATCACCCCCGAGGTGGCCCGGCGCCTGGCCGCAAGCGACTACGTGGACGTGCAGATCTCCCTCGATGGCGCCACCGCCGCGGTCAACGACGCCGTACGGGGAACGGGCTCCTACGACATGGCGCGTGCCGCCATGGAGAACCTGGCCGAGGCCGGGTTCGGCGGCTTCAAGATCTCGGTGGTCGTCACCAGGGAGAACGTCTCCCAGCTGGATGCGTTCAAGGCCATCGCCGACCACTACGGCGCCCAGCTGCGGCTGACCCGGCTGCGGCCCTCGGGACGGGGCGCCGACGTCTGGGACCAGCTTCACCCCACGGCCGACCAGCAACGGGTGCTCTACGACTGGCTCATGGCCCATGGCGAGCAGGTCCTCACCGGGGACTCCTTCTTCCATCTGGCCGCCTTCGGCGAAGCACTCCCCGGGCTCAACCTGTGTGGCGCAGGACGGGTCGTCTGCCTCATCGACCCGGTGGGCGACGTGTATGCCTGCCCTTTCGCCATCCACGACGAGTTCAAGGCGGGCAACGTGCGGTCCCCGGGCGGGTTCGTCGGCGTCTGGCGCAGCTCGGATCTCTTCCTCGACCTTCGCCGGCCCGCCTCGGGCGGGGCATGCAGCTCGTGTGGCCACTACGACTCGTGCCGGGGCGGGTGCATGGCGGCCAAGTTCTTCACCGGGCTGCCCCTGGACGGGCCCGATCCCGAGTGCGTGCGCGGCCTGGGCGAGCTGTCGCTGGCCCAGCTGGGCGAGGCCACGCCGCCCAAGCCGTCGCTCGACCACTCCCGCGTCAAGCGGCGCTCGTCGGAGCCGACTGCAGTGACGGCGCCGACTGCGTCGATCGAGCCGACGGCGGTGGCGGTGGCCTTCACCCCGCGCCGGCCCGACCGGGCCTGCGACGAGAACCCACTGGCGAACTTCGAGCCCAGCCCGAGCAGTTGCTGAGCCATGCCCGGGCTCGTCGATGCCGTTGAGCTAGCCGGCCACCACGCGCCCTCCCGGGTCGTCTTCGGTCCCCACGAGACCAACCTGGGGCGGTCCCGGGACATCTCGGATCGACACGTCGCCTACTACGAGCGCCGTGCCGCCGGCGGCGCCGGCGTGATCGTGACCGAGGTCGCCTCGGTCCACCCGTCGGACTGGCCCTACGAGCGGGCCCCTTTGGCCAACCGCTGCGGCCCGGGCTGGGCCGCGGTGGCCGGCGCCTGCCGGCCCCACGGATCCCTGGTGCTGGCCGGGCTGGGGCACGCCGGCGGACAGGGGTCGAGCGCCTACTCGCAGTCCGTCCTGTGGGCACCGTCCCCGGTCGGCGACGCCGTGAGCCGGGAGATGCCGGCCGAGATGGGCGAGGCGGAGATCGCCTCGGTGGTGGCCGGCTTCGCCGAGGGCGCCCGGATCGCCGTCGGCTCAGGCCTGGACGGGGTGGAGGTCGACGTCGGCCCCGCATCCCTCCTGCGCCAGTTCCACTCCGGGCTGACCAACATGCGCACCGACTCCTTCGGCACCGATCGGCTCCAGCTGACCCGCCGGGTCCTGGCCGCCGTCCGCCGGGAGATCGGGAGCGACTCGGTGCTGTCGATCCGGCTGTGCTGCGACGAGCTGGCTCCGTGGGCCGGCGTCACCCCCGAACAGGCGGCCGGGCACGTGGACGAGCTGGCCGACGCCGTCGACCTGCTGGTGGTGGTGCGAGGGGGGCCCTTTTCGGCCTCCGCCTATCGGCCCGACGCCCACACTGCTCCCGCCTTCAACCTCGAGCTCTGTGGCCGGATGCGCCACGCGGCGAACGGCCGCGTCCCGGTGGTCCTCCAAGGCAGCATGGTCGACCCTGCCGACGCGCAGGCGGCGCTGGACGGCGGGGCGGCCGACCTGGTCGAGATGACCAGGGCACAGATCGCCGATCCCGGCCTGGTGGCGCTGGTCCGGGCGGGCACGCCAGACCGGGTCCGGCCGTGCATCCTGTGCAACCAGGCCTGTCACGTCCGCGACAACCGCAACCCCATCGTGAGCTGCGTGGGCGAGCCCCGCAGCGGCCACGAGACCGACGAGCCACCCTACGAGGGGACCGACCCAAGCTCCCGGGACGTCCTGGTGGTCGGAGCCGGGCCCGCCGGACTCGAGTGCGCCCGGGTCCTCGCCGAGCGTGGGCACCGGGTGGAGGTGGCCGAGCGCAGCGCACGGGCCGGCGGTGCGCTCCGAGCGGCGGCGGTGGGCCCGGGCCGGGAGCGCCTGGCCCACTTGGCCGGCTGGCTCGAGTCGGAGTGCCGACGGCTCTCCGTCACCATCGCCCTCGACGCCGAGGTGACCGCGGCCGACCTGGACAAGGCCGCGCTCGACGGGAGGGACGTCGTCCTCGCCACCGGAGCCAGGGCCCGGGCCCTGGACATCCCGGTCGACGGGCCCACCGCGGTCGTCGATGCCGCGTCCCTCCTCGCTGGCGGCCTCGACCGGCTTCCCGGCGGATCGGTGGTGGTGCACGACCCGGTCGGGGGTCCCATCGGTGTGGGCGCGGCCGAGTGGCTGGCGGCCTCGGGTCGCGAGGTGGCCCTCGTCACGCCGGACCAGGTCGCCGGGACCATGCTGTCGCTGAGCGGCGACCTGGCCGACGCCAACACACGGTTGGCCCGAGCCGGCGTCCGCCGGGAGCTGCGGGCCCGGTTCCGTCGGGTGTCCGCCGGGCAGGCCGTCCTGGAGGACGTCTGGACGGGCGGGCAACGGTCCATCCCTTGCGCCGTGCTCGTCGATTGCGGCCACCGCGTCCCCGAGGAGTCGCTGTACCTGACCCGACCGGGCACCCTCCGAGCGGGCGACTGCGTGGCCCCTCGGAGCGTGCTGGAGGCCATCCTCGAGGGCCGACGCCGGGCGCTCGAGCTGAGCGGCCGACCGGCCGGGAGCCCGCCGCTGGCCGTGTCGGGTGCACGGTGAACGAGATGAGCGGAGCACTCGGCTCGAGGTGAGAGGGCGCACCCTGATCGAGATGACAGACGGACGGACGCGAGAGACGTGAGAGACGGAAGAAACAGGAATGACCAAGGGAGGACGAGTACCGATGGGACGCGTTGATGGAAAGGTGGCGTTCATCACCGGCGCGGCCCGAGGACAGGGCCGCAGCCACGCCGTCCGGCTGGCCGAGGAAGGGGCCGACATCATCGCCGTGGACATCTGCGAGAACGTGGCCGCCGCCGAGTACCCGATGGGCACGGCCGAGGAGTTGGCCGAGACGGCCAAGCACGTCGAGGCGGCCGGCGGCCGGGTGGTCACCTTCACCGCCGATGTCCGCGACCAGGATGCCCTGCAGCGCGCGGCCACCGAGGGCGCGGCCGAGCTGGGCACGATCGACGTCGTGGTGGCCAACGCCGGCATCTGCACCCTGCAACCCTGGGACGAGGTGACCCCCGAGGTCTGGCGCGAGATCATCGACATCAACCTCACCGGGGTGTGGAACACCTGCTTCGTCACCGCTCCCCAGCTCATCGCCGCCGGTGGCGGGGCCATGATCTTGATCAGCTCGACGGCCGGATTGAAGGGACAGCCGTTCCTCGCCCCCTACGCGGCGGCGAAGCACGGGGTCGTCGGGATCATGCGCGTGCTCACCAACGAGCTGGCCGAGCACAACATCCGGGTCAACACCGTCCATCCCACCGGGGTCGAGACGCGCCTGCTCGAGGCCATGCAGTCGATGGACAGCCTCCTCCAGGCCCACCCCGACCTCGCCCCCGTCTTCTCGAACGCCCTGCCGGCCGAGACGTTGGAGCCGAGGGATATCGCCAACACCATCCTCTACCTGGCCTCCGACGAGGCGAAGTACGTCACCGGCGTCACCTTGTCCGTCGACGCCGGCGCCAACGCCCGCTGAGCAGGAGCGAAATCCGCGCCATGGCCACCGGGACCAATCAATGAGCAGCGCCGGCCACTACCGATACCTGTTCACGCCCCTGCGGATCGGGCCGCTGACGGTCCGCAACCGGATCGTCTTCTCGGCCCACTTGACCAACTACGCCGAGGACGGCATGCCCACCCCCCAGCACGCCGCCTACTACGCGGCGCGGGCGGCAGGCGGTGCCGGGCTCATCGTCACCGAGGAGCACTCCACCCACGTCACCGACTGGCCGTACGAGAAGCTCATCCACGGCTTCAACCCCGGGGTCATCCCCGGCTACCGGCGCATCACCGAGGCCGTCCACGCCCACGACGTGCCCATCCTCGCCCAGATCAACCACAACGGCGGCCAGGCGTCGAGCATGTACTCGCGCCTGCCGGTGTGGGCTCCCAGCCCCGTGCCCGACCCGCTCTTCCGCGAGGTCCCCAAGGCGGTCGAGGCCCATGAGATCCGGGAGATCGTGGCGGGCTACGCCGCCGTGGCTGGGCACTGCATCGCCGGCGGTTTCGACGGGATCGAGCTGCAGTGCTCCCACTCGTCGATCGTCCGTGGCTTCCTGTCGCTCGCCACCAACCGCCGGACCGACGACTACGGGGGCCCACTCCCCAATCGGGCCCGGCTGCTCCTCGAGATCGTCGACGCCGTCCGGGAGACCATCGGCTCGGACCACGTGCTGGGCGTGCGCCTCTGCGGCGACGAGTTGATCGAGGGCGGGACCACCATCGACGACGCCGTGGCCGTCGCCCGGATGGTGGACGCGGGTGGAAGGGTCGACTACATCAACACCTCGATCGGCGTGGCCACCGCCACCCTCTACATGATCGAGGCCAGCATGCAGGTACCGCCCGGCTACGCCATGTTCATCCCGAGCGCCATCCGAGAGGCGGTCGGCATCCCGGTGGTGGGGGTGGGCCGGTTCAAGGACCCCCTCCAGGCCGACCGGGCCCTCGAGGCCGGGCAGTGCGACCTGGTCGGCGTGGTGCGAGGGCAGATCGCCGACGCCGATTTCGCCGCCAAGGCCCGTTCCGGGCACGCCACCGAGATCCGGAGCTGCCTCTCGTGCAACCAGGAGTGCGTGGGCCGGATGGGCCTCAACCGGTGGTTGGGATGCATCGAGAACCCTCGCACGGGGCTCGAGTCGGTGGCCCTGCCCGCTCCCCGGCGCCGGTCGAGGGTGCTCGTGGTCGGCGGGGGCCCCGGTGGCCTCCAGGCGGCGGTGACCGCGGCGGAGCGGGGCCACCAGGTCACCCTGGTGGAACGGGCAGACCGGCTGGGTGGCCAGGTCCAGGTGGCGGCCAGCGTTCCCAGCCGAGCCGAGTTCCTCGACATCGTGCGCAACCTGATCACCCATGCCCGCCGTCTCGACATCGAGATGCGGCTCGGGACCGAGGCCGATGCTGGGCTGGTCGAAGCCGAGCATCCCGACGCCGTCGTCCTGGCCACCGGGGCTCGCCCATTGCAACCGTGGTGGTCGGGCGATCACCCCCGCGTCGTCGACGTGCGCGACGTGCTCGAGGGACGGGTGGCGCCGTCTGGGGACGTGGTGCTCATCGACGAGCTCGGGTTCCACCAGGCGACGGCCACGGCCGAGCTGTTGGCCGACCGGGGCTGCCGGGTCGAGGTGGCGGCCAACGGCATGGTGGTCGGGCAGGACCTCGGTATCACGTTGGACATGGAGACCTGGAACGTGAAGGCCGGCGCCAAGGGGATCGCCCAGAGCACCGACCTCGTCCCGATGGGGGTGGCCGACGGTCCCGACGGCAGGGTGGTCCTCACCCTCCAGCACCACCCGACCGGGCGAGACGAGGTGCGCCTGTGCGACTGGGTGGTCTGCGCCGTGCATCAACAGGCCGATGACGACCTGTGGCGGGACCTCCAGGGCTCCCGGCTCGGGTTCCCGGTCCATCGGGTCGGCGACTGCCTGGCCCCCCGGCGCGCCCATGCTGCCGTGATCGAGGGCCACCGAGTGGCGGTGGCGCTGTGAGCGGGCCACCCGACAACGCCAGCGGTGCGCCCACAAGCGCCTTTCCGGCCGGACGGCCGCTCGCCGTCGTCGTGGCCCGCTCGGGGCAGCTCCCCCGCGGCGGCGACGAGGCGGTGGCCGAGGCGGGGGGCCTCGCCCTCGTGGTGGGCTCGGGCGCCGAGGAGGCGGCCGACACGCTGACCGCGGCCGAGCAGGCCTGGTGGTGCGACACCGGCCCGGGCCTGAGGGCCGGGGCGCTGGCCGGCTCGGTGACCCCGATGGTGACAGAAGTTCCCCTCATCATCGTGCCCGCCTCCCCCGACGGCCGAGATCTGGCCCCACGGCTCGCGGCCGCATTGGACCGGCCATTGCTGGCCCACGCCGTGGAGACTGCGCTCGACGGCGATCCGATGCCGGGGATATCGGCTGTGCTCTCCCGACTCGACGACCGGGCCCTCGTCCCCGTCCGCGTCGCCGGCCCGGCGGTGGCCACCCTGGTCCCGGGCGTCCGGACGGTCACGCCGGTGACCGTGGTCCGGCCCAGCCTGCCGGTGGAACTTGCCGACCCGGTCGGTGCCGTGCCCGACGCCGAAGTGCTCGAGGTGCTCGAGCCCGATCCGGCGACCATGGACCTCGGTGACGCCACGCGGGTGCTGGCCGGTGGTGCCGGTCTCCCCCACCGCGAGGGTGGGGACAAGGGTGCCCGGGCCGTGTTCGACCTCCTGGGCGCGGTGGCTGCGGCCCTGGGCGCCTCGGCCGGGGCTACCCGCGTGGCCACCGATGCCGGATGGACCGGCTACGAGCGCCAGATCGGCACCACCGGGGTGACCATCGACCCGGAGCTCTACGTGGCGTTGGGGGTGTCGGGGGCGACCCAGCACATCGGCGGAATCGGTGCCCCCCGCCATATCGTCAGCGTGAACACCGACCCGTCCTGCCCGATGACGGCCATGGCCGACCTCGGGCTGGTGACCGACGCCGCCGGCCTCCTGGTGGCGCTGGCCCGCCGGCTCGACGTCCCGGTTCCGAACGAGGTGCTCGATGCGTGAGACAACGACATTGCCGGGGACAACGAGACCCGAGGCAGGACCGGAGACAACCGGGCCGGAGCCCGCCGTACTCGACGCCGTGGTCGTCGGGGCCGGACCGGCCGGGTCGGCGGCCGCCCTGGCGCTGGCCCGGGCCGGGCGGTCGGTGGTGCTGGTCGAGCGGGGACTGTTCCCGGGGTCGAAGAACGTCTACGGCGGGGTCGTCTACGGGCGTGTCCTCGACGACCTGCTACCGGGCTGGTGGGACGAGGTGCCCGTCGAGCGGTGGGTGGTCCGCCGTTCCACCATGATGATGACGGCCGACCAGTCCCTCTCCGTCGACTACCGATCCCATGCATGGGGGTCGCCGCCCTACAACGGGATGACCACCTACCGGGCCGACTTCGACAGCTGGCTGGCCGGCAAGGCGGTCGAGGCCGGGGCGCAGCTGGTGACTTCCACGGTGGCCACGGGCCTCCTCCGCGACGCGGCAGGCCGGGTGGTCGGCGTTCGGACTGATCGGCCCGACGGCGACCTGCGGGCCAAGCTGGTGGTGGCCAGTGACGGCGTCAACTCCTTCCTGGCCAAGGAGGCAGGGCTGCTCCCCCGGGCCCAGGCCGAACACCACACCCTCGGGGTCAAAGAGGTGCTCGGCCTCCCGGCCGAGGTGATCAACGAACGGTTCGGATTGCAGAGCCACGAGGGGCTGGACATCGAGATGCTCGGGTGTACCCAGGGCATCCCCGGCGGAGGCTTCCTCTACACCAACGCCGAATCGGTGTCCGTCGGCGTCGTCCTCTCGCTCCCCGAGCTGGCCCGTTCGGGTAGGCGTCCGGAGGAGATCGTGACCGACCTGAAGTCCCACCCCTCGATCGCCCACTACCTACGGGGGTCCGAGGTGAAGGAGTACGCCGCCCACCTGATCCCCGAGGGCGGCTACAACATCATGCCCAAGCTGGCCATGGACGGCATGCTGATCGCCGGCGACGCAGCCGCCATGACCCTGGCGGCCGGCCTCTGGCTGGAGGGCGTCAACTTCGCCATCGCCTCGGGCTATGCAGCCGGCCGGGCCGCGGACCGGGCCATCACCTCCGGCGACCTCTCGGAGGCGGGCCTGTCCTCCTACCGGGCCGACCTGGAGCAGCAGTTCGTCCTGGCCGACCACAAACGTCTCCGGCGTGCCCCCGCCCTGGTGCTCTCGGACCGCGTCCAGCACCGATACCCGGGCATGATGTGCGACCTGGTCGAAGGCATGTTCACCGTCACGAATCCGACACCAAAGCCCGGAGCGGTCCGCCTGGTGCGACAGGCCGCCCTCCGGCACGGGGTGCGCCTCCGCGACCTGGCCACCGACACCATCCGAGCGGCAAGGATCTTCGGGTGAGACCGGTCGACGCCGACACCGCCGGTGATCCCGGGCTCGAGCCCCGCTACCGGGGGACCTCGTTCGAGGACCTCATGGCCACGGTCGACTTCCGCGTGGCGGCCCGCGCCCACATCGTCGTTGACTCCGACATCTGCCGGTCATGCACCACCAAGGCGTGCGTCACTGCGTGCCCGGCCAACCTGTTCGCACCCACCTCCGACGGCGGCATCCTGTTCAACTACGAAGAGTGCTTCGAGTGCGGAACCTGCTACATGGTCTGCAACGACGAAGGGGCCCTGACCTGGACCTATCCGGACGGCGGTCACGGCGTCGAGTTCCGGCACGGATGACGACGATGCCTGGTGACGACGAAGGGCAGGCCACCCCTCTGGTCGTGGCCTGCGTCCGCTACGCCGATCTGCGGCCGGATGTCGACGCGCTGACCGGGGCGATCACCCGGGACGTCCACCGGGCCGGGCTGTCGGCGGCCGACGAGGCCGCCGTGGAGCATGCCCTGCGGATCGCCGAGGCATGGTCGGCCGCCGTCCTGGTGGTCACGGCCGGGCCGGCTGCAGCCGACGACACCCTGCGCAACGCCGTCGCCCTCGGCTGCCAGGTCCTCCGGATCCCCTGGCCGCCCGGTGATGGCGCGAGCGACGGGCTTGGTTCGGCCCAAGGGTTCATCGAGGACCTGGGAGGTGACGAGCGGGACTTGGCCCGGACCGTAGCCGGGGAGCTTGGCGCAGGTGGCCCTCCGGCCCTGGTGGTCTGCGGTGACCGCTCGGTCGACCGGGGCACCGGCGCCTTCCCCGCCTTCCTGGCCCACGAGCTGGGCGCGGCTCAGGCACTCGGACTGGTCGGGTTGCATGCGGAGGTCGATGGACTCCTCGTGGAGCGGCGGCTCGACGGCGGGCGGCGCGAGCGGCTCCGCGTCCCCCGGCCGGCGGTGTGCTCGGTCGAGGCTGCCGGAGTCAGGCTCCGGCGGGCATCGCTCCCGGCCGCACTGGCCGCCGGGCGCGCCGCCATCCCGACTGCCCGGGAGCCGGGAAGACCCGAACGGCCGGTCGCACCGGTTGGAGCGGGCCCCACCCTTCCCTTTCGTCCCCGGACGCGGGTGATCCCGCCCCCGGACAGCGCCGAGCCCCGCCAGCGTCTGTTGTCCCTGACCGGAGCCCTGGCCGCCCACGAGCCGCCGACCATCGTCGGGCCGGTCGACCCACCCGAGGCTGCCGATGCCTTGCTCGCCTTCCTCGCCCGTCACGGGTACCTCGACGACGGCAACGGCCAGCCCGGTCCGGCCGGGTCCCCATGAGGAAGGCCGCCCGGATCAGCACCCTGGCCTGGCCCGACGTGCCTGCTGGGATGCTGGCCGTACCCGTCGGCTCGACCGAGCAGCACGGGCCCCATCTCCCGGTGACCACCGACACCGACATCGCCGAAGCCATCGTCGACGGCCTGGCCGAACGGCGACCCGACCTCGTCGTTGCGCCCGCCCTGCCCTACGGGTCGAGCGGCGAGCATGCCGGGTTTCCCGGGACCCTGTCCATCGGAAGGGAGGCCACCGAGCTGGTCCTGGTGGAGCTGGGCCGATCGGCAGCCGACTCCTTCGGCGCTCTGCTCGTGGTGTCCACCCACGGCGGGAACGCCGACCCGGTGAATCGGGCGGTCAGACGGCTGCGGGACGAGGGGCGTCAGGTGCGGGCGTGGTCCCCACGCTGGGAGGGGGACGCCCACGCCGGCAGGGTCGAGACGTCGGTGATGTTGGCCGTGGCCCCCGAACGGGTGGACATGGGGCGGGCCACACCGGGAAACCTCGCGCCGCTGGCCGACCTCCTCCCCGCACTGTCCACCGGCGGCACCCGGTCGGTGAGCGAGAATGGCGTCCTCGGCGACCCGACCGAGGCGTCGGCCGACGAGGGTCGCCACCTGCTTACTGCGGCCATCGACGAGGTGGAGGCAATGGTGACCGACTGGATCCGGGTCCTGACACCGACCGGCGACCGGTGAACCGGACGGCCCTCGTCACCGGTGCGGCCCGCGGCATCGGGGCGGCCACCGTCCGCCGGCTCGCCGCCGGCGGCTGGTCGGTGGTGGCTGTCGACCGGGGCTCGGACGATCCCCGCCTGCCCTACGCCATGGGGACGGCCGAGCAGCTGCACGAGGTGGCCGACGGATGTGGCGACCGGGTCGTTGCCGTGGTCGGCGACGCCACCTCCCTGGACGTCATGGGCCAGGCCGTCGAGTCGGCCGAGGCCCGCTTCGGCGGGGTGGACGCGGTGATCGCCGTGGCCGGCGTGGTGGCCGGCGGGGTCCCTCAGTGGGAGATGCCCGAACACGAGCAGCAAGCAGTCCTCGACATCGATCTGGGGGGTGTGCTCGTGGCGGCACGAGCCGGGATACCCGCGCTGTTGCGCCGGCCCACGCCCCGCGACGGGCGGTTCCTGGCCGTGGCCTCGGCCGCCGCCTCCCGGGGCATGCCCATGCTGGCCGTCTACAGCGCAGCCAAGGCTGGTGTGGTCGGATTGGTCAGAGGCCTGGCCGCCGAGCTCCGGGGTACCGGGGTGACGGCCAACTCGGTGAGCCCGGGTTCGACAGACACCGACATCCTGGTCGAGAGCGCCCGGCTGTACGGCCTCGAGTCGGCCCAGTCGTTCGCCGCCCAGCAGCCACTGGAGCGCCTGCTCGACCCCGACGAGGTGGCCGCCACTCTGGCGTGGCTGGCCGGTCCGGAGAGCAGCGGCATGACCGGCGCCGACGTCGCCGTGGACGGCGGCCTGGCCCTTTGACCCCGCTGCCGCCGGGCTGGCGCCTGGTCATCGATCCCTCGGTGCAGAGCCTGGACGGAGGCCGCGCCCTGGTCGGTGGCTTTCCCGGCCGGCTCCTCCGGCTCACCGCATCGGGCCAGGCCGCCCTCGCCGGCCTGGTCGCCGGCTCTCGTGGGTCGGTGGCCGCCCGCCGGCTGGGACGCCGGCTGGTGAACGCGGGCATGGCCCATCCCCGCCCGCCGGCCATGCCCGACACCGAGGACATCACCGTGGTCATCCCGGTCAAGGACCGAGCCGACCTGCTCGACCGCTGCCTCGGCGCCGTGGGCCCCGCCACCGCCGTGGTCGTGGTGGACGACGGGTCCGAGCACCCGGGCCCGATTGGCGAGGTCTGCCGCCGCCATCACGCCCGGCTGGTCGTCCGGGACCGGAGCGGCGGCCCGGCCGTCGCCCGCAACGACGGGCTGGGCGAGGTGCACACCACCCTGGTCGCCTTCTTGGACAGCGACTGCGTACCCCCAGCCAACTGGCTCTCGGAGCTGGTGGGCCTGTTCGGCGATCCCGACGTCGGCGCCGTTGCCCCGCGGGTCCGACCGATCGGCCTGCCCGCGGGGAGCCGACCCACGTTCCTCGATCGCTACCTGTCGGCCCGGTCGCCGCTCGATCTCGGCCGGCGGGAGGGCGAGGTCGGCCCGGGACGCCCGGTGTCCTACGTGCCGACCGCGGCGCTGGTGGTCCGCCGCTCGGCGCTCGCCGGCGGGTTCGAGCCGTCGTTGCGCTACGGCGAGGACGTGGACCTGATCTGGAGGCTGGGAGACGCCGGGTGGCACATTCGCTACGTGCCGTCGGTCACCGTCGAACACGGCGAGCCGAGCACCTGGCGCCAACTGCTCGCTCGGCGGTACCACTACGGGACCTCGTCGGCGCCACTGGCGCGCCGGCACCGGGGACGGCTCGCCCCGGTGGTGCTGCGACCGTTGCCATCCGCCGCCGTCGCCCTCGCGCTGGCCCGGCGACCGTTCCTCGCTGCGGTCATGTTCCTCGTCAGCGGACTGGCCCTGGGCCGCCGGGCGGCCAAGGCCGGCATACCCATGGACCTGGTGGCGCGCTGGAGCGGGCAGGCCCTGGTGTCCACGGCCGAGGGCATGGGCCGGGCCGGCACGATCATGGCCGGGCCGGCGCTCGTGGTGATCGCAGCCCGCAGCCGGCGCTATCGGTGGCCGGCACTCGCCCTCTTGCTGGTGGCGCCCCTCGGTGAGTGGCTGCGGCGGCGCCCGCCACTCGATCCGGTTCGGTGGTCGGCCGGGTCCTTGGCCGACGATTTCGCCTATGGCCTGGGCGTCTGGCGAGGGTGCGTCAGAGAACGGACGTTTTCACCTCTGATCCCGTCGATAGGGCCGATTCGCTAAATCCAAAACCGGCACGGATCTCCGCCCTTAAGCCTTCTGACCAGGGATGATGAGCCGACCGCAGGGTTGGTTCCCGGTGGCCGTTACCCATCGAAAAGCCACCCATGCACCAAATTCCCGTGAGAGACCTGTATAGTTCCACGAGCAACTTCCGAGGTACCCCGGCTGAGACCGAGGGGCTGCTCCGGACCTAGGCAGTCTCTGCCGGCCGGGACAAAGGGAAGTCACCGAGAAAACAACGCTCGGTTCGGCGCGCGTGCGCTCCATCGTTCCCGGTGGAGTAGGGCGCGGGCCTGACCGGGACAGAAAGAGGACCCCAAGACCACGTAACCCAAGGGCCACACAGAACCGGCCGCACACCCTATGGCGCAAAGCCAGGACGAACGAAGCCTTCCCGCTCGCCGTCCGGGGCGCGAATGCAAATTGGCCGGAGCCCGCCAACACCGAGCAGAGGAAGGCGCACTCGCGCCCGACGAAGGGAGGTGCCATGCGGACCCGCATTGCACTCGCGACGGCCATGCCCGTTGCACTTATCGCTACCGGCGTACTGGTCGGCACTGAGCCCACGTCTGCCCCCGCGCAGGCGGCTCTCGCCGCTCAGAACGCCGACTACACCACACCAATCACACCAAATCAGCAAGCGTTTCCGGCACCCGGGACACGACTCGTCAGCCTGGTCCCGTTGACCGGCCCGCTCGGGACGTTCTCCTGGTCCGGGAGCTTGTCCCCACTGGTGGCGTCGGTAACCACACCGTTGGCCACACCGGCACCGGCACCGGCACCCACTCCGGCACCGGCACCCACTCCGGCCCCAGCAGCCGCTCCGGCTCCGGCCCCAGCACCGCCCGGCTCCGGCTCCGGCCCCAGCACCCGCTCCGGCTCCGGCACCGGCTCCGGCGCCCGTGGCGGCACCTGCTCCGGCTCCGGTCTCGGATGCCACCAGCACCAACACCGCCGACTGGGACTGCATCCGGATGCACGAGTCTGGAGACCGGTACAACGACCCGTCGGCTCCAAGTGGGGCCTACGGAATCCTGAGCAGCACCGCCTCCTCGGTGGGGCTGCCCTGGCCGGTGTCCAACGCGTCGGCCGGTGCCCAGGACGCCGCCGCCCTCCAGCTGTACAACGAGTACGGCTGGAACCCGTGGAGCAGTGCTCCATCGTGCGGGCTCTAAGCCGGGCCACCCGGTAAGCAGAGCAACCGCGCAACCGCGCAACCGCGCAACCGCGCAACTGCGCAACGGCGCAACGGCAGCGCGCGAACCGACCGGCATCGTCATGATGCCGGTCGGTTCGCGTCCATAACCAGACGCGCGTGACAACCATCGGGTAGGAAGAGTGTCCGTGAACCAGTCGCGCCGACATCACCGTCGCCCCCACCCCGCAGCCATCGCGGCGGCCGTAGCGTGCGTCGTCGGGCTCATGGCCGCGGCGTGCAGCAGCTCCCCCACGGCCGCTCCAAGCGCGCCGCATTCGATCGTGCAACTGGGCGACTCGGTGGCATCGGGTGAGGGAACCTTGTACGGCTACACCTACGACACCACCACGCAGCGTTGGACGGGCGGCGACCTCGATGCCACATGGCCCGGCCCGTACCCGCTCTGCCACGACTCGCCTGACGCCTACGGCCAGGTGCTGGCCAACCAGATGCACGCCCGCTTCGCGCAGTTCGCCTGTACCGGCAGCACGTTCGCCAACGGCGTCACCGCACCGAGAACGACGAACGGCATCACCTACCGTCCCGCCCAATTCGGCAACTGGGCGACGAAGGCGAACATCAACGCCGCCTACGACGCGGCCCGGCCCGACCTGGTCCTCGTCACCCTCGGCGCCGACGACGTCCACTTCGCGTCGGTCGTTCGGGCGTGCGTGGTGAACAAGCTGGCCAACAGCGTCGACCATGCGATACCTCTCGAGTGCACCGCAGACAATCCGGGCGCCATGGTGCAGTCGGACGCGCTGAGCCAGCTCCCCATATTGAACGGCAACCTGCAGACGTTGGCCAGATGGGTCAACCAGCGGGGAGCGGCGGATCACAAAGTACCCAAGGTGGTGTTCACCAACTACTTCGACCCGTTCCCGGCCGGATCCACCAGCTGTCCCGACTCCTCACTGCTGGCCACGGCCCAGGTCGAGTACCTCTCGACCTTGCTCGGACAGCTCAACCACAGGATCGAGCAGACGATCACCGGATTGCATCTGGCCAACGTCAGCGTGGTCAACCTGTCATCGGCGTTCGACGGGCACCGGTGGTGTTCATCGGACCCCTGGGACTATGGGTTGTCCATCATCAACCCGCTCGACCCGGCCAGCCTGTTGTCCCAGGCCCCGTTCCATCCCACTCCCCGCGGGCAACGGCAGATCGCCAGCCTGGTCGAGCCGGCCGTCAAGCACCTGTTCGCAGCGGCCTGACCGGTCGGGCTCAAGGCCGACAAGTCGGGCCACGATCCAGCTGACCGGTAACGCCACGGTGGGCCTGACTATTCGGTCACGGTGGGCATGACCCTTCGTCCGCAGATGGGCGACTCCGGTTCATGGTGCATAGTTGACTGCGACGTCGCCGTCCTGTGAGCTGACCACGATGTGGCGATCGGAGGCCGAGTTGGTGTGCACGCCCACCGAGTGGTTCCCGTTGCTGGTGCTGGCGCTCACAAGGTAGGAGTCGGGCCCACGGGGGAGCTCCACCGTGGCGTTCCCGTTTCCGCTCGTCGCCGTCACCGTCTCTGGTGCCCGGGTAAAGGTCAGGACGACATCGCCATCGCTGCTGGACGCCTGGACCAGCGAGGCGGTGAGGTCGGTTCCGATCACGTTGCCGTTGCCACTGGACAGGTGGAGCGGTCCCGATGCCGAGCCCACGTCGACGTCGCCGTTGTCGCTGTGCAGGGTCAGAGGGCCCTGCACGCCGGCGACAGAGACGTCGGAGTTCTGGGACGTGAGGTCGAGCGACGACCCGGCCGGGACGGACAGGCGCACCGAGGTCGAGCACGTCCCCCAGTTCGCTCCAGGGCACGATGCCGTGATGGAAAGGTCCGCTCCCGTCCGCGTCTCGCTGATCGTCGGCTGCTGGAAGGACCAGACCTGATGGGTGACCATGGTGACCTGACCGTCGGGCCCGGTCTGTACCTGGACGCCGCCGTCGACGTTCACGCGGATGGTCGACACCGGTCCCACCAGGGTCCGACTGGCGTCCTTGGATTGGACCACGATCCCCGAGGCGGCCGACACGGCACCAGCGCCGATGAAGGCCAGCGCCAGCACCACTGACAGTCCGATGACGATTCGCTGCGCCGGCGTTCGTTTGGTCACGGGCGTCTCCTCACGATTCGAGAAACTGAAGGACGGCGAGGACCCGTCGATGGTCTTGGTCATCGGGCGAGAGGTCGAGCTTGAGGAAGATGTTGGCTACGTGCTTCTCCACCGCACCGACAGAGACCACCAGTCCCTCGGCGATGGCCCCGTTGGACCGCCCTTCGGCCATCAACCTCATGACGTCCCGTTCCCGAACGGTCAGGGTGGCCAAGGGGTCGACCCGGCGACTGCGAGCCAGCAGCTGCGCAACCACCTCCGAATCGAGGGCGGTGCCACCGGCGGCAACCCGCCGGAGGGCTTCGACGAACTCGTCCACGTCGGCCACCCGGTCCTTCAGCAAGTAGCCCACACCGTCGGTATCGCTGGCCAGCAGCTCGCTGGCGTACCGCTCCTCGACGTACTGGGACAGCACCAGTACGGCAACGTCCGGCCACTGCTTGCGGATCACCAACGCCGCCCGGAGGCCTTCGTCGCTGAAGGTCGGGGGCATGCGCACGTCGACCACGGCAATGTCTGGACGGTGCTGCTCCATGGCCTTGAGCAAGGAGGTGGCATCAGCCACCTTGGCCACGACATCGAAGTCGGCGTCCTCGAGCAGTCTGGCGATCCCCTCGCGCAAGAGGACTGAGTCGTCGGCGATCACCACCCGCACGGGATCACCGCCTCGAGCCGCGTCGGCCCGCCAACGGGACTCGACACGCTGAGCGTGCCGTCGACGGCGGCCAACCGGTCGGCCAGGCCGGCCAGGCCGCCGCCGGGCGTGGCCACCGCTCCCCCGCCACCGTCGTCGGCCACCACCACCCGCATGAGGGCGTCGTCAAGTCCGATGACGACGGTGGCGTGGGTTGCCCTGGCATGCTTGGCCACGTTGGTCACGGCCTCGGCCACGAAGAAGTAGGCGACGGCCTCACTGGTCCGAGAGGGCCGCTTGGGCACGTCGACCTCCACGCTGACCGGGACGGGTGATCCGGCCACCAGGGCCGAAAGCGCGGCATCGAGACCCCGGTCGTCGAGCACCGACGGGTGGATCCCGCGAGCCAGGTCCCGCAGATCGGACAGGGCTTCCTTGGCGCTGTCGTGGGCCTGGGACAACAGGCGATTGGCCTCGCCGGGGTCGGTGTCGAATTTGGCCTGGGCCCGGCCCAGCGTGATGGCCAACGAGACCAGACGGGGTTGCACGCCATCATGCAGGTCCCGTTCGATACGTCGTCGCTCGGCGTCGGTGGCATCCACCACACGGGCCCGCGACAGCGAGAGCCGGGTCACCTCGGTGGACAGTCGGTCGCGTCGGCTGGGCCCCAACATCACCCGGGCCAGGCCGAGGTCGATGGTGGCCAAGGCGCGGGTGACCCAGGGGGCGACGAACAACAGGACCACGCCGGCAGCACACAGACCGGCGACTGCCGCTGGCGGCGGCGTGCCCGAACCGAACCACCAGTTGCGGCCGCCCGGCACCGTCGGCCGGATGTAGAGAGGCAGGGCGATGAGTGCGGCGGCCGACGACCAGGTGGCCACGGCAAGTGTGGTCACGACCACCATGATCGGCCCGCGAACGATCTGGTAGGCGCATTGCTTCCACATCGCGGCCGAGGTCACCCAGGACCACTGCCAAGAGAAGAAGGACTGGCCAGGAGCGCGCACGGGGAGGCTTGGCGCGCCGATCTCGGCTCCGAAGAAAGTCCGGACCCGAGCACGGTCCCACATGGCCAGGTAGCGGGTCAGGTGCAGCGTGCCCACCAGCAGGACCGCACCGACCAGGGCGAGGGGGATCAACCCGACCCCGACGGTGACCAGGACGACGACGAGTATGAAGGCGACAAGCCCGGTGACGAGGGAGACGACCAGGTCGCTGGCGGCCTCCCAGGTCCGGGGGGCGATGGGCCCCACGATGATGGCGAGGGCGCCGTGTCCTACCCGCGAGCCTGGGGTCCGGCGTGCTCCCGACCAGGAGCGATCCTGCTCCACGGTGAGGGGCGTGTGCGACATGACCCACACGATACGGAGGTCTCCTTGTTGGGAACATCCGACACACCCCCGGGACGGAGGTGGGGCTGTCCCCCCATTACGGGTCCGGAGGCCCGTGGCCTGCGCCGTGTGCCCCCTGGCTCAGGCCCCTTCGAGGGCGACCATGTCCAGGGCCTCGGCCTCGACGGCAGCGTCCGCTTGCTGGACAGCGAGCTTCGGGATGATCAGCGCGGCGATGAGGGCCATCACCACGGCGACGCCGGCGCCGTAGAGGAAGGCCTGGTCGTATCCGGAGGACAGCGCCGACCCGGTTAGGGCAGGAGTGACGGGATGGCCGGCGAGGGCATGATCGGTGCGGCTGATGGCCAGGGTGGCCAACCCGGCCAGGCCGACGGCCGCACCCACCTGGCGGGAGGTGTTGATGAGACCCGAGGCCAAACCGGCGTCCCTCACGGGCACGCCGTTGGTGGCGGCCATGGTCATGGGCACGAAGCATGTGGCCAGGCCCAGCCCCACCAGGATGCTCGGAACCAGGATGTGGGCGAGATAGCCGTCACCGGGGGTCAGTTGGGCCATCCACAACAGCCCGCCCGCCCCGACCAACGGCCCGGCGGTCAGGAGCACCCGGGGCCCCACCCGACCGACCAGCTTTCCAGCGATCAGCGAGGCCACCAGGCTGCCGAGCGTGGCCGGGAGGATGGCCAACCCGGCCTTCAAGGGGCTGTACCCGTTCACCTGCTGGAGGTAGAGCGACATGAAGAAGATGAAGGCGGTGAGGACGCCCCCCAAGAGTAGGGCCAGGCCGTTCGCCCCCGAAAGGGAACGGCTGGCGAAGATCCGAAGAGGGACGAGGGGATGCTCGACCCGGCTCTCGATAAAGCCGAACGTCACCAACAACACGGCGGCAACACCCAGGAGGACGAGGGTGTGGGCCGATCCCCACGAGTGGGTGTCGGTGGTCACGATGGCGTAGACCAACGCAGCCAGACCGGCGGTCACGGTGACGGCACCGGGTAGGTCAAGGCTGCGCAGGCCGGAGAGGGTGCCCCGCGACTCGGTCAGCGAACGGGAGGCGGCAACGATCAGCACGATGCCGATGGGGACGTTGACGAACAGCACCCACCGCCAGTCGAAGGCCTGGGTGAGCACGCCCCCGAGCACTGACCCGAAGGCGCCACCGCTGGCCGCCGTGGCACCCCATGCGGTCAGGGCGCGGGTCCGTGCCTTGGGGTCGGTGTAGCTGGTGGTCAGCAGGCTCAGGGTGGCCGGGGCCAGGATGGCGCCCCCGAGGCCCTGCAGGGCGCGGGCGGCGATGAGCATGCCGCCGCTCTGGGCAAAGCCCCCCGCCATGCTGGCCAGGGTGAACAGGGCCAGGCCGATCACGAAGACCTTCTTGCGCCCGAACAGGTCGGCAGCCCGGCCCCCGAGCAGGAGGAAGCCGCCGAAGGTCAGGGTGTAGGCGTTCACGATCCACTGCTGGGCGGTGGAGCTCAGGTCAAGGCTGTGCTTCATTGCCGGCAGTGCGACGTTCACGATCGATATGTCGAGCACGACCATGAACTGAGCCATGCAGGCGATGACCAGGACAGCCCAGCTTGGGACTGGGCGCCGGGACCGGAGGGTGGGCCTTTCGAGATCAGTAAGAACAGCCATCAGACTCCACATCGTTCAGAGGGCGGGCACAAAGGGCAGGTACGTCGGAACGTTCACAACGTTCGTTGAGGGGGATAACAAGTAGATAATCATGAACCATTGTGACTTGTCAACCTTTGACTTTGACCCATGACTTCTGCTACCCTCATCGCCGTGAGCAACACCGCGACTCAGACCACGCCGGACACGCCGGAAAAGGTCGGACCGGGAAAGGCGCCCGCCGGCAGGGCCGGGAGCAAGCCGGTACGGCAAGGCGGCGGCCGGCAAGGCGGCGGCGTGTGAGGCGTGGCAGTGCATGCGAGCTCTCGTGACCGGAGACGAAGCCTTCGGCGAGATCCGCAGGATCTCTGCGGAGGTCGGTCTGACCGCGGCGGTGATGAAGGCCCTCCTGAAGCTCTCGCCCGAGCACCCGGTGGCCATGCGGGAGCTGGCCGACCAGTTCGGTTGCGACGCCTCGTACGTGACCGCGCTGGTCGATGGCCTGGAGAAGGCGGGCATGGCCGAGCGGCAGGCCCATCCCACCGACCGGCGGATCAAGGTGGTCGTCCCCACGAAGAAGGGGATCGACACGACGGCCCGGGTCGAGGCCCTCATGGCTAAGCCTCCGACCTCCTTTGAGCGGCTCTCGTCGGCCGAGCAGAGCCAGCTGCGGGACCTGATGACCAAGCTCAACGATCCGGCATCGGGTCAAGCCAGCACCTGACCGACGCCATGGACGTGGTGTCGCTGGTGCCTTCGGTCACCGAGACCCTGCTGGCCTGGGGTATCGAGCCGGTGGCCTGCACCCGGTTCTGCGAGCAGCCCTCGCTCACCCACGTCGGCGGCACGAAGGACCCCGACATCGACGAGATCACGGCCCTCCGGCCCGACCTGGTCGTCGTGGACGAGGAGGAGAACCGGCGCGAGGACTACGAGGCGCTGCTCGGCGCCGGGCTGGCCGTCCACGCTCTGGCTGTGCGGGACTTGTCAGACGTGAACCCGGCTATGGAAGACCTGGCTCGAAGGGTCGGCGCCCACTGGGATCCGGTTCCGACCCATCCGCGCCGGCCGACCACCACACGGGCGTTCGTGCCGATCTGGAGGCGCCCGTGGATGGCCCTCGGCGCGCCCACATACGGGACGTCGCTCCTCGCCACTCTCGGGATCGAGAACGTGTTCGCCGACGATCCCTATCCCACCGTGACCCTGGATGAGGCCTTGGCCCAGCACCCTCGGGTGGTACTGGCCCCGAGCGAGCCCTATCCCTTCACCCGGCGACAGCTCCCCGAGCTCGAGTCGGTGGCTCCCACCGTGTTCGTCGACGGCAAGGACCTGTTCTGGTGGGGAGCGCGGACGGCCGGGGCTATCGAGCGGCTCAAGGTCGCCTTGGTGGACGGTCACTGAACAGGTCCGATGGGCGCAGTGTCTGTCCGGCGGGCACGGGCGGCCACGGCGGGAGGTGTCGGAGTCACCGATAGCGGGTACCCGATAGGGGTGCCCGCCCCAATGGATGCCGCCGCGGCGATCGGCCCGATCGTCGATCGGTCCGACTACCCCCTCTTCGTCGCCACCCTGGCCTCCACCCACGAGCGCAGCGGCTGTCTGGTCGGGTTCGTGACGCAGTGCAGCATTGAGCCACCTCGCTATCTGGTCTGCATCTCCAAGGACAACCACACCTGGGAGGTGTCGCAGCAATCGAGAAGCCTGGCCCTCCACCTCCTGGGGGCGGACCAACACGACCTGGCCTCCGTGTTCGGCGAGGAGACGGGCGACACGACGGACAAGTTCGATCAGGTGGCGTGGACCGACGGCGTCACCGGCTCGCCCGTGCTGTCGGACTGCGCCGCCTGGTTCGAGGGGGCGATCATCGACCGATTCGACGTGGGTGACCACGAAGCCTGCCTGGTCACCCCGATTGCGGGCGGCCAGGGCACCCACCCGGGCGAGTTCACCCTGTCCAGTGCGGCCGACCTCGTGCCCGGGCACCCCGTCGGCAAGTGAATCCCGCCGATCGGGTGGACACGGGGGCGGTCGGACACCGGGGGCGACGAGCTCACGAGCGAAGGAGCGGCAATGGAAATCGGCTACACGATGATGTGCGAGCAGAGCGGACCGAATGAACTGGTCTCCGACCTGGTGGCCGCCGAGCAGGCCGGCTTCGACTTCTCTGTCATCTCCGACCACTACTTCCCGTGGCTCGACGAGCAAGGCCATTCGCCATACGCCTGGTCGGTGCTGGGCGCCGCCTCCCAGGCCACCTCGCGTATCCCCCTCATGACCTTCGTCACCTGCCCGATCCGCCGGTACCACCCGACGGTGATCGCGCAGAAGGCCGCCACCATGCAGCTCTTGTCCCACGGCCGCTTCTCGCTGGGGCTGGGGGCGGGTGAGAGCCTCAACGAGCACGTCGTCGGCGGGGGATGGCCCAGCGCCGATGACCGCCACGACATGCTCCGCGAGGCGGTGGAGATCATCCGGGCCCTGTGGCAGGGGGGATACGTCCGGCATCAGGGACGGCACTTCGCCTTCGACTCGGCCAAGATCTGGGACCTGCCCGACGACCTACCGCCGTTGGGCATCGCCGTGTCGGGGTCAGACTCGGTGCGGCTGGCCGGCGAACTGGCCGACGTGCTCATAGCCACCGAGCCGAAGTCCGAGCTGTGCGCGGGCTTCGAGGCGGCCGGCGGTGCGGGCAAGCCCCGCTACGGTCAGCTGGCGCTGTCATGGGACCGCGACGAGGGTGCTGGCACGGCGGCGGGCCCTCGAGCAGTTCCGGTGGTTCGGCGGCAGCTGGAAGTTGAACGCCGAACTTCCCGGCACCGCCGCTTTCGCCGCCGCCTCGCAGTACGTCACCGAGGACGACATCGCCGAGTCGATCGCCTGCGGCCCGGACCTGGATCGCCACTTGGAAGGGGTCCGCCGCTTCAAAGAGGCCGGGTTCACCCACCTGGCGCTGCTGCAGATCGGCGGCGGCCATCAGGCCGGGTTCATCGATTGGGCGGCGGAGACCCTGTTGCCGGCCGCACGAGAGATCTGAACGAAAGGCAGCCTTTCTCGATGGGGCCCGCCAAGCGCGGGATGCGGGCCATGCGCCGAGTCCGGATCCCCAGGCAGCCCACGGAGACGCAGGCGATCGATCCTCTCAAACGAATGCCATGACTGACTGCTATCATGATCTGATAGCATCAGCATATGGCTTCATCGAGGACCACTTTCACGCTGGACGAGGAGTTGGCCGAGCGCGCCCGGCAGCTCGGCGTCAACATCTCGGCGGCAGCGCGTCAGGGAGTCGCTGATGCGGTACGCGCCGCGCTGGCGCGATCAGACCGAGAGGCGTACCTGAGACAACCCGAACGGGCGGACACCTTCTGGGCCGAAGCTGATGCGTGGGGCGAGCCATGAGGCGCGGCGAGCTTTGGCTGGCCGAGGTCGGTCGCAAGAGACGCCCGGTTCTGCTGCTCACCCGATCCGAGGTGCTCGACGCTCGGAATCTCGTTACGGTGGCCGAAATCACCACTTCGATCCGGGGTCTCGCCGCAGAGGTTGACGTCGACCATGTCGAAGTCGGCCTGGACCGGCCGTCGGCGATCAATTGCGACGGCCTTCACACGATCACGCAGACATCGCTCACCGGTCCGGTCGGACGGGTCGGCGACGATGTCATGCGCAAGGTCTGCTCGGCGGTCAGCTACGCGCTTGGTTGCTGACCTCGCCGACACGCCGGTCTATGGACCGTCCATGTCGACGAGCCGGGTCCCGAGGTCCCCGAACACGCCAGGCAGCGACGGGCTTTACGGGAACAGTAACGCTGACTCACAGCAGCACCCACCCACTCGCCGGGCCGGGCGCAGGCGGCTGTCCACGCTCGGCTTCCGATCGCGCCGGTCGCGTTCCGGATGTGGCCGGCGCACCCTCCCCCGTCGATGGGCGGCGACGTCGGCCTCGACCCTCGCCCGCGAGATCGAGGCACGCCACCTGCACGACGTGGTGTTGCCGAGGGCACCGGTGTGGCGTACAAGCAGAAGGTGAACACCCACCTCACTGCTTCGGTGGCCGCCGATCACCGGTTCCACTACACCGGCCTGGTCGGTGGCGTCTACGGCATGGACGTCTACCGGTTGTCCTCCTGATCGATCACCCCGTACGTTGACCGTCATGCGCACCGTCGTCTGTCCCGAGTTCGGGCCCCTGGAGAACCTGGTCATCGAGGACCGCGACCCCCCGGTCCCGGGGGAGGGACAGGTGGTCGTGCAGGTACACGCAGCGGGGGTGAACTACGTGGACGGCCTGATGTGCCAGGGCCGCTACCAGATCAAGCCGGCGACGCCGTTCGTTCCCGGCAGTGAGCTGGCCGGCGAGGTCGCCTCCCTCGGTGCCGGGGTGACCGGCGTGGCCCGGGGCGACCGAGTGGTGGTGTTCTCGGGGCTCGGTGCCTTCGCCGAGCAGGTCGCCGTCCCGGCGCTGTCGGTGCTTCCCATTCCTGAGGGCCTGACCTACGCCCAAGCGGCGGCGCTCATCCAGAGCTACGGCACGGCGTTGTTCGCCCTGACCCGGCGTACCTCGGTGGCCCCCGGCGAGCACCTGCTGGTGCTCGGGGCCGGCGGCGGCGTGGGCCTCGCCGTCATCGACGTCGCCCGCGCGCTGGGCGCACGGGTCATCGCCGCGGCGTCGACCGACGAGAAGCTCGACGCGGCGCGGGCCATGGGTGCCGAGTCGACCATCGCCTACGAGCACGAGGACCTCAAGGCAGCGGCCCGGGCACTGTCAGATGGTGGCGTCGACGTGGTGGTGGACCCGGTGGGCGGGGCCCACAGCGAGCCGGCGCTCCGGGCTCTGGGGCCCTTTGGCCGGTTCTGCGTCATCGGCTTCGCCGCCGGGCCCATCCCCACCATCCCGCTCAACCAGGTGCTGCTCAACAACCGGACCGTGGTCGGCGTGGACTGGGGCGGCTGGATGTTCCGCGATCCCGACGGCAATCACCAGGTCCTCTCGCAACTAGCCGACATGGTGAGCCGGGACCAATTGCACCCGACGACCCCGGCCGAGTTCCGCCTGGCCGACGCCGCAGGCGTGATGAGCGACCTCATCGACCGATCGGTGGTGGGCAAGGCCGTGCTGGTCCCCTGACGGGTCCCCGGGCGGCCCTGCCGGACGGGGCACCCACCGACAGTGCCCTTCGGAGACGTCGCCGACCGGGTAGACCGCCACCGGGCAGAGACGGGTGATGGGAGTCACCGGGCAGACATGGGTGATCGGAGTCACCGGGCAGCCATGGTGATGGAGTCACCGGGCAGCCATGGTGATGGAGTCACCGGGCAGCCATGGTGATGAAGTCGCGCGCCCATGACGCCTCGAAGAACCGATCGGGGCCGCCGGCCATGCTGGGCAACAGCTCGGTGCCGTTGTCTGCTGCGGCGAGTCCGTTGCCCGGCGGGTTGTAGGTCACGAAGGTGTCCCATGCCGGATTGATGTCGAGCTCCATGGCCCGGACGGCGCCCGCCCGCACCAACAGGTCGGCCAGCTGGGGAACGTTGAGGCTCGGGCCCGAGACGTAGACGAGGGCGCCGTTGGCGGTGACCCCGGCACCCGAGCGGTAGACCTGCGGGACCCCGCCGAGGGTGGAGCCCCATGCCGACGTGTCGGAGGGGTCGAGGCCGGGCACGGGCGCACCGCCGTCGACCAGCAAGGTGAGGTTCTGGCGGACGGCCAGGACGTCCGGGGTCATAGCCATGTCCCGGCCCCACTCGCCGACCGTGACCGTCCCGTCCTGACTGATCACCAACGACGCCGCCCCCGACACCAGTGGGGCGATCACCCGGCCCTCGGTGAAGTAGCCGCCGTGAGCGTCGGCCATCTGGAAGCCCCCGTTGAACACGCACACCAGCGTCTGGGCGGCAGCGGGCAGGATGGGCGCCGTGTAGGTCCACGGACCGTCACCCGGGCTGATGCTGCCCGAGTAGAGGTTGCCCCTCAACAGCTTGGTGTCCATCCAGGCCACCCCGGCGATCGAGGTATTGCCCTCGGCCCGCATGGTCGTCACGTACACAGCCGACACGCCGCCGACCGTCCGGCCGGCCGGTTGCCATTGGCCCTCACCGGGGAGCGGCGGGGTGACCGATGGGTCGAGCGGGGCCGGTGTGGCCAGTGGAACGAGGGGCGGAGCCGTCGTGGTGGTGGTGGGGGGCACCGTAGTGCTCGTCGGCGCGGTGGTGGTCGTCGGCGCGGTGGTGGGCGCCGGCGTCGGGACAGTGACCGGCTTCGTCGGGGACGACCGGCGCGTGGCCGTAGCCGACGGGCTGCCGCAGGCGCTCAAGGCCGCAGCCGGGAGGACGAGCACCGTGGCCGCGGTCAGCCATCCTCGGCGAGTGGGCACCGGCCAATGGTAGGCGCCGGCCGGGATGCTCAGGCGGCGGGAGCCCGGCCCGGGTTCCGAGGCTCAGGGTCGGCTGGCCCGGAGTGCGACCACCCGCTCCAGCGGGCCACCACGATGGCGATCACCGGGCCGGTTGGCGGGTCCACCCGGTACTGGCGGTACTTGGCCTGGAGCAAACGGATCGCCGCCGAGCAGCGTTCAGGATCCCCCCAGACCTCACCGAGACCGTCGGCTCGCGCCCACCAGAGGTTTGCCCAGTCGTCCTCGTAGTGATCGGCCAGTGCCGATACCCGAGGGTTCTCGGCGATGTTGGCGATTCGCCGGAGGGTCCGGGACGACTTGGGTTTGTTGTCGACGGCCAGGACGATCACGTCGTCATCGAGGGCGAAGGTGAAAGGCACCAGGTGCGGCGAGCCAGCGGCGTCCGCCGTAGCCAGTCGGGCCACCTGGGCTCGGCCAAAGCGCTCCCGGGCCTCACCCTCGGTCAGCCGCACGCGCTCACCTTAGCGATGCCTTCGACCGCTCCCGCCTCGGGTACAGCCCTTCCAGGGGCCGGCTCGTACCGGGCGCACCTTGACGGTGACGGCCTGGGCTGGCACGATGGAGCTCACTGTGTACCGGACACCGACTTCGAGCCTCCTCCTTACCTGACGGCGAACGCCACATAGCGTTCGCTCGCAACCTCCTGTGCCGACTCGGCCAGGAGGTTTTTTGTTGGGCAGGCCGCCATGCGGACCGAGCTCGGTCAGAGGTCAAAGAGTCAAAGAGCAAGAGAACAAGAGAGCAAGGAGCACGACGATGAGCACAGAGCAGCGAGCGGCCACGGCCACCGGGCAGCCTCGCCTCGCCCTCCCTTGCGACGTCTCCCCCATGCCATTCGGGCTCTACCACTCGCACGTTCCCTTGCATCTCCCCGAGCGCACCTGGCCCGATCGCCAGTTCACCCGGGCGCCGCAGTGGGCCAGCGTCGACCTGCGCGACGGCAACCAGGCCCTGGTCGACCCCATGGACGCCGAGCGCAAGCTCAAGCTGTTCGAGACGCTGGTCGCCGTGGGCTTCAAGGACATCGAGGTGGGCTTCCCGTCGGCCTCCCAGACCGACTACGACTTCCAGCGCCAGATCATCGAGGAAGACCTCATCCCCGACGACGTGATCATCCAGGTCCTGGTGCAGTGCCGCGAGGAGCTGATCGAGCGGACCTACCAGTCGCTGGCCGGGGCCCGCCAGGCCATCGTGCACTTCTACAACTCGACGTCGGAGCTGCAACGCCGCGTCGTCTTCGGGCTGGACAAGGGTGGGATCGTCGACATCGCCGTCAATGCCGCCCGCCTGTGCAAGAAGTTCGAGGCGACCGTCCCCGACACCGACATCCGCTACGAGTACTCGCCCGAGAGCTTCACCGGCACCGAGCCCGAGTTCGCCATCGAGATCTGCGAAGCGGTCATGGAGGTCATCGAGCCGACACCCGAACGCCCCATCATCATCAACCTGCCGGCCACGGTGGAGATGTACACGCCCAACGTCTACGCCGATGTCATCGAGTGGTGCAGTTCCCACATCGCCAATCGTGACTCGGTCATCTTGAGCCTGCATCCCCACAACGACCGGGGCACGGCGGTGGCCGCCGCCGAGCTCGCCGTCCTGGCCGGGGCTGACCGAGTGGAGGGAACGCTGTTCGGCAACGGCGAGCGGACCGGCAACGTGGACATCGTCACCCTGGCCATGAACCTCTTCTCCCAGGGCATCGATCCCGCCCTCGACTTCGGCGACATCGAGCGGGTGCGCCGGGTAGCCGAGTACTCCACCCGGATGCCCGTCCATCCCCGGCACCCCTATGCCGGCGACCTGGTCTACACGGCGTTCTCCGGGTCGCACCAGGACGCCATCAAGAAGGGGATGGCGGCCATCGGGACCGACTACGACCAGTGGGAGGTGCCCTACCTCCCCATCGACCCCAAGCACACCGGACGGACGTACGAGGCCATCATCCAGGTCAACAGCCAGTCGGGCAAGGGTGGGGTGGCCTACATCATGGATGCCGAGCACGGCCTCGACCTCCCCCGCCGCCTGCAGATCGAGTTCTCCAAGGAGGTGCAGGTGGCCACGGAGGCCAGCGGCACGGTGATCCACCCCGACGAGATGTGGGACGTGTTCTCCGCTACCTATCTCCCCGGTGAGGAGGGGATCCGGCTGCTCGGCAGCGAGGTCACCACCAAGGAGCAGCGGACGACGGTGGTGGCCCAGCTCCTGGTGGACGGCGAGCACACGACGGTGGCCGGCGAGGGCAACGGTCCGATCGATGCCCTGGTTTCCGGACTGCGGAACGAGCTGGGGGTCCGGTTCGAGGTGAAGGACTACAGCCAGCACGCGCTCACCGCCGGGAGCGGGGCCTCCGCGGTGGCCTACGTCGAGGCCGAGGAGCCCGACGGGACCACGTGGTGGGGAGTGGGCATGGACTCGAGCACCCTCGACGCGTCGCTGGGCGCGGTGGTCAGCGCAGCCAATCGGATCATGCCCCGTCGGCCCTGACCGGGGAATCAATCGTCTGACCGGTCCGAACGGCCTGACCGCGGGGGCTCCTCGAAGACCCTCGTCAGCTCCCCTGACTCGTACGGGTCGGCCAGGACCAGGAGCTCGTCGCCGGTCTGCAACCGGGTGCTCCCCCTCGCCGGCACGGTCTGACCCGCCCGGACCACGAGGCTGATCCAGGCGCCACCGGGTAGATCGGTCAGCTCAGCGATCGTGCGGCCGTTGATAGGTGAACGAGCTGCGATCGTGAAACGGTGCACGCCAGATGGCTCGTCCCGGAGCCGCACCCCCAGGGCCCACGGCTCCGGCTCGACCGTCCGCATCGGAATGTGCAGGAGCCGGGCGACGGTCGGCACCAGCCCGCCCTGGACGACGACAGAGAACATGACGACGATCACGACGATGCCGTAGAGGCGCTTCGCGTCGGCCACGTGCGAGGTGACCAAGAACGTTCCGAGCAGGATGGGCACGGCGCCCCGGAGCCCGGCGAAGAGCACGAAGCCTCGCTCGTTGACCGTGAGGCTGGTCGGGACCAGGCACAGCCCCACCAGGATTGGCCGAACGGCGAAGGCCAGCACCGCACCGAGCACGAGTCCCGGCACCCACACGTCAGGGTGTGCGAGCTCGGCGAGGTCGACGGTCAGACCGAGAAGGACGAAGGCCACGATCTCGGCGAGGCTGGCGATGGCCGAGTGGAACCGCTCGATCTCCCCCTTGTAAGGAGCGCGCTCGTCGCCCAGCACGATCCCGGCAGCGAAGACGGCGAGGAATCCGGACCCGTGGGCCAGTGTGGCCACGCTGAACACCAGCAATGCCGACGCGATGGTGCGAAGCGGATAGAGCCCCTCGCTCGGAAGGGGTACCCGGCGCATGAACACCAGCAACATCCTGCCGCCGACGATCCCGACCACGGCGCCGACCCCGATCTGGAGAGCGAACTCGCCACCGGCGTGTGCGAAGGCGCCGAGACTCACCCCTCCGGCGGCAAGGAGAGCGGTCATCAGAGCGATACCGATCGGGTCGTTCGCACCCGACTCCCCCTCCAGGATGGTGCCGCTGCGGCCAGAGACCTCGCGTCGTCCGAGTACGGAGAACACGACCGCCGGATCGGTCGGGGACACGGCAATGCCGACCAGCAGCGAGACGTACCACCCGAGCCCGAACGCAAAGTGGACGAACGCCCCGCAGGCAGCCGCGGTCAAGAGGGTGCCTATGACCCCGACGGCTGTGATGGCGACGGCCGCCGACCGGAAGCGGGTTCGACCGATGTCCATGCCCCCGTTGAACAGGATGAACACCAGGGCGATGACGACCGTCCGCTGCACCACCTGCACCGATGGTGCATGCAGCACGGGGATGGCCTTCACCGCAACGGCCGCGGCCACCAGGAAGAACGCGGGCGCCGGAACCTGAACCCGTTCGGTCAACCGGTTCGACAGCACTGCGAGCAGGCCCGCCGCGGCCACCACCAGGACCACCAGAGCGAACGGTTCGGCGTCGGTCACAATGGTGCTCCTCGGATCGGACGTGGCTAGGACACTGCCGACCAGGCTTCCCGGCGCACCACGGCCATCGTACCTGCCCGCGCCCGCCTCAGAGAGGAAGGTCGCCTGACATGGGCGGCCAGGGAAATCGAAACCTGTTCTAGCATGGGAGCCGAACCGAGAGGGAGGGCACCGACCCATGAGCATGCCAACCGACGTAGGGGCTGTCGACACGATGATCAGCTTCCCCCACAAGGACATGAAGGCCGTCTACCGCTTCATCACCGACCAGACCAAGGACAAGGAGTCCAAAGAGGAGTTCGCTTTCCCGGTCGAGTACATGTTCAAGGACGTGCCGGAAAAGGGGCTCATCGACTCGGACGACCCCATTGCCGTCACTCTCGGAGAGATGGACCGGTGGGGCATCGACAAGGGCCTGATCGGGGTGGACGACGGTGACGGCAAGGGCCAAGAGGCGATCCGCCGCTACCCCGACCGCTTCATCCCCTCGCTATCGGTCGACCCCAACGACGGCATGGACGGGATCAAGGCGATGACCCGCGCTTACGAGAAGTGGGGCATCCGGGCCGTGGGCGCCTTCCCGGCCGGGACCTATCCCCAAGTGGCCATCAACGACAAGAAGATGTACCCCATCTACGCCAAGTGCGTCGAGCTGGGCATTCCCATCTTCTGCTGCGCCGGGGTCCCCGGCCCCCGGATCAAGTTCGCCGTGCAGAAGGTGGAGCTGATCGACGAAGTCATGTACGACTTCCCCGACCTGGTGTTCGTCACCCGCCACGGCTGCGAGCCGTGGACGGAGCTGGCGGTGAAGCTGATGCTCAAGTGGCCCGGTCTCCACTACTCGACGAGCGCCTTCGCCCCGAAGTACTACAACAAGCACATCATCGACTTTGCCAACACGCGGGGGGCCGACAAGGTCATCTACGCCGGCTACTTCCCCATGGGCCTGTCCATCGAGCGGATCATGACCGAGATGCCCCACGTCGGGTTCAAGGACGACGTCTGGCCGAAGTTCCTGCGCACGAACGCCCTCCGGGTCCTCGGGCTGGCCGACTGACCGGCGCAGCCGGGAGGTCGAGACAGAGGATGCCGACGGGGTCCGGCTGGTGATCTTCAAACGCCGGCGGCGCGCGGTGCCAACCCGGAGGAACGCGACCGCCGGGAGAACACCGAGCTACGAGTAGCGGGCGGCCTTTGTCCCCGGAGGATTGTGGACGCCGGGGACCAGGTCGGGGTTCTCGACGCATACCTCGCACTCGAGCCCGTCGGGATCGCGGAAGAAGACGCTGAGCATCGGTCCGAAATCGGTGACGAAGGCGTCTGCTGCCCCCCGGGCCATGAGGCGCTCACGGATGGTCTCGAACGCCTCGATCGAGTCCGCCTGGAGGGCAAGGTGGTCGATGCGCCCGCGCCCGAACATCGGGGTCTGGCGGTCGGCCTCGGTGTTGCCCTCGATGTGGAACACGTTGAGCTCCGCCCAGTCACCGACCTTGATGATCGTGAGTCGGGGTCCCTGCCCTGTTGGGAGCTCAGCACCGTCGCGGAGGACCTCCGCCTCGAAGACCTCTCGGTAGAACGCCTTCAGGCGGTCGACGTCGTTGGTGATCGTGGCTACGTGGTTTATTCCCTTGAGCAACACGGTGAGCTCACTCGGCCTCGGCCGCCCCCGCCTGCATCTGTTCGTCGATGAGGTTGACCACCGTCGGGTCCAAGAGGGTGGTGACGTCGCCCAGCTCCCGGTGCTCGGCCACGTCCTTCAGCAACCGGCGCATGATCTTCCCGCTCCGGGTCTTGGGCAGGTCGGGCGTGAGGATGATCTGACGGGGCTTGGCGATGGGCCCGATGGACTTGGCCACCTGGTCCCGGAGGTCGGCCACCAAGGCGCCGCCCTCATTCTCGGCGTCGGACACCTCCCCCTTCACGGTGACGAAGGCCACGATGGCCTGCCCGGTGGTGTCGTCGCTGGCCCCGACCACGGCGGCCTCGGCCACGCGGGGAAAGCCGACCAGGGCATGTTCCACCTCGGTGGTGGAGATGCGGTGCCCGGAGATGTTCATCACGTCGTCGACCCGGCCCAGCAGCCAGAGGTCGCCGTCCTCGTCGCGCTTGGCCCCGTCCCCGGCGAAGTACCGCCCGGGGTAGCGGGACCAGTAGGTCTCCTCGTAGCGCTGGGGGTCGCCCCAGATCCCACGGAGCATCCCCGGCCAGGGGCGGTCGATCACCAGGTAGCCGCCGGCATTGTTCCCGACCGACTTCCCGCTCTCGTCGACGACATCGGCGCTGATCCCCGGGAACGGGCGCATGGCCGCCCCCGGCTTGGTGGCCGTGATGCCCGGCAGCGGGGTGATCAGGATCCCGCCCGTCTCGGTCTGCCACCAGGTGTCGACGATCGGACAGCGGTCGCCGCCGATGAACTTCCGGTACCACATCCAGGCCTCGGGGTTGATGGGCTCCCCCACCGAACCGAGGAGCCGCAGGCTTGAGAGGTCGTGGCCGGACGGGTGCTCCTCCCCCCACTTCATGAAGGTTCGGATGGTGGTAGGGGCGGTGTAGAGGATCGTGACCTTGTAGTCCTCGACGATCCTCCACCAGCGGTCCCGCCCCCCGGCGTCGGGGGTCCCCTCGTACATCATCGAGGTCACCCCGTTGGCCAGCGGGCCGTAGACGATGTAGCTATGCCCGGTCACCCAGCCGATGTCGGCCGCCGTCCAGAAGATGTCGGTGTCCGGCTTCACGTCGAAGATGAGCCGATGGGTGGCGGCGCAGTGGGTGAGATAGCCCCCCGTGGTGTGCAGGATGCCCTTGGGCTTGGCCGTCGTCCCGCTGGTGTACATGATGTAGAGCGGTTGCTCGGCGTCGAAGGCCTCGGGCTCGTGCTCGGTGGGCTGCCGGTCGACGACGTCGTGCCACCAGACGTCCCGGCCGTCCTCCCAGGCCACGTCCTGGCCGGTCCGGCGGACGACCAGGACGGTGCGCACATCCGGGCACTGGGTCAGGGCCTCGTCCACGTTGGGCTTCAGCGCCGCCTGGGAGCCGCGCCGGTACCCGCCGTCGGCGGTGATCACGAAGCGGGCATCCCCATCCAGGATCCGGCTGGCCAGCGCCTCGGACGAGAAGCCGCCGAAGGTCACCATGTGGGGGGCACCGAGCCGGGCGCAGGCCAGCATGGCTACCACCGCCTCGGGGATCATCGGCATATAGATGCAGACCCGGTCACCGGCCGCCACGCCCAGCTCGACCAGGGCGTTGGCTGCCTGGCAGACCATGTCCTTCAGCGCCGAGTAGGTGATATCCCGGGTATCGCCGTCTGGCTCCCCGACCCAGTGGAAGGCGACCTTGTCCCCCTTTCCCGCGGCCACATGGCGGTCGACGCAGTTGACCGAGGCGTTCAGCTTGCCCCCGACGAACCACTTGGCGAAGGGGACCTTCCAATCGAGCACCTCGGTCCACGGTTCGGCCCACTCGAGCGCCCCGGCTTGGCGCTCCCACCAGGCAACGGGGTCGGCGTCGGCTTCGTCATAGATGCCCGGCTGGGCGTTGGCATGGGCGGCGAGCTCCTCGGGCGGTTCGAATCGGCGGCCCTCATGCAGTAGTGCCGAAAGCCCCTGGTCCTGTGGCCCGTTATCACTCATGCCTCGTCCCTCTCCATCGTCGCCGTCGAGTCGCGGCTGCCATCCCTACCCCAGTGTCATACCCCAACGCCAGGAGTCGGGGCGACCGGCGGGGTCACGACGACCGGCCGAGGAGCGAGGGGCACCGTGGGGATGATGGCCTTTTTGAAGGTCTCGTTGACCACGCCGGCGAATGACGCGTACCAGGCGACGCCGGCGGTGGCCAGGCCGATGTAGCCGCCCCACTTGGTCACAGTCGTCTGGAGTTGGAACTCCCCGATGGTCAAGAGCACGAAGGTCGCAGTCAACAAGATGAACACGGCGGCCACGGCCGCGCTCACCCGCAACGAAGGCACGATCATGTAGAAGGTGAAGATGGCCCATCCCAGCAGGAAGACGCCCACGGCGATGGACGCGTCGGCCGGCCGGATCCCGCTGACCACGAACTTCACAAAGACGTAGTACGAGATCCAGAACCCGCCGAACGAGGAGAAGGCGAGCGCTCCGAACGTGTTCTTCCTGGTGAACTCCCACATGCCGGCGAGCAGTTGCACCCCTCCGCCGTAGGCCAGGGCCAACGCCAGTGCCGGCGCCGCGGCCTGGCCCCAGATGTCGGCGTTGGACAGGCTCAGGGCGAAGGTCGTCATGGCGAAGGCTGCCAGTCCCAACGGGGCGGGATCGGCCGTTCGGTACACGCTCGGTTCGGTCGGAACCGGGCCCTCTTGGACCTCGAACTGTCCCATGGCTGCAGATTCCAGTGGCATGAAACCCCCTTGATCCCAGATGACCGATGCCCGGCCAGACGTCGGTATCGACCACCTTCTTCCGCTCGTTGTCATGCGTTTCATACCCTCAGATGAACTCTGTGTAAACCCTGACCAAGTGGAAACCCACATGAGCCCCTCCCTTGTGAAATGGTTCACTTCTGCATGTGAAACCGATCACATAGTCACCACGCTCAAGTGGCGATCCGGGGGCGGCGACAAGTCCGCAGAGTCGGGCGCGGTGTCGGGCGCGGCGTCAGGCACGGCGTCAGCTACGGAGGCGGGCGCCCTTCAGGCGCGAGATCCAGAGGGGCACGAGCGCAATCGGCGAGCAGGCCGCCCGGTTCGGCCTCTCCCTCCTATGCTCCAACCCATGAACACTGGTGATGCCGTACCCGACTTCGAGCTCCCCGATCAGACGGGGACACCCCGGCGCCTCGGAGAGCTCCTGAAGGACGGGCCGGTGGTCCTCTTCTTCTACCCGGCCGCTATGACCTATGGCTGCACCAAGGAGAGCTGCCACTTCCGCGACCTCAAGGCCGAGTTCGATGCCGTGGGCGCCCAGCGCGTCGGGATCAGTGCCGATCCCGTGGAAAAGCAGAAGCGGTTCGCCGACAAGCATGACTTCGACTACCCGCTGTTGTCGGACTCGGACTCATCGGTGGCCGACCTGTTCGGCGTCAAGCGGTCCTTCACCATCATGGGGAAGAACAAGCGCGCCACCTTCGTCATCGGCACCGATCAGCGCGTGCTCGAGGTGATTCGTTCCGAGCTCTCGTTCAACTCGCACGCCGACCGGGCCCTCGAGGTCCTCCGCCAGCGGGCCGCCGCCTCCTGACCGCGACGACCCGCACGGTCTCCTCTGTCCCCCGCGTGCCGGTGCGCGTCGGGCCTAGTCCTCGAGGCCCGACAGGCCCAACCGGGCAGTGACGCCGTGATCGCGCCCGGCCGTGTAGCCCCCGTCCACCGCCAGTGCCGCCCCGGTGACGAACGAGGCGTCCTCAGAGACCAAGAAGGCAGCGGCGCCGGCGATCTCATCCGCTCGCCCCAACCGCCGGAGTGCGTGCTCCTCGATCATTGCCGCTCTCGTCTCCTCCATGCCGGGGAGGTCGAAGATCGAATCGGTCATCGGCGTCTCGATGAAACCGGGGCAGATGACATTGGCCCGGATGCCCCGGCTGCCGTAGTCGATGGCCATGTTCTTGGTCAGCAACACCACACCGCCCTTCGACGCGTTGTAGGCACTCCCACCGGCGGTGCCCTCCAGGCCCTCGACACTGGCCACCGTGACGACGGACCCCCGGGATGCGGCGACCACGGGCTGCCGGAGCATCTGCCCGATGACATGCTTAGCCATGAGAAATGTCCCGGTCAGGTTGACCGAGAGGACCCGCTGCCACTCTTCCTGGTCGAGCGCGTGCACCGGTCCCCCACCGGCCACGCCCGCTGCGTTGACCATGCCGTCGATCCGCCCCAGGCTGGAGACCGTCGCCGCCACCAGCTCCGCCACCGAAGGCTCGTCGGCCACATCCACGTGCCGGAATGACCAAGATCTGCCCAACGACGGCTCGGGGGCCCGATCAGCGAGGTCGGCGCCCACCACGGTCGCCCCCTCCTCCAGCAGCCGCAGTGCACATGCCCGACCGATGCCCGAAGCTGCCCCGGTGACGATCACTACCTTGTTCCTCAGTCCCCGCATCTCGCTCTCCCCACACCCCGTTCGCCCTGCATCGTGCCCGACCTATCTTTACATCTGATAGTTGCTGTACAATTGCATAGGTCGGACCGATACGCGCACCAATTCAAGCCCTCAGACGACAAGCGAACGACCGGCACGAACCAAGCAGAGCCATCAGCGCCAGCGGGAAACCGTGGACCAGGCGCAGGATCGGCGAACCATGACCCCACAGACCGACGAACAGGCGACCTCGGCATGGCCCGCGATCGATGCCGCCGTGAGCACACAGGCCACGACCGAGGAACGGATCCTGACCGCCGCCGAGCAGTGCATCACCCGGCTCGGCATCCGGCGCACCTCCATGACCGACGTGGCCGCCCAGGCCGGCGTCTCCAGGGGAGCGGTGTACTTCCACTTCAGCGACAAGGCGAACGTGGTCGATGCGGTGATGGCACGGGTGGCCGGCCAGTTCGTCGCTGGCAGTGAGGAAGCGGTGCGATCCCGGCCCACCTTGGCCGAACAGATTGCCGAAGCGGCCGTCTACATCCGGAGGTCGGCCGGGGAACGCGTTCCCATGCGTCAGCTCCCCGGCGATGAAGAGAGGCTTCTGGCCACACTGATGACGGCGAGCAGCCGGCACCTGACCGACGAGTGGGTGGACTTCTGGCTCCCGTTGCTGGTCGACGCCGAGGGCCGAGGCGAGATCCGCGCCGGGCTCGACCACCGAGAGGCCGGCGAGTGGATCGTCCGCCTCCTCATGTCGTTCGCGGTGATGCCGGCCGTGACCTTCGACGCCGACGACCTTGAGTCGGTCCGGGGATTCGTCCGGACGTATGCGGTAGCCGGCTTCGCCGCGGAGCCACCAAACCGGAAAGGACACCGTCCATGAAATTCGCACTCTTCTACGAGATACCAGTGCCGCGGCCCTGGGAGGCGGACAGCGAGCTCATCGCCTACCAGAACACGCTGGCCGAGGCGGTGGCGGGCGACAAGGCCGGATGGGACGCCTTCTGGACCGTCGAGCACCACTTCCTCGAGGAGTACTCCCACTGCTCCAACCCCGAGGTCCTCTACGGCGCCATTGCCGGGCTGACCGAGCGGATCCGGCTGGGATACGGGGTCCGGTTGATGCCCAAGCCCTACAACCACCCGGTCCGCACGGCCGAGTCGGTTGCCGTGCTCGACCTGATCTCGAACGGACGTGTCGATTTCGGGACGGGTCGATCGGCCACCCGTGCCGAGCTCGAGGGATTCGGGCTCGACCCGGCCGAGACACGCGACATGTGGCGGGAGGCAATCGAGCATGTGGTCGGCTGCTGGACCAACGAGGAGTACGAGTTCGCCGGCGCGCACTGGCAGATGCCCAAGCGTCGGGTGCAGCCCAAGCCGATCCAGCAGCCTCATCCACCCATCTGGGGGGCGACCACCAGCGAGGACGGGCACCGGCAGGTGGGCGAGCTCGGCCTGGGTCTGTGCTCGTTCGCCGTCGGCGTCTCACCGGAGGAAGTCAAGAAGAAGGTGGACATCTACCGGGCCGCCTCCGCCGGGTGCACCAACCCTCTCGGGTCCTACGTGCACAACGAGACCGCCACCTTCACCATGGCCCTGTGCTCGCCGGACCGGGACAAGGCCATCGAGCTCGCCCGGGAGTCCTTCGAGTGGTACCCGAAGACCGGTGCCCGGCAGATCGCCACGGTCACCGACTGGATGGCGGAACGGCAGCAGGCCCTCGGTTCCTACTCCTACGCCGCCGACATGAAGTCGCACGCCGACGACGGTTCGCTCGACCTCCTCAGCCTCGAGTACCTGATCGCCACCGACGCCTGCGTCCTGGGGACGCCCGACGAATGCCTGGAGGCGTGCCGCAAGTACGAGGCGGCCGGTATCGACCTGTTGCTCTGCCTGGTCAACCCGTACAAAGTGCCCCATGAGGCGGTGATGGAGACCATCGAGCTGATGGGCACCTACGTGCTCCCGAAATTCCGGGACTGAGGTTTCTAGGTCTCTGGGGTCTCTGGGGTCTCTGGGGTCTCTGGGTCCCCCGAGGACTCCGGGGGGTGGCGGCGACGTCGCGTCGGCGGCGGGCCCGGCGTGACGGCGAGGACTCAGCGGGCCTGATGCCGCGGGCAGCGCCGTTCTCCGTGCCGCTCATATTCTGCAGACATGTACTTGTTCTCGGTGTTCCTGGGCGGACCGATCGCCGCCGGACGGATGGGCGAAGACCATGAGGTGGTCTTCGTCGTCGCTTCCAGCCCCGAGGAAGCCAAGGGCTTGGCCCGAGCGAAGTGGCGGGGCATGGGCAGGGCCCACATCGACGCCGTACAACGAATCGACCAAGTCGACGGGTACCGGCTCACGCTCACACCCAACTCGGGCGAGGACGGCGACCGTACCCAGCTCGAGGACTGCAACTGAATCCCCGGGCCGGCGCCGCCACCGCGCACGGGCAGTAGTATCGGTTCGTGGAGCCACCGATCGCCTGCACGCTCGACGTCGACGAAGCCGGGCAACGGGTCGAGCGCTGGCGCCAGGTTCTCTCCGTGGCGGTGGCCCGGACCGAGCGGGCGGCACCGGGCCGGCTCTCCTGTGTCTTGCGGACGGATCTGGCCGACCTTCAATCGCTCGTCCTCTTGGCCCAAGAAGAGAAGGCCTGTTGCCGGTTCTTCAGCTTCTCCTTCGAGATCGAGGCCGACAGCGTCACCATGGTGGTCGGCGTCCCCGACGATGCCGTCACCGTTCTCGACGGATTCGCCGCGCTCACCGGTCCGGCCTGACCCGCCGGGATCTGGCGGTCTGGAACGCTGGTCGTCCTCCTCCGGCGTGGCTGACCCCACGCCGCTCCAGCGGCGCGGACAGGCAGGAGCTCACCTGACGAGTGGAGCACCTGGCAACCCGGGTACGCTCCCGGGGACGAGTACTCGAGCCGGGAGGGGACCGCTCATGTCTGAAGCGTTCGACGCAGTGGACGGGTCGGTGGGCGCCGCCGGTACCGGCGAAAGCGATTTCACCGATGAGGAGCTGACGGCCCTGGCTCTGTCGGCCGAGCCCGGCTCTCCCTTCGACCGGGATGCGGTCCCACTCGGCGTCTACCTGGGGCAGGCGCCCGGGCTCCTCCCCGAGTGGTACATGCCGTCGACGATGGCGCGGGCCCGTACGCGGTGGCGGCTCCCGGTAGTGATGACCATCGTCGGCGCCTTCCTCGTCATCGAGGCGCTGGGGCTGTGCAGTACCTACGGAACGCTCGGCCTGGGTTGAGTGGTTCGCAGCCTGGTGGGGGGTCCTTGAACCCTCACGGTCAATCGGGCGGCGGGTCCTCCTGCCCGGCGGCCAGCAGCAGTTCGTAGACCGGGTTGATCACGGCCAGCCGGCCGTTGTGCTTGCCGATCATCCCCTCCGCCCTGAGCTGGGTGCCGGGCTCGATCCCGGGCACGGCCCGGCGACCCAAGAACACCAGGTTCAAGGCGCCGGTCTCATCCACGATGGTGCACTCCAGGGCCACCGCGCCCGACCACGGCTGCACCCGCACCGAGCGCACTCTCCCGGCGACGACAGTGCGCTCTCGATACGTCAGCTGTCCGAGGGGCGTGGCCCCGGCCACCTCGATGAGCCGCTTGGCAGGGTCCGGGCGGCGAGGTCCGGTCGCCGGTCTCAATTTGGCCGACATGCGCCCTTGGGCCTGGGACTTGGACCGGCGCTTGACCAAGCCGGTCACGTCGAAAGGGGCGATGGTGGCGCTCACATGGGGCAGCGTGCTCATCGCGGTAACGATGCGGTCAGCAGTGTGACTGTGCAAGAACCGGTTGGCCACCCCGCGGTAGAGCCGCCGGGGAAGTATCAACATGACCTCGGTCTCACCGTCGGCGGCCAGGCTGGCCGCCATCTCGGTGGCGGCGCGGGACAATCGGCGGTCCGGGCACTCGATGAGCTCGAGGGCCAGGTCCCCAAGGCCCAGTTGTCGCCACTGCCTGGCGATGTCGTCGGCGTGAGCGGTGTCGATCACGAAGTGGACAGCCCGGACCTCTCCCGACGGGGTGAAGGACCGGGCCAATTGCAACGCCCTGGTCGTGGCCAGGTCCAGGCTGTCCACCAGCACCAGGGCGACATTGCGGCGAAGAGCGTGGGTCTCGATGACTGCGCTGGCTCCCGAGGCGTCTTGGACAAGCACCCGCTTCTCTTCCTCGTAGCGGCGATGGGTGCGGGTGAGGAAGAACACGATCAGCGGGATGGCCACCACGATCAGCCAAGCGCCATTGGTGAACTCGGTGATGACGAAGATGAGCGTCACCACCGCGCTCAGCGCGAAGGCGGAGGCGCTGACGATCAGGTTCTGGCGCCGCTTCGGCCCTGGGTGCGTCATGAAGTACTTGGTCATGCCTGCACCGGCCATGGTGAAGCCGGTGAACACCGTACAGGCGTACAAGGGGATCAGATCCGCCACCCGAGCTCGGGTCACCACCAACAGGACGACGGACACGACGGTGAGCGCGCCGATCCCGTTCGAGTACACCAACCGGTGCCCTCGGGTGGTGAGGGGCCGGGGCAGATAGGCGTCCTGGGCGATGTAGCTGACCAAGAGCGGAAACCCGTTGTAGCTGGTGTTGGCCCCGAGGATGAGGATCAGGGCGGTGGAGAACTGGAGCGAGTAGTAGGCCACGTTGGACAGCCCGCCGCTGCCGAAGACGGCCCGGCCGATCTGGGAGAGCACGGTCGGCGTGCCGGTCACGTAGGGGACGGCGTGGGTCAGCTGAGCGAAGACCGATACCGACAAGAACATGGCCCCGAGGATCGAGGCCATGAGGACCAGCGTGGTCCGGGCGTTGCGGACCTGGGGCGGCTTGAACACGGTCACCGCGTTGGAGATGGCCTCCATTCCGGTCATCGCCGAGCCGCCGTTGGCAAAGGCCTTCAAGAAGATGAACAGAGAGGCTCCCAGCAGCAGCCCGTTGCCGGCCGTCCCCACCGGGACGTGACCAGGGGCGTTCAGTGGGTAGTGGTGGAGGTGCCCGTCGATGGCCAGCCGGGCCACTCCGACCAACACCAGCGCGGCCATGGAGGCGAGGAACCAGTAGGTGGGGAAGGCGAAGACCCGGCCCGCTTCCCGGATGCCCCTGAGGTTCCCGTAGGCGATGAGCAGTACGAACCCCACCGCCATCTCGACGGGATAGGGCGAGAGTACGGGAAAAGCAGAGGAGACGGCGTCCACGCCGGCGGCCACCGACACGGCCACAGTGAGCACGTAGCTCAACAGCAGCGCGGCGCCGGGGATCTGGGCCACCGAGTAGCCGAAGTTGTCCCGGCTGACCACGTACGAGCCACCCGAGACCGGATAGGTCTTCACCACCTGGCGGTACAGGAGGCACACGACGCCGAGGACCAGTAGCAACAGGGCGGTGACCGGCGTGATGAGCGAGAAGGCAGCGAGCCCGGCTGCCGGCACCAGGATCCGGAGGATGGACTCCGTGGCGTACGCGCACGAGGACATCACGTCGGACGACAGGACGGCCAGGGCAGTCGGCTTCCCCAACCGCTCGCTGTGGAGATCCTCACTCACGATCGGAGGACCGAGCAGCAATCGCTTCAGTCGGTAGCCAGGGGCTTCGGGTAGCTCAGGGCTCTGGCTCGATGATGGTGCCTGCGGTGCGTGCAGCCAACGAGGTCTGGCGTCTAGTTCACGTTCGACTTCGCTTCTCCTCCGATCGAGCTCTGCGCCGGGGATGGCGACCTGCACCCCGACCCGACAGACCTTACCGCGCCGTCCTCGCCGATCGGCACGCCGATTGGTGCCTCGGCGCGCTCGGCGGCCGCGCTCGGCGGCCGAACCAGGCGCCGGCCCGGACTAGCGTCGCAGCCGTGCCCGATCCCTTTGCCCCCTTCGAGACGCTGACCTTCGATCGGAGCGAGCCCGATGTGCTCCAGATCGTGCTCGACGCTCCGCACCTGAACGCCGTCGGGCCGAAGACCCACCAGGAGCTGGCCGATGTCTGGTTGGCGGTGGACCGGGACCCGACGGTGCGGGTCGCCATCATCCGGGCCGCCGGCCGCGGCTTCTCGGCGGGCGGGAGCTATGAGCTCCTCGACCAGTTGACCACCGACTACGCCGTCCGCACCCGGGTGATGCGCGAGGCGCGCGACATCGTGCTCAACGTCATCAATTGCTCGAAGCCGATCATCTCGGCCATCCACGGCCCCGCCGTCGGCGCAGGGCTGGCCGTCGGGATGCTGGCCGACATATCCATCGTCTCCCGATCGGCCACCATCATCGATGGGCACACCCGCCTGGGGGTGGCCGCCGGGGACCACGCGGCCATCTGCTGGCCCATCCTGTGCGGCATGGCCAAGGCCAAGTACTACTTGTTGACCTGCGAGGCCCTGAGCGGCGAGGAGGCCGAGCGGATCGGGCTGGTGTCGATGTGCGTGGACGACGACGACCTCCTCCCCAAGGCCCTGGCGGTGGCCCGCACCCTGGCCGACGGCGGCCAGAGCGGCATCCGCTGGACCAAGCACGTCATGAACAACTGGTACCGGATGCTCGGGCCCGTCTTCGACGCCTCGTTGGCCTATGAGTTCTACGGGTTCGGCGGTCCCGACGCCGCCGAGGGCCTCGCCTCGCACCGCGAGAAACGCGATCCCCACTTCAACGGCCCGACCAGCGAATGAGGTGTCGTGCCGGCTGACGCCGCGTTTGGCGAAACGGCCCGGACCTAGGCGCCACTTTCGCCGAAACCCGGAAACCCGGGCAAAATCGAATCAGGCGGGATAGATGACACGAGCCGAACTGAATGCCGAATTGCAATGAAGCGAATGCCAATTGAATGCAGGAGGAAAGCCGCTGAAGTCAGAAGGCAGCCCGGCCACCAGAGGCCGACTCAGCAGTCTGAGAGTGAACCCGGCACGACCTCCAACAGGACGGCGCCATCCGGTGCGGCCAGTCCGGGCCGGCTGACCCTGGCCAGTGCGTCGAGGGCGGTGGCGCACAGGCCGGGGCCGTCCAGCCCCAACTGGGACAGGATGTCGGCGGGATGGCCGTGGGGCACGTAGGCCACCGGCACCCCCCGGGCCACCAGGGCCGAGCCGTCGCGACCAGACCGCGCCGCCAACGCAGAGGCGACCAGGGCCCCGACGCCCCCTTCGACCACGCCGTCTTCCGCGGTGACCACGACCGAGTGGCGCCGAGCATCGTTGACCATGTCGGGGTCCAGCGGCGTGGCGACGCGCACGTCCCACACGGTGGCGTCGACACCTGCGGCGGCCAGGAGATCGGCGGCCTGCTCGCACGCAGCCACCTGCTTCCCAACGCCCAGCAGGCACACGTCCGTTCCGACCCGGATGCGCCGTCCGGACACGCCGATCCCGGTCACTGCCCCGCGGGCCGCCTCGGTCTTGGGCCAGCGAATGGCGACCGGACCCGAGGTGATGGTCAGAGCCTCGCGGAGCATGACAGCCACCTCGTCGTAGGTAGCCGGTGCGAACACGGTCATGCCCGGCACCTTGGTCAACAGGGCCAGGTCGAGCAGGCCGTGGTGACTGGGCCCGTCCTCGCCGGTCACGCCGGCCCGGTCGATGCAGAAGACCACCGGCAGGCGGTGCAGGCCCACGTCGTAGTAGACCTGATCCCAGGCGCGGTTGAGGAAGGTCGAGTAGATGGCCACCACCGGCCGCAGGCCACCCATGGCCATGCCCGCCGCCGCCGTCACCGCGTGCTGTTCGGCGATGCCGACGTCGAAGAAGCGGTCGGGATAGCGGTCGCGGAAGGGAGCCAGACCAGTGGGCCCGGGCATCGCCGCCGTGATGGCCACCACCTCGGGCCGCGCCTCGGCCTCGGCCAGCAGGGCGGCGGTGAAGGCGTGGGTGTAGCTGGGTCCGGCGCCGGGCTTCTTGGTGGCGATTCCGGTGGCCGGGTCGAATGGGCCGATGTCGTGCAGGCACTTGTCCTCGTCGTCTTCGGCCGGCGCGTACCCGCGTCCCTTGGTGGTGTGGACGTGAAGCACCACCGGCCCAGGGCGGCCGGCCACCGCGCGCAGCGCGCGCTCCAATCGGGCGACGTCGTGGCCGTCCACCGGGCCCTCATAGGCCAGGCCGAGCGCCTCGAAGAAGGGGGCCACCAATGCGGTCTGGTCGGGCGCGCCCTCAGCCGCGTGTGTGATGGAGCTCACGGCGGCGTCGTCGGCGTCGTCGGCGACTTGGTCGAGGGTGCCCTTGCCAGCGGCCTGGCCAGGGGCCCGGCCGGCGGTCGACAGCCGGGAGACGGTCGGGGCGTAGGACCGTCCATTGTCGTTCACGATGATCAAAACCGGCGTGCCCGTCATGCCGATGTTGTTCAGCGCCTCGTAGGCCAGCCCGCCGGTGAGCGCGCCATCGCCCACCACAGCGACCACGGGGCGGTCGTCGCCGCACAGCCGCCGGGCCCGGGCCAGCCCGTAGGCGTAGGACAAGCGCGGTCGAGGCGTGGCTGTTCTCCACCAGGTCGTGGTCCGACTCGAGCCGGTTTGGATAGCCGGACAGCCCGCCTGGTTGACGCAACTGGCCGAAGGCCCCGGCCCGTCCGGTCACCAGCTTGTGCACGTAGGCCTGGTGGCCGGTGTCCCACACCAGGGCGTCCCCGGGTGAGTCGAAGACGCGGTGCAGGGCCAAGGTCAGCTCGACGATGCCGAGGTTGGAGCCCAGGTGCCCCCCGGTGCCGGCCACCGAGTCGACCAGGAACCGCCGGATGACGGCGGCCAGCTGCTCGAGCCCGGGGCCGTCCATGGCCCGCAGGGAGGCAAGATCGAGCCGCTCGAGCACGTCGCTGTCGGGCCCCACCGCGTTGACGACCAGGGGCGCGCCCTCGTCGGCAACGGGCGGTGCGCCAGCGACAACGGTGCTCACGGTCACCGGGATCAATGGGTGTTGACGAGGGCGCGGAGCGATTGGCGGAGCGAGTCCATGCTGGCGATCACCGACGTGGGCTCGTAGCCACAATGGGCCATGCAGTTGGCACAGCGCGGGTCCTTCCCGCGGCCATAGGCGTCCCAGTCGGTCGTCTCCACCAGCTCCTTGTAGCTGGTGGCATAGCCGTCAGACATCAGGTAGCAGGGCCGCTGCCAGCCCAGGACGGAGTAGCTGGGGATCCCCCAGGCGGTGCAGGAGAACTCCTGCTTGCCCTCGAGGAAGTCCAGGAACAGCGGAGAATGGTTGAGGCGCCACTTCTTGCGCCTCCCGTCGAAGGCCTCCCGGAACAGCTTCCGGGTCTGCTCGACACCGAGGAAGTGCTCCTGGTCGGGGGCCTTCTCGTAGGCGTACGCGGGCGAGATCATCATGGCGTCGACCTCGAGGTCGTCGTTCAAGAAATCGAGGACGTCCCGGACGGTCTTGGGCGAGTCGGTGTTGAAGAACGTGGAGTTGGTCGTCACCCGGAAGCCCTTCTCCTTCGCCTCCCGGATGGCCGCCACCGCCTCGTCGAACACGCCCTCCCGGTCGACGGCCGCATCGTGACGCTCTTTCATGCCGTCGATGTGCACCACCCAGGAGAAGAAGTGCGACGGTGTGAAGCGCTCAAGGCGCCGACGGAGCAGCACGGCGTTGGTGCACAGGTAGACGTAGACCTTCCGCCGGATGAGCTCGGCCACGATGCGCTCCATGTCCGGGTGGAGGAGCGGCTCGCCCCCGGCGATCGAGACCATGGGCGTCCCGGTCTCCTCCACCGCATCGACGATGTCCTCGAGCGACAGGCGCTTCCTGAGGATGTCGGTTGGGTGTTGGATCTTTCCGCAACCGGGGCACGAGAGGTTGCAGGCGAACAACGGCTCTATCTCCACGATGAAGGGATAGTGCTTGACGCCCTTCAGCTTCTGCCGGAGCAGGTGGGAGCCGATCTTCATGTTCTGTCGGAGGGGTATGGGCATCAGCGCACCGCCTGAGGTAGAGAGAAATGGGCACTTTCTTCGGTGGTCCGATGCTCGGTGACGGCCACGGGACCGAGGTCCGAGAGGCTGTCGATCACGCGCTGGACCAGGAGTTCCGGGGCAGACGCACCGGCAGTGATGCCGACGGTCTCCACGCCGGCGAGCCAGCTCAACCGGATCTGCGTCTCGTCCTCGATCAGCTCGGTCCGGCAACCCTCGCGCCTGGCCACCTCGACCAGGCGAGCCGTGTTGGACGAGTTGGCCGAACCGACGACCAAGAGCAGGTCGCAGAGGTCGACCATGCCCCGGACCGCGTCCTGGCGGTTCTGGGTGGCGTAGCAGATGTCGTTGGAGTTGGGACCGTGCAGGCCGGGGAACCGGTCCCGCAGGGCGGCGACGATCTCGGCCGTCTCGTCGGTGGCCAGGGTGGTCTGGGTGAGGTAGGCCACCTCGACACCCGGGTCGATGTCCAGCGCGGCCACGTCCGCCGGGTGCTCGACGAGGGCCATGGGGGCCTCGCCCAGCGTGCCGGCGATCTCCTCGTGGCCCTCGTGGCCGATCAGGACGATCTGATAGTCCTGGGAGGCGAAGCGGCGCGCCTCGTGGTGGACCTTGGTCACCAGGGGGCATGTGGCATCGATGACCGAGAGGTCGCTGCGGCGCGACGCCTCCTCGCGCACCTTGGGGGAGACGCCGTGAGCGGCCAGGACCACGACGGCACCCTCGGGCACCTCGTCCAGCTCCTGCACGAAGATGGCGCCCTTGCCCTCCAGGTCGGCGACGACATGGCTGTTGTGCACGATCTGGCGCCGGACGTAGACCGGGGCGCCGAAGCGCTCGATGGCCCGCTCCACGATCTCGATGGCCCGCTCCACGCCGGCACAGAACGAGCGCGGGGCGGCGAGCACGACCTGGTGCCGGCCGACGGCACCGGCCCAGCGCTCGAGCGATGGTCGCACGCGCATCAGCGAGGACAGGGCCCGCATCCCCCCCAACGCCATGTCCGCCACACCGCCCTGGGCCGTGTCCGAGATGGCTCGCACAACGGCCACGGGCCGCTCGGTCGGGAGCGGGTCGACCAGCCAGGCCGACTCCATGTCCACCGCGATGGCGCCGGTGGCGGCCAAGGCGGCCCGCGACGTGTTCCGGACCAGGCGGGGTGACGACACGATGGGCCCGGTGCGGGCGTCGAGGCCCTTCTGACGGAGGTCGTGGGCGATCCGCTGCGCTCCCGGGAGCGCCCGGACGATGTTGCCGTCGACGGTGCGCACCTCGGTCGCCACCACCAGCTGCCCGACCCGGAGGTCGGGATCGAGGCCACCGGCCACGCCCACCAGGGCGACGGCCTGCGAGGTGGGCGAGGCGGCCAGCCTGACCCCCGAGGCGGTCGCCTTGCCCCTGCCCATCCCGATGCGGGGCACGTCCCCGCCGACGGCCATGGCCTCGATGCGCAGCGGGGACACGATCGTGAGGTCAGCCACGGGCCTGCTCCGCGACGGGGCGGCGATCGGGCCGTCCGCCACCACGGCCGAGATGGCGGCCGAGAGCCATCACCGGGAAGACCAGGCGGTACAGGTGGTAGTTGATGTAGAAGTCCCCAGGGAAACCGGTGCCGGTGAACCAGGGCTCGTCCCAGGTTCCGTCGGCGCGCTGGGTGGCGACCAGGAACTCGATGCCGGCGTCGGTCGACGGTCCCCGCTGCCCGGCGGCGAGGAGGGCGAGCAGGGCCCAGGCCGTCTGGGAGGCGGTCGAGGTTCCCTGCCCACCGAGGCTCGGGTCCCGGTAGGAGCGGAGGTCCTCGCCCCAGCCGCCGTCGTCGTTCTGGTGGGACTCGAGCCACGTGACCGCCGTGGCCACAGCCGGGTGCTCGGAGCCGATGCCCGCCGCGACCAGGGCGGGAACCACGGCCCCGGTGCCGTAGACGTAGTTGGCTCCCCAGCGTCCGAACCAGGACCCGTCAGCCTCTTGGGCGTCGAGCAGCCACTGGACGCCACGGTCCATGGCCGGGCCGCCGCGGCCCAGCACGGCCAGCATCTCCACCACGTGGGCGGTGACGTCCGCGCTGGGAGGGTCGATCAGCTCGCCGAAGTCGCAGAAGGGGAGCTCCTCGCACAGGCCGCGGGTGTTGTCGGCGTCGAAGGCACCCCAACCTCCGTCGCGGCACTCCATCCCCTCGATCCAGGCCACGGCACGGCCGACGGCCTCCTCGGCGACGACGTCACAGTTCCCGAGAGCCAGCACGACCTCGGCCGTGTCGTCGATGTCGGGATAGTGGTCGTTGGCGAACTCGAACGCCCAGCCACCGGGGGCGAGGCGGGGTCGCCGGATGCTCCAGTCGCCCCTGATGGTGACCTCCTCGCCCACCAACCAAGCCCCGGCCCGGCGCATGGCCTCGTCGGTGGACGGGGTGCCCGCGTCGGCCAAGGCGATCATGGCCAACGCGGTGTCCCACACCGGGGACTGGCAGGCCTCGAGTCGACGGCCGTGCTCGTCGTCGATGATGAAGCCGTCGAGACCGTCGAGGCCGGCGCGCATCACCGGGTGATCGAGCGGGTAGCCCTGCAGATGCAGCGCCATGAGCGAGTACACCCAGGGTGGCTGGATGCCCCCCCAGGAGCCGTCGGCCTCCTGGCGCTGGACGATCCAACGCTCGGCCCGCTGCAGGGCAAGCCTTCGCAGCACCGAGACGGGCCGGCGCTCGTAGACATGGAGCAGGCGATCGAGCTGCTCGAACCGCCTCCCCCATCGGCTGGCCGGGGGCCGGGTCGGCTGGGTGCCGCTCCGGAGCTCGTCGATGGTCACGGGGATCGGCCGCACGGGCCGGTGGGCGCTGATCACGGTCAGGGCGGCCACCGTCTGGCGGGCCCAGCAACCGAAGTCGTAGATGTTCAGGGGTACCGAGGGTGGGAGCAGCATGAGCTCGGGCGGCATCACCGGGAGCTCCGTCCACGACCACAGGCCGAAGAGGGCCATCCAGATACGGGTGAAAACTCGACTGGCCTCGATGCCGCCTGCCTCCCGAGCGAAACGAGCAGCTCGTTGCATGTGGGGCGCGTCGACCTCGTCACCGGCCAGGCGCAGGGCCACGTAGGCCTCGATGGTGGTGGAGAGATCGGGCGGCCCTTCGTAGAACGTGGCCCAGGTCCCGTCGTCCCGCTGACGCGAGCGGATCCAGGTCGCCGTCCGCTCGGTCTCATCATCAGTTCGGATCCCGAGGAACTGGCGCAGAAGAAGGTCCTCGGCCTCCATGGTGACGTTGGTCTCGAGCTCACCCTTCCACCAGCCATCCAGGTCCTGCAGGCGGCCCAGTGCGCCGACGGCGCGGGTGAGCGCCTCGTTGGCGGCGCGGTCGGGATGGCGGCCGAGGGTGCCCGCCCGCTCAGGGTCAGGGCCGGGTGCGAAGACCGAGGAGCTGGTGACGGCGGTCATCGGTCGCGCTCGGTCACGAACTGGGCGATGGCCTCCAACTGGGAACGAGGGCCGGGAAGGAGGTCGGCGCCGTCCAGCGACAGCAGCGCCGCGTCCAGGTGCGACTCGGCGATGCCCATGGCCTCGTCGCGTGCACCGCTCTCCTCGATGAGCCGGGCAGCCTCGACGACGTCGTCTCCGGCCAGCTGGCGGCCGAGCAGCGCAGCGAGCTCGGGACGCCGGCCGTCGGCACGGGCCAGCGCGGTGACCACCGGGAGGGTCATCTTGTGCTGGACCAGGTCGTTGCCGGCCGGCTTCCCGGTCTGGCTCGGCTCGCCCCAGATGCCCAACACGTCGTCGATGGCCTGGAAGGCAATGCCCACGTTCCGCCCGAAGTCGGCCAGGGCGGCCGCCGTGGCGTCGGGGGCCCCGACCAGGAGGGCACCGAGCGACGAGGCACAGGACAACAGTGCCCCGGTCTTCCCGGTCGCCATGCGCAGGCATTCCTCCACGGTGACCGACGCCCGGGTCTCGAAGGCCATGTCGTCGGCCTGGCCGGCGATCATCTCCTGGGTGGCGGTCGCCAGCGCGGCCGTGGCCCGCACCCGCTCGGGCGTGGGCTCCTCGAGCAGCACCTGGGTGGCCAGCGCGGCCAGGGCGTCCCCGGCGATGATGGCCGAGCCGATCCCGAACTGGGCCCAGACGGTGGGGCGGTGACGCCGATCACGGTCCTCGTCGATGATGTCGTCGTGGAGCAGGGAGAAGTTGTGGACCAGCTCGATGGCCACGGCCCCGGGGACGCCCGCCTCCTCGGCGCCGCCGGCCGCCGCCGCCGACACCAGCACCAGCGCGGCCCGGACCCGCTTGCCCCCGCCGGCCAGGTGGTGACGGACGGGCGCGGCCAGCTCGGGGCTGAGGCGGTCGACGGCCGCGTCCAGAGCGGGGGCGACGAGCGCGGCGGCGCGCCCCAGGGACTCGGGGAGGAGGGCAGGCACCGTTGCCGGTGTGGCGGTCATCGTGGGACTCCTTCGAGCCTGGGGGCCGGGACCTCGGCCAGGGCTACCGAGGCAGCCGACTGCCCGCTGCGCACCGCGCCCTCCATGGTCGCCGGCCATCCCGTGTCGCACCACGCCCCGGCCAGTGCCAGGCCGGCGAGACCGGTCCGGGAGGAGGGGCGCAGGGCGGCGGTTCCGGGAACGGCCCGGAAGGTGGCCGCGTGCTCGCGGCTGACGGTGCCGTCGACCAGGCGAGCGTGCCGGGCCGCCGGGAGCAGGTGGTCAAGAGCCTGGCGGAACGAGCGCACCAGGTCCTCGGGGCGCCGGCCGACGTAGGCACGGGCCGCCGACAACGAGATGGCCAGGCACTGCCCTTCGGTCAGACCGGACGAGGCGGTCCGGTCGAAGAGGAACTGAATCGGGGTGTCCACGCCCGCGGCCATGGGAAGATCGGTCACCCGGCGATCGAGCACCAGGTGCACGTTGACGATGGGCGAGGCGCCGAGCCCGTCGAGGGCGGGCAGCACGCCGTCGGGCACCAGGGCCGCGGCCACATCGGGCGGGGTGGCCACCACCACCGAGTCGGCGCGCACCGGATCGTCGGTGGCGACGGCGACGGCCCAGCCGCCGTCGGCCGAGCGGGAGACGCGCTCGACTCGGGACCCGAGCCGCACGTCGACCCCCGCGGCCGACAGGGCCTGCAACCCGTTCTCGGCGTGCAGCTGGCGGAGGGGCACTTGGGACCATCCGATGTCACCGCCGTCGGCGCTGTCGAGCAGCCCGGTGCGGAAGACCTTGACCGCCATGGCCAGCGACGCCTCGGCGGCGGACACGTTGACCGTGGGCAGCGTGATGAGGTCCCAGAGGCGCTCGACTGACCGGGCGCCCTGCCCGTGATCGGCCAGCCACCGGCCGAAGGTGATGCGGTCCAGTGCAGGGTCATCCGGATCGAGGTGCCGCAGGGCGAGGACGGCGCGCCCCAGCACGGCCCGTTCGCCGAGGCTCAGGAACCGGTACCGGGCCAATGAGCCGGCCAGGTGGAAGGGGGCGGGCAGTCCCGTGCGGGTGATCGACCCGGTGACCCCCCCGGGGGCCAGGACGGGCACCTCGAGCCGGGGCTGGAGCGACACCTGGCCGGTGGCCCCGATGCGGTCCAGGAAGCCCCGGTAGGCCGTGCAGCAGCGCATGAAGACGTGCTGGCCGTTGTCGAACCAGAGGCCGTTGCGCCGGAACGACCAGGTGAGCCCGCCCAGCCGGGCCCGTCGCTCGAAGAGGACGACGTCGGCTCCCCCGTCGACCGCCGCCAGTGCCGCGCTGACGCCGGCCAGGCCCCCTCCGATGACGGCGATGCGGGGCGGGCTCACGGAGTGGCCCCGGAGATGCTGCGCAGGGCGATATACCCCTTCTCCCATGTCGGCAACGAGACCCGCCGACGGGTCACGGCCATCGGGTCCCGCTCGATGCGGGTCAACAAGCGGCGGTAGATGCCGGCCATGGCCGACACGCAGGCATGGCTCCTCCGGTCGAGCAGCGGGAGCAGTCGGAGCCCCCGGTCGAACCACTCCCTCGCCCGCACGCACTCGAAGGCCACCAGGTCGGCCACGGCCGAGGGCGGACCACTCAGGTCGGGCGGGCAGCCCACCGCTTCCGCGTCCTCGATGGGCAGGTAGACCCGACCGCGCTCGCCGTCCTCAATGATGTCCCGGAGGATGTTGGTCAGCTGGAGGGCCACGCCCAGGTCGTCAGCCAGCGGGTCGGCCACGCTGACGTCGTCCACCCCGAAGATGGCGAGCGACAGTCGGCCCACCGAGCCGGCCACCCGGCGGCAGTAGCCCACCAGATCGTCGATGGTGGCGTACACCGACCCCTCGACGTCCATGACGCAGCCGTCGATCAGCTCGCCGAACGCAGCCATGGGCAGGCCATAGCGCGCCGTGGCGTGGGCGACACCGGCGAGCACAGGGTCGTCGGTCCGCGCCGAGATGGGCTCGAGGTCCTTGCGGACGGCGGCCAGCTCCTCGAGGCGTTGGGCGGCCGGCGCGTCGCCGTCGCCGATGTCGTCGATCCTCCGGGCCAGCGCGTAGACCGCCGAGAGGGCCTGTCGCTCGGGCGGCTTGAGCAGGCGGATGCCATAGGCGAAGTTCTTGGCCTCACGGCGGGTTATGGCCTCGCACTGGGCGTAGGCCACATCGGCGTTCATGCTGCGGCCCCGGTGTTCGCGGGAGCAGGGCCCGAAGAACCAGTGTTCGAGGACGCCGTGTCAGAGGATGCGAAGTCGTCGGACGATCCGAAGAGGGTTGCCACCAGGCGGGCTCCGACGCCAAGCGGACTGGGGCGGCACCGCGTCCCCAGAACGTCGTACCCGGCACGCCGGATGGCGTCGAGCGCCGCTTCTCCACCGCCCACGAAACCGGCAACCGCGGCCCGCGGTTGCCACGGGAGACCCTGGACCAAGGTCCGGCCCGAGGCCAGGCGACGGCGCGCCCGGTTGACGTGCACCGCCACCAGGCGCTGGAGCGAGGGGCTGGCGTGGGAGGCCAGCAACTCGCCTTCGGTGACGCCGAAGGCGTGCCGGTCGCGGGCCGGGAGGTAGATCCTGCCGCGGGCGGCATCCTCGCCGATGTCCTGGAGGTGCTCGGTCAGCTGCAGCCCGATGCACACCTCGTCGGACATGGCCACCCGGGACGGCGTGCTGACGCCGAACACCAAGAGCACGAGCTGACCGACCGGGGCGGCGGACAACCGGCAGTAGTCGGCCAGCTCCTCGATCGTCTCGTACCGGGTGACGCGCTGGTCGACCCGATTGGCCTCGATCAGGGCGCGAAAGGGATCGAGAGGCAAGCCCAGCTCGGACAAGGTCGGCATCAACCCCACCAGGATCGGGTGGGTGGCCGTCCCCTCGTTGGCCCGCTCGAGCTCGGACTCGAGCCAATCGAGCTGGGCCAGGCGATCGCCCTCGACCTCGTCGCCGATGTCGTCGGCCAACCGTGCGAACCCATAGAGGGCCAGCAGATGGGAGCGCACCCGGCGAGGCAGGAAGACCGAGGCAACGGGGAAGTTCTCCGACCGGGCCTGATCCAGGATCGCGCCGGTCTCGAGGCTTGGGATCGATGGTGGAGCTCCGGGGCGAGATGGCACGTGAGATCGGACCTTCGTATAACAGTGGTGACCAGCGGTTCACCACTGTTATACATCGTGATCTTCCGGAGGCAAACATCCCACCCGAACAGGGCTATTGCCCGTTCCGTATGGTTTGGCGTCGACCCAGATCAGCCGGTCGGAGAACGACCGGTCAACGCATGCCCATCGATACCCGGAACAGCCGCAGCAAGGCGTTGTCCGCCACCCGGCGGCCGGCGGCGAGGGCCGCATGGCCCTTGGCCCGCAAATGAGGCGACACCCGGCCGGCGATTCCCTCGGTGATCCCCGAGGCGATCCCGGCGACGTCGGTCTCCCCCCGGAGCTCTCGGGTCATGATCTCGAGGTAGAGGGGGACGTAGGGCTTGAGCAGTGTGGCCAGCTCGGCCACCGCCTTCGTCTCGCTCATCGGCTCGCTGAGGGTGTCGAGGCCTTCGCCCACGGCATCGACGGTGGACAAGGCTGCGGCCAGGAAGATGTCGTGCTTCGAATCGAAGTAGCGGTAGAACGAGCCCTTGGCGATGCCGGCGACCTCGCAGATCTGGCCGACGTTCACCGTCGCGTAGCCCTCCGAGGCGAACGCTTGGCGCGCCGCGGCCAGCAGCCGGGCGGCGGGGAGGGACGGTTCGGACCGGACGAGGTAGGTGGTCACGATCTGGTCCCACATCTCGACCGAATAAGGCTCGGTCCGCTCGACAGCCAGCAGCTCGGGCAGGAGCTCGCCGATGGACGGGAGGGACAGGCGCCACCGGTCCCGGAGCAACCGGACCACCTTCAGCACCTCGACGTGGCGCTCGTCGTAGAGAAACCGCTTCGATTCGACCGCGGTGGGCTCAGGCAGAAGACCCAGCCGGCGATAATGGTGGATGCTGGGCACGGGAACGCCGGATCGGTCGGCCAGTTCGGCCACGGTGAGCAGGGCAGGTCCGTCGCCCGTGGCCGGCTCCTCCTGGGCTGTCGACCCGCCGACGGTCTGGGCTGCCTCGGCCCCATCGGGACCGTGGGGCGACGATCGCGATTGATTCCGGCGCTTACGGGTCATCGCCCTCCTTGCTCGTCGTCATGGTAGCCCTCGGGTGGACGCCGAAACTTGCGGGCGCGCTGTGAATTGTCGTATCCACTCACAGAATCTGGTCTCGGCCTCTTCCTACCCGATGAAGATAGACACGCCGGGACGGCAAACGTGCGTCGGCTCACGGACAGGTTCGGAGGACCGGTTCACGTCGGCTGTCACACCTACAATGATCGGCACATCGAGTCTCGTGGGGGTGTGTTCGTGAGGATCGGCGGTGTGGCTCCCTCGAGGTTCTTGGAAGTGGCGGCCGGCTTGGCCCTGGCCGTCAACTACGTGCCCAGCACGGTGACCCTCGGGCAGTGGAGCTCGCTCCGCTCGCTTCCCGGAGGCATCTGCCGTTGGCGCGGGCCGAATGGGCAACGGGTGGCGCTCACCTTCGACGACGGACCCAACCGCCACACCACACCACAGCTGCTCGATCGCCTCGACGAGCTGGATCTGCGCGCCACCTTCTTCTGCGTGGGCTCACTCGTCGAACGCGATGGTGACGTCGTCGACGAGATCGCCCGCCGGGGTCACCAGGTGGAGACCCACGGCTACCGCCACGAGCACCACCTCCTGCGGTCTCCCCGGTGGATCGTCAAGGACCTGCGACGGGCCGTCGAGGTCATGGCCGGGTGCGGCCATCCCTCCTCGTGGTACCGGCCGTCCTACGGCCAGGCCACCGGCGCCACGCTCGTCGCCGCCCGGGCGCTCGGGCTCCGAACGGTGCTGTGGTCGTCGTGGGGGCGGGAGTGGGCCACCGATGAACCCGACGAGGTGGCCGATCGAATCATCAGCGGTCTCGGCGGAGGGACGATCATCCTGCTCCACGACAACGACGAGCTGGGGTCGCCGGGCATGTGGCGGGTCGGGCAGGGCGCCCTGCCCCGCTTGGCCGCCGAGTTCGAGCGTCGAGAGCTGGTTGCCGTCACGCTGGACGAACTGGTCGACGGTTCCCTGACACCGCGTTCAGCCGCTCATGAGACAGTGGCACCGTCGATGGGCAGCACCACACCCGACAGGTAGTCCGACTCCCGACCGGCCAGGAACCCGACGACCCGGGCACAGTCCTCGGTGTCGGCCGGACGCCCGAGGGCGTTCATGGCGTTGATGGAGACCTTGGTATCGGACTCCATCGACTCGAAGGCCAGGGCCAGCCGCCCGGTGGCCACGTACCCCGGCGCGATGCAGTTGACGGTGATGCCGGAGGGCCCCAGGTCCTGGGCCAGGTAGCGGGTGTACATGGCGATGCCCGCCTTGGCCACGCCGTAGTGGGCGTACGCTCCCTCCCGGCCGCCCCGCAGACCCGAGATGCTGGCCACCGTCACGATCTTTCCCGAGCCCTGCCGCTTGAGGAGCGGGGCCACGGCCACACAGGTGTTGACCGTGCCGTAGAGGTTCTTTCGCATCACCGCGTCGAAGTCGTCCAGATCGAGCTCGGAGGCCCGACCCTCGAACGGCGAGCCCAGGCCACCGCCGGCGTTGCAGATCACGATGTCGAGCGCCGACCACTCCTCCTCGATGGTGGCCACCGCCTCTCGCATGGCGTCGAGATCGGTCACGTCCACCTCGAGGGCCAGGGTGCGGCGGCCCAGGGCGAGGACCTCCTCGGCCGTCGTGTCCGCCGTCATCAGCGCCGTCTCCGCCTCGTACTCGCGGTACGAGTGCAGGTCGATGTCGAGCACGGCCACATCGGCGCCCAGCCCGGCCAGGTGCAGCGCATAGGCCCGGCCCAGTCCCCGCGCCGCGCCGGTGACCAGCGCCGTCTTTCCTTCGAGCGTCATGGCTCCCCTGTCGTTGCGTCGTCCGTCGACGCCCCATGCTGGTCGCGTGAGGATGGGGGTGCACAATTCTTCGGCATGGGCATCACGCGGTCTTCGGCATGGGCATCACCCGGGACGGCATGCGGCCCGTCACTGGCCGAAGTCTCTGGCTACCCCCGAGGCCATGGCCAACCCGTAGCGGAACGCACCCGAAGACCACACGTCGCAGTAGCCGGACTCACCGACGATCGTAAAGTTCCCCGTCGGGCAGAAGTGGGTGCCGGACGGGTCGCGGACGAGATTGGAGGGAACGCCGTTTACCACCGGTCCCGTACACGGCTCGAATGACAGACACGGCAGGGTGAACGTGAACTGGCCGTCGTTCTCGACCGATGCTCCCGCATCGACATACGTGGCGTCCGGGCTCGAGCCAGCCACCGCGGCATAGACATGGTCGAGCGTGTCCCACCCGGCCGTGCTGTTCTGGGAGATCGGGGTGCCGGCGATGTACACGTGCGCCCCGACGGCGGCGAAGATGTTGATAGCGGTCTCGGAGTCGGCGGCGTACCGCTGGAAGTAGGCAGGGGTGCCCGGCATCACGCCGTCCATGCACGGAGCGAAGGCGTCCCCATCAAACTGGAGAACGACGGCTTCCGGACGGAACGCCGTCGCGTCCTGGTGCATCTGGTCGAACCACGAGCAGATGCTGGTGCCCCCGTATTGTTGGTCCAAGGTGTCGGCCGAGGACAGGGCGAAGTTGAAGAAGGGTACGGCCTGCATGGCCAGCGAGTCGCCGTACTCACCGACTCGGAGGGGGCCCGGGCCGATGACAGAGCCGTAGAACCGGCTGTCGCCGAAGGTGAACACGGCCCCGTCGGAGGTCGCCATCGCATATCCATGATCGGACGGGCTCCGCGCCAACGCGAGCACCGAGCGGTCGAGACCGATCCCGCCCATGGAGCCGAAGAACGCGGCGTTTCCGTAGCTGAAGATCCCGCCGTCGTTGGCCACCAACCAGTAGCCCCCACCGTCGGAGGTCGTTGCCATGCCGACCACCGGTTGGTCCAAGGGTTGGCCCCCGACGGAGCCGGAGTAGGTGGCGTCCCCGAAGGTGAAGATTCCGCCGTCCGAGGCCACCAGCCAGTACCCACCGCCATCGGGGGTGGCGTCGATGGCGACCACCGGCTTGTTCAAGGAATGGCCGCCCATCGAGCCGTGGAACCGCGCATCGCCGAAGGCGAAGATGCCGCCGTCAGCGGCCACCTCCCAGTAGCCCTGGCCATCACGAGTCGACGCCATGCCGACGATGGGGGCGTCGAGGCGCTGGCCGCCCATCGAGCCGTGGAACCGCGCATCGCCGAAGGCGAAGAGGCCCCCGTCCGCCGCGATCAGCCAGTACCCACCGCCGTCAGGGGTAACGGCCATGCCGACGACAGGCTGGTTGAGGGGTTGCCCGCCCATGGAGCCATAGAAGCCGGCGTCGCCGAAGCTGAAGACCCCACCGTTCGAGGCGGCGAGCCAGTAACCCTTCCCATCCGGGGTCGAGGCCATGCCGACGACGGGGTCACCCGGAGCCAAGACGTGAGCGTCGTGCGCTCGAGCCCCGGTGAACTTGGATCGGGCGACGAGGGCATGGGCCGGTCGGCTCCTCGCGACCGTGGCGGCCGGAGCGCCGAGCGTCGCAAAGAGGGCCACCACGGCACCGGCCAGATATACGGACCGGTGGCGCAGGACACCGGCAACCCGTCCTCCCCCGCTCAAAGCCGCCCCAGTGCCCACTCGGAACCCCCTTGACGACGCCCAGGCGTCCATGCCACCCAGCAGGTTCAGCTCCCAGTTCAGGCAGTGACCGGCGCCTCCGGATGGTGGGCAGCTTGGATCTGCCCAGTGTTGGCCGTTTGGATCTACCCAGTTCTGGCCGTCACCAAAAGTGCGCCAACAGAAATTTCGGATTTTGGCGACTCGATGGCTTGAACCAACATCCCAGCGGACCCTCCGATCGTTCATTTGGTCAGCTGGCTCAAGCCACGTATGCCCGTAGGCGGTCGGAGTTCGGACCGACGAGCGACAGAGGTGTTCGCACGGGGCAATCTGTTTGGCCCAGTGCTACGTGCGTGCGCCCTCGCAGAAAAAGGCGAGCTCTGGATTCCTGACGACCGGAGCAGTGCGTGGCCCCGATGGGCAAGACGGCCGGCTCCTCGGCCTGGCGGCGGCGGGAGCGCCGACCGTCGCGCAACTCCTCGTTCAGGCGGTGACCGGCGCCTCCTGCCCGTACAGCACGTCGCCATCGTCGGCCAGGTCGTAGTACTCGACGCCTTCGGTCACATGCGCCTCGTCGCCGGCCAGGGCCACCGCCACCTTCTGGGCACTGTTGCGCAGGATGTCGAAGACGATCTCCGTGACCTCGGCCGGCTCGAAGTAGGTGCGGACCTGTGCCACCAGCTCGGGGGTGATCTCTGTCGGCTGGGTGATAACGGCGTCGGTGAGCCGGAGCGCCACCTTGTGGCGCTCGGTGAGGTCGGTCGTCTCGTACCAGTCGATCTTGGTGAACATCGACTCGTCGGCCCCGGCGCTGATCGCCTGGACCGACCGCGTCGACTGGCAGATGCGGCAGTTGTGCTGGCGCGCCCCTCGTAGCCGGACGAGCTCGGTGGTGATCGGGTCGAGCTGGTCCATGCGGGCGATGGTCTTCATCAAGTCCTCGAACCGCTCCCCCAGGTCGGCTGCGGCCGGGTGGTCGTGACCGGCGACCCCGCCGGCCGATCGGACCTCGAACAGCCTGGCGATGGTCAGCTCCATCCGTCGCTCGTAGTCGAAGGCGTACAGCCCGATCACGAAACCACCGAGCTGCTCGGGCGGCAGCTGGGCGCTCAGGGCACCCCGGTCGGCGTCACAGATGCCGGCCACGTCGATCACGAACCGTTCGGTGAAGTCCAGGACCACCCGCTCGGTCTCGGTGAACACCGGCGACGTGGGCCATTCGGCCAGGGCGGCGACCTTGTCGCCGGGCAGTGGCGGCGCGCCCGGTGGTCGGCGCTCGATGGAGGCCGAGTCGCGTAGGAGCATGGCGATGCGGTTCCGGGCCAGCTCGAGCAGCTCGGGGTCGGCCACGCCCCACACGCCGTCGCTCAATGCGGTCAGGGCAAGCAGGGCCTCCGGGGCCAGGAGGGGCCTGGGGTCCTCGCCGTTCGTCAGGGTGATCCAGTCCATGACTCCTAGTGTTTCATCACTTCAGGATTGGCGGCGCCCGGCTGGCCGGCCGAACGACGGCTGGCCGGCAGCCCACCAGCGGCCCCGGCGGCCCGACCGGCCCGCCGGGAGTTGACAGCCTGGCATCGTTTCAATACAGTCCGCCTTGGATCTAAACGACACCGACGACGACCCCGGGAGGCGACCCTTGCCCACGCTCGATCGGAAATGGTGGACGCTGATCGCCGTCTGCACGGCCATCTTCATGCTGCTGCTGGACATCACCGTGGTCAACGTGGCCCTGCCGGACATCCAGCGGTCGCTGCACTCGTCGTTCAGCGACCTCCAGTGGGTGGTCGACGCCTACGCGTTGACCCTGGCCGCCTTCTTGCTCACGGCCGGGGTCGTGGGTGACATGTTCGGGCGACGGGAGGTGTTCGCCATCGGGCTCGCCGTGTTCTCGGTTGCCTCGCTGGTGTGCGGGCTGTCGACCACCTCGTTGATGCTGAACCTGTCCCGAGCGGTCCAGGGAGTCGGCGGCGCCATCATGTTCGCCACCTCGCTGGCCCTGATCGCCCAGGCCTTCCACGGGAAGGACCGAGGGACCGCATTCGGGATATTCGGTGCCGTCACCGGCGGCGCCGTCGCCGTGGGCCCGCTGGTCGGCGGGGCGATCACCAGTGGCATCGGATGGCGCTGGATCTTCTTCGTCAACGTGCCCATCGGGGTGGTCGCCATCATCATCACCCTGGCCCGCATCCAGGAGTCCCGCGACCCCAACACCAAGCGGATCGACTGGATCGGCTTCGTCACCTTCTCGGCCTCGCTCTTCATGCTCGTGTTCGCGCTGGTCCGGGGGAACAACGCCGGATGGGGAAGCTCGGAGATCGTCGGCCTGTTGGTCGGTGCGGGCCTCCTCATGGTCGTCTTCATCGTGGCCGAGCTCCGACAACGAGACCCCATGCTCGATCTCTCCCTGTTCCGGCGCCCGGCCATGATCGGCATCTCGGGGGCGGCCTTCACCCTCTCCGCCTCGATCTTCGCCCTGTTCTTGTACCTGACCCTGTTCATCCAGGACGACCTCGGCTACGGGCCGCTCGCCGCCGGGGTCCGGTTCCTCCCCCTGACCCTCCTCGCCTTCATCGTGGCTCCGGGGGCCGGCAGGCTCACCGTCCGGTTCCCGGCCCGCTACATGCTGGGCATCGGGCTCCTGTTGGTGGCCGGCGGGTGCCTGTTGATGGCCACCATCGATGCCACCTCGCAATGGACGGTGCTGCTTCCCGGGTTCATCCTGGCCGGTGCCGGCATCGGGATGATCAACCCGGTGCTGGCCTCGTCCGCCGTCGCCGTGGTGCCGCCCGAGCGCAGCGGGATGGCCTCGGGGATCAATTCCACCTTCCGGCAGGTGGGCATCGCCACCGGTATCGCCGGACTGGGCGCTGTGTTCCAGAGCGACATCCGGACCAAGGTGACCGATTCCCTCCTGAGCACCCCGGCCGGGCAGCAGGTGGCGGTCCAGCACGGCGCCCAACTGGGCCCGGCCCTGACCTCCGGCCAGGTCCAACAAGCGGTGTCCGGGCTGCCGCCGGCTCAGGCCCACGCCCTGACCACCGCCTACCACGTCGGCTTTGCCAGCTCCCTCAACCTGTTGATGGTCATCGGCGCCGCCATCGCCTTCGTCGGCGCCCTCGGCTCCTTCTTCCTCGTCCGCCAGCGGGACTTCGTCTCCGGCCACCAACCGGAGGCGATGCCGACCCGGGAGGCCGAGCCGGCATCGGTGGTGGCATGAGCTCGACGGTCAGCGTGCCCTCCGGCGGGGCGTCCCCCGACCCTGGGTCGTCACCGGTCGACGGGCCACACGTCGAGCCGGGGTCGTCGGGCGCGGAGCCGTGCTCCGAGCCCCGGGCTCCCGGGCGCCCGCGGGACCAGCGGGCCAGCCGGGCCATCACCGAGGCGGCCATTCGGCAACTGGGCGACGCCGGGTACTCGGCCATGTCCATGGAGAGCGTGGCCAGCGAGGCAGGGGTGGCCCGGGCCACGGTCTACCGTCGTTATCGTGACAAAGCCGACCTGATCACCAGCGCCATCGCCGAGCACGCGGCGGCGATCCCGTCCGGACCGTCCGAAGACCCGAAGGCGGATCTGTGCCGGTTCCTCATCGACTTCGACCGTCGCTTTGCTGCCTGGGGCATGGGGGTGCTCGGGTCGCTGATGACCAATCGGGACGATCCCGGTGCGCTGGATCTGCATCGCCAGCGAGTGATCGCCCCCCGAGTGGCCTACGGACGGCGGCTCTTGGAGCAGGCCCAGGCCAACGGGGACCTCAGCGCCGATGCCGACCTCGATCTCGCCTTCCAGATGTTGTCGGGGTCGGTGTTCCATCGGCGGGTGGCCGGGTCGGCCAGCACCCCCGGGTGGGCCACGCGAGCGGTGGAGGCCATCTGGAAGGGGATGGGACCGGAACCGGAACGGGAACGGGAACCGGTCACGGGCGGGGTTCGAGGTGCTCGGCGAAGAAGGCCATGAGACGGTTGCCGGCGTCGGCGGCCGCTTCTTCGTCGTAGCTGTCCGACCCGTCGCGGAAGAAGCCGTGGCCGGCACCGGGGTAGACGATCGTCTCGGGGTGGCGTTCCCGGACCCGCTCGACGGCCTCGGTGGGGATGTACTCGTCGCTTCCCCCGAAGAAGAGCAGGGTGGGACACCGGGGCTCGGCCAGTTCGTCGGCGATGCCGGCGCCGTAGAAGCCGACGGCGGCGTCGAAGCCGGTGCCGTGCACGGCCGAGTGGTAGGTCAGGCGACCGCCCATGCAAAAGCCGGTGACGCCGACCTTGTCGGCTCCCATGGTCCGAAGGCGTGCGGCCGCCTCGTCAATGTCCCCCTGCGTCCGCTCCGGTTCGATCGCACCCATCAGCGTGGCGAAGTCGGCAGCCTCGGAACCACCGACCCGGAAGAAGAGATCCGGGGCGATGGCCCCGTATCCTGCCGCGGCCAGGCGCTGGCAGACCCGGAGCAACTGGGGCGAGATGCCGTTGCCCTCATGGATGACGACGACCCCGGGCCACGGCGGGTCGGCGGCCGGGAGAGACAGGAAATAGGGCAGAGCGATGTCGGGCATGGCGACACTCTTGCATCCGGAACGCGACGGCGTGAGCGGCCGGGACGGTTGACGTCGTTGCAGTTGGCATCTGGCTGTAGTTTGACGTCGGTTGCAGTTGACATCTGGTTGCGGTTCACATCTGGTTGCGGTAGGCTGGGACCATGAACGAGGTCGCCGCCCTCACCCAGCTCCCACCGGCCGAAGCGGCTACCCGGATCCTGGCCGGAGCCGACCGCTCGTGGGCCCGTCGCTTCGTCGACGAGGTAGACCGCCAGGAGGCCGCGGGCCGGCTCCAGCGCCTGACCGGACGGTGGCAGATCTCCAACTCGGCCGCGGCAGAGATCTTCGGCGTCTCACGCCAGGCGTTCTCGAAGTGGGTGGCCAACGGTCCTCCGGCCGCCCGTGAGGGAGCCATCGCCGACCTCGATGCGGCCACCGAGCTGCTCGAGCGCTACCTGCGCCCCGAACGCATCCCCGCCGTCGTCCGGCGTCCGGCGGCAGCGCTTGGCGGGCAGTCACTCCTGCAGTTGGCCCGGACGGGCGCAACCGCCGAGGTCCTGGGCGCGGTTCGGACCATGTTCGACCTCCGCCGCGTCCAGCCGTGACCGGCCCGCTCGTCGTCCTGCGGCTCCCTGACGACCACACGTGGCTCCGGGTCGCCGACACGAACTGGTCCGATCCCTTGGATCCCTCCTTCGCGTCGCGGGTCGGGGGACGGTGGAATCCCCCCGGTTCGTTCCCCGTCGTCTATCTCAACGAGGATCTCCCGACGGCACGGGCGCAACTCCGCGCCCTGTTCCGCTCCTGGCCGGCCAACCCCGAGGACCTGCGGGAAGACGCCCCGTACGTGCTCGTCCTCGTCGGCCTGCCCCGTCGGCAACAGGTTGCCGACGCCCTCAGCGAAGACGGCCTCGCCTCCCTGGGGCTCCCCGCCTCCTATCCTCTCGATGCCCATGGGGCGATCGTCCCCCACCGGGCCTGCCAGCCGGTCGGGGCCCGCGTTCATGACGCCGGGCTTCGGGGTGTCTGGTGCCGATCGGCCGCCGTGGCCGACGGCGGCGGCCGCGAACTGGCGTGGTTCCCGAGCAGTCCTCGTTCCCGCGCTCGTGCACTGGGTCGCCCCCTCCCGTTTGCCGAGTGGTGGACAGCCGGGTCACCGGCCGAGTTGACGCTGTCCGACTGAGATTGCTGGACGGCGCTTGGCGCCGGGCCGACGGCGCTCTGGGCCCCGGCTATGAGCCCAGGAGTCGGTCAGCCGGCAATGGGTCGGAACCGAAGGCGGTCGGCACGCCGTGGGCCGGCCTGGTCTGGAACACCGGCCAGCAGACCTCGATCCGGTGCTTGGACTCGTCCTCGGTGTGGGTGAAGGTGACCAGGTAGTGCTCGCGGATTGGGCCCTCGACGCCCAGCTCCCGCTCGGCCACGTAGGTGCCGAGGAGGCCGTAGGTCCGGTCCAGCTCGTGGAACGAGCCCTCGTGAACGGTGATCGCCAGCTCGGCCGCCGGGAGGTCGAGGGGGACGGCTCGGCCCGACGGGCCGATCCCGGCGGCCACGGGCACGGGCACGAACACCGTGACGTCGCCCTCTCCGAGCTCGAAGAACTCGTTGGGGTAGAGGGCGCCGCCCGGTCCGGCCGGCTCGACACCAGCGGCCGCGAGCAGACCGTAGAGCTCCTCGAATGCGCCTACCCACCAACCGTCGATGCCCTCCATCGTGACCAGCTCGGTGACCGCCAGGGTGGAGGTCACCGGCACCGACCGGTACTCGACGGCGATGGGCGTCGTCGGCTGCTCGAGCAGGGCCCGCAACGATGCCACCGTCGACTGGGTCTGCGACAACTGGGACTCCATCCGCTCCAGGTGGGCCACCACCACCTCGTTGCGCGAGGCCACGTCGGGCGCATCGAGGACCGCCTTCACCTCCTCCAGGGGCATACCCATCTCTCGGAAGCGCCGGATGACCTGGGCCACCGGCACCTGCGACGCGTCGTAGAGGCGGTACCCGCTCGCTCTGTCGACGCGGGCCGGCTCCAGCAGCCCGACGTCGTGGTAGTGCCGGAGCGCCTTGACGCTCAGGTAGGTCATGCGGGAGAAGTCACCGATCGTCACCAGGACGTCCATGGTCCCGATTCTGGACCCTCCCGCGACGGGAGTGTCAAGGCCGAAGGCGACACCGGACCTGGCGCTGGCCCTCATCAGGCCGCCAGGTCGGCCCGGGCCGCCCGGGGCGGAGGCAGCAGACGGGTCAGGACGGCGACAGCCAGGAACAGCACGGCCAGCTGGGCCACGCTGAGCTCGAAGGCCCGTTGATAGCCGGTCGACACCGCGCCGAAGAAGATGACGCCGGTCACGGCCACGCCCAGGGAGTTCCCGACCTGCTGCATGGTGGACAAGGAACCCGAGACGGCCCCGGCCCGTTCGGCGTCGGCGTGGGTGAGGACCGTCGTGGTCAGCGGCGTGATGCACAGGCCCATGCCCGCCCCGACCAACACCAGGCCGGGGGCGAGCCATCCGATCGATCCCAGCCCGTCACCGTGGACCACGGCCAACAACACCACGTCCCCGACCGCCATCGTGACCGCCCCGACGGCAATGAGCGAACGGCCGAACCGGAGGGTGAGGGTGGGGGCCCGGAGCGAGGTGGCCAGGTAGGCGACGGCCAGGATCGAGAACACCAGCCCGGCGTGGAGGGCGTTCAGCCCCCGGCCCTTTTGCAGGTAGAGGGCGAGCACCAAGAAGAAGGAGGCCTGGCCGCACCAAAAGGCCAGCTGCGTCGCCAGCCCGGCCGACAGGGCCCGCTGCCGGAACAGGGCAGGGTCGAAGAGCGGCGCTCCACCCCGTCGGGACAGCCGGCGCTGGTGGACGACGAAGAGGCCGAACACCGCTGGCGCCACCCCGAGGCTGATCCACGTCCACGTCGGCCAGTGGAGTTGGGTCCCCTCGACCAACGGGAGGACGAGGGCGGTGAGACCCAGGATGGCCAGCCCGTTGCCACCCACGTCGAACCGGCTGGCCCACCGGACCCGTGACTCGGGGACGAGCCGTCGGGTGAGAGCCAAGGCCACCAGGCCGATCGGGATGTTGATCAGGAACACCGTCCGCCAACCCCAGCCGAAGAGATCGGCCTGGATCAGGATCCCCCCGAGGAGCTGGCCCCCGGCGGCGGCCACACCCATGACCATGCCGTAGACGGTGATGGCCCGTACCCGTGACGGGCCCACGTAGGCGACCCCGATGATGGCCAACACGTTCGGGCTGATCAGTGCGGCGGCGATCCCCTGAGTCAGCCGGGCCACCACCAGCACCGTTGGGTCGGGTGCCAGTCCGCACGCCGCCGACGCCACCACGAAGAGACCGAGCCCGGCGGCGAACGTGCGCCGCCGACCGACCAGGTCCCCGAGACGGCCGGCGGCGATCAGGAAGACGGCGAACGTCAGGCCGTAGCCGGCGACCACCCACTCGACGGCGCTGGGGCCGGCGTGCAGTCGGGCCTGCATCGACGGTAGGGCCACGTTCACGATGAAGAAGTCGAGGACGATCATGAACACGCCGCACATGAGCACCGGCAACGGCGACGGCGACCGCAGCCGGGACGGCAGTGCCGATCGTCCTGACCACGGGACCCGGCGGGTCCGAGGAGCGGTCGTGGGAGCTGTCGTTGGCAGGTCGAGCTTGGTCATGACTCGACTGTCCACCCTCCCGTCGCGGGAGGGTCAAGGGGTTTGGGTCAACCCGCATCGGCGGCCGGTTCAGCCCGGTGTATCGAGGCGATGATCAGCCGGGTGCATCGAGGCGATGAGAGGCGGCACTCCGGGCGAACACAGCCACCGTCGCCAGCACGACGACCGCCACCACGACCAGGGGCCAGGTCGCCCGCTGGTGGAGGTAGAGGGCGGCACCGCCGATCGCGCCGACCAGCATGGCCGCCACCGCCATCGTCCGACGGCCCACCTTCGGGTTGCTCCCCCCTGCCAACGACGAGTCGGCGGCCAACCCGGTCAACGTCATGGTCAGCACGGTCGTGGTCACGTCGGGGACAGCCAGGCGGCGGATGGTGGAGTTCCGCACCCCCATGGCGAAGGCGAGGAAGACGATCACGGTGTAGCGCACCCATCCCGATCCGATGACGCCGCCGGCGGTGGCGGACACGGCGGCGGCCCCGCCGGAGAAGACCCCCTCGATGCCCATGGCGACTATGAGCCAGCGACGTCGTGAGGCGATGTGGAGCGTCATGCGGCCGGCGCACAGCGCGCCGACGAGGAACGCCCCCAACGAGGCCAGGCTGGCCGGGGCGGAGAACCCGGGCGCACCGGCGGCGGCGAACCCGAGCAGGACCACGTTCCCGGTCATGTTGGCGGTGAAGACGTGTCCGAGGCCCAGGTAGCTGACGGCGTCGACCATCCCGCTCACGACCGTGAGCACGGTCAGCGTGCCGAGCAGCATCGAGGATTGCCCGGACTCCGTGGCCACGTCGACCTCCTCGCCTCCTCGTCGACACGGGACCGGTTGCACCCGTTGCCGCCCAGTATGGCCGGGTCAGCCAGGAGACTCCGGGCTGTAGGGTCGGGCCGATCGCCGCCCGTCGGGCCCTACCACGGCATCCCGGCGCCCCCGTTGGGCCGGATGATCTGGCCGGTGACGAAGCTGGCCGCATCGGAGACGAGATAGAGGATGGCAAAGGCGATGTCGGTGGGCATTCCGACCCGGGCCAGGGGCGCCATGTTCGTGGCCCAGTCCACGTAGGCCTGATACCGGGCGGCATCGACCTCGCCGGATTCGTCGACGAAGTGGGCACGCGAGAAGTTGGAGAGGATGACTCCCGGGGCGAGGGCGTTGGCCCGGATCCCGTGGGCCGCCCCCTCGGCAGCCAGCGCCTTGGTCAGCTGAGCCACGGCGGCCTTGGTCATGGCATAGGTGGACATGGTCGGGGCTGGGCTGTCGATCGCTCCCGACGAGATGTTCACGATGTGCCCCGAGCCCTGTCGGATCATGGCCCGCATGGCGGCCTGGCTGCCGTAGAAGACGCCTCGCAGGTTGATGTCGAACACCCGATCGAATTCCTCATCGGTGACGTCCACCACCGGGCCGTCGCTCCGTACCCCGGCGATGTTGCCCATCACGTCGATACGCCCGTGGTCGGCAACGGCCCGCGCCACCAGGTTGTCGACGTCGGCCCGCTTGGCCACGTCCATCTCGACGGCGATGGCCGTCCCACCGCGGCCAGCGATCTCCTTGGCTGTCGTCTCGACGCCGGGCCCGTCGATATCGCCGAGCACCACCGTGGCGCCGGCCCCAGCGAACACCAACGCGGTCGCCTTGCCGATGCCACTGGCTGCTCCGGTCAGGACAGCTACCCGTCCGGCCAGGCTGAAGGCCTGAGCCGGCGTCACATCGTCCGACAGTGCGTCCACAGCGACCCCCGTATCCTCCACCTCGGCCTCGCGGCCGCGGCTCGTCTGGCGACAGTCTGGCCACAGACGCGCCGGGCGTCAATGTCGCCCGGGGGCCGGCGCGATCACCGGTTCCATGCCTGGTCGGAAGTAGCGTATCGGCCATCACGCGTGTTCTCCGGGTGGCCCATCAGTCCACGTGCATCGATGCAGCGCGTAGTTGGTGTGCACCTCCGGTCGATGAATGCGCCCGACGACGGGAGACACATCATGTCCACTCTCAAGCGCTGGCAGACCCCCGCCAGCCTCAGCCTGGTTCTGGCTGCGGCCATCATCCTCGTCCTTGCGGTCGGCTACCGAGCCGACACCCAGCCGCCGAGCCGGGCGGCCCTCGCCTCGACGCCGACGACCTCCGCGCCGGCTCAGTGCCCGAGTGCAACGCCGGTCGCCGCCCCCGTCGCTACTGCCGCACCGGTGAGCCCGCCAGCTCCTCCCGCGGCGCCCTCGAACGTCGGCAACGCTGCCCCGCTCTCCATCGGGTCGGGCAATGACATCCTCTCGGTGGTCGGCTCCAACAACCAGACCCAGGGGAGCGACGGCGGCTTCGGCGACATCGGCATGCAGTTCCAGAACGTCAACATCAATGCGCCCATCACCAACGTCCACATCTCGGGAACCGGCAATAACACCAACGTGAACGTGTCCAACGGCGACCCGGCGGTCACCCCGCCAGCGCCGTCGACTGCACCGCCCGCCTCGACCCCGCCGGCCCCCTCCACCACACCGACCGCGCCCACTGCCGGCGGCGCCTGCGACACCCGCCGCACCCACGTCGCCGGCCGACTCCAGCCCGGCGACGACGCCCAGCGCACCTGCACCGACGACGCCGTCATCGACCACATCTCCCGCCGCTTCGACCGCGCCAAGCGCGAGCTCGACAACGACGCCGACCTCCCCCGCTCCGTAGACGCCAACTTCCACCGCCCCGTAGAGGGCGCACGAGCAAACGCCGACCCACGACCGGAGGACGGGTCGACCGCGGTAGACGACCGAGGCGTGCGGGCCCGGGTGTGACGACCGGCGGCCCGGATGACCGAACAGGCCACTTCGGACAGCGGCGGTCAGGCCGCGTCTTGGCCGCCCTCGCCGGCCTCGACGAACGCCGGCATGAACGCGGCCGGATGCCGACGCGGGCGGGTGCGCCACGCCTCGAAGGCCATGAGGACGGCGATGCCGGCCACGATGGAGCCGAACACCTCGAAGGTGACCAGCAGCCCGAGGTGGGTGACGACGATCCCGGCGATGACGGCGGGTACCGACAACGAGGCATAGGCCACGATGTAGAACGCCGACATCACGGCGGCGCGGTGCTCGTTGGGGATCACGACCGTCAACGCCCGCAGGCCGCCCAGGAAGGCCAGGCCGAAGCCGATGCCGCCGACCACGGATCCGACGACGTAGGTCGGGCTCGAATCGGTCACCGCGGCCACCACGATCAGCACCATCCCCCCGGCCAGGGCGATCGAGCCGGCGCTGGCGCCCAGCCAGGGGGCGGTGCGACCGAAGGCCAGTTGGGCGAGGGCCGCCGAACCGGCCAGTGCCACCACGCCGATCCCCGAGAACATCACGTTGGACGTCTTGAACAGATGGTCGGACAGCTCCGGGCCGAGCGAGAAGAAGAGGCCGCCGATCGACCAGGAGGAGAGGACGGCCAGGCTGGCCAGGAGGAACGCACGGCGAACCCCGACCGGGATGCTGGGGCGTTGGGGGGTCAGCCGGAAGGCCGATCGGTCGCGCACGGGTTCGGGCATCCAGTAGGCGCCGGCGAAGGCCAGCGAGAACAGGACGAAGAGCACCACATAGGGGAGGACACGGGGCGCCCGCCCCAAGTCGACGAGGGACGACGACACGAGGAACCCGAGGCCGAGACCGGCGGCGCTGGCCACCCCGTTGGTCAGACCGACACTGGCCGGGTCCCGCCTCGGGTGCAGGTCGAGCAGCGCGGCGCTGGCCGCGCCGAGGGTGGCGCCGGTGGCGAGGCCCTGGAGCCCTCGGGCCACGAACAGCCACGCCGTCGAGTCGGCCAGCATGAACAGCACCGACGACGCCGCGAGGACCCCGAGGGCCACGAGCAGCGCGGGCCGGCGCCCGACCTGGTCGGAGACGCGTCCGGCCAGAAGAAGCGTGGCGAGGACGCCGAAGGCGTAGGTGGCGTAGATCAACGTCAGGGTGAGGGCCGAGAAGTGCCACAGCCGGCTGTAGGACTGGTACAGCGGGGACGGCGTCACCGACGCGAACAGGCTGAGCCCGATCACCGACCCTGCCAGCCAATAGGCGGCCCTGGTGGGCAACCTGCGCCGGCCCCGGTGGACTGCGACACGGTCGATCATCGGCTGCGGCATGTGCGCCTCCTCAGTAAGTTGTTTCACACAACTTGGTCGGAGGGCGATTGTCACACATTAGGTTGCGTAATGCAACCCACTCTGGTTGGACACTCTGGTTGGAAGAGCCGTCGATCAGGTCTGGGTGCGCTCGGGGCCGGCGACCAACACGACCTCGCTGGCCCCCACCGACTCCGTGCCCTGGGGCACGAGGGCGGCCACCACCACCTGGTCGTCGCCCCTGCGGCGGAGCACCCGCGGCGGCTTCGTGCTGATGTGCTCGTCGCCCCACTGGCGCAGGGCGGTCAGGGGGACGAGCAGGTCCTTGCCCTTGCCGGTCAGGCGGTACTCATAGCGCTCGGGCTTCTCGCTGTAACGCACCCGGGTGAGGATCCCCTCCTCCACCAGTCGGTTCAGCCGGTCGGTCAGCACGTTGCGCGCGATCCCGAGGCTCTCTTGGAACTGGTCGAAGCGCCGCAGGCCCAGCAGGGCGTCTCGCACGATGAGCAGCGTCCAGCGCTCGCCCACGACCTCGAGGGCCCGAGCGATGGAGCAGTCCTGGTCCTTGTAGTCCCGATTCAGCATTCTGGGTCATCCCTCTGTGGCACTGACACATAAGGCTACCACGGACAGTTGCGCTACAAAACTCTCCTGCCCCTCGCTGGTCGGGGCGACGAGGGCGACCCGGAAGATGTCCTAAGTTTCCCGATGAGTTGGCGCCGTTCCCGACGGGTCGGCGCTGTTCCCAGGGTTGGCGCGCCGTGGTCGGGTCGCTCGGGCCACAGCGGCGCCGTCCGGCCGACGAGAGGCGCCGTCCGGCCGAGAGAAAGGATGGGCATGTGAGCGGCAATCGGCCGCCCGACTCCGGGCCGCCCCCCAGCTCCGATCCCTCCCCCCTCGAGGTCGAGGGCGAGGGATCGGAGCACGGCCAGAGGCGCGACGACGCCGCTGACGAGGACCACCCCCGACTCAGGGACGCGCTGCGAGCACGCGTGCTCCAGGTGGAGACCCTCCGGCCCGAGACCCAGCTCCTGCTCGGCGCGGTGGTGGCCCAGCTGGTGGTGGCGGCCATGCTGATCGGAGTCCGCAACACTCGACTGCCCACCATCCAGAGCGACCACTTCGCCCACACCACCGCGACCATGCCCATCGCGGTCTTCGTGGCCTGCCTTGTCTTCTCCTCGGCTGCGTGGGGGCTCATCCTGGCCGGGGCGTTTCGGGCCGGTTGGGAAGTCCGGGTGGCGGTGGTCGGCATCTTCCTCTGGGTGATGGTCAGCGGGCACGACGCCCTCGGCCATGTCGGTGCCCCCTCGGTGCTCGTCTGTTGCCTCCTTCTGGCCGGGATCGTCGCCGTGGGGGTGGCCACCTGGTTCCCGGAGACGACGAGCGGCCACCGCGACATACCCAACGGCGAGCCCCCCGAGCGGTGGCGGACCCGACGCAGGCTGGTGCCCCCGCTGCTCATCGTGATGGTGGGAGGCGTGTACCTGACGGCGTGGCTGGCCAACAAGTCGGCCGGTCACGTCGTCGTGTTCAGCGACGACGTCGCCGATCAGATCGCCAACATCCAGTACATTCTCGTCCCCATCCTGGTGCTCGCCGGATCCGAGTTCGGGAGCTGGTCCGACTTCGTGGCCGATCGGGTCATCCGACGCATCCGTCTCCACACCCGGGAGGGGGCCTTCGGTGCCCTGGTCGTCATCGGAGCGGGCGCCATCCTCTGGGACGGGCTACGGGCCTCCATGCTCACCAACGGAGGGGACGTCGCCGGCGAGCTCGTCCTCGCCGCCGGGGTGGGGGCGATGGTGGCCATCCTCTTCCTCGTGGCCAGGCCGCGAGGCCGGTGGCCCCGCGGGGTGGCCTTCGTCGCTCTGGCCGTGGTGGCCGGGGTCGACGCCACGGTGGGCTACATCGCCGAGCGGCAGCTCGGTCACTCCGACCCCTTGTTCGACGACAAGATCCTCGGCGTCTCAGCCACCTTCTGGATCGTGGCCGCGGTTGTCGCCCTGCTCGCTCTCGTCGTCCTGCGCCACCGGCTCCCGGGTCCGTGGGTGGCGGCGGGCTGCCTGGTCGTGATGATCGGCACCATCGACGGGCTGACCGAGCTCGACGAGATGGGAACCGTGATCCATCCCTTCGGCCTGCAATCAACGGGGACCGCTCAGCACCTGGTGACCAATGCCCCCACCCTGGGCGTCGAGGGCTTGAAGTCGGTGGCCGCCATGGCCACCGTCGCCCTCGTCCTCTACGCGCTGGCCAACCGGGCGCTGCCCCGGCTGTTGGTTCCCGTCTCCCTGCTCCTCACCCTCACCATCAGTCTGCAGCTCCTCACGTGGGTCGACCTCCTCTTCGGGAAGGCCACCGACACGACCGGGAGGGTGGCCCTGTTCGCCGCGGTGGTCCTGGTGGTGGTCCTGGTGTGGGAGCTGGCATCGTCGGGCGACGGCCTGACCAACCTGCATTCACGATGGTTCCCCCGCGAGTCCCGGGTGATGCTCTACGGGGGCTACATCCTGTTGGTCAGCGCAGCCGTCCTCTTCTTCTCGAGCCTGCGCGATGCCCAGTCGGCCACGCTGCTCGAGTCACAGTTCGATGCCGAGGTCTGGGTACGCGAGGGCATCTTGTTCCTCGGTGTACCCCTGGTCATCACCCTGTTCCTGATCGGGATGCAGCGGTGGCGGGACTCCGGTGGTTCAGGGTTCCTCGGCCATCACGCCGGCCCCGATCTCGGCCGAGGCCAGCTCGCCTACCTCGAGGAGGCCGGACCCGACGTCGTCGCCCACCGACCGCTCGCCGTGGACGTACCTGCCGCCCCGCAGCCACGAGGCGACGGCGGCGATGAAGGTGGTGGCGGCGGCGAAGTCGAAGGCCAACCGCAGCCCGGTCTGGAAGGAGGGTGAGATCAACCGGGGGAAGAAGCTGTGCCCGGTCAGATAGGCCGACCGGGCCGGGCCCAAGCTGACCAGGACGTGGTGGGGGATCTCGGTCTGGATGGGGTTGAAGCCCAAGAACGCGGCGAAGAGGCTGCCGATGGGCGGGAGGTGGGACAGCTGTTGGGCCTGGGCCACGGGGACGCCCTCGGCCACCAGCCCGTGGTAGAGGTGGCTCGGAAGCGACGAGGCGAGCCCCAGCGTGACGATGGAGAAGAAGACGCCGATCGACAGCACCTGGGCCGAGTTCATGAACGTGGCGTTCATGCCCGCCCCTGCCCCCCGTTGATCGGGGGGCAGGCTGTTCATGACCGCCGTCTGGTTGGGGGCAAAGAACAGCCCGGAGAACAGCGAGAAGAACAAGATGATGACGGCGAAGGGCAGGTAGTCGAAGTCCATCGGCAGCACCTCCAACAGCAGGTAGCAGACGCCTGCGCCGACCAGGCCGATGGTGGCGATCTCGCGGGCACCGTACCGGTCAGCCACGATGCCCGAAATGGGGCCGGTGATCAGGAACCCGATGGTGAGGGGGATCATGTAGATGCCGGCCCACAGGGGCGTCTGGGAGAAGTCGTAGCCGTGTTGGGGCAGCCAGATTCCCTGGAGCCAGATGATCAGCATGAACTGCAGGCCGCCCCGGCCCATGGCCGACAGCAGCGAGGCGACCACGCCGGCGGTGAACGCTCGGATGCGAAACAGGTGGAGCTGAAACATGGGGTTGGGCACCCGCAGCTCGATCAGGACGAAGACGAACAGGACGGCGAGACCGCCGATCACCGTGCCGAGCACGAAGGGGCTCGTCCAGCCCATGGTGTGGCCACCGTAAGGCTGAATGCCGTACACGATGCCCACCAACACCGCCACCAGTCCGATGGCAAAGGTGATGTTGCCCGCCCAGTCGATGGTGCTCTTGACCCGGACCCCGTTGTCCTTCAGCTTGAGGTAGGCCCAGATGGTGCCCAGCAGCCCGAAGGGGACCGAGACCAAGAAGACCAGGTGCCACTCGATGGGGGCCAGGACACCGCCGAGGATGAGGCCGAGGAACGACCCGGTGACCAGGGCCACCCCGTTGATCCCCATGGCCTTGCCCCGCTCGTCATCGGGGAAGGCGTCGGTGATGATGGCGCTGGAGTTGGCGAACAGGAACGCACCGCCGACCCCCTGGCCGATGCGCATCAGGATGATCCACATCGCCGCCGCCGGCCCGGTCATCCAGGTGACCGAGAGGAGGATGGAGAAGAGGGTGAAGACGGCAAAGCCGAGGTTGTACATCCGCACCCTGCCGTACATGTCCCCTACCCGCCCGAAGCTGACGACGAGCACCGCCGTCACCAGCATGAAGCCCATGAGGATCCACAGGAAATAGGAGGTGTTGCCCGGTGCCAGCGGCTGCAGTTTGATGCCCCGGAAGATGTCGGGCAACGAGATCAGCAGGATGGACGTGTTGATGGTGACCATGAGGATGCCCAGGGTGGTGTTGGAGAGGGCGATCCACTTGTAGTGGTCCGATGCAGGGTCTGCGGCTACCGCGGTGGGGCCATCGGTCATGAGGTGGCGCGACCGTTGTCCGTCGGCAGACCGGCCGCCGGCCATGGCCCCTCGGGTCCGGGCATGTTCGCCGTCACGACGACGCTGCCGTTCCGGCCTTGGACCTGCTCGACGGGGCGGCCCTCGGGTGGATGACGAGCAGGGCGCCCGACCAACGGTGGAGCAGTCGCACCGAGACCGATCCATGGGTGAACCCGCCCAACGCGCCGTGCCGCCGCCCGGCCACGACGATGGTGTCGGCCTCCAGGTCGGTGGCGACCCGCATCAGCTCGCACGCCGGATCGCCCACTCCCGCCTCGAATCGCCAACGAACGCCGGCCGGATCGAGGATGGCGATGCATTGGGCCTCGGCCAACGCCTGATCGGCGTCCAACGAGTCCTGCACGGCGACAGCGCCGAGCCCTCCGGTGGCCAGCATGCCGACCCCGGCGAAGGAGACATGGCGGACGAACACCACGACCAGCTGCTTCCCGCTCGACTTGGCGATCGACCCCGCCTCTTCGACTGCGAGCCGGCTCGTGTCCGACCCGTCGGTTCCGACCACGATCGGTCCATCCATCTCGGCCTCCTCACTCAAGCCTCGACCCATACCCTTGACAACTAGATGTACGATACAGCTACATTGAGCCAGTCTATCGGGGTGCCGTGTGCGTAGGAAATTTGGGCCGGGCACCGGATGTGGACCGAGCGAGGGAGGTACACGTGGATCAGCCGGGCGATTCGATCAGCGTCATCGAGATCGAGTTGATGACCCTGGTGCGTCAGCTCGACACCCTCGGGCGCAAGGGTTCGCTCTACGTCCAGGTCGATCGGGCCGGTTACCTCGCCCTACGCACACTCGAGCGGCTGGGTCCGATCCGCACCAACACACTGGCCGAAGCGCTGCACCTCGACGCGTCGACGGTCACCCGGCAGGTGACGGCGCTGGTGGCCGGCGGGTTCGTCGAGCGCCGACCCGATCCGGACGACGGGCGCTCGTCCATCCTGGCCCTCACGTCAGGGGGCCGTCGGATCATGCGCGCCGTCGAGAAGGAGCGGCGCCGCGTGCTCAACGAGATGTTCTGCGACTGGTCCGAGGGCGAGCGGCGCGACCTCGGCCGGGTCCTGACCAAGCTCAACGTCTCGCTCACCGAGCGGGTGGCCGTGCTGCGCGACCCGGGGGCTCCCGCGGCCAGTCGCGACTGACCGGAGCCGAGACACCGACCGCGGACGTCAAGGGCCGACCAGGCTCAGGTGCCGACGGACCTCAGGACGACGCGCCCGATCCGCCCTTGGCCACGGTCCGGGCCAGGATCCCCAGTGTGGCCCGAAGGGCCCCTTCCGAGATGACCGGGAAGATCCCCGCGTCCCGGTAGACCGGATCGATGGACGACCAGTCGTAGTACGAGGTGACCTTGGTCCCCTCCTCGCCGGGCTCGAGCAGATAGCCGTAGACGTGCCCGATCTGGGGGCGGAGCTCGCCCAGGATCGTCCATTCGATCTGGCGGTCGGGAACCAGCGCCGTGATGGTGACGGTCACGTCGTAGCGGCCCATCGGGTAGTCGTTGAGCGCCTCGCGATCCATGTGCACGACGAAGGTGTCACCCAGCGCCGTCACCGGCTCGCCGGAGGCGTCCATGAGCATGCCCGAGCTGTCGATGGCCACGTGGCCGTGCGGGTCGCTCAGGACCTGGAAGATCGACGCCGGGTCGGCGGCGATCGTCCGTTCGACCTCCAACCGTTCGCTCGTCATCCCCTCATCCTGCCATGGGCTCGGATGCCCGGCTCGGCGGAGGGTCGGCTCGGCGGACGGTCGGTAGACCAACAGGCTGGCCGCTTATGCTGTCTCTGAAACGAGCTCCCGGGGACAGGCGCAGTCCTCGAGTCGCGCGCACCGCCTTCGTCCACCATCGCACTCATGCCCCACGACAAGTCCAACGACAAGTCCAACGACGAGCAGGCGTTGAGGGCAGGCGAGTTCTCAGCCTGGATCGTCGAGATGGAGGCCGCTCTGCTCGGTGAGCGCGGGGCCGACGTTCCCTGTGGTGGCTGCACGGCCTGTTGCACCTCGTCGCAGTTCGTCCACATATCCCCCGACGAAAGCGACACACTGGCCCATGTGCCGGCAAGCCTGCTCTTCCCTGCGCCCCGCCTGCCTTCCGGCCACGTGCTGCTCGGCTACGACGAGCAGGGGCACTGCCCGATGCTGATCGACGACCGGTGCTCGATCTACGAGCACCGGCCGCGAACCTGCCGCACCTACGACTGTCGGGTCTTTCCCGCTGCCGGCGTGGAGGTCGACCATGAGCGGGTCCCGGTTGCCCAACGGGCGCGGCGATGGCAGTTCAGCTATGCCTCCCCGGCCGACCATGTGGAGCACGACGCAGTCCGCGCCGCCGCCACCTTCCTCGATGAGCACAGGGAGATGGTCCTCGCCGCCGGCCTGCCGGCCACGGCAACGCAGCGCGCCGTTCTCGCCGTCCAGATCCACCGGGCCTTTCTGGCCGCCGACCCCGATCCCGAGGTCGTGCGAGCCGAGATCATGCGATGGAAGGGCAGCGACCCGGAGACCTGATCCGGGCACCCTCGATGCCGGGCGTCGACTGGACTTCGGGGTGCCCCGTGTTCAATATGGGAGAGATGCCCGGCGACACTGCAATCCTGGCCGGCCGGCCGGTCCACCGGATGGGGTTCGGCGCCATGCAGCTACCCGGACCCGGCGTGTTCGGGCCGCCCGCCGACCGGGACCAGGCCCTCGCCGTACTGCGCCGGGCGATCGAAGCCGGGGTCGACCACCTCGACACGGCCCAGTTCTACGGACCCGACGTGGCCAACGAGCTGATCCACGAAGCCCTCTTCCCCTATCCCGACAACCTGGTGCTGGTGTCGAAGGTCGGCGCGGTACGCGACGAGAAGCGCCAGTGGCTACCGGCCCAGCGCCCCGAGGACCTCCGGGCGGGGGTCGAGGCCAACCTGGCCAGCCTGCAGCTCGATCAAGTCCCCGTCGTCAACCTCCGGCGACACCCCGAGTCCGACGTGCCGCTGGCCGAACAACTCGACGCCATGATCGCCCTTCGTGACGAGGGCCTCATCGGCGGCATCGGCCTGAGCAATGTGGTCCTCGACGACTACCGGGTGGCGCGATCCAGGACCGACGTGGCCTGTGTCCAGAACGCCTACAACCTGACCGACCGCAGCGACCAGCCGCTGTTCGACGAGTGTCGAGCCGACGCGGTGCCATACGTCCCGTTCTTCCCGCTCGGATCAGCGTTCTTCGCCGACAATCCCGTTCTCGACGCCCCGGCAGTCGAGGAGACTGCTGGCCGCCTCGGCGTCAGCCGGGCGCAGGTAGCCCTCGCATGGCTGTTGGCCCAGGCAACCACGGCGTTGCTCATTCCGGGGACCGCGTCGCTGGCCCATCTGGAGGAGAACCTGGCCGCGACCGAACTCGTGCTCGACGAGGTGGCCGTCGAGGCCCTGGACCAGGCGGCGGACTGAACGCCCGATCCCCCACCAGGAGGGCCTCGCCAGCACCCACCAGGTCGGGGCCCCCGAGGTGTGCAACCGGGTCCAGGGCCGGTCCTACCCGAGCGCCATCGCCGCGTGCAAGGCGATGCCCGTCGTCATGGCTGCCTCGTCGAGCACCATCCGGTTGGAGTGGTTGGGGGCCGGGTGGGCCACCCCACGCGGTGCCCCGCCGAGGAAGGCCATCGACCCGGGAACCCGTTGCAGCACGTAGGACCAGTCCTCGGCGCCCATGACCGGGTTCGGCATTCGAGCGACTCCGCCCTCGCCGATCAGTGCAGCAGCGACGCCCAGTGTCCGCTCGGCGGCGGCCTCGTCGTTGACCGTGACCGGGTAGTGGCAGTCGAGCCACTCCACCTGGGCCGTACACCCATGGGCCTTTGCAACGTGCTCGGCGACCTGTTGCAGCCCGGCGAGGACGAGTTCCCTCGAGGCGTCCGACACCGCCCGGATCGTTCCGTGGCAGAGCGCCGTCTCCGGGATGACGTTGAACGCCGTCCCCGCTCGGACCTCGGTCACGGTGAGCACAGCAGGGTCGAAGGCGGGCACGCGCCGGGTGACCATCGTCTGGAAGGCGGTGACGATCTCACAGGCAACGGGCACCGGGTCGGTCGCGTCGTGCGGCATCGAGGCGTGCCCACCGGCGCCTCGCACGGTGACCCGGAACTCGTCGGCCGACGCGAGCAACGTCCCCACCCGGGTGGCCACCGTCCCGGTCGGGAGCAACGGGGTGACGTGGATGGCGAAGGCCCGGTCGACGCTTCCGTGGTCGCGGAGCAGGCCCTCGTCGAGCATGACCTTGGCGCCGCCGTGGCCCTCCTCGCCCGGTTGGAACATGAACACCACCCTGCCGCGCAGCTCCCGACGGCGACGATGCAGGAGCCGTGCCGCGCCGACCAGCATGGCCAGATGGGCATCGTGGCCACAGGCGTGCATGTGGCCCTCGACACGTGAGGAGAATTCGAGCCCGGTGTCCTCGGGCATCTCGAGCGCGTCCATGTCGCCCCGCAACAGCGTGGTCGGGCCCTCCCCGTCGCCCTCGAGCACGGCCACTACCGAGCTCGTGGCGGCGCCGGTGCTCACCGAGAGTCCCAACCCGTCGATGGCCTCGAGGACGGCGACCTGGGTCACCGGCAGGTCCAAACCGATCTCGGGGTAGGCGTGGACACGCCGGCGCAGGGCGACGGCCGACTCGAGCAGACCGTGGGCCTCCTCGAGCAGGGATGCATCGAGCCGAGAGGTCACCAGCAGATGGTATGCCCCGGGATGGGCCGGCCGTCGGCATCGCTACGATCAACGCTGTGCCTCCTCCCGGTCCGAACCGCGAGCCCGGTGCCGCTCGGCTGCGGCGGCTGGCCGAGGAGCTCGAGGAGAGCGGCCTGGATCTCGAGGAGCCCGGGGGCTTCCCGGCGATCCTGGTCGAGGAGATCGACTATGCCCTCCGTCCGCCGGTCCACGAGCGGCGGGTCGTCAGCAGCGGCACCATCCTCGATCCGCGGTCCGACCCGGCCACGTGGGCAACGGGGACGGAGCTCGACATCACCCGCCAGGCGCTGAACCGCCAGCCCCTCCCGGCCGCCCGGCGGTTCGCCGACGGGCTCTCGAGCTGGATCGTGCGCCGAAGCGACGGCACCGCCGAGTGGATGGTCCTCGATCGTCCAGCCGGATCGGAACGGGACCTGGTCGTCCTGGCGGAAGTGTTCGAGGCCACCATCGTGCAGCGCCACCCGGCCGGATCGGTGCGGGTGGTCGGCGCATTCGGGGTGCTCCGCTGGGACGGCTTCAGCTGGCACCACGAGCCGCCCGTCAGCAGTTGGATCGACGGGATCATCGGCGATGAGGTCCACGGCGATCCCAGAGTCCTGGAGGCGATGCTCGAGTTCGCCGTGCACGACCTCGGCTCCCTGGGGATCGGGTCCTTGCTCATCTATCGGCCCGATGCCGGGCCCGGTCCCCCGGTCGAGGAGCGACTCCCGACACCGCCGCCCCTCCGAATCCGCAGAGCCGCCCACCTCGCGCCGCTCCGCCACGCCCTGGCCCAGATCGACGGCGCGGCCGTCTTCGACTCGCTGGGGGTGCTGCGCCAGCTCGGCGTGCGCTTGGTGCCCAGCACGGTGGCCGAGGCGACGGTGGAACCCTTCGGCGGCACCCGGCACACCTCCGGCCGTCGCTACAGCCATGACGACCCGCTCGCCACCGTGATCGCCGTGAGCGAGGACGGCCCGGTCTCGGTGCTCCGCGCCGGCGAGGTGCTCGGCAGCTCTCGCAACGCTCAGTGACTACATATGCGACCTGCGTGGCGCCCTTTGATTCTCCTGCCGTTCATCGGGTTCGGACCCGTCCTGCGGCGGCCCGACGCACGGTTCGGCCTGGGCATCGGGCCCGGCCTCGGGGTACGTTTCACTTCGTGCCTGACTCCTCCGGCTCGCACCTGACGAGCAGCTCCTGGGCCACCAGGGGCGAGCCTGCGACAGTGGCCGCAGCGCTGAAGGAGGCCGGGCGGGCCCTCGGGGGAACGGTCTCGGCCGAACGCAACAACCTGGTCGACATGACGTTCGGGTCGCGGGTCGGCTACCGGCTCTTCGGCACGATCGCGCCGGTCCGCATGAGACCGGTGTCCCTCCGCGTGTCGATCGATGCCGCATCCATGGATGTCGCCATGGTCACGATCACCGCGCTCAACGACCCCCGTCGCTATGCCGTCGAGGCGTCCTCGTTCTCGAGCCGACAGTACGCAAAGGCATGTTCCCGGCTCTTGCACGGGCTTCGGGAGGCCGCACCGCCAACGGATCGGGTCTGAGCCGCTGCCGGCCCGCCACGTCGTCGTCCTGGCGCCCATGCCGCTCGAGATGGAGGCCATCGTGGCCGCCTTCGGGCTTGGCTCCGCCGGCGACGTACCCGGCGCTGCGGCCACCGGCCGCGTGGGCACGTCGGACGTGACCGCCCTCCACATCGGGATGGGCCCTTCCTCGACCCGAGCGGCGACGTCCGCGCTGTTCGACACGGCCGATCCCTCCCGCGTCCCAGTCGACCACGTGATGATCGCCGGCATCTGCGGCGGTCTCGACCCCGACCTCCCCGTCGGGACCCTCATCAATCCCGAGACGGTCGTCGACCACGGGAGCGGCGCCACCTACCGCCATGACCCGCCCGGGGACGCGCCTCGGGCGGGGAAGCTGGTCACCACGGGGGCGGTGAGCTTCGACCCCCAGCTGAGCCTGCGGCTCTTCTGGCGAGGGCTGCCTCGGGGTGGACATGGAGTCCTCGGCCGTGGCCGAGGTGTGCGAGGCCCACGGGTGCGCGTGGTCGGTGTACCGGTGCATCAGCGACCGGCACTTCGACGGCCTCCTCGACGAGCGGGTCGTCGCCATGACCAACCCTGACGGCTCGGCCAACCTGGCGGAGGTCGAACGGCTCATGGCCGCCGATCCCGAGCTGGGCGGGAGGCTCGAACGACTGGCCCGCGACACAACGCGGGCGGCCCGGCTGGCCGCCGAGGCGGCGCGGCGGGGGTGCCTCGCCCTCGGCAGCTGACGGGCAGGCGGTCAACCGGTGGCGGCGGCGATCACTCCATCGGCTGGTGGGCCATGCCGGTCGGTTCGCGCCCGGCCAGCAGCCAGCCGCCGACTGCGGCAACGAGCGGCATGCCGACGACGATGATGACCAGGTTGGCGGTGGGGGCACTCGACAGCGCGGCGAGACCGCCGTTCTGGGCGCTGCTCCGGAACCAGGCGATGGCGGCCACGTAGCCGGCCACCGTGCCCAGCACCGCGCCGAGCAGCGCCATGGCGCCGGCCGTGGCGGCGGTGAGGGTCCGGCGGGTCGAGCTGCTCGCCCCGGTGGCGGCCAGGGTCCGGAGGTCGCTCGCCGTCTCGCTCCGGATGAGGCCGACGGCCATGGCCAGGATCCCGAGGGCCAGGACGATACCGAAGGCGGTGGCCCAGTCGATGATCTCCGACGAGGTGGGCGCGCTGGACTTGGTCTCGACGGCCATGCCCGCCGCGGCCGCGGTCGACCGGGCACTGCTGATCTGGGCGGCGGTGAGAGGATGGGGGCTCTGGATGAGCCAACCCGCCGGGATGGTCTGCAGGCCGAGCTGGTGGACGGCGTGCTCGGTGATCACGGTGTTGGGCGCGGAGGTCCCCGACGGTAGGGCGCCGACCTCTTGGATCACCGGGTTGGCCACGCACGAGCCCCGGGGGCAGGGGAAGTCGCCCTGTGCCCTTGGGTGCGGCCCGGTACCGGGTCCGACGGAGGTCGCCTTGCCGCCGTAGGTGAGCTGCATGTCGGACAGGGTGGACAGGCCAGGCCTCATGGTCAGGATGTCGGCGGCGGGGTCGATCGCCGACGACGTGATCCCGAAGGCCCGGAGGAGCGACGGTGTGGCCACATAGATCGGCCCATCCCAGTTTCGGCCAGGGGCGGCATGGGTGAGCGAGGCTGTGGTCGTGTCGAGCTCCACGACGTCACGCGACCCGACCGAGGCGGCAATGTCGTGCACGTTGGCTTCCAAGGCCGCCGGGTTGGCGGGCGTCGCCGTCCCCCCCGGAGCGCCCGGGTCCCCGCCGCCCGCCGGCCCGTTCGCGGTGGAGATGACGAGCTGGTTCGACGCCAGGTTGGGCCCGGCGTAGTCGAGGACATTGGCGTACCGTCCGGCCGAGAGGACGCTGATGACCACGGCGATGAGCACGCCGAGGCTGATGGCGGCCAGCGCCGAGGCCGACCGGGCCCGGTAGCGGGACAGGTCGCGCAAGGCCAGGCGCACGGCGATCGGGGCTCGGCGTCCGAACCGGGCCAGCAGGGTCAGGCAGAACGGGCACAACAGGATCACCGCGGCGATGAGGACGACGAAGCCGAGGACGACCTCGGGCATACCTCCGCCGCTACTGGTGCCCCGGCCGGCGATCGAGAACAGGACGAAGGCGACGACGAGGAGGACGACGCCGGGCACGGCCGACCGGTGCACCTGTTTGGGCGGAGCGGGCCGGCCGGCGAGGGCGGCCACGATGGGGACCTTCGTGATCGAGCGGGCCGGGCGAGAGGCGGCGAACAGCGTGGCCAGCACGGCCAGCACCATCGAGACGACGATCACCACCCACGGCAGCTGAAACGCCCCGATCACATGGTGGGAGCTCGACTCCAGGCTCGGCCGATAGGCCAGCCAGGCGGCCAGGCCCACCGCCGCGCCGACCAGCGATCCGACGAGACCGACCACGACGCCGTTGGCCCGCACGACGAGACGGATGTGCTTGTCGGTGGCGCCGAGGGCGCCGACCATCCCGATCGACCGCAGCCGACGCTGGGCCAGGACCGTGAAGCCGCCCACCGACACCAGGGCGATCAGCAGCATCCCGACCGTGGCCAGGGCCAAGACGATGGTCTCGGGATTGAATCCGTTGCCCGACGACCCCGACGCGATCTGGACATCGGACGCCGAGCTTGGACAGGTCCACCCCCGGCGCGTCGAAGAGGACGGTGACGGTGCTCGGTGCGTGGACCTGGCCGGGCGCCACGAGGGCGAACTCGTCGAGCAGGCTCTGGGGGTTCTGGACGATGCCGACGACGCGGCGGGTCGTGCCCCCCTGGTGCCAGAGGCCACCGATGGTGAGGTTGAAGGCCGATGCCACCCCGTCGGTCACCGCCACCTGGCCCGGCCCCGTCGGGTAGTGCCCGTCGACGAGGGAGAGCATGGGCCGCCCGTACGGGCCCGCTGGGTCCTGGGCGCGCAGCTGATAGGTCCCGACCGAGCCCGGGATGGCGAGGGTCTCGTTCTCGATGACATCGGTGCGCCCGAAGCGATGCTCCAAAGCGGCGACCTGGGTGGCCACTTGCCGGTCGGACCCATGGAGCGTGGCCAGCTCCTGGGCGGTACCGAACCCGGCGTTGGCCGGCGGCGGCGTGTTGGTGGCCACCGCCGCCCCCACGACCGTGGCGGCCACGGCCACGATGACGAGGGCCAGGATGATCACCTGCTGACGCCACTCTCGCCGAAACAGACGCCACGCCCACCGCACCATGGCACGGCGGGCCGGAGCACCGCCGTCGCCCGGCCGGCTCGTGGTCGGCCGCTCGAGCACGGCAACGCTCATCGGTGGGCGTGCTCGATCAACGACTCGGGGCTCGAAGGCGGCATCGTCTGGTCGACGATCTGCCCGTCCCGCAGGAACACGACCCGGTCGGCCCACGAGGCCAGTTTGGCGTCGTGGGTGACCAGCACCGCGGCCACGCCCCGCCGACAGGCGGCGAGCACCAGGCGCATCACCGCCTCGCCGTTGGCCGAATCGAGCGCGCCCGAGGGCTCGTCGGCCAGCAGCAGCTGGCGCTCCCCCACCACGGCCCGGGCGATGGACACCCGTTGCCGTTCGCCCCCCGAGAGCTGGTCGGGGAAATGGCTGGCCCGATCGGCCAGGTCGAGCTCCTCGAGGGCGGCCATGCCGGCGGATCGGGCCCTTCTCGCCGACACGCCGTCGAGCTCGAGGGGCAGCGAGACGTTCTCCACCGCGTTGAGCCCGGGCAGGAGGTTGAAGTCCTGGAACACGAAGCCGATCGAGCGCCGTCGCATCCGAGCCTGGTCGTTGCGCGACATCGCCGACAGGACGGCCCCGCCGACCAGCACCTCGCCGGTGGTCGGTTGTTCGAGGCTCCCGGCGATGGTCAACAGGGTGCTCTTGCCCGAGCCGCTCGCCCCCATCACCGCCACCAGTGCCCCGCCATCGACGGAGAGATTGATGCCGTGCAGCGCCCGGACCTCGGTCGCACCCTCGCCGTAGACCTTCGAGACGCTTCGCAGTTCGAGATAACTCATCGCCGATCACCTACCTTCCGCCTCATCTTCGGCATCGGGAAGCCATCTGCGGGCGCCGGCTCGAATGCGGCACGCTTCAGGCGACCGTCGGCCATGTCGAGCCAGCGGATGACGGAGTCCAGCCGCAACAGCTCGGCGTCGACCACCAGTGCGAAGCTGAGGTCGAACCGGGCCTCGTCCTCTTTCAGGCGGGTCCACTGCTGCATCAGCTCCACCAGGTAGCGGCGGTGCACCTGCACCACCTCGTGCACGTCGACCCCGGGCATCCGCATCGCCACCAGGACCTTGATGACCAGCTCGTCACGGGGGGGCGAGCTGAGGTCAGGCGGCGTCCGTAGCCACTCGCCCAGCTCGTCGGCGCCCTCGGCGGTGATCCGGAAGTCTTTCTGTGGGCCCTCGGCGTCGGTGTCGTCCGATTCGACCAGCCCGTCGCGCTCGAGTCGCTGCAGGGTGGTGTAGACCTGGCCGACGTTCAAGGGCCAGACCTCACCGGTCCTCGCCTCGAACTCCTGACGGAGCTGGAGGCCGTACTTTGGCCCCTCGCTCAACAGGGCGAGCAGTGCGTGCCGGATGCTCATCTTCGGAACTTTATGCGTAGCATACTGAGTATCGTACCTGGTGTAGTCCGTCGAGGTCAAGGGACTCCGACCTGGGCGATCCTGACACGAAGCCCGCTCCATCTCGGCAACGCTTGCTGCCACCAGCCATTCGAATTGATCGGCGGCGAGACGAGGAGGTGGAGGGAGAATCGGGTTGAAGGGCGACGTGGCCGGATGGATCGTGATGGTGGCCGCCGTCGCCGTGTTCGGCGTGTTCACCATCTTCCGGGACCGGCGGCGTCGTGCCAGTGGCCTCGTTGCTCCCCCGTTGGCCATGACCATTCTCAAGGTGGCGGTGATCGCCGCAGCTGGGGTGGCCCTCGTCCTCATCTGCAATACCAACCGCAGCAAATTCGCCGTGCTCCAAGGTGTGCCCTATGCCGTGGTCATCGTGGCGGCCTTCGTGGTCGCCTGGACGTTCCTGCTGACCCGCACCCGCTTCGGCCGCTACCTGTACGCCATCGGCGGGAACGCCGGGGCGGCCCGGCGAGGCGGCGTGAGCCTCGGGTGGAACCGCTTCTGGGCCTTCACCCTGACCGGCCTGACGGCGGGCGCGGCCGGGATCCTCTATGCGTCGCGGCTCGGTTCGATCTCCAACAACATCGACGGCGGCACCCTCGTGCTCTATGCGGTGGCCGCTGCGGTGATCGGGGGCACGAGCCTCTTCGGCGGCCGGGGCAAGATGGTGCACGCCCTCCTCGGAGGCCTGGTCATCGCCACCATCTACAACGGGTTGGGGCTGCTCGGCATCAGCGCGGCCACACAGTTCATGGTGACGGCACTGGTGCTCTTGGCCGCGGTGGCCATCGACGCACTCGCCCGCCGCGGGCGCGGCACCCGCTGATCCGTCCGGGGAGGAGACCATCCCCATCCTCGCTGCCGACCATCTCATCGTGTGCAAGGCGGTCTTCAACCGACCGAGGGACTGGGTCGACGTCGAGGCGACGCTCGCAGCCGGCGCCCCGGTCGACGCGGCCGAGGTCCTGCGATGGGTGGGACGTCTCGCCGGCGACGAGGACCCCCGCTTCAACCGGGTCGCGGCCCACCTCACCTCGCGCTGACTCGAGCCACGCCGAGGCGGGCCCCCAGACGCTCCAATCAGGCGAAGAAGGCGAAGGCGCGGGTCTCGACGCTGGCGCGGGTGGCGACGCCGGGAGGGCAACTCGGGTCGTCGAAGGCCGTGTGTGCCACCCGCGACGGGTACCGGCTGTCGCTGTCATGGGCCTTGAACACCAGCACCTCATCCGGCGTCATGTCCGAGAAGTAGCACCAGCGATGATCCTCACTGCATCGATAGCCGGTGGTGTCGTGGCGTATGTCGCCCGAGAGCTCGGTGGTGACCGCGGTCACCACCACCTCGTCCTCCGGAGCGATGGTCCGAGCATCGCAGACGGCCAGGGGAATGTCCTGGGGCGGCTGAGTGACCGCTCGCCACAGGTTGTACGCCGCCCATCGTGAGTACCGATCGACGTCGAAGGCGTCGTGGATGACGCCGAGGAGCTGGACCACTGAAGCGTCCGTGTTGTCGGCGTGGGGATAGCGGGCCGGCTTGGCGTTGGGAAGGTGCGAAAGCTTGTCGACCTCGGCTTCGCCGTAGCGCTTCTTTCCGGCGGACATGACCACGACCAGACTGGCGCCGGTCACATCGGTGAGCAGGTCGGCCATCTCGTGGGCGTAGTGCTGGTCGACGAGCGGGTGCAGCTGGATCAGGTCGAAGTTCGACACCGCGCTCCGGTGGTCGACGAGGACGAACCCGTTCCCGTCGAGATCGAGGGTGTCCCGCACCGGCCTCGTGTCGTGGATCCATACCGACGTCCCGGTGGCGAGTCGCATCGTGGAGCGGGCGTCGTCCTCGCTCCAGAACTCGAGCGTCGCGCCGGCATCGTCGGTGCGGTTGAGGAGGTAGTTGACCTCGCCGCGTACCCTCACGACATCGGTGGATGCGATGGCCACGATGTGCCCCTCTCTCGATCCTGGTTCCCGTGCGCTCTCGGGCCCGATCGGTAGTTTTCCACGTCGCCCCCGTTCAGGCGAAGGCCTACCGCTTCCTCCGGCTCCCGGACAGCCCCAAGGCCCGGAGGAACGACCCGGTGGCCTTGTTGGTCTGGCGGTAGACGGCTCGGCGGGCGTCGCGCTTGGCCAGTCCCTCGACACCGCCGCTCTTCACCGCCTCGACGTCGCCCACGTCGCGGGCGGCCCGGTAGAGCTGGCTCCGAAATGTCTTCTTACGTGCCATCGGCGTTCCTCGTCATCGGACCAGTCTGCCCGACCCGAGGGTCCGGGTATCTCGGTCGTGCTTCTACTACGACGCCTGGCTACCCGGAATCACGGGACGCCTACGACACGCCGATCCCGTTCTCACTCCGTCACGTGGCCTGAGGGCCCTGCTGACCCGGCCGCAAGGATCCGATGGCCAGGCTTCCCTCCCTGCCCGGCCCAGCTTTCGCCTGGCGGGCGGCGTGCGCCAACGGATTGAGCTCGGGCGGAGCGATCCTGGACAACGTGTTGCGGTCGATATGGCTGACGGGTTCCTCTCGGTCCGGGATCTGCAGGACCCCCTCCTCCTCGTACGACCACGTCCCGTCATCGTTCACCGTCACGTGGATCCGATAGCTGAGCGTACGGAAGGACTGGTCCAGAAACGGGTTGGACAGGATCCCGTAGACCTCGGAACCGAGCGTCGCCGTGAGCTCGAAGTCGGTGGCGTCGGCGGTTGCCGGCCCCGAGGCCAGCAGCGCCTGCGCCCGGGGAATGCCCAGCGTGAGGGTCACTGCCTCGGCCGCCGGCTCCCAGAGCCAGTAGCCCACCTGGTCGTGGAAGGTCTCGGTCTCACCCGGTTTGGTGATGTGGGTGTGGTACCTCAGGCCGTAGAAGAGCTGGGGACCGTTCGTCTGGCGGTCGATCGGCTCCAACTGGTAGCGCTCCACGAAGACGTCGTGGTCGCTGCCGTCGGCGACCGGGTGCTGGTCGGCCCCCTTGGTCCCCTCCCAGATTCCGGCCATCGGGCCCAGGGGCCCGAGGTTCGCCAGCGTATCGGGGTCTCCGTCTGGTTCCGTGTAGATGTCAGGTCCATACGTGGTCAACTCGGCACCTCACCCCGATCCGATCGTTGCTGCAACCCAGCCAGGTTGGCCGCCCGTGCCGACAACCGCGCCGTCGACCCGGACCGAGGTGACACTATCCCGTCCCCGACGGTGCGCACGTGAACCGGGCGCCCGCAGAGGGTCGTCGGCACCTGTCGACACCCGTGGGGCTTCTCTATGATCGGACCATGGTGACAATAATTCCGAAGTTCCAGGGGGGTGCCGAGCCTCCACCACGACCGCTGCTCGGCGGTTGAGCAGATGGCCCGGGCCAAGAGCGACTTCTCGCTGAGCGAGTATCGCGGTCTGGTGGCCGTGCCCGGTGCCCGGTACACCACCCAGGAATTCTTCGACCTGGAGATGGAGCGCCTGTGGCCGCGGGTGTGGCAGATCGCCTGTCGGGAAGAGGAGATCCCCCATGCGGGGGACTTCCTCGAGTACACCATCGGTGACCAGTCGATCCTCGTGGTGCGGAGCGACGCCGAGACGATCACCGCGTTCTTCAACGCCTGCGCGCATCGGGGTACCCGATTGGCCAGCGGCAGGGGCAACTTCGCCACCGCCGAGATCCGATGCCGGTACCACGCATGGCGCTGGCACCTCGACGGACAGATCATCGAGGTGGTCGATCGCCACGACTACCCGCCAACGCTCACCGACGATGACGTGCGCCTCGGCGAGGTCCAGGTCGGCCGGTGGGGCGGCTTCGTGTTCGTCAACATGGATCCCCACTGTGAGCCATTGGCGTCGTTTCTCGGCGACGTACCCGAGCTCTTTTCGTCGTACCGGTTCGAGGACCTCCGGTTCCGCTCGTATCGGACGATTCTCTTCGAGTGCAACTGGAAGACGGCGGTCGATTCCTTCAACGAGGGATACCATCCCCAGGGCCTCCACCCCCAGATGCTGACCTGGTACGACGACACCCGGTTCGACTATGTGGCCGTCGGCAAGCACAGCCTGTACGGGGAGACCGAATACCGCCGCGAGCTGGGCCCGAGCCCTCGTCTCGGCCTGGACCCCGAGGACTACGACGAGGACGAGCTGCTGGCCGACCGGATCGACGCCGTCGCCGGACTGTTCTCCCGCTCGGACCGGCGCCTTCTCGACGACCTGCGCCGTAACGGGCCGCCCGAGGGCAAGACGGCGGTGGAGGTCTTCAACGACCTTCGGATCACGTCGATGCGTGACCGGGGGTACGACCTCAACGGTCTGAGCGATGACCAGATCCTTCGGAACGGCACGATCCATCTCTTCCCCAATTTCCTCGGCCCGATCGTCCACGGGAACGCGACCCTGTACCGGTCCCGTCCGAACGGTCTCGATCCGAACAGCACACTCCTCGACTACTGGGCGCTGGAGTGGCTGCCTGCCGGGTCCGAGGCTCGACCCGTCGAGAGGAAGTACTACGAGGACTGGTCGACCAAGGACTGGGGCGTGATCAACAATCAGGACTTTGGAAACCTGGTCGAGATCACCAAGGGCATGCAGTCGCGGGGTTACCAGCGGGCGTTGCTCAATCCGGTCCAGGAGGCAAACATCGTCCATCATCACCAGGTCCTTGACCAGTACCTCTTCGAGTAGGCCGACCGGTCCCGACCCGGACGTCCATCGGCGCACCGCCCGGAGCGGCCCCCTCGACGCCCTCGACGGCCTGCGGGTTCTCGACCTTTCCGACAGCATCGCCGGGGCGTACGCGGCCAAGCTGTTCGCCGATGCCGGCGCAGAGGTCGTCAAGCTCGAGCCTCCGGCCGGGCACCCGCTCCGTCGATGGTCCGCCTCGGGCTCGGTGGGTCGCGACGGCGACCCGGACGGGGCGCTCTTCCGCCATCTCGCCGCCGGTCAGCGCAGCGTCGTCGCCGACATCGAGGATCCACGTGGGCGGGCCCGAGCGCTCGAGCTGGCGGGCATGAGCGACGTCGTGATCGAGACGTTCGTGCCTGGTTACCTCGAGGCCCGTGGACTCGGCCCCTCCCGGCTTCAGCGCGCCAACCGAGCCTTGACCGTGGTGTCCATCTCGCCGTTCGGCCAGGCAGCTCCCCGCGCCCACGAGCAACGCAACGACTTCCTCTTGCAGGCGCTCATCGGCTCGTTGCAACTGCATGGCGACGCGGGTGGGGCGCCGCTCGCCGTCGGAGGCCGGCTGGGCGAATGGGCGGTCGGTGCCTATGCCGCCGCCGGCGGGCTGGCTGCCCGGGCGCGGTCCCAGCGCACCGGGGTCGGCGAGCACGTCGACGTGTCGAGCCTGGAGTGCCTGGCGGTCACCTTCTTGGTCTACCCGACGCTCTTCGCCGCCCTGCCCGGCGGTTCGCCTAACCAGACCTTCACCATGGTGCCCGGCATCGAGCGGTGCAAGGACGGATTCGTCGGGCTGGCCACTATCACCGTGCAGCAGTGGCACGACTTCCTGGCCATGATCGGTCGCGCCGATCTCGTGGCGCGCAACGCCTGGAACGACCAGAAGGTCCGCCAGGCCGACGTGGCCGAGGTCATCGCCGAGATCAGCCCCTGGCTGATGGAGCACACAGCCGCTGAGGTGGTCGAGCTGGCCGCGTCGTTCCGCGTCCCGGCCGCACCCGTCTCCACGGGCGCCACCGTGAGGGACGTGCCCCACCTTGTTGCCCGCGACCTCTTTCAGGCGAACCCCCGGGGCGGCTTCCCCGTTCCGCGGCCGCCGTTCCGCGCCAGCCACACCGCCCCACGGCCCGTCGAGCCGGCACCACAGCTCGCCCAGCACGACGCCGTCGGATTCAGCGACCGTCCTGCCCGGGTGGCGCATGCGGCCGACCGTCCCGGCTCGTCCGGCCTCCCCCTCGACGGCGTACGCATCATCGACCTCACCGGCTTCTGGGCCGGTCCGTTCGGCACCCAGTACCTCGCCGCCCTGGGTGCCGACGTCATCAAGGTCGAGTCCGTGCAGCGCCCGGACCCGATGCGCTTCAGCGTCACCGTGCCGACGACCACCGAGCAGTGGTACGAGCGGGGCTCGTTGTTCCTCTCGGTCAACCTGAACAAGCGCGGGATAGCGCTCGACCTCTCCCAGGCTCGTGGCCGCGAGATCCTCCTTCGGCTCGTCGCCACCGCCGACGTCGTCGTCGAGAACTTCACGCCACGGGTGATGGAGCAATTCGGGCTCACCTACGACCGGCTGTGTGCCGCTCGGGCCGAGATCATCTACGTGCGCATGCCCGGGTGGGGGCTCGAGGGCCCCTGGCGTGACCGGCCGGCCTTCGCATCCACGATGGAACAGGCGTCGGGCATGGCCTGGGTCACGGGCAGGGCCGACGGGCCCCCCATCCTGCCCGGCATCTGCGACCCGGTCGCCGGCATCCACGGCTCCTTCGCCGTGCTCGCCGCGCTCGAGCAGCGGCGGCGCACCGGTGCCGGTCAGGAGATCGAACTGGCCATGCTGGACATGGCCGTCAACGTTGGCGGTCGAGCAGGTCGTCGAGTACGCCGCCTACGGTTCCCTCATGACCCGTGAAGGCAATCGAGGACCGGCCGCGGCGCCCCAGGGTGTCTACCCCTGCGCCGATCCCGACGGGTGGATCGCCCTGTCCATCGGCACGGATAGGGAGTGGGAGGCGCTGTGCAAGGCGATGACCCTCCCCGCCTTGGCCGGTGACGCCTCGCTGGCCGGCGCCGTCGGGCGGCGGGCAGCGCATGACCGCATCGACACCGAGATCGCATCGTGGTGCGGGCGCCACCGTGCTGGCGATGTGCTGACTGCACTACAGGACGCAGGCGTCCCCGCCGAGCCGGTGGCCTCGGCCTATGACATCGGTCAGAACGAACAGCTGCTGGCGCGCCGGTTCTTCGAGGAAGTGGACCATCCCGTCGTCGGGATGCGGCCCTATCCCGGATGGCCGATGCGACTCTCGGGTGGTCCCGACCGCTGGTACCGGTCCCCGGCACCACTTCTGGGCCAGCACACCGAGGAGATCCTGTGCCAGGAGCTGGGGATGAGCGCCGATGATCTCGTGCCGCTGCGCGAGGCCAAGGTGATCGGTGACCACCTCGTGCGGGGATGAGGGCGGTACCGCCCGAGCCGGAGTGCTCGATTCGTGTCTCGCGATGAGCCGAGCGACCCGCAGGCCGACGACGGCGTCACCATGGTACGAGTCGAGCCGTCCGGCGTCACGATCGCGGTGGCCAAGGGCGAGACGCTGATGGCGGCGGCCGAGCGGCAGGGCTATCGCTGGCCCACCATCTGCCACGGCCAGGCCTTGTGCACGGCATGCGCCATCACGTTGCACGAGAGCCCCGATGCATTCGAACCGCCGGGTGAGCCCGAGCTCGGGGCGCTCGAGCTGTTCGCCGGGCGGTCCTTCTACGAGGGGAAGGTCGTACGCCTGGCCTGCCAGGCACGGCCGGTGGTCGATACCGAGGTGCACAAGCGCGGAGTGCGGCCGAGGGCGGGCTGATCAGGCCCGCTTCGATGCCAGTCGGTCTGGTGCCATACAGCCCGAACCCTGGTCGATGAGCCCGCGGCGACGGGAGCGGCGATCTTCGATGAGATGGTGACAGCGACCGAGCAATGGCTCGCCCGCGCTGACGAGGCCCGCGCTGATCCACCCACAATCGACCGGAGGGTCCGGGCCGCGCTCGTCACGGCCATGGCACTCGGCGTCCCGCTGCTCCATGACCATGTGTCCCGAGCGATGGGCAACGACATGTTCGGACCGGAAGGCGAGCGAATCGTTGCCCTTTCGCTGCTCGACATCTATTCCCACAATCTTCTGGACCGAAGAGCCGCGGCGGCAGCGAGATCTGGATTCGACGATGTGGGACATCGAGGTGAAGCTGCGGCGACCGATATGTGACTGCGACCCCCTGTCGCGCCAGGTGCGGTTCGTCCTAGGCACAGTGCACTTTTGGTCGGTCCACCGTCGAAACCGGGCGATCCCAATCCGGGACCTTTGGCCCTGCCCGTCGACGCGCCCGACCAGGCACAGTGGCGCGAGGAGGCCATTGCACCGCAGCGGCCGATCCAGGAAGGAAGGGCACATGAACTTGGAATCGTTGCGCGGGACAGTGGCGACGGGATCTGGTGGACCAGACGCCCCGAAGAGCCCAGGGGGAAACCTCCGGGTGGCAAACTGGCTGTTTCGGACCAAGGCCGCCAGCCTCATCTGGCTGGTCGCCAGGCTGTGGCTTGGCTATGAGTGGTTGAATGCCGGTTACCAGAAGATCTGGGGAAGCGAGCGTGCGGCGTTCTGGAACGGGAGCGGTGCTGCCGTGAAGGGATTCGCAACTTCGGGAATCGCCGGGTCGGCGGCAGGAAAGGGTGGGGCATCGTACGGCTGGTGGGCGGGGTTCCTTCACAATTTTGTCGTTCCGAACTCCTCGTGGATCGCCAAGCTGGTGGCGCTGAGCGAGCTGGCCATCGGAGCTCTCTTGATCCTGGGCTTGTTCACCGGGGTGGCTGCACTCGCCGGGCTCGTGCTGAACATGATCTACATGTTCTCGGGCACTGCCGGGGTCAATCCCGCCTACGCCTTCGTCGCCCTGCTCTTGATCATGGCCTGGCGAAATGCCGGCTACTTCGGGTTGGACCGGTTCGCCCTGCCCATGGTCCACGACCTCGTTCATGGCCGGGGCCGAACAGAGGCGGCCTCCCCGAGCGGACCGACCGCTCCCCTGCCCGTCCACTAGTTGGGGGACGGCGAGGAGCCATTCGGTCCACGAAATCTTTTGGACGCGAGGCGCGAGCCTGCCGGGCCGAGTGGCCCCCGGTGGGCTCACGTCCGCGTCCTGGGATAAGCAGTTGACGCTCACCCGATCCGGCACCGCTACCCCGCTCGAGGCAATCGACTCCGTCCCATGTAAAGGAGAACCATGACCGACATCGACGTCCTCCCGGCAGACGAAGGGGGCCTCCGCCAGCTCAACGCCTACTTCCGGGCCGCCAACTATCTGACCGCCGGCCAGATCTACCTCATGGACAATCCCCTGTTGCGCCGACCACTGGTCCCTGCCGATATCAAGCCCCGCCTGCTCGGCCATTGGGGAACGAGTCCGGGCCTGAACCTTCTCTACGCCCACCTGAGCCGGAGCATCAAGGCCCGGGACCTCGATGCCCTCTTCGTCTGCGGGCCCGGCCACGGCGGACCGGCCATCGTCGCCAATACCTGGCTCGAGGGCACGTACACCGAGCGGTACCCGCACGTGGCCCGGAACGGCGAGGGCATGGAACGGCTCTTCCGCCAGTTCTCGTTCCCGGGCGGCATCCCCAGCCACTGCAGCCCGGAGACGCCAGGCTCCATCCATGAAGGCGGCGAGCTCGGCTACTCGCTCAGCCACGCATTCGGGGCGGTGTTCGACAACCCCGGGCTCATCGCGGCCTGTGTCGTCGGTGACGGCGAGGCGGAGACCGGTCCGGCGGCCACGGGCTGGCAATCGAACAAGTTCCTCGATCCACGACACGACGGTGCCGTGCTGCCGATCCTCCACCTGAACGGGTACAAGATCGCCGCCCCGACCGTGCTAGCTCGCATACCCGAACCTGAGCTCCTGGCCCTGTTCACCGGGTACGGGTACCACCCGGTGCTGGTCGAAGGTGGTTTCGACGACGAGGACCCGATGGCCGTGCACCGTCGCCTGGCCGATGCCCTGGATCAGGTCATCTCGGAGATCCTCGAGATTCAATCCGCCGCCCGATTGCCGGGGACCGTCGCTCGCCCGAGGTGGCCCATGTTGATCCTGCGCACGCCGAAGGGCTGGACGGGCCCGAAGGTCGTCGACGGACTCCAGGTTGAGGGTACCTTCCGCGCCCACCAGCTCCCCTTGGCCGAGGTCAGAGACGAACCCGGGACACCTGGCCCAGCTGGAGGCATGGCTACGCAGCTATCGACCCGAGGAGCTCTTCGACGAAGCGGGACGACCGTGTGAGGCCATCGGAAGCTTCGCTCCGCTCGGGGAGCGCCGCATGAGTGCCAATCCCCATGCCAACGGGGGGATGCTCCTGGCCGATCTCGAGCTTCCTGACTTCTGTGACTACGGGGTCGAGGTCGGCAATCCCGGGATCGTGATGCATGAAGCCACGCGAGTCCTGGGTTCCTTCCTTCGTGACACGATCCGGGCCAACCCGTCCACATTTCGTCTCTTTGGGCCGGACGAGACGTCCTCCAACCGTTTGCAGAACGTGTTCGAGGTCACCGACCGGACCTGGGATGCCGAGCGCCGACCAAACGACGACCACCTCGCCCCCGATGGCCGGGTGATGGAGATGCTCTCCGAGCACCAATGCGAGGGCTGGCTCGAGGGCTACCTCCTGACCGGGCGGCACGGCCTCTTCAACTGCTACGAGGCCTTCATCCACATCGTCGACTCCATGTTCAATCAGCACGCCAAGTGGCTCAAGGTCAGCGCCGAGGTGCCGTGGCGCCGGCCCATCGCATCGTTGAACTACCTGCTGTCGAGCCATGTCTGGCGACAGGACCACAACGGCTTCTCCCATCAGGACCCCGGGTTCATCGACCACGTGGTCAACAAGAAGGCCCAGATCGTGCGCGTGTACTTTCCGCCTGACACCAATTGCCTGTTGTCGGTGGCCGACCACTGCCTGCGCAGCCGCAACTACGTCAACGTGATCGTCGCCGGCAAGCAACCTCAGCACGATTGGTTGACCATGGACGGGGCACGGGACCACTGCACCCGCGGCCTCGGGATCTGGTCCTTCGCGTCGACCGACGAGGGGTCGGTGCCCGACGTGGTCATGGCCTGTTGCGGCGACGTGCCCACCCTCGAGACTCTGGCTGCGGTGCAGCTCCTCCGCCACCATCTTCCCGAGGTGAAGGTGCGCGTGGTCAACGTGGTCGACCTCATGCGACTCGAGCCCGATACCAAGCACCCCCATGGCCTTCCCGATCAGGAGTTCGATACCATCTTCACTCCGAATAGCCCGGTCATCTTCGCCTATCACGGCTACCCGGCTCTCATCCATCGCCTCACCTACAGTCGCACCAACCACCACAACTTCCATGTCCGGGGCTATCAGGAAGAGGGCACCACCACTACGCCGTTCGACATGGTGATGCGCAACGACCTCGACCGGTTCCATCTGGTCACCGACGTCCTCGATCGGGTACCGGGCCTCGAGCCCCGTACGGCCGCCCTGCGCCAGCAGATGGTCGATGCCCGACTGGAGGCGCGACGATATGGACGAGAGCACGGTGAGGATCCCCCAGAGATCGCTCAGTGGCGCTGGGAGGGTTGAGTCCGAGGATCGCCGGGTCAGGCTTCCTTCACCACCGCGTACCAGACACGGTGGGCAACGTGCTCGACGGCATCGCCAATACGCACGTAGCGTCGATAGAGCTCGCGGCGGCCGGTCAGCTCACGGATCTCAGTGACATCGAGTAGGGCAGACATGGCCCGTCCGTAGACCTGTTCGATGGCCCGCTTGCGATCGACGGCAGCATCAGCTGCCCCCGTGGCGCGGTCGGGGTCATGGGCCAGGTCAGGAATGGCTCGGACCAGGTCTCGAACTCCTGACAGGATCAGATCTGCCATCTCGGCCATGGCTCCATCGGGTGCCATGGCGATGAGCTCGGCCTCGCGAACCACGTCCTTGGTTGCGTTGGCAATGGCGTCCAATCGCTCGGACAACTCGAAGATGTCTTCTGGACTGACAGGGGTGACGAAGGCCCGTTTGATTGCCACCAGGACCTCCTTTCGAGCGTCGTCGGCTCTACGATCACCGGTGACGACCTCGACCGCCTTGCCCGCCCCGTGCGACCATTGTGCGAACGCCTCGATCCCGGCGACGACCAGGTCGCCCTGACGACCGAGAAGGCCGAGACAATCCACTGACTCGGGCAGAAACCAGCGCTTCATCCAATCCACCTCCAAAGGGGAAGGGCCAACGCCCCCAAGATCCCCGCGACGGGAAGGGTGACCAACCATGCCACCCCGATCTCTCGGACCACCAGCCACCGTACGTGTCGCCAGCGCTCACCCGCTCCCACGCCGACGACCGACGGCGCGACCACATCGGTGGTGCTAATGGGTGCACCGGCCACTGATGCGGCCAGGACGATGACCGATGCCGACGCTTGGCTGGCCAGCCCGTCGAGGGACCGAAGGTGGTAGATCCGCCGACCCAGGGTCCGCACGACTCGCCACCCTCCAAGACTGGTGCCAAGGGTGAGCGCAGCAGCTGCCGCCAAGACCACCCAGAGCGGCACGGTGAAGCTGGCCAGGTGACCACTCGCGACCAGGGCCAGCGTGATGAGACCCATGGTCTTCTGCGCGTCGTTGGAGCCGTGGGCAAACGCCAGCGTCGCCGTCGTGACCACCTCACCTCTGCGGATGGGCGTCGCCACCGCCCGTGTGGCACGCCGGAGCCCCCGCCGAGCTGATCGAATGGTCAGTGCGGCGAGGGGCACGGCAACGGCGGTCGAGAAGAACAGCCAAATCAGCGAGCCGACCACTCCGACAGGGCGAACACCATGCAAGCCTCCCCACTGGACCGCACTGCCCCCTCCTTGGGCGAGAGCAGCGCCGGCCAGGGAGCCGACGAGGCAGTGCCCGGAGCTGCACGGCAGGCCCCACCACAGCGTGGCGAGGTTCCAGATCAGCGCTCCGGTGACTGCAGCGGCCAGGACGACCAGGACCTGGTCGGTCGGTACGGCGATGATCCCGGCCACGGTGGCGGCCACCGCCGTACCGACCAGCAACGCACCGAGCACATGGAAGACGGCAGCGAGGGAAACCGCTGTACCCGGTCGCAGGGCCCTGGTCACCACCGGTGCGGCGATGGCGTTGCCCGCATCGTGGATGCCGTTGACCAGGCCGAAGGCAACGGCCAGTCCTACGACGGCGATGAGCACAGACCTGATCCGACGTTTCGAGAACGACCCCGAGAACCTCGGGGGTCAGCTATTCCGTGTGACCACGGCACAGATGACGCACGGTTCGCTACGACGGACTCCGGACTACGACCACCGGGCAGCCGGCGTGCCTCACACACTGCTCGCTCACCGAACCAAGCACCATCCCGGCAAACGCACCACGACCTCGGCTGCCGACGACCAGCAGGTCTGCGCCGCGCGCCGCCTCGAGCAGGACCTCTGCCTCGTTCCCAGGGATGACCTGAGGTCGCACGGACAGCTTCTCGTGTCGACCCAAGACGTCCACAATCAGCGCATCGAGCTTGGCCCGAGCCCGTGCAGTGGGGTCGGCAGATTCGGCGATGTCGAAGACAATGCCGAACGGGGTGTGATGCTCTGGAAAGGACCACGCCGTCACGACGTGCAGCGACGCACCAATCAGCTCTGCCTGTCGCGCCGCCCACCGCAGTGCATCGATCGAGCTATCCGAGCCGTCGACCCCGACGACGATCCTGGAACCGGAACCAGGGCTGTCTACCGGCGTCATCTCCTTCTCGAACCCACAGGGTGATCATATGCGACCGGTGGTTCCACTCCCGGGACCCGACGACGAACCGAAGGATGGATGACGACCGCCATCACGGTGTTCCATCGCTATCGGAACGACTGGTCTGCGCTTGATGGTGCCGGGCCTGACAGGCCGCCCGATAGGCGTCGTCTGGTGCAATCGGGAACCGGACACTCACGATCCCATCCTCAAGTTTCGTCGTCACCTGGAACCCCGAGTCGGCAAACACACGCAGCATCTCGCGGTTCTCCACCAACGTGGTGGCGACAAAGGTGGTGATCCCGCGCTGCCAGGCCGCGGCGGCAAGTTGTTCAAGGAGCAGGGTTCCGACGCCATGGTGCTGGTACTGGTCGGCGACCACAAAGGCGGCTTCTGCCTCCGTCGTGCCCGGGGTGCGGTCATAGCGGGCAACGGCGACCAATCCGCTGTTGTCCTCGGCAACCAGCGCCAACCGGTTGACATAATCGACACGAGTGAAGCGCTCGACCTCCGCGGCGGACAGGCTTCGATGCACATAGAGGAAGCGTCGATAGACGGAGCGCAACGAGAGATGGCGATGAAAGTTTACCAGCAGAGCCGCGTCGTCGGGCCGGATCGGGCGTACCTGCAGCACAGTGCCCAATCGGGTGACAATCTGAGACACCAGTTCGGTCGGGTAGCCAGGCACGGATGCGGGCCGTCAGGGTCGGGATCGCATCCGCTTGCATTCGCATGGCCTTCAACCTCGTTCATTGTCATATCCACTCATTCAGCCGCGTCGGATCCGGCGGCCCGTGATCTCGTGGGTCTTGATGCTGATGAAATCGTCCCGCTTGCCGTTGGCCCAGGGCGCAACACCTGACTTGATCGCCCGCTGCAGCTCAGCGGGGTCGACAATGAGATGGCCACGTCCACTCACGAGTACGCTCCACCCCTCGGCAAGGGCGTCGTCGATGTAGTCGACCTCGAAAGACACCTGCTCATGGATCAGGGCGCGCCGCAAGGCCGACGTTGCCGCAGTCCGGAAGACGATACTGTCCCCGAGCATGCGGTAGTTCACTGGGAGGGCCACCGGGCCTCGAACCTCGGTGAACACGATGCGCCCCACACCTCCCGGGGCGATCAAGGAGCGGCAAGCCTCCCCGTCCAGGACACCGAGGTTCGGGAATGCCGACGGGTTCGCCTGGCCGGGAGGTTGTTGGGTCCCGCCGCCCTTGATGGCGTCAGCAGTCGTCTCGAGCGCCCCGGCGAGCCGCCATAGGGCCGCCGCCGACAGGTCGAGCGAGGGGCTCTCCTCCAATTTGCGGAGAAAGGTTGGGTCCATATTCGCTCTCGCGCCTAGTTCCTCGATGGTGAGTCCCAACGCCTGCCGGCGCTCACACACGCGGCGCCCCAGATCTCCAACATGGCTCATGAGCTGCTCCTTCTGTCTCATTCCACGATGACCGAGTCACGTCGGTCCCAGTAGGGCCTTTCGACTCAATTGGACCTTGCCCTCAATTGAACATGGCCAGTTGAACATGGCCCTCGCAGCCGAGATCGATCGGCCGGCCGCCCGGTCGGGCCCCAATGGTCTCACCAGATCGCGGATCGCTCACATCCGACGTTCTGAGGACTTTGGTCCCTAGTGATCGATCGGCTTCAGGCGCAGTGTGACGGTGATACCGATCGCAGCGGAGGTTCACAACCATGAAGGCACTTGTCTACGAGGGACCGGGAGCGAAGGTCTGGAAAGATGTCTCCGACCCCGTCATCCGGGACGACACCGATGCGATCGTCCGGGTGGACGCCACCACCATCTGTGGTACGGACCTCCACATCATGAAAGGCGACGTTCCCGAAGTCGCCACCGGACGAATACTTGGCCACGAGGCCGTCGGCACCGTCACCGACATCGGAACGGGAGTAAAGACCGTCGCAGTCGGTGATCGTGTGCTCGTGTCGTGCATCACGTCGTGCGGCCGGTGCCGTTTCTGCCGGGAAGGCCGGTACGGCCAGTGCCTGGGCGGCGGTGGATGGATACTCGGCCACCTCATCGATGGGACCCAGGCTGAGGCAGTCCGCGTACCCTTTGCCGACACGTCCACGTACCCCGTGCCCGAGGGTACATCCGACGAAGAGATCCTCATGCTCGCGGACATCCTTCCTACTTCGTACGAGGTGGGTGTGCTGAACGGCCGAGTGCAACCGGGTGACACGGTGGCCATCGTGGGAGCGGGTCCAATCGGACTGGCCGCGATCCTTGGCGCAAAGTTGTACTCGCCCAGTCGCATCGTCGCCATCGATCTGGCCGACGCCCGTCTCGACGCGGCAAAACGATTCGGGGCCGATATCACCGTCAACAATGGGGTCCAGGACGTCGTCGACGTGGTGCGGGATCTCACCGAAGGCCTCGGTGTCGACGTGGCCATCGAGGCGGTGGGGGTCCCGGCCAGCTTTGAGCTGTGCACCGAGCTTGTTCGTCCTGGTGGGCATGTCGCCAATATCGGCGTTCACGGCCAACCGGCGACGCTCCACCTTGAATCGTTGTGGAGCAGGGATGTGACGGTGACGACAGGACTCGTCGATGCCAACTCCACGCCCACGCTCCTGCGGCTCGTCGCCGCACGTCAGATCGAACCCAGTCAGTTCGTCAGCCACCATTTCGATCTGGCCGCCATGCTCGACGCCTACGATGTGTTTAGCCGGGCATCGGAGACAGGCGCGCTGAAAGTCCTCTTGTCCCGTTGAGGATCCCCCGGCGTCACGTCCCCCGGCGTCACGATCCCCCCGGCGTCACGGTGCCCCCGGCGTCACGGTGGAGCCACTCGAGGGGTGGCCCAAAGGCTCTCGGCTGACGCCGTTTCAATCGGTTGGACGGCGACAAAGGTGCCTGGGCCAGTCAGCGTTGCGGTTTGTGACCCGGCACAATCACCAGTGGGACCATGGCATGCTCGGCCAGCTCCAGACTGGTACTACCCAGCAGCATTCCACTGTGGGCTCCGGCCCCGCGCGATCCGACCACCACCAGGTCGGCATTGATGGGGGCACCTGCCGCCCGGGAAAGCACTGAGCAGGGATCGCCCTGACTCATGTCCAACCGGACGTCGGCAGGGTCAATCCCGGCCTCGATGGTGAGCATGCGTACGCTGTCACCGAGATCACCGCTCGAAGTATCACCGTGCAGGTCTTCGAGCAGGCCCACGGCGTGAACGACCACAACCTTGGCGTGGACCGCTTTCGCGAGTCCGAGTGCCCAGCGCAGTGCGGCCGTTGCATCCGGCGAGCCGTCAAAGCCCACGGCGAACGTCTGAAACGGGCTCACGGCCCTTCGGTCCTCTTGACCGAGGGACGGACAACGACCACCGAACACTCGACATAATGGGCGCTCTGTTGTGCGACCGAGCCGATGAGTACGCCATGGACCGCTCTCCGGCCCCGAGACCCGACGACAAGGAGATCGGTCCGCTCGCACACCGTGCGGAGTGCCGCCACAGCAGGACCGCAGCGGATCTCTGCATCAAATGGAACATCGGGTTGGCAGTGCGTGGCGATCCCACGAGCCTGCTCGATGACTTCGAGGGCCAGGCTCTCGTATTGGTTCGAGGAGCCCAGCGCTCGACCGGCATTGAGTGGGTAGTGCCACGCATGGACCGCAAACACCGAAGCTCGCCGACGGACGGCCTCTGCCAGTGCCCACTGCAGGGCGCGGTCGGATCCAGGAGAACCATCAACGCCCACCACAATCCGCTGCGCAGGAAAGGGTCGGTCCGCGTGGTCAGGCACGGTGCGGACCACCACAACCGGGCACGACGCCCCTTGGATGCAGTGATCGCCGACGGAGCCGAGCAGCAACCCATTGAAGCCCCCCCTGCCGCGGGCCCCGACCACCAACAGGTCAGCCGTCTCACTCGCCCGGAGGAGTGCCGCCCGAGTCGGTTCCCCAACGATATCGCCGCGCGTCAACACCCCCGGGTGGCTGGTTGCGACCAAGGCAACCGCGTCGTCGACGACCGCCGTGGCCGCCGACAGGACGGGGTCTCCGGGTGAGAACCAATCCGGAACGTCCTTGGGTGCGTCCGTCCCTGCATAGATGATATGAAGGAGCCCACCTCGTAGCTTCGCCTCATCGGCTGCCCATTTCAGGGCCAGGCGAGCCGGATCCGACCCATCGACGCCCACGACGATCGACCCCTCGCGATCAGCACCGTCAGCAGAGAACTCCTCGATCGTCACCGATCCATCTCCTGGGCAGCCGACGGTGAGCGATCTCCGGCTCGAACTCGAAGGACTTCCGACCGGGTCATCGCGTACTCGTCGACGAAATAGGGGCTGAGTGCCCGCTTCGGCGAGCGATCGGTGCTCGAACCCTGCAGACGCCGCCTTGTCTCGTAGCGCATGGCCTCCTCCTTGTCTGTGGCCCAATGCCGTCTCTAGCAATTTGATGCCATCAGACTGGCGCCGGGCAGGGCCGAAAGTCACCAACCAGGTGCAGATGCGATTACCCCCGTTACCTCTCAGGGTTCCTTCGGTTGTGTCCCTGTCAGGCTGAGTTCGATCACCCCAGGACCGTTTCTGGGCGGCGGCAAGACGGTGAAACCGCGTGGGACGCCCCCATGGACGGCCCGGCGAGCCCGCCGGCGGCGAAGTGACTTGTGGAGGGCATCCACTCCCAGCATGACCGGGATCCCGGCCACGGCCATGACCCATCCCCACGCCGGGGGTGGCGCCTGCCCGAGCACTGACGCGATCGCCGGGATGTACAGGAAGCAGGCCAGGAGAGCGAGGGCCACTCCGACGCCGACGAGGAGCAGGCGGTTGGAGAACCAGCCCAGACGGCCGGGCCAGCGAGTGGCGCTCCGGCAGGCAAATGCCACGCCGATCTGGCACAGGATGACCGTTGCGAACGCCGCGCCGGAGGCGGATCTCAGCGCATGGCCGTGTGGGAACGCGTGGCCAGGTACCCAGCCAAGCGCCACCAGGGCGACGCAGAACGCGGTCATCTCCATGATCGACTCGGTGGGCCCAAGCACGGCGAACACCCGGGTCAACACCTTTCGGTCGATGAGGTGTCGGCCCTGCAACGGCTGGGCAGGAGTGATGTGGGACGCATGCTCGACCCCGAGGGCCAAGGCGGGCAGCACATCGGCGCCAACGTCGAAGCACAGTATCTGCAGCACGCCGAGGGCCAGCGGGAAGCGACCGCCTGTCACCGCCCAGATCACAAATGGCGTCAGCTCAGCTACGTTGGCACACCAGGTGATACGTCAGGAACCGCCGCATGTTGGCGAACGTGATGCGTCCGTGCTCTACCGCCGTCACGATCGTGCCGAAATCGTCATCCAGCAGGACCAGGTCTGAAGCCTCCCGCGCCACGTCGGTCCCCGACTCCCCCATGGCCACGCCGATGTCTGCGGTCTGGAGGGCGGGGCCATCGTTCACACCGTCACCTGTCATGGCCACGACGTGGCCGCGACCCTGCAGCGCTCCCGCAATTCGCAGCTTGTCCTCCGGGGTCACCCGACTGAGGACCACCCCGTCGTCCCGGTCGATCAACGCGCCCAGGACGGCAGCGTCCTCGGGAAGGTCCGAGCCGGTGAGGACGATGCCACCGTCTCCGATGAGGCCGACCTCCCGGGCTATCGCCGCCGCGGTGTCCGGATTGTCGCCTGTCAGCATGGCCACCCTGATGCCAGCGGCCCGACATGCCGTCAGCGCGTCCTTGACGCTGGACCGAGGAGGGTCCTCGATACCGGTGAAGCCCAGGAGGGTGAGGCCTGTCTCGACGTCGGCACCGGTTGCGTCGGCGGCGAGATCATGGACGGGCCGGCAGGCAATCGCAATGACCCGGAGCCCTCGATGGGCCAGAGCCTCGGCGGCCGCAGCGGCCCCGGCCGAGGGTACGCAGCGACTGAGAACGCTCTCCGGCGCCCCTTTCACCATCAGCTCATCGCCAGCGACGACCGACATCATGCGCCGCTCCGGGTCGAAGGGAAACTCACGAACAAGGGGACTGGTCCGGACATCGGCATCGACGTCGACGCCGCAGCGCCGGGCCAAGGCATAGAGGGCCGCCTCCATGGGGTCGCCGTCCGGGAGCCACACGCCGTCCCGCTCCACAGCACCGTCCTGCGAGCACCGGGTGGCCACCCGGGCAAGCTCCGTGACCGCAGGCCTGGCATCCTCAGCACACTCCAGGACCCCGACGGGCGCATAGCCGGTGCCGGTGACCCGGCACGTGCCCTGTGGGGTCCACACCTCGACCACCGACATCTGATTGCGCGTGATCGTGCCCGTCTTGTCGGAGCAGATGAAGGTGGTCGACCCCAACGTCTCTACGGACTCGAGATGGCGCACAAGCGCATGCCTGTGCGCCATCTCCTGGGCCCCGGCCGCCAGGGAGAGGGTCACGGTCGGGAGGAGGCCCTCGGGCACCAGGGCGACGGTCACGCCGACGGCAAACAGGAATCCGTCTCTCGGTGTGCCGCCGACGAGCAGCGAGACCCCGAAGAAGGCCACGCCCACCCCGACGGCGATGATTGCAATGGTGCGAACGACATGGTTGAGCTCGTGTGCGAGTGGGCTCTTTGGACGGTGGACCTTTTGCGTCAGCTCGGCGATCGACGCGAGGCGTGACCGGGCACCGGTCGCGGTGACTGTGGCCAGGGCCTCGCCGCCGAGGACGAAGCAGCCGGCGAACAGATCGTCCCCGAGGCCGATCGCCACTGCGGCGCTCTCTCCGGTCAGCATCGAGGTGTCCACAGAAAGACCTTCGGCGCTCACGACGGTCATGTCAGCCGAGATTCGATCTCCAGAACGGAGAACGACCAGGTCGCCGTGCACCAACGCGCTGGCGTCCACCTCGAGCCGCGAACCGTCGCGAACGACGAGGGCACGCCTGGGCAACAGGTCCCGAAGGCGTTCAGCGGCGCGCTCGGCCCGGAATTCCTGGGCAAAGGCGAAGGTGCCGTTGACCAAGATCACCAGGAAGATGGCGATGCCCAGTTCGGGCAACCCGGCCACGAACGCCAGGATCCCGGCTACCCACAAGAGAAGGGCGAAGAAGTGGATCAACTGGTTGACGAACCGGCGCCACACTGGTACTCGCCTGCCCGCCGGAATCCGGTTGGGGCCATCGGTCGCCAGCCGCGCCGCGGCTTCGGCCGAACTCAGCCCGACGGCGAGGCGAGGGTCATGGGCTGGTGCCGGTGGGCTGTCGGCAACAGCGAGGCCGGAGAACGAGGCGACGTCACGTCCCGCAGGAGGGACGGCCCCCGTTTGGACCTCATGTCCGACGGCAACAGGAGATCGGGGCACGGGTTTCACGGATACGTCCACTGATCCGGCGTGGGGCCTGGGCACGCGAGTCGCAGCCGACGGCGGTGGAAAGCGGGAGCGCTGTCGCTCCCCTGGCTTCGTGGTGCCCACATCAGTCCTCCTCGTGCACCGCGTGCACCGGTCATGCTGACAGGAGGAAACCACACGGTGCAGTGCCGAAGGTCCCGACTTTTCCACACGAGAGGTCGAGTCGGTCCTGGGACTTCGTGACCTTTGGCCCTATGCCAACCTGCCGCAGCGCATCAGGATGGGCACCGCAGAGGCGAGAGCAGCCCAGCGGGGCGCGCCAGAGAGGAGCACCAGGTGACCTACGTAGACCTCGGTTCGGCGGCGGTCGTGCCAGGCCCATCAGTGGAGGCGCCCAAGGTGGGCACTCGAGGGCGGATCGAGCACATGGGTCCCCTGATCCACGAACTCATCACCTGGGACCTCGTGGTCCGCTCCGATTCGGGCGAGTTCGTCCTCTCGGACGATGTGCAACAGAAACTGGGTGAAGCGCTGGCCCAAGCTGGTTCCACGCCCGACGTCTTCGTCGGGCGTCCCTGCGAAACCTGCACCACGGTGACAGTGACCCGACTCGTCGACGGATCCCGGGTCTGCGGTCCTTGCCACCAGTCTGCACGGACCGCAGTGGCCCAGGCCCCATCGATGTCCACTACCCGGCACAGCCGAACCGGCTTGAGGAAATGGCGCCGACCGGCCATCTGAGCCGGCCCGTCGCAGCCGCGCTAGTCGACCGTTGGCTCGAAAGCCTGGCGGCACTGATCGTCGGATCGGATCGATAATGGACGAGGCGTCACGTCACGAGGTTTTGCCCGGTGTTGACCCTGGAACGGGCCATGACCCAGGTGGCGGCGACCCAGGTGGCGGCGACCCAGGTGGCGGCGTCGGTGACCGCCTACTCGATGCATCGGCAGGTGTTGTCGAGACCCACGTTTCAGTCCTGTTCTTCATGGGTGACCGCGTCTACAAGCTGCGCAAGCCGGTGGCCTTTGGCTTCCTGGACTTCCGGCATCGAGCCGATCGCCAGTCCGATTGTCACAGGGAGGTGGCGTTGAACCGGCGCCTGGCCCCCGATGTCTACGTAGGGGTCGCCGACATTGTGATGGAGGGCTCTGCTGTGGACCACATGGTCGTCATGCGGCGAATGCCCTCCGAGCGCAGGCTCGGTCGCCTCGCTCGGGAGGGGACAGACCTCAGTGGATCGCTCCGCCAGACGGCGAAGAAGCTCGCCGACTTCCACAGCCAGGCGACTCGATCGAGCGAGATCTGTTCAGCAGCAACCGGAGCGGCCCTTCGTGCCGGCTGGGAGTCGAACTTCGCCGAGACTGGGCGATTCGTGGGCACCATCCTCGATACGGACAGCGAGACGGAGATCCGCCGGCTCGTTTACCGATGGATCGCAGGGCGCGAGCCGTTGCTGAGGCAAAGGATCGCTTCTGGGTGCGTCTGCGACGGGCATGGGGACCTACAGGCCGAAGATATCTTCTGTCTTGACGACGGCGTCCGTATTCTCGACTGCGTCGAGTTCTCCGACCGACTGCGCTATGCCGACGTCTGTGCTGACGTGGCCTTTTTGGTCATGGACCTCGAACGGCTCGGTCGTCCCGAGGCAGCCATCCAGTTCTTGGCCGACTATGAGGGTTATGCCGGAGACCGGTTCCCAGACACTCTCGTGCACCACTACTGTGCCGCCCGGGCCTATATCCGGGCCAAGGTGTCCTGCCTCCGAGCGGCACAAGGGGTCGTCGATGCCGAGGTCGAGGCTCGCCGGCTCCAGGCCCTCGCACTAGACCACCTGCGACGCTCTCGCGTCACCATGGTTGTGGTCGGTGGGTTGCCCGGCTCTGGCAAATCCACGCTTGCTGCAGGGCTGGGGGCGGCCCGGGAGTGGGACGTTCTTCGCTCCGATGACATTCGCCAGGAACTCGGTCGCACCGACGCGGAGCCAGCGACACCGGGCTACCTGATGGCCCGCTACAGCCCCTCCCATACGGCGACCGTGTACAAGGAGCTCCTTCGCCGGGCAGAGCGATCAGTGGAACTCGGCCTTCCGGTCATTCTTGATGCTTCCTGGATCGACGCACGCCGGCGGGAGGATGTCCGTGCGCTGGCTCGCCGGACATCCAGCGATCTCGTTGAGCTCTGCTGTGAAGCACCGGCAGACGAGGCGGCGATCCGCATTCATCGCCGCCTGAGCGAGCACACAGATGCCTCCGAGGCCACGCCAGCAGTGCGGTCGGCAATGGAAGGGTCTATGGATCCCTGGCCGGCGGCCACGGTGGTCCGGACATCGGACAGGACGCCGGAGGATACGTTGGCCGAGGCGATGGCCCACCTCAGCTAAGGGGCACTCCATAAGGGAGCGGCACGGTAAGCCCAACACGGTAGTTGCCACAGGTAACAGTCTGGCTCTGGCTTTACGATGGCGCCGCGACCCGACCTCCAGTCATGATCGGCGCTTCGTGGTCAACGCAGCAAGGCCCTTGGTCCCGATATGTTTCGGTTGTCCGAGCAGGCAGTCCGCGCCAATTAGGGACTTTGTACCCTGGTGCCAGTGGCTTCTTGGGTCCAGGCTCTCTCGATGGTCAAAGCGGATCTCACCAAGCGCGTGTTGATACGGGTGGGGGAAGCCTTGCCGGACGACCGGCACGACTTCGTCAACAGAATCGATATCCGCGACGGATGGGGCGATGCCATCTTCGTCCGGGTCCATTCGCCTTTGCCGCGCACGCCCGAGAACCATGACCGCTGGACGCGGCTCCAATCGGCCGTGGAGAGCGTCCTCGAAGGCGAACGACATCGAGTCGAGATTGCCTGGAACTGCGCCTGATAGACCGTGGACGAGGACCTCTTCAGGAGGGTCTCGGTGCCTGGAAGGTCCTCTTGGCGGGTCAGGGATCGGCGCTCGCCGGAGAATGTGGGACTTTCGGCCATAGGCGTCGGGCCTGGGGGAAATGACACTGGGGAGGGAGGCAACCCAAGCTTGAAAGGACTGGCCCATGTCGCCCGAGAACCAACCAAAGCATCGAGTGGTCGTCGGAGTGGACGATTCGCCGGGAGCTGACGAGGCTCTCCGATGGGCCGTCGGCGAGGCCACCCAGCGAAACGCAGTCGTCGAGGTGACCTGTTGCTGGCTGTATCCGGCGCCGGTCGGATCAGGATCCCTCTTCGTCAACGTCCACCCGTTCGCGGACCTGGCCCAAGCGATATGCGAGAAAGCAGAAGCTGCGGCAAAGGCACTCGATCCAGGCGTCCTCGTGGAGATCCGCACGCCGGAGATCCAGCCGCAGCTCGGCCTGGTCGAAGCGAGCAAGGGCGCAGACCTTCTCGTCACCGGCGCACGGGGACTCGGAGCATTTCGTTCGCTCCTGTTGGGGTCGGTCAGCCAGCACTGCGCACAGCACGCTCAGGGCCCGGTGATGATCGTCCGCCCACCGCACCTGTCCGATCCTCCCGTTGATGGCCTCGGCCCGAAGGTTGTGGTCGGGGTCGATGGATCCCAGGACTCGGAACGGGCACTCGAATGGGCCATCGAGGAAGCGTTTCGGCTAGAGGCCCGACTGGAGGTCCTTGGCGCCTGGCCACCCCTCGAGGCCGGCGGGTTACCACTGATCGACCTCCAGGCTGCTCTGGACGAACATGCCCACGCCACACTGGAGAAGGCCGCACAAACGGCTGCCGCCGTGCGGCCCGAGGTTGAAGTCACCACCACCATATCCACCGATCCCGCCTCATGGGCATTGGTGAAGGCAAGCGAGCAAGCCCAGCTCCTGGTGGTTGGATCCAGAGGTCTGGGCGGCTTCAAGAGCATGTTGCTTGGATCGGTGAGTCAACACTGTGCCACCCACGCCAGCTGTTCCACGTTGATCGTTCGAGAGGCGCTGTAATCACCGCGTAGGCCGAGGTCCTGCCGTAGGGGCTTTCGGCCCTACCTCAGCGGTGACGACCGCATCACGATTGAAGAACAACGGAAAGGAGCCCATCATGCAAGCGAGCGTCGGAGACCGGATCATCATCCATGCACATCGCGTGGGCGAGCCCGAACGTGATTGCGAGATCCTCGAGATCCGCGGTCCAGACGGAAAGCCACCATATGTCGTGCGATGGGGTGACAGCGGTCACCAAGCCCTCTTCTTCCCAGGGCCCGATGCCAGCATCCAGCATTTCGAACACTCCTCGTCGTAACTACTCCACGTTGTGACGACGAACCAGAAATGAGGCTTACATCATGAAAGCATATGAAGCTGTGCGTCGATCTGGTGTCGGCATCGGCAGCGAGCAGACCATCCACGATGCCGCAGTGGTCATGGAGCAGGCCGGAGTTGGAGCCTTGGCCATCATCGATGGCTCACGGATCGTGGGCATCGTGACCGACCGCGACCTCGTTCGAAGGGGCCTGGCTCGCGACCTGGCCGGTGATGCGAGAGTTGACGGCATCATGACGGCTCCGGTCGTGACGATTGAGGCCGAAGCCGATGTGCGTGACGCATTCGCAATCTTCCGAACCCATGGGATCCGTCGTCTGGCTGTCGTCCAAGATGACCGATTCATCGGCATGATCTCCGTGGACGATCTCTTGATCAATGTGGCTGCGGAGTTGAACGATCTCGCTCGGCCGATTACCGGCGAGACCCTCTTTGCCCACCACGACAGCCCGGTACCGGCCACCCAATGACGCGAGGCCCAATGACGCGAGGCCTTCGGGCGATGTGGTCGTGGTCAAAGCCTGCGTCCACAGTCCGCGTTCCGAACAACGACAATGCACCAGCGAGCGGGTGCGGCTTGCCCGTTCTTGTCCAATGAGGAGGATTCCATGGCAGATTCGCACGAGAGGAAGATCGTGGTCGGGGTCGATGGCTCCGACTCCTCCAAGGCCGCCCTTGTCTGGGGCCTACGGCAGGCGCGCCTCACGGGAGCGCCGCTTCAGGTGGTGATGGCCTGGGACTACCCATTGACCTACGGGTGGATGGTTGTGCCAGAGGGAGTCGATCTGGGCGCCGATGCCGCTGCGGAGCTCGAGAAGGTGGTCAAGGAGGTCACCGAGGCTGAGGATACGGCCGAGCCCGCGGTCGAGATCACCACCAGCGTCATCCAGGGCCACCCGGCCCTTGTGCTCATGGCCGAAGCGGAGAACGCTTCCCTCGTCGTCGTCGGTAGCCGCGGCCATGGCGAATTCGCCGGCATGTTGCTCGGTTCGGTAAGCGAGCACTTGTCCACACATGCGTCGTGCCCGGTGCTCATCGTCCGCGACTGACAGCCGGCCAGAACATGCATCGCATCGTGGTTGGAGTCGATGGCTCCGAGAATGCCGACCGCGCAGTGGAGTGGGCGGCGATCCAAGCAGATCGAACCGATTCATTGTTGGAGATCCACGCCGCTTTTGGTTCAGGCTACGTGTTCCTTTCTCCGAGCGAGGTGGAGGCTACAACGCGACACTGGGCCGAGAACGCGGCCAAGCTGGCGCGCCGCGTTGCACCAGAACTCACCATCAACTGCGTGACCCACGAAGGATCACCGACCCCGGCGCTCATCGAAGCGAGCGCGGGCGCAGACCTCCTCGTCGTGGGTTCTCGAGGTTTGGGTGGCTTCCGCGGGCTCCTCCTTGGTTCAGTGAGCCAACACTGCACGATGCACGCTCGCTGTCCAGTCGTCGTGGTCCGCTAATGGGCCAAGGTGAGCGAACGTGGCGCCTGTGGCGTGGGAGCCTCTAACCTCCACCAACGCCATCGGCGAGGAGGTGTCTGGTGCCGTCGTCGGGAACGGCGATATGACGAGCAACGGTGAGTCCATCCCAGAAGAGGCGGCCGCCGGCCCTCTGGATGAGGCGGCGAACCTCGGCCAGAGCCACTTGACCGCCGGCACCGGTGACACGAAGGGTGTGGGTGTCCAGGGAGAAGTCGCGACCTCCTTCGTCGATGAGCTCTTCGACCAGCTGGGCCAGGTTCGTTGCCGTGTCCTGGTCGAGCGTGCCCGACAGGCGAAGACCGATCGATGGACCGCCGCCATCGACCCAGACTTCGAGGGCGACGTCGTTCCTCCACGCCGGTCGTTGGCCGTTAGCCGTTACCTCTGGCGTGCTCATGGCCGGCAGATGGCCGCTCGGCCCCGCGCCGTCGCAATCGCGCTCCACGACCTCCTGGAGCGTTGCCGGGAGCCTTGCCGCCTCCCGGCGTCCGTCGCCGCTTCCAACGGGTACAGCTTCTCTGGCCAGCTGACGGTCCGCCTGGCCATACCGGCCATGGTTCCCGATTGCCATCGACTTCTCCATTCGGCCGCAGCACCCGCTCCGGATGCCGGGTGTCTCATGATGGAGTGTCGAGCTCGATTTCCCAAGAGGAAAAGGTCCCAACTCGGGAGAATCGTGTCACCCATGGTCCATGGCCCGTCACAGGACGTTTGGCCCTACCTGAACCGTCCGGCGTCAGGCATCGTTGAAGTGTGAAGCATCGAACGAGGTCGAGGAACAAGGAGCAGTGAATGCCGTCCCGGACATGCATTGATGAGAGTAGGAGCGAGGCCGAACAAGCAATGCTCGATCGGCTGGACCATTCGCTCGGTTCGTGGCACGACCGCATTGACGAGCTCCGGCAGCAGCTCGATCTGACCGAGTTGGACATTCGAGACGAAGTTCGCAGGCGGATCGATGCCACCGATAACGTCTACCTGGCCGCTCGATCGCGACTCGTCGATCTCCGCCACGCCGCGACATCTGATCTCGGTACGATGTGCCGGGCCGTGGAACACCTCGTTCACGACCTGGAGCAGGCCTACCGATCGGCGCGCGTTGTCGTTAGGGCGGGTCCGTGACTCGTCCTACGTCCAGGACTGGTGCCGCAGGCTCTGTCGCCTGCTGGCGCTACCCACCGGTGAAGCGTAAAGGCTAGAAGCCCATGTCCATATACACAGATCTCCTCAGAAGAGCTGTCGACTCCGACGGGAGCGGTCAGGAGCAAGGCGGCGAACTGCTGGCCATTCTGGTTCGCCGTCGGTCAGACCTCGTGGCCAGCCCTTCGTCACCCATCAACCCGAGCCGCCCACTCACCGGATTGGCCGCCCAGTTGGCGTATGACAGTGCCCTCGTCTCGTTCGCTCGGCATCTCGGAATAGAGACCTCCCCCGAATCCTTCGATCCTCCCCAGGTGGAGCGGACGCGCCTCGAACGGGCCGTGGCCGCACACAACGTCGACCTGGCCGGGTTGGATGAAGAGGTACGGCCGAGCTAGCGGCTCGGTTCAGGTGCCCGAGGCGTCGCGCCGAGCCGCCTCGGTCGAGCGTTCGTCCAGCCGGGCGGCGAAGGTGGCTGCTTGGGTCCGGCGCTCCATTCCCAGTTTGGCCAGCAGGTTGGAGACGTAGTTCTTCACCGTCTTCTCGGCCAGGTAGAGCTCACCGGCGATCTGGCGGTTGGTCTGGCCTTCGGCGATGAGGTCGAGGATGCGCCGTTCCTGGGGCGTCAACCCGGCCAGCCGGGGGTCCTCCTTCGGACCCTCACTGAGCCGTTCGAGCACCCGGTCGGCAAGGGAAGGGTCGAGCAGCGACTCCCCAGCGGCGGCCCGGCGGATGTTGTCGACCAGGTCCAAGCCTCCGACCTGTTTGAGCACGTAGCCAGCTGCTCCGGCCATGATTGCGGCAACCAGCGCTTCGTCGTCGGCGTAGGACGTCAGCATCATGCAGACGATGTCCGGCCACTGCGACCGGATCTCCCTGCAGACCTCGACGCCGCTTCCGTCCGGAAGGCGCACGTCGAGTATGGCCACCCGGGGATGGGTCGGTGGGATCCGGGCCAAGGCCTCGGCGGCGGTGGCCGCCTCCCCCACCACCACCAGGTCGTCGGTGTCCTCGATCAGCGTCCGCAGGCCGGCCCGGACCAGTTCGTGGTCGTCGAGAAGAAAGACACCGACACTCATTGGGTCATCCTCTCAACTCCGTTGCAGTGGGGCAACTCAGACCACGCGACGTGGTATCGGAGGACTCGACGTGCAATCGGCCAGCGACGTGGTACCGGAGGACTCGACGTGCAATCGGCCAGTGAATGGCGTAGCTTAAGGTAGGCCTAGTCCAGGATTTGAGCCACGGGGTTTGGACAAACAGACTCTAGGCAAGGGGCGCATCATGCCTTTTCACTCGGTTGACGATCCTGCCAAACTGCGTCGCCTCCTCGAAGCAACCACGCTGGTGGGGGCCGATCTTGAGCTTCCTATGGTTCTCCGTCATGTGGTCGAGGAGGCACGATCGATGACCGGAGCCCGCTACGGTGCCCTCGGTGTCTTGAACGAGGACCGCACCGAGCTGGCCCAATTCATCACGGCGGGGCTCGAGCCTGACCAGGAGGAACGCATCGGGCATCGACCTACTGGGCGCGGCGTCCTGGGGCTCTTGATCACCGAACCCCAGCCCATGCGGCTGGCCGAGCTCGGCTCTCACCCCAAAAGCTTTGGCTTCCCCGCCAATCACCCCCCCATGGCATCGTTCCTCGGCGCGCCCATCAAGATTCGCGATGAGGTGTACGGCAATCTTTACCTCACCGATAAAGTTGGTTGGTCCGAATTCACCAGAGACGATGTGGACCTGGTAGAGGCCTTGGCGGTGGCGGCAGGCATCGCCATCGAGAACGCTCGACTCCATGAGCGGGTGCGAGAGGTGGCGGTGGTGGAGGACCGGGACCGGCTGGCCCGCGACCTTCACGACACGGTGATCCAACGTCTGTTCGCCGTGGGTCTCTCCCTGCAGAGCGTGGCGTCGACGGCGGGGCCCCGGGTCACGGACCGTCTCGCCGGAGCGATCTCGGAAATCGACGAGACCATCCGTGAGGTCCGTTCGGTCATTTACTCCCTGGGCATGGCCGCAGATGACCGCGGCGTCCGGGCCAGTGTCCTTGCTCTCATCGCAGAGCTGACGCCGGTCGTCGGCTTTGAGGTCACCGTCACCATTGATGGTCCGGTCGACACCGCCGTTTCCGATACGGTCGCCCATCACCTCCTGGCCACCGTACGGGAGGCCCTGACCAACATCGGCCGCCACGCTCATGCCACCAGCGCCCGAGTGATCCTGTGCGTGACCGGGGATACCTGTCGGCTCGAAGTGGTCGACGACGGTGTCGGCATCCCTGGCGGCGGGGAGCCGAGGGCGGACTGGGCCTCGGTAATCTGCAGCGGCGGGCGGAGAAGCTCCGCGGGAGCCTGATCCTCGATACTCCCGATGGAGGGGGCACGTCACTCACGTGGCAGGTACCCCTCGGTTCATAGGCCACCGCCACTTCAGAAACTGCCTCGACGGCGCTGGTGTCGTCCTCCGGCATGCTCCATGATGGTTCCATGGATTCTGGCGACAACGACACATCGGGGCACGGCGAGCCTGACGGAGGTGCTGGGCCGCTCGACCAGGAGCGAGAGCTGGCCGAAATCGGCGAGGAGGAGTGCTTCAGGCTCCTGCAATTGCGGAATCTCGGTCGATTGGCCATCGTGCGCGACGGGCAGCCGGAGATCTTTCCGGTCAACTACTCGATGGACGGGCATACGGTCGTGGTGAGAACCCAGCCTGGCGTCAAGCTCACCTATGCGCCGTTGGCCCGCGTGGCGTTCGAAGTTGAAGACATCGACCTCGTCCAGCGTGAGGGGTGGGTGGTGGAGGTGCGAGGTCATGCCCAGGACATCACCGACGCAATCGACACGCGGTCCGAGCACCTCCATACCGCTGACGTCCGGCCCTGGATCAGCGGCCCCCATGATCATTACATCGCCATTGCCCGTCCGCTGGTGTCAGGGCGGCGGCTCGTCCGTCCCACGACACCCGATATTGAGGACCAACGGCCCTGACCGAACAGGAGAGGGCAGGTCACCATGGGCGAATGGCCACGGCTCCCACTTCGCAGGTCCGGACGATGCCAGGCACCGACGTTCCCGTCGACCAGATCGACGCCGTCATCTTCGACATGGACGGAGTCGTGACGGACACCGCCCGGGTCCACCGTGCGTGTTGGAAGGAGGTCTTCGATTCCTACCTCCGCCGCCGTGCCGAGAGAACAGGTGAGGCGTTCCGCCCATTCGAAACCGCCGACTACCTCCGTTGTGTCGATGGTAAGCCGCGCTACGACGGAGCCGCGAATTTCCTGTCATCACGCCAGATCAGGCTCGAAAGCGGCGACCCATCCGACCCCCCGGGCTACGAGACCGTCTACGGGCTTGCCAATCTCAAGGACCGCACCTTCGAAAGGGCCGTGGCCCGAGAGGGGGTACAGGTGTTCGGATCGACCGTCACGTTCATCCGGGCCTTGCGCCGCCATGGCGTCCTGACCGCCCTGATCTCCTCGAGCCGCCACGCCCGGGGCATTCTTCGAACCGCCGACATCGAGAACCTGTTCGACGAGGTGGTCGACGGCAATGACGCAGTCGAACACAATCTGGCAGGCAAGCCGGATCCGGCCATCTTCCTGATGGCAGCCAGACAGCTCGCCGTCGACCCGGGGCGCTCAGCTGTGGTCGAGGATGCTCTGGCCGGAGTGGAGGCGGCCAGACGAGGGGGATTTCGCTTGGTCATCGGCGTTGACCGCAGCTCACAGGCCGACGCCTTGCGCGCGCACGGAGCGAACATCGTCGTCGACGACCTCGAAGGCCTCAACGTTGACCTGATCTCGGGCAACTCATGACCGGGCACACTGACTCCGTTGCAGCCGTCGAGCCCGCAGAGATCGAGAAATGGATCATGCGATACGAGAGGTTCGATCCCGCCCACGAAGGGTTGCGCGAAGCGCTGTGCACATTGGGAAACGGGTATTTCGCCACCCGTGGGGCCGCACCCGAGGCCGTGGCCGACGGAGTTCACTACCCGGGTTCCTATGTGGCCGGCCTGTACAACCGTCGCCTGACCCAGCTCCCGGGGCACGCGGTCGAGAACGAGAGCATCGTCAATCTGCCCAACTGGTTGCCACTCGACTTCCGCATCGGCGACGGGCCCTGGTTCGATCTCGGCGCACTGGAGATCCTCGAGTACCAGCAGGACCTGGACCTTCGACAGGCGACCCTGAGCCGGATCGTGCGTGTCCGAGACGGTGAGGGACGAGTCACTCGAGTCGTGCAGCGTCGCTTGGTCAGCATGGCTGATCCCCACGTGGCCGGTCTCGATACGGTTCTCACCTCGGAGAATTGGTCCGGCCGGCTCACGGTGCGATCGGGTCTCGATGGCGGGGTGGTCAACGCCGGCGTGGCACGGTACCGGCACTTCGACGATCACCACTTGGAAGACATCCGGGTCGATGCCACCGACCATGAGACAATTGCCTTGTCGGCTCGTACCACCCAGTCAGAAGTCCGCATTGCCGAGGCTGCAAGGACGCGGATCTGGCTCGACGAGGAGCCGGTCAGTCTCGAGCGACGCACGGTGGAGAAGCCTGGCTACATCGGTCACGAAATGGCGATGGATGTCGAACCACAGGACAGGGTCGCCATTGAGAAGGTGGTCACTCTCTTCACTTCCAAGGATCGCTCCATCAGTGAACCCTGGGTCGAAGCATGCGCGCTGTCCGGCCGCATCGGCTCCTTCAACGAGCTGCTCGATGCTCACACCCGCGACTGGAGCCATCTGTGGAAGCGCTTCTTGCTCGACCTCGAAGACGGCGGCGGCCTGACCCTCCTCACCCTTCGCCTGCATATCTTCCACCTTCTCCAGACAACCTCTCGGAACACCCTCGATCTGGACGTGGGAGTGCCCGCACGCGGGCTGCATGGCGAGGCCTACCGTGGCCACGTGTTCTGGGACGAGCTGTTCATATTTCCCTATCTCAACCTGCACCTCCCCGAACTGGTGCGATCGCTGCTCCTGTATCGATACCGCCGGCTGCCCGAGGCTCGGTGGGCGGCCCGGCAGGCCGGCTTTCGGGGGGCCATGTTCCCCTGGCAGAGCGGTAGTGACGGACGGGAGGAGGCCCAGGTGATGCACCTCAATCCCCTGTCCGAGCACTGGCTGCCCGATGCGTCCCACCTGCAGCGGCATATCAACGCCGCCATCGCCTTCAACGTGTGGCAGTACTACCAAGCGACGGCTGACATCGACTTCATGGCCACCTACGGGGCGGAGATGATCTTCGAGATCAGCCGGTTCTGGGCCAGTATCGCCCGCTACGACCCGGAGATCGACCGGTACGAGATCCGGGGGGTGATGGGCCCCGACGAGTACCACGACGGCTATCCGGGATCGGCCACACCCGGAGTGGACAACAATGCCTACACCAACGTGATGGCCGTCTGGGTTCTCTGTCGGGGCCTCGAATCGATCGATCTCATTCCTGAACCTCGACGGAGCGAGCTGCGTGAGAGCCTATCCCTGGACGACGAGGAGCTCGTTCGGTGGCGCGACATCAGCCAGAAGATGCGCCTGGTGTTCCACCAAGACGGCATCATCAGCCAGTTCGAGGGCTATGAAAGCCTGGCCGAGCTCGATTGGGAGGCGTACCGCACCCGGTCCGGCGATATCTCTCGCCTCGACCGCATCCTGGAGAGCGAAGGCGACACACCAAACGCATACAAGGCGTCAAAGCAGGCGGACGTGCTGATGCTCTTGTACCTGTTCTCCGCGACCGAACTGGAGTCCATCTTTGGACGACTCGGCTATGCATTTGACTCCAGCTCGATTCCTCGCACCATCGACTACTACCTGCGACGGACGTCGCACGGATCGACCCTCAGCAAGGTGGTCCACGCCCGTGTCCTCTCCCGCTCCGACCGGGAACGCTCGTGGACGTTCTTCGAGGAGGCGCTCCACAGCGACCTGGACGACACCCAGGGAGGCACCACCGCCGAAGGCGTCCATTTGGGCGCCATGGCCGGGACGGTGGATCTCCTCGAGCGCTGCTACCTCGGGCTCGAGACCCGTAACGACGTGCTCTGGCTGGACCCTCTCATTCCTTCAGACATCACGAGCCTGACCCTCGACATCCGCTATCGCCGGCGTTGGGTCACTGTCTACGTCTCCAGCGGTGAACTGGCGGTCGAAGTACAGGCATGGGGTGAGGGATCCATCCGAATGGGACTCGCCGGCAAGGTCGTCGAGCTCTACCCCGGGGATCGCCGACGGGTCAAGCTCTGAGAGACGGTACGCCAGTAGGGCCAAACGTCCTGGCCAAGCCACTGCTCTGCGGTGCGAAATTGGGGTCAAAGGTCCCTATGGCACCGAGGCGATCCGAGCGACAATGAGGAGACGAGTCCCTTCAGCCGAAAGCGGCGGTTCCGCACATGATTCGACTACAGCACGCAGCGGATCGATCCGGCTTTGACCTGGTCATGCCCGAGGGACCACGATGACCTTCTTCGGCCTGATCCTCCGCAACCTCTGGTCGAAGAAGGGGCGCTCGACCGGTCTGGCCTTCGCAGTAGCCATCGCCGTCATGGCCGTCGTGACGTTGGCCGTCACCAGCAGCGGACTCGAGCAATCCGCCGCTGCCATCATGTCGGTGGGCAAGGCTGACTTCACCGTCGCTCAAAAAGGAGCCTCGGACACGTTGAGCAGCACCATCGATCGTCAACAGCTGGCTCGCATCCGTCAAACGCCCGGTGTGGCCAATGCCGTCGGCGTGCTGGTGGAGACCGAGCGACTCAATAGCGACAATCCCGTATTCATCGAGATCGGGATCAACCCTGGCGATCTCGCTGCCTTCGGCGTGAATCTGGTTCGCGGTCACCCCTACGAGTTGACGGCTGGGCACGAGGTCATGTTGGGGTGGCGAGCGGCAGCCAATCTCGGCTTGCAGGTCGGGGACCGATTCGAAGGAAACGGCACCTGGAACACCGTCACGGGCATCTATTCGACGGGAAACTCCTTCGGGGACTCCGGGGCAATGTTTCCCCTTCCCGCCCTCCAGAGCTACAACCGGGTTGCTGGCCTCGTCACCCTCGCCTTCGTCAAGGTGAACCCAGGAACCCCGGTTGCCGCCGTGACCTCGCGGATCGACTATGCCCAACCGGAGCTGACGACCATCAGCACCGCTTCCGAGTTCGGGAGAGCGGACCGAAACTTGGTGTACCTCCAAGCAGCCGTGAACGGGAGCACCGTGCTCGCCATCCTGATCGGGGCGGTGATCGTCGGGAACACCATGTTGTTGTCCCTCATTGAACGGACCCGGGAGTTCGGACTGCTGCGCGCCATCGGCTGGACTCGACGACGGACCGTAGCCCTGTTGCTCGGGGAGAGCCTGCTCTTGGCCCTGCTCGGCGCCGCCCTTGGGGTCTGCCTGTCCTTCATTGTCGCAGCCGTGCTGAGCGAGCTCCCGGCGCTCAAGGGCATCCTCAACCCGAATTTCACCGAGGGCGCGTTTTGGCGAGCCCTGTTCACCGCCTTGGTCATGACCCTGATCGGTGCGCTCTACCCGACCACGCGCGCCGCCCTCCTCTCACCCCTGAAGGCGCTCAGCTATGAGTGACCCCGTCGATCCTCGGTTCGTCGTCGAGATCCGGGGGGCCACCCGCACCTATCCCGGCGGGGTCACCGCCCTCGCCGGGATCGACCTCGCCGTCCGTTACGGCGAGACGGTTGCCATCACCGGTCCCTCTGGTTGTGGGAAGTCGACGCTGCTCAACCTCCTCGCCGCCATCGACTCCCCGAGCTCAGGCACGGTAACAGTGGACGGCCATGACCTGGCCACAGTACGAGATCTCAGCCAGTACCGGCGTTACGAGGTCGGTCTGGTCTTCCAGTTCCACAACCTCTTACCCCAGCTATCGGCCCTGTCCAACGTCGAGGTCGCCATGTTCGGCGGTCACCGGCGTGCTCGCCAACGCAAGGCCAGAGCCCGAGAGCTCCTCGCCGCAGTCGACCTCGGCGACCGCGGCCACCGCCTACCCACCGAACTCTCCGGAGGCGAGCGGCAGCGGGTGGCGATCGCCCGAGCCCTGGCCAACGAGCCCAAGGTGCTGCTGGCCGACGAGCCCACGGGCAGTCTCGACACGGCGTCGACCGAGCGGTTCCTGAACCTGCTCCGACACCTGGGCGATACGGGAATGACCGTGGTCCTGGTGACCCACGACTCCGAGGTGGCCGAGCACGCCGATCGCATCATCGAGATGCGCGATGGTGCCATCGTGGCTGACACGACTTCATCGTCGTCCGACGTCCCGCTTCCAACAGAACCGGTGCGCAGAGACCACGTACGGCCTGGCGTGGGCTAGTGGCACCCCAGTTCGTCGGCGACCGCCCGGAGACGCGGCCGGAAATCGGGGTGGGCGACATCGACCATTGCGTGAGCTCGCTCTCGCACGGTGAGGCCGGTCAGTTCCGCGGCACCGTATTCGGTGACAACCACCCCGGTATGGTGGCGGGGCGTCGCCACCACCGACCCTTCGGGCAGCCGACCCACGATACGGGACACCGCCGTCTCCCCCTTCACTGCGGTCGACGGCAGGCAGATCAGGGAGTGTGCATCGAGGTGCATCTCGGCCCCGGCGACAAAGTCCTCGTGTCCTCCCACGCCTGAGATCTGTCGGCCTTCGACGCTGTCGGCGACGACCTGTCCGTAGAGATCGACTGACAATCCTCCGTTTATCGAGACGAGCTTGGCGTTCTGGGCGATGACCGCGGGGTCGTTCACCACCTCGACGTCCACGAACGCCACCTGATCGTTGCCGTCGAGCCAGGTGTACAGCTCGGCCGTTCCCAAGGCGAAGGTCGTCACGGAAACCCCGTCGAAGACGCCCTTGTCCAGGTTCGTGACCTTGCCGGCCTGGTGGAGTCGCATGAGCCCGGTCGTGAACATCTCCGAATGGATCCCGAAGCCACCCAGCGCCCCCGAGGCGAGCTCGGATACGACGAGGTTGGGAATGGCTCCGATCCCCGTCTGGAGGGTCGAGCCCTGGGTCACGAACTTCAGGGCATGCTCGGCGATAGCCAGGTCGGCCTCGCCGGCCAGCCCATCCTCCAGGGGAAACGGCGTTCCTCGGCTCTCGACCACGATATCGATGAGGTCGACAGGTATCCTGTTGTCGAACTGCGGCATGAGGCTCGTCGTCCGGGGAAGGTTCGGATTGACCTCGACGATCAACAGTCGATCCGGGTCAGCACCGGCCCGAAGCAACTCGGGACGGGTGGCCCCGAGGTGCAGGGACAGGTTCACGGTCCCGTCGGGACCGGGAGGGGCAGCCTGAGCCACCATCACCCGCGGTGCGAACCGGGCCAGGATGGGCGCAAATTGCCGGAACCCCCCAGGCACATAGTCGACCCGATGACCCATCGACAGCAGGAGCCGCTCTGCGGGCCCGAAGAACCCGCACCGGTACGAGACACCCGGCTTGGTGAATACGTCATACAGATTGAGGCACAGGGCGCCGCCGAGCACCAGGTCCTCCCAGTCGTCGCGGCGGCCCAAGGCGGTCATGAACTCATCGGGAATGGCCGGCCCAAGCCCGAAACCGATCTGGTCGGTGCTCCGCACCATGGCTACCGCCTCCTCGTGCGAGCAGACCCGCGTCATGGAAACGGTCGGTCGGTGAACACGGTTCGAAAAGCCATACGCCAATACTCCCCCATCCGCGCCGATCGAGCCATAACCTAATTCATCGCCCTTCGCCGGGCGAATGCAGTCCGGGTGGGCCCGCGGAGGACCAGATGTGACCTTCGGCCCTCCTGCGAGCTGTCGGGTCCGAGCACACTGTCATCAGGGATCTTCATTCCCCGGGCCCGTTTGCCCAGCTAGTGAGGAAGTAGCATGTCCGAGCCCACCGAAAGGATCCGAGCACGTACGGACCTCGAACAGAGGACGCCGGCCGCCGCCGTTGACGCCGACCAGGCGAGAGGCGAGCGCAGGCCATGAGCTCTCTCGATCGGTTGAGCGACGCCGACTCGATCCTCTTGACTCTCGATCGGGATCCCCTGCTTCGCTCGTCCATTACCGCTGTGGTGCTCCTCGACCAGGAACCTCCATTCGCCGAGGTCGTCGAGCGGTTCGCAGCCCTGTGCCGCCGGACCCGCCGCTTCCGATCGAGGGTGGCAGGCCCTCGTACACCCTGGGACCGCCCTTGCTGGGAGGAAGATCCGTACTTCGACGTCTCCACCCACGTGAGGCATGTGCGCGCCGCTCATCCCGGTGACCTCAGGGCCGTGCTCGACCTGGCCCAGGGCATGGCGCCCATGGCATTCGATCCCACCCGCCCCATGTGGGAGGCGATCGCCGTGGATGGCGTCATCGGCGGCAAGGCCGCAGTCATCATGCGGGTCCATCACGCGGTCATCGACGGGGTGGGCGGACTGCTGGTGGCAGCCACCATGATGGACCGAGACCGTGCCGGACACCCGTTGCTGGCCGAGCCGGACGGCCCATCAGAGAGCACCACCACCGTGCAACGCGCAAGGCTCGACGGCGTCGTCCGGTCGCTCGTCGGAGTCCCCCGGCAGGCGGTTGGCACCGCCCGCCGGGTAGCTGAACACCCGGCCGACGCGGCTAGCCGATGGCTCGACGAACTCGTCGATGCCGGCTCTCTCATCGCCCCGTCACCGTCACCCCTGTCCCCGCTCATGAGGGACAGGACGACCGTGCGGCGATTCGACACCATCGTCCTCGAGTCGGATCAGGCCCACGGTGCTGCCGCGGCCACAGGCCTGACACTCAACGATCTGTTCGTTGCCGGGATTCTCCGCGGCCTTTCCCTCTATCACCACCGACACGACATCGACGTGGAACACCTGCGAGCGGTCATGCCCGTCAGCACACGTCGCCCAGAGGATCCTGTCGAGTCGAACAGATTTGTCCCCGTGCGGATCGTACTTCCGATCGATCTGCCCGATGCCCGAGCCTACCTTCGGCTCGTCCCGGACATCCTGCGGCGATGGAAGCAGTCGGAGGCATTGGGTACGAGCGGGATCTTCAGTTTCTTCCTCGATCGCCTGCCAGGTTCGATCACTACGCGAGCGATGGCCATGATGCTCAAGGGGGTCGATTTCGTGGCCACGGACGTGCCCGGTCCTCCGACCGACGTGTTCTTTGCCGGCGCACAGGTGGAGGCATTGTACGCATTCGCCCCCACGGCGGGTGCGGCCCTGAACGTCGCCCTGGTAACCACGGCCGGTCGGCTCAACGTCGGGCTCAACATCGATGCGGGAGCTGTTCCCGATCACGCCAACATGGTGACCTGCCTGACCGAAGGGTTCGACGAGGTGCTCGAGGCAGCCGGGGCGCCGGCGGGGGCGATCGAATGAGCAGGCCACGTGCCCTGTCACCACTCGAGTCGGGATTCCTGCACGTCGAAAGTGCACGGACGCCGATGCACATGGGGACGCTTGGGCTCTTCGAGGGTCCTCCGCTGCGCGACCGTCAAGGAAAGCTGCGCCTCGAAGACATCCGTAGACGTATCGAGGGGCGCCTTGACCTCGTACCGAAGTTGCGGCGCCGAATTCAGAGCCCGGTCCTACCCGGCGCACCTCCGGTGTGGGTCGACGACCTCCATTTCGACATCGCCCACCATGTCGAGCTCAGACATCTGAGCAGGCCCGGAACCAGCAAGCAACTCTGGGAGGAGTGCAACCAGTTGCTGGGACAGCCACTCGACCGGGAGTGGCCCCCGTGGCACTTCTGCATCATCGATGGGCTGGCCGATCAACAGGTGGCCGTCGTTTCCCGTATCCACCACGCACTCGCCGACGGCTTGGCTGGCATCGAGATCGCCACGCTGCTGTTCGACCTCGAATCTCAGACCGCGCCGGCTCCAGCCGGTGACGGTGACACCGTCAACGTTTGGCACCCGGAGATCCCTTCGCCCCTTGGTATCAGGGCCCTGCAGGATCTCGATCGGCTGAACGAGATCGGGTATCGCTGGCTGGGGCGCGGACGACGGGCGGCCCGCCACCCGATCCGCACCGCAGGCGGTGCCGCTCGTTTGGGAAGCGCCTTTACTACGCTGGCCGGCTCCGGCCTGCTTCGGCGGGCGACGTCGCTCAATCGGGCCATCGGATCCGAACGACACGGGCTCGGCGTCCGACAGCCCCTCGACGGGGTCCAGGAAATAGCCCACACCTTTGGTGTCACCCTGAACGACGTTGTCCTCACTGCAGTCGGTGCGGGGGTGACACGCCTTCTCGACCAACGGGGAGAGGCCCTGCCACCCGACATCCAGGTGCTGGTCCCGGTCGGCCTGGAGGCCGACCACCGGGAATCGCCCGACAATCGCGTCTCGGCCTGGTTCGTCCGAGTGCCCCTTGGTACGGCAGACCCCGTCGATCGCCTTCGTTCGGTGTCACGATCGAGTGGCCAAGCTCGCCTTCACCGAGAGGAGTTGGCCGCTGAAATCGTGCTCGAGCTGGCAGCGGGCGCCCCCCAGCCATTGGTTGCCTGCATGGCCAACCTGGTCAACCATCAACCGCTGTTCAATTTGGTCGTCACGAACGTTCCCGGGCCGGCAGATCCGCTCTACTTGCTGGGTGCGGCGATGGTGGAGGTCTATCCGTTCGTGCCGCTGGCCGGAAACCTCACTCTTGGGGTCGCAGCCATGTCCTATGACGGCTATCTCAGTTTCGGCATCCTGGCCGACCTGGTCACCTGTCCCGACGCGGCCACCTTCGCTCGCGGCCTGCAGGACGATCTGGAGTCTCTGGCTGCAGCATCGCATCGCTAGCGGCCCTCCACAAGCTGCGCGAGGGGGTAGCCATGCACCCGCGGGGATTGCCGCCCCGTACTCCGATTGTGGGATGACCGGTAGAGATCGCCACCCCGACTCTCGCACGACACCCTTCAGGACGTCGTGGCATGGGACCTACTCGGTGCGGGATAGGCCCCGGAACGCGAGGATGAAAAAGACCAAGGCGAAGACAACGACGATGGCTAGTTCGACCACGATGGGCAGTGAATAGCCAAAGAGCGTGACGTTGGTTGGGAAGCGGGCTCGGGCCGCTGCTGACATGTCCTGGGCAGAGAAGACGACCTGGCGGAACGGTGCGACCGCGTAGGTAAGCGGGTTCAGGCGGGTAACGACCGTGAGCCAGCCCGGCAGGCCGTTGAGCGGAAAGAGCGCTCCTGACAGAAAGAGCATGGGCAGGAGCAGCATCTGCATGACGACCTGGAACGACTCCATCTTTTGGATCCGACTGGCGACAAAGACGCCGAAGGTGGTCATCGCCACCGCCATCAGGAGCTCGAGGGCGATCATCACGACGACGAGAACCGGCGTGAGGTGGATACCTACCAGCGGGGCCAGCACGAGCATGATGGTCCCCTGGGCGGCAGCGACGGTGGCCCCTCCAACCGTCTTGCCCAGTACCAGGGATGTGCGACTCACAGGGGCGACCAGCATCTCGCGCAGGAATCCGAACTCGCGGTCCCACACGATCGAGAGGGCCGAGAACATGGCCGTCATCACCACGCTCATGGCGACGACGCCGGGGTAGACGAACTGGCGAAAGTTGAACCCTCCGGTCGTGCCGACCAGGCCGCTCATGCCATAGCCGAGTACGAAGAGGAACAGGACGGGCTGGATGAACCCGCTTATGATCCGGGTCCGAGTCCGTACGTAGCGGATCAGTTCTCGCTCCCACACCATGCCGACCACGCGCATCTCCTCAGAGAGTCGAGTGTCCGGGGCCGTCCTCTGCAGATCAGCACTGGTCATCGATGTGGTGGTCATGGCTTGGGCCTGCCTTAGCTTCGTCGAGCCCCACGGGCCCGGGCGAACATGGAAACCGCCTCGCCGTGCTGTTCGCGGATCTCGCGCCCGGTGAAGTGCAAGAACACGTCATCGAGGGTCGGGCGATGGGCCCGCACGGTACGTACCGGCACCCCTGCGGCAGCCACAATGGGGCCGACGGCTGCCTCTTCATCGGCCACGAATGCGGTCAGTCCGCCCTCGGTACGCTCAACCTTGTACCCGGCCAGCCTAAGCGAGGCCAAGGCGGCAGGGTCGTCAGCCGTTTCCACCTCCACCGTGTCCGTGCCGACCGACGCCTTCAAGACGTCAGGTGTATCGAGGGCGATGATCGATCCGTGGTCGATGATGGCGATCCGTTCGGCGTACTCCGCCTCATCCATGTAGTGCGTGGTCAAGAAGATGGTCACCCCTTCCTCCAAACGGAGGCGCTCGATGTCGTCCCATATGAGGGCCCGGGTCTGAGGGTCGAGACCGACCGTCGGCTCGTCGAGGAACAGCACCTTCGGAGTGTGGAGCATGCCTCGGGCGATCTCCAGTCGTCGAGCCATCCCCCCCGAGTAGGTCGACACGAGATCCTTGCGCCGGCCCGAGAGCGCCACGAGATCCAACACCTTGATGATGCGGGCGTCGACCTGATCATGGGGAACCCCGTAGAGAACGGCGTGGAATCGGAGATTCTCCTCGGCGGTGAGCTGGTCATCGAGCGTCTGCTCCTGGAAGACCAGCCCGATGTGCCGGCGGACCGATTTGGCCTGTGTGGCCACGTCGAAACCAGCCACCATGGCCTGGCCCGAGGTCGGATGGGCCAATGTGCACAGAATCTTGATGGTCGTCGACTTTCCTGCGCCGTTCGGCCCGAGAAAGGCGAAAATCTCGCCTTGCGCGACCGAGAAGTCGATCCCGTCGACGGCAGCCAGGTCACCATACCGCTTGGTCAGATCGTGAACCTCCAAGGCTGGTGTGGCGACTCCGCCTACCGAGGTATGGGAGGGTTCGGTCGCGACGGCGCTCACGACGACTCACCGGCCCGGCATCGCCCCAACGCGGCGCAAACGATGCGCACTTCCACATAGCCCATTGGGCAATGTTGCCGCCAGAATGCGGCGCCCACTAGGGCCTATGGTCCCAACGCAGCGGTTGCTGACGAGACAAGGTGAGCGGAGTGGACTCTCCTAGCTCTCGGATTCACCTCGGCGGTTGTCGCCGAAGTCGCGCTGAGGGGCCTCGCCGAAGTAGACCTGAGCGAGTCGTAGAATCTGCTCCTCGTCGAGGTGGTCGATGTCGAGGCGCACGTCAGCCACCACCTTCGCTGCTACGTCTGGGCGGTGCTTCTCGACGTACGACACCCAGTGGTGCGACGCGTTGGCCTTGCCGCGGCCATGACCAAAGACGAGGATTGCGCCTGCCGGAGAGATCTCCTCGGTAATCTCTTTCCAGTACTCTGGGCTGTCGCCCTCATAGGTCCCTGATGCGTTCCCGGCGTGGTGATGCACCTTGTGGAACCGCCCGTGCCGGTCAGGGGCGATGATCCGTTTGGGTCGCTCTCCCGGCGCCGCATCGGTGGCGTAGATATCGCTCTCCCGGAAGGCAATGACGGCGACAACGTTCTTGCCCCTGATGAGCTCGGCGTTCTGGTCCACCATGAGACCTCGCTCTCCTCTTTCTCGACTGCCTCTCACAAAGTCGCACCCAATAGCCGCCAGACCCGGATGAGGCGCTCCAGGGCACTCCCCTCCACTGCACCATACCTTCGCTGGATCGCGAAGCCGGGCTTGGACCCTGTCCACGAGGAAGCATCGAGCGCACGGCGGAGCGCCGCAAGGGCAGAGGTCCCACAAGTCGGGCCCTTCGGCCCTGTTCGTAAGCTCGATAGTTGCAGACACTGTGCACATGGAAGCGACGGAACCCAGATTCAAGGAGAGCGACCTACCTGTGCAAGGTGTGCTGCTCCCAATCGACCCGGGAGGTAGGTTCAAGTACCAGGTGGGAGTGGCGAATGGACCCGAGGGGTCATCATGAGGGTCAGGGACTGCCTGCGCAAGGCTCCGGTGACCGTCTCGCCTCGTGCCAGCATGGCTGAAGTGGCCAGCATCATGGCCGAGTACGGCGTCGGAGCAGTGCTCGTCTTGGACGGAGGGGCCCTGGTAGGCATCGTGACCGATCGCGACCTCGTGGTGCGTGGCGTTGCCGATAGGCAGGGGCCCGAGGCAATGGTGGACGTCGTCATGACAGCTCGGCCGGTGACTGTCCAGGGAAGTGCGGATCTGGACGAGGCCGTGGCGCTGTTCGCCGAAGGCAAGTTTCGGCGACTCCCGGTCCTCGAAGACGACGAGCTGGCTGGAATGCTCACCGTCGACGACGTCTTGTTGGGTGGGGTCGAGTTCATGCGGGCGGTGCTCGCTCCGGTGCTCAGCGAGGCCAGCAAAGGGCGACGGCCGTGACACCACGGCCAATCGAACCGGGGAACGGGCAGGCCGGACATTCGAGATCCCACCGAGGGCGCCTCGTGCACAAGCTAGCATCGCGATGCTTTGCCCGCCGGTGCCGGTGAGCTGGCACCGGCTATTCATGGAGATGAGGGACCTGGCGTGGAACTGCAACTGGATGACGAACAGGCACATGAACTTCGAGATCTATTGGCGGATGCGCTCCGAGAACTCAGCTCGGAGATTGCCGACACGGATAACCCCGCCTTTCAGCGAAAGCTGCGCTCCCGACGCCAGCACCTTCAGGGTGTCGCGCAACAGCTCGATTCGAGCACACCCAGCTGAGTGCATCGAGATTCCCCGTCTCCGTCAATGGAACTATCGACCTAACACGTCCGCTATGCCGGTCACGATGCCACTGCAAGCCGAGTGGTTTGCTGCGCCCCTAGATGCGCAGGGTGATGGGCCCAACTGGCAACGAGAGCACGCACTTGTTCACATGCCTCGGCCACCGATGCGCCGCCCGCATAGCTACTCAGCGCCAACGCCGCGGCCCTGTCCACAACCCGCGAATCATTCGGACACTGCTCTCTGGTCCAATCCCGCACAGACTCAACCAGGGCAAGCTCTACGTCCACCTCAACCACCTCCTCCTACGAGCGTACGGCGAGAAGGTGGTCGTCGGTAGGGCCGAAAGTCCCGATCCGGATCGCCGATCGGATCCGACGAACACCGATTTGGGCATACTTTGGGACCGAACGACCAATTGGTCACGCGAGACTCGTTCGAGGGTATGTGCGCCACTTTGGGCAATCCGGAGATCTTCATCGTGCCCGGTACGCACAACTGGTTGATCGCCGACCCAGATGCGCTCGGCGAGGTGATGACCAACGTGTTGGACGTCGTGGGAACGGTCGTTGGGCCGGGTAATGCCTCCACGTCTGCATGAGGCCGGAGTGGGACTATCGGCCCTGGTGCCGGCGGAAAGATCCGCAGATACTGGACAGGGAAAGCGAGGAGGTCGGATGCTGTTCCGTCAATCGCGTCGATGCCGGGAGGAGGCTTGCTGCTCGCCTGGAGTACCTCCAGGGCGAGGAGCTCGTTGTCCTCGGCCTCCCTCGGGGCGGAGTGCCGGTCGGCCTCGAAGTGGCCAAGGCGCTGGACGCGCCACTGGACGTCATCGTCGTTCGCAAGCTGGGGGTGCCATTCCAGCCGGAGCTCGGGATGGGTGCCATCGGCGAGGGTGGTGTGCGGGTCCTCAACGCCGAGGTGGTCCGTTCAGCCGGTGTTTCCTCGGAGGAGCTGGCTGCTGTGGAGCAACGGGAGCGGGCCGAGCTGGAGCGGCGGGCCCGACGGTTCCGGGGAGAGAGGCAACCTGTCCCGCTCGACGGAAGGGTGATCGTCGTGGTCGACGATGGGATCGCCACTGGGTCGACGGCAAGAGCCGCGTGCCAGTTCGCTCGGGCGCGCGGTGCGACCCGCGTCGTCCTGGCCGTTCCGGTGGCCCCTCCTGATTGGACATACCGGTTGGCGGGGGTTGCAGACGACTTCGTCTGCGTGGAAACGCCCGAACCGTTCTTCGGCGTCGGGCAGTTCTACGCAGACTTCTCGCAAACGAGCGACGAGGAGGTCGTCGCCTGCCTGGAGCAGGGGCGCCGACCACTGAAAGTGGCGGTGAAAGGCGATGACCAAGCGGACGACCCGCCGGTGCGAGACGAAGAGATCAGTGTACAGGCTGGTCCGGTGCGGTTGGCCGGGCACCTGACCGTTCCTGAAGAGGCCGTTGGGGTTGTCGTGTTCGCACATGGCAGCGGCAGCAGCCGCCACAGTTCCCGGAACCGCTTTGTCGCCGCTGTGCTCAACCAAGCCGGACTGGCCACGCTGCTGTTCGACTTGCTCAGTCCCGACGAGGAGCTCGACCGGGCAAACGTGTTCGACGTGGAGCTGTTGGCTCGTCGCCTTGGCGAGGTCACCGCATGGACGCGGACCCAGCCCGAGACACGAGACTTGCCGGTGGGCTACTTCGGCGCCAGTACCGGGGCTGCTGCCGCCCTGTGGGCTGCAGCGGACCCTCACGCCCAGATCGCCGCCGTCGTGTCCCGAGGCGGCCGACCCGATCTCGCCGGGCCGGTGCTGGCCCAGGTCACCGCTCCGACCCTGCTCATCGTGGGCGGTCGGGATCACGCCGTGCTCGACCTGAACCGCCAGGCCAAAGCACAGCTACGCTGCGAGAACAGCCTTGCTGTCGTCCCGAATGCCACCCATCTCTTCGAGGAATCCGGAACGCTGCGGATCGCCGCCGAACTGGCCCGGGACTGGTTCACAGACCACCTGGCCGACCAACGCCGACACGAGGAGCCACAGGGGGCCGACCGCCGTCTGGACCGGCGTTGAACCTCCGGATCGTGTGCGGCACCGCCAATCGGGCGCTGTCATCGAGGGTTTCGTCCGCGTTGGATGCGGGATCGGTGGTGGGCGAGGTGGAACGCTTCCCCGATGGCGAGTTGCGCCCTGTCGTACCCGGTGTCCGGGGCGATGACGTGTTTGTCGTGCTGTCCACCGGTCCGACGGTGAACGACCACCTCATCGAGCTCCTCCTCTTGATCGACGCCTGCCGGCGTGCCGGTGCCGGCCGGGTGACCGCGGTCGTTTCTCGCCGAGCGCTATGCCTCCTTGCTCGGCCTGTCGGTCGTCATCGCGGCGCGGAAGACCGCGGCTGACCGGCGCGACCGTCCGCACCGAGGAGCTCGTGGGGCATGTCGACGGTCGACCGACAATCGTCGTGGACGACATGATCACTACGGGCGCCACCATCGAAGCCGCGGTCCGACTACTCCTCGACAACGGCGCTCGCCCAGACGTCATCGTGGCCGCTGCTACCCACGGCCTGTTCGTCGGCGAGGCAGACCAACGACTCGCCAGGTTGCCTGTGCGCCGCCTGGTCGTCACCGACAGTCTGGAGCAGACACAGGGCGTCGGCCAGCCGGTGGAGGTGACGTCGATAGCGCCACTGCTGGCCGCGGCCATCGGCCGGCTCAATCGCGACGAGCCGATCGGCGAGCTGCTCGGGGGCGCCTGACGATCTCCGAGTACAACCTAGACAACGACAGCGAACTCGTCGGGAAGGACGGCGATGACGTGGTCCATCGTGCCCGGGGCCAGCTCATCCCAGAGGACCTGCATCACGGCCCGGGTGGCACTCGCCGCCTCGGCGGTGCTTTGGAGGGTGGCCTCGCGTTCCACCCGGATAATGAACTCGTTGAGCGTCATCTTCTGTGGAGTCAACCCGGGATCCCAGCCCTCGTAGAAGATTCCTCGCACGAGCAGCGGAAGCTGCGCCGCCAAGTGCACCGAGACCTCAGGGCCGATTCGGTCACGGAGCGCGTGGAGCACTGCCCGCAGGATGCCGTAGGCACGTTGCCGGTCGTCGGTAGCCAGTTCCCGACTGAGTCGCTCGAGCCATTCATTGGTCTTCGAAACGGTCCGTTCGATGACGCTTACCCGTTGTGCCATACGCCTCATGATCCTCGTTCGTGGGTCCAGAAGATAGGGCCGAAGGTCACAGAATGGCGTGGCCACTTTGACCTTCCCTCTGTTGAACGCGCCGCCCTCGCAGTGCTCTATTCGAGCTCTTTCCAATGCGGACGCCTGAACATACGTCCGAAGCGGGCGCTGAGGGACGGCCCTTCGTCGTACGCGACATCGATATGTAGCACCGGAGGACCGTCGGGTGCGTGCAGCGATCGGACTTGATCATCCGATAATGAACAACGCACGCGCGTCGTGGATATATCGGAGATTTGATCGCGGTCGACAAAGCGCAAACCCTTCTTGGTGGAAACGACGATTCCGTCGAACAGATCCTCCTCAGGCACTTGTAGGACGTGCTCTACTTTGCCGAATTCCGCACCCGAAGAGCTGAGGACGGGTGTATTGATCGCCAGCGCCATATATGAGATTGGATCCCCTTCGTCCACGGCAACCTCTTTCCTTACACGTTCCTGATCGCACCGCTGCGATCCACTCCTTCGGCCCGCCGCCAGGGTAAAGCACGCCCAGCTGCTGATACCCAGCTTCAGGGGTTCATGCGTGCATGGCTTCTCTGACTGACTCGATGGCCTGTGACTACGTCAGGGCTGGATGACGAGGTGGTCGTCCACCTCCGAGATTCCCGGTGCCGACCACGCCGCATCTTTTGCGATCCTATCCTCGTCGACGGAGTGGACGTGCCCGGTGAGAATCGCTTTCGTACCGCTTGTCGTGACGTAGATCTGTCGAGCGTCGAGCGCCGCATGGCGCGTGAGTGCCCTTGCAATCTGCTTCTCCACCTGCGCGGCGACAACTTGCGGTTTTACCGTGATGAGGTTCACAACCGACTTGACGCCAAGGACGCGATTGATGGCGCGTCCCGCTTCGTCGCGCTCATACTTCCAGGCCACCTCCCCGGTGAGTGTGACGTGCCCATCGGTGACCTCTGCCTGAATGTGTTGGCTGGCGAGGACAGTATTCCACTCCAAGGTGTGCGCCACCGACTCGGCAATGTCGGAATCGTCTCTTGTATGTGCATGACGAAGGCGAACTTCGATCTCGTCGGCGACGGCCTTGACCCCGTAGACGCGTTCCGTAGCAGAAACAGCGCAGACCTTTGCGAAGGACGATGGGACATAGCCCGACAACGTTACGGCGCCATCATTGGCTGTCACCTCGACGTTGCGCTCATCCACCGCCGGGTCCCACTTGAGTGCCTGCTGCACGTCGAGTTGCATTTGGTCGTTCCTCATCGCAAACCCTTCTTTTCGGGTCAATGGATTCAGTGAGCATCGACCGTGCTTACGCTCATCTTCCATCCGAACCTGCGGATGCGGTAGGGCCGAAAGTCCCGAGCGAGGGCGATCTCATCGAGCGAGAGGCGAAGGACACCCGAGGGCGGCGGGATCGGGACGTTTGGCCCTATCGGCCTGCGCAAAGGCCGGCGTACCTTCTTCGTGGAGGTGATCGGCGTGACGAACGAGCAGGTATTGGCCGACGTGGTTCGGGTATGGGTGAAACAGCAATTGCCCGACGATCACGGTGCCGAGGGGCGCGCCGCGGAGGTCGCCCTACGTTGCTACAACAGTGGCGCCTCGTTGAGCGAAGCCTGCCGCCAAGCCAGTGCCTTCGTCGGGAGCTGGAGTCGACATCCAGCTCATTGGAAGGTTGACCAGGATGCCGTGGTTCGGCTCGCTTCGTAGGCGCGGCGGGATCGAGCTGGTCGGCGAATGCGAGGCGTTCCTCGCCGGACGCCTCGCTGAGCGGATCGAGCAGCGCGCCGAGAGCGTTCCCGTGTGGGCCTGGACGAACCTGCTGGCCCATGGATCCCGGCAAGACCTGTGCTCGGAGCGTCGACGGTTCAGGGTCATCGGAGGCCAGTGGCGAGAGGGCCGCTCCTTTTTGGTTGCGGAGTTGCTCGACCTCGCGGACGAGTTCGGCCCGCTCACCGAGATCCAGCGGACCGTGCTCGTGCCCCTTGAACTGGAGTTGGCGTCGTGTACCGAGGTCGCGGACTGGGAGCCGTTCCAATGGGTAGCGAGCGTCGATGTGGTGCTGGGAAGGTACCGACAGGCGTACCGGCGCCGGTCGATGAACAGGTAGTCGCCTCGATGTCCTGAGTGGCCCGTGGGGGCGCACAGACGAAGGCAGGACTTTGGACCCTTCCGCCGGACCTGTGCTCGGGTTCATGATCGTTGGGACCGGAGGAGTCGCATGACAGGGGTTTGTACCGAGGAGACGAAAGAGCCCGATGGTCCGGACAGATGCTTGGGCCGAACGGCAAAGACTGCAGCGGTGCGTTTCCAGGGCGTCGTCCGCCGCTACGGGCACCACCTAGCGCTCGATCATCTCGACCTCGAGGTGGGCCGGGGTGAGACGCTGGCATTGCTCGGCCCCAACGGCGCCGGCAAGTCGACCACGATCTCACTGTTGCTCGGCCTCCTGCGGCCCGACGCTGGCTCCGTCGAAGTACTCGGCATGAGCCCCCATCAGGCGATGGCCCAAGGCCTGATGGGGGCCATGCTTCAGCAGGGGTCGGGGAACGGCCTCCCACCGGGGGTCCGGGTCGGCACAGTGCTCGACCTGGTGCACCGGCTCTACCCGAACGCGCCGCCGCTCGAGGTGACCATCGAGCGCAGCGAGATCGGACCCTTCCTGGGACGTCAGACCAATCGCCTCTCGGGAGGCGAGGCACAGCGGGTCCGCTTCGCCGTCGCCATCGTCGGCGGCCCCGAGCTCCTCTTCGTGGACGAGCCGACGGCGGCCATGGACGTGGAGGCACGACGGGCGTTTTGGCGTGTCATCGGAAAGCTCGGGGAAGAGGGTCATACCATCGTCTTTGCCACCCACCACTTGGACGAGACCGATCACGCCGACCGGGTGGTGGTCATCAACCGCGGCCGGGTCGTCGCCGACGGCCCGGGAGCCACGCTCAAGGCGGCCACGGCCACTCGCCGACTGCAGTTCGTGGTGGAACGGCCCGATGAGCATCTCCTGGACGCGCTCGAGGGAGTCACCGACGTCAAAGTGCGTGGTACCGGCGTGACCCTCGACTCGTTGGAGGCGGACGCCACCGTACGCGACCTCGTCCGCAAGGGCGTCGAATTCTGCGATCTCGAGGTGACCGGGGTCCGACTGGAGGAGGCGTTCATGGCCCTCACCGGTGGCGACGTCGGCCCCAGAGAGGGTGCCCGATGAGCGGATTGTCGGCGTTCGGTCGCTTCGAGTTGCTGCGTCTGGCACGCAGCTGGAGGTTCTTGGCCGTCACGGTGGGGTTTCCCGTGATCTTCTACATGCTCTTCCTCGGTGGTCACAGCCCGGGCAAGATCATCAACGGCACCGTGTCGTGGCGCGTGTACCTCATGGTGTCGATGTGCTCCTTTGGCGCCCTCGTCGCCGCCCTCAATGCCGGGGGCACCCGGTTGTCCAGTGAGCGGGCCACCGGCTGGGCGCGCCAACTTCGCGTCACGCCACTGCCGCCGTGGTCGTATGTGGTGACCAAGGTGACCGTGAGCATGATCGTCGTCCTCCCCGTCGTCGTTCTGGTCGAGGTCGTCGGCGCCACCTTCGGAGGCGTGCAGCTCGGCCTGGCCATGTGGTTCGAGCTGACGCTGCTCCTCTGGGTCACCGCATTGCCCTTCGCCATACTGGGAGTCTTCGTCGGCTTCATGGTCAACGCAGAGACGGCGTATCCGGTCGTGACCGTGCTCATGTTCGTTCTGGGGTACTTCGGCGGCCTCTTCACGCCGGTGAGCGACATGCCCCACGCGCTCCGCACGGCGGCCCAGATCCTCCCCAGCTTCCATCAAGCTTCGTTGGCGCTGGCGCTGCTGAGCGGACAGAACTTGATGGCCGACCATTGGCCGGTGCTGGCCGGCTACGCCGCGGTGCTCGGCCTGGCCATCATCTGGAAGCACCGGCGTGAGGAGGCCCGGGGACTGGCCTGAGAACGACTCAGGCTCCACAGATCTCCGCCGGGCCCGGCGTGGGCAGGGAATTGACGGCATCGAGGTTCACCGCGGTGCACCGCTGCAGCCAGGCCAGGCCATCGGTCCCGAGCCGGTCGCAGACCCAGTCCCAGTGGAGCGAGACGATGTCCCCCGGCCCGACCGCCGGTGCCAGGCCGACTCCGTCGAGGCTGAGGTGGGCCACCTCGCTGCGCTCGGGACCGAGCACCAGGCGGGACCCCTCGAAAGCCAGGGTGCGGTTGCGCACGGTGACGAGGTCGCCGGACACAGCCTCGACGAGGCCCCACCGGATCCGGCAGCGGTCGAGCACCGTGAGTGGAGCACCCTCCATGCCGGCGCGGAGCAGCCCGAGCCAGGGGTAGACGGCGAAGACATGGAAGCTGTGATGGCTGACTCCCCCCAGCGGAACGGCGGCGGCCATCGCATCGAAGCGGGACCCGGCGCGCCGCTCGAACCGATCGCCGAGGGAGGTGGTGAGGGCGCCGGCCGGCACCCGTCCGAGCAACCGGTTGCCCACCCAGTAGGCCTCGACCACCCTGGCGTCCAGCGGATCCCTGATGCCGTTACAGCCGGCGATGAGCTCGAGGTAGGGCCAGGCGCCGGTGAACGAGGTGGCGAGATGGGCGAGCTCGCCCAGGTCGACGCCCTCCGCCGCGGTGCCGAGGAGCGCACCGGGGTCGGCCGGGCCGCAGTAGCCCAGCTCGTTGGGCGGGTAGGCGTAGCGGGCGAAGAGGAGGGGCCCGGGCGTCGCCGCACTCCCCATCGGCGTCAGGGTCCGGCTCGAGCTCATGCTGGTACTCGCCGAGGGACGCGCCACACCACCAGAGCACTGCCGGCGGCGATGAGGACCAGGCCGAGCACCTCCGGGCCGAGCGGCTGGATGCCGGCGGCCGCCTGGAGCAGGGCGGTGACCAGGGCGCTGGATACCAGTACCGAGGTGACATCGACGGCCCTGGCCCTCGAGAGGGCGCTCATCCACGTGCCCACGTAGGCGGCCAGCAGCAGGCCGGTGAGCAGCACCCACCCGATTGCCCCGGCCCCCAGCGAGAACAGTGCGCCCATCGCGTCGGTGGCGGCCAGGTAGACGAGCAGGGTCGCGCCACCAACGCCCATGCGGACGAGAGAGAGGGTCGCCGGCGCCACGCCGGCCAGCAGGCGACGGGCGATGATCACCTCGACGGCCCACAGGAGGGTCGCCGCCATGACCAGCAGGTCGCCTGAGGTGGCGCTGAAGCGACCGGTTGCCGACGACAGAGCCACTTCACCCCCGACCAGGAGGGCGATGGCGCCCACGTTCCAGACGGTCAGCCGCTCATGGAGGAAGGGAACACCAAGGACGGCGACCCAGATGACCAGCGTGTCCCGATCCAGCGCCGCCGGGGTGGCCGTGGTACGGGAGAGTCCGGCAAAGAACAGCACGAAGGCGATCCCCCCACCCAGCACGCCGACATAGGCCAGCCCGAGCCAGTGGAGCATCCGCCGCCCCGGGTCGGCTGCGCTGGTGGCGTGCGGCGCATCGATCCACCGGGCCCCAACCCCTTCCCAGGTGCGTCGCCGGCCCGAACGGGCCACGGCTGCTGCGGCCGCCAGCACCACGAACGCCACGAGGTTCTTCGCCGTCGTGTACACCGAGGACGAGGGGATTGCGTGGACGCCGTAGCTGTTGACGAACACCGATACCCCGCTGATCACCGCGGTGATGCCGGCGATGGCCACACCCCCGAGTCCTTGGGTGGTCCGGACCGGCCCGATCGGCCCCAAGCTCACGGCACCACCTCGTCGCTGGCAGCTCGTCGGACCTCGGCCGCTCGGAGGTCGGCGACCACCGACTCGGCCTCGCTCCTGTCGACCCGGTCGATGGCGTAGCCGCTGTGGACGACCAGCCAATCGCCTGGTTCAGGCGCCGAGCTGTCCAATGCCAGCAATGACACACGGTGCTGGCTCCCGTCGAGGTCCTCGACCAGGACAGCGCCGTCCCCGGCCCGCCCGAGCACACGATGCAAACGGCTGGTGCACATCATCCGACCTCCTCGATCAGCTCGATCACGTGGCGTGCGGCGTGGGGCACGGCCCGGCTCACCGCCTCGGTCAGCCCCGTTCCCTGACCGAAGTCGTCACCCTCGATCCCCACGACCACCACCCGTTGCGGGGCGCTCCCCACGGCGTGGGCGAGCCGGAGCACGCCGGCCAGCCCGATCCCGTGCGTGCTGGTCGTGCCGGGCGGCCCTGCGTCTGGCCGTCCGTCGGTGGCGTCGCCCAGCTCGATCAGTTGGACCGTCCCCGGCTCGGCGTCGGAACGCACGGCATCGATCACGACAGCCAGGTCGGCGCCGTCCCACAGGCCGAGGAGGTCGAGCGGTTCGGCGATCGGTCCGAGACGGGGAACGTCCTGGCGGCTCGCGACCACCTCGTCGGCGACGGCCTGGCCGGCGCCGTCGTCTCGGCGGTATTCGCTGCCCATCCCGACGACCACTACCCGCCGCCCACGGGTCTCCGTGCCGGCGCCGCTCACTGCCGCTCCACGGTCACGTCGAGGAAGTGGGCGGCACAGGAGATGCACGGATCGTGGTTGCGCACCGCCTGCTCGCAGCGCCAAGCCAGCTGCTCGTCGGGAAGGTCCAGTCCCGCCTGGGCCACCCGACGGAGGTCCGACTCGATGGTCAGCTGGTTCTGCGAGGTGGGCGGCACGATGCGGGCCGTCCGAATCAGCCCGGCGTCATCGAGCTCGTAGCGGTGGAAGAGCAGGCCACGGGGGGCCTCGGTCGCACCGGTGCCGGTTCCGGCCCGTGGCCGAGCCTCGGCGGCGGGGGGGTCGGGAGGCTCGTACCGGTTGACCAGCCCGAGGGCTTCGTCGCAGGCGAAGGCCAGCTCCACGGCGCGAACGACGATGCTCTGGAACGGGTTGGTACAGACGGGCCCGAGGCCGGCATCGGCCGCAGCCTGGCGGGCCACCTCGGGAAGCTCGTTCGAGTTGAGCGCGTACCGGGCCAGCGGGCCGGTGAGATAGTCGAGCCGGCCGTCGAGCCGGGCGTGGAGAGCCGTCGACCTGGCCACGTGGTCCTCGACCACCCGGTCGGCGAACTCGGTCGGGCTGACGTCGAGCCCGTCGGACGATGCCACACGGCCGGATTCGATCGGGTACCGCCCGGCCTGACGGAGGGCGACGAATCGATAGGAGCCGTGGACGTCGGGAAACTCGAAGCCCCCCACCCACTCGACCGTGGCCAAGGCGGCATCGCGGGCCCGGCGCAGCGGCTCGGCCAGTGCGGCGATCTCTCCCACGGTTGGAGCACGGTAGAACCCACCGACCTTGACGTTGACGGGATGGATGGCCCGCCCCCCGACGGTCTCCATGACCAGGTTTCCGGTTCGCTTGATGCTGAGCCCTCGCTCTACGGCTCCCCGGTCCCGTTCGGCCAGTTCGACCGCGTCGGCGAAGCCGAGGAAATCAGGCGCGTGGAGCAGGTAGATGTGGAGGGCGTGGCTCTGGATCCACTCGCCGCAATAGAGGAGTCGCCGCAACGCCGAGACTCGGCTGTCGACGCTGACCCCGCATGCGTCCTCCACCGCCGCGCATGCGCTCATCTGGTAGGCCACCGGGCAGATCCCGCAGATCCGCGCCGTGATGTCGGGCGCCTCGCTGGCTCGCCGCCCCTGCAGCATCGCCTCGAAGAATCGGGGCGGCTCGAAGATGGTGAGAGCGACGTCGGCCACGACGCCATCGCGGACGTCGACCCGGAGCGACCCCTCGCCCTCGACCCGGGAGAGACCTCCGACGGCGACGGTGCGGTGTGGTCCGGATCCGTGGGTCATTCCGGCTCCGCCTGGTCGTTCGATCGGGCCTCTCCCGTCCCGGCCAGGCTCGCGGCTTCGTCGCCGAACACCGGGTTGCCCACGTAGAAGGTGGCGAAGAGCCGGGAGGCATCGACCGGTGCCATACCTTGGCTCAACAGGCGTTCGGCCAGGGCCTTGGGGTTGGCGCCCTCGGAGGGGCCGAAGCACCCGTAGCAGCCGCGGTCCACCGAGGGGCAGAGAGCCCCGCAGCCCGCTCGGGTCACCGGACCGAGGCAGGCGGTGCCCCCGCCGACGAGCAGGCAGGTGATGCCGCGTCCCTTGCACTCCTGGCAGACGGAGTGGCTCGGGATGGCTGGCTTGCGGCCCGCCAGCTCGGACGTGATGACGTCGAGGAGCTGGCGCCGGTTGATCGGACAACCCTGCAGCTCGAGGTCCACAGGGACATGGGCCGAGATGGGGGTCGAGGTGGACAGTGACGAGATGTACTCGGGGTGGGCATAGACAGTCCCCACGTACGCGCCGTCCTCGGTGGAGTTGCGCAATGCCTGGATGCCGCCGGCGGTGGCACACGCACCGATGGTGACCAGCCGCCGTGACGAGCGGCGGATGTCCTGGATCCGATCGGCATCCGACTCGGTGGTGATCGAGCCCTCGACCAGGGACAGGTCATAGGGACCCTCGACGCTGGCTCGGGACATCTCGGTGAAATGGGCGATCCTGACTGCGCCGGCCACGGCCAGCAGCTCGTCCTCGCAGTCGAGGAGGCTCAACTGACAGCCGTCACACGACGCGAACTTCCAGACGGCCAGGCTGGGCCGGATATCGGTCATCGCTGGCGCTCCATGAACAGGGTGTCGGCCGTGCCCCCGTAGGGGACGACCGGCCCGTCGCGACAGAGCAGGAGCGGGCCCAACTGGCAGTGGCCGCAGATCCCGATCGCGCACTGCATGTTCCGTTCGAGCGAGACTTGGATCCGGCGCGGGTCGATGCCGCGGTCGACCAGGACGCGGGCGACGAAGCGCATCATGATCTCGGGGCCACAGGTCAACGCCACCGTTCGGGCCGGGTCGAAGGGCACGCCGGGCAGCACCGTGGTGACCACGCCCACCGGGCCGTCCCAGTCGGGTGTCCCCACGTCCACGGTCACCGCCACATGAGCCCCGGCGTCCCGCCAGGCCTCGAGGTCCTCGGCGAAGAGGACCTGGTCGGGCGAGCGTGCTCCGAGGATGACGAAGACCCGACACCGTCCTGCCCGCTGCCTGGCGACCAGGTCTCGCACCGTGCCCCGCAACGGGGCCAGCCCGATCCCCCCGGCCACCACGACCACGTCGGTACCATCCTCGAGGTCATCGATGTCCCAGCCCCTCCCGAACGGCCCGCGCACGCCCACGAGGGCACCGTCGGAGAGCGAGCACAATGCGTGGGTCACCGCCCCCACATCACGGATCGAGTGCTCGATCGGCCCGGCGGCGCCGGGGGCGCTGGAGATGGAGATGGCCACCTCACCCACACCGAAGGCGGTGATCATGTTGAACTGCCCGTGGGCGAAATCGGGGGGTGATCGTCCGTCCCGAGGTTCGAGGTCAAAAGAGACGACGTCCCCGACTTCCTCCCTGCGGTTCACGACCCGGTAGAGGTCGGGGGTCAGCGGGCCGGGAGGGGCCTCTCGCTCCGCTCGCTGTTCAGCGCGGACGGTCATCGCCGAGGCCATGGAGGTCCAAGAGCCGGATACGAGTCGCCTGCAACCGTTCGACCAGCGTTGACGCCAGCCGGTCGAGGATGGCGAACCCGATCGCTGGGTGTTGCCCCAGCTGGGTCCGGAGGCACTCGCTGTCGACGGCCGCGGTGGTCACCGGCTCAAGAGCGCGGGCGTCGAAGTGCCAGCGGTACGGGGGTGCGACCCATGACAGGCCGACCACCTGGCCGGGTCCGACGGTTTCGATCGACAGGCTCTTGCCGCCGGGCTGATGCACCTCGATGACCACCCGGCCGGCGAAGACCAGGTAGAGGGTATCGGCTATCTCGCCCTCCTTCAGGAGGAACTGGCCTGGCTCGAATGTGACCCAGCGGGCACACTCGGCCACGAGCTCGACAGCACCCTCGGGCTGACCGGCCAGAAATCCGTAGCCGGCAAGTGCCTCCTGCAGCGATTCGATCATGGCAACCGGGTTCCGCCGGCGGCCAGCGCGCCGTCGGTATCCCGGATGGCGGCGGCCTCCTCGGTGAGATCGATGCCGACCGGGCACCAGGCGATGCACCGTCCACAACCGACGCACCCTGATTCACCGAATTGGTCCCACCACGTTCCCAGCTTGTGGGTGAGCCATTGGCGGTAGCGCGACTGGGTGGTCGGCCGCACCGGGCCACCGTGCAGGTAGGAGTGGTCGAGATCGAAACAGGATGCCCACCGGCGACGGCGCTCAACCGTGCCGCTGAGATCGCTGGCGTCCTTGACGTCGCTGCAGAAGCAGGTCGGGCAGACGAGCGTGCAATTGCCACACGACAGACAGCGCTCGGCCACCTCCTCCCAACGGGGATGATCCAGGTTGCGAGCGAGCAGGTCGGGCAGCCCCTCGGTGTCCAGGAAACGACCCATGTGGACCTCGGCTCGGCCCAGAACCGCCTGGCGTCCGGCTACCTCGTCGTTGCCGGCGGCGACATGGGGGACCGATTCGAGCACCTCGGCCCCGGCCGGGGTGCCCACCCGTGCGTAGAACCGGTGGCCGCCGACGATCAATTCGGTCAGGGAGAGGTCATAGCCGGAGCGGGCAGCAGGGCCGGTCCCCATGGAGGTGCAGAAGCACGTTGCCGCGGGCGCACCGCACTCGACGGCGACCACGAAGGCATCCGAGCGCCGAGCCGCATAGCGGTCGTCGGCCACAGCGCCGCCCTCGAGCACCCGGTCCAGGACCTCTAGAGCCGATAGTTCGCACGGGCGTGCCCCGATGATCGCAACCGGGCCGACCGCAGCCTCTGGCTCGGTGAAGGTCACCTGGTCTCCGTCCACGGACGCCCGCCACACCACTTCCTCCGGAGGGAAGAACTCTGACTTCCATGAGGCCGGGCCGACGGCCCATCCGAACAATTCCGGGCCTTCATCCTGCTCCAGACGGTAGGAGCCCGGCGCCTGTCGATCGTGCCAGCCCAGAGGAAGGTCGTGAGACGATGATACGTCGCCATGGGCGATCGCCCCGTTGCGCACGACCGGGCCCAATGTCCTGAACCCCCGGGATTTGAGCACGGCAATCACGGCGTCGAGACCTGTGCGATCGATCACGACCTCGTCTCCCACCTCCATGGGACCACTCTACGAACAGGCGCAGGGCTCTGTCAGGGCCCAAAGGCTCTTTGGCCCTCCGGGGGGTCGACAGGCCCTCGGGTGATGCCATTGCGGTCTGCCAGCCTCAGGCCTCACCGACCCGGTCGCGGGCCGGCGGCGAGCGACGGTTGGGACCTTTGCCCCTAGGGGGATCGATGGTGACGCCTTACCGTCACCATGGGAGGTATTCGAGGTGGATGTTCTGATGGCCCTCGGTGGATCCGAGTAGGAGGCGGCCGGACCGTGTTCTCCCGGTGGCACGCAGCCGACCAAGGGTGCTGTGCTGGCTGACCTATGGAACGGCAGCGCCCGCCAGGCCTACCGGCCACGACTGGAGTGGTGATGAGATGAGCACTTATGTCATCAACGAAGCGGTAAGCGCGTTGAATCGGGTAGCGCAGCCGGTGACCGGCTCAGCCCAGGACTATGACCCGCTCCTCGATCTCATCGGGGATCGTCGGCTGGTCCTGATCGGCGAGGCGTCGCACGGTACCCACGAATTCTACCGGGAGCGCGCCCGGATCACCCGCCGCCTCATCGATGAGCGGGGGTTCACCGTTGTAGCCGTCGAAGGGGACTGGCCCGATGCCTATCGGGTGAACCGATATGTCATGGGCATGTCCACCGACCATGATGCTGACTCGGCCCTCGGGGGCTTTCAGCGGTTTCCCACCTGGATGTGGCGAAACCGTGATGTGTTGGGTTTCGTCCAGTGGCTTCGAGCTCACAACGACGCCCGCATCCATCCGACAGCAAAGGTCCGCTTCTACGGCCTCGATCTCTATAGCCTTCGGACCTCGATCGAGGCGGTGGTCGCCTACCTCGACCGAGTAGACCCGGCTGAGGCCGCTCGGGCCCGGCAGCGGTATGCATGCTTCGACCAAGTGGGTGCCGATGGGCAGGCCTACGGGTACTCCACCGCGTATCAAGGCGTGACTCCGTGTGAGAACGAGGTCGTCGCCCAGCTCCTGGAGCTCCGTCGTCGATCTGACCTCTACCTTCGCCGCGATGGATGGGTGGCCGAGGACGAGCAGTTTTATGCCGAGCAGAATGCCCGGTTGGTCCGCGATGCTGAGGAGTACTACCACCAGATGTACCGGGCGGAAGTCTCGTCGTGGAACCTTCGCGACCTGCATATGGCCGGAACGCTCGATGCCCTGGTGACACACCTTGATCACCAAGGCAGTGAAACCAAGGTCGTTGTGTGGGAACACAACTCACATGTCGGTGATGCACGCGCCACGGCGATGGGGGATCGAGGTGAGCTCAACGTCGGCCAGCTGGCCCGGCAGCGCTATGGGGATGAGACCGTCCTCATCGGTTTCAGTACCTACGACGGTCGGGTCACTGCGGCGTCGGAGTGGGGTGCTCCCGCAGAGCGCAAGCACGTGCGACCCGCCCGTCCAGATAGCCATGAGTCCCTCTTGCATACCGTTGGGCTTCCCCAGTTCTGGATCTCAACACGTGACCGTGCTGCCGCGGAAACGCTCGCCGAGCCGCGGCTGGAGCGGGCCATCGGCGTGATCTACCGTCCCGAGTCCGAATTGCAGAGCCACTATTTCGAGGCGCACCTGGCCGACCAATTCGATGCGGTCATCCACATCGACCGTACGCGAGCACTCGAACCACTGGAACCCACTGCACTCTGGCAGCGCGGTGAGCCTCCAGAGACGTATCCAACCGGGTTGTGACAGCCATCTGACCGGGTTGTGGATGCCATCCGACCGGATTGCGAAAGCCATCCGACCGGATTGTGACAGCCGCTGGAGTGCACCTTCATCGAGTGACGCTGGCCTGGGCGCCCGGTTCGAGCCTTACGAGGAGACCGCAGAGCTCAGCGCCAGAATCCTGGTCCGGTCGTCAGATGGGCCATGAACCAGTTGGTGGCCAGGTCAGCTGCCACTTGGAGGGTCCCAGGTTCTTCGAAGAGGTGGGTCGCCCCGGGCACAATCGCCAGCCGGTTCTCGCAGCTGAGTTCGGATTGGGCCTGGCGATTGAGCTCGACCACCGTGTCATCTCGCTCCCCCACAATGAGCAGGGTGGGCGCCGTCACCACCGGCAGACACGGCGCCGCGAGGTCGGGCCGACCGCTGCGCGAGACAACGGCACCGATGTCGAACCCGTACTCGGCGGCAGACCATAGCGCCGCTGCCGATCCCGTACTGGCCCCGAAGTAGCCAATGGCGAGCCCTCCCGCATCCGGCTCTTCACGGAGCCACCGGGTGACTTCCGTCAACCGCCCACCAAGGAGGGCGATGTCGAACACATTGGATCGTTCGATCTCCTCGTCCGGTGTGAGCAGGTCGAAGAGGAGTGTCGCCAGTCCGGCTTCATTGAGGACCCGGGAGACGAACCGATTCCGCGGGCTGTGTCGACTTGAACCACTGCCGTGGACGAAGACGACCATCCCCTTCGCATCCTCAGGAATTGTCAGGTACCCCGTCAGTCCCAACGAGGGGCAGACGGCGACATCCTGGTCCCGCAATGGTCGATCGGCACGATCGACACGATCGACACGATCGACGAGATCGGACCAATCGGGGCCGCCGACCTCCGGGAGGCTTTGATCCCACTGGCGTCGCGACTCGACGAGAAGGTTGATCATCTGTTGGTCAGACGTGTGATCGAACTCCAAGTACCACTCGCCGACGGCATAGAACGGTTCGGGCGTCTCGAGCGCGATCACCTCGTCAGCGACCTGACGAAGCTCGGACACTGCCTGTCGCGAAGCGACCGGGACGGCAACCACGACGCGTGCGGCGCCGTGGGCATGGGCCACCAGACAGCCGGCCCGGGCGGTGGAGCCGGTGGCAATCCCGTCGTCCACCACGATGGCGGTTCGTCCGGCCAGCGGCACCCTCGGTGTTGCCGAGCGGACCTGTTGGATCCGGCGGCTGAGCTCCGCTCGCTCCTGGGTCTCGACGGCTCGGATCTCCCGTTCGCTGATGCCAGCACTGGACACGACGTCCTCGTCCAGGACTCGTACCCCGTCTTCGCCGATCGCCCCCATGGCCAATTCGGGCTGGAACGGGACGCCGAGCTTGCGGACCACGATGACGTCGAGCGGTGCGCCGATGGCTCGAGCCACCTGGTACCCGACGGGAACTCCACCCCGGGGAAGGGCGAGCACCACAGGGTCCACATAGGGGGAATCCACCAATCGGTCTCCCAGCAACTTGCCAGCGCCGGTGCGATCAATGAAGGGCAATGGAGGCTCCTAACACCTCTCCATTGTCGCCACCGCGCCCGGAGCCGGGGTAGGGCCGATGGTCACAACACCACCCCGGCCCTCAGGAGGGCCCCTGGTCGTGGCTTCAGAGCAGTCGCCCGCGCATGAACGCCAACAGCTCAAGATGGCGCTCGGTGTCCTCCGCCATGATCTTCACCAGCAGTGGCCAAAGGGTCGTATCCCGGCTCGACTCGAGACCGGCGGCCAGCCGCTCGAGGTCTGCCCGCTCCTGTTCCTCGAGTGTGATGAACAGCTCGAGGTCCCTGAGCGTCTCCTGGCGGACTGCGGGAGCGGCCTCACCCGAGATCGGGGGCACAGGCATGCCCCGGGCGGCCAGATTTTCGAAGGCGAAGACCGTCTCTCCCAGGTCTTCGAACAGCTGGTGGTGGCGTTCCTCGTCGAAGAGGATCAACCGGGCGACATAGCGGAGGTCGGCGGTCGGAAGCGTTTCTGCCAGTTGTCGGTACCCCGCCAGGGTTTCCTCCTCTCGGGATTCGTGGGAGGTCAGGAAATCGATGAGCGCCCGAGTCGCCGACTCCGGCCCGACAGCGGTTTGGTCATCCACCCTTCCAGTCTTGGTCCGCTGGTCCACGGAGACCAGGGCCGAAGGTCCCGCCGGTGCCTCGGGGGTGCCCGGGCACCCCGAACACGGGATTCTCCCAATCAGGGACGTTCGGCCCTATCCGGACACGCGAGCCACAGGCACGATGAGAGCGACGGGATCGGACGATCCCAGCGAGCAACGGAGGAGGTCCGCGATGACAGTGCGAGTGGCGGTGAACGGCTTTGGGCGAACAGGGCGCTCATTCCTGCGTGCCGCTCTGGCCTCCCCTCACCCGATAGAGGTCGTGGCCATCAACGATCTCGGTGCGCCCGAGGCCCTCGCCCGGCTGTTCGCACGGGACTCCGTGCACGGCCGCTACCCCGAAGCAGTGCAAATCGAAGGCGACTCGATGCTCATCGGCACACGCCGCATCGTGATGCTGTCCGAATCCGAGCCGAAGGCCCTCCCGTGGGGTGAGCTCGATGTCGACGTCGTCATCGAGTCGACCGGTAGGAACACCAGCCGTGAGAAGGCGGCTAGCCACCTCGAAGCAGGCGCAACCCGTGTCGTGATCTCCGCCCCCTCCGGGGAGGCCGATACGACCCTCGTTGTCGGTGTGAACGAAGAGGACTTCGATCCGGTTCACCACTTCGTCATCTCGAATGCGTCCTGCACGACGAATTGTCTCGCCGTCCTGGCCAAAGTTCTCGATGATGCGTTTGGCATCGCGGACGGTTTCATGACGACCGTTCATGCCTATACCGGTGACCAGTCCCTCGTCGACTCGCTGCACAAGGATCCCCGCCGATCTCGAGGAGCGGCGATCAACATCGTGCCGACGACGACGGGCGCGGCTCGGGCCACGGGGTTGGTGCTGCCCAGCGTGGCCGGAACTCTCGATGGTCTTGCTCTTCGCGTGCCCGTACCTGACGCGTCGATCACCGACCTGGTCGCGAACCTGCGGGCCACCCCTAGCGTCACCGAGATCCAGGACGCCTACCGTGCGGCAGCCGGAGCGGGGCGATTGGCCGGACTACTCGAGTACTCCGACGATGCCCTGGTCTCCTCCGACATCCTCGGGTCGTCGGCGTCCTGCGTCTTCGACTCGGAGCTCACGATGGCTCACGGTCACCTGGTGAAGGTGCTCGGCTGGTACGACAACGAGACGGGTTACTCCAGCCGGCTTGTCGACCTTGCGGCGGTTGTTGGTGCTGCGGCCGAGAACCCCGGCTAAGACGCCATGTTCCAGGTTCGCATCCATGGGCGCGGCGGCCAGGGCGTGGTGACCGCGGCCGAGATCCTCTCGGTCGCCGCGTTTGCCGAAGGTCGCCATGCGCAGGCGTTTCCGAGCTTTGGGTCCGAGCGCATGGGCGCCCCGGTCGTGTCGTATTGCCGCATCGATGATCGCCCGATCCGAACGCGAGAGCCGGTGATGGAGGCCGACGCCCTCATCGTTCAGGACGTCACGCTGGTCCACCAGGTCGATCTCTTCGCCGGGTTGTCTCCGGAGGGCTTCGTCCTGGTCAATACGTCCCGTAGTTTCGACGAGCTCGGGATCGGTGCATTCTTCATGCCGTTCCACCGAGACCGCCTCATGACCTGCCCGGCGACCGAATTGGCCCTCGAGCAGCTCGGTCGTCCCCTTCCCAACGCCGCGCTGCTCGGCGCGTTCGCGGCACTGACCGGTGCGGTCACCCTCGAAGCGATCGAGACAGCGGTTCGCGGTCGCTTCGGGGGCACGGTCGGCGAGCGCAATGCCGCCGCAGCGGCCGCCGCGTATCGATTCGTCACCCTGGCTGAAGAGGAGTTGGGCCGTGCTGCGACAAATTGAGGGGTCTCGTGCCGTCGCCGAGGCGGTCGCATTGTGCCGTCCGGAGGTCGTGTGCGCCTACCCCATCTCACCCCAGACGCACATCATCGAGGCGATCGGCGCCATGGTCAAGGCGGGCACCCTCTCGCCATGCGAGTTCATCAACGTCGAGTCCGAGTTTGCCGCCATGTCCGTCTCGATCGGTGCCTCGGCTGCCGGAGCCCGTGCCTATACCGCGACCGCTAGTCAGGGGTTGCTCTTCATGATCGAGGCTGTCTTCAACGCGGCAGGGCTCGGCTTTCCCATCGTCATGACGCTGGCCAACCGGGCTATCGGCGCTCCGATCAACATCTGGAACGACCATAGCGATGCCATGGCCGCCCGCGACTCGGGATGGATCCAGCTCTTCGCCGAGACGAACCAGGAAGCCGCCGACCTCCATATCCAAGCCTTCCGTCTCGCCGAGCAGCTCTCGGTCCCGGTCATGGTGTGCATGGACGGCTTCATCCTCACCCATGCCGTCGAAGGGGTCGACGTACCCGAGCAGTCCGAGATCGATGCCTTTCTCCCACCCTACGAGCCCCGTCAGCTGGTCGATCCGGCTGATCCAGTATCGATCGGCGCCATGGTCGGTCCCGAGGCCTTTGAAGAGGTTCGCTACCTCGCCCACCTCCGCCAGCTCGATGCGTTGGAGCGAATTCCGGAGCTCGCTGCCGAGTTTGCCGATGCGTTCGGCCGTCAGAGTGGGGGCTTGGTCCACCCGTACCGGACCAACGACGCCGAGACCATCGTCGTCGCGCTCGGATCGGTGCTCGGGACCATCAAGGACGCAGTTGATGCCCGTCGAGATGCCGGCGAACGCGTGGGCGTCGTGGGGATCACCTCGTTCCGGCCGTTTCCCTCCGAGGCGGTCCGGGAGGCGCTCGCCGGTGCTCGCACCGTGATAGTGGTGGAGAAGGCATTCAGCAGCGGGTTCGGGGGCGTGCTGGCGACCGACGTCGCGGTGGCGACGCACGACTCGGCCTGCTCGTTGCGAACGGTCGTCGCCGGGCTCGGCGGACGGCCCATCACCCGCCGGTCGCTCGAAGGGTTGCTGGTGGCCGCGTCCGAGGGTCGGCTCGAGCCGCTCACGTTCCTCGATCTCGACCATGGGATCGTCGAGCGCGAGCGGGCCCGCATGAGGTCAACGCGACGGTCGGGCCCCTCGGCGGAGAACGTCCTCCGTGACCTCGGGACCGTCGCGTCCCGGATCGGTTGAGGGGGAGGCCATGACGAGCCAGCCAGTTCGCTTCTATCAGGTGGGCAGCTTCGCCGTCGGCAACCGACTCCTCGACGACGACGATCGGACCGTCCAGTCCGATCCGAACCGGACCAACTCACTCGACTCGGGGCATCGCGCCTGCCAGGGCTGCGGTGAGGCGCTCGGTGCCCGGTATGCCCTGGACGCGGCCATGCGCGCCACCGGGGGCCAGCTCGTCGTCGTGAACGCCACCGGGTGCCTCGAGGTGTTCTCGACCCCCTACCCGGAGACCTCGTGGCGCATCGCCTGGCTCCACTCGCTGTTCGGGAACGCGCCGGCGGTGGCCACCGGGGTGGCCGCGGCGATGAAGGTGAAGGGACGCAGCGAGGTCCGAGTGGTGGCGCAGGCCGGGGACGGTGGCACGGTCGACATCGGCTTTGGGTGCCTGTCGGGGATGTTCGAGCGCAACGACGACGTGCTGTTCATTTGCTACGACAACGAGGCATACATGAACACGGGCGTGCAACGCTCCGGTGCGACACCACCGGGTGCTCGCACCGCGACGACCGAAGCCGTCGGCCCGGAACCGGGCAATGTCTTCGGACAGGGGAAGGACCTCCCACGCCTGGCCATGGCGCACGACATCCCGTACGTGGCCACTGCGACGGTGGCCGACCTCCACGACCTCGAAGCCAAGGTCGACCGGGCCATGCAGATCCGGGGCGCCCGGTACCTCCACGTCCTGGTGCCCTGCCCCCTCGGATGGGGCTCGGACCCGAAGGACACCATCGGCGTAGCCCGACTGGCCAAGGAGACCGGGCTCTTCCCCGTCTTCGAGGCCGAGCACGGCACCGTGACATCCGTGTCGCCGATCCGCCACCGGACACCGGTTGAGGCCTACCTGTCGGTGCAACACCGCTACGATCACCTCTTCGGCGAGTGCCCGCGCCTCGATGTCATCGGCCGCATCCAAGCGATGGCCGACCACAACATTGCCACGTACGGCCTCGTCACCGATCATGCCGGTGGCAGCAACTCGAAGGGGGTGACCCGGTAGTGGAGCTCCCGTTCGCAATCACGCTGGATGTCGGCTCGAGCCATGCCAACCGCACGGGCTCCTGGCGCGTCGAGCGCCCGATCTACGTAGACCGGCTTCCGCCGTGCAACGACGCCTGCCCGGCAGGCGAGAACATTCAGCGCTGGCTCTATCACGCCGAGGCGGGCCACTATGAAGCCGCATGGGGTCAGCTGGTGGAGGACAACCCGTTCCCCGCTGTGATGGGTCGCATCTGCTACCACCCCTGCGAGACGGCATGCAACCGGGCCCAGCTCGACGAGGCGGTCGGGATCAACTCCGTCGAGCGGTTCCTCGGTGACCTGGCCATCGAGCGAGGGTGGACGCTTCCGAAGGCGGGCCCCGACAGCGGGAAACGGATCCTCGTCGTCGGGGCCGGACCGGCCGGACTCAGCGCCACCTACCATCTGCGGCGCTTCGGCCACCAGGTCCACCTGGTCGACTCGGCGCCCAAACTGGGCGGAATGATGCGCTACGGCATCCCCGCCTATCGGCTCCCCCGGACCGTCCTGGATGCCGAGATCACCCGGGTCCTTGCGCTCGGGGTGGACGTGGAGCTGAACCACACCGTCCATGACATCGAGAGCGAACGCCGCCAGGGCGGATTCGATGCCGTCTTCCTTGCCGTCGGTGCCCAGCTCGGCCGGCGGGTGGACATCCCGGCCGGCGACTCGTCCCGCGTCCTCGATGCCGTCTCGCTCCTCCACCGGGTCGCCGACGGCGATCAGCCGTTGCTCGGGCGGCGGGTGGCGGTGTACGGCGGTGGGGACACTGCACTCGACGCGGCCCGGACGGCTCGCCGCCTCGGCGCCACCGACGCCACCATCGTCTACCGTCGCAACCGCGGGCGCATGCCAGCCGACCAGGGGGAACTGGAGGAGGCGCTCGGCGAGGGGGTGACGATGCGCTGGCTCTCGACGGTGAGCAGTTTCGAAGACGGCCGCCTGATCCTCGAAAAGATGCGCCTCAACCAGCAGGGCTTTCCTGAGCCCACCGGTGAGCTCGAAGAGCTCGATGCCGACTCCCTCGTGCTCGCCCTGGGTCAGGATACCGACCTGTCGCTTCTCGACCACGCACCGGATGTGGCGGTCGAAGACGGAGTCGTCGAGGTGGTCCCGACCATGATGACCGGCGAGGACGGCGTCTTCGCCGGAGGCGACACGGTGCCCTCGGAGCGGACGGCCACGATTGCGATCGGACACGGGAAGCGGGCGGCGTGTGGCATCGACTCGTACGTTTGCGCCCGAGAGCCGGTCAAGTCCGAACGGCACGGCCTGGCCACGTTCGATCGGTTGAACACCTGGTACTACTCCGACGCCCCACACATCAGACGTCCCGAGCTCGAGCTGGCCCGGCGACAGAGCTCCTTCGATGAAGTGGTGGGGGGGCTGACCGAGGAGAATGCGCTCTTCGAAGCTCGCCGTTGCCTCTCGTGCGGCAATTGCTTCGAGTGCGACAACTGCTTTGGGGTCTGCCCGGACAACGCGGTCATCAAGCTGGGCCCGTCGCTGCGCTATGAGTTCGACTACGACTTCTGTAAGGGTTGTGGAATCTGCGCGCAAGAGTGCCCGTGTGGCGCCATCGACATGGTGCCCGAACGGATCTGAGGACCACTTGCTCGTCCCGGTCAGGACCGGAGTCGGGCATACGAGCCGCCGGCTTGGGCCCCCGGGCGCCGGCGCCACCGACGGCACCGGACTGTCTCTTCGCCCGCGTTTCGCGAAAGGCCGCTTGCGGGATGCCGGTGGCAGTCCCGATTCGCCCAAACGCGGGCGGATGAGAACGCAGAGAGGAGCCCGCGGGTGCCAACGAGTTCGCATCCGGCGCTTCTCGAACGCAGGCGATCGTCGCCCCCCATTGTCCATGCTCACGGGCAGTGAGGGTCATGGATCAGCCGTGAATCAGCGTCGCCTCGCGGGCAGGCGATGCCGGGGCGTCAGCGCCGGTGGGGAGGGTCGTCCCGGTGCAGCCGCCTCGAGCACGAGACGCCATTCGGCTGTCGCCAGCGTTTGGCGCACGGCCGGTGCGGCGTCGGGGTTCACCGATACCGAGGTGATCCCGAGGCGCACAAGGAACTCGGCGAACTCCGGTCGGTTCGATGGGGCCTGTCCGCACAGTGATGAGGAGATCCCCGAATCCTGGCACGCCCGCACGATGCGAGTGATGGAGTCGAGGACAGCCGGATCTGCTTCATCGAAGAGCTCGGCCAGCACGGCAGAATCTCGGTCGACGCCGAGCGTGAGTTGGGTGAGGTCGTTGGTGCCGATCGAAACTCCCTCGATGCCCATGCTGGCGTAGGTCGGGATCCAGTAGGCGACGGATGGCACTTCGGCCATCACCCAGACCGGCAGGCCACGAGCCGCAGGGTGAGCTTCGACGATCTCGAGACACCGGTCGAGCTCCCACGCCGTGCGGACGAAGGGAATCATGAGGCGAAGGTTCGGGGTCTGAGCGGCAACTTGCCCGAGGACGTCGAGCTCCAGCCGGAACAGGTCGGGTTGGTCGACGTACCGGAAGCAGCCCCGGTAGCCGATCATGGGGTTCTCCTCATGCGGTTCCAGGTCTTCGCCGCCCTTGAGGCCGCGGAACTCGTTGCTGCGGAAGTCGATACTACGGTAGACGACGGGGCGAGGTTCGAAGGCTCGAGTGATCCGCAGCAGTGATTCGGACATCCTGTCGACGAATTCCTGCTGCTCGCCGCGTTGAAGGAGGAGGCGCGGATGAACGCCGTCGAGGGCGTCGGCGACCATGAACTCGGCCCGCAGGAGGCCGACGCCGTCGACCGCCATCGAGGCAACCTCCTCGGCGTGCTCGGCCACGGCGAGGTTCACGTACAAGCGGGTGGCAAGTTCCCGAGAGAACCCGCCCGAGGGAGCGGGCCCTGCCGCCAGTGCCACGGGTGAGGCCTTGACCGGCTCTGACACCTCGCCCTCGAGCACCTGCCCCAGGCTCCCGTTCACCGTGACCAGTTCCCCGTCTCGCAGTACGGATGTGGCGTCCCGCGTTCCGACGACACACGGCACGCCCAGCTCGCGGGAGACGATGGCGGTATGACAGGTCATGCCGCCGCCGTCGGTCACCAAGGCGGAAGCCCGGCGAATGGCCGGAACCCAGTCCGGGCTGGTCATGGGAGCGACGAGCACCTCGCCGTCGAGCAGCCGGCTGCCCTCATCGGGCGAATGGAGAACCCGGACCGTGCCCGACACGGTTCCCTTGGAGGCACCCAAGCCGCGGACGAGCACTCGGGACGCAGCCGTCGGTTGAGCCTCGCCGGAGCCCAGCGTCGTGATCGGGCGGGATTGGACGAGGTAGGTTTTCCCACCAGCCACTGCCCACTCGGTGTCCTGGGGTGACCCGTAGTGGTGCTCCACCGAGAGCCCCAGCTCGGCCAGTTGGAGGATCTCCTGGTCGGTGAGCACTCGCCGCCCACCCTCCTCGTCGGACAGCTGGACCTCCTCGTCGGCTCCGTCAGGGCCACGGACGATCTTCATGGTCTGATGACCGACTCGGACGCTCTGGAGCGTCGGACCCTTCTTGGTTACGACGTAGGTGTCAGGCTCGACCAGTCCGGACACCACGACTTCGCCCTGCCCAAGAGCGGCTTCGATGACGATGCGATCGGTGTCTCCGGTCGCCGGGTCGGCAGTGAACATCACCCCGGATCGTTCGGAGGCCACCATCACCTGGACGATGACGGCCAGCGAGGGCTCGTCGGTGACTGCCTCGACGGCACGATAGGCGATCACCCGTTGTCCATAGATCGATGCCCAGCAGCCGACAAGGCGTTGGAGCAGCTCCTCGTCGCCGGCCACATTGGTGTAGGTGACGTTCATGCCCGCGAACGACGTGCCCACCGTGTCCTCGCTGGTGCCCGACGATCGCACGGCCACCCGGACGTTGTCGCCCAACTTGTGGTAGGCGTCAAGCACGGCGCGCTTCAACTCCGGTGACACGGACATCTGGCGGACGAGGCCCTGTGCGCGTTCGGCCACGTCGGCGAGATCAGCCGGGTCGTCGGGGTGAGACCCGTTGATGAGCTCGATGAGCGCGTCACGGATCCCGCTGCGGTGGAGAGCATCGAGATACGCCTCACTGGTGATGACGAACCCGGGCGGTACGGGGAGCCCCGCGCCGGTCATCTCACCCAGATTGGCTCCCTTCCCCCCGACGAGTGAGACATCGGTCAGCTTGATGTCGTCGAACCACAGCACCGGTTGCATGGCCACTTCCTTTCGAGGCTCCTGGTCAAGTTTGGTCCCGTCCCGTCGGCCCGGCTAGGGCACAAGGACCTGTATCGGCCTTGCCACGAGGGGCGCGGGCGCCGCGGTAGCTCCTGGTGCCCCCGGGCCCGGCGTCCTTGGCCGCGAGGCGTGATTGCCGTGCCGTGGCCGGAGTCATCCCACCGTCAATCGGTCGGCGACGGCCAAGAGCCGGGCGGGGACGGGGCGGGCACCTTCGACCACCAGGTCGAGGGGTACGATGTCGACCTGGTCGTCCACTGCGGAGACCAGTGTTCCGAATGCCCGGTCGTGGACGGCCTCGATGGCGGCGACACCGAAGCTGGTGGCCAAGAGCCGGTCGGAAGCGGTGGGGCTGCCCCCGCGCTGGATGTGCCCGAGAACCGTGAGCCGGGTTTCATAGCCAGTGCGCTCGGCGAGCCCGGTCGAGACCGTCGTTCCCGGGGATCCCCCATGCGAGCACGAAGGGCCAATGAACCGGGCACCTTCTGCCACCACCACGACGGAGGACGACGACCCTGCGTCGTGGCGTCGTTGGATTGCCTTGCCCAGCTCATCGAGGTCGGTGGACTGTTCCGGCAGACAGATCGCGTCGGCACCGGCGGCGACTCCGGCACACACGGCCAACCACCCGGTCGTCCGACCCATGACCTCCACGACCATCAGCCGGTCATGGCTCTCACCGGTGGTGTGCACTCGGTCGATGGCCTCAGCTGCCGTGGCCACGGCGGTGTCGAAGCCGATGCAGCGATTCGTTCCCCACACGTCGTTGTCGATTGTCTTGGGGATGCCCACGATCGGCACACCGATATCGGCGAGCCGCTTCGCCGCGCCGAGGGTACCGTCGCCACCCACGACAATGATGGCATCGAGCCGGGCCCGTTCGACGGTGGCCAGCACGGCGGAAACACCCCCCTCGTGCTCGTCGGGGTGATAACGGGCCGTGCCCAGAATGGTGCCGCCGCGTTGCAGGATGCCTTTCGTTTGGACGGTGGTCATCGGAGTGGCGTCTCCGTCGACGACACCCCGCCAACCGTGATGGAACCCCACAATGTCGTCTTGGCTCGACTCCGCCACCCGCACAATGGCGCGCATGGCCGCGTTCAACCCAGGACAGTCACCGCCACCGGTCAGCAGCCCAATGCGCATCGCACTCCCACTCCTACTCCCACTCCGACTGGCTCACCCGACGCAGACCGTGGCCTCCGACTGTGCCCCGGAGACGACGAACCGGTCATGTGATGGAGCGTGCAGCTTGACCCACGATGTCGGCGGCGCGCCGCAGTGTCGGGTCGAACTCGACCGGTCCCGACCTGGGCGGCAGCAGGTAACTGGGCACTGGCCCCGAAGCGGCCCGGTGGCGCCATGACATCAATTTGGTTCGCATAGTGGCAGACCCTCCTACCTCGTTTGACTCACTCGAAACTCCGGGCTGAACACCCAATGCACCTGGTTCCAGTGTTGTCCGGGCCAACCGGGGGCGGCAGGGCCGAAGGTCCTTATCGGCCAGACCGGACGGTCACCTGAGGACCGAGGCCGAGAGTCTTGGCCGCGTCGGCGAGCTCGTCACGGGCTCGTGGGTCAGCGACTCGTTCGATGATCAACCGGGCCTGGGCCTGCTCGGACCGACCGAAGATCTCAGCGCAGCCCTGGTCGCTGACGATGGCAGAATGCTGAAAGGAGGTCACCGGATTGACGAGGACGGGGAGAACCGTCGAAGCGTCGGTCTTCTCGTGCCAGGCGTGCAGCGCGACCACGGCGTGCCCCCCGGGCGAATGGAGGGCACCAGAGACAAAGTCGGGTTGGCCGCCAAAGCCGGAATGGACGGCGCCATGCACGAAGCTGGCATTGGCCTGGGCGAACAGATCAACCTGCATGGCCATGTTGATGGAGAGCATGCGCGGGTTGGCGGCGATGCGGGCCGGATCGTTGATGAGCTCGGTCCGGGTCATCTGCAGCCGAGGATTGGCGTCGGCCCATTGGTAGAGCTCGGGCGAACCGAAGAGGAACGATGTCTTGACCGGACGGTCGGGGTCGAGCGAGCGAGATTGCTCGAGGGCGAGCACACCATTGCTGATCATCTCCGACCAGACACCAAGATGCCGGAACGAGGTCATGGCCGCGCAGGCCACATCGGGAATCTGCCCGATTCCGAGCTGCAGGGTTGTCCCATCGTTGGCGAAACGAGCAATCTGGTGGCCGATGCTCGTCTCCGACTCGCTGCACGGGCGGGTCGCCGGCGACTTCAGGGGCTCGTCGACCTCCACGGCCAGATCTATCCAATCGACCGGGAACTCGCCGTCACCGAACGTGTAGGGCATGTTCGGATTGAACTGGGCCACGATCAGGCCGCCCCGGGCGCGGACGCGTTCGATGGCGGCTGGCAGGATGTTCACTTCGATACCGAGGGAGACCTTCCCCTCCCGGGGCACGGAGGTGTGGATGAGCACGGCATCGGGGGGCCGCATCGAGTCGAACAGGCGCGGGACGAGTGACAACCGCATGGGCAGGTAGTCCAATTCCGGTGCGTGGCGCATGCCCGGTCCGACAAAGGGCGTCTCGTTGATGAAACCGGGATGCTGGGGCCAATCGGGCTGGGCGTTGAGGGCGAACACGCGACAGGTCTCGAGGGCGGTCGCAAGGGTCCGTACGAGCACCATCGGGGTGGCAAAGTTCCCTGACACCACGATCCGGGGCTCGGGACCCCGGAGGCTCCCGAGCCGTGCTGCGAGCTGTTCGACGGAGACGATTCTCATGGGCTGAGCCCAGGACGGTGCTCGACCGGGCCCGCCCCTGCGGACGAGGAGCCTGCGGTGACCGGTTCCGAATTGGATCCGGGGCTTGGCTCATGGCGGGCAACAGAACGGTCAGGCGCCGGCAAGACGCTCTCGCTGCCTGTGGGCCCAGTCCGGCCCGCGAGGGCATAGACCTCGGTGCCGTCCACCGTCTCGTTGGCGACGAGCAGCTTCACCAGCGTGTCAACGTCTCTCGAACGCCTCGCGGGCGCCCCGGAATGCTCGCTGAAGGTCGTGCAGCACTGCCGTGACAGCGTCACGCTGAGCCGGCACTGCTGATGCGAGGTCATGACCGGCGTAGACGAGGCCAGCTCGAGCAGCGAGACCGGCGTTCTCGGCCGCGTTCAGCTGCTTGGATAGCTCGTCCCGAAGCTCCATGTTGGCCAGGTCGATCTGAACGATCAACTCGTCGATTCGAGCGCGCCATTCGGTCAGGGCTCCCTGGAGGGCCTCGGCCAAATCTTGGGGACCCTCTGGGGTGACATCGGACTCATTGCTCGCATTGCTCATTCGAACGCTTCTCCTCTCGTTCCACTGGGGATGGACACCGGGGGCCTATCGCCGGTGTCCGTGGTCCGCACTCATGACGATGAACCAACCGGCTTCTCGTTGACAGGGCCATTGGTCCTAAAAACGCCGGCCGGACAACTGCATCTCGACCAACATCGAGATTCTGGACTTCGTGACGTGCCACGCACGGCAGTCACCGACGTAGACCAACGGGCGATGATCTCCGACCCGCCCCTGGCGGCCGAGGGTCACAGATCGGACCAAAGACCCTATTCGTGGAGCCTCCGAGTGGGAATGCTGAGGTGGTGTCGATGGCCGCCCGAGCAACTGCTGTGGACCCTGACCTCCACCTCGACCTGGTCACCGCCGCCGGCCTCTCCCCTGACGATGTCCTTGCCCGTCTCGGCAGCCGTCCGGAGGGCCTTTCGACGGCCGAGGCGGCGGACCGGCTCTGTCGGGTCGGCCCCAACGTGCTCGGCGTCCACAGGGTGCGAGCCACTGCAGTCTTGTTCCGACAGGTCCGTAATCCGATCCTGCTGCTCCTGCTCGGTGCGGCCTTGGTGTCGGGGCTCACCGGTGGTGGCACCAATGCCGCCATCATCGCCGTCATCGTCGCACTGAGTGTCGGCCTGGGTTTCTTCAACGAATATCGGGCACAGGTGGCCATGGCGGCTCTGCGGGCCAAGATCCATCAGGAGGCAGAGGTACGCAGGGACGGACTGACACGCCGGGTTCCGGTGGCGGACCTCGTGCCCGGTGATGTGGTCACGGTGCGCATGGGCGCCCTGGTGCCGGCCGATCTCCGTCTGCTCGAGGTCGACGAGCTCGAGTGCGACGAGGGAGTGCTCACTGGTGAGTCGATGCCGGTTGTGAAGTCGACCGAGTGCGCGACCGGCAAGGTGCCACTGGAGCAGCCCGGTAGTGCTTTCCTCGGAACGATCGTTCACCAAGGGTCTGGCCTCGGCGTCGTCGTCCAGACCGGAGGGCGCACGGCCTTTGGTGAGATCGCCGCCGGCCTGGCCGAGCGACCGACCCAGACCGCCTTCGAGATGGGCCTTTCTCGGTTCTCGCGATTCCTATTTGGAGTCGCGGCCGTCTTGACCGCGTTCATCTTCATCGTCAATGTGGCACTCTCTCGACCGCTGATTGAGGCGCTGCTGTTCTCCCTGGCCATCGCCGTTGGCATCGCCCCCGAGATGATGCCGGCCATCGTGACCGTCAGCCTCTCGGCCGGGTCGCGGGCGCTGGCCGCGAAGAAAGTCCTGGTCAAGCGGCTCGTCGCCATCGAGGACCTCGGCAACATCGAGGTCCTTTTCACGGACAAGACTGGCACGCTGACCGAAGGGGCGATCACCTTCGAACGGGCGCTCGACCCCGCTGGGGTGGAGAGCCGAAACCCACTGCTCTTCGGGCTGGTGTGCAACGAAGCAGCGCTGTCAGGTGGAGTACCGGTCGGGGGGAATGCGCTGGACCAGGCCTTGTGGTCAGCCCCCGGGGCCGTCACGGGAGGGGACCTCGCGACCGAGGCGAAGACGTTCGGGCGCCGGAGCATCTTGCCGTTCGACCACGAGCGCCAGATGTCCTCGGTGAGCGTCACCGACCACACCGGGGGGACGCTCATGATCACGAAGGGCGCACCCGAAGCCGTCCTGGACCGGTGCGTCGACGTCCCTGACAGTGCCCGAGTGGTGCTGGACCACCTCTTCTCCGAGGGTGCCCGGGTGGTAGCCGTCGCTGTCCGCTCGCTCGACGACGCGACCGCGCTCAATGGGCATGACGAGTGCGGGATGACGTTGGTGGGCTACCTGACCTTCGCCGACCGCCCGAAGTCCGATGCCGGCGCGGCCATTGCGGAGCTGGAGCGGCTGGGAATCGAGGTGAAGGTCATCACCGGTGACAACGGCATGGTGGCGGCGAAAGTGTGCGCCGACATCGGACTTGCCAGCAAAGGAGTGCTGTCGGGCACCGATATGGAGTCTCTGGACGATGATCAGCTCGCCGCCGTCATCGTGACCACCACCGTGTTCGCCCGGATCGGTCCCGACCAGAAGTCACGCATCATCAAGGTTGCCCGGCACACCGGGAAGGACGTGGCCTACCTCGGCGATGGGGTCAATGACGCGGTGGCGTTGCACCACGCCGACGTCGGGATCTCGGTCGACTCGGGCACCGACGTGGCCAAGGACGCCGCCGACGTCGTCCTTCTCGACAAGGACCTTGGTGTGGTGGCGGAAGGAGTCATGGAGGGACGCCGCATCTTTGCCAACACCATGAAGTACGTCTTGATGGCGACGTCGTCGAACTTCGGCAACATGTTCAGTGCCGCCGGTGCCTCGGTGTTCCTGTCTTTCCTGCCGATGCTGCCGACGCAGATCCTCCTCAACAATCTGCTCTACAACACGGGGCAATTGGTGATCCCGACCGACCGCGTCGACCCCGAGGCACTGGCTCGGCCTGCGGCCTGGGATATGAAGTTCATTCGGCACTTCATGTCCGTGTTCGGCCCGGTGAGCTCGATCTTCGACTTTCTCACCTTCTGGGTGATGCTGTCCGTGCTCCACGCTGGACATATGGAGTTCAGGACAGGTTGGTTTGTCGAGTCGATCGCCACCCAGACACTGGTGGTCTACGTCATCCGGACCCGGCGCGTGCCGTTCTTCCGGAGCCGGCCCAGCCTGCCGATGCTGCTCGTCCCGACTGGGGCTGCACTGGTCGGTGCCGTCCTGCCGTATACGGGGTTAGCGAGCCTGTTGGGCTTCACGCCGTTGCCGACGACCTTCTTCCTGTTGCTGTTCGGGATGGTTGTCGCCTACCTCGTACTCGTCGAACTGGCCAAGACCCGTTTCTACCGGGCCCCCCACGCCCGGACGCCTCAACCGCCCGCCACCCGCCACGAACGGCTCGAACGGCGCATCCAGCGCCGTGCAGCCCGCTTCGTGCATCACGTCGCATGAGTAGCCCAGGGACGGGCCGGCTTGGGACCTTCGACCCTGTTTCTGCCACCGCTGTGTTCGTAGCGTGGTAGCGGGTCGACGAGTTGGTTGGTCGTTCCGATCGGCACCGCGGGTTCAAGGTGAGCCCGACGTGGACCAAACAGTCGTGGAGGAACTCATGACACTAACCGAAGAAGAAATGGTTGCAACCGAGATCATGCCAGCGAGCAACACATTTGTTGCACCAGGTCGTCCCGGCAGCGTGGTCGAGGTAAAGCCCCGCTACGACAACTTCATCGGAGGAACCTGGATTGCTCCGGTTGGGGGGCAGTACATGGTCAACGTCAGCCCAGTCGACGGCAAGCCCTTCTGTGAGGTGGCGAAGTCCACACCCGATGACGTAGAGCTGGCCCTCGATGCCGCCCACCAGGCCAAGGATGCCTGGGCCGAGACCTCGCTCGCCGAACGGTCCGCCGTTCTCAATCGGATTGCCGACGCCATCGAGGCCAACCTCGAGATGCTGGCAGTGGCCGAGTCGTGGGAGAACGGCAAACCGGTGCGTGAGACGCTGGCCGCGGACATCCCGCTCGCTGCTGACCACTTCCGCTACTTTGCCGGCGCGACCCGGTCACTCGAGGGGCGTTCCACCGAGATCGACAAAGATACCGTTGCCTACCACTTCCATGAGCCGCTCGGGGTTGTGGGTCAGATCATCCCGTTCAACTTCCCTCTGCTCATGGCCGCGTGGAAGATCGCTCCGGCCCTGGCCGCCGGCAACTGCACTGTGGTCAAGCCGGCATCTCCAACTCCCTGGTCGATCCTGAAGTTGGCCGAGGTGATCGCCGACGTCGTGCCTCCGGGAGTGATCAACATCGTGACCGGTCCAGGGGCAGAGATAGGCAAAGCGCTGGCATCGAGCCCGCGGATCGCCAAGATCGCCTTTACCGGCGAGACGACCACTGGGCGGCTGATCATGCAGTATGCGGCCGAGAACCTCATCCCCTCGACGGTGGAGCTCGGTGGTAAGTCGCCGAACATCTTCTTCGCCGACGTGATGGACGAGGACGACGAGTTCCTGGACAAGGCCATCGAGGGTCTGGTCCTCTATGCCTTCAACAAGGGCGAGGTGTGCACCTGCCCCTCCCGGGCCCTGATCCACGAGTCGATCTACGACCGCTTTCTCGAGCGGGCACTCGATCGGATCCAAAAGATCGCCCAAGGCAACCCGCTCGACCCGGCCACCATGCTCGGCCCTCAAGTTTCGGCCCAGCAGATCGAGAAGATCGAGTCCTACGTGAAGATCGGGCTCGACGAGGGTGCCGGGTGCTTGATCGGTGGGCAGCGGGCCCACGTTGGTGAAGGGCTGGAGGGCGGCTATTACTTCGAGCCTACGGTGCTGGAGGGTCGCAACGAGATGCGGGTGTTCCAAGAGGAGATCTTCGGACCGGTCCTTGCCGTGACGAGGTTCAAGGATGAAGCGGACGCAGTGGCGATTGCCAACGACACGCTCTACGGCCTCGGTGCCGGAGTGTGGACCCGGAATGGCAATCTCGCCTACCGGATGGGCCGGGCCATCAAGGCAGGAAGGGTGTGGACCAACTGCTACCACCTCTACCCCGCCGGTGCCGCCTTCGGTGGCTACAAGATCTCCGGTGTCGGCCGCGAGAACCACCAGATGATGCTGGAGCATTACTCCCAGACCAAGAACCTGCTGGTGAGCTACAGCACCAAGCCCCTCGGGTTCTTCTGAAGCGGGAGGAGCACCCGCATGAGCATCGACGGACCAATCACTGTGCCTCGGGTGGTCGCAACCGCCGGCGGCACTGAGGGGGGCGACTCGAGCGGCGGGGCGGTGAGGGTGTCGTGACGAACCTCCCTGTTCTCGACGACCTACCCGACCCTCGCGGCGCACACGTGCTTTTGCGGGCCGACCTGAATGTCCCCCTGCGCACCGGGCGGGCCGGCCGGCCGGAGGTGGCAGACGACTTCCGTATCCGGGCTCTGCTGCCGACGCTCGAGTGGCTCTTGGAGCGGGATGCGCAGGTGACGATCTGCAGCCACCTCGGGCGCCCCAGGGGACGAGTGGACCCCGCGCTCTCCATGGCGCCGGTGTGTCAGCGCCTGAAGGAGCTCGTGCCTGAAGTCCTGGTCTCGGGGGTACGGGTCATGGAGAACCTCCGCTTCGATCCGGGTGAGGAAGCCGATGACCCGGCGTTCGTAGACCAGCTGGTGCGCGGCCAGGACCTCTACGTCAACGACGCGTTCGGCGCCGTCCACCGAGCCCACGCCTCGGTGGTCGGGCCGCCGGCCCGTCTGCCGAGCGCGGCGGGACGCCTGCTTGCCCGAGAGGTCGAGGTACTGGAACGGATCAACGAAGACCCGGCCCGGCCGTTCGTCGCCGTGGTGGGCGGGGCCAAGCTCACCGACAAATTGGGCGTGCTCAACGCGCTCAGCGAGAAGGTCGACACCCTCCTGATCGGAGGCGGGATGTGTTTCACATTCCTGGCGGCGTTGGGCCACGACGTCGGCGCCTCGCTAGTCGACCATGGGCGAATCGATTCTTGTCGCCAGCTGCTCGAATCGGGTCACCGCATCGTGCTGCCGAGTGACGTCGTCGCCCTGGGGCCGGGAGAGACGGGCGACACGGCAGGAGGGCCCGCAGAGGTCCGCCGCTTCGGCCGGGACCTCCCGGTGGGATGGCGGGGGCTCGACGTGGGCCCCGAGACGGTCGCCGGCTTCGCCGACGAGATCAGCCGGGCCACCACCGTGCTGTGGAACGGCCCCATGGGGGTCTTCGAGGATAAGCGGTTCGGCGCCGGCACCTGGGGTATCGCCGATGCACTCGCCAACGCCACGGGATTCACGGTGGCGGGCGGCGGCGACACCACAGCCGCTCTCCGGACCCACGGCTTGGCCGATCGGATCGACCACGTGTCAACTGGCGGGGGCGCCATGCTCGAGCTGATCGAGAAGGGTGACCTCCCCGGACTGGCGGCACTCCGGGCGAGCGGTGGTTCGCGTCCTCTGGGCGAATGGCGAACCGTAACCAGAAACTGAGGCGACACCGATGAGCGAAGCAGCTGGACCACATCCAAGTGACCTCGCGAGCCGGATCACCCAACGGTGCGAGGAGCTCGGTCTCACCCTGGATGCGTTGGCGATCCGGGCCAATATGGACCCTGCCTACCTCGAATACGTTCAGCGGAGCCCGCAAGCCGTGGTCAGCGGCGAGGCGTTGTTCCAATTGGCAAAGGCGCTCGAGACCACCCCAACTTCTCTCGCCGGGGCCGACGTCGGACGGCCCCCGGGGTACGGACGGGCTGAGCCACACCCGGTGCTCGTGACGCTGACCCGAGAGCAGTGCGAGAGCTACCTCATGCCCGGGGGCATCGGGCGGGTCGCCTTCGTGGTCGAGCGCGGCCCGATCGCGCTGCCGGTGAACTTCCGCTTCCATGGCGGCGCCGTCGTGTTCCGGACCGCGTCGACGGCCTCGGTCTCGAGCGCCTTCGGGACGGTGATGGGCTTTGAGGTCGACCGCGTCGACGACGCCCTGAGCGAGGGGTGGAGCGTGCTCGTCACCGGGCGGGCCGAGCCCATCGAGGCGGGCGACCGCGCCACGCTCATGCGGCTTGGCATTGAGCCGTGGGCGGGCGGTTACCGTGACATCTTCGTGCGCATCGGCATCGATGAGATCACAGGACGCGCCATTCGCCACGGCCGCCGATGATCATCGGAGCAGCGACCAGGTTCCGAGGCCTGTGAACCGATCGAGGCTCGTCCCCCGAGCCCTCCTCCTGCTCGGCGCTGGCGTCATCGTGCTGACCGGCTGCAGCGACGCCGTGACGACGGGCTTGCCCAGCCTCTCGTCACCGGTTCGGTACCCGGCGTCGAACCATGGCACAGCCGCGGCCCAGGGTCCCATCCGGTCGCCGGGGGGACCGTTTCTCTACGACCAGCAGGGCCGCGTGAGGTTCTTCCATGGCGTGAACGCCGTCTACAAGCAGCCTCCCTTTGAGCTCTACCCGGCGCCGGGAAAGCCGTGGGACTTCTCGGTCGCTGATGCGTCGCTCATGTCCCGGCTTGGGTTCAACGTCGTCCGGCTCGGGATGACATGGAAGGGTCTCGAACCGGGCACGGCTCCGTCCAACGATGCCGCCATCTGTGCTCGGGGCGCTCCTCACGACCCCGGTCAATTCAGCCAGGCTGTCCTCACCGGGTACCTCACCCGGCTCAAGCAGACGGTCGACCTGCTCGCCCGGTTTCACATCTACACCATCCTCGATATGCACCAGGATGTCTACAACGAACGCTTCGACGGTGAAGGGGCTCCGGACTGGGCCGTGTGCACCGACGGCACCCCCAAGACGGACCCGCCGGGTCGGTGGTCGCAGAACTACGCCACCGTCGCTGCCGGCGTCGCCTATCAGCACTTCTGGACGAACGACGTGGTGGGCGACCTTCAAGGCGAGTACGACCGGGTGTGGGCGGCCGTGGCCGACTTCTTCCGCACGGATCCGTGGGTCGTCGGTTACGACCCGTTCAATGAGCCGTTCTCGACTCCTTTGGTCACCCAGGGCGACGAACAGTTCGACGCTCAGCTGGAGTGTTTCTATACGGGTACGTCCTTTGTCGGTGCGCCCGCACACGGCGTGCCGCCGATGCCGTGCCCACCTGGTGACCCTGCAGAGGGGCTGATACCGCAGCTACAAGCGGTGGACTTGTCTCACCTCATCTTCTACGAACCCGACATCTTCGGCCGTGGCGGGCGTCCCAACTTCGTCGGCGCGATGAACTTTCCCAACCTGGTCTTCAACGTGCACGTCTACTGCAGCTATCGGAGCGGGAAGACCGGCAATCCGACCGACATCGGTGCGTGCGCCTCACAGGAGGCACGAACCCTCAAGACGAGGTCCGAGGATCGGACCGATCTGGCGTCTCCCGCGCAGCCCCGAGGTCCGGCCTGGTTCGTGAGCGAATTCGGAGCCACGTCCGATGCGGCACTCCTCGGCCAGCTCACCAGCGAGGAGGACCGGTTCCTCGTCGGATGGACCTACTGGTCGTGGAAGTACTATCGCGATCCCACCGGGAGCAGCGCAGAGGCTCTCGTCGGCCCCACGGGGCAGTTGCGCCCCACAGCTCGCGTCCTGTCTCGGACCTATGCGCAGGCGATTGCCGGCCGTCCACTGTCGATGTCTTTCGATCCTTCGAACGGTGACTTTCATCTCACCTACGTCCCGGATCCTTCGACACGGGCCCCGACCGTCATCTTCGTCCCCGTCCAGATCCACTATGTGGATGGATTCTGCGTTCGGGTCAACGGCGCGGTGGCGCACAGCACACGGTCGGGTGACGAGGTCTCGGTCACGAACCCGAGGCGAAGCCGGGTGGTGGACGTCGCCATCACCTCCGGTTCGTGTCGATGAGCTCCCCGGATACGACGGAAACCCCGGGGGTGTCGCCCGGCACCGTCGAGCTCGTCTCGGACCCGGGGCGGCCCTGGTTGGAGCGACGCCCGGCAACTTAGGACCTTCGGCCCTGGATGACGGCGGGCAGCTGCGGCAGGCTGGCATGGCAGTGCGAGCGCAGGAGGTGTCCCATGAAGGTCACGATCGTGTACGAATCGATGTTCGGGGGTACGAGGGCGATCGCCGAGGCCATCGGCAACGGGTGCGGCCCACGGGCCGACGTCGAGGTCGTGAACGTCACGCACGCCGATGCCCGCAAGGTGGACGGGACCGATCTGCTCGTCGTCGGAGGGCCGACCCATGCCTGGGGCATGTCCCGGCCCAGTACCCGGAAGGGGGCCCCCGGTTACAGGGACAAGCCGGGCAGTGACCTTGTGCTCGAGCCGGGGGCAGACACCGGGCCGGGAGTCCGGGAGTGGCTCACCGGCCTCGGTCAGGCACATGCCGACGCCGCTGCATTCGATACCCGCCTCAGGGCGCCTTCGGCTATCACCGGCCGTGCATCCAGAGGCATCAAGCGCCAACTGTCGAAACACGGTCTGACTATGATCACACGACCCGAGAGCTTCCTGGTGACCAAGCAGAACCACCTCGTCGAAGGGGAGATCGACCGAGCCTGGGCGTGGGGATCACACCTCGCCACCCTGCTGGTCGGGCCTTGGGTCGATGCCGAAGGCGCCCAGGGACGACGAGGCTGAGACCACGTGCCTAGTCCGCACCTCGGTCGCGACGGGCGCGCCGGGCGCCAGCACCGTGGCTAGCGCTGCTTCGAACCGGCGCGGTGGGCGCGCCCGACCGGAGGCTTCCCTCGGCCTGTTGGGCCTGGCCGTGGTCGGGTTGTTCCTGGGCGGGCTCCTGCACCTCCTCGGGCAAGGCAGCGCCGGAGACGGGGCATGGATCGCCGTCGGGGCGCTCGGGGCGCTCTATTCGCTGTGGTCGACTGTCGCCAGCCTCCGGCGAGGACGGCTAGGCATCGACCTCATCGCGTTGTTGGCGGTGGCGGGAGCGGTGGCGGTCGGGGAGTACCTGGCCGGGGCGGTCATCAGCGTGATGGTCCTGAGCGGCCAGGCCCTGGAGTCCTGGGCGGCCGGTCGGGCCCAGCGCGACCTCCGCGCCCTGCTCGAGCGGGCGCCGACCGTCGCCCATCGCTACCACCAGGACGGGCTCGAGACCATCGAGGTCGACGAGGTGGCCGTGGGAGACCTCCTCATGGTGGCACCGGGTGAGGTGGTCCCGGTTGACGGCACCGTGGCCACCACCTCGGCCGTACTCGACGAGTCGGCGCTCACCGGCGAGTCGCTCCCGGTCGAGTGCGCACCGGGCGAGGCCGTTCGAAGTGGGGCGCTGAACGCCGGGGGCCCCTTCGACCTGCGTACGACGACCAGGGCGGCGGACAGCGCCTATGCCGGCATCATCCGCCTCGTCTCCCAGGCACAGTCGGAGCCCGCTCCGTTCGTTCGACTCGCCGACCGGTACGCGCTGTGGTTCCTGGCCGTCACCCTGATCGCCGCCGGAGCAGCCTGGGCGGCAGCGGGCTCGTCCCGGGCGGTGGCCGTGCTGGTGGTCGCGACCCCGTGCCCGCTGGTCCTGGCGGCCCCGGTCGCCTTCGTCGCCGGACTTTCCCTCTCGGCGAGGCGGGGCGTGGTCGTGAAGGGCGGCGGGGTGCTCGAACGCCTGGCCCGGTGCACCACCCTGCTGCTCGACAAGACCGGCACGCTGACAAGTGGGCGCCCGGTCCTCGCCGCCACCATCCCGGCCGGCTCCCTCCCGGCCAAAGCCGTTCTGACGTACGCCGCCTCGCTCGACCAGGTCTCGCCGCACGTGCTGGCGGGTGCCATCGTCCGCGCCGCAACCGAGAGCGGGTGCGATCTCGTGTTGCCGACAGACGTGCAGGAGGTGGCCGGCCGGGGCGTCCGCGGCGTCGTGGACGGTCACCGGGTCACGGTTGGCAAGGCCGCGTGGGTGGGCGTGACCGACGCTCCGCCATGGCTCAGAGCGGCGCGTCGGAAGGCCCGGCTCGACGGCGCGCTCACCGTCTTCGTCGGCGTCGATGACGAGCCGGCAGGCGTGCTCGTCCTGAACGACCCGATCCGATCCGATGCCGGTCGGACGCTCCGAACGTTGCGGCGAGCCGGGATCAACCGGATCGTCATGGTGACCGGCGACCGGGCCGAGGTCGCCGAGACGGTGGGTACGTACATCGGGGTGGACACAGTGCTGGCCGAGCGGTCGCCGGACGAGAAGCTCGAGGAGGTCCGACTCGAGCGTCTCCGCGCCCCGACCGTGATGGTCGGCGATGGCGTCAACGACGCCCCCGCGCTGGCCCTGGCCGACGTGGGCGTCGCCATGGGCGCACGGGGAGCGACCGCCTCGTCGGAAGCAGCCGACGCCGTGCTCACCGTCGATCGCATCGACCGGTTGGGCGAGACCCGAGTGATCGCGGCCCGGACCCGGCGCATCGCCCTGCAGAGCGTCCTGGTCGGCATGGCCATGTCCTTGGCGGCCATGGGCGTCGCTGCGGTGGGCCTGCTGCCCGCCGTGTGGGGGGCGCTCCTCCAAGAGGGCATCGACGTCGCCGTGATCGTGAACGCCTTGCGCGTCCTGCGTACCCGCCCGAGCGAGGTGCGCCTGGCTGAAGGCGACGCCGCGCTGGCCAAGCGCTTTCAGGACGAGCACGTGGCCATCCGCTCCGATCTCGACCAATTGCGCTCCGTGGCCGACTCGCTCGGCACGGTGGAGCCGGTCGAGGAGCTGGCACGCGTCCGCCGGCTCTACCGGATGCTGTCGGACGAGGTCCGTCCCCACGAGGAGGCCGAGGAAGCTGTTCTCTACCCGGCACTCGGCCGGGCCCTGGGTGGAGCCGACCCGACGGGTCCGATGAGCCGGGCCCACGCCGAGATCATCCATCAGATCAGGAGGCTGGGCCGACTGCTCGACGAGATCGGTGACGAGGGACCCGACCACGCTGACCTGGTCGAACTGCGCAGCCTCCTCTACGGCCTCTCCGCCATCCTCGCCCTCCACACCGCACAAGAGGAGGAGAGCTACCTGTCGCTCGACGACAGCGAAGGCCAAAGCGAGTCCGAGCATCACGTGCCGGTGGCAGAGCCGGGGAACGTCGCCTGAACAGGCAGTCCGCCGCCCCACCTTGCCGAGGTCAACCGCCCCGACGAGCATCGGGCGGCGAGGACGCTCACCCACGCCCTTCCGGGAGACCGAATGCCACCGGCGAGTCCGAGCTCAACGCTCTCCTCCGCCCGCCCTCTGGACTGGCCCGCCGCCAGTCCAGACCTCGCCGATCGACCCGCGCAGACTCAAGAAGCCACGACAGGGGCGACTGGGGCGATGCAGCTACTACGTTCGGGTGACCGGCACCTTGGTCGGGGCCTTTTCGACCTTCTCGGGATTGGGGATCCGGACTTCGAGAATCCCGTTCTTGTAGGTGGCCGTGACGTCCTCCGGGTTGACCCCTTCGGGCAATGCGATCTCCCGAGTGAACTCGCCGTAGCGGAACTCGGTTCGGTAGCCGGTGTCTTCGGTCTTCTTGGTCTTCTGCTCTCGACGAGCATGGATGCGGGCCACGCCCCCATCGGTCGTGATGTCGATGTCCTTTTCGGGATCGACGTCGGGGATCTCCGCCCGTACGACGATCGTGTCGCCATCACGGAGCTCCTCGACCGGAAGCCACCGTTCCTGGTCGTCAAGGTCGAAGAGGCGATGCCACGGGACGGGCATGCCGAAGGTCGGCCAATCAATGGGCCTGGTGCGACGTACGACGAGTGCCATGGTGTGCTCCTTTGCGATAGTGCCAGCGCGGCAACCGATCACTCTTGATGATGAGCTGATCCGGCCGCGAACGGTAGGGTCGAAGGTCCCAGGTACGGGTGGGACGTGGCTCTTATTGAGTCGAGACGTTCTCGACTGGCCGGATGCCCGAGACCGTCGCTTAGCTAGACGCCTTCCGGGATGGGCGACCGTGGTGGGGTGGCCTCCTGCCTCCCGACACTGGTGCCGCCGGAGCGTGAGCCGAGGTCACGGTAGTGCTGACGCCAGATGAGCCGGTAGACCCGGCTCCAGCGAGGGATCGAGCGCAGGCCGGGGATGAACGGGAGGAGCAGCAGGATCAGGGTCAGGCCCATCATGATCGCCCACACCTGGAGGTCGGCGTTCGGGGAAGAGTTCATCGGCGGCACCTGGTACCACAGCGTGTACAGCCAGAGCCACGCCTGCCCGGGGTAGTTCCCGGTCTCGTTCATCATGCCCCACTGGTCACCCGAGAGGTGGTGGGCCTGACCGAGGTCGGCCAGGTACGTGCCGTCGGCGATGAACAGGAGGGGCTTGGTGTAGTCGGTGCCGTAGAACTGACGGGAGCTGAGAAGGGCGCCGTCCAGGGCACCGCTACGCGCCATGGAGGTGAGGCCACTGATCATCGGGGCCACCGGCCCGTACGGACCGGGCTTGACCTTCAGCACACCATCGGAGAACGAGGCACCGCTCACGGCCTTCTCATAGGCCGTCGTCCACTTGGCCTGTTGTGCCGGCGAAGCCGAGGTGTAGGCGGAGATGGCCGCGTCCAACGTCGGTCGATCCGGGAGGGTCCGCAGCGGGGCGATGACGTAATCATTGGCCGTGTCGATGGGATGGTGGACGCCGAACCACGACTGGGGCGAGAAGAACCCGATCGACTGGGAGGCGCCAGGCGTGTTGTTGTACGGCGGCCCGTAGGTGGCCACACCGCTCGTGCCATCGAGCTCGGTGATGGCGGTCTGGGCGAAGTCGACCGGGTTGGCCGTCGACCACGAACGGACCGTGACCGGCTTGTCGTCGGGCGAGGAGAAGATCACGGCCAGGAGGGTCACGAGGATGGCCACCACGATCAGGGCGATGATGAATTCCTTCACCAGGTCGTAGGGGCGGTACTTCCCGTGCCACTCGGCGACATCCCGATCGGGCTTGAACCGCCGTGGTCGTCGCGAGCTGCCGGCGACTTGGGCATCCGTCATGGTGCCTCCTCAGCTGGGACTGCCGTCGTCTCCGCGGCGTCGTCGGATTCGACCCCTGACCCCTCGCTCGAGGCGAACGGCGGCACCACGCCGCGGAGGCGCACCAACAGCACATGGCCGCCGACCAGGATCACGACGACGAGGGGCAGGAGGACGATGTGCCACATCAGCATCTGGCCGAAATTGGTGACGTTGAAGATGGCACCGGCGCCGGTCGCGTTGATCCCGTCCTTGGCCTGGGTGCTGATCCACTGTGAGTCGAAGTTCTGCTGCGAGAGGTAGCCGGTGAAGGCGGCCCCTATCGATACGACGAAGGAGATGACTCCCGTTATCCAGGTCGCACGGCGACGCCCGCGCCAGGCGGCCATGAAGAACTTGCCCCAGAGGTGGACGACCATGGCGAAGAAGAACACCTCGACGCTCCACAGGTGCAGGGAGTTCACGAAGAGACCGACGGTCGACGTGTGCCACCAGGCAGGCCCGAAGATGGCGAGCACGATCCCGGTCAGGATCACGACGCAGAGGGCGGCGAGGGTCAGGACGCCGAAGACGTAGATCCACGAAGCCACATAGGCGGGCTGGCGGTCCGGCAGGAGGCGCTGTGGGGGGAGCGCCTCGACGGCGCTGTGCCGCAGCCTGGCCGTCCACTGATCGGCGTCCTCCGGCAGGTCGGCGCTCGCATCAGCCGGCGCGCCGGGCACGAGGTCGGTATCGGCGCTCATCGGTCGCCTCCGCGGCGCCAGCGGAACGGGATGACGATAGCGGCGATGAACACCAGCACCATCAGCCCGATGAGGATCAGGTTGGCCACCGAGATCTGGATGAACCCCCAGTGCACATAGCGGCCGGGCCCCGAGAGGTTGACGAGGCTGGCCGGCATGCCGCGTAAAGCCGTTCCGATCAGTTGCATAGTGCGACCTCCATGAATGGTGCGACGTCCATGAGAGAAAGCTACGGATTCGGGGCCGAACCCACTAGGGTCGAAAGTCCTAGAAACTCGACGCATGCGACCATCGACGGGTAGCTCGAGCCGAAAGGTCAGAAAACGCCGAGCAATGGTGGATACCTTGCCCGGATGCCGGCTGCTCCTGCCGGTGACCCGCTAACTCACCCGCTCGTCCGACGCGACCGAAGATGTCTCCGGCACGGCCACTTGTTCAATGGTGCGCTTGAGCACCGCCAACATACGTGCCTGCATGATCCAGACAATCGGGATGTAGAGCCAGTAGAAGACGAAGCGTCCGACCCATCGTGGGCGGATGGCCTGGTAGCCACCGATGACCAACCGGGTGCGCCCGCCAGGTAGTTCGTTCAACAGGAAGCCCCAGAGCCCTTCCACGTAGGCGGATGGCCGTGGCCGCTTCGAGTCCAAGTTCCGGCCGCGCAAATCGGTCAACCCGCGCAATCCCAAGAAGCGATTCGGTTCAAGGGCTGCGACCTCGAACGCGTCCACAGGACCGGCCGCCGTGGAATACTTCAGGTAGTCGCCCAAGGCCAGGTCTTGCCATTCCGGGTGGACCTCCTTGGCGCTTGGGCGACCTCGGTTGTCAAGGCGGTCCCAGGAGTACCAGCCGGCACGATCACCGCCCATCTGGACAAGCCACGGCCACACCTGATCCGGTGGCGCCTCGATCGTGACGGCCATCGTCGCCGCCCTCTCCCCCTCGGGGACCAACTCGGCGCCCGGATACGGTTCGGCAACTTCCTGGTCGGTTGCGCCCCAGCACCAGAGTCGACGACGAACCCAGAATCCATAGACGAGTGCTGCCATGCCGACGACACCAGCGGTCTTGCGTCCGAACGACATACCCCAAGCGTGGGAGCCCACGCACGGAATGACAAGGGACCAATGTCACTTTTCCCAACACTGGACGGCTCGAGGCGTCGCATCCCAACACCTGGACGGCGTTGAGGCGTCGCACCAGGACCGCCATCTTCGAGTTGGATGCCCGATGCTCATCGGACATCCGAGAGGAGGAGCGTCTTGGCAACGGTCTCGCGGGATTCGATCGCCAGATGTGCCTTCGAGGCCTCAGCGAGTGAGAAGGCCTGGCCAATGAGGGGGGCCAGCCGTCCGGCTCTGACCTCGGCGAGCACGGCGGCGAGCAGCCGAGACCGGTCACCCTCGCCGTACTGGAGGTCGGCGATGGTGGTCACGGTCACGGCACGGCGCTCCGCCTCCCCCGGGTCGATGGATGCGAACGAGCCGCTCGGGGTGCCGTGGGCCGAGAACCGCCCACCGTTGGCAATCAGCCCAAAGGCTTCTGCGCCGGTCGTGCCGCCGACGCCGTCGAGGACGACGGTGGGGCGGCGCCCACCGGTGGCGTCGAGGACCGCATCGGTCCAGCCCGGTTCGCCGTAGTCGATCGCCGCTGCTGCCCCGGCTCCCGAAACGACATCTCGCTTCGTGGACCCCCGGGCAGCGCCGACAACCCTTGCGCCCCGGGTGGCGAGCAGTTGGACGAGAAGGATCCCCATCCCGCCTGCGGCGGCGAGGACGAGCGCCCATTCCCCCTTCTCCGGCGCGGTCGTCTCGAGAACGCGAAGCGCCGTGGTTCCATCGTGGAGGACAGCGGTGGCATCGAGGAGGTCGACTCCGTCGGGCACCGGGGCGCAGGCCTCGAGGTCGACCGCGGCGAGTTCGGCGTAGCCACCGGTGCCGCCGGGTCCGCCCGTGTGCGCCACCACCGGCCTGTCCCGCCAGCTGGCGTCGACCCCGTCGCCGAGGGCGACGACGGTGCCGCCCACACCGTTGCCCGGCACGTACGGTGGTCGGATGGGGAAGTAGGCGGCTCCCCGACCGGAACGGATCATGGTGTCCACGAACAGCACGTCACAGGCCGCGGCGGCCACGACGACCTGGCCCGCCTCTGCCTGGGGATCCGGCAGGTCGCGCAGCTCGAGGACCTCAGGGCCACCGAAGCGGGCCACCTCGACGGCGCGCATGTCAGGCCACCTCGGTCCCGAGACCGGCCGGCGGCACATCTCGGGTCGCGAAGCCCGGGTGGTCGGGGTCCACGTTGAACGAGATGATGCGACGGGGCTGGATCCGGATGATCTCGGGCGCCAGATGGCCTTGCCGGTCGTGGGTGCCAACCGCCGTCTCGGCGACGCCGCGGATCTCGAGGAAATGGGCTCCTTCCATCGACTGCTCCGTGACCTCGTCGACGACGAAGGCCACGTTCGGATTGGCCTGGACGTTGCGGTACTTGGCGCTGGCGCTCATGTTGAAACCGGTGATGTCGATGGTGCCGATCGTCGGGTTGTAGGTGAAGCCCAGTGGCTTGACCTGAGGGATCCCGTTCGGGCCCAACGTGGCCAGGTGACCGCGGGACTGGCGGGCGAGGAACCGCACTTCGGCTTCGTTGAGGGTCATGAAAGTGAGGCTAAAACCTCAAGTAAGGTTGAAGTCAAGAGGGAGAACCGGGACGCCCTGAAGCCGACGGGGCCGTCCGGGGTCATCACAGGTTGGATTCCCTTCGAGAACGGCGACCGACCACACGGCGTCCAAGTGATCAGGTCGCTAGGCTTCGTTGTCGTAGGGCGCCCAGCGCAAACCGACTCGCCCAGCGCAAACCGACTGAGGAGAAGCACATGCCAGAGTTCACCTCGTACGACGCCGGCACCCCCTCCTGGGTGGATCACGCCACCAAGGACCTCGAAGCCTCCAATGCCTTCTACGGGACGCTCTTCGGGTGGGAGGCCGATGACCAGGGTGAGGAGATGGGTCACTACACCCTGATGCGCAAGGGCGGGAAGACCGTCGCCGGGAACATGCCGGCCATGGGCGAAGGTCAGCCCTGCGTGTGGGTGACCTACGTTTCGGTGGACAGTGCTGACGCGACCGTCGAGCAGGCAAAGAAGGCGGGTGCCATGGTGTTCGTCGAGCCGATGGACGTATCAGACATCGGGCGCATGGCCGTGTTCGCAGACCCCACCGGTGCTGCGATCGGCGTCTGGCAGCCGAAGTCGTTCATCGGGGCTGAGCTTGCAAACGAGGCCGGGGCGTTCGCATGGAACGAGCTGAACGCCCGGGACCTGCCCGCGTCCAGGGCGTTCTACACGAAGGTGTTCGGCTGGGAGCCCAACGACCTCGACATGGAGGGAATGAGCTACACCGAATGGAAGCTCGGCGACAAGACGGTTGCCGGAATGATGGCAATGCCTGACATGGTCCCGGCAGAGGTTCCGGCGCACTGGCTCGTCTACTTCGGGGTTGACGACACCGATGCCACCGTCGCCAAGGCGACCGAGCTTGGTGCTACTGCGCTTGTTCCACCGACCGATATACCGCCGGGACGCTTTGCCGTCTTGACTGACCCAGATGGTGCGACCTTTGCCGTGATCAAGATGCAATCGTGACGATGCGCTGAGCTGCGAGCCATTGGTTCCGATCAGCCGGTCAGGGGCCATTTTCCTTTGATCTCACTCCCGGCACTTTGATCTCACTCCCGTCAACCGTAGGCACAGAAGGCCCGGAGGACGCGGTACGGCTCGGAGAGCCGGTGCAGAGGGCGGGGGTGGGTTGTCTGGGTTGGCGAGAGGCGACCAGGGACCCCGAGGACCGGGGACCCAGCGGGAGGTTTCGTCCCCGCCTGCTCTGGGTATCACCAGGCCGCAGCTCATGGCCGCCGGGCCACAACCGCAGCTCCGTGGACTGTGGCGGCGCAAAGTTTCCGGCGATGGAGGTCGACGAAGCCCCGTGGAGGTTCCCCTTGACGGGGTTTCGTCGCGTCCCGGGGTTCGCCATGAGCCGAGGTTCCCGCTGAGACTCGCAGGCCGAGGCGCCTTTCGGCGTAGATTCCTGGTTTCGGCCCGGAGTGGCCGCCACGCCAGGGGTCCAGGGGTCCAGGGGTCCAGGGGTCCAGGGGTGGGCTTACTTAATCTCAGAAGCTGATTCAGTCACCAGCACCTTGGTGAGCTTCGTGGACTCATCAATGAGCTGATTCAGCGCCGAATCTAGGGCGGTGTTCACCTTTTCGCGAGGGAACTCAATCACGAGGTCTTGCCAACTGTCGCCGATCTCCGCCTCAACGGTCGCCGCCAATCGCCAGCCAGCCTCGATCCCGTCATCTCTGGATATCTTGATGTTCTTTAGTCCGAGCATGTGCAGAGACTAAACCACCGAACTCTGTGCCTGACGATGAGGCGGTCCGTCCGCCTTCACCGCCTCTGACCTGTGTTTTCCATGCAGTCCGAGCGTGGGGTCGATAGCGGCCCGATGCATGCGGCCTTGGCAACGGTGCAATCTGGGGGCGCAACCAGGCCGACGCCCTCCCCAACCGACCGCTCCGGTTAGAAGTTCGGCTCGATGTTGTGATCGGCCGAGACCATCCTTGCCTTCATCAGCGGGGCGGCCGGATTGTCGCTGACGCGCACAAGTCGGCTAGCACCATTGCTGACCCGACCGATGATCGGGCTGGCGCCGGCGACCAATGCCTCCTGCGGGATACGGAACAGGTCTCCGCTCCCCTCTTCGACATAAGCACCTGGCTCGCGGAGCTCCTCCCAAGTCGTTTGCAAGAGTGCGCTGCGGTGCTGCGGTTGGATGGACGCGCTTTGTCGCGCTTCGGGCATGTTGTCCTCCGCGGGTAAATACAGCTGAACGGAGTGCCGAGAACCGCGGCGCGGTCAGCCTGCAGGCAACTCATCGCTAGGTTGAAGGCGGTGATTCGATCGACGCCCGACCCTCAATGGTCGTATCGCCGAACCCCCATGCCCGGCTGGCAACCCACACGCTGCCGCGCTTCGATAGTCGACCCGTTGGGCGACCCGGGTCAAGTCCCAATGGCAAAAGTTAACCTTGAATCACCTGAATTTCCGGATGGTGCGCATGGACTTGATCGAGACCGACGATACGACACGGATCGAGCGCTCCATCGCGCTGGCCGAGTCGCTGCTCGACGGCGCTGTGCGCCGCCGAGGAGGATGGTCGGCCCACCGCCGAAGACGACTCCGCCGCCTGCTCACCCACGCAAGTGGCACCCGGCTAGCCTTCTCGCTCTCCGACCGGGTGTTGCGACCGGTCGCGCCGGACGCCGCAGCACGGCAACTCGCCGAAATCGCGGCAACGGATCTCTCCGCCCTGCCTCGGATCGACCAACACCTGCTCCGTGCGGCGGCGGCCACCGGACAGGTCGCACCCCGACCCATTGTTGGTCTGGCCAAGGCAAGGATTCGCTTCGAAGCAAGACCGTTCGTCGCCCCGCTCGACGCCAGACCGCTCATCCAGCAGCTACACAGATTCGGTCGAAGCGGGCGGACTCCGAATCTCAACATCCTCGGCGAGATGGTCCTCGGTTGGGACGAGGCCGAACATCGCCGGACCCAGCTCGAATCGCTGTTGCGGCGCCCCGAGGTCCACTACGTATCGGTGAAGATGTCCGCCATCGCACCTGGGCCCTCCCTCGTCGACTTCGAAGGCTCGCTGGCCCGCGCTGCCGAGCCGCTGAGGTCCCTCTACCGGGCCGCCTCGGCTCAGGAGCCCAACAAACTCATCACCTTGGACATGGAGGAGCACAGCGACCTCGACCTCACGGTGGCCCTATTCACCCGCGTCCTCGGTGAGCCCGAATTTGCCGGGCTCACGGCGGGCATCGCCATCCAGGCGTACATACCCGACAGCCACCCAGCGCTCAAGGTCCTGCTCGACTGGGCCGGGGCCCGGCAAGCGGCAGGCGGCGCACCGATCCGGATCCGATTGGTCAAAGGTGCAAACCTGGCGATGGAACGCGTGGAAGCCGAGCAGCACTGCTGGCCATCGCCCACCTATGCGACCAAGACGGAGACCGACGCGTCCTACAAGCGGCTCCTCGAGCAGCTCGTCATGGCAGCCGCCGTTGGAGTCGCCCACATCGGCGTGGCCTCCCACAATCTGCTCGATCTGGCCTATGCGCTGACGGTTGGCGAGCAGCTCGACGGACCGATCACGATCGAGATGCTGGCCGGCATGGCCGACGACCAAGCCGACGAGCTGGTGGAGCGGGTGGGCAACGTCCTGGTCTACCTGCCCGTCACCTCGCGATCGGAATTCCACACAGCGATGGCGTACCTCGCCCGACGCCTCGACGAGAACACCACTCCCGATGGGTTCCTCCGTCACGCCCTCGACCTCACTCCGGGCAGTGCCGCCTGGAGCGAGCAAACGGCCCGGTTCGCCGAGGCCGTCGTGGGCCGTCACCATGTCTCCACGGTGCCGAGGCAGCTCCAGGATCGCAAGGCGACAGCGACCCCCTTCGAGGGGACAACGTTCACCAACGAGGCGGACACCGATCTCACCGTTCCCGCCAACCGAGACTGGGCCGTCGCCACGCTCCTTGCCTCGGTCCGGCCGGCACCGGATGCCGTCACCGTTGGTGAGGTGGACGCCGCAGTGGCTCGATCGGCCGCGGCCCTCGAGCATTGGAGCAGGCAGTCGGGAGACCAGCGGAGCGCGCTGTTGCTGGCGGCAGCCCAGCGCATGGTTGATGGTCGCCACGATGCCCTTGCTGCGATGGTACACGAAGCGGGAAAGACCTTCGCCGAAGGTGACCCCGAAGTATCCGAGGCCATCGACTACGCCCGCTGGTACGCGCATGGGATCGAGCTCCTCGACAGGCTTGCCTCATCAACCGGCAGCGAGCCTCTCGGCATCGTCGTCGTCGCCCCGCCGTGGAACTTTCCCTTTGCCATCCCCGCCGGCGGTGTCTTCGCCGCGCTGGCCGCCGGAAACACCGTCATTCTCAAACCGAGTCCCGAGGCCCGAGCCACGGCGGCGATACTGGTCAGCCAACTCCACCGCGCCGGCTTGGAGCCGGACTGCATCCAGCTCGTGGCCACTGACGACGATGATGCCGGAAGACGGCTCATCTCCCATCCCGAGGTAGGGGGTGTGGTTCTTACCGGGTCATGGGAGACGGCGAGGACCTTCGCCGACTGGGCTCCGGGTCGGCGGATCCTTGCTGAAACCAACGGGAAGAATGCGCTCGTCATCTCGGGCAACGCTGACATCGACGCCGCCGTGCGCGATCTCGTTCGTTCGGCCTTTTCCCACGCCGGCCAGAAGTGCTCAGCCGCCAGCCTGGCCATCGTGGACGCATCGGTCTACGACAAGAGCCCGTTCCTCCGACAGCTGTCCGACGCCACCAGGAGCCTGCGGGTCGGCGTCGCCACCGATCCGGCGACCGAAGTCGGGCCCATCGTCGGCCCTGTCACCCCGGCCCTCATGCGTGCGCTGACGAGACTCGACCCCTATGAGCAGTGGCTGGTCGAACCCCGTCAGCTCGACAAACGGCTCTGGACTCCCGGCGTACGGGTCGGAGTCCAGCCGGGCTCATGGGCGCATCGCACGGAATGGTTCGGTCCGGTTCTCGGAGTCATGCGGGTGAGCGGCCTCGACGAAGCGATTCGCTGCCAAAACGGCGTGGACTACGGGCTGACAGCGGGGCTCCACTCGCTCGATCCGACCGAGCAACGGTCATGGATCGACGCGGTCGAAGCCGGCAACCTCTATGTCAATCGCCATATCACCGGCGCGATCGTCGGCCGACAGCCCTTCGGTGGATGGAAGCGGTCGAGCTTCGGCCCGACGGCGAAAGCGGGCGGCCCCAACTACCTGCTGTCGCTCCGCCGGTGGCGCGATCGGCGTCCCGCCAGCGTGGAAGAAGCCACGGCCAACTACGAGCGAGCCATGCATGAGCACTTCTCGATTGCCACAGAGCTGGCCGGTCTCCGGAGCGAGTCGAACCAGCTGCGCTACCGCCCACTCGTTCCCGGCGTGACGGTGCGCGTCGGCACCGAGGTAACACCAGACGAGGTGGGCAAGGCACGGGCGGCCGCCGCCATCACCACGACGGCCGTCCGCTTTTCGAGCCCGAACCCCAGGCGCGACCTCGCCCATTTGGCGACGATCGAGGTCGAGACCGACCTGGCCCTTGCCCAAAGGCTCCGCAGCGAGGCGACCCGTCTGCGACTACTCGGGCACCCAGAAGATCAGGTTGTCGTCGCAGCGGCGCAAGCCGGCGTGACGGTGATCGACGAACCAATCTGCTCGGAGGGAAGGCTCGAATTGTCGCGCTGGCTACGTGAACAGTCCATTTGTCGCAGCCTTCATCGCTATGGAAGCGTCGTGTATCCCCCCTTCGACCTCACCGAGCAGGTAGGTCACCGGGCGACACCATCATGATCGGACGAAACGAGCGCCATGGAGGTGACCATGGAAACCGAGACCGTTGAGCTGTCCGGTCACATCATCGACTCGCTACTCTTGGCCAAGGTGCTCGATATGATCATCGAAGCCGGTGCCGACTACGAGATGACAGACGTCGACATTGGCCGCACGAATGCCGACGCCAGCAGTGTCCAGTTGGAGATCTCCGCCCTGGACAGGTCCACCCTTGATCGCCTGCTCGAGAACCTACAGGTCCAGGGCGTCAATCGACTGCAACGCGTCGCAGCCCGGCTGGTGGCGTGCGAGCGAGATGGCGTCCTGCCGGCGGACTTCTACTCGACCACCAACCTCCCGACCCGGGTGATGACCGAACAGGGACTGCTCACCGTCGAGAATCCGGAAATGGACTGCGCCCTCGTCGTGCGAGACAGCACCGCACGCACCGTCCCGATGCACCGCGTGCGCGCAGGCGACCTGGTCGTGGTCGGTCTCGATGGGGTCGCGGTAACGACGCCCTCACGTCCGCGTGGGTCCAATCCCTTCGAGTTCATGGCATCGGAGGTGAGCTCGGAGAAGCCAAAGACGCTCCTCGTGGCGCGGGTTGCCGAACGGCTTCGGGCGGCGCGCACCGCCGGTGGCAAGATATTGGTCGTCGCCGGCCCCGCCGTGATCCATACCGGGGCCGGCCCCGATCTCGCTCGACTAGTGCACGACGGTTGGGTCGACGTCCTGTTCGCCGGGAACGGCTTCGCCACGCATGACATCGAGTCCAACGTGCTGGGCACCTCGCTCGGCGTCTCGGTGAACGAGGGAACGCCGACCGAACACGGCCACGCCAATCATCTCCGGGCGATCAACGAGGTACGCCGCGCCGGATCCATCGCAGCGGCAGTCGCCACCGGATGGCTGTCGGGCGGTGTGATGTACGAATGCGACCGGTCTGCCGTGCCGTTTCTCTTGGCCGGGTCGCTCCGAGACGACGGGCCGTTGCCCGACGTCATCACTGACGTCGTCCACGCCGCCGACAAGATGCGCGAGCTCATCGGCGGGGTGACCGTTGCGTTGATGCTCGCCTCAACCCTGCACGCCATAGCCACCGGCAACATCCTGCCCGCCTGGGTCGAGACCTACTGTGTCGACATCAATCAGGCGGTCGTGACGAAGCTTGCCGATCGGGGTAGTCACCAAGCCCTCGGAATCGTCACCGACGTCGGCCTGTTCGTTGGGGAGCTCGCCAAAGAGCTGGTTCCGCTGGCTGGCCAACCATGAGCTCGACGCTCGACTGGGGCCATCGTGAGTTGATGTGTCCCCCGCCGTTCTTCGGCGTGCTCTACGAGTTCAACCCGTGGATGCACCGCGAGGTGACCATCGATCCCGTTCGAGCGCTCGAACAGTAGGATACGTACATCGTTGCCTCGGCCACGAACCTTTACCAAGCCGCGGGTGCGGAAACTCGGCCGAGTCGGGCAAGACTACAGAGTTCCAGCCGCCCTTGGCTCTGCGCCATCCCAAATTTAGGTCGTCGCAAATTGGTGCGAAAGAATGAGATAGATGCGAGTTGAAATCCACGTACGCCCGAACGCCTCCGCACCGGCGGTCGGCGGAGACTTCGATGGCGCGCTCATTGTCCGTGTTGTCGAGCCCGCTGCGTCCGGGCGGGCTACCGAGGCTGCTTTGAGGGCTGTCGCCGCGGCCGTTGACGTGCCCCGGCGATGCGTCATGCTACTGAGGGGTCCCAAGAGTCGGAGGAAACTGGTTGAGATCCAAGTCTCATCCGCGGATGCTCGACGTGTCCAGACTGTGATGAACGGGCTGCGTACCGGTGGTACAGATTGATCGGATCACCGATCGGACATCGGGCTTCGGCGACACGACCGCGGCAGACCCGGTGCAACCTCACTCGGTCGCCTGATCGAATGCAGTGGAGAAGAGGTATGCGCTGGCAAGAGTTCGGTACGGTCGCCACGGTTCGGCTATGCGGCTGACTGGTCTTGGAGCCGCGTGAGGAGCCGGCGTGTGGCTTGTACTGACAGCTGCTGGCCGATGATCTGGAAGATCAGGGCACCGAACGCGTCCAGTTCGGGCAGCGCCGTGAGCCACTCCCGCGGGTCGAACTCGGGGTGCACATCGACAAGATGCCGCAGTACCGGATCGGCTTCACGCAGGTGGTCGCGGGCGGGCCGCAAGCGAGCGAGTCGAGCTCGTGCCGTCTCGACGCTCATGAGCTCGACGGGCGGAGACCGGGGCGACGGGCTAGCTGTGCTGCCGTTAGACCCAGGCCAGGTCCCAGGTCGACATGGTGAGCGGACGGATCGGTCTCCAGGAGTTGACGCCATCCCTCGCCGGTGAGCGCGTAGTTCGACACACTTCCTGACGTGAACCAGGACCAGCTTCTCGGAACGGCGATGGTGGCTGCGGCGGCTATGGCTAGTGGAACGAGCGCCTTGGGATCATGGGAGAGAGGCGTGAGCTCTTCGCGGCTGTTGAGGTAGTGGTGGTTTCTTTGTGCTGCGTGGAGGATCTCGCCGACGACACCGAGGCGACCGCCCCCGTGTTGAGCCACGCCGAGAACGGAGAGCAGCAGTTGGTGGGTAGCGACACCCCTTCGGCCCTCGGGCTGTGGGGCCGGGTGACCACCGTCGGCCAGCTCCATCATCGCTCGGACCAGATCCACTCCGGAGAAGATGGCGTTCTGCGGTTCGACCAGCCGAGGGTTGACGTCGATGAACACCGGGCCGTCGTCGCTGAGGATCAGGTCGGCCGAGAGCGCTCCGTGCCAGCAGAGATCCCCGCCCAGGATCTCGAACCAGTGGCGGGCGTCGGGCATCGACACACTCGTCTTGTGGCTGGCGCCCCCGCCCGCGCCCTCAGCGGTGCGCTCGTTGGCGTGGAAGGCCACGAGCGATCCGTGGTCGAAGACCGACTGGCACATGATCAAGGGGCCGTCGACCCCCGCCTGGACCAGTACCGGCTTTCCGGTCGCCGCGCCCCGCAACTCCGCGGGGGTGGTGACCCGACGGACGCCCCCCGACGCAGTGCCGATCGGGTCCTTGACGAAGGCCGGGAACCGAGCCCAGCCCTCGACCCCGATGGCCGAGGACGGTTGGGGAATCCCGAGGCGGCGGAGGGTCGCTGACGCCGAGATCTTGTCCTGGACGGCGGCCAGTGCAGCGAAGGACGGGACGGCGGTGGCGACCCCGGCTTTCTCGAGGCGGTTCTCGGCCCACGAGAGCACCGCCACCTGCTCCTGAGTGGGGAACAGCACGTCGAAGCGGCCGGACCGATAGACGTCGAGGACGGCGTCGAGCCACGTCAAGGGATCCGCCCCATAGGGGGGAACCCGATGGACTCGGTCGACAGAACGGGTGAACCGGCACAGGCACATCGGGTCGGGCGACACCACGTCGACTACGTGGCCGTCCGCCGACAGCCGGGTTGCGCACTGGCGGGCGGTGAGCCCCGAACCGTCGCTGAGCAGCACCCTCATACGTATGGAGCGTAACGAAAGTGGTGGGACGGCCTGAGCGCATCGATCGGGCACAGGTCCTGGCCGCAGCCCCGCCGGAGGCAGCGGTCGCACCGAGCAGGCGGGCCACCAGACTCAACATCCTCAGGGCCGTGACGACCGACTGACCGCAGGTGGAGCGGTCTTCTGGATTGCGGGCGTCCGAGGCACAAGAGATGCCGTCGGTCGAATGGACCTGCCGCAGAGTGTGACGATTTGACAAGATACGTAATTATCGAATGATGTATCCGTCAACTATGCGACTCGCCACTTTGGCCCGCCGATGGCGAGCGCACCCCGAACCCGTTCCTCCGCCCGAGCCTGGTTCGCCCGCCGTCACCGATGTCGCCCGGCGCAATCGGGGCTCCCTGCAGCTACGCCATGTCGACGCGGGGTCCTGCAACGGATGCGAGCTGGAGATTGCCTCGATCTTCTCCCCGGTCTACGACGCCGAACGGTTCGGCATCCGGCTCGAGGCGTCACCCCGTCACGCCGATGGCCTGCTGGTCACAGGGCCGGTCACCCGCAACATGGCCGACCCGCTGCGCAAGACGCTCGACGCCGTGCCCCGACCCCGGGTCGTGGTCGCGGTCGGTGACTGTGCCCGTGACTGCGGCGTGTTCGCCGGCGCCTACGGCGTGGAGGGCTCGGTGGCCGACGTCGTGCCGGTCGACCTGGAGATTCCCGGCTGCCCGCCGGACCCCGCGGCGATCGTCGGCGCGTTGCGGGGCCTGGCCGGGAGGTGACCGCGGGACTGCTCGAAGCCACCGCACTGTTCGGCCTGGCCGCGTCGTTGGCCGGGGCGATGGCACCTGAGAGGATCCGCATACTGCCGTCGTCGTGGCTGACCATTGCCGCGTGTGGGTGCGGGCTGGCGGTGGCAGCCGAAGTTCTCCACACGGGTCATGTCGCTGTCGTCCACACCGACCGCCTGTTGCCCCTCAGCGGGTTCTCGTTGGCGCTCGACCGTTTCGGCGCCCTCTTCGTGGCCGTGACCGCGGTCATCGGGATCTGCGCCATGGTCTTCCGCCTCGGCTACGACGGCCATGGCCTTTCCAGTCGCACGGCATCGTGCATTCTGCCGCTGTTCGTCACCACCCTCCTCCTCGTTCCGGCCGCGGCCAGCGTCACGACGTTCTTGTTCCTCTGGGAGCTGATGGCGATCGCCTCCCTGCTGCTGGTCCTGGTGGATCACCGTCGCCGGCCCGAGGTGCAGGTGGCGGCCCAGTGGTACGCGGTGATGACCCAGTTCGGGGCGGCCGCGCTGCTGGTGGGGCTGGTCATCGTGGCCGCCAATGCCGGCAGCCAATCGTTCGCCGCTATCGCCGCCGGGTCGGCCCGCCTGCCGACCTGGGTGCGCAGCACCGGCTTCTCCTGGCCGTGGTCGGCTTCGGCTCCAAGGCTGGGGTGGTGCCGCTGCACGTCTGGCTGCCCCGGGCCCATCCCGAGGCCCCCGGTCCGGTCTCGGCACTCATGTCGGCGGCGATGGTCAACCTCGGCGTCTACGGGATCATCCGGGTCGGCGACGGGCTGCTCGGCGGCGGTCCGGCGTGGTGGTGGTTGCTCGTCATGGCCCTCGGCACGCTCTCCGCACTCTTCGGGTCGCTGCACTCGGCCACGAGCACCGACCTGAAGCGCCTGCTGGCCTATTCGACCACCGACAACGTCGGGCTGATGCTCTTGGGCGTGGGGGCCTCGGGGCTGTTCGCCTCGACCGACCATCCCGCCCTGGCGCTGTTCGCGCTGGTCGCCGCGCTCCTCCAGGTGGTCTTCCACGCTGTGTTCAAGGGATCGCTGTTCCTTTCGGCCGGCTCGCTGCAGCAGGCACGGGTACCCGGGACCTCGACCGCCTCGGCGGACTGCTGCGGCGGATGCCGGTCACCGGCTCGATCTTCGTCGTCGGCGGATTGGCCATCGCCGCCCTGCCGCCGTTGTGCGGCTTCGTGAGCGAATGGCTGCTCCTCCAGAGCATGCTGCATGGCCTCCCGTCGTCGAAACCGTCCCTGGCCATCGCCATGCCGCTCGGGGTCGGGGTGCTGGCCCTCACCGGTGGGCTGACCGCGGTGACCTTCGTCAAGGCCATCGGCATCGGCATGCTGGGCCAGCCACGCACCGAAAGGCCGCCCAGGCCGGGGAGGCCCCGGTCCATGTGGGGCGGCGCCGGGTCCTGGCCGGGTGTGCCTCGTCCTCGGCGTGGCGCCCTTCCTGGTCATCCCGGCCGTGCTCGACGCGGCCCGGCCGGCACCGGGAGCCGAGTCGCCGATCCGCTGGCCGGCGGGTGGGAGGTGGGCCTCGCCGGGGTCCACGGCGTGCTCGCGCCGGGCTTGCTGGCCGTCGGGCTCCTCGTGGCCATGGGGCTCGTGGCGGTGTCCGGCGGGCCTCCAGCGCAGCGCGGTGCGCCGCACCGAGGCATGGGGGTGCGGGCGGGAGCTCCAGACCGCCCGGATGGAGTACACCGCCACCTCCTTCGGTGAGCCGCTGACCCGGGTGTTCGAGGACGTCCTGCGACCCGCCACGACCTCGATGTCAGCCACACCGCCGAGTCGCGCTACTACGTCGAGTCGGCCACGTTCCACACCTCGGTCGAGGACGCCTTCGAGCGACACGTCTACCGCCCGCCGCGTGGGCCTCGTTGTGGGGACCCTCGCCCGCCGGGTGCCGAACGGCAGCGTGCACCGCTACCTCGCCTTCGGGCTGGTCGCCCTGGTCGTCGTGCTGGTGGTCGTCGCATGAGCTGGCCGGTCGCGCGGTGGCGGCGATCTCGCTGCTCCAGGTGCTCGCCGTGGTCATCGGCGGGCCGCTGCTGGTCGGGCTGATGCGCAAGGTGCGTTGCCGTCTCGAGGGCCGGGTCGGGCCGCCGATCCGCCAGCCGCTGCTCGATCTGCGCAAGCTGGCCCGGCGGGAGCGCACCCGGCCCGAGCAGGCCAGCTGGGTCTTCTCGGCGGCCCCGGTCGTGCTGGTCGCCACCACCCTGGTGGTCGCCGCCATCGCGCCGCTGTTCGCCACCGATCCCGCCTTCGGGTGGTCGGCGGACCTGTTCGCCGTCGTCTTTCTGCTGCTGCTCGGCTCGGTCGCCCTCGCCCTCGGCCGCCCTCGACACCGGGACCGCCTTCGGGGGCATGGGGGCCAGCCGGGCCATGACGATCGGCGCACTGGCCGAGCCGGCGCTGCTGGTCGCCGTCTTCGCCCTGTCGGTGCCCGCCCGCTCCTCCAACCTGCCGGCGATCATCGCCCGGTCGCTGGCCCACCCCGCCTGGCTGGCCACCCCGCAGCGCCTGCTCGCGCTGGTCGCGTTCGTCATCGTGATCGTGGCCGAGAGCGGCCGGCTCCCGGTGGACAACCCGAGCACCCACCTCGAGCTGACCATGATCCACGAGGCCATGGTCCTCGAGTACGCCGGGCCGGACCTGGCGCTGGTCAAGCTGGGCGAGTCCATGCGCCTGGCCGTCTGCTCGGGCCTCTTCGCCGACCTGTTCGTCCCCTGGGGCGTCGCCACGGCGCCCGGTGCCGGGCATCTGGCGCTGGGCCTGGTGTCGTCGGGGGCAAGGTGGCGGTCCTCGGCGTCGGCGCTGGCGGCCTTCGAGGTCGCCATGGCCAAGCTGCGGCTGTTCCGTGTGCCCGAGCTGCTGGCCGGGGCGTTCGTCCTCTCCGTGCTGGCCGTGGTCTCGGCCCTGGTGGTGCCATGAGCGGCGCTCTCCTCGGCCCTCACCCTGGCCGCCGGCGCCGTGCTCGTCTGCGCGGTCGCCGTCCTGTGGCTGTCCTCGGTGCGCTCGTGGTCCGGGTCGTCGCCGTCCAGGGCGTCGCCCTCGGGCTCGTCGCGCTGATCCTCGGCGTCCACACACGATGCCGGCTTGATCGCCACCGCCGCGGTCGTGGTCGGGGTCAAGGGCGTGGCCATCCCGGTCTTCCTCAGAGCCGGGGTGGCGGTGCCCTCGCGCGAGACGCAGGCCGCTGGTCAACGTCCCCGCCTCGCTGGTCGCCTCCGCCGTCCTCATCGTGCTCGCCTTCGCCACCACCCGCGGCGTGGCCGCTTCGTCGGCACCACGCCGGGCGCCCTGGTGCCCGTCGGCTTCGCCACCCTGCTGCTCGGCTTCTTCGTCCTGGTGGCCCGGCGCAAGCCGGTCTTCCAGATGGTCGGCCTGCTCCTGGTCGACAACGGCATCGCCCTCGTGGCGTTCCTCTCACCGCCGGGGTCCCGTTCCTGATCGAACTCGGCGTCTCCCTCGATGTCCTCCTGGGCGTGGTCGTGCTCATGGTCCTGGCCCACCGATTGCGGACCGAGTTCGGCGATCTCGACCTCGACGCGCTCCAGGAGCTGCACGACTGATGGTCCTCGTGCTTACCTCGCCCTTCCCCTGGTCGGGGGCGACCGTCATCGGCGGCGTGGCGACCGTGGCCGCTGGATCGCCGTGGCCTGCAACGGCGCCGCGCTGGCCTCGGGGTATGGACCGGCGGTCCGGGTGGTCAGCTACGGCCCGTGACCGGCGCGACGGGTGTGCTGCGGGCCGACGCCCTCAGCGCCTTCATGGTGGTGGTCATCGGCGGCCATCGCCGTGCTGGCCTCGTGGCTCGGGGTCCGCACCATCGCCCTCGAGATGGCCGACGGGCGGTGCAGACGGCGGCGAGCCATCACCTACGGCGTGCTGGTCCAGGCGTTCGTCGCCGCCATGCTCCTGGCCGTCCTGGCCGCCAACGTCGGGGTGCTGTGGGTGGCGATCGAGGCGACCACCGTCGTCACCACCTTCCTGGTCGGCCACCGCCGGACCAAGGGTGCGCTGGAAGCCTCATGGAAGTACATCGTGATCTGCTCGGTCGGGATCGCCCTGGCCTTCCTCGGCACCGTGCTCGTCTATCTCTCCGCCGTGCACGCCGGCGGGCACTCGGCCAGGCCCTCGACTGGACGTCGCTCATGGCCAACGCCCACCACCTCGACCCCTCCGTGATGCGGCTCGGGTTCGCCCTCGTGGTCCTCGGCTACGGCACCAAGGTCGGCCTCGCCCCCATGCACAGCTGGCTCCCCGACGCCCACAGCCAGGCGCCCGCCCCGATCTCCGCCCTCATGTCGGGCGTGCTGCTCACCGTCGCCTTCTACGCCATCCTGCGCTTCAAGGCGGTCGCCGACGTCGCCCTCGGGCCCGGGTTCTCCCGCACTCTGCTGGTCATCGTGGCGCTCCTGTCGCTCGTCGTCGCCGCCTCGCTGCTGCTCACCCAGCGCGACTACAAACGGATGCTCGCCTACCACAGCATCGAGCACATGGGCCTCATCGCCCTGGGCGCGGCGGCGGGCATCCCGCTCGCCATCGCCGCCGTGCTCCTGCACATCCTGGGCCACGGCCTGGCCAAGAGCGTGCTGTTCCTGACCTCGGGGGAGATCATGGCCGCCGAGGGCACCAGCCAGATCGACGGGGTCCGGGCCCTGCTGGCCCGCCGGCCGGCCCTCGGCGGGGTGTTCGGCGTCGGCCTCGTGGCCTTGCTCGGTCTGCCCCCGTTCAGCCTGTTCATCAGCGAGCTCCTCATGGCCCGGGCCGAGTTCCAAGTCGGGCTCGGCTGGGCCGCGATCGTGGCCGTGTCGCCATGGCCGTCATCTTCGTCGCCGTCGCCGGCCACGCCCGCCACATGCTGCTCGGCCCCCGACCACCCCCGAGCCGCTGGGCCGCCCCCGAACTGGGTCGCCGCCCCACTGGTCGGCGGCCTGGTCGTCTGCGGCCTGATCGGCGTCTTCGCCTGGCCGCTGTCGGGCCTGCTCCAAGCGGCCGCCCACGTGGTGGCGCCGTGACCTGGACCGAGACGCTTCCGGTCGACCTCCGTCCTGTCGGCCTCCACCGCTTCGCCGGGACGGTGCGGCCCGGCGACCTGGTCGAGGTGGCCCGCGCGCTCTTCGACCAGGGGATGCGCCTGGCGCTGGTCTCCGGCCACGACGACGGCACGTCCATGCGGGCCGTCTACCTCTTCACCGCCGGGCCACCCGACACCCGGGTCGAGCTGCACGTCCCCCTCGACCCCGCACAGCCCGAGGTGCCGACCCTGGCCGCCCTGTCGTTCCCGGCCAGCCGCTTCGAGCGCGAGATGGCCGACCTGTTCGGCATCGAGCCGCTCGGCCACCCCCAACCCCGCCGCCTGGTACTGCACCAGCACTGGCCGCGCGACTGGCACCCGATGCGCCACGGATCGCCGAACCGCCCCGATGGTCGCCTGACGCCGGGTCGTTCCCCTTCGTGCCCGTCGAAGGACCCGGCGTCTACGAGATCCCGGTCGGGCCGGTCCACGCCGGGCTCATCGAGCCCGGCCACTTCCGGTTCTGGGTCGTCGGCGAGACCATCCTGCGCATGAAGGCCCGGCTCTGGTTCGTCCACAAGGGGATCGAACGGCTCTTCGAAGGCAAGGACTCGCCGCCGGCCTGGAGATCGCCGAGCGGATCTCCGGCGACACCGCCGTCGGCCACGCCCTCGCCTACTGCCAGGCCGTCGAGGACGCCCACGTGCGCGTGCCTGCCAGAGCCCAGGTCCTGCGGGCGGTCCTGCTCGAGCTCGAACGGCTCTACAACCACGTCGCCGACATCGGCGCCCTGTGCAACGACGTCGGATTCGGGCTGGCCCAGGCGTGGGCCCTCTCGCTGCGTGAACAGCTCCTCCGGCTCAACGCCGAGGTCACCGGCCACCGGCTGCTCCGCGGCGGCGTGGTGCCCGGAGGAGCCCGGGTCCGCCGCCTGCCCACCGAGGCCGAGCTGGCCGAGATCGGCCAACGCTTCGAGGAGCTGGTCGAGCTGGCCAGCTCCAACGCCCTGGTGATGGAGCGCTTCACCGGCACCGCCACCCTCGACTGTCCCACGCCCGCGACCTCGGCGTCGTCGGCGTCGTCGCCCGGGCGTCAGGCCTCGACTTCGATGCCCGGGCGCCCACCCCTTCATCGAACTGGCCGACGGGTTCGCCCCCGCATGCCAGACGACCGGGGACGTGCTGGCCCGCTACTCGGTCCGGGTCGACGAGGTGCACGCCTCGCTCTCGCTCCTCGCCGACCTCATCGACCGGGCCCGGACCTCGACGCCGTCCTACCGCTGAGCGGCACGGCCTCAGACGACCAGCCAGCCGGAGGGGTTGGGATCGCCGAGGGGTGGCGCGGCGCCGTCGTCCACCGGGTCGAACTCGACGACCAGGGCAGACTCGGCCGGGTGAAGGTCGTGGACCCCTCGTTCCTCAACTGGCCCGCACTGCCGGTATCCCTGGCCGACACCATCGTCCCCGACTTCCCCCTGGCCAACAAGAGCTTCAATCTCTCCTACGCCGGCAACGACCTATGACCACACCCGACGTGCAACTGCCAGATTCATCAATTCATGTAACGTTGAGGTCCGTAGCCCGGAGGTAAGGCGACGACCACCGAGCGTGCACCCCGCACCGCGACGAAGCGTGCACATTGCCACGAGGAGCTGTTCCCCATGACGCCTCCCATCTACCAAGTCAAGGCCGAGTTCTTCAAAACGCTCGGCCACCCGGCGCGGATCCGCATCCTCGAGGTCCTGCGCGACGGCGAACGGCCCGTCAGCGAGCTCATCCCCGAGGTCGGCATCGAAGCCTCACACCTCTCCCAACAGCTCGGCCTCATGCGCCGGGCCAACCTCATCCAAGCGCGCAAGGTTGGGTCGAACGTCTACTACTCGGTCGGCGATCCGATGCTCTTCGAGCTGTTGGAGGTGGCCAAACGGATCATCACCGCATCCCTGGCCGAAACCCAAGAGCTGCTCGAACAGATTCAGGCTTCCAGTCCGAGTCCCCCGTGACGAAGGCACCTTCGGCCCGTCGCCCGGTCGCCCGGTCCCTAGCGCGGGCGCCTGAGGAGTTCGGTCTCGGCGCTGCCCGCGGCGCGGGCACCGAGAAATCACCCTCGGGTTCGGCCGTCGAAGGTCAACAGGCAGCGATTCGGGTCGGCCAAGAGCCCCGCTACACGCCCCTACGGCGCCCGGCGTTCGAGGCTATTCTATAGATCTATGGATTATGAAGAACAGAGGGGCGAGGATCTCTACGAGCAGCTCGCCCGGATCGGCAAGGCGGTCGTGCACCCAAAGCGAATCGAGCTGCTCGACCTGCTCTGCCAGGCCGAGCGCAGCGTGGAGGCACTCGCGGCCGCAACGGGACTCAAGCTCACGACCGCTTCGGCGCACCTGCAGGTAATGCGTCAGGCCCGCCTCGTCGAGACCCGGCGGGAGGGAACTCGCGTCTTCTACCGGGCAGCCGGTGAGGAAGTCTGCCGTTTCGTCGGGGCCCTCAACGACCTCGCCCGGACGCGCCTCGCCGAGGTCGACCAGATCCTCCGCTCGCTCGGCACCGACGCCGCAGGCACCGAGCGGGTCAGCCGGGGCGAGCTCCTCGCGCGTGTCCGCGCTGGGGAGGTCGTCGTGCTGGACGTGCGGCCCGAGGAGGAGTACACGGCCGGGCATGTCCCCGGCGCGCGCTCGCTCCCCCTGGAGCACCTCGAGGCCCGTCTCGACGAGCTCGACCCCGACCTCGAGGTCGTCGCCTACTGCCGCGGGCCGCTCTGCCTCCTCGCCCCAACGGCGGTCACGGTCCTGCGCGCCCGGGGACGCCGTGCGCGCTGCTTAGAGGACGGGCTGCCCGAATGGCGCCAGGCCGGCTTCCCTGTCGAGGGCGGGGTCGACGACGGCCCAATAGACAGCAGCTCCGCTACTTCCGCTACCCGTCGCTCACGCCACGCCAGGCCAGGCCAGGCCAGGCCAGGCGATCGTCACACGCCAGCGTGAGCAAAGGAAACCAACGATGAAGATCTTCGTCGTCTTGAACGACCCGCCCTATGGCACCGAACGCTCCTACAACGGCCTCCGCCTCGCCGGCTCGCTGGCTCGGCGCGAGGGCGTCGAAGTGCGGGTGTTCCTCTTCGGGGACGCCGTGGGCTGCGCGCTCGGGAACCAGAAGCTGCCCGACGGCTATTGCCACCTCGACCGCATGGTCACTGCCGTCGTCCGCCATGGCGGGGAGATCGGTTGCTGCGGCACCTGCATGGACGCCCGGGGCTTCACCGACGAGATGCTTGTCGAGGGCGCCCTGCGCTCCACCTTGGAGGAGGCTACCGACTGGACGATCTGGGCCGACAAGGTAGTGACGCTTTGAGCGGCCGGGTGCGCATCGTCATCGTCGGCGGCTCCTTCGGAGGCCTGACCGCCGCCTACGAGCCCGCCGGCGCCTCTCCCCCGAGCGCGCCGAGATCACCCTTGTCGCCAAGGACGAAGAATTCCGCTTCGTCCCCTCCTTCCCCTGGGTGGCGACCGGACGGCGGCGCCTCGAGCAGATCTCCTTCCCCCTGACCAGGCCGCTCTCAGCGTGGAGCGTCGACTTCGCGAAGGAGACCGTCACGCACATCGACACCGACGCCAAGGTGGTTACCACCGAGACCGGCGAGCATCCTTACGACTTCCTCGTCGTTGCCACTGGGCACCGCAGTGCCAACGAGGCCGTCCCCGGGCTGGGCCCATTCGACGGACCCGCGCACTCGCCGATGTCGGCCCCCGAGACCGAAGAGCTCGCCCAGGCGATCCGGCGGCTTCTCGCCGAGCCCGGGCCGGTCGTCCTCGGTGCGGCCCCGGGGGCGAGCTGCATCGGTCCCGTCTACGAGCTCGCCTTCGAGCTCGACCACCTGCTGCGCCGCCGCGGGCTTCGCCACCAGGTGCCGATGACGCTGCTCACCCCCGAGCCATTCCTTGGCCACATGGGCATGGGCGGGGCCGGCACGATCCGCCAGCTCCTCGAGGTCGCCCTCGAAGAGCGCGACATCGTGTATCGCACCTCGGTCGCGATCACGAGGATCACCGGAGATACGGTCGAGACCGCCGACGCCGGACCGAGCCCCTCGGTCTGCTCGATCATCGTCCCTGCCCTCGCCGGCGTCGAGGCAGTGGCCTCAAGCGACGGCATATCGAACCCGAAGGGCTTCGTGCCCGTCGACAACCACTACCGCCATCCCCACGCCGAAGGTGTCTATGCGGTCGGTGTCGCTGTGGCTCTGCCCCCGGTCGGAGAGACCCCCGTGCCGGTCAACTTCCCGAAGACCGGACACATGACCGAGCAGATGGCGAAGATCGCCGCCGCCGACCTCGCCGCACGCCTCGAAGGGCAGGAGGCACCGACTGCCGAGCTGTCGGCCCGCTGCATACTCGACATGGGCGACCGCGGCGCCTACCTCGCCGTCGATCCCGTCCGGCCGCCGCGCAACCGCATCCCCACGGTCTCCGAGGGCCGCCGCTGGCTGCTCACCAAGATCGCCTTCGAGCGCGCCTACCTCGCCTTCGCCCGGCGCGGCCAGCTGGTGCCAACCGCTCTCGGCTGGTGAAGCAGTGAGCGAAACCCAGACCTCGCTCACAGTCGGACCACCTGGCGGATCGTGGCGGCTACCTCGTCGAGGCGGGCCTTCGATCTTGTGCAATCGAACCGGGTAATCGTTTTTGCCCGACGCGCGACCCGCAAAGAACACTTCACCGAGGTCGCCGACCTTGCCGTGCGCTCGTGGGCGGCGCGTCTTCGGTGAAGGTCGTCATCGCTGGTCTCCGGTGCCCTCCGAGGCTGGGCCACTGGTGTTGACGGTGGAGCGGTCGAGGGTGTCGCGCAGCCGCTCGTACTCGTCGGCGTCGATCTCGCCGTTCGCCAAGCGCTGATTTAGTCCTGACCCCGAGAGGGGACGTTTGGCCCTACCCCCACCCGCACATCAAGCACAGGCTGATGTGGGAGGTTGTCGACAGATTTGGGCTACTGAAGGGAGGCCACCGATGAGCGAGCTAACGACGCTCCCCGCCCCGCATTGCAAGGTTGCCAAGATGACCGCCACCGTCAGCGCCGCGTTGGTGAGACACCGTTCGTGAGTGACAGGGTCGAGTACACCGCTGAGGGACCATGCTGGTCATTCGAGTGACACCCGTGATCGGGACAATTCGATGGCCGCTGTCCGGCGCGCCTGGCGCAGACCTGCCTAGAGCATGACCACCGTGGAACCGAGCAGCGCCCCTGACTCCAAGCCGGGAACGAAGCCCGATGCGGACGACGACCTCGGATCGCTGCCTCTGGCGGAGGTGGAAGAGCGGTTGGGGTCGTCCCTGGACGGCCTCACTCAGGAAGAGGCCCAGGAGCGGCTGACCCGCTACGGTCCGAACGAGATCGAGGAGAAGGAGGTCAATGCTCTCCTCGCGCTGCTGACCTACTTCTGGGGTCCCATCCCCTGGATGATCGAAATCGCAGTGATCCTGTCTGGTGTGCTCCAGCACTGGCCGGACTTCTTCATCATCCTTGTCCTGCTCCTCGCCAACGCCGGAATCGGCTTCTGGGAAGAGCGCCAGGCGGGCCGGGCCATTGCCGCCCTGAAGGCGGAGCTGGCGATCAAGGCTCGGGTGAAACGTGACGGCAAGTGGATCACCCCGCCTGCGCGTGAGTTGGTACCCGGTGACGTCATCCGCCTGCGCCTCGGTGACATCGTGCCTGCCGATGCGCGCTTGTTGGAGGGCGACCCGATCGAAGTGGACCAATCTGCCCTGACCGGAGAGTCGCTGCCCGCCACCCGCAGCGCCGGAGAGGCAGTGTTCTCCGCTTCGATCATCCGGCAGGGTGAGATCGGCGCCTTGGTCTATGCCACGGGCGCCGACACCTACTTCGGCAAGACGGCAGAGTTGGTGCAAGAAGCGCAAACCGTCAGCCACTTTCAACGGGCGGTGCTGAAGATCGGCACGTTCCTGATCATCCTGGCGGTGACACTGGTGGCGGTGATCACCGTCATCTCGGTCGTTCGTGGCGATCCGGTCTTCACCACGCTGCAGTTCGCCTTGGTCTTGACCGTGGCCGCAATTCCCGTAGCGATGCCGACGGTGCTGTCGGTGACCATGGCGGTCGGGGCGCGCCTGCTCGCCACGAAGAAGGCCATTGTCAGCCGATTGGTCGCCATCGAGGAACTGGCGGGCGTTGACGTGCTCTGCACGGACAAGACCGGCACCCTGACCCAGAACAAGCTGACCCTGGGCGATCCCTTCGCCGTCGATGATGTCCCGGTCGGACAAGTCATCCTCAATGCGGCGCTGGCATCGCGCGCCGATGATGCCGACCCTATCGATCTGGCCGTTCTGGGCGGCCTGACGAGCGACCAAAAGTTACGGGGCTATCAAGTCGTCCATTTCCAGCCGTTCGATGCGGTACGCAAATGCACTGAGGCGGCCGTGACCGGCGCCGACGGGACCGGGTTCAAAGTAACGAAGGGTGCCCCCCAGGTGATCCTGGAACTTTCAGACAACGCCCCGGAGGTGAGGGCAGGCGTCGACAGGGCGGTCAACGAATTCGCCAAACGTGGCTTCCGCTCGTTGGGCGTGGCCCGGGCCGAAGCGGAAGGCCCCTGGCGGTTCATTGGCGTGTTGCCGCTGTTCGACCCGCCACGGGCAGATGCCAAGGCAACCATCGCCACCGCACGCCAGATGGGCGTGGACGTGAAGATGGTCACGGGCGATGCTCTGGCCATCGCCCAGGAAACCGCCAAGACCCTCGGGATGGGCACCGTCATTGTTGATGCTGCCGGGCTGGGCGACGTCAAGAGCGAAGAGACGGCAGCGACGGGTCTGTCCATCGAGAAGGCCGACGGGTTCGCCCAGGTGTTCCCCGAGCACAAATTTCATATCGTCGACGTCTTGCAGCAGCGGGGTCATATCGTCGGCATGACGGGCGACGGGGTGAACGATGCCCCGGCGCTGAAGAAGGCGGACTGCGGCATCGCCGTCTCGGACGCGACCGATGCAGCGCGCGCAGCGGCCTCCATGGTGCTGACCACCCCAGGGCTATCGGTGATCATCGACGCCATCAAAGAGAGCCGGAAGAATTTTCCAGCGGATGAACAGCTATGCGATCTATCGCATCGCCGAGACGCTCCGGGTGCTGGTGTTCATCACGCTGGTGATCTTGATCTTCAACTTCTTCCCCGTGACCGCGATACAGATCGTGATGCTGGCGCTGCTCAACGACGGAGCGATCCTGTCCATCGCCTACGACAACGTTCGCTACAAGGATCAGCCCGAGGCCTGGGATATGCGGCTCGTGCTCGGGATCGCCACGGTTCTCGGCGTGGTCGGCCCGGTGGCCGCGTTCGGTCTCTTCTCCCTGGGCGACAAAGTGTTCCACCTCGACCATGCACACCTTCAGACCCTCATGTACCTCACGCTGTCCGTCGCTGGACATCTGACGATCTTCCTCGCCCGTACCCGCGGCCCGTTCTGGTCGATACGCCCTGCCCGGATTCTTTTGCTGGCCGTACTTGGCACCCAGATCCTGGCTACCTTCATCGCGGTATACGGGGTCTTTATGACGCCCATCGGTTGGGGCTATGCAGGCTTCGTCTGGGGCTACGCCCTGGCATGGTTCCTCGTGACCGACCGGGCGAAGTTGCTGGCGTATCGGATTCTCGATCCAGTCAGGGCCGAGACCCCATCCGATGTGACACCGAAGCTGGCTAGCGCAAGCCCATGAGCAGCACCAACGGCAATGTCAACCTCGTCAGCCGCGGCCAGTGACTTGGGCGAAGCCACTCGCGATTCGGATCGCCGGGCCAGGTCCGACGTGATCGAGAGGGTAACCATCTTCCGGTCTCGGCTCCGTCCCCGACCTCGTGATCGGCTCCTCGAGACGTCTGGGGCGATGTGCAGCGCCCGATATTCGCGCCGAGTTCCGATTAGGGCAGTTCAGGAAGCCGAAGACGATCCGCCAGGTTCCGAGAGCCTGCGCATCGTCCGATCAAGAGTGTGGCGCAGATGGTTGCTCGGCGCTCGAAGAAGTGACCTTTGCCTCTGTGGGCTCGTTGGCCAGATGGTTCAGGATGGGAGTTGTGAGCGAATCGCGATTCTGGAAGGAACGTGGACGACCTCAGCATCTCCCGGAGAACCATCGCGTGAGTATCCCCTGCGGACGCCGCAGAAGAACCGAAGGAACCTCTTATGACCGGGCGTGACCTGCAGGTCGTATTTGGGACGGGCCAGGTCGGACTCGCCCTCGCCGCCCGGCTGGTCAGCTCGGGTAGCCCGGTGCGATCAGTCTCGCGCCACCGGCCGCCCTCGCTCGCCGAGGGTGTCGACTGGCGCAGCGCGGACGCCAGCGATCCGGAGGCTGCCACCGACGCAGCCAGAGGCGCTTCGGTCATCTACCAATGTCTCAGCGCGCCCTATACCCAGTGGCCCAAGCAGTTCCCGCCGCTGCAGCGGGCAGTGCTGACCGCTGCCGAGCGCACGGATGCGCTGCTGGTCAGCCTCGAAAACCTCTACGCCTACGGCCCCACCGGTGGCACACCGATGACGGAGGACCTTCCACTGAGCGCCACGACCTCGAAGGGCCGCACCCGAGCAGCGATGACCGCCGAGCTGATGGCCGCAGCGCAGAGCGGCCGGGTCCGCATCGCCATCGGACGTGCCTCGGACTTCTTCGGCGCCGGGGTTACCGAGTCCACCCTCGGGAACACGGGTCTTCGGCAACGCCGTGGCTGGCAAGCGCGCTGATTTCATCGGCGACCCCGATCTGCCCCACACATACAGCTACGTTCCTGATATCGCTGCCGGCCTGGTCGTCCTCGGCACCGACGAGCGAGCTGTCGGCCAGGTGTGGCACCTCCCCGGCCCAGAGACCGTCACCACGCGAGAAGTGCTGGAACTGATTGCCAGCGAGGTGGGCCATCCGGTCCGGCTCCGCTCAGTGCCCAAGCTGGTCCTGCACAGCCTCGGACTGGTCAACCCACTGATGCGCGGGTTGGCTGAGATGGCCTACCAATTCGAGGAGCCGTTTGTCCTCGACACCACCAAGTACGAGTCGACATTCGGCGCGGCCGGCACTTCCCTCGACATTGCCATCAAAGAGACCATCAGCTGGTATCAGAGGCAAAGGAGCGTGAATTGACAAAGTCGGAGATCCAAGAGAGCACCGACCTCAGCCCCGTCGAGGCGTGGTCGCAGCGGGTCAAGCGCGTCGGCGGCTATATCCAACTTGCCTTCGCCGCCTTTTGGTTGGTGCGCGGCGCCTTCAACCTTCATGGGCAGTCTCGGGGACCATTGTCATTGGCCTTCGTCGCAGTCACCTTGCTTGTCGTCTTGTACGGCATCCGGGTTACGGCTGGAACCGGTCCGAGGCTCACGAGTCCCGAGGCGAAACGAATCGAGCGATCCGTGACCATCGCGACCGTCATCGAGCTGATCGCAGCGTTCGTCCTCCCCGTGATCGTCATCGCCGCCGGCCACAGCGACTGGGTGCTCCCGTCTATCGCGATCACCATCGGGCCCCTTTTGTTGTGGCTCGACCACCTGGTGCACATCCCCCGCTACCGTGCGGTCGGCTGGGCGCTCACCATCGGTCCGGTGGTCCTCGTTGCCACCATGTCGGGCTCCGCACTTGCCGCCACCACCGGCATTGCGGCCGGCGTGCTCCTTCTAGCGACCGCGGCCGCGGGATTTCACGACCTCGCCGGGCTTCGACCTCCTCGCTCGACAGGCCCAGCCCAGCTCAACCCGCATACCCCGTAACCGGGATGTGGCTGGACGGCACCCTCATCTTCGGGCCCGCCGTGGATCCTGCCAGCGGTTTCACAAGGTTGGGGGTACCAGCGGGACCACGTTGAACTCTTCGCGAAGTTCTTCGAGTGGCCGTTCGACGAGTGCCAGATGGTCAAGTTGGCTCAAGTCGACGGTGCACTGAGCGCCGCGTTCGAGACCCTCCCCGAACAGTTCGGGAGCGCCTTCTCTGTTCAAGGTGGAGACCTTCGCCCGGATGGCCCCGTGGTTGAGGACACCTGTCTCGTGAATCGACAGGGTGAGCAGGAGCTCGAGCCAGTTGTGGCGGCTGTCATTCGCCGCCCACAGGAAGCCTGAACGGGCGATCTCCCCCGGAGCCGTAGGTTCGTACCCAGTGATCACATGGTTCATGTCGTGATTCACATAGTGCGCCGGTAGGTGAACGTCGTCACCGGGCAAGGTGATGTCATTCCGACGATAGAACTCCACGTAAGCGTGACCGAGCGTACCCACGGGCAGATCGTGCAGGGAGCGCAAGCGATTTGCCAACTCGTGGTCCGGCTCGTTCAACCGGAGGTAGTGGTCCCGAAGGGAGAGCTCGGAGATCTCCGGCAGGATCCCATCGTAGAAGCGCTCCAGGTCCTTCGAGGCTTTGTCTGCACCTTGTTCGAGCGCCTCTCGTGTGGTCTCGAGCTCGATGTCGCTCACCTCCATCGCCGAGACGTACTGTTCGACGCTTTCGACCTGCCTCTCGGACTGAGGATGACGACAGAGTTCGAGCGTCATCAGAATCTCGCAGAAGCGAAGCCGGGTGTCACTGCGGACGAGCGCGGCGGCCACATCGCGCGGGCCAAGGGGTGTCACCTTGGTCATCTCGATATCTGATCGCTTCCACAGCTGTGAGACAAGTGAGCGGAGAACAGCCAGCTGTTCATTCGTTGGACCGCCGCCGACGTCGATCCCTCCAGCCAGCCCCGCCACAAGTGGATCGACCTCTTCAGGTTGCACTACAGAGCCCATAGTTCTCCCTCGATGGCAGCTGACCCGGCCAATGCCGTTCTGCTGCCGGGCTACGCCAGTTTAGATACTCCGACAAAGGGTCCGATAAACACCGCAGTCGGTCTTCGGTGAGGGCCGTCATTGCCCAGCAAGCCGGGTTTCATAGAGACTCGCGGGTCGGCAATCACGGATCGATCGGGTCGGGGATCACCGATCGACGAATGGAGCGCTGATGCAGTCGCGCCTCGGCGTGGCCGAGTAAGACTTGTCACAACGTTACGGGTTTCGACCTCAAGAGCAGAGCCAGCCGCGGGTGATTCGAGCTGAGGTGAGTCATGGGCAGCAGGAAGCACACAAGGCGAGGTTCGTCGAAGATCCTTCGCCGGTTCGCGCTCCCCGCGGTTCTGGCCGTCGCTGGGGCTGTCCTCGCCTCGTGCGGTAGTGGCGGTGGATCCGGCACGATCACCCTGTACAACGGCCAGCACCCTCAGTTGACCGAGGCCCTGGCCAGCGCATTCGAGAAGCAGACCGGGATCCAAGTCCGGGTGCGCACGGACGACGGCATCGTGCTGGCAGACCAGATCCTCCAGGAAGGGTCGGGCTCGCCAGCGGACGTCTATCTCACCGAGAACTCACCTGAGCTCATGATGCTCACACAGCACGGCCTGCTGGCCAAGCTGCCGGCATCGATCCTCGACCAGATCCCGAGCCGGTACAACTCGCCGACCGCCAACTGGGTGGGCGTCGCCCTGAGGGTCAATGCCCTCGCCTACGACCCCTCACTCGTCGCTCCCTCGCACCTCCCGGCCAGCATTGTCGATCTCGCTCAACCGCAGTGGAGGGGCAAGGTCGCAATCGCTCCGACCGATTCGGACTTCGTGCCCCTGGTCGGCGCAGTGATCGCCACCTACGGCCAACAAGGAGCACTTCGATGGCTCAAGGGTCTCAAGGCCAATGCCGTCCTCTATCAAAACGACGAGGCGGTTGTGGCTGCCGTCGACCGTGGCCAGGCCACGGTGGGCATCGTCAACCAGTACTACTGGTACCGGCTCCGCCTGGAACAGGGGGCGGCGAAGACGCGTGCCAAGCTCTACTACTTCCCTCATCGCGACGTCGGCGCCATCGAGAACATCTCCGGCGCCGCGGTGCTTACCTCATCACACAACAAGGCGGACGCCCAGAAGTTCGTGGCGTTCCTCGTGTCTCCGACGGCCCAACGCATCCTGGCCTCGGGCGGCGACTACGAGTATCCAGCCCGTCCGGGGATCCCCCCGAATCCGACCCTGCTTCCCCTGTCCCGGGTAGACCCGGCGGTCATCAATGTGGTCAGCCTGGGCAACGATCTGCCGGCTGCCTCATTGCTCCAGCAGGCCGGCCTGACGTGACACCCGTCGGGGTCGTTGCCGTAGCCGTCTTTGACACGAAGCTCCACCAACGCCTGGTCGGACACTTCTCGATCTAGGCGACGTCGGACTCCGGGCCCGACTCCTGTTCTCCTGCCGGCGTGAGGGATGCAATGTCCGTCACACTCGACGGCGGAGGCGCGTGAATCGGCACCCGGATGCCGTATCGAGAGAGCGTGGTGGTGGTCAGGCCGATGCCGGCACCCGGTGGAGAGAGCTGAACGACCGCCACCTTCCCGTGAAGCACCCAGACCTTCTCGCTGATGACGGAGCTCTTCGGCGCGGTCGTGGTTCCACCCAGACCGTCGATCTCCGTGTGGATGGCCAGCGCCAGGGCGGCATTCGTGCGTACTGCTTGGCCGGCCGCGTGGCTGAGGTCGACCCGTACCTGGTAGCCGGGCGCACTGTCCGAGCCGATGCGACGAGATGCGATGGTCTTCGCCGACACCGCGCCCCAGACCAGTTGCTGGATCTCGAGCAGCGGACTGAGCCCCTCCTCTTGGAGGACGAATTGTGGAAAGTTGGTCGACGCCGACTCCGTCTGTGTCAGCGTGGCCACGATCCAGTCCTTGCCCGCGGGGAGGGACAGGGCCCTCGGTGACGGCGGCCGCACATAGACGACCGTGGGTAGAAACAGCGTTCGGTGGAGTGCGGTCGCCCCTCCGGGCGCGGGTACCTCCAGATCGATCATGCCGCTGCTCTTGGCGAAGTCGAAGGCTCCTGTCCCGATGATCGGCGGCGGGGCAATCCCCGCGACCCGGGCCCCCTGCAGTTCCATTCGCACGGCAGAGGATGACCCGATGGTTGCCGTCCCGGCTGCCAACACCGTGGACAGCGGTTGGGAGGGAACCGCCGCCGAAGCCGGCCCGGCAAAGCGGTACCCGGCAGCTAGCAGAGCGACCGCCACCGCGCAGGTCAGCCGAACCCTTCCCATGGCGCCTCCTATTCAGATGACTGTAGCGGGGCGTCCCCGACGGGACCTCCAGGGCGGGAGTAGGCCCGGGCACGGCCCACGACCTCCAGATCCACCATCTGCCCGACCGATGGAGCGGCATGCTCGGCCATCCGGGCAATGATCTCGCACGAATCCTCGGCGCTCCTGTCGCCGAGGCGCAGCGTGACGGTAACCTCGGAGCCAAAGAAGCGGCGTTGCGTGACCTCGGCCTGGAGGCGGGGGCCGTCCGACGGATCCTCCGTGGGCTGGCACGCAGCGTTGTCTCTCGGCAACAGCTTGATCTGTTCGGGACGGAGCACCACGTGTACCGGCCCCTCGCGAGCAGGTCCGTCGGACGAGATCGCTCCCAGGGCGCACCACGCCCGCGCTGATCGCAACGTTCCCGGGAGGACCACGGCCTCCCCGACGAAGCGGGCGACGGAAACGTCGATCGGTTTGCGATATAGCTCCTCGGGCTCGGCCAGCTGTACCAGGCGGCCATCTCGCAAGACCCCCACCTGATGACCCATCGATAGAGCCTCCGCCTGGTCGTGCGTGACGAGCAGTGCCGTCGCCTCCTCCTCGGCCAGGGCGGCGAGGACGGCCTCACGGGTTTCGGCACGGAGGGCCGCGTCGAGCCCGGAAAACGGTTCGTCGAAGAGGATCACTCGGGGGCGCGGGGCGAGCGCCCGCGCCAGAGCCACCCGACGTTGCTCGCCCCCCGACAGCTGGCTCGGCTGACGTGGCGCGAAGTCCGGTCCCAGGCCGACCAACCTGAGGACGTCGTCGATGCGGCGACTGGCCTTCCGCTCGCCCCGTGGGAGTCCGAAACCAACATTCTCTGCCACCGTCAGCTGGGGGAAGAGGGCTCCTTCCTGGGAGACGTAGCCGACGCGTCGGCGCTCGGTCGACACGTGGACCCGATCGGCGGCGACCGTCTCGCCACCCACCACGATGCGGCCCGAGTCCAGGTGTTCGAGCCCCATCACCGCCCGCAGCAGGGTGGTCTTGCCGGCGCCTGAGGCCCCGAGGATGGCCGTGAGCCTCCCCGCCGGCACTTCGAGGTCCAGGCCGGCCAGAATCGCCCGAGAGCCAAAGGCCTTCTCGAGTGCGGAGCATGCCAGCCCTGGAGAGTCGCCCGATCTCATCGGTCGGCTGGCCTTGCCGTACGGACTCTGCCGTATCCGTGGAGGACGATTGCCGCGGCGACGAGGGCCAGACCGATCAGAACCGCCGCGTACGGCGCGGCGGCGGCGAAGGCCACGGTCGACCCGTTGGCCGAGAACTGGGTCATCAGTGTGTACATGCTGGGTGGTAGGAGCACCTGGGCCGTGGTGAGGTCGCCGATCGTGAAGGCGAAGACCAAGAGTCCGGCTGCCGCCAGGCCGGGCCGAGCCAGAGGTAGAGTCACGCGACCGAAGACCCCGAGGCCGCTCGAGCCAAGTGACCGGGCGCTGTCTTCGAGCCGAGGCTCGATCTGGCCCAGGGAAGCACGAATCGCCACCAGCGCGAGTGGCACGAACAAAATTGCATAGCCGATGACGAGCAGGGGGACGCTCTCGTAGAGGAATCGAGCGAAATGCACGGCGGCGTAGGCGAGGGCTAGCGCCCCCACGAGATCCGGGAGCGCGAAGGAGAGGTACGAGCCGCGCTCGAGGAATGCGCCGAAACGGCTCCGGAAGCGGGTGACGATCAGGGCCAAGGGAAGGGCCAAGGCGACGCCAACCACCGCTGCACCGACGCCGAGCCCGACCGAGGTCAGTGTGGCGACTGGCAAATAGTGCAATCCAGCGCTGGCCGCCGCCAGTCCCGCGGCACTGCTCTGCGTGAACCAGTAGATCAGCGTGCCGATCGGCACCCCGAGTGACGCGCCGACCAATGCACCGAGGGCGATCAGCACCGGGATCTTGGCGCGGCCCAGCTCGTGTCGGATTGGAGGCCGGCGCGTTCCTTGGTCGATTCGGGCGTAGCCGGCTCCTCCCCGGGCTTTGGCCTCGACAACCAAGAAGACGACGCACAGCACGGTGGTGACACACGACAAGACTGCGGCGCCCGTCGTTGATCCGAACTGATACTGCGCGTAGACGTTCGTGCTGAACGTCTGGACGTGCAGCGCGGCGTAGGCGTCGTACTCGACGAGAAGGTCGAGAGCGACGAGCAACGACCCCCCGAGGATCGCTGGGCGCAGGTGGGGGAGCACGACGCGCCAGAACGTCGCACCCGCGCCACATCCTAGGCTTCGGGCGCTCTCTTCGAGGGCGGGGTCCAGGCCGCGCAAGGCCACCGTGACGAGCAAAAAGACGATGGGCGAGTAGGTCAGGGTGGTGATGACGACCGCACCGAGGTAGCCCTGCATCGCGGAGGTGACAGAGACCCAGGCGAAGCTGACAACGAGCGGTGGCACCGTGAGCGGGGCCACCATGAGGAGCGCCCAGACTCTGCGACCCGGAAGCTCGGTCCGCTCGAGGAACCACGCGAAGGATACGCCCACGACGACACAGAGGGGCGTGACAATCGCGGCGATGAACAGCGTGTGCCCGAGGAGAGAGAGGGCTGCTTGGTCGTGGAGCACCCGTCGGGCTGAGCTCCACCCACCGGCGATTGCTTGCCCGACGTTGACCACGACCGGTACGAGAATCAACAAGACGGCGGCCGTTGCGACGAGGAACAGGCCACGGGGCGGGCGCGAACCGTGACGACGGCGTGACCGTCCTGCGCCTCCCAGCACTTCCACGCTCATCCGCGGTGGGCCAAGGTCGACTCCGATGGCGCTCTTGGACATGGCTCAGCCGGTGAGCGGATGCAGGGGAAGGGTCTTGTTGTCCATGAGTAGGTCGAACCCATCTGGAGTGTTCAGATAGCCGGGGGCGGTTCCAGGATTGTCTGTCACTCCGTACTGCCAGACGAGCGCCTGGGTTACTGGATCGATGGCCACCATACGATCTCGGTAGTCATCATTCGTCATGAACACGCCGCTCGGCAACATCTCGGTGAGTGACGGTTGATTCATCTCCCCCTGGCCGGCCGCTGGCTGATATCGGTAGGTGACCATGCCCTCTCGGGTGAACTCGATGAATCCCCCTGGATGCGAGTAGTCGGAGAGGAGGTAGAGATCGGGGCCGAGTTGCTGGGGGTCCGATGGATATCCCACCGGGAGGCTCACGGTCCAGACCATCTTGCCTTGCGGCGTGTACTCGCTGACCCAACTCCCATTGATCTCGGAGATGAGGACATTGCCGTCCGCCAGCGGGGTGTCCCCGTTCGGCGAACCAAGGGAGCTCGGCGGATCGTGCACGCAGTTTCCGGTGGTCCCGATCTGGGAGGCGATCGAGCCGTCGGGATTGATGTACAACACGCGGCAGTTCTCTGCGTCGGCCACAACGACCTGGCCGTTCTTGAGGAGGTACGCGTCGTCGGGCGTGTGGAGGTATCCCGGCAGTGATCCGGGCTCGAGGGCATGCCCGTAGGACCATTGGAGCTGTCCCGACGGGAATCCGATCATGACGACTGTCTCGTTGTTCTCCTGGTTGGAGATGATCTGTGTGCCGTTCTTCGTGAAGAACGCGTCGTCAGGGAAGTAGAAACCCCCTGGTGGGGGTGAAGCGTAGACGGAGGGGTAGTTCCACACCACCTGGTTCTGGGTATTCAAAAGGAGAAGCCGGTTGTTACCCCGGTCGGCGACCAGGAGCTGGCCGCCGAAGTACGGCGATCCGGCCCCCTTCATACCGGCGGTTCCGAACCTCGGATTGGGAATCATCATCTCGATCGAGTTCATCACGCTCCCCGAGCTCTCCCCGCCGATGACCCAGGCCCGGCCTGCGAGCACGGCAATCCCTGCGTAGCTGGTGGGTACGGGAAGGGTCCCAGCAGCCAGCACCTTGTGATGTGCGGGGTCGTAGGCCCAGATCGTCGCGATGGCCGGTGACGCTGAACCTGACGTCGACGTGACCCCACCCGCCACGTAGAGGTGTCCGCCGAGGACAGCGGCTGACGCCGCAGCGAGGGGCTCGGGAAGGTGGCCGACGACCGTGGCCTTCGACGCCGAAGGTACGATCTCTTGAATCGTGTCCGTCGCTTGGCCGCTCTGTGGGCCACCGACGGCCTGCCCTCCGAAGACGTAGATCACGTCGCCCAGCGCGGCCACGGCCGGATAGCGAACCGACACCGGCAGCTTGGCTACCACGGAGAATCGCCGCCCGTCCGTCGTGGCGAGGACGTCGGCATCAGGCTTGCTGCCGTCGTAGCCACCGATCACGAACGTGGTGCTGCCGATGGTCACCGCCTGGGAATCGGAACGTGGCTGGGGGAGCTGTCCGACCGCCGCCGGCGGGGACGGGACCGTCGTGGTCGTGACGGGTGTCGCCGTGCTCGCCGTCCTCGTATGGGCTGCCTTCTTCGGTTTCGGAGTCGGTGGAGCCGGCGGCGCGGGGACGGGAGCGCCGAACTGCTGCACCGTGGCCACCGTGTTGGGTGAACCCCCGCCGAAGACGTAACCCCGGCCCCGAATGAGCGCTCCCGCGGCATCGTGCACCGCGCTCGGCAGCGTGCCCAGCGGGGTCGCTTGACCCGATGCCGTGTCGAGGGAGAACACCGAGGCAAGGGACGATTGGGAGGCGGCCAGCCCGCCCACAATGGTCAGGCCACTGCCGTTCCCGGGCAGCACGACCTCGCGCGAGATGGGCGCGTTGAGACCCCAGGGCAGGACCCCGGCCTCGATGGCCGGTATGGAATGGGTCGCCTTGGCAGATTGACTGCCGCCCGGTCCGGCCGCCGACGAACGACCACCGGAAACAGCTGCCTCGGTGGTCGTCGGGCCGGCACTGGTTCGTTGCCCCGGTCGGCCTGAGCTCCCTCCGGGCACGACCAGTGCCAGAACGATGGCCAGAACCACCAACCCCAGCAGGCCGACGGCGATGCGGCGTCGGACCCGCACCCGGTGCGAGACCCGAGCCCGCCGGTGCGAGGGCTGTCGTGGGCCGAGGTTGGACGTCATCGGGGTGCGGACGTCTCGATCCAGAGCGCGGTTGGAGTGGTCTGCGTCATGGAGCTGGTCGGGCCGAGAGACGTCGGTCCTCGTCAATCGCCCTCGGCTCTGCACGAAAGCCCTCACCAGTGGGACTGCGTTGCATGAGCTGCGCCTTCCAAGGGATGCCCTGACCAGGACGCTGGGCGACGGTGGTCACTCGAGCTGGTCCGGGCGAGGCGCTGAGCTGGGGCGTCACGTCGTCACTCCCGTCAGCAAGCCTTGCCCGGCCCAATTTCGAGTGCCCCAGGCCCTTGTCGACAGGATCGAGCCGCCGACGGTCGGGTCGACCGACAACGATGGGAGCCCCACCGGGGCGAACCGGTCAATCTGGCCGCACTACTTGAGCAATGCTTCGAGCTGTATCTGGCATGCAGTCCAAATTTCCTCGATCGTGGGCTGTGCGTGATGGATCTTACGGGGCATGGACGACCCATTGGTGGTCTGCGCACACATGGTTGCATCCGCCGTCAGCCGCTCCCATCGGTCGAATGCTGTCCCCTCGTCTCGATATGTCGCTTGGCGCGGAGCGGATGACAACGGCCGTGGGCGCGAGCTGCCACTGGGCGACATTGTGCTAACACAACGTGCATGAGCGACGATACGGGGGCACTGGACAGCGTGCCAGGACCGGTTCGCCCGCGGCACGAGGACTTCGATGCGTCCTATGCCGGCACACCCCCCTGGGACATCGGCCGACCTCAGCCTGCTTTCCTTGAACTTGCTGAAGGTGGCGTTCTGCACGGTCGAGTGCTCGACGTCGGCTGTGGGACCGGCGAGCATGCCCTCATGGCCGCTCGCCTCGGCCACGAGGCCACCGGCATCGATATTGCCCCGACAGCGATCGCCATCGCACAAGGCAAAGCCCGCGACCGAGGCCTGACCGCCCGGTTCCTCGTTGGGGACGCCCTTCGGCTCTCTGACCTCAACGAACAGTTCGACACCGTGCTCGACTGTGGACTCTTCCATGTCTTTGAGGACGATGACCGGATCCAGTACGTCGAGAGCCTTCTGACCGTTCTTCCGCCAGGCGCCCGCGTTCACCTGCTGTGCTTCAGCGACCGCCAGCCGGGCGACTGGGGACCCAGGCGGGTGACTGAGGACGAGATCAAGGCCAGCTTCCTTCACGGATGGCAGGTGGATTCGATCGATGCCTGCAAGATCGACATCAACATCGACCCCAACGGTGCACTCGCGTGGCGAGTGTCCATCAGCCGAAGCTGACCAGCACCCTGGTGAGCGACGCCGGCTGGACCCCGATAGCTGGGCCAGGTGGATCAGTTCACAGGGACCCGGTCGGTGCGCTACATCGACGCCCACGCGGCACGCTAACTCGAACCGTTGACCGCCTGATTCGAACGGATCGCGTCCGCCGACGAGGTGAGCTTCTCTAAGCGGGCGCGAGCGTGGATGCGTGGTCGGCGACCGGGCGCTGGTCGTCGGCAACCGAGTGCCACTCGCGCTCGAGTTGGTCACGACCCAGATCACCGAACCGATCGATTCGGTGGTCGTACAGCCGTTCGTACGCCTCCAACGCGACAAAGGCCTCGTGTGGGGTGCTTGCGAGCCACGGGCATTCGGCTTCAGCGATGCGGAAGTAGACCCATTCGTCGTCCTTGACCACCCACCGGGACGACAGGCGCACCACCTTGAACGATTCGAGCCAGCGGAGGAACGCTCGCGTGGTCTTCCAGTCGGACGCTCTCCGAACCCTGCAACGGTACGGCGCCTTGAATTGATGGACTTTGGCAAGAACCAACGGTACGCTCAGCGCTTCCAGAACCAGCGTTCGGTGGTTGCCGTTCTCCGTGATGGGCCGAACCGGTCCAAATGGCCCAGGGATCGAGTTGACCACCACGGCGGGTTCTGGGTTGCGAGGGTGTCCGAAGATGCGCGCAAGAGACGTCGGCGTGCCTTGTTCCAACAAGAACTGTTCCGCCGAGAAGGCGAGCTCTTCGACCGTGCCGTGATACGGACTGAACTCCGCGCCCACAGGGCCCCTGGCGATGGTCGCCGGATCGATCCAGCGCCAATGTCCGCGTCCCAGGTGCGAGGGCTGCGGATTCCGAATGGCAAAGCCCGGACGGCTGCGTGACTGCTCGATGCTGCGGATCAGGTCCTTTGGCCAGACCCGGTGCCCCAATCGATCCCGCAGATGGTCCTTCAAGATCGTGAGCGCACCGACGTGCCCGTCGAAGTCGTCCAGGGGAATGCTGCAGGTCTCGGTCAACATGGTCTGGGCGCGTTCGATCTGCCAGGGTTCGGCGGGCTGCTGGTCGTAGAGGAAGGAAACGGGCTTGTGTGCATACCATTCCCCGGACACGGTCGCATCATTGCAGATTGCAGCTGCGGTTCGCTCGGGCGATCTCCGCCCGCATTGTCCCTGGCTGGCTGGCTGGCAGTCCCAACGGGATTCGAACCCGTGTCTCCACCTTGAGAGGGTGATGTCCTAGGCCTCTAGACGATGGGACCAAGCGATGACCTCCGAATGAGAGGCCATCTCCGCTCGGGGGGGAGGGCTCGAACCTCCAACCTCATGAACCAGAATCATGCGCGCTGCCAGTTGCGCCACCCCCGATTGGGCGAAGCGCCAATTTAGCCGACACGGCGGGAACCGGCACCCACAGCCGGCCGGCACAGCCTGGGCGCGGCCCCTGCCCGGGACGACCGCTGCCCGGGACCGGTCCCCGGCTCACCCCAGGGAGCTGTGCACCGAGCTCAGGTGGTTGAAGCCGATGATCCGCCCGAGACCCACGCCCACCGCCTCTTTCAGGTAGTACGGCACTGCCGACCACCCCTGGATCGGCGAGACCGTGGTCGGTGTCGGGTAGGCAGACAGCCCCACCGCGCTGGCGATGGCCAGGCTTCGGTCTTCGTGGAACCGGTCGGTGACCATCAGGACCCGGCGGTCGCCCCGCTCCACCAGGGCGGTCGAGGCCAGGGACAGGTTCTCCCACGAGTCGTTGCCGCCCACCTGGACGATATCCCCGGCCGGGATCCCGGTCGTCTCCAGGTATTTGGCCGACGCCTCCGCCTCGGTGAAGACGTCACCTGGCTCCTTCGACCCGGTCACCACGACCAGGGGAGCCCGATGGTCACGCCACAGCAATTCGGCCTCGTCGAGCCGGGCGGCCAGGTCGGGCGAGGGCACGCCGTTGTACTGGGCCGCCCCCATGACCACGATGGCCTGGGCCTGCTGCGCGTCGTACTGCCGCCCGGTCAGCCAGACCTGCACCAGGGTCACGGCGAAGTAGACGACGACGACCACCACGACCAGCAGGATCAGTCGGACGATCCTCCCCAGCAGGCTGATCCCGGTCAGGGTGGCCAGAAGACCCACGGTTCAGGATGGTGCCGGCAACCGCTCGAGTGCCGCCCGCATCCTCTCCAGGACCCGGTCGGGCCCCAGCACCACCAGCGACTCGAACAGCGGTGGGCCCACCCGGCGGCCGGTGACGGCCACCCGGATCGGGGCCTGGGCCTTGCCCAGCTTGCGACCGAACCGCTCGCCGACGGCGAGGGTCGCCTGGTGCAGGGCGTCGGCAGTCCAGCCTGCCCCCTCCCCCGCTGCCAACGGCTGGTAGGCGGCAATCGCCGCCTCCAGGATCCCGGCGCCGACCTCGTCGCTGTACGCCCTCGTCCACGAGTCGGGGTCGATCGCCGGCTGGTCGAGGAAGAAGAAGTCGACCATCGCCGGCACCTCGGACAACAGGGCCACCCGCTCCTGGACGAGGGGGGCCATCTGAGCGAAGGTCCGGGCGTCGAAGCGCTCCGGCGGCCACGGCGCCTCCGGACCGGTCAACCACGGTTGGGCGGCGTCGATGAAGGCGTCGACCGAGAGGGCCCGGATGTACTCCCCGTTCATGTGTTTCAACTTGTCGACGTCGAAGAAGGCCGGCGAGTGGTTGACGTGGTCGAGCCGGAACTCGTGCAACAGCTGGTCCACACCGAAGAGCTCCTCTCCCCCCGGCGGCCCCCAACCCAGCAGGGCCAGGTAGTTCACGAAGGCATCGGGGAGGTACCCCTGCTCCCGGTAGGACTCGACCGCCACCGAGTCGCGCCGCTTCGACAGCTTCTTTCGCTGGGCGTTGACCAGCAGGGGCAGATGGGCGAACACCGGGAGGCCCAGGGTCGGACTCGGCGCGCCGGCTACCAGGCCATCGGTCTGCCACCCCGACGAGGCCAGTGCCCCCCAGATCAGGACCCCCTTCGGCGTGGTGGGCAACAAGTCCTCACCCCGGATGACGTGGGTGATGGCCATGTCGATGTCGTCGACCACGTTGGCCAGGACGAAGAGGGGCTGCCCGCTCGACTTCACCACCACGAAGTCCTCCATGGCCGCATGGGGGAACTCCACCTCCCCCCGGATCACGTCGACCACGACAGTCGATCCCTGGTCGGGTGTCCGGTAGCGAAGGGCGCGCCCCTCGCCGCGCTCCAGGCCGCGGTTCCGGCAGAACCCGTCGTAGCCGGGGACGGCGTTTCCCTTTGTCCGGGCGTCCACTACTTCCCGCGTGCAGTCACAGGCATAGAGATGGCCGGCGCTCCACAGCGCCTCGACGGCTGCGTCGTAGCGGTGGCGACGCTGCGACTGGCGGTAGGGTCCCTCGTCGGCATCCATTCCCAGCCAGTGGAGGGCGGACAGGATCCCGTCGACCCATTCCTCCCGGTTGCGCTCGGTGTCGGTGTCCTCGATCCTGAGCACGAACGTACCGCCGGACTGGCGGGCCACCACCCAATTGAACAGGGCCGCACGGGCACTGCCCACGTGGAGGAAGCCGGTTGGAGACGGGGCGAAGCGGACCCTCGGGGTGTCCCCGGGCACGCCGGGGGCTACTCGTCCTCGACGATGGTGATGGCCCCCGTCGGGCAGCCGTTGGCCGCCTGACGCACCTTCTCCCGCAGCTCCTCCCCCGGGTGCTCGTTGAGCACGTAGAGGAACCCGTCGTCGCGCACCTCGAACACCTCCGGAGCGATTCCCATGCAAACGGCGTTGCTGGCACACTCGTCGTAGTCGACGACGATCTTCATGTGACCTCCGGTGTCTCGGCGAACGCGACGAAGCTTACCGGCAGCGGTTACAGCCATCCGACCACGCCCCGGTCAGGGCTTGTCGCGGCCCACGACCCACATGGCGAAGACCTGGGACCCGACGCCGTAGGCCTGGCCGAGGGCCGTCTTGGCCCCGTCCACCCGGTGCCGGGCCCACGACCGGGGGCTCGGCCAGGCGCACTCCGGTGGCAGGCCGGGCGCTCAGCCCCCGCTCCCACGGAGGGCGGAGCGGGCCGCGGCGCCGGCCCGGGCGCCGTAGGGGGCGCCGAACAGCGCGGCGTGGACGAGGAGGGGGTGCAGCTGATGGAGGGCCACCCGGCTCTCGTGGCCGGGGGCGAGGGCCCACTCCTCGTCGTAGGCCTGGAGGACCCGGTCGAGATGCGGGGCTCCGAAGAGGGCCAGCATGGCCAGGTCGGTCTCCCGGTGGCCGCCATGGGCCGCCGGGTCGACCAGCCACACCCGGCCCTCGGCCGCCCACACCAGGTTGCCGCTCCACAGGTCGCCGTGGACCCGGGCCGGAGGCTCGTCGGGGCCGCACAGCTCGTCGATCCGGGCGACGGCCCCCTCGACGGCCCGGCGGTCGTCCCCGTGGATCGCTCCGGCGTCAACGGCCAACGCCAGGTAGGGCTCGATGCGGCGAGCTGCGTAGAACGGAGCCCACCGGTCATCTGCCCCCGGCTCCAGCGGCCGGTTGTCGAGGGGCAGCGGCCCGATGGCGCCGGACCAGGGAGCCCCGAAGCCGGTGGCCCCGGCCCGGTGGGTGCGGGCCAGCTCACGGCCGAACCGTTCGGCCGCCGGCGCCGTCGGCCGGGCCGCCTCGATCCACTGCAGCATCAACCGGGACCCGGAAGCCTCGACCACTGCGGGGACCGGTGCGCCGCCCTTGCCTTCAGCCTCTTTGAGCCAGCGCAACCCGGACGCCTCCGATCTGAGCAACACGTCCCAGCCGGCCCGGCCTGCGGGCCCCTCGGGCGGACGGCCCCGCCGCTGCTTGGCGAACAGGACGGTTCCGTCGGCCAACACCACCCGGCTGGCCGTCCCCGTGTCGCCCCCACCGACCGGCGTCGAGCTCACCACGTCCGACGGCGGACCGACCGCGGGCCCGGCCATCTCAGATCATCAGTGGGGGGTGGTCACCTCCACCGTGCACGACCAGGTTGCTCCCGGTGATGAAGGTGGCTTGATCGGAGGCCAGGAAGAGGCAGGCGTCGGCCACGTCGTCCGGGTTCCCCATGCGCCCGAGCGGGACGGTGGCCCGGACGGCGTCGAAGTAGGTGTCGCCGCCGAAGCGCTCGTGCAGCTCCTCGGTCTCGAGGGCCCCGGCGGTGACACAGTTGACCCGCACCTTGGGGGCGAACTCCATGGCCAGGCTCTCGGTCAGGTTCAACAAGCCGGCCTTGGCCGCGCCGTAGGCCGCGGTGGTCGGTGAGGGCCTCATCCCGCACAGGGACGAGATGTTCAGCACCAGCCCCCCCTTGGCCTGGCCCTGCATGACCCGGTTGGCCTCCTGGGTCACGAACAGCGGGGCGAGCAGGTTCAGTGCGATCACCGACGTGGAGAACCGGGGCGACGCCGTGGCCGAGTCGATGGGCGGCGCGCCGCCGGCGTTGTTGACCACGATGTCCAGATGGCCGAAGTGCTCGACGACGGCGTCGATGATCGCCGTCACCTCGTCGAAGTTGCGGAGGTCGCCGCCGACGAAGAAGGCGTCGCGCCCTCCGGCCGAGGGCATCAGATCAGGCTGCTTGCGGGCGCAGATCGCCACGTCAGCACCAGCCTCCAAGAAGGCCTTGGTAATGGTGGCGCCCAGGCCGCGGCTTCCCCCGGTCACGAGGACGACGTTGCCGGACAGGTCGGGACGCGAGCTCATGCCGACAATCTATCCTCCGGGCCTCGTGCGATCGGTTGGCGCTGAGGCCGGCGGGGCCTCGATCCGCGACACCAGCTCGATGACCAGACCGCGACAACCGGCCTCGATCAGGCTGAGACAATCCTCGAAGTCGGGCGCCTCGCCATAGTAGGGATCGGGTATGTCCACCGCACCGCCGGCGCCCGGATCGTAGGAGCCGAGCAGCACCAGGCGACCGTCCATTGGCCGGTCGGCGGCCAGGCTGCGCAGCGTCTGCTGGTGCCGGCGGGCCAGGCAGACGATCAGGTCCTCCTGGTCGAACCAGGAGACGGCGAACTGGCGGGCGATGTGGCCGTGGTCCTTGTAGCCGTGCTCGACCAGCACGGCCAGGGCGCGGGGGTCCATCGGCTCCCCCTCGTGCCACGGCCCGGTCCCCGCGCTCGAGATCCGGAGGTGGTCGGCCAACACCGTGCCGTCGGTCAGGGCGGTCTCACGGGCCATGTGCCCGAGGACCACGTCGGCCAGTGGAGACCGGCAGATGTTGCCGGTGCAGACGAAGCAGACGGACAGGGCTGGGCCCACGGTTCTCTCCTCAGGATCACGGTGCTCCTCGACAGCGGGGCTCTCCACGACGGGGACCGGCTCGGTCACCGAGGGGCCGACTGCAACAGCATCTCGAAGAAGTCCCGGTCTTGGAGGATGGGCACGTCGGCCAGGAACATCTTGCCGTAGCGCTCGAAGTACATCAGCTGCTTGCCCAGCAAGAAGGTGCCCCGGTCGAAGTCGGAGTCGGTGCCGCCGGACTCGTCGGCCAAGCGCCGGAGACGGCGCTGGGCCCGCAGCCTCCCCAGCACGGCCGCCACCGACCGGTGGTGGGCCTCGATGCCCTGGGCCTTGGCCGCCTGGACCTGGGGCGCCTGGATCAGGGCGCCCAACGACACCTCGCCGAACGGCCGCAGCAGAACCGGCTCGATGAGGCCACGAATGAACAGGGCCAGGTCCTCGTCCGACAGACCGAGGCCCTCCTTCATGGCCGGGCCGTAGGTCTTGGTCAGGTGGGCGGCGATGTCCTCCCAGGCCGACTCGTCGCCCAGGGCCGCGGCCAGCGTCCGGATGAAGACGTGATGGGTCTCGGGATCGAGGCGGCCGACGATGCCCCAGTCGATGACCCCGATCCGGCCGTCGCGCAACAAGAGCATGTTTCCGGCATGCACGTCGCCGTGGAAGGACCCCCATCGCACGGCGGTGAGGAAGAAACCCTTGACCACCTGCTCCACCAGCGGGCCGGGGTCGACCCCGAACTCGGCCGCGCCGGCCAGGTCGTCGATGGGCACGCCGTCCAGGAACTCCATGGTCAGGACGTTCGGGCCGGAGAACTCGGGGAAGGGCGTCGGCACCACCATCAGGGGGAGGTCGACCTCGTCGAGCAGGAGGGCGAAGGCGGCCATGGCCCGGGACTCGTTGCGCAGGTCGAGCTCCTCGCCGATCTGCTGGCGGAACCCGGCGAACATCTGCAGGAGCGTCCCGGCCGCCTGGTCCCCGGTCTGCCGGGCCACCAGTTCCAACAGGGGCTGCAGGAGGTCCAGGTCGGTGGCGACGACGTGCTCGATCCCCGGGCGCAGGACCTTGACGGCCACTACCCGGCCGTCGTGGAGGACGCCCTTGTGGACCACGGCGATCGAGGCCCGGCCGATGGGAACCTCTTCGAACCGCTCGAAGGCCTCGCTCAGCTCCATCCCGAGGTCCGACTCGACGATCTGGCGAACGATCTCGAAGGGGACCGAGGGACCGGTGTCCAAGCAGGTGCGGAACTCGTCGGCAAAGGCCTCGCCGAACACGCCGGGGGACGAGGCCACCAGCTGGCCGAACTTCATGTAGGTCCCGCCCAGGTCCTCGAAGGTGCGCCGCAGGGGCTGGGCCAGGACGGCCAGGGGAAGGGGCCCGGTGCGGGCGTGGCGGAGCTGGCGCACGGCGAGCCCAGAGAAGTGCCGGGCGCCGACGATGGCGATGCGCAGGCTCCGGCGAACGAGCTCGGCCGTGGTGGGTTGCGGCAGCCGCCGGGCATGCACCCGCGGAATGCGGGGATCCGACGCCGCGACCGTTGGGGACATGGCCGGCAGCCTACGGGCACCCGCCGGGCCCGTGGTCGCCAAGCCGGAATTCCCGGCGATGAACTGCCGGCGCCGGGGGACCGAGGGCTAGGGTGACCGCAGCTTCGCACCGGGTGCCCATCGGGCGGATACCCGGTCCCGACCGGTGAGAAAGGTGACGTCATGCCAGTTCCGTCTGTTTCCCGACGTGGGTTCCTGGCCGGTGGCCTGACCCTCGGGGCCACCGCGCTGCTGGAGTCGTTCGGCGGATCGTCACTGGTCGCCCGGGCCGCGGCCACCGCACCGGCCGGTTCGGACATCGGGGCGATCGAGCACGTGGTGATGCTCATGCTGGAGAACCGCTCGTTCGACCACTACTTCGGCGTCTATCCGGGAGTGCGAGGCTTCAACGACCATCCGGCCGGGAACCTGGGCCCCTTCAGCCAGGCGTGGCCCCAGAGCTCGAGCCAGCCGGCCCATGCCGACACCCTGGTCCCCTACCACCTCGACGTGGCCACGACCATGGCCCAGTGCGCGGGGAACTCCGACATCCCGGTCCACGGCTGGGTGCCCCAGCACCACAGCTGGAACGGGGGGAAGATGGACAAGTTCGTCAGCGTCCACGCCCAACCGGGCAACGACGGCCCGGCCCAGGCTCCCATCGTGATGGGCTATCTCGATCGCACCGACACGCCGTTCCGCTACGCCCTGGCCGATGCCTTCACCATCGGCGACGCGTACCACTGCTCGGTCATCGGTCCGACCATGCCCAACCGCCTCATGTGGCTGACGGGGACGCTCGACCCGGCCGGTTCCCACGGCGGACCGGTCCTGTCCACCCCGTCGATCAGCCAATCGCCCGAGGCAGTGGGCAGCTGCAGCTGGGAGACGGTGCCCGAGCTGCTCGAGGACAAGGGGGTGAGCTGGAAGGTGTACCAGCCCGCCAACGGATCGGTCGGCGCCCTCGAGCGGGACAACCTGGCCATCGGCTTCAACGCCCTCTTGTACTTCAAGCAGCTGCTGCACGCGGGGACGGCGCTCTACGACAAGGCCTTCCTCCCCGTCTGGCCGGACGAGTTCGTGGCCGACGTGAAGAACGGCACGCTCCCCCAGGTGAGCTGGATCACGCCCAGCCTCGTCGACTCCGAGCACCCCTCTGCCGCCCCCCTCAACGGCGAGTTCATGATCAGCCAGGTGGTCTCGGCCCTGACGGCGAACCCGGCGGTGTGGTCGAAGACCGCCCTCATCGTCTCCTACGACGAGAACGGGGGCTTCTTCGACCACGTCCCACCGCCGACCGCCCCGAAGGGGACGACGGGCGAGTACGTCACGGCCCGCCCGCTCCCCACCTCGGCGGGCGGCGTCACCGGGCCCATCGGCCTCGGTTTCCGGGTCCCGCTGCTCGTCGTCTCCCCCTTCAGCCGTGGCGGCTTCGTGAACTCCGACCGGTTCGACCACACGTCCCAGCTCCGGCTCCTGGAGGAGCGCTTCGGCATCACGGTGAACAACATCTCGGCCTGGCGCCGCAAGACGGTGGGCGACCTCACCTCCACCCTCCAGGCCAAGCCCAACACCTCGGTCCCGGCCCTGCCGGCCACGGCCCAGGGCGGCGCCGTGGTCACGGCCGAATGCCCCAACAACCAGGATCCCACCTCCTTGCTGGCTCCCGCCCCCCCGCTGACCATCCCGACCGGGTTGGCCATGCCCACCCAGCTGTCGGGCACGGCCAGACGCCAGAAGGTCTGAGCGCCGGAGGGCCGAGGACCGTTGGTACGCTCGTCCCGGTGCCCGGGTCGGGCGCAACGGACGACGAGGGGGAGGCCATGACCGAGCAGATGGGGCACGGGGTGAAGCAGCGGGACATCGTCAAGATGACGCCCGAAGAGGTCGACGCCTTCATCCACGAGCGCCGGCCGATGACCATGTGCTCGATCAACCACGACGGCTCGATCCATGCCGTGGCCATGTGGTACGGCTTCCTGGAAGGGGCAGTGGCCGTCGAGACCAAGGCCAAGGCGCAGAAAGCCCAGAACCTGCTGCGGGATCCCAGGCTCACCTGCATGTTCGAAGACGGCGACTACTACGAGGAGCTGCGGGGAGTGGAGCTGGTGGGGAGGGCCGAAGTGGTGGACGACCCCGAGCGCATGTTCGACCTCGGGGTCAGCGTGTTCGAGCGCTACTACAACCCCTACACCGAAGAGCTGCGTCCCTTCGTCGAGACCATGCTGCACAAGCGGGTGGTGATCAAGCTGCACGTCGATCGGGTGGTGTCCTGGGACCACAGGAAGCTGGGCCTGCCCTCCACCCGGCCCTGAACGCCCCGGCCCAGAGCGCCCCGGCCCGGACCCCGGCTCGGGCCCCGCCGGCACGCCATCGCGTCCGGAAGGGCCGGCGTGGCGCCACCGCGCTCGCCCCTGGTAGACGTGACCCACACGACAAAGGGGGCACTGCATGATCTTGGACCGATTTCGACTGACCGATCAGGTGGGCATCGTCACCGGGGGCGGCCGGGGCATCGGCGCAGCCAGCGCGCTGGCCCTGGCCGAGGCGGGGGCCGACGTGGTCATCTCGGCCCGCAGCGAGGACCAGCTCGGGCAGGTGGCTTCCCAGGTCGAGGCGGCCGGCCGGCGGGCAGTGGCCGTCGTGGCCGACCTGACCGACCTGGACGCCGTGGCCGGCCTGGTCGACACGGCCCGCCAGGAGTTCGGGCGGCTGGACATCGTGGTGAACAACGTCGGCGGTTCGATGCCCCAGGCCTTCGCCGAGACGTCGCCAGCCACCATGAAGGCGGCGTTCCACTTCAACGTGGCCACCGCCCACGCCCTGCTCGGTCCGGCCGTACCCCTCATGCTCGAGGGCGGTGGCGGCTCGGCCGTCAACATCTCCTCGGTCGTCGGTCGGATCGCCGGCCGGGGCTTCGCCGCCTACGGCACGGCCAAGGCGGCGCTGTCCCACTACACCCGCCTGGCCGCGGCCGACCTTTCTCCCCGGATCCGGGTGAACGCCATCGGTGTGGGCTCGGTGGCTACCTCGGCCCTGGACATCGTCACCCAGACCCCCGAGCTTCGGGAGGCCATGGAAGGGTCAACGCCCTTGCACCGCATTGGCGACCCGGAGGACATCGCCGCCGCCGTCGTCTATCTGAGCTCGCCCGCCGGCTCGTTCATCACCGGCAAGGTCATCGAGGTGGACGGCGGCCTCCAGGTGCCCAACTTGGACATGGGCCTCCCCGACCTGTAGCGCGTTCGTCTCCCGTTCCGGGAAGTAGCCGAGGCCCAAGAGGTACGGCTGACCGCACCAGCCGACGCGGGAGAGCCGCAGCCATCCGACGACTCCCCTCGCCAGACGTTCACCCCCCCGACACCGTCGTCGGGCCGACGGCCGCTCGGCTGCTGCCGTCTCCGGGCGATCGATGTCCGTCGTCGTCGTCCGGGTGGCCCCCCAGCGCGGCAAGGCAGAAAAGCCACACGCGGTCTCCCATGGCGTCCCGGGTCCCATCCTCCGGAGCGAAGGCATAGTGGTGGAACACTGAGGTCACGAGCTGTGTGATCAGCCACGCGTCACCGTCTGGGTCCCTCGACGTGAGCATCCCGGCTTCGGCGGCCACGACGACCTCTTGACGGATCAAATCGGTGAACGGCTTGGTGGCTTGGGCCAATTCCTCCGGGAAAAGACGATGCAGACGCCAATGCTCCGCAGTGACGAACCGAGCCGCTTCAATGCGGTCGCCACCAAGAGATGACGGGTTCAATGCCGATGTCACGTAGAAGCGGAGGCGCGCAATTGGATCCGACACATGCTGGGAGCGTGCCGCATATTCCCGACACGACTCGCTGATCGTCTCCTCGATGACGGCCAGAAGCAACTGGTCCTTACCGGAGAAGTACCGGTAGAAGGTTTGGAGAGCCACCTCGGCTTCCTTGGCCAGCTCCTGGAGGGTGAAGGCAGACCCTTTGACTTCGATCAGGCGCCGTGCAGCATCGATGATCACCTTGGCCTGCTCGATCCGACGATTTCGCGATCGCTGCATGGCCGGGGAGCGATCGACTGAACGCTCGACCCAGGTCATCGTGGGGCTCCTCTCGTGGTCCTCGACATCCGCGGTCACGTCGGGGCCGAACGGCTGCCGGGAAAAGGACGAGGAACTGTTGAGGTGAAGAGGTTCACCGTTGGCCCCATGCGGAGGACATCATCTATCCGAACAGGACGGGGATGGCGGTAGCACCGCGCTCGTAGAAGCCAACATACCGTGGTGGTTCGGCGTTGGGGTCGAGGTGGAGGTCGGGGAGCCGATCGAGCAGGGTGTTGATGCCGACGGACATCTCTGCCCGAGCGACATGCATGCCCAAACAGATATGGGCTCCACCGCCAAAGGCCAAGCTCGGCTTGAGCGATCGCGAGATGTCGTACTCGTTCGGCCGCTCCCAGCGGGCCGGGTCGCGGTTGGCAGAACCGAGGCAGATATGGAGCACCGACCCCTTCGGGATGTCCACCCCGTGGAAATCGATGTCCTCGGTCACCCAGCGCGAGAACATCGGATCGGTCGGCATCCAGCGCAACGATTCTTCGATCGCCGGCCGAAGGAGATCTCGATCCTCGCGCACGGCCTGGAGCGCCTCGGGGCGCTCCAACAGTGCCGCGAGGGTGATGCCCATCTGCTTCCACGTGGTCCCCGACCCCGCGGTGAGAAGGAGAATGCTGAAGGAAAAGATCTCGGCGTCGGTGAGGCGATGGGTCGCCCCATCCTCGTCCTTGACCTCGGCCTCGACCAGGATGCTGATGAGATCGTCCTGCGGCGAGTCACGCCTGGCGGCGACGATCGGCTTGATGATCTCGACCACCTTCTCGGGTTCCCTGAGCGCTTCACGGATGTCGAGCGCCTTGTCGATCGGGACGCCGAAGCTCCCGGTGATGGTCAGTACCGGTATCGCCGCGCAGAAATCCACGTTGAGCTCCGCGTTCCCTCGATCTTGGAAGCTGTCGATGAGAAGGTTGACGGTCGTCTCGATCCAGTTCCTGATCCACCACTGGGCTCGTGCCGGAACAAACGAGGGCTGTACCAGCGATCGGTACCGACGGTGCTGGCCGCCGCCCATGGACAGCATGCTGTTGAGGGGTCCGACGTCCTCGGTGGAGAGCTCTACTGCTTCGGCCGACGACGCAAAGATCTTCTCGTCGCGATAGGCGCTGTAGCAGGAGGAATAGCTGAAGGCCGAGAAGTGCGGCCGGTCTTCGAACGGTAGCCCGTGAAAGAAGGCCGGTCCGTCGAAACCGGTGAGTTCGTGTACGACACCGTGGTGCACGGGAGCCTGTTCGCGCAGCGCGGCCCAGGTTGGGTAAGGATCGTCCTCATAGGCGCCACCGAAGAGAGCGTTGTAGTTGGCCCGTAGGTCGAAGAGCTGCCGGACCCGCTCGCTGTCGAGCACTTCGTTGGCCGACGTCATCCGGACTCAGGCATCGGTTAGGACCGGGGCCTCGGCCGGGGTGAAGCGATAGAGCTTCTCGGCATTGCCGCGAAGTATCTTGTACTGGACCTCCGGGGGAAGGTGGCCGATCTGGCCCTTGACGACGGAGATGCAGTTCGGCCACGTCGAATCCGAGTGGGGATAGTCGGTCTCGCACATGATGTTGTCCTCACCGATCTCGTCGATGCTGGCAATACCGTGAGCGTCGTCGATGAAGCAGCCGAACACGTGATCGCGAAAGAGGGCGCGAATGTCGACGGTATTCAGGTCCACATCGGTGGTCGCGTGCTCCATGAACTGAACGCCACGCTGCACCCAGAAGCGCTGCTTGTCGAGCACTTGTTCTGCTCGCTCCAAGAAGTACGGCATCCATCCAATTTCGCCCTCCGAGAGAGCGATCTTCAGTCCGGGGAATCGGGTGAACATGCCACTGAACAGCCAGGCGAGCATGGCGCCCGAGGTACGGACCGCCCCCCAGGCCAGATTGGCCATGAAGGGCGAGTCGGGCGCGATCTGGGGTACCTGTGACGATGAACCTACGTGCATGCTGACCACCATCTCGGCTTGCGATGCGGCTGACATCACGGGATCCCAGTAGCGGTTCGTGTCATGGATGGTCGGCAGGCCCAGGGGCGCAGGGTTCTCCGAAAAGGCGAATGCGGTGGCGCCCTTCGCCGCGCAGCGCTCCAACTCCTTGGCCGCCAGAGGGGGGTCCCACATCGGGATCAAGACCAGTGGGATGTACCGACCCGGGGCCGCCCCGCACCACTCCTCGAGCATCCAATCGTTGTAGGCCTGGAGGCAGGTGAACCCGAATTCCCGGTCGCTCGCCTCCATGAAGAGCTGCCCGCAGAACCGGGTGACCGTCGGGAAGCACAGCGACGCCAGGATGCCGGCCCGGTTCATATCGTCGATGCGCGCCTTGGCGTCGTAGCACCCCGGCCGCATCTCGGCATAGGTCACCGGCTCCGGGCTGAACTCCTCTTTGGACTTTCCGGCCACCGCGCTCAGGCCGGAACTGGGAAACCGCTTCCCGTCGTAGACCCAGAACTCCATGTCGCCCTCGGCCACCATGTGCGGCGCCCGCTCCCGGTCCTTGGCCGGCACCCGGTCGACCCAGAGGTGCGCCGGCTCCAGGACGTGGTCATCCACCGAGATGAGCCAGTCCAGCGATCGGTCGAATGCCATAGTCCCTCCTCGGGCCCCGCGTCGAGAGCTCCAGCGACGAGCTCGATGATTGCCATGTGCGTCGCCCTCTGCATGCAGGGAGACGCCCCTCGGATCCCGGGCACCTCTCCTCGTCGGCGCCGCCCTCGATGGCGTACGCCTGGTTGATGTCAGCTCGCTGCCTCGCGGGGTGAATCGTGCTTCTACCTAAACAGACAACGCCACACTAGTCAAGGGTGCCCGACGCTGTCCCGCCCGGGATCTCCACTGCTGAATACGCCATTCTACTTTGAATAAGACTGCGAGTGCACTGAAACTTAGATAGCGGCTATGGTAATGCGATGACCGGCTCACGGTGGGCACCGAGGGATGCACCCGATGAGCAGCGTCGGCGATACTTCGCCGAACCGAGAGGTCCCGGCCCGTCGGTCGCCATCGATCACCACGACGTCCATGGGGGGCAGGTCGCCGAGGCGATGCTGACCATGCCGCACAGTCCTGATGGTGAGGAGACGCCATGCTGACCAACGCTGCTGTTCTGTACAGTCAACCGGGCAAATGGGAGGTAGCCGAGCTCGAGCTCGATCTTCCCCGTCAAGGAGAGCTGTTAATCAGGATGGCGGCGGCAGGGCTCTGTCACTCCGACGACCACATTCTCACCGGTGACCTTCCGATCCCGCCCGACGCCCTGCCCATAACCGGTGGGCACGAGGGGGCGGGGACGGTGGAGGAAGTTGGTCCGAACACACCGGGCTGGAAGGTCGGTGATCGAGTCGTGCTCACCTTTCTCCCCATGTGCGGACTCTGCCGGTGGTGCGCGTCAGGCATGCAGAACCTGTGCGACAACGGGGCGCGCGTGCTCTCGGGGATACGGGAGGACGGCAGCCGCCGGATGAGACTGGCCGGGAAGCCGATCGGGCAGGCGGCCGGCGTGGCGACCTTCAGCGAGTGGTCGACCGTCTCGGTCCAATCCGCGATCAAGTGCCCCGACGACGTCCCGCTGGACGTGGCCTGCCTGACCAGCTGTGGAGTCGGAACCGGTTGGGGGTCGGCGGTCCACTCCGCTGACATCCGACCGGGCGACGTGGTCATCGTCATGGGCACAGGCGGCATCGGGATGAACGCTGTCCAGGGCGCTGCCCACGCCGGTGCATCGGTCGTCATCGCCGTCGATCCGGTCGAGATGAAGCGCTCCGCCTCGTTCGATTTTGGAGCCACGCATGCCGCGTCGACCATGGAAGAGGCTGGGGAGATCGCCCAGGGCTACACCAACGGACAAGGAGCCGACTCCTGCATCGTCTGCGTGGGCGTCACGACCGGCGAACACATCGCGCAGGCCGTCAACGCCATCCGGAAGGCGGGCACCTGCGTCCTCACCGGGCTCCCTCGAGCCGCCGACGACACCGCGTTGCCGATCTCCCTTCGGCATCTTGTCCTCTATCAGAAGCGACTCCAAGGCTCGCTGTTCGGAGCCTCGAGTCCATCGAAGGAGATCCCGGCGCTTTTGGAGATGTACCGGCGCGGCAGGCTGAAGCTCGAAGAGCTCATCACCCGCCGCTATCCCCTCGAAGCTATCAACGACGGGTACGAGGACATGAGAGCAGGACGCAACCTTCGCGGCATCATCGACTACGGGCTCTGATATGCCACTGCCGCGATCACACCCGATGCTCCGGCGGTCACCAGAGGATGGGGAGGCTCACATGACTGCGACCGGCATCATCGACGGTACCCAGACCTACATTGCCGGGAGCTGGGTCGGTGGAGACCGCTCCTTTGCCGTGGAGAACCCCGCCGACGAATCGCATGTCGCCGAAGCTGCCGTGACGCCCCTGCGAGAGGTCGGTCGCGCCATCACGTCAGCACGGTCCGCATTCGACGACGGCGTCTGGGCTGACCTGGCGCCGACGGATCGCGCTGGCGTACTTCGCCGGTTCCTCGACCATCTCGAAGCCGACCGGGAGACCCTGGTCGCCACGATTATCGCCGAAGCCGGACAGCCCCGCATGTTCGCCGAAGGCGCCCAGGTGTCCATGGGCCTGACCCTCGGCCGGGAGACCATCGACCTCTATCTCTCGATGGCTCACGAGGAGGCCACTGACGTCCCGGTCGACGACCTCGTCCGCGGCCGGGTGGCGCTCAGCATCCGTCGCCATGAGCCGGTCGGTGTCGTCACGGCCATCACGCCCTACAACGGGGCGGTCATCATGGCCTTTCAGAAGCTGGTCCCCGCCCTCATGGCCGGCAACTCCGTCATCCTCCGTCCGAGCCCCCTGACCCCGCTCTCGTCGCTTGCCTTCGGCGCCGCCGCCGATGCCGCTGGCCTGCCCGCCGGCGTGCTCAGCGTGGTCGTCGAAGACGGCGCTGACGGCGCCGGGCTGCTCACCACCGACCCTGGAGTCGACATGATCTCCTTTACCGGGTCGACCGCCGTCGGTAGGCGAATCCTCGCCCAGGCGGCGCCCACCGTGAAGCGGGTGGCCCTCGAGCTCGGGGGGAAGTCGGCACAGATCTACCTTGACGACGCGGTCGGGCATGCCGCCAGAGGGGCCATGGCCGTGGTCGCCATGACTGCGGGACAGGCCTGCGTCGCCGCCACCAGAATGCTCGTCCCCAACGGGCGGAAGGACGAGGTGATTGCCGCGGTCGGCGCCGCCTACGCTGGCATCACGCTCGGAAGCCCGGCTGATCCCGGCAACCTGGTGGGGCCGTTGATCACTGCCTCGCAACGGGAACGGTGCGAGCGCTACGTCGCCCTGGCCGAGGAACACGGTGGGAAGGTCGCCTCGGGCGGCCGTCGGCCCCCGGCGCTCGATCGTGGCTACTACTTCGAGCCCACCGTCCTCGACCTACCTGACAACTCGAACCCGGCCGCCAAGGAGGAGATCTTCGGGCCCGTCATCGGAATTCTGGGCTACGAGGACCTCGACGATGCCGTTCGGATCACCAATGCCAGCCCCTACGGCCTCTCCGCCCAGGTCTACGGCCAGGACGTAGCCACGGCTACCGCGGTCGCCCGCCGCCTCCGGGCCGGTGCCGTCAACGTGAACACCAGCGTGTTCAGCGCCTATGCCCCCGGCGGTGGCTACAAGCAGAGTGGCCTTGGTCGCGAGCGCGGGCCTGACGGCATTCGCTCCTTCCAGGAGGTGAAGCACATGGCGATCGGAGAACTCCGATGACCCCACAGCTCGACGGAAAGAACACGGTCATCACCGGAGCGGGAGCCGGCGTCGGCCGTGCCTCTGCGCTCCGCTTCGCCGAAGAGGGAGCCCGGGTGGCCTGTGCCGACGTGGACCTCGACCGGGCCAAGGAGACGGTGCACCTGATCGATGAGGCGGGCGGAACCGCGGTGCCCGTTGCCGTCGACGTCGCCGTCGAGGACGAGGTCATCGCCATGCTAGACACGGTGATCGAGGCCTTCGGCCGCCTGGACGTGCTCTACAACAATGCCGGCATTCCCACCCCTCACCTCGGCATCATGCTGGAGGAGCACACGGCCGATGACTTCCAACGGCTGGTCTCCGTCAACCTCGGCGGCGTCTTCTACGGCTGCAAGCATGCGGTACGCCGGTTCAAGCAACAGGGCAACGGCGGTGTCATCCTCAACACCGGCTCGGTCGCGGGCCTAGTGAGCTGGGGCGGCTCGGTCTACGGTGCAACCAAGGGCGCCGTGCACCTCCTGACCAAGGCGGTCGCCATCGAGGGAGCCCCCTTCGGCATCCGTTCCAATGCAATCTGCCCCGCAGGCATGCCGTACACCCGATTCATGGCCGCGGGTGGGATCGAGCTCGATGCCGACGGACTCCGAGAGGCCGGCAAGCGCCTCGGGGAGAGCCACCCGCTGGGCCGGCCCATCACCGCCGAAGACTGCGCCGAGGCGGCGGTGTTCCTCTGTTCCGATGCCGCCACCAACATCACCGGCGTGCTCGTACCCATCGATGGGGGCTACGTGGCCCGATGAGCTACGTGGCCGATGAAAGGCACTGATATGGACGACAACCAGTACCAGCAGCCCGATCTCACCCTCCTCGGCGAGAGCCATATCAAGGCCTATCGCGAAACGAACGGTGAGGTCGGCTACCTCTGGAACGGCGTGCCGACGCTCCTGTTGACCTCCATTGGTCGGCGGACCGCCGCACCTCGCACGACCGCGCTCATCTTCGGCAGAGACGGCGACGACTACCTTGTCGTAGCGTCCATGGGTGGGGCACCCGAGCACCCTCAGTGGTACCGCAACCTCGAGGCAGATTCCCACGCCGAGATCCAAGTGAGGTCCGAGCGCCTTCCCGTCGTGGCCCGGACGGCGTCGCCAAACGAGAAGGGGCGGCTCTGGCAGATCATGCGGGATCGCTGGCCGAACTACGACGTGTACCAATCGCGCACCGATCGGGACATTCCCGTCGTTGTGCTCTCTCCCGCTCTGGTAGATGGCTGAGGGCGCCTTTGAGGGAGCCTTCGAGGGCGTCCGCGTCGTGGAACTGGCCCAATGGGTGTTCGTCCCGGTCGCCGGTGCCCTCCTTGCCGATTGGGGTGCCGACGTCGTACGGATCGACCGCCCCGAGGGGGATCCCTACCGTGGACTCGCCACTCAGGGGATTGGGACGGACGCAGGCGGCGTGAACCTCTCGGTGGCCTTGGCCAACCGGGGCAAGCGATCGATGGCCATCGACCTCCGCTCCGATGGCGGTCAACACCTGCTCCATCAGCTCCTGGAGACAGCCGACGTCTTCCTGACCAGCCTGCGGCCCGATGGGCTGCGTCGGCTCGGGTTGGACGCCGGGCAACTCCTGGAGCGGTACCCCGCCCTCGTCTACGCCCGTGGGAACGGCTACGGGATGCAGGGACCGGATGCGGGTATGGCCGGCTACGACGCCTCGGCGTTCTGGGCCCGAGGAGGGCTCGCTCACGTTCTCACCCCACCCGACCGCGACTATCCGATCGGCCAGCGCGGCGCCATGGGCGACCGGAACGGTGGCATGGCGCTCGCCTTCGGTATCGCCAGCGCGCTCTTGAAGCGGACCCGTACGGGAACCGGGTCCGTCGTCGACGTGTCCCTCCTGGCCACGGCGATGTGGACGCTTTCCTCGGATGTCCTCTCCGCGCTCCAGGGCATGGAGCCTCGAGCCGCCGCCGGACGGGGCCCGGCGTTCAACCCGGCCATCGGGTCATACCGCACCAAGGACGGGCGCCACATCCAGCTCGTGTTCCTCGAGTCGGACCGGTACTGGGGACCGTTCTGCGAGGTCATCGCTCGCCCAGACCTCCGCGACGATCCGCGCTTCGCCGACCACCACGCCCGCGGCCAGCACGGTCCGGAGTGCGTGGCTGCACTCGACGAGGTCTTCGCGGGCAGGACGTTCGAGGAGTGGAAGGGGCTCCTGAGCGGGCTCGACGCACCCTGGGCACCCGTCCAGGCGGTCGAGGAGCTGCTCACCGACCCGCAGGTGACCGCCAACGGCTACATCGGCGAGGTCGCCGTCGAGGGCGGTCCGAACTATCGGCTTCCGACGGTCCCCGTGCAGTTCGACGGGCGACCGCCCGGCCTCCGGACCGCCCCTGAGCACAGCGAGCACACCGAAGCGATCCTGATCGAGCTCGGGTACACGTGGGACGAGATCATCAAGCTCAAAGAAGCAGCGGTCATCCCGTGATGACGAGAGTCCTCCCGATTGCGGACGACGGATCCGCGCCCTATTGGGCGGCGACCGCCGAGCACGAGCTGACGATCGCTCGGTGCAGCCGCTGCCACCAGCTCAGCCACCCACCCGACATCGTGTGTCCTCGGTGCCACGACACGGACCCGCAGTTCACGTTCGTCCCGGTCACGGGTGACGGCACGGTGCGCTCCTGGGTGGTGGTGCGACAGTCGTTCCTCCCCGGCTTCGACGACGACGTCCCGTTCGTACTCGTCGACGTCGCGCTCGATGAGCAGGACGACCTGCGACTCATCGGTCGCCTCGTCGACGGGCCTGAGGCGATGCTGGCAGCCGGCGACCGCGTGCAGCTCGCATTCGAGGACATCGCACCCGGTGTCGCCCTTCCGGCCTTCGCGCTCGACGTCGGGCCATGAGCCCATTCGAGGCCCGCAACCGGGTGGCGATCGCCGGGTTCGCCCACAGCGCAGTCGAGCAGCACGCCAGCCGGCTGCTCGGAGCCATCGCGGTGGACATGGCCAAGCAGGCCATCGCCGATGCCGGTCTCCGGCCTGACCAGATAGACGGGTTTACGTCGAGCGCATTGCTCCCGGCAGCGGGAAGCCATGCCGCCGAGGAGGGTGTGACCACCGTCTCGTCGACCTGGCTCGCCGAACACATGGGGATCAACCCCCGCTACGCGGTGGGCTTCCAGGGTCACGGGCAGCTTCCGGGTTCGGTCAGCCTCGCCGTCAACGCCATCGTCAGCGGCGCGGCCGATTATGTCCTCGTGCACCGTGCACTGCACAATCCACAGGGCCAGTACCACGGAAACTCGATGCGGATCGCCGCCGGCCCCATGCAGTGGACGGCGCCGCAAGGCTTCTTCGGGCCTCTGGCCATGATCGGCCTCACCTATAACGAGTACCTGCAGCGCTTCGGCGCCTCCCGCGAGGCCATGGCGACCGTGCTGGTCGAGGCCAGGAAGAACGGAGCCCGCATCCCATGGTCGTACTGGTACGGCCGTCCGCTCACCTCGGAGCAGTACCTCGACGCACCCTTGCTCACCGATCCGATCTGCCGACTTGACTGCGACATTCCTGTCGACGGTGTGGCCGCCTTCGTCCTCACGTCGGCCGAACGGGCCCGGGATCTCCCCCACCGGCCGGTGTTCATCGCCGGCTACTCGACCGGGAACCCGACGAAGCGGCGGCTACCGCTGCACTGGCCTCTCGACGATCTCTACGACACGGGAGCCGAGACGGCACGACGGCTCTGGGCGACGGCGGGCATCGGGCCCGATCAGGTCGACCTGCCCCAGATCTACGACGGCTTCTCGCCCTTCGTCTACCTGTGGCTCGAAGTCCTGGGCTTCTGCCCGGTTGGTGAGGCCCACCGGTTCGTCCAAGACGGGCGGATCGACAGCGACCGACCGGACGGCCTCCCGGTGCTCTCGGGCGGCGGGGCCCTCGGTAACGGCCGCATGCACGGCGTGCCCCAGATGCTCGAGTGCTACCTGCAGCTCTCCGGGCGGGCCGAGGCGCGCCAGCGCGACGGTGTGACCGTGGGCGTTGCCTGCCACTCCTCGCCCCACCTGGGCGGAGCCGTGGTCTATACCAACGAGACGACCTGAGATGGCAACCGTCAGCTGACACCGGCGATGGCCACGTACACTCCTAGACCACCCCGAGCCGCCGGAAGGTGTCGTGGTCGGTCAGCGCAGCGGCGAGTCGCGGGATGTGGATCAGGACGACCGCCCGGGAGCTGATCTGGGTGATGACCCACAGGAAGTAGCCGTAAGAGAAGCTGAGCGTGTACTGCTCCCAGGCCGATTCCCAAGGGGGTGGAGCGATCCCCCGCCGCTCCAGCTCATCGAGGTAGTGGCGCAGCAGATCGCCCTCGTGGGCCCGCCGAGTCTCGACATCGAGCACGGTGGCCAGGTGATAGCTGATGTCTGTCGCCCAGTTGCCGTGCTGCACGACCTGCCAGTCGAGCCAGCTGGCGCGCCCAGCGCTGTCGAGGTAGACGTTGCCCGAGTGTGTGTCGCCGTGGATGACGCAGGTGACGTCGTGAGCAGCCGTTCGTCGAACCGCCTCCACCACATTTGCGGCATCCCGGAGCTCCGGTCCGATGTCGGGGCCCCGCCCGTCGTCCAGGAGCGACTGCAGGATCTCGCCGGGGACGAGATCGGCCATGTCACGGATACGGGGTGCCAGCCACTCAAGATCTGCGGTTCGGGCGACGCCCCATGTCGACGCATGGAGACCGGCCAACTGGCCCAGTGAGCCCCGTACCGTGTCGAGCGAATAGGGCGCATGGGCGTTCAGGAACCGCCCGCCATTGCCGACGACGTCGTCCATGATGATCATTGCCTGCTCGGTGGTCTCGTCAACAGCCGTGTAGTACGCCCGAGGTGTCCGGACATCGACGAATGGAGCCAGTTCGCCGTAGAAGCGTGCCTCCGACAGCAGGGTGTTCCGAAATGACCCGTCGAGGTGTGCCTTGACGCAGTAGGCCCGGGTGCGCCGGTGTCCGTCGGGACCCTCCACGGTGACGGAGAGCCGTACCTTCTCAGCCAACGTCTTCGATGAATCAACGATGTCGATGGCGACGATGCTGTCTTCATCTCCGATGTCATCGAGGGCTGCGCCGAGCCAGTGGCGGTCGAGAATCCCGTCGAGTGTGGAAGGACAGGTGGTGCTCGGCATGCGGACCACGTTAACCTACGCTGCGAAATTGACATCGATGTCGCAGGCGGCGCCGGCAGGAGGATGGCACGGACCCATGGGCATGGAGCCCCGCAGTGACGTCCGGATCGGCATCGTTGCCGGTGGCGATGCCCGGGAGGCCCGCCAGCTCGAGCGACGCCCGGTCGATTCACTGTGGGTCGGCGGCCACATCGCATCACGCAACCCGAGTCCGGAAGCGATGATCGGTCTGGCCCGGCTGGCGACGGTCACCGAGCGCGTCACCGTCGGCAGCTCGATCCTCCTCCTCCCGCTCTATCCGCCGGCTCTGGTGGCCAAGCAGATCGCCGACCTTGACCGCGCCACCGGTGGACGGATCACGCTCGGAGTTGGCGTCGGCGGTGAGTACCCACAGGAGTTCCGCGCCGTCAACGTGCCGATGGAGGAGCGCGGTCGGCGAACCAACGAAATCATCCCGCTCCTTCGTCGACTGTGGACAGCCACGGAGATCACCCACGACGGTGCGTACTACGCCATGCAGGACGTGAAGATCCAGCCGGCTCCCCTGCAGCCGGGTGGGCCACCCATCGTCGTGGCCGGCCGGAAGGAGCCGGCGATGCGCCGAGCAGCCACTCTCGGCGACGGCTGGTTCCCCTACCTGTACTCGCCCCGTCGCTATGCCGCCTCGGTGACCACCATCACAGAGGCGGCCGAGGAGGCTGGGCGGGACCTTGCCGGATTCGAGTGGTGCGTCTGGGTGTTCTTCAACATCAACCCCGACGGCGACGTTGCCCGGGAGCAGGCGGCCCGGACCATGGGTGGGACCTACAACCAGGACTTCAGAGCGATGATCGGACAATGTCGCCGCAGCAGGGACCGCTCGTGAGGTGACGGAGAAGCTGCGGGAGTTCTACGACGCCGGTGCTCGCCATTTCGTGTTCCTGCCCGCCACGGGAGGCGCCGAGGAGGGGCCGGTCCTCGAGTGTCTGTTCGCCGAGGTCGTGCCGGCGCTGCACGAGCACGCGGCCGCCGCGGCCGGGCTGACCCGTTCACGACCCGATTGAGCCGGTTGTCACCCGTGCCTGTCGGCAGATGGCCTGGGCGGCGGGGTCGCGGGGGTGAATCGGTACAGCCGCTCGGCGTTCCCCCGCTGGATCTTGTACTGCGTCTCCGGCCGCAGATCGGCGAGCAGCTTCTTGGCGACACCGATGCTGTCCGGCCAGGTCGTGTCGCTGTGGGGATAGTCGGTCTCGAGCATCACATTGTCCTCCCCGATGATGTCCAAGGACCGCAAGCCGGAGGATTCCTCGATGAAACAGCCGAAGATGTGCTTGCGGACCGTGGCGCGCACATCGAGCCGGTCCAGATCGGCCATGATCTGCTTCGTCTCGACGGCGTTGTCGTAGAAGGCGGTCGAGGTCCTCTTCGCCCAGTGGCGCTGCTTGTCGATCACCTGCTCGGCCCGCTCGATGAAGTAGGGCATCCAGCCGATATTTCCCTCGGAGAGGGCGACCTTCAGTCCGGGCATGCGTTCGAAGTAGTCGCTGAACAGCCAGGCCAACATGGTTCCTGCCGCCCGGACCGCACCGAAGGTCAGATTGGCCAGACCGGGCGCGTCCGAAGAGATGACCGGCATGGTCGATGAGGACCCCACATGCATGCACACCACGGACTCGGTGTCCTGGGCGGCTGCCATGACCGGGTCCCAGTAGCGATTCGGGTCGTGGATGGTCGGGAGCCCCAGCGGCTCGGGATTCTCGGAGAAGGCGATAGCGGTGGCACCCTTGGCCGCGCAACGCTCGATCTCCCTGGCCGCGGCCGACGGGTCCCACAGAGGAATGATGATCAACGGTATGAATCGCCCGGGCGCCGACCCGGACCACTCGTCGATCATCCAGTCGTTGTACGCCTGGACGCACAGCATGGCCAATACCTTGTCTTTGGCCTCCCAGAAGATCTGGCCGCAGAAGCGCGGAAACGACGGGAAGCACAGGGACCCAAGAATGCCGGCTCGATCCATGTCCTTCACCCGGGCGATCGGATCGTACGCACCTGGGTTCATTTCCGAGTACGGCACCGGATCGGGCGTGAAGTCCTCTTTGCGCCTTCCGACAGTCACCGAGAGGCCCGACGTCGGCACCCGCTTGTCCTCGTACACCCACGAATCGTCGTCCAGTAGCCGGGGGCCGATCTGGCGGTACTTGGCCGGAAGCCGATCAACCCACACGCCCGGAGGCTCGATCACATGATCATCGACCGACACCAGCCAATCCAATTCTGGTGCATTCACATCCACAGTCCTACCCTTTCGTAGGTACCTGGCGGGCACCGACAACACTACCGCTCTCGATCGGTCTGAGCCCCGAGCTCCTCTGCACACATGAGCCGTAGTCGGGACCGGCGCGCAGGCAATGTCCGCAGTCGGCGGCGATCGTCTGGCCGGTGATCCATCGGGATTCATCCGAGAGCAGAAACGAGGGTGGGCGGTCGGTCCCCGCCCCCGAGCCCGGCATGGTCAGCCGCCGCTCGCCACCGGCTGGTCGGCCTCGCCCAGGTAGCGGTCGAGGACCTCCTGGCGCGCCTCGGCTGCCGGCCCCGACCAGCCGACGCGTCCCCGGGTGAGGATGACGCAGTTGTCGGCCAGCTGGAGCGCCCGGTGCACGAATTGCTCGATGAGCACGATGGTGATCCCGCTCTGACGGGCAGTGTCCAGGCTCTGGAAGACCTGCTCGGCCACGAGGGGGGCCAGCCCGAGCGACATCTCGTCGGCGATGATGAGCCGCGGCGGCACGGCCAGCGCCCGGGCCAAAGCCAGCATCTGCTGCTCGCCGCCGGACAGGCTGCCGGCCCGCTGCATGCGCCGGAGACCGAGGACCGGAAAGTGCTCGATGGCCGCCTCGATGGCCCCGGACCGGTCGCCCCGCTTCTCCTGGGCGACGGCCATGCGCAGATTGTCGATCACCGACAGTCCGGGGAAGATGCCCCGGCCCTCGGGGATGTAGGTGAGGCCGAGCCGGCGGATGCGATGGGCCGAGCGGCGGGTGACGTCGGCCCCGGCGAAGCGCACGTGGCCGCTGGCGGCGGGAACCAGTCCGGAGACCGAGCGGGCCAGGGTGGACTTGCCCGCACCATTGGCCCCCAGGACGGCGAGCACCGAACCCGGTGCGACCTCCAAGGAGATCCCGAAGAGGGCCTGGGAGGGACCGTAGCGGACGTCGAGGTTCTCCACGGTGAGGAGGGGCTCGGTCATCGGTCCGCCCGCGTTGCGTCGGTGCGCGTGGTGTCCTCGTCGCCCAGGTAGGCCGACCGGACCGACGCGTCGTTGCGGACCTCCTCGGGGGTGCCCGAGGCGATCAGCTCGCCGAAGTCGAGGACGTAGATCCGGCTCGACAAAGCGAGCACGGTGGCAACGTCGTGCTCGACCATGAGCAACGACACCTGGCGCTCGCCGTCGGCCACCACCCGGGTGAAGGCCGATGCCAGGTTGTCGGACTCGCGCATGTCGAGGCCGGCGAGGGGCTCGTCCAGTAGCACCACGTCGGGTTGGGTGGCGAGCGCCCGGGCCACCTCGACCAGGCGGCTGGTGCCGAGGGGCAGGGCGGCGACAGGGGCCTTGGCCACCTTGGTCAGATCGAGCAGTTCGAGCAGGGCATCGATCCGCTCGACCTCGGAGCGGGGGGCGGGGAAGAGTGCCTTCGGGTTCACCATGTCCTGCCACAGCCGCCGCCGGGCGAAGCGGACCCGGTGGGCGAGTACTAGGTGTTCCCGGACGGTCAGCCCCAAGAACAGCTCGGGCTGCTGGAACGTGCGGGCCATGCCCTTGCGCGCCCGGACCTGGGGGCTCGATCGGGTGACGTCCTCCCCGCCCAGGGTCACCCTGCCCCCGGCCGGGGCCAGGAGGCCCGACAGGACGGCGAACAAGGTCGACTTCCCGGCGCCGTTCGGCCCCACCAGCCCCACGATGGACCCGGGAGGGACCTCGAGGCTCACGTCCGATAGGGCCACCAGGCCGCCGAAGCGAACCGTGACCCCGGTGGCCGACAGCACGGGCTGGACCGGGTCATCCGGGTGGGACGCCTGCGGCGCCGTGGCCGTCGCCGCAGTGGCCGTCGCCGCGGTGGCCGACGCAGAGGCGGGAGACGCCCCGTCGCTGTCGGGACCGCTCACCGGGAGACCTCCTTGACGACCGGAGTCGGACCACCGGCCGATCCGGAGGCGGTGGCGAGGACGCCATCGCCCCGCGCCGCGTCGATATCTGGCGTGGCCCCCTGGTTGGCCAGGCGCAACAACCACCGGCGCAGGACCTGCCCGTTCTGGGCCAGGGTCCCGTCGGGGAACTTAGCCACCCCGATGGCACCCAGCCCGAAGAGGACGGGAGGTATCTGGGCCGTCCAAGTCGGGAGGTAGGCCTGGAAGAGGGCGGGCACGAGCGTGAACGAGAGCCCGGCGACCAGGGCGGCGACGTTGGAGCGCACCCCGATGGTCACCAGCACGGCCAGCCACACCACCCCTAAGAACGTGGCGAAGTTGGCGGGCTGGGCCGTGGTCTGTGCCGTCACCAAGAGGCCGCCTCCGATGCCGGCCACCAGTGCACCGAGGCCGGCCACGATGATCTTCATGGGCACTACGCTGATGCCGAGCGTCCGAGAGCCGGGCTCGCTCCACCGCACGGCGTTGAGGGCGAGGCCGGTCGTCGATCGTCGGAGGTTGACGATGAACAGGGACACGATGGCAAAGGCCACCAGGCACAGGTAGGCAAAGGCGGTGTCGGTGCTCGCCCAGGACGGCCGGAGCACGTTGATCCCGAGGCCCTGGTTCTGGAACACCCCGAGGGTGAACACCAGGTTCTCCATCAATAGGCCGAAGGTCAGGGTGACGAGGGCCACGTAGAGCCCCCCCAACCGGATGGTCAAAAAGCCGATGATGAGGCCCATGGGCAGCGCCACCAGACCGCCGACCACGATGGCGGCGAGGATCGGCCACCCGTGGTTGGTGGCCAGGACCGCGGCCGTGAGCCCGCCCACGCCGGCAAAGGTGATCTGGCAGAGCCAGATCATGCCCCCCTCCCCCGTCACCAGGGTGAAGGACAAGAAGATGACGGCGTAGGCGAACGCCTGGCCTACGAGACCGATCCAGAACCCGCCCACCAGGATGGGCAAAAGCGCAGCGATGATCACGATGACGGCCGGGCCGCCGTACTTGGAGATCAGGCCGAGCGAGCCGGAATCGAGGGCGCTCGAGGTCGAGCCGGCCAGCTGGCTCTCGCCCTGGGGGATGATGGCCATGTCCAAGGCTCCCCCCACGCGTTCGGTCTCTGAGACCTGGCCCCTTCGCAGCAGGCTGTAGAGCAGGAAGACAGCGATGAACATGAAGGGCACGGCGTCGACGATCTCGGTGGTGATGTTGCTCGACGGCGGGAGGTAACGCTGGATGAGCGAGGTGACCACGCCCATGAGCAGGCCGACGATCACGGCGATGGTCAGGCTCTTGAGCCTGGCCGCGATGACGGCGGCGAAGGCGGCCGCGATCAGGAGGGTGAAGTTGCCCGCGTCGAGGCCGATGATCGGGGCGGCCAGCACCCCGGCCAGCCCGGCGAAGAAGGTGCTCACCGCCCAGACGCCGATGGACACGCCACTGGGGCTGGTGCCCGAGAGCGCGGTCATCGACGGCGAATCGACCATGGCCCGCACCTTCAGGCCGACGTCGGTATAGCGGAGGACCACCGCCCCGAGGACGACGGTGGCCACGACGCAGATGTACACGATGATCTGGTCCATGGTCACCGGCACGCCCAAGAAGTTGAAGACCCGGACGGGCTCGGGGGCGAGGCCCGGGGCCTTCAAGATGGCCTGGTTGCCGAAGACCAGGGTGGCGATGGCCGGGATGGTGACGAGCAAACCCAGCGTGGCCACCACCTTGATCAGGGGGGAGGAAAGGCGGAGGAACCGGAAGAGGGCGAAGTACAAGAAGACGCCGATGGCCGGGCCGGCGACCACGACGGCGACCAGGGCGGCGGGGAGGATGCCCCAGTGCTCTTGGCTGTGGAGGTAGTAGTAGAAGCGGGCCACGAAGTAGGCCAGCGCGCCGAAGGCGAAGTTCAAGATGCCCGAGGACACGTAGGTGATGACCAGCCCGGCCGAGGCGATGGCGTAGATGCCACCGAGCACCAGCCCGGCGATCACGTATTGAAGCATGGAGCGAGCCCCCCTTCCCCTCAGTCGGCGACGTGAGCTGCTGCGCCGTACCGCTCTCCGTCGATGCTTGACCTCATCGGACCGAACCAGTTGACCACAGTAGGCGCCACGTCATGTGGTCACGGAACGTGGCTGCGTTTCGCTTACCCCATTTTGCCGGGCGGCAGGCGAGTGGGCCGAACATTAGTGGCCCTTACCGTCGTCTGCCAGCCGTTCTTTTTCGTTGACCATGCAAAACCATTTCCTCTACTTGACCGCCCACCTGCCGGATCGTAAGCTACTTGTAACATATGATGGATCAAGTTCCGGCATAAAGTGGCGCCGGCGCTGGCCACTACATTGATCGTATCGGGGGGAACACGTGCGTTTTAAGCTGGTTAAGGCCGCGTCGGCGGCCGCCGCAGTAGCCGGACTAGTGGCGTCGGTGGGAGTGCCTGTCACCACTGCCTCGGCGGCAGCGACGGGCTCGCCCATCAAGATCGCCCTCATCACGTCGCAAACCGGCATAGCCGCGGCTGAATTCCAAGACTCGCCCCAGGGCTTCCTGGCTCGCATCAAGATGCAGAATGCCGAAGGTGGCGTGAACGGTCACCCCCTGGTGCCGATCGTGCTCAACGACCAGGGCAGCACCTCCCAGGTGGCTACCGCCACCCAGCAGGCCATCTCCGACGGCGCCATCGGCATCGTGAATGTATCCCCGTTCTTCTTCGCCGCCTACAAGTACCCCCAGCAGGCGGGCATACCCGTCACCGGCGGCAGCTTCGACGGCCCGGAGTGGGGCCAGCAACCCAACACGAACATGTTCCAGTCCGACGGCACCGCCACCAGCGCGGCCGTGCCCATCAATGACGGCTTCGCCAAGTTCCTCAAGTCCAAGGGGGGCACGACGCTGGGCAGCTACGGGTACAGCATCTCGCCCACCTCGGCCCACTCGGCCATCGGGACGGCCAAGTCGGTCAAGCTCGTCGGCATGAAGGTGGGCGTGCTCGACACCTCGATCCCCTTCGGTGGCGTGGACTTCACCACCGAGGCGCTCACGGCCAAGTCCAAGCACGTCGACACCGTCTACGGGAGCATGGACAACAACTCCAACTTCGCCCTCGTCACCGCCTTGAAGCAGGCGGGGGTGAAGTTGAAGGTGGCGACCTTCCCGACCGGCTACGAGCCCGACATCATCAACACGCCGGCCTGGCAAGCGGTCCAGGGCGTCTACTTCGCCACGACCTTCCGGCCCACCGCCATCCCCAACGCCGGCACCGCCCAGCTGAGCTCGGCCCTGCAGAAGTACCAGGGACGTTCCCCGAGCGACTTTCCGACCTTCAACATCTACGAGGCCTGGCTGGGCGCCGACCTCATGATCAAGGGCATCCAGCTGGCCGGCAAGAACCCGACCTCGGCCAACATCATCACCGCCCTGCGCAAGGTGAAGTTCTACAACGGCAACGGCATCCTTCCTGTGCCGATCAACTACACGAACAGCTTCGGCAAGGCGGCGCCGGTCGCCTGTGCGTGGTACATGCAGGCCCAAAAGAGCGGCTTCGTGGCCAACAGCACCCAGCCCACGTGCGGGAAGACCATCCCCGGCACGACGTCTCTGAGCTATTAGACGGCACCCGGCGCGAGCGCTCTGGGATCTGGAGCCCTCGGGCCCGTGGCCGAGTCTGTCTCGGCGGTGGGGATCGTGCACCGCCCGATCCACTGAGAAGATATGTTCTCGCCAGCGGTCACAGGCTCGGACCAGAACGGGGAAGACGCGACGATGGCAACGATCGATGTGGGCGCGACGCACATCCTCTCGCTCATGCACATGGAGCAGGTGGAGGACCCTGAGAGGGGCCCGGCCCTCGAGATGGAGCTCCGAGAGGAGGTGGTCAACCCGCACGGGAGCCTCCACGGTGGGTTGATGGGAGCACTGATCGAGTGCGGGGCAGCCGGGTGTGCGGTCAGAGCGGCCGACTCGGTCAACATCGTGGCCTCGGACATGAACATCCGCTTCCTCAGTGCCGTCACCGTCGGTCCGGCCCGGGTGGTCACCGACGTGCTCCGCCGCGGGCGGCGGAACGTCGTCGTCCAGGCCGACGTGATCGATGTCGGCGACGGCAGGAAGCTGGTGGCCTCGTCGACGCTCTCGTACGCGCTGCTCGACGGGGCGGCGACATGAGCGGCCACGCCGGGCGGACCTACGTGGTGAGCGGGGCGGCCAGCGGCATCGGCAGGGCCCTCACCCTTCAGCTGTCGGGCGAGGGGGCCAACGTCATCGCCCTGGACCGGGACGCCGGCGGGCTCGACGCGCTGGCCGGCGACCTGCCGGCCGGCCACGGGTCGCTCCGCACCGCCGCCGTCGACGTCACCGACGAGGCGGCGCTGTCCGAGGCCATCGTGGCCGCGGTGGCCGAGCTCGGCCCGCTGGCCGGGGTGGCCACCTGTGCCGGGGTCTTCGTCGGCGGGGACTTCGCCCCGGTCGCCGACATCGAGCTCGACCAGTTCCTCGCCGTGGTCACCGTGAACCTGGTGGGCACGTTCCTGGTCGTCAAGCACAGCCTCCGCCACCTGGCCCGGCCCGGCGGATCGGTGGTGACGGTGGCGTCCACCGCCGCCCTCCGGGGCCATGGGCGAGGGGCCGGCTACACGGCCAGCAAGGGTGGCGTCGACGCCCTCACCCGGCTCATCGCCGTGCAGTACGGGCCCGAAGGGATCCGGGCCAACTGCGTGTGCCCGGGCGGGACGAACACCCCCATGACCATGGGCGCCTTCACCTCGCCCGAGGGCCTGGCCGCCGTGCGCCGGACCTACCCGCTCCAGCGGGCAGGCGAGGCGGACGAGCCCGCCACGGTGATCTCGTTCCTGCTCTCGGAGGCGGCCGCCTTCGTGACCGGGACGACCGTACCGGTCGACGGCGGCGTCGTCGTCACCTGAGCCCGGGCGGCGGCGAGCCTCGGGGCCCGGCGGCCGGGCATGGCCAGGCCGATCAGCCGAAGTTGAGGGGCAGCGTCTCGATCTGACGGAGACCGAGCATGTACTGCAGCTCCACCCCCGGTGCGATGGCGTAGTCAGGGATCCGTTGGTGCCATTCGCGGAGGGTGGTACGGAGCTCCAGCCGGGCCAGGTGCGAGCCGAGGCAGCGATGGACGCCGCCCCCGAAGGCCAGGTGCTTGTTGGGCTGGCGGGTCAGGTTCACCGTGTCGGCATCGGGCAGGGCCCGCTCGTCGGTGTTGGCCGACCCGATGCTGATCCCCACGTGGTCGCCCTTGTGGATCGGGCACCCGCCGACCTCGGCGTCCCGGGCGGCGACCCGGGCCACTCCAGTGACCGGGCTCTCCCAGCGCAGGAGCTCTTCCACCGCGGCGGGGATGATGCTCGGATCGGCGACGATGGCCCGGCGCTGTTCGGGGTGCTGGGCCAGGTAGGCGAAGAAGCACTCGAGGGTGTCGGTCACCGTGTCCAGCCCGGCCAGGATGAACAGGAAGCAGATGCCGATGATCTCGTCCTGCTCGAGCCGGGCACCGTCGACCTCGGCGGCGAGGAACCTGCTCAGCAGGTCCTCTTGGGGCTTGCGCTTGCGCTCGGCCAGGGCATCGGCGAAATAGCCCTCGATCTCGGCCGCGGTCGCCCGTTGCGCGGCCTGCATGTGCTCCAGGTCGGCCACCTGAGGACGAAGGATGCCGTTCTTCATGCCCAGGAACATGTCCAGATCCGACAGGGGCAGGCCGAGCAGCCGGAGGAACACCGAGGACGGCAGGGGCTCGGCCAGCGCCGTGGTGAACTCGCAGGATCCCGTGTCGATGAATGCATCGATGAGCTCGTTGACCAATCGGGCGATGTCCGGCTCGATCATGTTCATCTGCTTGGGCGCGAAGATCGGGTCGAGGAGCTTCCGGTACTTGGAATGGTCTGGCGGGTCGACCTGGAGGGGGATGAGCGGGACGGTCTGGCCCAGGTCGACCGCCTCCATGGCCGAGGAGAAGATGTCGGGGTGCTGGAGGGCGAAGTCGACCTCGGCCCGTCGCATGACCTGGAAGCCACCGAGGGGACCGGGCACGATGGGGGCACTGTCCCGGGCCTGGCGGTAGAGGGCCTGGGGGTTTCCGGCCCGCGCCATGTCCATGAACAAGGAGCCGTCGAAGGGCTCGTGTGCGGCTTTGTCCTGGGTGTCGGTCATCGCTCAGCTGTTGGTCAGGGTGCCGAGGTCCGAGGCCTTGGTGGCGTGGGGGGCCTTGGGCGTGCGCCGGGTGGAGCGGATGGCCACGTCCCGGCCGGCCTGGCGGGCCCGCAGGGCGGCCACGGTGGCCTCCTTCCTCGGGATGACCGAGAAGGGGTCGTAGCTGAAGTGCCGCATGGCGTTCAGGTGGGTCATGCGGTCGATGTCGTGGGCGGGCAGCTCGCCGATGTACTTCCAGAGCTGCTCGGGGGCGGTCGGCCAGGTGGTGTCGGAGTGGGGGTAGTCGCACTCCCAGGTGACGTTGTCCATGTTCAAAAAGCCCCGGCTGGCCACCCCGAAGGCGTCGTCGATGAAACAGGTGATGACGTGCTCGTTGAACACCTCGCTCGGCAGCTGGTGGCCGAAGTCCTGGCCCGTCCAGGCGTGGTGCTTTTGGTAGTTGTAGTCGATGCGCTCCAAGAAGTAGGGGATCCAGCCGATCCCCCCCTCGGACAAAGCGAAGCGGATGTCGGGGAACTTCCGCAGCACCGGCGACCAGATGAGGTCGGCCGCGGCCCGGACGATGTTCATGGGGGTGACGGTGATCAGCACGTCGATGGGGGCATCGGGCGAGGTGATGACCAGCTCGGAGGAGGAGCCGATGTGCATGCACACCACCACGTTCTCCTCCGAGCAGGCGGTCCAGAACGGGTCCCAGTGGTCCGAGTGGATGGAGGGCCAGCCCAGCTTGGAGGGGTTCTCCGAGAAGGTGACGGCGTGGGCCCCCTTCCTCGCCGTGCGCCGGACCTCGGCCGCCAGGACCTCGGGGTCCCAGATGGCCGGGAGCGAGCAGGGGATGAAGCGGCCCGGGTGGGTGCCGCACCACTCGTCGATGTGCCAGTCGTTGTAGGCCCGGACCATGGCCAGGGCCACGTCCTTGTCCTCGGTCCGGGCGAAGAGCTGCCCGCAGAACTGGGGGAAGGAGGGGAAGCACAGCGAGCCGAGCACGCCGTTGGCGTCCATGTCGGCCACCCGCTCGTTGATGTCGTAACAGCCCGGACGCAGCTCCTCGAAGGAGGTCGGCTCCATCCCGAACTCGTCGGGCGGGCGCCCGGCCACCGCGTTCAAGGCGATGTTGCCGAGCTCTTGGCCCTCGTAGCGCCACGCACTGGTCCCGTCGGCCCGGGTGACGAACTGGGGGGCGAGGTCCACGTACTTGGCCGGCAGGCGGTCCTCGAAGACATTGGGCGGCTCGACGACATGGTCATCGACGCTCACGAGGATCAGGTCATCAACGTCCATCGGGGACCCCCTTCGCGATCGCGCACGGCCAAAAAAGCGCGGTCCGATCGGCTGTACCTGGCTATATTCACGTAACGTAGCACGTCTGTTCTCGCTGCCACCTGCGCCGGGACACCTGCATCCGGGGGAACGGCGGGCCGTTGGAGATCACCCGGCAGAGCAACGCCGTACAGGAACGCCGTACAGGAACGCCGTGCAGGACCACAGTGCAGGACCACAGTGCAGGACCACAGTGCAGGACCGACCGGATCGGCAGGGGGATTGACGAACATGAGCACGGGGGAAACCGTCGGAGAAGACGGAGCCAGGATCCTCGACGGCGTCCGGGTGGTCGACTGCTCCGAGGGCATCGCCGGTCCGGTGGCGGCGCTGATGCTGGCCGAGGCCGGTGCCGACGTGATCAAGGTGGAGCCGCCCAACGGCGACCGCTCGAGGGCGTCCGAGGGCTTCCTCACCTGGAACCGGTCCAAGCGCAGCGTGGTCCTCGACCTCCGGAGCGAGGGCGGACGGGGCCAGCTCGACCGCCTGCTCGAGGGGGCCGACGTCCTCATCCACGGCTTCGGGCCGGCCGCCGCCGCCGAGCTGGGGCTGACCGACGGGGAGCTCGCCGGTCGCCATCCCCAACTGGTCACCTGTGCCGTCCTGGCCTGGCCGGCCGGCCACCCGAGCGCCGAGGGCCCCATCGACGACCTCTTGGTCAGCGCCCGGCTCGGGCTGTGCGACGAACAGCGCGGCCACCGGGACGGCCCGGTGTTCCTCCGGTTCCCCTTCGGTAGTTGGTGCGCCGTCTACCTCTCGACCATCGGGGTGCTGGCCCGGCTGATCCAACGCCAGCGTGGCGGGGCCGGTGGCGGTCCGGCCCACACCAGCATCGCCCAGGGTGCGTTGGTGCCGACCATGATGCACTGGGCCAGAGCCGAGACGCCCGGGCCCATGTTCGCCTGGGGCTTGCCCAAGGACCTGCAGCCCTCGCTGTTCGAGTGCGCCGACGGCGTGTGGGTGCACCTGATGCGCTGTGCCGACACCGACTCGCCACTCATGGTCGAGGCGCTGGCCGAGCTGGGCGAGGAACGGGTGGCCGAGGCCAATGCCACCTTCACCGGGCTCTCCACCCCCGGCTACCCGAACTTCGGGGCCAACCAGGTCGCCTTCCGCACCCACCCCAGCCAGCAGTGGCTGGACGACTTCTGGGCCCACGACATCCCGGCTCAGGCGGCTGCGCCCTACGGCGCCATCCTGGACGACGAGCAAGCCCGGCGGAACGGCTACGTGACCGACGTGGTCGACCCCCGAGAAGGTCGGATCGTCCAGGCCGGGACCCCCTTTTCGACCCGCCCTCCGTCACGGGTGACCCGGCCCGCACCCGGGCTGGGTGAGCACACCGAAGAGGTGCTCGGTGCCGCCGCGCCATGGTCGAACGGCCGCGCCGGCCTTGCGGATCGGGCCGGGGGCGCCCACGGTGCCGACCCGGACGTCTCCGAGCCGGTGCGCTCCCCCCTCCAAGGGCTCAGGGTGCTCGACTTCGGGAACTTCCTGGCCGGCCCGCTCGGTCCCATGCTGCTCGCCGACCTCGGCGCCGACGTCGTCAAGGTGGAGGCGGCCAACGGGGACCAGATGCGACCCGTCCAGCGGGTGTTCGCCTCCTGCCAGCGCGGCAAGCGGGGCGTGGCCCTCGACCTCAAGTCGCCGGCCGCTCGTCCGGCACTCGAGGCCCTCGTCCGTTGGGCCGACGTCGTGCACCACAACCTGCGCATGCCCGCCGCCCGGCGCCTCGGACTGGACTACGACTCGATCCGGGCCATCAACCCCGAGGTCGTCTACTGCCACGCCAGCTCCTACGGGCCCGAGGGTGAGCGGGCCGACTGGCCCGGGTACGACCAGTTGTTCCAGGCCGCCGCCGGCTGGGAGGTGCTCGGTGGCGGCGAGGGGAACGACCCCATGTGGTTTCGGTTCGGGTTCATGGACCACCTCTGCGCCATGGCCTCGGTGGTGGCCACACTCCTGGCCGTCTGGCATCGCGACCGGACCGGGCGGGGCCAGCAGGTGACCGGCTCCCTCCTCGGAGGCGGCGTGCTGACCAACAGCGAGGCCTACCTCAAGGACGGCGAGCTGGCCGTGTCGGCCGCACCGCTCGACCACGACCAGATGGGGCTCTCGCCCGGCTACCGGCTCTATGCGGTCGCCGACGGGTGGATCGCCCTGTGCGCCCGGGACGAGGCCGAGCTCGCCGCCGCCTGCACGGCGGTCGGGGCATCGGAGCCCGGGGACATCGGGGCCCGTCTGGCCGGCCGGCGCGGCGAGGACGCCCTCGGCGACCTCCTCGCCGGCGGCGTGCCCTGCGAGCCCGTCGGTCTCGACCAGGGCGAGCCCTTTCTCGACGACGAGCTCCATCGGGCGCTCGGCCTCGTCACTTCCTACCCCCACGCCGAGTGGGGCCGCCTCGAGCAGGTGGGCGCCCTCTGGAGCCTGGGAGACCTCGAGGTCAGCCTCGACCGGGCGCCGCCGGCGCTGGGCGAGCACACTCGGGAGGTCCTGGCCGAGGTGGGCCTGGACGAGGCGCACATCGCCGAGCTGCTCTCCGAGTCCGTAGCCGTCGAGACGACCGAAGGGGATCGATGACCGAAGCCGCCACGCCGTTCCGCATACTGCCTGCGCTCACGGACCGCAACCGCCACTTCTGGCAGGGGGGACAGGACGGGGAACTCGTCTTCCTCCGGTGCCAGGAATGTGGCTACTACCTCCACCCACCGATCCCGATCTGTCCCCGGGACCGATCGAAGAACCTGGCTCCCGAAGCGGTGAGCGGCCGCGCCTTCGTGGCCAGCTATACGGTCAACTACCATCCCTGGCTCCCCGGGTTCGAGCTGCCCTATGTCATCGGCGTCGTCGAGATGGTCGAACAGGCCGAGCTCCGGCTGACCACGAACATCGTCAACTGCGCACCCGAAGCCGTGCACATCGGGATGGACGTGCAGGTCGTCTTCGAGCACCATGAGGATCCCAAGGGCGACGTGTGGCTACCGCTCTTCGAACCGATCGGAGGTACCCGTGCCGCCCAGTGACGACCTGATCGAGAAGCGCTGTGCCATCTCGGGCCTCGGCCAGTCGGACATCGGGAGACGGTTGGGGCGGGACCCCCTCGAGCTCACCTTGGACGCCTGCCTGGCCGCGGTCGACGATGCCGGGCTCACCCTGGCCGACATCGACGGCCTGTCGACCTACCCGGGGGGCATGGCCGTGCCCAAGGGATTCACCGGGGCCAGCGCCACCGAGGCCATCGACGCCCTCCGGCTCGAGGTGAACTGGTACGACAGCGGCGTCGAGACCTCGGGACAGTTGGGGTCGGTCATGAAGGCGTGCATGGCCATCGGCGCCGGCATGGCCAACCACGTGCTGTGCTTCCGCTCGGTCTGGGAGGGCAGCGCCCAAGGAAGTGGCGGCCGGGCCAGCGTCGGCATGGGCGGTGACGGAGGCGGCGGGAAGTACTACGCGTCGGGGTTCCAGGAATGGACGTTGCCGTTCGGATCGGCCTCGGCCGCGTCCTGGGTGGCCACGTTCGCCCAGGCCCACATGGACCGGTACGGCACCACCGCCGAGCAGCTGGCCCAGATCGCCCTGAACGCCCGGCGGAACGCGGCCCTGAACCCGAACGCCATCTACCGGGACCCCATGTCGCTCGACGACTACTTCAATTCCCGGATGATCACCACGCCGCTGCGGCTCTTCGACTGCGACGTCCCCTGTGACGGCGCCACGGCGGTGATCGTCTCCCGGCGGGAGCGCGCCGCCGACCTGCCCAAGGCCCCGGTCTACGTCGAGGCGATGGGGGCGGCCATGCACGACCGGCCCAGCTGGGACCAGCTCCACGACCTCACCCGAACGGTGGGGGCCGACGCCGCCACCCAGATGTGGTCCCGGACCTCGCTGACCCCGGCCGACGTCGACATCGCCGAGGTCTACGACGGGTTCAGCTACCTGACCATGCTCTGGCTCGAGGCACTCCAGCTCTGCCCGGTCGGGGGAAGCGGGCCGTTCGTCGAGGGCGGCCAGCGCATCGCCCGCGACGGTCCCCTGCCCCTCAACACCAACGGCGGCCAGCTGTCGGGCGGCCGCCTGCACGGGTACGGGTTCCTCCACGAGGCCTGCCTCCAGCTGCGGGGGGAGGCAGGCGAGCGCCAGGTCCCCTCGATGCCCGAGGTGGCCGCGGTGGCCGCCGGCGGGGGCAACACCTGCGGCTGCCTGCTGCTCACCAACATCGCTTGACCGGACGCCCCCGCCCCCGCCCCTGGCCCCGCCCCCGCCCCTGGCCGGGACGGACCCCGGCACACCGGTGAGGCTGCGGGCCACCCACCGGCAGGTGGCGAGCTCGCGCTATCTGGAGCCGGGCGGGCCCTGGGACGTGCCCACCCTCGACCGGTTGGCCGCCGACCACTCCGTGACCCGGGGCCCGGCGGTGGCGGACTCGGTGTCCCGGCTCGACGCCCGATCGCTCTCGGCATGCGTCGCCTCCCTGGCCGGCGGGCTGCGCGCCGCCGGCGTGGTCAAGGGCGACGCCGTGGCCTGGCAGCTCCCCAACTGCATCGAGGCACTAGTGCTCCACCGAGCCTGTTGGCGGCTCGGCGCCGTCGCCGTGCCCCTCCACCACCAGCTGGGGCCGCGGGAGACGGGCCGGCTGGTCGACCTGGTCGACCCGACCGTCGCGCTCTCCCGACCCGGCCTCCCCCTCCATGACCGCCCCGGCGCCATCGGTGCCGGTGACGGGGAGGACGGCTGGGAGGCGATGCTGGCCTCGGTGCCGGTAGACCGGAGCCCCGCCCGTGGTCCCGATCTGGCCGTCGCCCTCTTCACCTCGGGGTCGACGGGCGAGCCCAAAGCCGTGCTCCACACACACCGGAGCCTCTCCTACAAGGCCACGACCATGGCGAAGGTGCACGGCCTCCATCGCTCCGACGTCGTCTTGATGCCTGCACCCCTGTCCCACATCTCCGGGCTGCTCAGCGGGGTCCTGATCCCCGCCGCGGTCGGCATGCGGGTCGTGCTCATGGAGCGCTGGGATGCCGACCGCGCCGTCGGGCTGGTCCGGGACGAGGGGGTCACCTTCATGATCGGCCCACCGACGTTCTTCTCGGGAATGGCCGGCGCGCCGAGCTTCACCCGGCGTGCCGTCGAAAGCCTGCGGACCATCTCGTGTGGGTCCATGACCATCACCCCCGAGTTCGTGGCCGAGACCGCGGGCGCCTTCGGGGCCACGGTGAAGCGGACCTACGGCTCGACCGAGGCCCCCACCATCACCACCTCGACGTGGAGCGATCCTCCCGACCGGGCACGCGACACCGACGGTCGGGCCGTGGGCCACGCCGAGCTCCGGGTGGTCGATCCCGACACCGGGAGGGCCACGGCTCACGGGCATGCCGGCGAGCTCGAGCTCCGGGGCCCCGAGCTCTTCGCCGGCTACGCCGACCCGGACCAGACCACCGCGTCGATGCACCGGGGTTGGTTCCGCACCGGTGACCTCGCCTCGTTGGACGAGCAGGGTTGGCTGACCATCGTCGGCCGGATCAAGGAGCTCATCATCCGCGGCGGGGAGAACATCGTCCCCGCCGAGTTGGAGCGGGTGCTCGAGGCGCACCCGGCCGTCCGCCAGGCCGTGGTCGTCGGCTATCCCGACGAGCGGCTGGGCGAGCGCGTGGCGGCCAGCGTGATCGCCACCGAGCCCTTCGATCTCGACACCTGCCGGTCCTGGTTCGCACGGCAGGGCATGGCTCGGTTCAAGACACCCGAGCGGGTGACACAGGTGGACGCCTTCCCCCTGCTCAGCCTGGGCAAGCCCGACCGCGACGCCGTTCGGGCCCAATTCCGGCTCCGTGCCCGGCGATGAAGCCCGATACAACACGGGCCTCCTGAGGCGAGTCCACCCGGGACCCCGTGTCGGTGATCCGGTCCAATAGGGTGAGCCGGGCAGACCGGCACGACGAGGGAGGGGCGACATGGCAACAGTGGAGATCGAGGGCGCGACCATCAGCTACGACATCATCGGCGAGGGTGGGCAGCCATGGGTGCTCACCCCCGGCGGACGGTTCAGCAAGGACACCCCTGGCCTCCGCCAGCTGGGCGAGGCCCTGGCCGGAGCGGGCAAGCAGGTCCTCATCTGGGACCGCCCCAACACCGGCGCCTCCGACGTCGTGTTCACCGGGTCGTCGGAGTCCGAGATGCAGGCCGACCGGCTGGCCGGCCTGTTGCAGGCTCTGGACATGGCGCCGGCGGTGATCTTCGGGGGCTCGGGGGGTTCCCGGGTCTCGCTCCTCGCCGCGGCCCGACACCCGGAGGTGGCGGCCGGTCTGGCCATGGTGTGGATCAGCGGCGGCACCTACGGCCTGATGGGGCTGGCCATCGTCTATTGCGGCGAGTCCATCCGGGTGGCCTGGCGAGGTGGGATGGAGGCAGTCGTGGAGCTGCCCGAGTGGCAGGAGGTGCTCGAGCGCAACCCGGCCAACCGGGAGCGGTTCCTCCGCCTCGATCCCCGCGCGTTCATCGAGACCCTCGAGCGCTGGATGCAGGCGTACTGCCCCGATCCCCACGAGCTGGTGCCGGGGATGCCCGACGACCAGTACGCCAAGGTCACCGTCCCCAGCTTGATCTTCCGCAGCGGGGCCAGCGACCCCCACCACACCCGGGCCACCTCCGAGCGGCTCCACGAACTGATGGTCGGGTCGCAGTTGGTCGAGCCGCCCTGGGGCGACGACGAGTGGAACCTGCGCTCGGATGCAGCCCGGAGTGGGACGGGCTTCCTCTTCGAGCACTGGCCGCTGCTCGCCCCGCAGCTGCTCGACTTCGCCGAGACGTCCATCCCCTCCTGATCAGAGCGGGCCGATCCCTCCTCAGTCGTTGCGGGGGAACCCGAGATTGACCTCGCCGTGGCTCGGGTCGAGCCACCGGCTGGTCACCACCTTCCCCCGGGTGAAGAAGTGCACGCCCTCGGTCCCGTGGGCGTGGGTGTCGCCGAACAGGGAGCTCTTCCATCCGCCGAATGAGTAGTAGGCCACCGGGACCGGGATCGGCACGTTGACCCCGATCATTCCCACCTCCACCTCGTTCTGGAACCGCCGGGCCGCGCCCCCGTCGTTGGTGAAGATCGCCGTGCCGTTGCCGTAGGGGTTGGCGTTGACCAGGGCCAGGGCGTCCTCGTAGGTAGCCACCCGGACCACCGACAGCACCGGCCCGAAGATCTCGTCTTCGTAGAGGGCCATGTCGGGGGTGACCCGGTCGAAGAGGGTCGGGCCCAACCAGAAGCCGGACTCGTCCCCGTCGACCGACGTGTCCCGTCCGTCGACCACCAGGGCGGCTCCCTCGGCCGCGCCGGCGTCGAGGTACGAAGCGACCTTGTCCCGGTGGGAACCCGTGACCAGGGGCCCCATGTCGGTCCCCCGCCGCCCGTCGCCCACGGTCAGGGCCGAGATGCGCTTGGTGATCCTGGCGATGAGGTCATCGGCCACCGGTTCGACGGCGACCAGGACCGAGATGGCCATGCACCGTTCCCCGGCCGACCCGAACCCGGCGCTCACCGCGGCATCGGCGGCCAGGTCGAGGTCGGCGTCGGGCAGCACGACCATGTGGTTCTTCGCCCCCCCGAGGGCCTGGACCCGCTTCCCTTCGGCAGTGGCCGACTGGTAGACGTGGCGAGCCACCGGGGTCGACCCCACGAACGACACCGCCTTGATGTCGGGGTGGACCAGGAGGCGGTCCACGGCCACCTTGTCGCCGTGGACGACGTTGAAGACGCCGGCAGGAAGCCCGGCTTCGGCCCACAGCTCCGCCATCCAGTTGGCGGCCGAGGGGTCCTTCTCGCTCGGCTTGAGGATCACCGTGTTCCCGGTGGCGATGGCCAGGGGGAAGAACCAGCAGGGCACCATGGCGGGAAAGTTGAACGGGCTGATGATGGCGACCACGCCCAAGGGCTGACGGATCGAAAAGACGTCCACCCCCGTCGACGCGCCTTCGGTGAAGCTGCCCTTCATCAGCTGGGATATGCCGCAGGCGAACTCCACCACCTCGATCCCCCGGGCCACCTCGCCGGCGGCGTCGCTGAGCACCTTGCCGTGCTCGGCGGTGATGATTGCGGCCAGCTCGTCGGCCCGGTGGTGGATCAGCTCGCGAAAGGCGAAGAGCACCGTGGTTCGCTTGGCCAAGGAGGTCCGGCCCCAGGGCCCGGCGGCCCGGCCGGCCGCGGCGACGGCGTCGTCTACATCGGAGGTCGAGGCGAAGGCGACCCGCTTCGTGACCCGCCCGGTGCTCGGATCGAAGACGTCACCCGACCGGTCGGCCGACCCGGTGACGGCCGCCCCGTCGATCCAGTGGGGAACCAGGGGCGTCGTTGTTCGAGAGGTCATGGCTCCGATTCTCCTCTGGCCGTTGCCGCTTATCAAATGGCGGTCCGCCCTCGGCGGCCTGGTCGGCTACCGCCCGGGGGCGCCGGAGGGCCGCACCCGGCGCCGGCTGAAGTACCACCGACCCCGCTCGTAGACCAGGTCGTCGCACACCGAGAGGACGGACTCGACGGTGGCGCCCCCCTCGGGCGGGCCGGCCAGGAGCAGGACGGTGCTCTGCTGGGTGCCGCGCACACCGTCGATGTCAACCACCGAACCGGTGGAGACGGTCGTCCCACTCCGGTCGGCGCCGGCGAACCACTCCCCCAAGGCGACGTGGCCGCGCACGACCTCGCCGCCAGGCAGCTCGAGCTCGCCGCCGACGACGAAGGTCCCGATCCAGGCGGACGCGTCGCCCTCGGCGAAGGACCGGGCCTGGCGCACCGAGAGGTCCCGGACCGCCTCTCGGCCGGCCAGCGATCGCAGGATGCGGTCCTCCTCGTAGGACAGGGGCACGGGCTCAACCTCCCTGTGTCTTTTTGCCGTAGCGCTGGCGCAGCGCCGGCTTCAGGACCTTTCCTGCCGCGTTGACCGGCAAGTGGTCGACGTACACGACCGACGTGGGCTTCTTATAGGAGGCCAGGTGCTCCTTGCACCAGGTCATCAGCTCGTCGGCCGGCGGCGGTCGGTCCGGGTCGGCCGGGACCACGACGGCCCGGGGGGTTTCACCCCAGACGTCGTCGGGCACCCCGATCAGCGAGACGTCGGCCACCCCCGGATGGCCCCGCAGCACCGCCTCCACCTCGGCGCTGTAGATGTTCTCGCCCCCGGAGATGATCATGTCGAGCTTGCGGTCGACGACATAGAGGTATCCCTCGTCGTCCATCCGGCAGAGGTCGCCGGAGTGGAACCAGCCGCCGGCAAAGGCCTCCCGGTTGGCCTCGGGCATGTTCCAGTACCCCTGCATGACCGTTGGGCCCCGGTAGACGATCTCCCCCACGTCGCCCACGGCCACGTCCCGGCCGGCGTCGTCCACCAGCCGGGCCTCCACGTTGACGATGGGCTGGCCGACCGATCCCCGTTTCCGCTCGGCATCGGCCGCGCTCAGCATGCAGGTCACCGGGCTCATCTCGGTCTGGCCGAAGAAGGTGGCAATGGGCACGCCGGGCAGGACGCGGCTCATCTTCTCCAGCACGGGCACCGGGGTGTTGGCCGCTCCCCACGAGGCCCGCCGCAGCCGGAGCTCAGCCCCGCTCGCCACCACCTGGTCGCAGACGTCGTCCCACTGCATGCCGATGAACGCGCACCCGGTCACGCCGTGGTCGACCAGATCGCGCACGGCTTCGGCGGCGTCGAAGTTCCCGCTGGGCACGATCACCGAGCACCCCCCGGCGATGATGTAGGGGAGGATGCCGCTCAGGCCGCCGATGTGGAAGAGAGGGAGGTTGGCGTACCAGACGTCGTCGTAGCCGCCGATCCCCTGGGTGATCATCGCCCCCAGCGTGCTCATGACCAGGTTGAAATGGGTGAGCACCGCCCCCTTGGGCCTCCCGGTGGTGCCCGAGGTGTACATGATGAGGGCCGGGTCGTGCTCGGCCACCGGCGCCTCGGGCGGGGCCGGCGGGTCGTCGGACGGGGCCGGCGGGTCATCGGCCATCACAGCCGAGAAGCGCTCGGCGCCCGGCCCCGCCGCCGATGGCTCTCCCCGGACCACCACCCCCTCGAGCTGGGGCAGTGCTTCGCGGTTGGTCCCGACCAGGCCGGCCAGATGCTCGTCCACGACGACGATCCGGGCACCCGAGTCGGACAGGATGAAGCCCACCTCGTCGGCCACGAGCCGGAAGTTGACCGGCACCACGATGGCCCCGAGGCGCCACCCGGCGAAGACGGCCTCGACCATCTCGATGCTGTTGCCCATCAGCACGGCGAGCCGGTCGCCCCGTTTCAGCCCCCTCCGGGCCAGGGACGCGGCCAGCCGGCTGACCCGTTGGTCGAGCTCGGCCATGGTCCGGCGCTCCTCCCGGCACACCAGGGCCACGCGGTCGGGGTACTTGTGGGCGATCCGGGCCAGCTGCTGGCCGTGGGCCATGCTCCTGGCCGCGTCCAGTGAGGCGCCGTCCACTGAGGCGCCGTCCTCGTGAGGCCGCGTCCAGTGAGGCGCCATCCAGTGGGGCGCCGTCCCGTCCGCTCATCGCCCTACCACGTAGCCGGCCTGTTCGCGATCCCAGGCCGAATCCCTGACCCCGAGGGCCCGCAGCTCGTGCTTCAGCACCCGACCGACAACGTTCTTGGGCAGCTCGCCGCATACGTCGACGTAGCGGGGGACGGCGAAGTAGGGAAGCTGCTCGCTGCAGAAGTCCATGAAGGCCAGCGGGTCGAGCTGGCGTCCGGGCTTGGCCACGACGTAGACCATCACGTCGTCTTCGCCCAGCTCGCTGGGCACGCCGACCGCCGCCACCTCGGACACCGGCTCGTAGCGGGCGAGGGCCTGCTCGATCTCGTACGACGAGATGTTCTCCCCCCGCCGCCGCATGGCGTCCTTCTTGCGGTCGGCGTAGTACAGGCTCCCCTCCTCGTCGAACCGACCGAGGTCGCCCGTGTGGAACCAGAGGTTCCGGGTCTGCTCGACCGTCTCGCGGTCGCGTCCGCCGTACCCCTCGAACATCACGTGGGGTCGCTGCGGCCGGCAGACGATCTCGCCCACCGTCCCTGCGGGCACCTGCCGGTCCTCGGCATCGACCGCCATGACCTCGAAGTCGGGGTTGACCCGTCCCGACGCCCCCGGTGGGTTGTCGTCGTCGACACCGGCCACGGTCAGCGGGAAGGCCTCGCTCAGTCCGTAGCAGGTGACGACCCGGCACCCCCAGCGGTCCTGCACGGCCTGGTAGAGCTCCTTGGCCACCGGCGCAGCCGAGAGGAACCGGATGGGCAGGTCGCGGTCACGTTCGTCGGCGGGCAGGCTCCACAGCATGTTGACCATGGCCCCCGCCCCGACCAGGCCCACCGCCCGGTGGCGGCGGACCTGGTCCCAGGTGCCCCGGACGCTGAAGGCCCGATCGATGACCCCGGTCCCGCCGGCGAGGAGCGGGCCCAGCACGCTGCCGACCGCGCTCAGGTGGAACAGCGGGAGCGGGGCGTACACCGCCTCCTCGGGCTGCAGCTTCCAGCAGTCGACCATCGTCTGGGCGGCGGACAACAGATAGTGCTGGGTGGCTATCGCTCCCTTGGAGGGTCCCGTGGTGCCCGAGGTGTAGAAGATCGCACCCGGCTGGTTCCAGCGGGCGAGTGACTCGGCCCCGAGGGGGTCGCCGGCATCGAGGCAGGCGATCGACTCGAAGGCCAGGCGGCCGAGGCCACGAACCCGGGCCCGCCACCCATCCCCCGCTCCCTCGTCGCCCTCTCGGACCAGCACCGTCCCGAGCGAGGGCACGTCGGCCGCGATGGCCAGCACCTGGTCCAACAGGTCGGCGTCGGCGGCGATCACCGTTGCCCCGCAGTCGCGGAGCTGGTGGGCCAGGAACTCGCCCCGGTACGCCGTGTTGACCGGCACGGCCACCGCCCCGCGCCGCGCCAGACCGAACCAGGACAGCACCCATTCGGGCGAGGTCGCCATGTAGATGGCCACCCGATCACCCGGCCCGATGCCGAGCTCGGCCAGGACGTGCGCGGCCGACGCGGAGCGCTCGGCCAACCGGCGGTAGCTGAGGGGCACGCCGGCGACGTGCAGGGCGGGTTGGTCGGGGCGATCGGCGGCCTGAGCGTCGAGCACGGCGGGGATGGTGAGCCCGGTGCCGGCGAACCGACGCCCCGGTGAGGACGACGACCACGATCCCATCAGTTGGCTGCGGGCTCGGGGCTGTCGCGCCGCTCGGCGGTACCGCCTGGCTCGACGTCGGGCGGGTAGAACCGCCGGGCCCAGCGCCGGAGGCCGGCGTAGTTCTTAGCCTCCTCGACGGTGAAGGAGGGCTTGTCCAGGTACTTCATGTGCTCCCAGGTGAAGAAGTCCTGCTTGATGATCTCCTGCTGCAGCTCGATCCAGCGCGCTGCCCGGCCATCGGGGACGTCGCCCGTGTCACCGGGCTCGCGCCGGCAGCCCATGGCGAAGTAGTAGTCGGTGTAGTCCTCGTCGACCGGCGTATGGCTGGTGATCTGCACCGATGCCATCACCTCGGGAGGGAAGCGGACGAAGCCGATCCCGAGGCCGAAGGTGTCGTAGACGACCTCACCGTCGACCGGGCCTTCGGGGGTCAGCCAGGTGCTCGGGCGGCCACCGCCGTAGTTCACGGTGACGGTGGCGTGGATGTGGTTCTCGAAGAACTCGAACGACGTCGTCTCGGCCGGCCGGTCTCCGTGGTGCACCGGGGCGATGTGGTATGGGTCGGCTGCGTTCTCCACGATGACCTGGGGATGCACCTTCACCCGGTTGAGCATCCGGGAGTGCGGGTGCATCGGGTAGTAGTCGCCCGAGTCGAGCTCGGGGACGTTGGGCAGCTCCCAGCCGGGCGGGCCGCCGTCCCGGTCGAACCACACGGCCACCATCCCGTACCACTCGGTGGTCGGGTAGGTTCGGATGCGCACCCCACGCTTGCATCCCTCCCTCGAGTAGGGGATGAGCGAGTTGGTCCCGTCCTGGCGCCACTGCCAGGCGTGCCACGGGCATTTGATCTCGTCGCCGACAACGGTCCCGCCCACCCCCAGATGGCCGCCCAGGTGCTGGCAGTAGGCGTCGAGCACGGCCACCGATCCTGACTCGCCCCGGAAGCAGACCAGCTCCCGGCCGAAGTAGTGGAGGCGTTCCACCGAGCCCGTCGCCACCTCCGACGACCAGGCCACCACGTACCAGCCCGTCGGGTAGCGGTAGGAGGACACCGACAGCGGGGCCTCGGCGTCGACTCGCTGGTCGTCGGTCACGGACATGGCAAACCCCCTCGCTCGGAAGCCCACCGGCACCCCCCGGCGCCCATCGACCCCCCGCACACCTGCATCTTGGCACGAACCCATTCCGGCGCCGACGGGGGAGGACCCTTCCATCTGAGGCCTCTGCTCGCGCCCGCTGCGTCGTCGCCGTTCGGATTCTGCATATCTTCTAACAGAACGGGTCGGGCGGTGGTGAGGGAAGGTATCGCTCGATGGCATCTTCCGCTTCGGAGGGCACGGTCATCTCCCGTTCCGGAGCGGGAGGTCGAGGGGCGAAGGTGAGCACATGAACGCGATCGAGGAGTACCTGGCGGCAATGGGCGAGCAGGACTGGGAGCGGCTGGCCGCCACCATTACCGAGGACGGCCTGGTGCGAGATGGGCCGTTCGCCGACGTGATCACGGGAAAGGGGCCCTACGTCGAGTTCCTGCGCGGCATCATCTCGACCCTCCCTCACTACCGGTTGCATGTCCGGCGGGTCTCCCCCTGCGGCGACCATCGCTTCGTCGCCGAGCTGAACGAGGTGTTCGACATCGACGGCGCCGAGACCGACCACCCAGAGGTCTGCCTGTTCGAAACGGACGAGGCGGGCAAGATCCGCTTCGTGAGCGTCTTCTTGAAGCACCCCGGGGCGTCAGGCCCCGTGCCCGGAGCCAGCGCGGCCGGCGCGTGACAGACCCGGGTCGGATCGCCGGATCGCCGGATCGGTCGAGTCGCCGGATCGGTCGAGTCGGTCAGCTCTCGGCGACCGGTCGCCAGAACGGGACCGAGACACCCTCCTCGACCCGCACCGCGTAGGCGTCCACCGGCATGCCGATGCGGACGTCGTCGGGGTCGCAGTCGGTCAGGTTGCCCATCATCTTCGGGCCCTCGTCGAGCTCGACCATGGCGATCACGTAGGGGGCCAGCCCGTCGAAGGGGGGCATGAGACTCTGGCGCACCACGGTGAAGGTGTGGACCGATCCCCGGCCCGACGCCGTCCGCCACTCCGGCTCACCGCCGCACTCGGTGCAGAGCAACCGCGGATAGAACTGCCGATGGCCGCACGACGGGCACTCCTGGTAGCGGAGCTGGCCAGCATCGGCGGCAGCGAAGAACTGGGCGGAGAGCCGGTCCGGTTCGGGGCGAGGCCGGCCGGCGAACCGGGGATCCCCCCAGTCGGCGACGACCTCCATCAGCTTGCCCTCATCGATCGGCCCGGCCCATCAGCACGCCCCCGATGCACGACAGCCAGCCACCGACACCGCAGGCCAGCGCCACCCGGCACCCGGGGACCTGGTTCAGCGCCTCGCCTCGGAGCTGTCGCACCGACTCGATGAGGAGGAACATCCCACGCATGCCCGGGTGCACGGCGCTCAGGCCGCCGCCGTCCGTGTTGGTGGGGAGGACGCCGTCCAGTTCGATGGTGCCCTGGGCCACGAACGGCCCTCCCTCGCCCTTGGCGCAGAACCCGAGGTCCTCGAGGAGCAACAGGACGGTGATGGTGAAGCTGTCGTAGCACTGGAACACGTCGACGTCGCCCCGCTCGAGCCCGGACCGCTCGAAGAGCAGGTCGCCGACCGTCGTGGCCGCGGTGGTGGTGAAGTCGCGCATGGCCGAGATGTTCCAATGGGTTTCGGCCGACGCCGTCGACAGGACCCGGACCGGCACCCCCGGAAGGTCCCGGGCCCGTTCCGCCGTCGTCATGACCAGCGCCCCGCCGCCGTCGGAGATGACGCACGAGTCGAGCTTGTGCAGCGGGTCGGCGATCATCCTGGAGGCCAGGACGTCCTCGATGCCGATCGGTTCCCGGTACATCGCCTCGGGGTTGGCCGCCGCGTTGGCGCGGGCGGCCACGGCGATGGCGGCCAGCTGCTCCGACGTGGTGCCGAACTCGAACATGTGCCGCTGGGCCGCCATGGCGTACGCAGACACGATGGTGCCGCCGTAGGGGGCCTCGTACTGCGAGGGCCCGGGGACGCGCCTCCCGGGAGCACCGAACCCACCGGTCCCAAGCCGGCGGCCCATCCGGGTCAGCTGGTCGGAGCCGTAGGTGATGAGCACCGTCTCGCACAGTCCGGCCCCGAGGGCGGCGGCGGCGTGCTCGACGTGGAGCTCGAAGCTCGATCCACCCGACATCGTCCCGTCGGTGTAGGTCGGCGAGAGCCCGAGGTACTCGACCATCACCGTCATGTCGTCGACGGACACCGCCTCCTTGCCGCCGCCCGCGCAGCAGTAGCCGTCCACCGCCGCCTTGGGGATGCCGGCGTCGGCCAGCGCCCGGGTGGCGGCCAGCACGTGGTGGCCGACCGAATCGAGCTCGGGGGCGACCGGGAGGATGCTGGTACCGACCCCGACGATGACGGGCGACCGGTCAGCCATCCCGTACCGCCCTCGTCCCGGCGCCCTCCGGCACCATCTCGCTCGAGGTCCGCACGGCGTCCCTACCGGGCCCCACGGAAGTCGGGGGCCCTTCGCTCGGCGAAGGCGGCCATCCCCTCGGCCATCTCCGGCGACACCGTCGCCATGGCCTGGGCATGGGCCTCACGGTCGAGCGAGTCGGTCAGGTCGGTCTCGAAGGTGGCGTTGAGGAGCTGCTTGGACAGCCCCATCGAGCGGATCGGTCCCGAGGCCAGCCTGGCCGCCAGCGCCGAGGCCTCGAGTTGCAGCTCCTCCGCGGTGGGGAGGCACCGGTAGGCGAGGCCCAGGTCCACGGCCTCGGTCCCTTTGGCTCCCTCCCCCAACATGACCATGGCCTTCGCCCGGGGCAGGCCGACCAGCCGGGGAAGCAGGTAGGCCCCGCCGGCGTCGACGACCAGGCCCCACTTGGCGAACGACCAGACGAACCGGGCCTCCTCGCAGAGGAGGACGAAGTCACAGGCCAGGGCCAGGTGGGCGCCGGGGCCCACCGCCGTCCCGTTCACCGCGGCCACGGTCGGCTTGTCGAGCTCCCACAGCTCGCGGATGAAGGCCTGCACCCCCTTGCGCAGGGCCTCGCTGGTAGCCCGGGGGTCGAAGCCCTCGCCGCCGGCCCGGGACACGGTTGAGGCCCGGAGGTCCATACCAGCACAAAAGGCGTCGCCCACCCCGGTGACCAGCAGGGCCCGTACATCCGGGTCGGCCCGCGCCTCGCCGACACGGGCAACGATCTCGTCGCGCATCTCGATGCTCAGCGCGTTCTTGGCCTCGGGCCGGTCGAGGACCAGGCGGGCCACGCTGTCGTCACCAACGGTGTACCGGATCATCGGAGACAACGTAGGCGAACGCCCAGGTCCCTGCCCGCCGGCCCAAGCCGTCGCCGACCGAGGGGCAAATTGACCGATTGCCGTTCCCTGGACGTGGCCAAGGGCGCCGTGGGGCATCGATCACGGACTAGGTTCTGCTCCCTACGTTCTGCTCCGGCCTGACGGGAAGCCATCCCGATCGGACCGACGAGCGCGGGGGGCGGTATGGCTGACCGAGAGTCGACGGCGAGCCCGAGGGAGTTCTTCGACGTCGTACTGCACCAACGGGCGTGCCGGGCCTTCGCCGACCGCCCCGTGGACGAGGATCTCGTGGAGGCGTGCCTCGAGGCGGCCACCCACGCCCCCAGCGCCGAGAACCTCCAGCCCTGGGTGTTCGTCGTCGTGCGCGACTCCGGTCTTCGCGCCCAGGTGGGCGACCTCACCCGGCGGGCCTGGCGAGGGGGTGGCCGACAGCACTCCGAGGGACGGCTCCCCGAGGCCCTCCTCGAGGAGGTGCACCGAGGAGCCGAGGGCGGGATCGAGGCGGCCCCGGTCATCGTGGTGGTCTGCGGCGACTCGTCCATCGGGCTCGAGCCCACACTCCCGGCCTCGGTCTTCCCTGCCACCCAGAACCTCTTGCTGGCCGCGACCGCCCTCGGGCTCGGTTCGGCCATGACCACGCTGGCCACGCTGTTCGGCGACGAGCTCGGCGAACTACTGGCCCTGCCCGAATCGATCCGGCCCATGGCCGTGGTGCCCATCGGCTGGCCGGCCAAGCCTCCCGGCCCGCCCCGGCGTCTGCCGCTCAGCCAGCGGGCCCACCGGGACCGGTACGGTCGGGCGTGGTGACTTCCTCCTCGGCCGGCTCGCTCCGCTCCCACTGAGTCTCCACTCCCAGTGAGTCCCGGTTCCGCTCCGACCGATGCAGCGCCTACTCCGGCGGCGCCTTCAGCTCGCCGATGCCGAAGGTCTCCATCATCGACTCCTCGAGGTACTCGGGACCGCCGGCCGTGGGGACGAACCAACCCGTCGGGCACATGGTCAGGACCTCCACGAACGTGAAGCCGGCCCCGGCCATCTGCAGCTCCACGGCCCGCCCGATCATCCGCTTGGTGCGGGCCACCATGCCCGGGGTGTTGACCGCCCCCCGCGCTGCGTAGGCCGTCCCCTCCATCTGGGCGATGAGCCGGCTCACGTCGATGGGGTATCCGTGAGCGCCGGGGTCGCGGCCTTCGAGGCTGGTCTTGGTCCGCTGGCCGATCACGGTGGTGGCGGTGAGGTGGCCGCCGGTGTCGCCGAAGACCCCGTTGTTGAACAGCAAGGCGGTGACCTGCTCGCCCCGGGCGGCGGCATGGAGGACCTCGTGCAGGCCCTCGCTGACCATGTCCCCGTCGCCCTGCAGGGTGAACACGGCGGTATCGGGCACCATGCGCTTGACCCCGGTGGCCACGGCCGGGGCCCGACCGTGGAGGCACTGGAGCGAGTCGAGGTCGCTCAGCTTCATCATCTGCGTGTAGCAGCCGTGGCCGGCGATGAGGATGGCCCGGTTGGACAGGCCCAGCTCGGCGATGACCTCGAGGACGACCCGCCAGGCCACGGGATGGCCGCAGCCCGGGCAGAGCTCGTGCTCGCCCGACTGGAGCAGGTCCGGCTTGAACCGGGCGACTGGCCGGGCCGGCTGGTCGGGGACCGAGGCGGTGTCGATGGTGGTCATGGCGTGGTCCTCCCTGATGGCACGGCGGCTCCCGTCCCGGCGATGGCCCGCTCTACTCGGCTGCGGAGCTCGGTCGCGTTCAACAGGTCGCCCTGCCGCATCCCCGAGTTGTCCTGGGACACTCCACCGATAGAGCGTATGACCGAACGGTCGGCGGCGTGCATGCGGACGTCGTCGACCATCTGCCCGGCATTCAGCTCGTAGACCAGCACGTGGGCACACCCCTGCGTCGCCTCGGCCAGGGCCCGGCCCGGGAACGGCCACAGGGTGACGGGCCGGAACGACCCGATGCGCACCCCCTCGGCCCGCAGCTCGTCGACGACCCGGTCGACGAAGACGGCTGTCGTCCCGAACGACACCACCACCACCTCGGCGTCATCGACGCGGTCGGCCTCGAAACGGGGCTCGACCTCCTCGATGTGGGCGTACTTCTCGGCGATGGTCCGCCAGGCCCGGTCCGGCCCCGGGCCGGGCGTGTTGGGCTTGCCCCGGGCCCAGGTCCAGATCTGGCGGGCCTGCCCGGTGCCGCTCATCGACCCGTCGAGGGCCCAGTCCTTGGCCGGTAACGGACCGAAGTCAAGCCGCTCCAGCTCGATACCCACCGAGGTGTGGGCGATCACGTAGTCGCCGTAGAGGATGGTCGGCGTGCGGTAGCGGTCGGCCAGGTCGAAGAGCAGCTGGGTATGGGCGGTCGCCTCTGGGACGTCCTTCGGCGCGAGGGTGATGGTCCGGTAGTCCCCCCAGCCCCCGCCCCGGGTGGCCTGGAAGTAGTCCTGCTGGCCCCGAGCCATGTTGAACACCACCAGGGGCAGCTCGTTCAGGGCCAGCTCGGCGATGCCCTCCTGCATCAGGGCGAGCCCCTGCCCGCACGAGCCCGTGGCCGCCCGCGCCCCGGTGGCGGCGGCCCCGAGGGCCATGTTGACCGCCTCGATCTCGCTGTTGGCGTTGATGCACACCCCGCCGGCCTCGGGGAGCTTGCGGGCCATGTTCTCGAGCAGCTCGGTGAACGGCAGCATGGGGTAGCCGGTGAAGAACCGGCAGCCGGCCAGGATGGCGGCGTCGGCGATGGCATCGCTGCCCTGCATGAGTCGGCGGGTCATCGGGCCCCGATCTCGTCGGCCATGGCGCGGCTCACGCCACCGGCACCGGTGGCCGCTCGGCCCACGCCGGGGCGGCGAGGGCGGGAACCTGCGCCGCGCCCGCCCGGATGGCCCCCTCGTTGGCCTCGAGGTGCTGCGTGCGGTAGGGGGGCACCAGCTGCCGCATGGCCGCCACCGCGCTGTCCACGCTGACCACCCCGGTCACGGCCACGAAGGCGCCGAGGAGGACGAAGCCGGCGCTCATCGGGCTGCCCAGCTCGGTGGCCAGCTCCCCGGCGCGCACCTCGAACACGGTGGCCCCGGGCACGCCGACGGGCAGGGTGAAGAGCGAGGAGTTCACCACCACCACGGCGCCGGGACGCAGGTTGGGGCGGATGGTCGACCAGTATGAGGGGTCCATGGCGTAGGCCGACCAGGCTGCGGTGGCCACGGGCAGGGCGCGCAGCGGCCCGTCGCCGATGGTCACCTCGGCGTTGGTCATGCCGCCCCGCATGCCGCCCCCGTAGCGGGGCACGAGCATTACCTGTCGACCCTCGTCGATGGCTGCGGTGGCCAGGGATTTCGAGGCGATCTGGACCCCCTGACCGCCGACGCCGGTGAACAGGACCTCGCGTTCCATCAACCGGCCGCCGAGCCATACTCCCGGGCCAGCCGCGACCGCTGGATCTGTCCGGTGGCCCCGGTCCGGGGCAGCTGGTCGGCCTGCGCCACCTTTCGGGGGTGCTTGTAGGTGGCCAGCCGGTCGCCGATATGGGCGCGCAGCTTCTCCGCGCTGGGGGCCGGCCCACCGTCGGCCACGACGACCACGGCGCAGACCACCTCCCCCCACTCGGGGTCGGGGACACCGATCACCGCCACCTCGACGAGGCCGGGATACCCGGCCAGGGCCGCCTCCACCTCGACGGGGGCCACCGTCTCCCCTCCCGAGCGGATGACCTCCTTCTTCCGGCCCACGATGGTCAGGTACCCGTCGTCGTCCCGCTCGGCCAGGTCCCCGGTGTGGTACCACCCGCCCCGGAGCGCCTCGGCCGACTCGTCGGGCAGCCCGAAGTAGCCCGTCATCAACCGGTCGCTGGCCAACAGCAGCTCACCGTCGTCGGCCAGCTTGGCCTGGACCCCGGGGATGGGATGGCCGACGCTGCCGGGACGGGAGAACAGGTCGGCGTCGGACAGGGCGACGGCGCGCGCCGTCTCGGTCGAGCCGTAGTTGACGGTCGTCCGGCTGGACGGGAACCGCTCCTTGATCCCGTGCAGCAGCTCGGTGGTGACCTGGGATGTGCCCGTCAGGGCCCAGTCGAGGGAGCTGACGTCGGCGGGTCGATCGCAGTCGAGTATCCGACGCCAGACGGCGGGAATGCAGTAGAGGGTGGCCGCCGACCAGCGCTCGACCGAACCAAGGAGCTCGTCGGCGTCGGCCCGGCGGACGAGGTGGGCGGGCTGGTGGGCCGACCAGGCCATGGTGGCGAAGTTCCACCCGGCCATGTGGAAGAGCGGGAACATGACCACCTGGCCGCGCCCGCCGCTGGTGGTGTGGGCGGCGGCGCCGGCGTGGGTGCGCAACCAGGTCGCCCGCTGGGAGACCATCACTCCCTTGGGCTGGCCTGTGCTCCCGCTGGTGAGGAAAATGGTGCAGACGGCCTCCTCGTCCGGGAACGGCACATCGGGAGCGCGGGCCGACGCGCCCTGGGCCAGCGCGGTCAGGTCGGTCCCGGGCCGGCTCCGCCCCTCCCCCACCGTGGCCAGCGGGATGTCGAGCCCGGCCACCAGCTGTTCGGCTCGCTCAGCATGGGCAGGGTCGACGACCAGCAGCCGAGGCGACAGGTACTCCAGTGCCGCGGTGACCTCGTCGTCGCGGTAGGCGGGATTCAGCGGGGCGAAGGCGACGCCGATCCGGCTGAGCCCGAAGTAGAGGTCGACGCCCTCGAGGGCGGTGTCCGACCACCAGGCCACCCGGTCCCCCGGCAGGATCCCCAGCCCGAGGAGGGCGTTGGAGGCGCGGTTGGCCCGGCGCTCCACCTCGCCGAAGGTCAGCGTCTGTTCCCCGAGCGTGACGGCCAGGCGGTGGGGGACCGTCCCGACGGCACAGGTCAGGACGTCGTTGGCAATGAGCGGCATGCGCCGCCACCCCCCGCGGGCCGCCAGTACGGGGACCCCTGCATCGTCGCGGCCATGACCGTCCCTCGCTCTGCTCCTCGGCTCTGCTCCTCGGCTCCGGTGCCCGGTAGGCCGGCGTGCCCGGTAGGCCCGGTGCCCGGTGCCCGGTGCCCGGTGCCCGAGGTCACGCTACCGACTCGGGCCGCCTCGTTCCAAACAGGCGTTTTCGCCGGCTGCGGCAGGCAGGTCTGGCGACCCACCCGGGGCCGTCATCGGTGGCCCGTCCGGGTGCCCTGGAGCGGACTCAACTCACTGGATCAAACGCCAGGGTCGCCGCCCGGGCCTTGAGCACGGTCCGGTCGGGTTTGCCCGCCGCCAGCAGCGGGATCTCGTCGACGGGCACCACCAACTCGGGGGTCTTGAACCGGGCCACGCCCTGCTCGGCGAACCAGCGTCGGCACTCGGCCACGTCGATCTCCGACCGACCGATGACGAAGGCCACCACCCGCTCCCCCAGCCGGTCGTCGGGGCGGCCGACCACGACGGCCTGGGCGATCCCGGGATGGAGCTCGAGGGACCGTTCCACTTCGGCCGAGGAGATGTTCTCTCCGCCCCGGATGATCAGCTCCTTTATCCGGCCGGTGATGGTCAGCCAACCCTGGTCGTCGAGGATCCCGAGGTCGCCGCTGCGGAACCAGCCACGGTAGGTGGCGGCCGACGTCTCCGAGCGCTCCGCGTACCCGGCGAACAGCTCGGGCCCCCGGATCAGGACCTCCCCCGCCTCCCCGGCCGGCCGCGGGCGCCCGGTGGCCGGGTCAGCGACGAGGAGCTCGGCCCGTCCCACCGCCCGGCCGTCGGTGGTCCGGCACCGTTCCTGGGGGTCGTGGTTGCTGCAGGTGGAGACGGTCGGCGCCTCGGTCGATCCGTAGCTGCGCTTGACGATGGCCCCCAGTCCCTCGTGGGCCGCCTCGATGAACGCTGGGCTCACGCCCATCATCCCGCTCGACACCACTCGCATGCTTGCCACCGTGGCCGGGCTGAAGCCCGGTGCCTCCATGATGGCCGTGAACATGGTCGGGGGCCCGATCATGAAGCTGATGCGCTCCTCGCCCATCAGGCGAATCCCCCGTTCGACGTCCCACCGCTCCATGAGCACGGTGCGCATGGCTGCAGTACCGGGGACCAGGATGCCGTTCAGCAGCCCGGAGACATGGGCCAGCGGTGCCGGCATCAGGACGGCGTCACCCCCGGTCAAGCCATGCACCCCGGTCATGGTGAGCGACTTGTAGGCCAGGCCCCGGTGGGTGTGGAGCACCGCCTTGGGCTGTCCGGTCGACCCGGAGGTGAAGATGACCACGGCCAGGTCGGACGGGTGGTTGGGGCTCACGTGCACCGGGGGCCCGGCCATCAGCTGGTCGAACCGGGTGTCGCCGCCACGCACGAGGACGACACCGTCCCGCCCGGCCAGCGGAAGGGCCGACGACGCCAGCGCAACTGCTGGCTCGAGCACTTCGACCATGTGCTCCACCTCGGCCGTCCCCATCTGGTGGTGGAGCGGCGCAGCCACCGCCCCGCACCGCCAACAGGCCCGAAAGAGCACGAGCGCCTCGTACCAGTTGGGCAGCTGCCAGGTCACGACGTGGCCGCGGCGGACGCCGAGCCTCCGCAGGCCGCCGGCCACTCCGGCCACCATGCGCTCCAGCTGGTCTGCGTCGATCCGGCGCTTGCCGTCGACCACGGCCGGCCCGGCGCCGACCGGGCGCGACGTGATCAGGGTGTCGAGCGTCGGCACGTCCCAGGCGCCCTGTGGTTGCCGGTACCGGGCGGCCCCCGGGGCCCGGTAGGTCGTTCGGAGCTTCATGAGGCTGACGACACTACCGGCGGGACCGCGAAGGCGGCGAGACGTGCATCTCGCTCCGCCCGGAGCGAGAGAACCGCGGTGCTAGCGTCGCCCCGTCCCGATCGGGCGGCCGGTCCCGGTCGCGCCAGAGGGACACAACCGGTCCGGTGAGAAGGAGAGAGCGTGGCTACTCGGGTCGACGCGACGCAGCGACCGTTGCGGGTGGGCATCACCACCCCGGTGCTCACCATGCTGCCCGACGCCCACGCCTCCTGGGAGGCGGAAGGCTCGATCAACGACGTCGCCACCCTGGCCAAGGTGGCCGACCGGCTCGGCTACTCCCACCTGACCTGCAGCGAGCACGTCGTCGTTCCCACCGAGATTGCCGCTCGTGCGGGGAAGCCGCTACTGGGACCCCCTGGCCACCTTCGGGTACCTGGGCGCGGTGACCACCCGGATCCGCTTCAGCACCAACGTTCTCGTCCTCGGTTACCACCACCCGCTCGAGATCGCCAAGCGGTACGGCACCCTCGACCAGGTGACCGGGGGCCGGGTGATCCTGGGGCTGGGCGTCGGCTCGCTCCGGGAGGAGTTCGAGCTCCTCGGGGCCGCGTTCGACGACCGCGGTCCCCGGGCCGACGACGCCCTGTCGGCCCTCCGGGCCGCGCTGTCCAACCCGCTCCCCGAGTACGCCGGTCCCTACTACCGGTTCTCCGGCATGGCCGTGGACCCCTGCGCCCGTCAGCCGGTGGTGCCGCTGTGGATCGGTGGTCGGACGGCCCGGTCCCTCCGTCGCGCCGTCGAGCTGGGGGACGGATGGGTGCCCTTCGGGCTCCGGACCGCCGAGATGGGCGCCATGGTCGCCGCCGCTCGACAGACTGCGGCCTGGGCTGCTCGCACGAGCCCCTTGGAGGTCATCTTGTCGAACGGCCGGCCGGTGGACCCCGCCGGCGATCCCGACGGCGCCCGCCGGATGGTCGACACGCTCGTCGAGGCCGGCGCCACCGGCCTGCAACTGCGGTTCGTGCACCACTCCCTGCCTCACTACCTGGAGCAGCTCGAGGCGATGGCCGAGCTCCTCTCCCTGGCCGATCAGCTCGTCTGAGCTGGGCCGCCGTCGCCGCGTCCTGGGCGGCCGAGTCCGATCATGGCGCTTCCTCCCAGCCGCTACCATCCTCTCGCTGACGGGCCTGCCGCAGCAGGCGCAGAAGGATGGGGGACATGGCCGATCTGAAGGGACATCGCATCCTGATCGTGGGAGCGTCGTCGGGCATCGGTCGGTCGGTCGGCCTCCAGGCCGCGGCAGCCGGAGCCGACGTGGCCTTCGCGGCGCGCCGGACCGACCGGCTGGAAGCCGCCGTGTCCGAGGCCGGGGGCCGCGCCCTCGCCATCCGATGCGACGTCCGCAACGACGAGCACTGCGCCGAGGCCGTGGCCCGGACGGTCGACCGCTTCGGTGGCCTGGACGCCGTGGTCTACGGCGCCGGGACCTCGCCGCTCACCCGCAGCCACGACGCCACCGGCGACGTGTGGCGCGAGCTGCTCGAGACCAACGTGATCGGGGCATCACAGGTGGCCCGGGCCGCCCTCCCCCACCTGGAGGCGTCGGGCGGTCGCCTCGTGTTCCTCGGGTCGAGCTCGGTCGGCCGGCCCTACCCGGGACTCGTTCCCTATACGACGACCAAGGCCGCGCTCCACGAGATGGCCCGGGGGTTGCGGGGAGAGTACCCCTGGCTCCGGGTGACCACGTTCATCGTCGGACCGACCATGACCGAGTTCGCCGACCGCTGGGACCCGCTCCTGACCGGGGAGATGTTCGACCGCTGGTCGGCGGAGGGCTACCCGGCGGCCGGTGCGGTCATGACCGTCGAGGACATGGCCGAACAGGTGCTCCGGGTCCTGGCCAGCGGCGCACGGATCGAAGAGATCCTGGTCATGCCGGACAACCCTCCCGCCGCCCCTGGTCATGCCGCTCCGAGCGGGGACGGGCCCTGATCGGGAGCATGGTCGTTCTCTCAACGGGTACCATGCGGGCAGGTGGACCTGATCCATTTTGATCATCCATTTTGATCATCCATGAATCGTTGATCGTCCGTGAATGGACCGACCCGGGGAGGGACTGTATGTCCGATGTCGCAGTGAGCGAGGCGCCGCTCGAGTTCGATCCGTTCTCGGACGAGTACTTCGACAGCCCCTACGACCTGTACCGGCGCATGCGCGACGAGTCACCGGTCTACTTCAACGAGAAGTACGGCTTCTGGGCCCTGTTCCGCCACGAGGACGTCAGCGCCGCCCACAAGGACTGGCAGACCTTCTCGAGCAGCCATGGCGTCGACCTGTCCACCCTGAACACCGACCCCGAGGTCATCAAGATGTACCGGTCCATCATCATGATGGACCCTCCCGAGCACGATCGGCTCCGGGCTCTGGTCAGCCGGGTGTTCACCCCCCGGGCCGTCGGCGCGCTCGAGCCCATGGTCCGAGAGGTCATCCAGTCCTTTCTCGCCCCCTTCGACGACGCCGACTCCTTCGACGCCGTCGCCGACTTCAGCGCCCCGTTCCCGGTCGAGATCATCTCCCGGATGCTGGGCGTGCCCGAGGGCGAGCGACAGCAGATCCGCCACTGGCTGGACCTGTCGCTCCACCGCGAGCCGGGGCAGATGGACCCGACCCCCGAGGGGGTCCAGGCCGGCATCGATGGGGGCCTCTACTGGTACCAGCTGGCCGACGAGAAGCGGCGCAACCCGGGCGACGACATGATCAGCCGCCTGACCCAGGTGGAGGTGGACCGGGGCGACGGCGAGATGACCCGGCTCGACAACGAGGAGATCGCCGGGTTCGCCAGCCTCCTCGGGGGGGCCGGGGCCGAGACGGTGACCAAGCTGGTGGGGAACGCCGTCGTCCTCTTCCACCGCAACCCGGGCGAGTACCAAAAGGTGGTCGACGACCCCACCAAGATTCCCACTGCCGTGGAGGAGATCCTTCGCTACTACCCGCCGTCGCAGTACCAGGGCCGGTTCTCGATGAGGGACTCGGTCTACAGCGGGGTCAACGTCCCGGCCGGTTACCCCACCATTCTGATCACGGGCTCGGCCACCCGGGACGAGCGCTTCTACGAGAACCCCGACACCTTCGACGTCGACCGGACCCCGAGCCTGGCCCTCGGGCTCGGCTACGGCATCCACAGCTGTCTGGGGGCGGCCCTGGCCCGTATGGAGAGCCGCATCGCCGTCGAGGAGCTGGCCCGGCGCTGGCCGCACTTCGAAGTCGACGAGGCCGGCACCACCCGGGTCCACATGTCGAACGTGGCCGGCTACGGCAACGTCCCCGTGCACCGGACCAGCTGACGCCGATCTGGACCGGGCTCGGTCCTCACGACACCCGGGTCGACCGCCCTGCCCAGTAGCGGTCCCGCACCGCCCCCTTGTACAGCTTGCCGTTGTCCAGCCGGGGCAGCTCGGGGTCGAAGTCGAAGGAGCGGGGACGCTTGTACCCGGCCAGCCGGCCCTCGCACCACGCCTGCAGCTCGGCAGCGAGCGCATCGGTGGCCTCCTCCCAACGCACCGGTTGGACCACCGCCTTCACCTCTTCACCCATGTCGTCGTTGGGTACGCCGAAGACGGCCACGTCGAGGACCCGGGGGTGGGCGAGGAGCACGTCCTCGATCTCCTGGGGGTAGATGTTGACCCCACCCGAGACGATCGTGAACGCCCGCCGGTCGGTCAGGTAGAGATAGCCCTCCTCGTCCACCCGCCCGATGTCGCCCAGCGTGCGCCAGGTCGGCTGGTCGGGATGCTGGGCCCCGCTCGTCTTGGCCGAGTCGCCGTGGTACTCGAAGCTGGCTTCGGGGTCCTCGAAGTAGACGGCGCCGATCTCGCCGGTCGGGAGCTCTTCGCCGCGGTCGTCGCAGATGTGGATGGTCGCACCCCGGGCCGGGCGACCCACCGACCCCTTGTGGGCCAACCACTCCTCCGAGGTGATCGATGTGCTGCCGATGTTCTCGGTCCCGGCGTAGTACTCGTCGAGGATCGGGCCCCACCAGGCGATCATCTGCTCTTTCACCCGGACCGGGCACGGCGCGGCGGCGTGGGTCGCCACCCGCAGGCTCGAGAGGTCGTATCCCCTCTGCTCCTCCTCGGGCAGCTTCAGCATGCGGACGAACATGGTGGGCACCCACTGGCTGTGGGTGACCCGCTCCCGCTCGATGAGGGCGAGGGCGCCGGCAGGGTCGAACCGCTCCATGACCACCACGGTGCCGCCCACGCTGTGGACGCCCAGGGAGACCCGCAGGGGGGCAGCGTGGTACAGGGGCCCGGGGCTGAGGAAGACCATCCCCTCGCCGAACCCGTAGCGGGCCCGGCTGTGCTCCCCGATCTCCCACTCGCCGAGGGGCGAGTCCTCGGGGGGGAGCGGGAACTTGATCCCCTTGGGCTGCCCGGTGGTGCCCGAGCTGTAGAGCATGACCATCCCCCGCACCTCGACGTCGAGGGGCTCGATCGACTGTGCGGCCGTCTCGTCCTCGTAGGACCGGTGGCCGGGTCGAACCCCGTCGACCATGAACCGGTGCTCCACGGCAGGGGTCAGGGCGCGCAGCTCGTCGGCCACCGAGGCCAGGGCGCCGCTGGTGACCAGCACTGTCGCTCCGCAGTCGTTCACGATGGACGCCGCTTCGGCCGCGGTGAGATGCGAGTTCACCGCGGTCACGTACAGGCCCGAGCGCATGCCGGCCCACACCAACTCGAAGTACGTGGGGTGGTTCTCCATCATCACCGCGTAGTGGTCGCCCCGACGGAGGCCGAGCCCCCAGAGGAGCCGGGCGAACTGGTTCGACCGCTGGTCGAGCTCCCGATAGGAGACGACCCGACCAGAACCGCCCATGACCACCGCGGCCCGGTCCGGTGCGGTTGCGGCAAAGTCCCCGACGAACATGGTTGCTCCCGCTCAGCGGGCCGGCACGGGACCCTCGACAGCCTCGGGCACGGCCACCCGGACTGGCGGTGGCTTCCGCCAGTCGGCCACGCCGTCCTCGGGCACGGCGACCGGGTACTTGTTCTCGTGGACCTCGGCCCAGTGGGAGTGATTGAGCTGGTGGAGGGTGAAGCACGCCTGCAGGGCGTTATAGAAGCCCATGTTGTCAACCGTCTGGTTCACCGACTCCTTGATGAGCAGGGCGGTCACCGTCGGCCGCTCGGCGATCCGGTGGGCGAAGGCCAGTGTCTGCTCGTCGAGCTGGTCGGTCGGGAAGACCTTGCTCACCATGCCCAGGCGGTGGGCCTCGTGGACGTCGATGGCGTCGCCGGTGAGCATCAGCTCCTTGGCCTTCCGGGGTCCGAATTCCCACGGGTGCCCGAAGTACTCGACTCCGCACATCCCCAGCCGGGTGCCGACAACGTCGGCGAACAGCGCGTTCTCGGCTCCCACGATGAGATCGCAGGCCCACATCAGCATCAGCCCGGCGGCGAACACCGTCCCTTGGACCTGGGCGATGGTGATCTTGCGCAGGTTGCGCCACCGCAGCGTGTTCTGGAAGTAGTAGTGCCACTCCTGGAGCATGCGGGCCTCGGCCCCGTCCCGGGTGGCCCCGTTGATCCGGCTGGTCGGGTGGGTGGTCCGGTCCTCGATCGCCTGGGCCGAGCCCATGTCGTGGCCGGACGAGAAGAGCGGTCCGGTGCCGCCCAGGATGACCACGCGCACGTCGTCGTCCTCCTCGGCCCGGCGGAAGGCATCGTCCAGCTCGACCAGGAGCCCCCGGTTCTGGGCGTTCCGGGTGTCGGGGCGGTCGAGCATGATCCGGGCCACCCGCCCCTCATCGAGCTGCTCGTACTGGAGGTACTGGTACTCAGGCATGCGCTTGTCCTCGGTCATCGTCGGTTCCTCTCCCTCTCGGCGTTCTCGGGGTTTATCGGTGCTGCGTGGGTTGTCGATGGTGCTCTCTGCCGGCGACCGCTCAGGCCGGGGCATGGGAGCCGGGCCCGGCTTCAGCCTCAGGACTCTCGCGCTCGGCCGCCAGCGCGGCCCGGCTCAGCTTCATGGCCTCGCTGCGGGGCAGTGCATCCACGAGCTCGACCGTCTTGGGCGCCTTGTACGAGGCCAGACGGTCCTTGGCGAAGCCGATGATCTCGTCTGGGTCGGGGGGATCGGCCGGGTCGACCGGCTGAACGATGGCGTGGACCCGACGCCCCCACTCCGGGTCGCGCAGGCCGACGACCACAACGTCGGCGATGGCCGGATGCTCGCTGATGGCCGCCTCGACCTCGGCCGGGAATACGTTCACGGCGCCGGTCACGATCATGTCGACCCTCCGGTCGGCCATGTACAAGTACCCGTCCACGTCGAGCCAGCCCATGTCGCCGACGGTCACGAACCCGTCCTCGGTGCGGGGCATGGGGGCGACGTTGTCGCCGACGTACGACGCGGCCGGACCGGTCGGGGTGCGCATGTAGATACTGCCCACCTCGCCGCTGGGCAGCTGGTTCCCGTCGGCATCGAGGATCTCGATCTCGGTGTCGTTGAAGCCGCGCCCCAGGGTCCCGGGATGCTCGAGCCACTCGTCGCCCCGACAGGTGGCCAGGCCGTGTCCCTCCGAGGCGCCGTAGCTCAGGAAGAAGTGCTCCGGTCCGACCAGCTCGCACCACCGTCGGCCCAGCCAGACCGGCAACGGCGACGCCCCCTGCTGCACCCAGTCGAGCGAGGAGAGATCGCGCTCGTCGAGCCCGGGAACCTGGGCCAGCCGCTGGAGCATGGGGGTCGCAGCGATGAAACCGGTCACGCGGTGACGCTCGATCAGGTCGAGGATGCGAGGTGCGTTGAACCGCTCGAGCAGCACGATCTGGACCCCGGCCATGAGGTTCCTGAGGGCGGTAAATCCGTTGGTGTGGTACAGCGGCGCCGGCACCAGGACCCGCTGGGGCTCAGGCAAGGGCCCGTAGGCCTCGACCACCGTCGAGACGCCGTTGCCCTCGACGTACGTGCCCGGGTTGGTCATCACGATCACCTTGGGTGCCCCCGTGGAGCCGGAGCTGCACACGCCCCAGCCGTGGGGTGGGGTCACCTCGGGCAACGGCTCGGTCGACCCCGACAGGCTCTGGTCGAACAGGTCGAGGTGCTCGGCGTCGACGGTCAGGCGGGGGCCCAGGGTGGTCAGCAGCCGGCTCCGCTCCCAGTCGGGAAGGTCCCAGCGCATAGGGACGACCACCGCCCCCACCTTCCAGCCGGCGAAGCAGGCCATCAGGTGCTCGGGCGAATTGCGCAGGCAGATGGCGAGGTACTCCCCCACCTGGATGCCCCGCTCGGCCAGCACCCGGGCCAGCTGGGTCGAGCGGTCGTCGAGCTCTCGCCAGGTGACCCGGCGCTCGCTGCCGTCCTCGGCCACGAAGATCACGCCGATGCCGTCGGGGTCCTTCGTGGCCACCTCGTGGATCTGCGTCCCGTAGGGCACGCCCTCCTCGGCCGGCACCGATGTCATCCTGAACCTCCTGTTCACTTCTTGCCCTGCTTCGTCTGGCTGAGAACACCCGTTTCAAATGTGAGCGCCCTACGCTCTCACAACCCACCCGGTTCGTCCATCACGGGACGGCCCGGTCCGGGCTCAGCCGGCCCGGATGTCGGGCACCTCGTCGCTCGCCACCCCGATCATCACCAGGAGGAAGACGCATGGTTCGTCGTAGCGGTTCCACCACTGGTGCATCCCGCCCAACTGGACGTTCACGTCCCCGGCCCGGAGCGTCACCGAGCTGCCGTCATCCATCAGCAGGTCGATCTGCCCGGAGACGATGAACTCGTAGTCGATGGTGTTGGTGCGGTGCCAGCCACTCGGCTCCCGGGTGGGCGCCATCGACTCGATGAGGAACCTGCTCGCCCCGGGAGCCAACGAGAAGATCTGGGCCAGGTTGGCCCCGGCGGCGCGGTCGCTGACGTCGAGGCCGAGCTCGTCGTCGGCCCAGAAGTTGAGGAGGTCGAAGGACGCCCCTTGGATCTGGAACTGCTCGGTGGCCATGGCCGGTCCGTCGTGGACGACGCCCCACCCTCCGGCCTCCGTCCTACCGCACACCACCCGCCGCGCCTGCAACCCGGCCATCGTTCCCCCTCCGGTCGTTCCCTCTGGCGGCGACATGCGCACGCTCAATCCAACAGATAGCCATCAATGGTCCGGTGATGGTTCCAGCCCGTTTTCTCGAGCCATGCCCCGATGCGCTCGGACAGCGCCTTGTCCCGCTCCTCGGCGCTGCCGCCCGTCGCCGCCCACGTCGTCGGGCGAGGGCCAAGGCCGCCGAGGACTCCTCCTTGTTGCTCGATGGCCGCACCGGCCGAGTGGTCGGTGGCGGCCAGCAGGATCGGGGGCCGGACGCCGGCGGCCAGGGCCCGGGCGGGCAGGAGCTCGAGATGGCCGGGCGGGGCGTCCACGCACACCACCGATCCGACGTCGGCCCCACGGAGGAGGCCGGCCCCCACGGCCACGACACCGCCCTGGCCCCAGCCGACGAGCAACGGCTGGGCCAGCTCGAGGTCGTCGAGCAAGTCGCAGACCTGAACCACCGCTTTGGTCAGCGAGATCGGGTCGGTCCCGGCAAAGCCGGGGAGGTGCCGGTACCAGCACAGGCCCCCCATCTCCATGCCGCTCGGGTACGAGGCATAGTCGCCGTAGGGGGCCACGACCCGGCCGACCCCGGCGGTGGACATCGCCACCCCGACAGGCCCGTCGACCGACGTCGTGCTCTCCCGGTGGAGGACGAGGGCCGGTGCTCCCGGTGCCCGGCCGGCCAGGTCCTGATAGGCGAGCTTCACCGTGCTGACCGGGTCCGGGGGGACCGCCGTGCTGACCGGGTCCGGGGGGACCGCCGGGCGGCGTGGGCCCCGGCCAGGAACCCGAAGACCATCCCGGGGCCGATGGTCGAGCCACCCCCCGGGTAGCCCTCGCCGAAGATGCCGTCGACGCAGTTGCCCGCCCCGTACAGGCCCCCGATCGGCCCAGCCGTGCCCAGGATCTGGCCCTCGGTACCGATCCGAGGCCCGCTGTTGGTGTCGAACGTCGTGCCCACCACCGCGATGGCGAACAGTGGACCGTCCAGATCGAGGGGGTGCATGAGCGGGTTGGGCAAGCGGTTGTCGGGGGCCGGCGGTCCGTGGAAGGCGAACTCGACCGCCTTCGACCCTCGCCCGAAATCGCCATCGCGGCCGTCCTCGGCCATGGCATTGAACCGCCCGATGGTCGACCTCAGGGCCTCGGCGAACCCGGGGGCGAGGGTGACGGGAGCGATGCCGGCCGGCATGGCCTCCTTCCACCGACCGGCCAGCCGGTCGACGAGCACCTCGGCCAGCCCGGATGCACCCAAGCCGGTGACGACGTGGTCGGAGACGGCTCCGGCCGCCGGGATCGGGTACCGGCCCCCGAAGCGCTCCGCTGTCCGCTGGTCGTAGACCATGAACATCACCCGATTGACGTACTCGTCGTCGGCCAACAGGTGGTGGACCCGGCCGCGGGACTCGTACTCCCGCTTCTCGTCGACGGCCCGGACGCCCAACCGGTTCACCGACAGCATGCCGTCGCCAGGCATGGCCCAGACGTCGAGCACCGAGTTGGCGTAGTCGTCGACGGCCTCGAGCACCTGTTGGTTCCACCAGCCGTTGTGCATTCCGCCGAAGGAGGCCCCGGCCCGGGTGCCTATCCCCACCAGGTCGCCCGTGTTGGAGGGGACCCCCGAGCCGCCGGCGATGGGGCCCCGGAGAAACCGCTCCCGGAGCTCGGGGCTATGGGCGAACCCACCCGAGCCGAACACCACGCCCCCGTGGCACGTGATGGTGCGGCACGCGGAACCGTCGTCGACCACGACGCCGCGCACCCCGCCGCCATCGAGGACGAGATCGACCACGCGGTGGCCGAGGCGGACCTCGGTGCCACGGCTCTGGGCGAAGGCCAGCAACTGGCGCACCAGCTCGCCCCCGTTTCCCGTCCCGCCGTCGGGCGTCACAGCCTGGATGCCCCGGCCCCGCACCGCCGCGTTCTCCGGAGGCTCGTAGTAGTCGGGGTACATCTGGCCGTCCCAGGCCAACCAGGGTGCCTCCATGCGCACCGCCCCGAGCTGGGCCAGCCGACCCATCACCTCGGTGCCCCGGTCGTAGTACGTCTCGAGCAGGGCGTGGTCGGCGGCTCCGATGCCGAGGGTCGGAGACTCCGGGTCGAACGCCCCCGGATAGCTGACCCGGGCCATGTAGGCCAGCGCCCGGTCGCGGGGATCGGCGATCCCGGCGGCCTGCATCACCGTGTTCCCGTAGATGTGGGCGACCCCGCCCGAGCAGGCCGTCGTTCCCCCGTGCACCGGGGCCTTCTCGCACACGACCACCGAGGCGCCCGCACCGAGCGCGCCGGCTGCGGCCGAGAGGGCGGCCGCTCCGCTCCCGACCACGATGACGTCGCATTCCTCAGGCGGGACTGTCCGGGGGATGTGGGGCGACGGCACCGCGCCCGGCCGGTGAGGAAGCTCTGCCAGTTCGGCCACCCGCTGGCCGAGCGACGGCCGGCGTGGCGATGCTGTCATTGTGGACGTCACACCCGAGGTCCCGATGACATGCTCCTAGGTCTCATCGACAGTTCATGCTCCTGGGTCTCGTCGACAGTTATAGCATCGAGGCTCGTATCGAAAACGACGATTCCGGGTGGCCTCTGAGGCCTGTTCGCCCCGGGCACCGACAGGGGGACCATGGGACTGACGATCGACGACCAGCTGGCCATCCAACAGCTGGCCGCTCGCTACAACCATGCCATCGACAGCGGCGACAGCACGGCATTCGCCGGCGCCTTCGTCGAGAAGGGCGTCCTCGACGCGGGCGAGCTGGTGCTCGAGGGGCGCGCCGCCCTCGAGCAGTTCGGGCAGACGTTCCACACCTCGGCCCGTGCCCCACGCCACGTGGCCACCAACCTGGTCATCGACGGCAACGGGGATCGCGCCACCCTCCGGGCCTACGTCCAGATGTACGCCTTGGCCGGCGACCCCGCACGCCAGGTGATCACCGCCTCCGGCGTCTACGCCGACACCCTGTCGAAGGTGGACGGGCACTGGCTCTTCGAGCGGCGCACGTTCACCCCGGACGCCTGACCCTGGCCAGCATCAGCGGGCGCCCCAGGCCCTCGCTGCTCAGCGGGCCGTCGTGAACAGGAAGCAGCCGCCCGGGGTTCCGCCGCCTGTGCTGACCACGGCGACCTCGGCCCCTGCCACCTGTCGGTCACCCCCGTCGCCGCGCAGCTGCACCACCGCTTCGTGGATGAAGCCGTACCCGTGGGTTCGCCCGGCCGAAAGCTGGCCGCCGAAGGTGTTGAGCGGAAGCTCGCCATCGAGAGCGATGCGTCCCGGGTCGGCCAGGAAGTCGCCCGCCTCGCCTGTCTCGCAGAACCCCAATGCCTCGATCCAGCTGAGGCAGTTGAAGGTGAATCCGTCATAGAGCTCGGCCACGTCGACGTCACCCGGGCGTAGCGAAGACCTCGTCCACAGGTGGGCGGCCGGTCCCTGGGTCTGGGGCTCGTGGTGGAGCGTCCCCTGGTCCCAGCTGATCCGATCGATGACCTGGGTCCCGACGGCATCGACCAGCACCGGTGGGCGCCGCAGATCACCGGCCACATCGGCGGCCGACACGATCACGGCGATGGACCCGTCACAGGGGACGTCGCAGTCGTACAGGCCGAAGGGGCTGGTGATGATGCGGGCGCCGTAGTAGTCGTCCAGGGTCATGGGATCGCGATAGATGGCATCGGGGTTGAGTCCGGCGTTGTGCCGGGCGTTGACGGCGATCGTCCCCAGCGCCGCCCGGGTCGTCCCGTAGCGGTAAAAGTGGTTCGAGGCGTTCATGGCGATCCAGTTGGCTGCGCTCAGCGCCCCGTAAGGCATGCGCCAGGCCATCATGTCCCCCTCCACCCGACCTCCGCCTGAGGTCGGTGGGCGCTGGCGCAGACGCTCGGCCCAGGTCGACTCCCATACCGTCCGGAAACACAGCACGTGACGGCACAGGCCGGCGGCCACCGCCAGCATGGCGGCCACTACCGACCCGCCTTGGCCCGGCGTCTCCGGGGCACCGTTGATCCAGGTCGGGCGGATCCGTAGCGACTCCTCCAGGGCGGTCACCCCGCCCTCGGCATGCCCGCCCGCGGCCGCCCCGCCCGGATAGGTCGACAGGCCGTCGATGTCGGCCATGGTCAGTCCCGCGTCCTCCACCGCGTTGCGGGCCGCCTCCACCGTGAGGGCCAACGGGTCGACCCCGAGTCGCCGTCCGATCCGCGACATGCCGATGCCCGTCAGTGCCACCTTGTCCTCGAACTTGTCGGGCCGCGCCATCGGGCGCACGTAGGGGACAGTGGGCTCCTCGACCGGGAGGGGTCCCGCCACCGGGCCCTCGGGGGCGAGGGTGAAGACCGGGAGCCACACGTCCTCCACGTGCTCGAAACGGACGTCGACCCGCCGCCCGACCGCCAGCTCGGAGAGGGGCACGTCGACCAGGTTGGTGGTCAGCCGAACCCGGGGGTCCTCGTCGATGGCCACGATGGCGATGATGTAGGGCGGCGGCAACGCCGGCGTCCAGGTGTGCTCGTTGACCGTGAAGCCCGCCACCACCCCGGTCCCGGCGACGGGCTCGGGGGCGAGCTGGTCGGACCCGCACGTGCGACAGACCGGCCCGGGCGGGTGCTGGAAGGATCCGCAGTCGGCACAGCGCCGGAAACGGAGCTTGCCGTCGGCCCCGGATGTCCAGAAGAACTCGTTCTCGGGAGTGAGCTGCGGGAGCGGACGGGTCACGCCGCACCCATCTTTCGGAAGTCCCAGCTGACGAATTTCTGGGGCACGATCCGCAGCCACGCGTGGCGACCGTCGTGCACATAGCGACCCCCGGCGTACTTGTCGCCGGCCAGGCGCTCGGGGGTGACCAGCGCGTCGTTGTCCTCACCGGTACGCGGCACTTCCCCGACCACTTCGGCCCGCCCAATGATCTCGATGCCACGGAGCTCGCCGAAGTCGTGGCCAGCGTCGACCATCACGCTGACCCGGGGATCACGTTGGATGTCAACCCACCGCTGGCTCTTGACGATCGACGACACCCACAGTGCATCGCCGTCCCACACGAACCACACGGGACTCAGGTGCGGCCCCGAAGCATTGACGGTGGCCAACCGGCACGTGCGCTGCTCACGCAGGAACCCGTCTCGCTCCTCCGGTGACATGGCTATCCGGCGCGAGCGCCGTTGTTCCTGGATCATGACCGGATCATCGCATGCCGCGTCTCGACGCCGCACATTCTCCGGCGTCGATGGTTCAGGCGCCGATGGTCCAGTCTCCGGCTGATTCAGTCTTCGATGGTGATTGCCGTCTTCGGGCAGGAACGAGCCGCAGCCTCGACCTTCGCCCGCAGCTCCTCAGGGGGCTCCTCTTGGAGCACGTACAAGAAGTCGTCGTCTCGTACCTCGAAGACCTCGGGCGCCGCCGCCATGCACAACGCGTTCGATTCACACTGGTCGAAATCAACGATGACTCGCATACGCGAGAGTGTACCGAGCCTCGAGCACCCGATGGCCCCCGCGCTCGACATTGGTCTGCTGCACCCGCCGGAGTCGAACGGTCGGGTCATGGGCTACCGTTTCGGTTCCGAACGGACGGCATGGGGGTAGGGCGACTTATGGATCTCGAACGGGCACAGCGTGGCTTTGTGCAGGTACTGACGCTGAACCGGCCTCAGGCTGCCAATTCGCTCGATCCCGGCCTCTTGGATGCCCTGGGCAAGGCGTTCGACGAGATCGCCCAGGACGACGACACCAGGGTCGTGGTCATCACCGGGAGCGGTGACCGTATCTTCTGCGCCGGCATGGACCTCAAGGCGTTCAGCGATCGCTCGGACCGGTCCGACGATTCTGCATCCCCTGAGGCGCCAGACGGCCGGCAGTCCTCGGCGACGGACCGCCAGGAAGGCGAGGGGGGTCAGGGGTTCAACCTGTTCCGTAACCCCTGCCCCAAGCCGGTCATCGCCGCGGTGAACGGTGCCGCCGTCGGCGGGGGGTTCGAGCTCGTCCTGGCCGCCGATCTCGCCGTGGCCGTCGAGACGGCCCGGTTCGGACTGCCCGAGGTGAAGCGGGGGCTGCTGGCCGGGGGGGGCGGGACACTGCTTGGCACCCGGTTGCCTCTGGCACTGGCCATGGAGATCGCACTGACGGGCGACTACATCGACGCGCGGCGCGCTGCGGCGCTAGGCCTGGTGAACCGGGTGGTGCCGGCCGATCAGCTCATGGAGGCGAGCCTCGAGCTGGCCGCCACCATCGCTGCCAACGGTCCGCTCGCCGTCCAGACGACCAAGGAGCTCACCCGGCGGGCGGTGCTCGACGATCCCAAGCGGGGCTGGGCCACCCCCGAGGAGATCGGTCGGGTCTTCGGCAGCGACGACGCCAAGGAGGGCGCCGTGGCGTTCTTGGAGAAGCGCACCCCGAACTGGACCGGCCGCTAGGTCATCTCCCACCCCGACCACGGAGTCGGTCACGACGGCGGAGCAACGTGGGGGGCTGAACGATCCCGCCCCTCATATCACTCTCCGTGGGGTTCCACGAAGGTCGTTGACCGACCCGCCACCTGCCATCGGGCACTGCGAGGCCGCCGGTTGGCGGGGCCACATCTCGTCGCGCAATTTGTTTCTGCCCGCGTTTCGGCGAATCGCAGACGGAACAGGGTTCGCCCAGCGGCCGTTTCGCCGAAACGTGGGCATTCTTACTCCGGCCCTGGACCACCGGAAGGTTCCGCCGCCCGGCCGGCGCGCCCTTGCCAGCCCCTTGTGGGCCAGAAATTGGTCACTGTCTGCGCTCAATCCCGGATGGCACCCCGAGAGACGTCCGAGAAGGGGCAGAGAAGTGGCGGGGCTCGGAGGTGGGGCTTCGATGAATGCGACCATTGAGCCGACGGCCAGTTCGAGGTGCAACGATGAGGCGATGGAAGCCGAGCGCGTTGTCTTCGAGGGGTTCGAGGGGTTGCAGTTGGTGGCCGACGTCCGAGGTGACCCCGGCGATCCGCCCGTGCTCCTCCTCCACGGGGGTGGCCAGACCAGGTATGCCTGGGGGTCGACGGCCGAGACGGTGGCCGCCCAGGGATGGCGGACGGTGGCCCTCGACCTCCGCGGCCACGGCGACAGCCAGTGGGCGCCCAACGGTGACTACTCGTTCACCGCCTTCGGCGCCGACTGCCTTGCCGTCGTCGACCAACTCGGACGGCCACCCGTCCTGGTGGGGGCGTCGCTCGGCGGGATGTCCGCCCTTCTGGCCGAAGGGACGAGTGACCGAACCGTCTCGAGCGGCCTGGTGCTGGTGGACATCACCTCCAAGAGCAATCCGGAGGGCATCCAGCGGATCAGGACGTTCATGCAGTCAGGGCTGGACGGATTCGAGAGCCTCGAGGCCGCGGCCGCGGCCATCGCCGCCTACACGCCGCAGCGAACGAAGCGGGTCAACCCCTCGGGGCTGAAGAAGGTTCTGCGGGAGCGGGGCGGCCGCTGGTACTGGCACTGGGACCCGGCGTTCATCGGCCAGGGGCGGACCGAGGTGGTCCCGGACCGACTCGCGGGGCTCCTGGACGTCGCCATGAACAACATCCACGTTCCCACCATGCTGGTGCGGGGCCTGCTCAGCGATGTCGTGACCCAGGAGGGCGTCGACGAGCTCCTGACCAGGATCCCCGGGGCCACGGTCGTCGGGGTCGACGGCGCCGCCCACATGATCGCCGGGGACCGTAACGACGCCTTCTCCGATGCGGTGGTGGCATTCCTGGACAACAGGATCCGGCCGACCCTCCACTAGGAAGCCGGGCGGGGAGGGGTCCCATCGACTAGGAAGTAGCACGAACCGCCAGTGACAACGCCTGCGGCATAGACAGGTCAGGGGTCCGATGAACCGAGTCAAGGTTGGCTTCTTTTCGCTGTCACACCGCTCGCCCACCGGCGACGACCGGCCTTACCTGGCGTGGCACCAGCTCGACCATATGCCTGAGCAGTACCAGCTCCCCGGCATGCTCCTCGGGCAACGGTGGGCATCGACGCCGGCGTGCCGGGCGGCGCGGGCGGCCGAGCGGGACAGCTGGTCGGCGGTCGACCATGTCGTCTGCTACCTGATGGGCAACCCGGTCGACGAGACGATCGACGAATTCCTCCGGCTGGGCCGGCACCTGGCCGAGCTGGGCCGGTACTCCGAGGCGCTGCCCTCCCAGTACCGGGGAGCGCTCCGACTGCTCGAGGCTCACGCCGCCCCCCGTGCCCTCGTCTCCCCCGAGGTCGTGCCATTCCGGCCGAACCGGGGCATCTACCTGATCGTGGAGGAGCCCACCGACCCGGCAGCCCAGGACGGCTACCTCCAGCGCGTGCACGCCGAGGTTCTCCCCGAGCTGGTGTCGGTGCCAGGGGTAGCCGGGGCATGGACGTACGGGACGTCCCCCGCCATCCGGCGGCCGATGTTCACCGACGGCCGATACCGCATGACCGTTTGCTACCTCGACGACGACCCAGCCACCGTCGCCGCCCGCCTGGCCCCGGTCATGGAGCAGGCCTGGTCGACCGCGCCTGTCCGACCGGTGCTGGCTGCCCCTTTCGAGTCGATGATGATCTGGAACTGGGAGCACTTCGGCCCCGCTCGGGGCTAAGGCCGCCCGACCGCTTACCGCCCGCGCCGATCGGACCCGTCCCGACGGGAGGAGGGATCCCGCCCTACTCTCTACGACTCCGCGCCTGTCGAACCCTCCCCGGGCCGCAGGGAGCTCTCCGAAGGGCGAAGGGAAAAGGTCAGTGTGGCCGTGGCCACGTGGAGGTCCCCCGCGCCGCGGTCGTGCACGTCGACCCGCACCACGGCGCTACGTCTGCCCCGGCGCAGGATGTGCGCAGTGGCCCGCACCGGGCCGACGCGGGCGGCGGCCAGGAAGCTGATGTGGAATTCGCTCGTCGTGCCCCGTTGCTGAAGAAGCTCGCCCCGCAGCAGGGCGGTCCCGGCGACAAGATCGATCAGTGTGGCCATGAGCCCGCCCTGCAGGACGCCCGAAGAGTTGACGACCCGGGGCGTGACCGCCATCTCCATGGCCCAGTCGGCCCCGGCTACTTCGACGGTCGTCAGGTCGAAGGAGTCGAAGGCGTGGCCGGGCGGCAATCCGGACGGGCGCTGGCTCCCGGGCGCGGAGCGGCCACCCGCCTCGGGGACCGGCGGCGGTTCGGCGGCGGCCCCGCCGTTCACCGGCACCGGGTCACTTCGGGCTCTTCGGCCCGAAGCGGATGGCGCCGTCGATGCGGATGACCTCGCCGTTGAGGTATGAGTTCTCGACGATGGATTGGACCAGCTGGGCGTACTCGACCGGCTGCCCCATCCGCTTGGGGAAGGGTACGACCGGGGCCCACATCGCCTCCACCACTTCGGGCGCCGCCCCGTAGGCCGGAGTGATGAAGGTGCCCGGGGCGATGGTCACCACGCGGATGCCCACCACGGCGAGGTCCCGGGCCGCGGTCAGGGTCATCCCGACGACGCCACCTTTGGCGCTGGCGTAGGCCACCTGTCCGATGGTGCCCTCGTAGGCGGCGATCGACGCGGTGTTGATGATGACGCCCCGCTCGCCGTCCTCTCGGGGCTCCGACTTGGAGATGGCCGCCGCCGACAGGCGGAGGACGTTGAACGTTCCCACCAGATAGTGGTCGATCACCTTGCGGAAGTCCTCGAGCCCATGAGGGTTTCCGTCCGACTTCAATGTCCGCCCGCCGCCACCGAAGCCGCCGTGCACGGCGACCGCCACCCGGACCGGACCGAGGCCGGCGGCACGATCGAGTGCGTTCTTCACGCTCTCCTCACTGGTCACGTCGGTCTCCACGAACTCGGCGGCCGAGCCCAGCTCCTTCGCCAGTGCCTCCGCCTTCTCCTTGGCCAGGTCGGCGATGACGACCTTGGCCCCGGCGGCCACCAGGCGCCGCACCGTGGCTTCGCCGAGCCCGCCGGCTCCGCCGGTCACCAGCGCTGCTGAACCACTGATCTCCATTGCTGAATCCTCCATGATCGGCCCGCCACCACATGACTGGTCGGCGGGACTGCGGTGTGGCACGGTGCTTAGAACGACTGTTTCCAAGTCCGGTCGGCGCCAACACTAGACGACGCCTCCGACGGCGCTCCGGTGAGAGCGGGACGGGACCCTTGCGGACCGTGTGCTCCCCACTGTGAGCTTCAGCGCACAGGGGAACCGGCTGAGTCGCCGGGCAGGAGACCCGGCCGTCCGCAGCCTCCTTCCCGGCGCCCTTCGCAGGATCAATACCCACGCCCAGCTCAGAACGTTGAGAGGCTGCCGATGCTGCTAGTGGCATTGATCGCGATCTATGCCAATAGGACCACCGGCGTGGGAATAGGATCGCCAACGTGGCCCACTGCGTGAGACAACCCCACTGCGTGAGGCAACGGTGAGCCCGCCGGGAGACGACCCGTCGGACGTCGTGCACGTGGTGACGGGAGCGGCGCGAGGCATGGGCCTCGCCTTGGCCCGGCACCTGGCCGGCGCCGGCGGACACCTGGTCCTGGCTGACATCGCACCCATCGATCCGTCCCCGTTCGCAGGAGACGTCACCACTGTGATCTGCGACGTCACGTCGGACGACCAGGTCCGCGAGTTGGCCCGAGCCGCCGGTGCGATCGGCCCCGTCCGGTCCCTCGTACACGCGGCGGGCGTGTCGCCGACGATGGGCGACGCCCGTCTCATGTTCGCCGTTGACCTCGCCGGCACGGCGCGCATGGTCGCGGCATTCGAGTCGCTCATGGCGCCGGGTGGCGCTGCCGTCCTGTTCGCATCGATGGCGGCGCACTTGACCGCCACTGGCGGCGGAGGGCCGCTCGGCGAGATCCTCCTCGACCCGTTGGCGCCCGGGGCCGAGAAGGCCTTCGTCGCCGCTGAGCAGGTGGCAGAGGATTCGGGGATGGCCTATGGGTGGGCAAAGCGGGGCGTCATCGAGCTCGCCCGTCGCTCGGCGGGGCCCTGGGGCCTTCGGGGTGCCCGCATCAACTCCGTGTCCCCCGGGATGATCGACACGCCGATGGGCCGCCAGGAGTGGGACGCCCAGCCGATGATGGCCGTGCTCCTCGAGGGCACGCCGTTGGGCCGCCTGGGGTCCGAGGACGACATGGTGGGCGCCGTCTCCTTTCTTCTCTCTGACGCTGCCTCCTATGTGACCGGGGTGGACCTGATCGTCGACGGCGGCGTCGTCGCCACGATCCCCCGCTGAGCATTCCGCATCAGGCCGCCTGCGAGTGAGGACGGCGAGGACGCCTCGTGTTCGAGGCCCGGCGCTGGTTGGCCTGGCGCTGGTTGGCCCGGCGCCTGTTGCCCCGGCGCTGGTTGGCCCGGCGCCTGTTGCCCCGGCGCTGGTTGGCCCGGCGCCTGGTTGGCCCGGCGCTGGTTGGCCCAGGCGCTGGTTGGCCCGGCGCCTGTTGGCCTATGCCCACATGCTTCACATAGAGGGCCTCTATGTGATCAACGGAGCCTCGGCGGCAACTCGTTCGAGGAGCACGTGGCCCGGACGGGCTCGCATTTAACTGGCAATCTTCTACTTGACAACCGCCATTTTCGCGAACCAGGGTGGCCACTGTCCGGGGGGTAGTCAGGGTCCGGCGCGAAGGAGACGCGATGACGGTGGACGACTGGGCGGCAGGGGCGACGATCAACCGGCTGCCCATTCCCGGCCAACCGGACCTGGCCCGGATGCGCGCCGACCGGCATCTCCGGCTCCAGCAGCTCCTCGAGACACAGGACCTCGACGGCCTCGTGCTCCTCGCCTCGAGCTCGGTGGCCTACGCCACCGGGGCCGACTCTCCCGGCGAGGACAGCGGGCGGGCGGGGCTCTTCCGCTCCGTCGCCGTCGTGGTGCGGGGCTCGGACGCCCCCCACCTGTTCACCCCCTACTGGGATGGCGCGCCGCCCGAGCTCCCCCCCGATCATCTTCACGGTCCGCTCTTCCCCGACCTGGAAGATGGGATCGACGAGCTGGCGGAGGCCCTGGGCCGGCTGTTCGCAACCGGGGCCAGGCTCGGCGTCGACGAGCAGACCCACCCGATGCTCGGCGCCCTCGGCGGCTACGTCTGGTCGGACGCCCGGGACGTCCTCGGTCCGGCCAAGGTGACCAAGACCCCCGACGAGGTCTCGTGCGTCCGCGAAGCCCAGCGGATCACCGAGCTGGCCATGGATGCCACCCGGGACACGCTGCATCCAGGCGTGCGGCAGACCGACTTGAGCGGGACCTTCCTGCGTCGGATCTTCGAGCTGGGGGCCACGGCCAACGCCATCGACCCGATCTGGCAGGTCATGGGGCCGACCAGGGCCGAGAACCCCTGGACCAGCCACGGCGACCTGGCCTACCCCACATCGACCACCGACCGGATCCTCCGTGACGGCGACGTCATCTGGGTGGACGCAGGCATCTCCCACCACGGCTATGCCTCGGACTACGGCCGGACCTGGCTGACCAGCTCGGCCCCGTCGCCGTCGGATCAACAGCTCACCCAGTTCCGTCGATGGCGGTCGGTGGTGGACGCCGCCCTGGAGCTCTTGAAGCCGGGCGTGACCGCCCTGGAGCTCGGCCGCGCCGCCATCGCCGCCAACGACGGGGTCAAGCCATGGATCGAGCACTTCTATCTGGGGCACGGGGTGGGGACCGACAGCGCCGAGATGCCACTGATCGGCACTGACCTGGGCGAGGCGTTCGACGCGTCACTGGTCATGGTGCCGGGGATGGTAGTGGTGTTCGAGCCGGTGATCTGGGACGAGGGTGCAGCGGGCTATCGCTCCGAAGACATCGTGGCCGTCACCGACGGGGGCTGGGTACCGCTCAGCGGTTCCCGGTACGACCCCTTCGAGGTGGCACGGTGATCGGAGGTGGCACGGTGATCGGAGGTGGCGCGGTGATCCGAGGCGGCACCATGAACGCCGGCGTGATGGCGCTGGAGGACGGCGCACGCGTCGACTTCGCCCGCCTCCGCAACGAACGGCGGCGGCGGCTGTTCGAGGGCATGGAGGCGGCCGGGCTCGACGCGATGGTCCTCGGGCGCTCGGGGAACGTGCGCTATGCGTCCGGTGCCCGCCAGCTGTGGCGGTCGGGAACGTTCCCGTTCGCCCCGGTGAGCGTGGTCGTGGCCGCCACCGAAGGGGTCCATCTGCTGTCGGTGTGGGACGAGGGCATCCCTGCCGAGATCGGCCACGAGGATCTCTATGGGATGTTCTGGAACCCGGCCAACCTGTTGGCCGCCCTGGGGGAGATCCCCGGCCTGGCCGACGCCGGCCGGGTCGGGACCGACGCCCTTAGCCCCTTCTTCGCCGAAGTACTGCCGACCGTGATTACCAAGGCCGAGCTCATCGATGCGACCGCGATGCTGAGCCGGGCCCGGGCCACCAAGACGCCCGACGAGATCGCCTGCATGACCGTGGCCGCTGCACTGGCCGAGGCGGGGCTCTCCGCCCTCGAGCAGGCGCTGGCTCCTGGTGTGACCGAACGCGAGCTGCTCGGCATCTACGACGAGTGTGTCGCCAGGATGGGCGCGCCCACGCCGCCGAGCGAGAGCGTGGCCTTCGCCACGCCCCATCGTGGCCCGGTTCGGTTCCGGACCCTGGCCAGCGACCGGCCGGTGGGTGACGACGAGCTGGTGGTCTTGTCCCCCGGCGCTCTCTACGCCGGCTACGAGGCCGGCCTGGCGCGGACCCGAGCGACCGGAGCGACCCCACCGCGGGGAACCGCCGCACTGGCCGCCCGATGCCACCGGGGTCTCGATGCCCTGCTTGCCGCCTGCCGGCCGGGGAACACCGGCGCCGACCTGTACCGGGCATGGGAATCGGTCGGGGAGCCCGAGGTTCCCGTGCCCCTGGCCCACGGCATGGGCCTGGGTGCAGAGGCCCCGTTGGTCGGCTTCGGGCGCGGTTCGGCGGCGCTGCTCGAGGAAGGGGCGGTATTTAGCGTCCAGTCGTGGGTCACCGCCGAGGGCACGGGCGGTTTCCTCCATCGCGAGCTGGTACGGGTGGGGGCGGACGGCGCCGAAGTGCTGACCCGGGGTGAGAGGCCCCAACTGTGAGCGTGACCGACGACCCGTCCGTGGACTTCGACCACCATTCCGATGAGTTCTTCGACAACCGCCACGAGAAGTGGGCGGAACTCCGGAAGTGCCCGGTGGCCCACAACTCACACTACGGGGGCTTCTGGATCGTCAGCGGTTACGAGGAGGTTGCCGCGGTGTCGAGGGACGGCGCCACCTTCACCTCGAAGTACGAGGAGAACTCGCCCGACGGCATCGATTACATCGGGATCATGGGTGTCCCCCGCATGCCCGGGGTCCCCCCGGCCCTGATCGCCGAGGTCGAAGGACAGACCCACGCCTCGCTGCGTCGGATCCTCAACCCTTTCATGCTCCCGTCGGCCGTGGCCGCATACCGCCCGTTCATCGAGCGGTGCGCCACTTGGTTCCTGGACCAGAGGATCACCGAAGGAACGATGGACGTGGTCACCGACTTCGCCGCTCCGGTCCCGGCCGTATTGACCATGAAGATGGTGGGGCTCCCCTGCGACAGCTGGACCTATTACGCCGAGGTCTTCCATTCGGCGAGCGCCTTCAGCGCCGGCTCGAAGGAGCAGGCCCACGCCCAGAGCCTGCTGGCGGACATGATCGCCGAGCTCCTCCGAGTCGCCGAGGAGCGCCGGAAGGACCCACGTGACGACATCTTGAGCCGGCTGGTGGCGCTCGAGATCGAGGATGGCCGGCCGCTTCGCGACGACGAGCTCATCGGCGTGCTGTGGAACTTCATCGGGGGTGGGCTGGATACCACGTCCTCGCTCACATCGCTGTCCCTGTACCACCTCGACAGCCATCATGACCTGCGACAACGGCTCATCGACGAGCCGGACCTCCTGGTGCCGGCGACCGAGGAGTTCCTTCGGTTCACATCGGTCAACGAGACCCTGACCCGAACGGTGACCGCCGACGTGGAGCTCGGTGGCCAGCACCTGAAGCGGGGCGACTTCCTGATGATGAGCTGGCTCGCCGCCAACTACGACGAGAAGGTGTTCGACCGGCCCGACCAGGTGGTGCTCGATCGCTCGCCCAATCCCCACCTGGCCTTCGGTGTCGGCCCTCACCGCTGCATCGGCATGCATGTGGCCCGTACCGTGTTTGCCGTGCTCATGGGCGAGGTGCTCGCCCGGATCCCCGACTACCGGGTCGACCGGGATGCGACCCGGTTCTACCGGGGGAACCCGGAGCTTGCCGGAGTGGTGACGATGCCGGCAACGTTCACCGCCGGGGCGGCCGTCGGAGTCGAGCGACCGTTCTGAATGGACTGGAGTCGAGCGACCGTTCTGAATGGACTGGACTCCATGGGCCTGCACTGGATGGGCCTGCACTGGATGGGCCTGCACTACATCGGCCTGGACTGCATGGGCAGGCCGGGTGCTCGCGAGTGAGGAGGGTCGGTTGTGACCGTTGATCGCAAGGTGGCACTGGTGACGGGAGCCAGCCGGGGGGTCGGCCGTGCTGCGGCCGTGTCGTTGGCCAAGGCCGGTTTCGACGTGGTCGTCACCGCCCGCACCATCCGGGAGGGCGAGGGGTTCGACGTGGCCCACGACGGCACCCGGCGTGCCCTGCCGGGGAGCGTGGAGCGCACGGCCGAACAGGTCCGGGCCGAGGGTCGTGAGGCGCTGGCCGTCGCCTTGGACCTGACCGATCCTCTGTCCATCGGGCTGGGGGTGGGAGCGGTCCTCGAGCGCTGGGGCCACGTGGACGTGCTGGTCAACAACGCCATCTACACCGGACGCGGAGCCCAGGCCCGCATCCTCGAGTTGTCCCTGGCCGACCTGCGGGACGAGATCGACATCGACGTGATGGGGCCGCTCACCCTGATCTCCCTCCTCGTCCCGGGCATGATCGAGCGGGGCGGCGGGACCGTCCTGAACGTGACCTCGGGGGTGGCCTACACCGACCCGCTCGACATGGGCAGCTACGGAGTGGGCTACGCCGTGGGCAAGGGAGGGCTGTTCAAGGTGTCGGGGATCCTGGCCGTCGAGCTCGGGGACCGAGGGCTGCGTTCCTACAACGTGCATCCCGGTTTCATCCGCACCGAGCGGATGCAGCTGCATGTGGCCGATCAGGAGGGCCTCGACCTCTCCTATGCCGCACCCCCCGAGGTGTGCGGCGAGGTGATCGCCTGGCTGGCCAACGATCCCCCGGACCCACCGGCAAACGGGTCTCTGATCGAGAGCCAGGCGTTTTGCGCCGAACACGGACTGGTCGAGGGCTGGCCTCCGGCCGATCGGGCGGCCGGCGATCCCCGACTGGCCTCCAAGCCCTCATGACCCTGCGCACCACCGTGGTGGGTACCTCGTTCGGGTCTCGCATCCACGTGCCCGCCTTCCGCGCCGCCGGGTTCGAGGTGGTCGCCCTGGTGGGCCAGGACCCGGCGCGCACCGTGCGCCGGGCCGAGCGTCTGGGCATCGATCACGCCTGCACCTCCCTCTCCGAGGCGCTCGATCTCGGGATCGACGTGGTCTCGATCGCCGGGCCTCCGGCGACCCACGCCCCGCTCGCCACCCAGGCCATCGAAGCCGGCTGCCATGTCCTGTGCGAGAAGCCGTTCACCCTCGATGCCGGCCAGGCCGAGCAACTGGTGAGCCGGGCCGCGGCGGCCGGCGTGGTCGGGTGCCTCGGGCACGAGTTCCGGTGGTCGACGGAACAGGCCCTGATCGGCTGGGCCATCGAGTCGGGGCTGATCGGGACGGCGAAGCTGGTGCTCGGTGCCTCGTTCATCTCCATGCTGCGCTCGTTCTCCATGCCCGACTGGTGGTTCGACCCGGCTTCGGGTGGCGGGTGGCTCGGTGCCTCCGGTTCGCACCGGATCGACGCGCTACGGCAGTGGTTCGGCGAGGTAGATGCGGTCAGCGCCGGCCTTCCCACCGTCTGCGACCCAGCGCTGAGCGTGGACGACAGCTTCAACATCCGGTGCGTCATGGGCAACGGGGTCGACGTCTCGCTCGTGCAGAGCGCGTCGGCCATGGGCCCCGCCTTCTCGGCCAACCGTGTCGTGGGCACCGCCGGGACGCTCTGGTCCGAGCCCGACTGCGTCCGGATTGCCGACACCGATAGCCCCGAGGGGCGCCGGTTGGACCCTCCCGCCTTCCTCGCCCTGCCCGACGTCGAGGAGCTGGCCGTCGGCCCCCTGGCCGACATGACCCGCATGGAGCTCCCGCCCTACATCATGCTGACCCGGGCCTTCCGGCGCGCCATCGAGGGAGAGCCGGCGCCTCCCGGTCCCCGACCGGCCTCCTTCGGCGACGGCCTCGCCTGCATGCAGGTGGTGGAAGCGGTGCGCCGCTCGGCCGCGGCCGGCGGGTGCTGGATCACAGTGGGGAAAAGAGGACAGTCATGACCGACGTTGCTCCCATCGTGGTCGGTGTGCTGCTCGACCATCCCGGGCCCGAGACCCCGATGATCGGCGAGATGCGACGGGTGGTCGACGAGGCGGTGGCCACCGGCCGCCTGGACCGCCCGGTCACCTTCATCACCGAGGTGTCCGACGGCCTTCCCCGAGGGACGGCGGCGGCGGTGACGGCGGCCTTCGAGCAGTTGGTAGCCAGGGATGTGCTGATCATCATGGGACCCACCATCACCGACAACGGCCTGGTCGTGCGGGACCTCGCCGACCGGGCCCAGGTGCCCTGCTGCAACTGGACCGGCAGCGAGCAGACCCGCAGCGAGTGGATGTTCCACTACCAGATCGGATCGCTCGAAGAAGAGCCACACCTGTTGGCCAACCACCTCGAGGCCCGGGGCTGCCGCCGGCTGGTGCTCGTGCAGGACCAGTCACCGATCGGCGCCCGCTACGGGCGGTTCTTCGAGGACGCGGTCATGCGCCTCGGCCTTCAGATCACGGCCAAGTCGCTCATATCGCCGGTCGCCACCGACCTGACCACCACCGTGGGCGACCTCCGCCGGCAGGAGACCGATGCCCTCGTGTACCTGGGGCTGGGCCTGTCCGCCGGCGCCCTGGGAAGGGCCCTGACCGCGGCGGACTGGCACCCACCGGTGGTGGCCAACTCCGCCCTCATGTTCGGCTACGCCTACCCCGAGTGGGTGGCCGACTGGGAGGGCTGGACGTACGTCGACGCCTGGTCGGAGCAGAACCCACGGCTGCGGAGGTTGCTCGCCGGCCGGGACGACGGAGACACGGTGTTCCCGATGACGGTGGCGTCCGGTGACGATATGGGCCGGCTCCTGGTCGAGGGCCTGGCCGGCGCCGAGATCCTGACCCGCTCCGGGGTCAAGGAATCCCTCGAGCGGGTGAAGTGCCTGCCGGCGACGCTGGGCACCCCTGGGACGACCATGGGCTTCGGCCACTGGGAGCGCTCCGCGCTGAAGGGCGGCTTCCTCGTCCTGCGTCGCTGGGAGAAGGGCCACACAGTGGCCGTGGATCCGCTATCTGAGGCAGCGGCCTAGCTGTCTAGCCCTTGCCGTTACGCAGCGGCCGAGCCGAAGCCCATGAGCCGGTTCAGGTTGCCCCCCATGACCAGCTCCACGTCGTTCTCGGGCAGGCCCTTGAGGTCGTCCACGAAGGTGATGGGGTCGGCCATGCCCTCGGGATGGGGGTAGTCCGACCCGAAGAGCACGCGGTCGGCGCCGAGCAGCTCGATGAGCCCCTTGGGGTCCTCCTCGTGGAAGGGGTGGACATAGATGTTCCGCTTGAAGACCTCGACCGGGTGCTCGTCGAATGAGTTCGGACTCGACACCCATGCGTGCTCCATGTCGGCCAGGAGCGGGCGCACCCAGTTGCTGCCGTTCTCGACCGGCGTGAAGCGCAGGGTCGGGAAGCGCGAGCACAGCCCGTGGCCGACCAGCGAGGCAACCGTGTCGATGATGGGGCGGCCCTGGTGGCCGGTGATGGCGGCGAAGCCCGACACGCCCTTGAAGGGCAGCATCTCCCCGTCGCGCACGCCCTCCCACTCGTTGGTGTAGCGCTGGTAGCCGCTGTCCGAGGAGTGCATCCCCACGAGGATGTCGGCCTCGGCCACCTTGGCCCAGAACGGGTCGAACTCTGGCAGCGCCATGGACCGCGGCCCCATGAAGCCCGGGACCGGCGCCGGACGGATCAGGATGATCCGGGCCCCATGGTCGAGCACCCACTCGAGCTCTTTGATGGCCTCCTCCATGATGCACATGGTGATCACCGGCACAGGGAAGATCCGGTCCTCATAGTTGAAGCTCCAGTGCTCGTGCATCCACTGGTTCAACGCGTGGACGACGGCATGGGTGGCCGGTGGGTTGTCCCGGAGGCGCTCCTCGAGCAGGCTGGCCAGCGTGGGCCACATGAGGGCCCGGTCGAGCCCGAGCTCGTCCATCAGCTTCAAGCGCGGCTCGGGGTCCTTGAACCCGGGCAGGGCTCGCATGCCCTTGCCCAGGATCTCCCGGCGGGACTTGCCCTCCGGGTTCCCGACCTTGAAGAACTCCTCTTGGGCTCCCGGCGCCGCCACCACCTCGAAGGTGGGGTTGGGGATGTAGTCGCTGATGCGATTGTTGACCGCGATCTTGGTGCGCCCATTGACCTCGACGTATTTGATCAAGCCGTCGTACTCCGAGGGCAGGAACTGGGTGAAGGCCTCGGGTGTCTCGTACATGTGGTTGTCGGCGTCGAACACCGGGAAGTCGAGATCTCGTGACGGCATGGTGAACACCCTCCTTGTTCGTCCGCCTGGCGCCGCCTGTGCTCGTCTTCCTGAGCGCCGGGGCGACGGACCGTTAACAGTTGTTTTCCCCACTGTATCAGGGGGCGGCGGCCGACAAGAAGCCGTTCGAATCGGGCAGGAGGCGCTGCAGGTGCTCGAAGGAACGGCGCACGGCGTTCTCGTAACCCTCGGCCTCGATGGCTGTTCCGAGGACCTCGACCTCGAAAGGCCCCTCGAACCCGGCCGCCATGGCCGCTCCGATCAAAGGCCCAAGTGGGATCTCGCCGTCGCCGGGCACCAGTCGCTCGAGGACCGGCCCGGCGAAGGCCAGGTCGGCCACCTGGAGCAGGGCGAAGCGGGACGCGCCGGCAGCCAGCAGGGCGGCCAGGTCCGGCTCCCACCAGACGTGCGTCGTGTCGGGTACCAACCACAGATCGAGCTCACCAGCGAGAGCCAGCCCGTCGCGCAGGGTGTGGACGAAGCCCAGGTGGGCGAACTGGGGACGCGTGGGCTCGACGGCAATCCGCACGCTCCGGTGAGCAGCGGCGGTCACGATCGGCTCGATGGCCCGGCAGAACCGGTCGACCGCCCACTCGTAGCCCCGACCTCGAGCCGAACCCCCGGCCGTCGGCAACGTGTGGGCCCCCAGACGCTGTGCCGTCTCGAGCGCCATGACCATCGACTCGTGGACCTCGGGCCATCCCGACTCGTCGGTGAGGTCGAAGGCGGCGCCCGGGAGGACGGCGTCCACCCGGAGGCGGCGGCCGGCGATCTCCTCTATCGCCCGCTCCAGTCCGGCCTCGATCAGCTTGGGCAGCGTGAGGGAAACTCGATCGATGCCCAGTCGCTGGTAGAGATCGAGGTCCTGCCACAACGACCAGCTCCTGGTGGACAGGGCGTTCACCGACAGGCGGGAATCCCACCGTTCCGCCGTTGCGGCCATGTTCCTCGGCGCGCCCGGGATGATCAGCCCGCCAGCAACGGGCGGACGCGCTCGGCTAGGGCCACGCAGTGGCCGAGTGGATCATCCAGCGCCAGGCCCATGTCGGGGAGGTCGAAGTACTCCACGCTGAACAGCCCGTTGTACTCGAGGGCCGCGAACCCGTCGAGCACGGCGGCAAAGTCGACGTCCCCCCTCTCGTCCGGGTGGAGCTGGGCCTCGCCGGGTCGCGCCTGGCGCAACTGGACGTGTCCGGCCAGGTCGGCCACCTCGAGCGGGTCGTAGCCGCAGAACACCGCCCAGCCCGTATCGAGGGTGATCCGAAGCCCGGGCACCTCCTGGCACATGGCGCGGATGGCCGCCGCACTGTCGAGGACCGAGCGCGGGCCCGGCTCGACGCGGAGATTGGGCTGTTGGCGTAGGAGGGTGACGCACTCGTCCCACGTGCAGGCTCGGGGCAGCCGGCAGGTGCATCCCGTGGTGGGAACCGGACCGTTGCAGTCACCGACGGCGATGGCTAGCGGCTCATCGACACCGTCGGCCAGCCGGTCCACGGCGATGTCGAGGTGGTCGAAATCGAGGGCGGCAGCCCGGCGAGCCGCCTCGGGCAACGGGCAGTCGAGCCCGAAGGCAACGCTGACGATGCCCAGCCCTCGCCCGATTGCGGTCCGCCCATTCGTGTTCACGCCGCCCATACCCGCGCCGTCCTCATCGCTCTGTATGCCCGCGCTGTCCTCATCGCTCTGTGTGCCCGCGCTGTCCTCATCGCTCTGTGTGCCCGCGCTGTCCTCATCGCTCTGCTGGTGCCAGTGCCCATTGCACCAGCATGCCTCGCTGGACCTGCCGGGTCGCCCCGGTGCGAGGAAGAGCGTCGACCACGACGAGCCGGCGGGGATGCTTGAAGGCGGCCAGGCGGCCCTCGCAGTGGCGCCGCAGGGCGGCCAGGTCGAGCGACCGGCCCGGATCGAGGACGACGAAGGCGGTGATCAGCTCGCCCCAGTCGTCGTCCGGCACCCCGACCACCGCGGCGTCGGCCACACCGGGAACGGAGAGGAGCACGTCGTCCACCTCCGCGGGCGCCACCGTCTCGCCTCCAGTACGGATGACCTCCTTGACCCGTCCCACTATGGAGTAGAACCCCTCCTCGTCCCGCTCGGCCAGGTCGCCGGTATGAAACCAGCCGTCGACCAGCGCCGCCGCCGTCGCCTCAGGGTCCCGGAAGTACCCGTTCATAAGCACCGGATTGCGGACCAACAGCTCACCGTCCTCGGCCAGGCGGACCTCGCAGCCGAGGGCCGGCGGGCCCACCGAGCCGGGCTTGCGCAATACGTCCTGGGGCCATAGCCGGCACACGCCTCCGGCCTCGGTCGACCCGTAGGTGACCGAGGTCTCTGTCCCGGGAAAGGTCCGGGCGATGGCTGACAGAAGCTCGGGGCTCGTCGACGACGTGCCGGTGTCGCAGTAGCGCAAGGAGGACAGGTCATAGGCCGTCCGGTCCGCCTCGAGGATCCGTCGCCACACGGCGGGGATGGCGTAGAGCCGCACTGCCCGTCGCTCGTGCACCGCGGCCAGCAGCGCGTCGGCTTCGGCTCGCTCGACGTAGATGACCTCGTCGGCGGATGTCCACACGGTCATGGGGCCGTACCAGCCGGCCATGTGGAACTGGGGGAACATGCACACCACCGCCCCCGACGGCCACATAGAGGCGTCCCCCAGGACCCGGAGCCGGGAGGCCCGGTGGGACAGTTCGACTCCCTTCGGCCGACCCGACGACCCGCTGGTGAAGAAGATGACATGGGGATCGTTCTCGTCGATGTCGGGGGGTGTGATGCCCGTGGTGGCCGGGGCGGCCAGCAGGCCATCAAGGGTCTCCTGCCCGGGGTGGCTGTCGTCTCCCACGACCAGCGCCGGATCGGCCTGGTCGAGGAGCTGGCCGGCCTCCCCCGCGGTGAAGTGGGGGTTCACGGGCACGCACACCGCTCCCAGGCGGGCCAGGGCGAACCAGAGGGCGATGGCGTCGAGGGAGGTGTCGCCCCACCAGACCACCCGGTCACCTCTCCCGATCCCGCGATTCGACAGCGCCCGGACGAGCTGTCCGGTGGCCGCCTCGAGCTGGGAATAGGTCACGCGCCGGTCACCCATCGACGCCGCGACCCTCCCGGGGGCCCTCCCGGTGGTCACCGAGACCACGTCGCCGATATGCAGGGGCTCCACCGATCTCTCCTCCGGGCCGTACGGCCCATTCGTGTCCGTCGGCTCGAGGGCCGTCTCGCCTGAGCGCCCGGCGAGCCAACTGCGAAAACACCGATCGTCTACACTTCGGCGGCGTGACGAAGAAAAAGACGGCTGCGGTCAGCGTCGTCGATCCTACGGCCTCGCGCCCAGCGGCTCCAGGGAGCGCGGCATCCCAAAGAAGCACAGCCCCTGCGGGGAGCCAGGCCTCTGCAGGGAGCCAGGCGTCCCAACGGAGCGCGGCGTCTCCGAGAGGTGCGGCCTCTCCGGGAAATGGCAAGGTGGCCGGAAGCGATCATGGCGACGGCGATCACGAGATGGAGCTGTTGATCTCGGCCACGTTGGCGGTGGCCGCCCGCCGGGGCACCATCGAGCCCTCGGTGCGCGAGATCCTCGAGGAGGCAGGGCTCTCGACCAAGGCGTTCTACCGCCACTTCCGCTCCAAGGACGATCTCCTGCTGGTCACACTGGAGGAGGGTTGTCGGATTCTGGCGGAGTACCTCGAGCACCGGATGAGCACTGCTTCCCATCCCCTGGACAAGGTCGGCGCCTGGATCGACGGGTTCGTGCGCCAGGCAGTGAACCCGTCCGCCGCCCGGCGCACCCTTCCCTGGACGCTCGGCGCCGGTCGACTGGCCGCCGCCTACCCCGAGGAGTTCGATCAGAACCAGGCACGGGTCACGGCGCCGCTCCAGCGCGAGATCGCCGAAGCGGTGAACGACGGCTCGGGTCGCTCCCCCGATCCCGGTCGCGACGCCAGGCTCATCTACGGGTACACGATGGACGCCGTTCGCTACAGCCTCATCAATGACACCGTTCCGAGCGCCCGCAGCGTCCGCCATCTCATCGACTTTGCCCACCGGGCCCTGGGAGCCACGTCGAAGGAGTAGCCGTCGCGTCCGCCATGCGCACCGGCCTCCGCCATGTGCACCGGCCTCGGTGGTCGGGCCGCGATCAACCTGGCGATGACGGCCGGGAAGTGGCTAGAGCCCCAGCCCCCGCCCGATGAGCTCCTTCATGATCTCGGTCGTACCGCCGTAGATGGAGGTGATCCGGGCGTCGGCATAGGCACGGGAGATGGGGAACTCTCGCATGTACCCGTAGCCCCCGTGGAGTTGCAGCCCGCGGTCGGCCGTCCGCAACTGCAACTCGGTCGACCACCACTTGGCCATGGCCGCCCGCTCGGCCGTGAGCTCGCCACGGCCCAGCTCGGCCACGCAGGTGTCGATGAACGACTCGGCCACCTCGATCTGCGTGGCCAGCTCAGCCAACACGAACCTGGTGTTCTGGAACGACCCGATGGTCTGGCCGAAGGCAGTGCGCTGCCCGCAGTAGTCCACGGTCAGGGCGAAGGCGTGGCGGGCGGCGGCCACCGCCGAGACGGCCAGAGATAGGCGCTCCTGGGGCAGGTTCTGGACCAACTGAACGAAGCCCTCGCCCTCGGTGCCCAGCAGGTTTTCGGCCGGGACGGCGACGTCGTCGAAGAAGAGCTCGGCGGTGTCCTGGGAGTGCATGCCCAGCTTCTCCAGGTTGCGCCCGCGCTCGAACCCCTCCATCCCCCGCTCCAGCACCAGGAGGCTCATGCCCCGGTGGCGCTGGCTCGGGTCGGTCTTCACCGCCGTGACCACGAGGTCGGCATTGATCCCGTTGGTGATGAAGGTCTTCGACCCGTTCACCATGTAGACGTCACCGTGGCGGATGGCCGTTGTCGACATCGAGGCGAGGTCGCTGCCGATCCCCGGCTCGGTCATGGCGATGGCCGTGATGAGCTCCCCGGAGGCGATGCCGGGCAACCAGCGCTGGCGCTGCTCGTCGGTGCAGTAGGTGAGGAAGTAGGGCAGCACGATGTCGTTGTGCAAGGCGACGCCCAGGCCGACCCCGTTGCAGCCGGCCAGATGGATCTCCTCGTTGACGATGACGTTGTAGCGGAAGTCGTCAACCCCGCCTCCTCCCAGGTCCTCGGGCACGGCCATGCCCAGGAGGCCCAACTCGCCCGCCGTGGCGAAGAGGCGGCGGTCGATGATGCCCTCGCTCTCCCACTTCTCGAAGTTGGGGACGATCTCGTTGGCCACGAAGCGATGGGCCACCCGGCGGAACTGGTCGTGCTCGTCAGCGAACAGGGGGCGGCTCATGACAACGGCCATTCTTAGCACTTCGCCTCGTCGAGTAGCCTCGGCAGCCGACATGGATGGAGTCGGCGAGGACAAGGTGGTGGACCTCGACACCGCTGTGGCGCACGTGCGGCCCGGCGATGCCGTTCACGTCGTCACCAACCACTCGCGTTGGACGGCCGTCGCCCGCCATCTCGTCCGTCGTTGGTGGGGCCGGGACCCCGGCTTCACTCTGGTGATGCTGAGCCTGTCGAGCCTCGGTACCTTGTTCTTCAAGGGCGGCCTGGTCAAAAAGGTGGTGACCGGGTACTCGGGGGACATCTTTCCCAACTTCACCCCCAATCCCTGGTTCTCCGATGCCTATCTGCGGGGCGACGTCGAGGTCGAGCACTGGTCGTTCCTGACCTTCCTCCAGCGCCTCGAGGCCGCCGCCCGGGGCCTGCCCGCGGTGGTGACCGGCTCGCTGGCCGGGTCGAGCATGGCCGACAACCCCGGCTTCGCCCAGGTCGATTCGCCCTTCGGCGGCACGGTCGGGCTGCTCGCTCCCTACGCGCCCGACATCGCCCTGCTCCATGCCCCGGTGTCCGACCGGGAGGGCAACGTCGCGTTCAACGCCCCGATCCTCGAGGGTGTGTGGGGGGCGCTGGCTGCCCGTCGCGGCGCCGTGGTCACGGTGGAGCGGGTGGTCGACGACATCCGTCCCTGGTCCCACCTCGTCCGCATCCCGGCCCACCGGGTCCTGGCCGTGACCGAGACGCCGATGGGCGCCCATCCCGGAGGCCTCTTCACCCGGGACACCCCGTCCGAGCCCTACGGCGAGGACCTGGAGTTCTGGTCGGATGTCAGCCGAATCAGCCGGAGCGACGAGTTCGACGCCTGGATCGACCACTGGGTGCTCGGGCCGGCCGACCAAAGCGAGTACCTGGAGCGACTGGGCCAGGCCCGCATCGATGCCCTCGTGGCCAGGGCCGATCCCGATTCCTGGAAGGTGGACGAGGCGGCCCACCCACCCGACCTGACGGCGCCCGTCGGGGCCTGGGAGCTGGCCGCGGTGTTCGGTGCCCACTACCTGGCCGGGCGCATCCTGGCCCGGGAGGCCGACGCCGTCCTGGCCGGCGCGGGGGTGGCCAACCTGGCCACCTGGCTCGGCGTCCATCTGGCCCGGCGGCGCGGGGCGACCGTCGAGCTGACCGCCGAGCTGGGGCTGTGGGGCTACGAGCCGACGCCCGCCGACCCGTTCGTCTTCAACCATCGGAGCTTCCCCACCGCCACCATGCTCTCCGACAGCGAGCACATCCTGGGCACGATGGCCGGCTCGCCGGGCACGACGCTGTTGGCCTGTCTGGGCGCGGCACAGATCGACCGGTTCGGCAACATCAACTCGACGGTCATACCCGGCCGGGCCTTCCTGGTCGGGTCGGGTGGGGGAAACGACGTGGCCAGCCAGGCCGACGAGGTGGTGGTCATGGCGACGCTCACTCACCGCCGCACGGTGGACCAGGTCCCCTACGTCACGTCCCCCGGCGATCGGGTCGGCGCCTTCGTCTCGGACCTCGGCGTCTTCGAGAAGGCCGAGAACGGCGAGTTCGTCCTCACCGCGGTGCCCGCCGGTCCCGAGCCGATGGCGGAACGGGTGAGCGCCGTCCGGTCGCTCTGTGGCTGGGAGCTCACGGTGGCCCCGTCGCTCACCGAGCTCGACGCGCCCGACGCCGCCGAGATCGAGGCGCTCCGTCGCTGGGACCCACTCGGGCTGTTCCTCCGCCCTGGCGCCTGAGCTGGTTCCTCCGCCCTGGCGCCTGAGCCGGTTCCTCCGCCCCGACGCCTGAGCCGGTTCTGAGCTGTCGCCGATTGGGTCGGAACGCACAATCGCCTTCGGGTGATTTCTTAGGTCCGGAAGCCCCAGGGAAGTGTTACACCCCAGGCGTAATTTGGGCGCCATGGATCCCGATATCCAGGTCCTGACCGAGGCGATCGACCGCCTGGCCGACGCCGGGCCGTTGGTCTCCGCCGACCCTGAGTCGATCGAGGCCCTCATGCGCCAGCGGGCCCGCCTCGATGCCGTCGTGACCGAGGCGGCGGCCTCGTTTGACGCCTCGGGGGACTGGGCCCCCGACGGGGCGAAGACGGCCGCCGCCTGGCTGGGGCACCGGTGCCGGATCCCGAGGGGCCAGGCCCGGGCCCTCATCCGGCGGGGCCGGGTCCTCTCCCACCTGCCTGCTTTTGCCCGGGCCTGGTCGAGCGGGGCGATCAACGCCGCCCATGTCGATACGGTGGCCGCCGTGCGCAACCCGGTCACCGAAGCGACCCTGGCCCGGGACGAGCAGGTCCTCTGTGACCAGGCCGCCACCTTGCCCTTCGACAAGTACGTGCAGGCGGTCTCCTACTGGCACCAGTTCGCCGACCCCGACGGGGCAGAGACGAGCCACGACAAGCGCCTGGCCGCCCGGGACGTCTATCTGGAGAAGAGCTTCGATGGGATGTGGCTCGGGCACATGACCATGGACCCCCTCTCGGGGTCGGTCGTCTCCGAGGAGCTCGGCCGCTTGGAGGCAGAGCTGTTCGAGGCCGACTGGGCAGAGGCCAAAGAGCGCCTGGGCACAGAGCCCAGCGCCTCGGACCTCGAGCGGACCCCGGGACAGCGACGGTGCGACGCCCTGGCCGAGATGGCCCACCGGTCGAGGACGGCCCCGGCGGACGGGCGGCGCCCGGCACCGCTGGTCACCGTGCTGGTCGACTTCCCGACCCTGGCTGGTCGGGTCTGCGAGCTGGCCAACGGCACCGTCGTCCCCCCGGGCGCCCTTCTCCCCCTGTTGGACGAGGCCTACATCGAGCGGGCCGTCTACCGGCCCGACAACCGGGTGGAGGTGAGCGAGACGACCCGGCTGTTCACCGGGGCGACCCGGCGGGCCATCGAGCTGAGGGACCGGACCTGCACCCACCCCTACTGCGACAGGTCAGCGCCCTGCCAGGTCGACCACATCATCCCCTCTGCCGAGGGGGGACCCACCAACCAGGCGAACGGCAGGCTTCTCTGTGGCTTCCACAATCGGCTCCGGAACCAGCGGCCGCCGCCGTAAGGCTCTGACACCGTCCCGGAGGGGGGTCGAAAGGTCGAAACTGAGTGAGATCAGCCTCGAGAGCGAGACAAGCGACGAAAGCTCGTCAGTCGACCAGTGGGTTCATCCAGCCGGCCGATACTGACGTGACGCCGCGGGCGACGCTGGAGCCGACGTAATTCCGCTGGGCCTCGATGGTGCCCGCCCCGATGCACAGCCCTCGTATGTCCCGATAGGCCCGCTCCACCGGGTACTCACGGCTGTAGCCGTACCCGCCGTGCAGCTGGATGGCCTCGTCACACACGAACTTCGCCGCCTGGTTGGCGGCGGTCTTGGCCATGGCCGTCTCCAGCGCCGGAGGCGTCCCTCCCGGACCGGCCAGCCGCACGGCCCGGGCCAGCAGGAGTCTCGCCCCCTCGAGGGCGATCGCCATGTCGGCCAGTTTCCACTGAAGCCCCTGCAGCGATGCGATGGGCTTGCCCGCGATCACCCGGTCGTTCACGTACCGGGTGGCGTGCTCCAGCGCACCCTGGGCCGCACCGATGCACATCGCCGCGTTGCCGCACCGCTCGTGGTTGAGATGGGAGAGCAGCACCTTGAACGGGCCGGTCGAGGACGGGTCGCCGGCCAGGAGCACGTCATCCTCGGTGACGGGCACATCGTCGAATGCGATCTCGGACTCGGTAGCGGCATGGATGCCCATCGACCGGTGCCTTCCGGCCAGGGAGACACCCTCCCGGTCCATCGGGACGATGACCGCCCCGACGCCCTTCGCCCCCTCCCCGCCGGGCCAGCGGCACCAGACCAACACGCCGGCCGCGGCATGGCCGAGGGTGGAGAAGTTCTTGTACCCGTTCAGTCGCCACCGGCCCGGCCCGTCCTCGGTCAGTACGGTGCGCATCGACTGGACGGCCGAGCCCGCATCAGGCTCGGTGATCCCGATGCTGACGATGGCCTGGCCGTCGGCCACCGCCGGCAGCCACCGGTCCTGGAGTGCCGGCCCTCCGAGGTGCTCGATGCCGCGCGCCGGTCCGTTGAAGGCCAGCTGGCAGCAGATGGCCGTCGAGACGTCGTGGCGGGCCACCTCCTCGAGGACGATGGAGGCCTCCACGTCGCCGTACCCGAGGCCGCCCCACCGCTCCCCGATGGTCACCCGGAAGAGGTCGGCGGCGGCCATGGCCTTGATCGCCTCGGTGGGCACCTCGCCCGTCTCATCGCCGTGAGCGGCACGGGGACCGACCTCTCGCGCCGCCACCTCGCGGGCCAGCATCCGCAATGCCGTCTGGTCCTCGTCCTCGGCCATCGGATCGGCTCCGTGGGCACCGGCCATGCGTCACCACCTTCGACGGTTCACCCCAACGGGCGAAAACAACTGTTGGCCAATAGTATCGTCGGGCCGGTCCCCGACTCCTGGGGCCGAGGTGATCGGAGGGTCCATGTTGCTCGAAGGACGCGTAGCGGTGGTGACGGGGGCGGGCCGCGGCATCGGCCGGGAGTTCGCCCTGGCCCTCGCCCGGGAGGGTGCCGCTGTCGTCGTCAACGACATCGGTGTCGGCCTTCGTGGGGACGAGACGGGCGAGGACCCGGCCGCTGAGGTCTGCGCCGAGATCGAGGCCGCGGGCGGTCGCGCCGTCCCTGCCTACGACTCGGTCTCCGACTACGACGCCGCCGGTCGCATCATCCAGACCGCCGTCGAGAACTTCGGCCAGATCGACATTCTGGTCAACAACGCCGGGATCGTGCGCGACCGAAGCCTGGCCAAGATGGGCCCCGACGACTTCGACGCCGTGGTCGCCACCCATCTGAAGGGCACGTTCAATTGCACCCGCCACGCCGTCGGCCCCATGAAGGAGGCCGGCTACGGGCGCATCATCAACATCACCTCATCGGCCGGGCTCCGGGGGAACTTCGGGCAGACCAACTACGCCGCGGCCAAGGCGGGGATCATGGGCATGACCTTCGTGTGGGCACTGGAGCTCGGGCGCTCGGGCATCACGGCCAACGCTATGGCCCCGGCCGGTGCCACCCGGATGACGGCCAACCTTTACGGGGAGGGCGAGGAGCCACCGGTCACCCTGGACCCGTCCCTCAATGCGCCCATCGTCGTCTACCTGGCCTCGGAGCGAGCGGGGGCGGTGAACGGCCAGCTGTTCGGTCGCTCCGACTGGGCCTTCACCCTCTTCCAGCATCCCAAGCAGATCGCCTGGATGAGCAGGGAGGGCGGCTGGGACCCCGAGAGCCTGGCCGACCAGTTCGACGCCATGTTGGGCCAGCACCTCCAGCCCGTCGGCATGGTCATGCCCGGGGGCCTCAGCCAGGATGCAGCTCGGTCGTAGGCGGCACTCGAACGCGACGGCGGGAGGTGGAGCTGACCAGGGTCAGGCCGGGTTGGGCCGTTCCGCCTGCACTCGACCGACCTCAATGTGCGGACCGTCCGATGCGCTCGGCCAGCAGTTCTGCGAGCGTGGCGTAGCGCACTTTGAACGATGGCGTCCATGGGATCTCGGCCTCGCTGAGGAACACGAAGGAGCTCGGAACCTTGAACGTGGAGAGTCGCGCTCGGAGCGCTCGGCGAAGCTCGTCTGCGGTCAGGAAGGACCCCTCTTCGAGGATGACCGCGGCCACGACGATTTGTCCCCGGACCGGGTCGGGAAGCCCGAGCACGTAGGTCTCGCGTACGCCGTCGACCTCCCGAAGAGCCTCGACGACCTCGCTCGGGGCGACATTGGCCCCCGACGTCTTGATCATGTCGTTGAGACGTCCCTGGAAGTGCAGTCGGTAGCCGTCGACTCTGACTCGATCTCCGGTGTGGAACCAACCCTCGGTGTCGAAGATGCCGTCCCGAACCGACTTGTGGAACCCCCTGGTGACGCTCGGCCCCCGGAGCCAGATCTCGCCGAGATCACCGTCGTCGACCGCTTGGCCGGCGGTGTCCACCACCCGCAGCTCCATTCCCGTTTGCAGGATCTCGAGGGGCGGGGGGCGGCGGTCGCTGCGCAGGCTGGCCGGGGGAGCTCCCGGTTCGGGCCGTCCCCACCAATAGCCGCCAAACGTCTCGGTCATGCCGAGCCCGATGTGCAAGGAGTCGGGGCCGGACCGCCAGTCCACGGTGGGAAGTAGCAATCGGGGGTCGGCCTCCCGCAATGAGGAGCGATCCGCTTCGGCGAAGTCGGGGTGCTCGAGCAGGGCCTTGATCTGATGGGGGTAGAGCACCGCACGCTCGATGCGCTCGTCGCCGATGAGGGCCAGAACCTCGCCGGCGACGAACCGGTCGGTGCACACCTGGGTCCCTCCGCCGTCGAGCACCACGAAGAGGCTCATGGTGAGGCCACCCACCCAGAAGAACGGCGCCGCGGTGTACGAACGGATGCCGTCGTCCACGCACAACCACTCCCGCAGATAGTGGGTCTTCTCCATGACGGTGCCGTGGCTGTGGGGAACGCCCTTGGGCATTGCCGTGGACCCGGAGGTGTAGATCATGATGGCGTCGTCGTCGGGGTGCACCTCCCGTTCCACCTCGGCGAGGAGTTGCTCGTCGAACGCGGCCGAGGTCGGTCCCTCGACCAGCCAGCCGACGTCGCTCGACCACGAGGGACCTTCGTCTGGCTGGTCGACCGAGACCACCCAGCGGAGGTGCGGGGCTGCCTTGATGGCCCACGGAGGGGCCCCTTCGCCCGACAGCTCGGGGAGTGCCTTGGCCATGCGGTCTCGCTGGTCGTCGCCCAGGAACCGGGGATGGACGAAGATTCCCTGGAGGTCGGCGTGGCGGACGACAGTGGCCAGCTCTGCGTCCGAGAAGAACGTGCTGAGGGGCACGGCCACCGCCCCGCACCGGGCGATCGCCGCGAAGGTCACGAGCCAGGCAGGCCCGTTGCCCAGCCAGAGTCCGACACGCGTCCCCTTGCCGACGCCCCTGGCCAAGAGGCCCCGGGCCAGCCTCCGCGACTCCCGGTCGAGGTCTCGGTAGCTGAGGCGCCCGCCGCTCCCGACGAGCGCCTCGTGGTCCCCGTAGGTCTCGGCCAGGCCCCGCACCCACTCCGCCACGGTGACCGCGCTCTTCGGACCCGGACGGGGTTGGGCGGCCGGGATCGGGGGCGGACCGGGGATCCGATCGCCGGGCCCGGCCCCGCCGGGCGGCGGCGAGGCGACGTCCTCGTCACCCATCAGTCGGAAACGAGGAGCGACCGCAGGTTGTCACGCATGATGCGCCGAACGTCCCCGTCAGAGAACTCGATCCAGCGCCTTGGCGAACTGGGTCGGCTCGGGTAGTCCGTCAGAATGGGGGAAGTCGGATCCGGCCAAGATGCGCTCGACCGGCACGTAGCTCGTGAGGTCGTTGATGGGCTCCTCCCAATAGGGGACTACCCAGACGCACCGCTCGAATGCCCCCACGGGCTCCTCGGGGAACGAGCCCGGGTAGCGCTGGTACTCGACTTTGAAGCGCTCGATGATCCAGTGCACCCAGTCCGACCCATTCTCGACCGAGAGCAGACGCAGCCGGGGGAACCGGGTCACCGCCCCTTGGACGACCATGGCGGTGAAGAAGTCCATGGTGGCCCGGGCGTGGGTCGATATCGATGCGAACGGTCCCTGGGGCCGGTGGGGGGCGAATTCGTACACGCCGGTCCAGTCCCCTGAGTAGCGGTGATACCCGGTGGCGGACAGATGGCCGCAGACCAGCACCTGCGCCTCCTGGCAGCGGGCCCAGAAGGGATCGAACATCGGGTCGGCGGGCGAGCGCATGCCCATGCGGGTCGGGACCGGCGAGGGGCGCACCATGATGGCTCGGCACCCACGCTCGAGCGCCCACTCGAGCATCCGGACCGACTCGTCCACATCGGCGAGCGAGATGACCGGCGTGGCAAAGAGTCGATCCCGGTAGGCGAAGCCCCAGTCCTCCTCCAGCCAGCGGTTGAACGACCACAAGAGGTCCATCGTCAGGTCGACGTCGTCGCCCGTCGCCTCTTCGAGGCCGGAGACCAGGGTGGGAAAGACCAGTGAGGCCTCGACTCCCTGCTCGTCCATCCGGGCCAGCCGAGGGTCACGCTGCTGGTACTCGGGGCGATCGGCCAGGGGCTCGAACTGGTACGCCGTGTTCTTGGTCTCGAGCATCGACTGCTCGCCCTTGAACACGTCGAGCAGGCAGCCGGCCACGGCGATCGGGTCGAAGGTCGGATTGGGCAGGTAGTCGAAGAGCTTGCCGGCGAGGATGACGTGGCGGTGACCCCGGTCGTCCGTCGTCCAGTAGAAGTCGTGGCGGCGATGGTCCGGGAGGTGTCGGGTGAACGCATCGGCCGTCTCGTAGAGATGGTTGTCTGCGTCGTACATGCGGTAGTCGAGTGACACGTTGTGGATTCCCCTTGCGTGTCGGGTCGGGACCTTGGCGTTGCACGTCAAGTGTGCCGCCGGCGTTACACCGAAAATAGCCGCGAAGGGAGCGACAGGACCCTTGCCGCCAACATTTCTGGTCACCTGGCGTTGTCCGGCGGCCAGAATGGGCACGAACGGTGGAAACGGCCACGGCAGCGAAAGGACGGCGAACGCATGGACTCGAGGAGAGAGTCGGTGGACCAGGATCCAGTGGGCTCACCCAGGTCGACAGCCGCATCTACTACGCGGCGAGCGTGCACGACCAGGCCGAAATCGACGCCGTGCTCGAGGTGCTTCGGGACCCTCGAGGGCTCTGGGTCGGCAAGCGCGTGAACGCGATGGAGCGAGCGGTGGCTCAGCTGTTCGGCAAGCGGCGAGGCGTCATGGTCAACTCGGGCTCATCGGCCCTCTACCTGGCCGTCGAGCTGGCCGGGCTGCCGCCTGGCTCGGAGGTGGTCACATCCGCCGTCACGTTCTCGACCGATCTGGCGCCCCTCGTTCGTGCCGGCTTCGTTCCGGCCTTCGTCGACGTCGAAGCCGATACCTTCCAGATCGACGTTGAGCAGATCGAGGCGATGGTGACCGATCGGACGGCAGCCATCCTGGCGCCGAACCTCATCGGCAACGCTCCCGACTGGGACCGTATCCGCCAGATCGCCGACGCCCACGGGCTGGTCGTCATCGAGGACTCCTGCGACGCCCTCGGGCCTGAATTGCGGGGTAGCCCCACCGGTCAGCGCTCGGACCTAACGGTGACAAGCTTCGCCTCGTCGCACATCATCACCTGCGCCGGAGGTGGCGGCATGGTCCTGCTCGACGACGAGGACACGCGCGACCGGGCGCTCCTGCTGCGGCGCTGGGGACGGCGCTCGGAAGTCCAGTTCTTCGGCTCACGGCGGGGCGAGCGCAATTTCTGGGAGGACCTGGACGGCGTCCGGTACGACAACCAGTTCATCTTCGACGAGCTCGGCTGGAACTTCGAGCCCTCCGAGCTCGGTGCCGCCTTCGGCCTCGAACAACTGAAGAAGCTCCCGGCCAACCGCGCCCGGCGCCAACGCAACTTCACCCTCTACTCAGAGTTCTTCGCCGCCCACGGCGAGCGGTTCGTCCCTCCCCGACAGACCGAAGGGCTCGAGACGGCATGGCTTTGCTACCCCTTCACCATCTGCCCCGACGCCGGCTTCGAACGGGCTGAGCTCCAACAGTTCCTCGATGCACGTGGAATCGACACCAGGACGGTATGGACAGGCAACGCCACACGACAGCCCATGCTGGCCGGCCGCGATTTCCGGGTGCCAGAGCATCGGCTCCCCCAGGCGGACCGCATCATGGAAGCCGGCGTTGTCCTTCCCTGCAACCACGGGATGGGCGACGAACACATCGAGTTCGTGACCGGTTGCCTGCAGGCCTTTCTCGACGGGGCTCGGTGACCGGCTCCGCCGGGCCGCCGATCAGCCCACCAGGTTGGGAGACGAGATTGCCCGGTCCCATGCCGTGCTAACCGCTGCGACTGCTAACCGCTGCTAACCGCTGCTAACCGCTGGAGCGCACATCGCCACTGATCGAACTCGCCGATACTACGCCGAAGGATCGACCTCGCCGATCCTGCGCCGAAGGATCCTCCCTGATCTCAGGCCGAGGGCTCGGATCCCACGACGCTCACGAAGCTCACGCACTCCCCCGGGCCGCCGCCCAGGTTATGGGTCAGGCCGAGCTTCCGGCCTCCCTCGGTGACGCTCTTGATCTGCCGGTCCGCGGGGGCCTGGCGCCGCAGTTGCAACCAGCACTCGAACATCATCCGGAGCCCCGAGGCCCCGATGGGGTGCCCGAAGCTCTTCAGCCCACCATCGGGGTTCACCGGCAGCTCTCCGTCCAGGTCGAACGTCCCGGCCAGGACCTCCTTCCAGGCCGTACCCCGCTCGGCGAACCCGAGGTCCTCCATCAGGATCAGCTCGGTCGGGGTGAAGCAGTCGTGGACCTCGGCCATGGCCAGCTGGGCGCGGGGGTCGGTCACTCCGGCTTGCCGATAGGCGTCGGCGGCCGAGCGCACCACCTCCTCGAAGGTCGTGTAGTCGTAGTCCGGGTCGATCGGGCCGGCCGCCGGCCCGGCCACGAAGCTGAGCCCCTTCACGTACAGCGGTGCGTCGGTGTAGCGGTGAGCGTCCTCGGCCCGGCACACGATGGCCGCGGCCGAACCGTCGGACACGCCGCTGCAGTCGAACACACCCAGCTCGCCCGCGACCCGGGGCGACGTGGAGATGGTCTCCAACGAGACCTCCTTGCGGAACTGGGCCCGGGGGTTGCGTGCCCCGTTGAAATGGTTCTTCCAGGCGATGCGGCTCATGACATCCTTCATCTCCTGGGTGTCCACCCCGTACTTGTGGCTGTAGGACGGGGCCAGGAAGGAGAAGGTGGCGGGAGAGGTGAGCGAGCCCCCGGTCCCGTCGCCCACCTGATGGATGCCGGTCAGCCCCGAGTAGCCAGAGTCCTTCAGCTTCTCCACGCCGATGGCCATGGCCACGTCGTAGGCGCCCGAGGCCACGGCGTAACAGGCGTTGCGAAGCGCCTCCGACCCGGTGGCACAGAAGTTCTCCACCCGGGTGACCGGCTTGTAGTCGAGCTTGAGCGGACGGGACAGGGTGAGGCCCGAGTTGCCCGACCCGAGGGTGCCCAACCAGAAGGCGTCGATGTCGTCGAAGGACACGCCGGCCGAGGCGATGGCGTCGGTGGCGGCGTCCGTCAGCAGGTCGTCGGTGCCCTTGTCCCAGCGCTCGCCGAATTCCGTGCAGCCCATGCCGACGATGGCCACTCTGTCCCTGATGCCGTTGCTGGCCATGACTATGCCTCCTTGCTCGGTGATGAACCGGCCGGTGTTGTAGCGGATGCTGTGCCTGCTGGGCCGACGTCCTCGGGCACGACCCGCGGTCAGCGGGCGGGCCTTCCAGAAGTAGTTGTGCATGCCCTCGGCGGTGTAGAAGCGTCGGAACGTCATCTGCACCCTCGTGCCGATCTCGACGGCATCGGGATCACAGTCGGTGAGCTCGCAGCGGAACCGTCCGCCGCCGTCGAAGTCGACCACGACACCCACGGTCGGCGGTGACAGGCTGAAGGCCAGGTAGTCGATGGTGAAGGTCGCAACTGTCCCCTCCACGTCAGCCAGCCTCTCGGGCTCCATCTGGTCGACCGACTTGCACCGCAGGCACACCCGGGTGGGAGGAAGATGGCGGAACCCACAGTTCCGGCATTGGCTGCCGTTGAACCCGAACTTCCATCCCTCCGAGCGCTGCATGTTGGGAGCTCCGGGTCGACCGGGCTCGGGCCGGCGGGGCGGCTCCCGGTGCAGCTGGCCCCGCCAGGTCAGGAACGACGCATAGGAGAGGTCGGAACGTCCTGACGTCAATTGCTCGGCCACGCTGTCCAGGCCGGCCTCCCGACGTGCCGCCTGGGCCGAGGGGAGCCGGTCGGTGGTGCGCCACACAAGGGCGTCGGCCCCGTCGGCCAGCTGGAGGGTCACGACGACTTGGCCGGGCGTGGCCCGCTCGAGCACGTCGGCCAGGCCCACGCCCGACTGGGCCGCGCCCAGGTTCCCGACGGCCGCCGAGTGATCCGGTGCCAACGCCTCCTTGGCCACCCCCAGCGAGGTCCGGATGGCCCGGACGGCCCGGGTATGGAGGCCGCTGACCACGAGGTGGTCGACGTCCTCGGCCGTGATGCCTGCCGACTTGAGGGCGTCGGCGAAGGCGGCCTGGGCCAGGGGGACGTACGCCTGCTCCCCGAAGCGCTCCTCCCATTGGTGCGAGCTCGACTCGCCCGGCACACGCCACCGGTCGAGGAACTCCTCACTGGCCGAGGCCCGTCCGACCAGCTCGAGGACGGCGCCGTCGGGGACGCAGGTGAAGGCCACGCCGCCGTCCCCCGAGTCACGCTCATCGGCGCCGCCGGCCAGACCGGTACGGACCTCGGAGATCACGGCCAGTGTGGGGTGGTCCCGACCGGCGTCGACCGCCGTCACCAGCGCGGCCACAGCCGAGCGGACCGAGCCGACCAGGTCGTAGGCCCCGGCTCGCTGGGGAAGCCCGAGGGCGGCGTGGATGGTGGTGGCGTTGGTCTTGTCCTGATAGGCGGGCTCGGGGGTCGAGAAGAACAGCTGCTCCGCCGGCGGGACGCCTGCCGACTGGGCCCGTCGGGCCGCCTCCACCCCGAGCGTCGTGGTGTCCTCGTCGTAGGAGGCGACCGTCCTGGCGCCCCGTCCGGCCGGGGCGCCGAGGGCCAGCCCGATGGCCTTCCGCTCCAGGCGCCAGAACGGGAGGTAGACCCCCCACGACCCGATTCCCGATGCCATCCACTCCCCTTTTTCCGGTCGCTGGCCGGCCTCCACGGCCGGCAACATCGCAGCTCCGATGCTAGGGGAAAACGCGACCCTTCAGAAAACGCCTGTTCCGGAGGCCGGTGGCCGCCGGGCCGGGCTCAGAACTTCGAGCGCCCGCCTGCCTGGGGCTTCTGGCCTTCGGGGAAGGCGCGGACCATGTTCTCCTGGACGAACGAGGCGACCAGAGCGCCGTCGGGGGCAAAGACGTTGGCCCGACCGTAGGAACGGCCGCGGCCGGCATACGGGCTCTCGTGGGCCAGCAGGTACCACTCGCCCGCGTTGATCGGCTCGTGAAAGGTCAACGTGTGAGAAAGCACGCTGGTCGAGAACTCGACGTGGGACAGCGCCTGCCCGAACCCGGCGTGTGGCCGCATGGCCGTTCCGATGAGGAACCCGTCGGTGGCGTAGGCCAACAGGGCCTGCCCGGTCACCCCGGCTTCGTCCGAGCCCGGGAACCTGCTCCATACGAAGAGCTCGGCCGGCCCGACCGCGGCTGGGTCCGAGATGTCGACCCCGTCGATCACCCGGATCTCCCAGAAGTCCTCGTGGGCCGAGAGTGGGGCGTCCTCGGGCTTGCCCACCTGAGGCAGGGGCGCAGCGTGGCGAATGAGGTCGGGCTCCACCGCGCTCAACAGGACTAGTGACCGGGTGCACAGGCGATCCCCCTGCCGGACGGTCACCGTGGCGCTGCCGAGCGCTCTCCCGACGTGCATGGCCTCGACATCGATGTCCAGAGGTTGGTCCAGCGCCCCGCCGCGGGCGAAGACCGTGTGCACCGACTTCACCTCCTTGGTCGGGTCCACCGTCGCCCCGGCCACGATGGTCTGGGCCAGCAGCTGGCCGCCGAAGACCACGCCCCCGGGGCCGGAGCCGAAGTTCTGGGCCCGAAAGCGACCCTCGCCCACCGGCTCGAGATCGAGGACCTCCAGCAACTCCGAAAGCTCAGCCATGTCTCTCCCTCTCTTGCCCTCTCGTGGCGGCGACGTGGCTCGCCCGCGGCGCTCAGACCACGCTCGAGCTCCCCCTGCCCCCGGGTGGGAAGGGCGTCCCGACGGGGGATCTTGTCACAGGCCGCTCCGATCTGTCGCAGTGGCCTGCCTCTCGGTCCCGGCGGCGAGCCGCCCAGGCTCGGGCCGATGGCGAAAACAGTGATTCCCGTCTACGGTGGTGCTCCGGGTTTTGCGGCCGGCACCGGGGCCCGATGCAGCAACAGGGCCCGATAGCGCCGTCCCCGGCAACGCCCGGTGGCACCGCGCCGTGCTGGCTCGAGTCGGGGGACGACATGCTCTATCTCCACGAGGTCCACAAGGTGGTCGGAAAGAAGGCCGAAGAGTTCGAAGCCGCCTACCGGGAAGGGTGGATGCCGACCATGGCCGAGACCGACGATGCCCGCCTGCTCTGGTACGCCAACCACGCCCACGGCAGCGGGCTGTCCTACAACGTCGTCACCATCACGGCCATCGCCGACGGGCGGGCCTGGGAGGAGCTGGCCGAAAGGGTGCAGCGAGGGAACCTCCGCTCCTGGGCTCGCCAGGTCGACACCCTCCGCCACGACGTCTTCGGGAAGATCCTCATCCCCGTCCACTGGTCACCGCTCCAGACGGTAGACCTGAGCGCCGTTCCCACCGATGGGCGCACTCACGAGCTCAGCCTGTTCATGGAGGACACCGGCTGGCCCTCCGCGGCCATCGACGACTACATCCAGGGTTGGTACGACATCTACTACGCTCCGATGCAACAACGGACCCCCGAAGAACAGGTGCTCGATATCCAGGCCTGCTTCCAGGTGGCTCACGGCACCCACCAGCGGCGCGAGGCCATGCTCTGGCAGAAGATCCGCCGACCCGAGGCCCTGACCCGGCTACTCACCACCGAGATGCCTCCTGAACACCGTGCGCCGGGCTCGTACATGTACGACGCTCTGGAGCTCCGAGACCAGTGGGAGTCCAAGCTCTTGCGGACGAGCAGCTGGTCTCCGCTCTTCTGACGGGAGTCGGGATCGATTTGTCGGGATCAAGGACGGAGCCAGGATCGAAATTGGCGGGATCGAAATTGCCAGGATCGAAATTGCCGGGATCGAAATTGCCGGGGCGCGCTCCGGCCAACAGCCCTTTCGGGTCATCGGGCACGCCCCACGTCGTGATCGTCGGGGCAGGATTCGGGGGCATCGCCACCGCCGTCAAGCTGCAGCGGGCGGGCATGCACACGTTCACGGTGTTCGAGAAGTCCGACGGCCCCGGCGGGACCTGGTGGGACAATCGCTATCCGGGTGCCGAGGTGGACGTGGCCTCCCACCTCTACTCCTACTCGTTCAAGAGCTACGACTGGAGCCGGACCCATGCCCGCCAGGAGGAGCTCCAGCGCTACCTGGAAGAGGTGATCGACGACTACGGGATCCGTCCCACTTCCGCTTCGGCACCACCGTCGACGAAGCGGTCTGGGACGAGCGCACCCATCGCTACACCGTCCGCCTCCATCACGGGGAGGAGGTAGAGGCCAACGTGGTGGTCAGCGCGCTCGGCCTCCTCAACTACCCCCGGTACCCCGACTGGCCCGGTCTGGAGAGGTTCGAGGGGCCCAAGTTCCACACCTTCCGCTGGGAGCACGAGCACGACCTGGCCGGGAAGCGGGTGGCCATCGTCGGCACCGGCTCGACGGCCACCCAGATCGTGCCCGAGATAGCGCCGACGGTCGGGCACCTGTTGGTCTTCCAGCGCGAGCCCGGCTGGATCATCCCCAAAGGCGACCGGGACTTCACTCCCGAGGAACGGCGCACCTTCCAGAGCATGCTCAAGCGACGCATCGAGCGGACCCGGCTGGCCCTCCTCCTCGAGCGGAACCAGATAGGCGGGGCCATCCACCGCCCGGGCACGAAGTTGAACTCGCTGCGGGAACACCAGTGCCGGAGCTTCATCGACCGTGAGTTCGCGGAGCGACCGGACCTGCGCGAGGCGCTGACCCCGACGTACCCCTATCCAGGGAAGCGGCCCATCTTGAACTCGACCTTCTACGGGTCGCTGCGCCGCGACAACGTCGAGCTGATCCCCCGCGCCGTGGCCTCGGTGACCGAGCACGGGATCGTCGACGCCGAGGGGAAGGAGCACCAGATCGATGTCCTGGTCATGGCGACCGGATTTCAGCCCGCCAACTACCTGGCCAGCCTGGAGGTGGTCGGCCGCGGCGGGCGCACCATCCACGAGGTCTGGGACGGCGAGCCCCGGGCCGTGCTGGGCATGACCGTCCCGGGGTTCCCGAACTTCTACATGCTCTACGGGCCCAACACCAACGGGGGCGAGATCATCTCGAGCCTGGAGCGCCAGGCCGAGCACGTGGTCCAGGCGGTGAGGCGGATGATCCGCCGAGGTGTCACCGCCGTGGAGGTGCGCCCGACCGTCTACGAGCTGTACAACCGCTGGCTCGAGCGCCAGATGGAGGGAACGGCCTGGAAGGTCGCCAACAACTACTACAAGTCGGCCTCCGGTCGGATCGTCACCCAATGGCCCTTCGGTGCACTGTTGTACGGCCTCTTGACCAAGATGCTCGCACCACTGTCCGAGTCGACCAGGGTGGCGGCGCGGGTGCAGAGGCCGGCTGAGGTACGGGCGCCTACGCCGGCATCAGCAACGGCCGAGACGATCTGAGGTCCGCCGTACCCGAGACGATCTGAGGCCGCCGTACCCGAGACGATCGAGGTCGCAGTCGACGAACGCGTGCTCGGGGGACCTCCGGGACCGATTGGGGGCGCTCTTCCGTCCGCTGCGCTGAACGGCCGGCCCCGCCGCGGCGGATCCCGAACCGAAGGCGCCGACCGGTTGGACAGGCGCTAGGTCGGTGGGTGCTCGGCTGAAGGGATCGGTGGGTGCTCGGCTGAGCGGAGCAGCACGGCCACGTCGGCCAGCGAGCGGAGCGTGTCGTTGAGATGGGTGCAGGTGCTCACCCCGGTGAGCTCCCGGCGGACCCAGGGCCGGAGTTCGCTCAGCGGCATGCCCGCCAGTCGGTGGGCGCTGCCGACGGCGCCGGGGCACTCCATCCAGGGCAGGACGTGGGCCTGGGCGGCCACATCGACGACGCGGCCGGCGGGGCCGTCGACCGTCCCGATCACCGAGTACTCGTGGACCACGCTCTCCGTCCCCTCCTCGTCGACATGGCTGTCGCGGAAGTGCACATCGAGGCGGTGCTCGCCCCCGGGGGCCGACGGCGGCAGCACATCGAGGCGGCGGCGGCGGCGCATTCCGTGGGCTGTCATGGAGGGCATGGCGTGCCACGACCACGAGTCATCGTCTGGCTCCAGGACCGGCGCCGGTGGACCGATGGGGACGGGTATGTCCCCCGTGGCCCGGACCGACACCATCATCGTCGCGTCGTGCGCCCAGCCGGCACAGAGGTCGTCGCGGGAGAGGAACTCGGTCGACATGCCCTTCACCTGCTCAGGGGGGAGCTCGTTGAATGCGCCGGCCCGCTGGAGGGCATAGCCGGACACGAGGACGGCGCCGGGAAGATCGTCGAGGAGGAGGTACAACAGCGTGCCCGCCTCCCGCTCCTCCGGAACGGCCTCGTCGACCCGGCGCCGGAACCCCGGGCCCACCAACACGCCGAGCAGCGCGCTGAGTGCAGGGACCTCGGGAGTCGTCTCGAGGGACACCAGCCGGTGGGTGGCGCCGTCGATCCGGGCCCGCAGCACGGCCTCGGACTCGACCACGGCAGTGCCGTCGGGCGCCGTGCGCAGGTCGCGGGCCCGGGCGGCGACCACCAGGTCGGAGCGGAGGCCGTCGGGCCGGGACGTGTCGATGCTCGAGGTGCGCCGGACCGAGCCGGGTTGACGGGCGGGCGTCGTCAGGGCCGGATCGCTGGGCCCGGCCGCTTCGGGGAGGCGCAGCATCAGGCGACCGGCCGGAGTCGGCGGCCGGAGCGGGCGCCGGTGGAGCGGCCCTGACGGGTGGCCACGACCCCGTTGACAACGCTCATCTCCACACCGGTGGCGTCGGTCACCAGCCGACGACCACCCTCGGGCTGGTCGTCGACGAAGCGGACGCCCGTCGTGGCGATGGCATCAGGGTCGAACAGGACCAGGTCTGCGGCGAGCCCCGTCCGCACCAGGCCGCGGTCGGCCAGCCCGAGGAGCCGGGCCTGGTCACCGGTGAGCTTGGCGATGGCCCGCTCGAGGGTCAGCGCCTTGCGCTCGCGCACCCAGTGCTGCAGGGTCCACACCGCATAACAGCTGTCCGTGTTGGCCAGGATGTGGGCACCGGCATCCGACGCGCCGATCATGGCCGCCGGATGGGCCACCAGGTCGGCCACCTCGTCGTCGTCACCGTTGCGCATGATCGTGGCCACCTGGGTCTCGAAGTCGTCGGACAGGGCCAGATCGAGGAGCAGGTCGGTCGGGGCCACGCCCCGCTCGGCCGAGAGGGAGGCCAGGTCCCTGCCTTCCACGTCCCGCTGGTGCGAGTACCGTACGCCCACGTGCTCCCATCGCCCGGAGAATACCGGCGAAGTCGGCATGGCCGACCCTTCACGGCGCAGCCGCTCCCGGGCGGCACCATCACCGGCCAGGCTGCGAACGGCCCGGGCGCCCCCGGACCGGACCGCGGCCATCATGGTGGGGAGCGAGCGCACCAGGAGGCCCGGACTGTCGAGCCGGGTCCAGAGCTCGAATGGCCGGGTGGAGATCTGGGGGACCACCGTGGCATCGGGTCGTTGCCCTCGGAGCACCAGGTCCATGATGGCGACGGCGCCGCCGGGGTCCTCGTGGGAGCCGAAGATCGGGCCGACCACGACCGGGCGCCCCGATGCCCCGGCCAGCCGCCGGTGCCAGGCCAGATCGGCCACCCGCTCGGCCCTGCCCTGCAGCAGGGCAGCGTTGGCCATGGTGAACAGGCCGGGGCCGGGCCCCTCGCCGAGCACGCCAGCTAGGGCCAAGAGCTCGTCCTCGCCGCAGACCTGGCCGGGCAGTTGCGTCCCGCCCGGGCCCGGGTTGCCCACCACCTGGTCGGTCGAGAAGCCGAGGGCACCGAGCTCCAGGCCCTGGCGGAGCAGGCGTCCCATCGCCGCGATCTCGTCCGGGGAGGCCCGTCGGGAATGGGCGGCGGGGACGCCGAGCACGGACGCCCGGAGCGGGACGTGTCCCACCTGGAATGCGTGGTTGATGAGCACGTCGAGCTCGTCGAGCCGGGCACAGTAGGAGGGCAGGTCGGCCCAGTCGAAGGGCACCGCGGCGTTGATCGACTGCTCGGGGATCTGCTCCACCGTGCTCATGGCCGCAACCGTGTACGCCTTCGCCTCGTCCCCGAGCACCGGGGCCAGCCCGTAGCCGCAGTTCGACGTGACAACCGTGGTCACGCCGAAGCTCGATGACGGCGTCACGTCGGGGTCCCAGAACAGGTTGGCGTCGAGATGGGTGTGCGGGTCGATGAAACCGGGCGCCAACACCAGGTCGCGGCCGTCCACCTCTTCGCCACCGCTCCCGGCACAGTGGCCGCCGACAGCGGCGATCAACCCGTCCCGGACGCCGACATCGCCGGCCGTCGGCGGTCCGCCGCTGCCGTCCACGATCACCGTGTTGCGGACCACCAGGTCGTACTGGGATTCCGGTGCCATCGAGCCTCCTGGGCCAGGACGCGCAGGCCCATCACGCCCGTTTTCGACGCTAGTCGCACGCCCCCGGCCGGGGCGACCTCCGTCTACCGGGCAGCGCCCGCATAGGGGCTTGATTCGGCCAGCTCGGCAGCCCGGGCCATGTTGTCGAGCACGACGGCCCCGAACGCCTCGAGCTTCGGATCACCACCGGCTCGCTGGAATCCCTGCTCCAGGACGATGGCCAGCTTCCAGCGGGCGAGCACCAGGTAGTAGTCGAAGTCATCGACCTGCCGCCCCGAGCGCTCGGCGTAGAAGGCGAGCAGTTCACCACGGCCGGGCATTCCCGACAGGTCCACGTAGCTGCCTCCGGCCTCGGCCGAGGTCTCCTCGGGCCAACCCTGGAGGGCCCAGCCCAGGTCGAGCTTGGGGTCGCCGACGGTGCCCATCTCCCAGTCGATGATGGCGGCCAGGCGAGCCGGCGTGCCGTGGCGGAACATGACGTTGGCGAACTGGTAGTCGCCGTGCATGACGCCCGGGACGAAGTCGAGGGGGCGGTGGGTCGAGAGCCAGGCGGTCGCCTCGTTGTAGCCGGGGATCTCACGACCCTTGATCCTCTCCAGGAACCGAGTCCAGCGCTCGACCTGGCGGTCGTGGAAGCCGTCGGGACGGCCGAGATCGCCGAGTCCCCTCCCCTGCCAGTCGACCTTTCCCATCTCGACGATCCCGTCGATGAGCTCGAAGGCCAGGCCCCGACGCGCCTTCGGATCGGTGTCGTAGGGTGCGGCCCAGCCGCCGAGCGCCATCGGCGACCAGCCGTCGACGAAGCCCATGATGTAGAAGGGGCGGCCGAGCACGCTCGAGTCCCTGCACACGGCGATCGCCTCGGTGTGAGGGACGTCGGTCCCCGTCAGCGCCTCGATGATCCGCCACTCGCGCAAGATGCCCTCGTCGCGCGGAGCAGGTGCGGTGCTCGGCGGCATGCGGAGCGCACCGTGGAGCTCGCCGCGCCGGATCTCGAAGATCTCGTTCTGGCTCCCACCCGAGATGAAGCTCGACTCGACGGGCAGGCCCACTCCGGGCAGGCCCTCCTTGTCCATCCACGCAGCAAGCGACGTCGAGTCGATGGTCGGTTCCTCAATAGCGTCAGCGGTCATGAATCGGTTCCTCCGGTTCCAGGTGTTTGCGCGGACTTCGTCGGTCTGTCTGACAGTGGTCGCCGTGTCTGGCCGTCATTGCTTGGTGTCTGGCGGATTCTTGGTGTTGGCGGGGGTTGTTGCGTTAGGCCGACGGCTCGATGAGGACCTTGCCGGTGGCCCGTCGTTCGGCCAGGTCGGCCAGGGCCCGGTCGGCCTGGTCGAGCGGGTAGACGGCGGAGACGTGGGGCACCACCTGCCCGGTGGCCAGGAGATCGAGGAGCTCGGCCCGGTCCCGGGCGACATCGTCGGGTTGGTTGCGGGCCAGACCCTCCATGGCGAACCCGGTCACGATGACGCCCTTGAGCAGCACGAGGTTGAGGGGGATCCGGGGGATCTCCCCGGAGGCGAATCCCACCGACACGAACCGGCCGCCCCAGCGCATGGAGCGGAGGGCCAGCTCCGCAGCCGGGCCGCCCACGGGATCGATGACCATGTGGGCGCCACCCCCGGTGATCTCCTTGATCCGGTCTTTCAGGTTCTCGGTCCGGTAGTCGACCACCGCCTCGGCCCCCTTTTTCAGACAGAGAGCCAGCTTCTCGGGTGTCGACGCCGCGGCCAGCATCCGGGCGCCCAGCACGGTGCCCAGCTCGACGGCGGCGAGCCCCACGCCCCCTGCCGCCCCGAGGACCACCACCCAGTCGCCGGGTTCGACCCGCCCCACGGTCCGCAGCGCGTGGTAGGCGGTGAGGTGGGCCACGACGGAGGCAGCGGCCGACCGGAGGTCCACGGCCGGGTCCACCGGCTGCAGGGAGGGCGCCGGGACGAGGATCTGCTCGGCGAAGGCCCCGACGAGCGCAGCTCCCATGACCCGGTCCCCGACGGCCACCCCGTCCACCGCGGCTCCGACGGCGCTGACCGTGCCGGCGAATTCGCTGCCCGGCGTGAAGGGGACGGGGACGTGGATCTGGTACTCGTCCGCCACCAGCAGCACGTCGGGAAAGTTGACGGCAGCCGCGGCCACGTCCACCACGACCTGGCCCTCGCCAGGGACCGGTCCGGGGACCTCCTCGACCACGAGGGTGTCGACCGACCCGTACTGGTTGCAGCGCAGTGCCCGCATGGACCCGTCGCTCAGGAGTTGCCGACGACGTGCTCGACGTACTCGGCCAGCCGCTCCCGGGCCGCCTCCCGCTGGGCGGGGAGATGGGCGGTGGGCCAGAGCCCCGGAGAGGGCTCGTAGTCCTTCAGGACCTCGCGGGCCACGGTGACCTTGTGCACCTCGGTCGGCCCGTCGACCACGCTCATGATGGGGGCCATCATCCACATGCTGGCGAAGGGCATCTCGTTGGACACACCGAGCGCCCCGTGGGCGTGCATGGACCGCCAGACGGCGTCGTGCACCACTTTGGGGGTGAGCGCCTTGATGGCGGCGATGTTCTTCCTGGTCCGCTGGTAGTCCTTGTACTGGTCGATCTCCCACGCCGTATAGAGGACCAGCAGCCGGAACTGCTGAAGCTCGGCGTACGAGTCGGCGATGTCGCCCTGGATGAACTGCTTCCGGGCCAGCACGCTGCCCTGGGTCTCGCGGCTCAGGACCCGCTCGCACATGAGGTCGAGTGCCCGCTGACAGGTGGCCACCGATCGCATGGCGTGATGGACCCGACCTCCGCCCAGCCGGGTCTGGGCGATGGCAAAGGCCTGCCCCTCCCCGCCGAGAAGGCTGTCGGCCGGGACCCGGACCTCGTCGTAGTGGATCAAGGCATGCATTCCCTCGTCCTCGGACTCACCGGCAAGGCCGACATGACGGACCATGTCGACGCCGGGGGTGTCGGTCGGGACCAGGAACATGGACGCGCCCTGGTAGACGCTGACGTCGGGATCGGTCACGGCCATCACGATGAGGAAGGCGGCGGTGCGGGCATTGGAGGAGAAGAACTTCCACCCGTTGATCACCCACTCGTCGCCGTCGCGAACGGCGCGGGTGGTGAACTGCTTGGGATCCGAGCCCGCCTGTGGCTCGGTCATCGAGTAACAGGAGAACACCTCGCCGTCCAACAGGGGCTGCAGGTACGTGGCCTTCTGCTCGTCGGTCCCGTAGTGGGCGATGATCTCGGCGTTCCCCGTGTCGGGGGCTTGGGTCCCAAAGACGATGGGTGCCCAACCGGACACGCCGAGGATCTCGTTCAACAGGGCCAGCTTGAGCTGCCCGTAGCCCTTTCCGCCCAGCTCGGGGCCGAGATGGGCGGCCCATAGGTCGTGATCCCGGACCTCTTGTTTCATGGGATCCACGATCGGGCGCAGCTCGTCGTCCAGTGGGTGGAACTGCAGATGGGGGTAGAGCAGGTCCAAGGGCTCGACCCGCTCGGCCACGAATTGGCGGGCCCAGTCGAGCTTTGCTTGAAACTCGGGCTCGGTGGAGAAGTCCCAGGCCATCAGGAGTGTCCTTTCGTCAGGGTTTCTCTCGCCTCGGGGCGAGATGGTTCGTCGGATCCGGACTCATGCACCCCGAGTCCGGAGAGGAATCGCTCGTAGCACTCGCTGATCTCCCGGCGGGCGGCAACCGGGTCGTCTGCGTAGGTCACGTACATGGCCGAACCCACTCCCAGTGCAGCGAGCAGGTGGGCCAGCGGCTCGACCGGTTGCGGATCGAGCTCGCCCTCGGCCACGGCGTCGCGTAGGTACTCGGCGATCTTCCCGGTCGGGCCCTCACCGCGCTCGGACCAGTTCCTCTGGCCGAGCACGGCCGGACCGTCGATGAGGACGACCTGTCGGTAGGCCCGGTTGGTCGAAGCGGCGTCGAGGTAGACCTCGCTGTTGACGCGGAAGAGGGCCCACGCAGGTACCGGATGGTCGCTGGACCGTCGAGTCAGCGATTTGTCCACTTCTGCTTGCACCTCCTCGAACACGGCCCGGAAGAGGTCCTCCTTGTCCCGGAAGTGGTGGTAGAGCGCTCCCCTGGTCAGGCCGGCCCGTTGCACGACCTCCTCCGTGCGCGTGCTCTGGAAGCCGTGCTCGGCGAAGAGTTGGCGGGCGGCGTCGAGCAGGGCGCGCCGGGTGTCCTGGGCGTGGGCCTCCCGGCGACCGGTGGCCTCGCCTTCGTGGGTGGCCTCGCCTTCGTGGGTGCCCTCGCCTTCGTGGGTGCCCTCGCCTTCATGGGCGCCCTCGACAGGCATGGTCGCCATCAGCCCGGAAGGTCGCTCGCTTGATACATCGCGTATCTAACATACATAATGTACGGCACCCAGGCTTTCGAAGGGCCGAGGCGGACCGGACCGGCGTGTCCGGACCGGAGCGAGGGGGCAGGACGTGGACATGCTCGAAGGGAAGGTGGCCCTGGTCACGGGAGCCAGTCGCGGCGTGGGTGCCGCCACCGCGGTGGCCTTGGCCGAGGCGGGATGCGACGTCGCCTGCGCCGCCCGCTCCACCGAGTCGAGCCCGCAGCGAACGCCGGGCACCCTGGACGAGACGATCGCCCGGGTCGAGGCGCTCGGTCGGCGCGGGCTCGCCGTTCCCACCAATTTGGCCGTCGACGACGAGGTCGTGGCCATGGTCGCCCGGACGGTCGACCACTTCGGACGCATCGACGTCCTCGTCAACAACGCCGCCATCACCTTCATCGGCGATCTCGACATTCCCCTCAAGCGCTACGACCTCATCATGCAGGTCAACCTGCGAGCGCCGCTCATCGCCATCCGGGAAGTGGCCCCGGCCATGGCGGCCACCGGAGACGGTGGCGTAGTGATCAACGTCTCGTCGGTTGCGGCCATGTACCCACACGGCGGCCTCATGGCCTACGGCATCTCCAAGATCGGCCTCGAGCGCCTCACCGTCGACGCCGCGATGCAACTGGCCCCGTCCGGAATCGCCGTCAACTGCTTCCGCATCGACATCGGGGTGGCCTCCGAGGGATTCGTGGCCAACACCCCGGGAGCCGATCACTCGGCCTGGGAGCCGTCGGAGGTGGCGGCAGAGGGCATCGTGTGGATGGTGCGCCAACCGCTCTCCTACTCGGGACGGCGGGAGTCCATGTTCGCCCTCCGCCAGCGCGAGGGGATCATGCCGTCCCGGATCCCTCACCCGGCCACCGAGCCGCCGCCGGTCGAGCTGTACGACGGGCTCGTGGCGGCCACCGAGTCCTACTTCGAAGAGCCCTATCCCGACAAAGAGGAACGTGGGTAGGGACACGGCCGATCTGTCCACGAGACCGGCCTCGACCGCCACCCCACAGGAGACAGGCGCGGCAGTGCCGTCGACCACGTCGGTTGCCGCTACGGTCAATGGCCCATCGGCACAAGGGTCAATGGCCCATCGGTACAAGGAGGTGACGGGGTGAAGATCGGGATATCGCTGGGCACGCTCAGGCCCAGCCTCTGGGCCGAACTGACGCGGGAAGCCGACGCCTTGGGGTTCGAGTCGGTGTGGATGCCCGAGCACCTGGTCATCCCGGTGGCCATGGCCGGCAGCCCGCACGCCGGATCCGACCACCCGCCCATCCCTGCCGACGTCCCGGTGTACGACGTCTTCTCCTACCTCGGCTTTTTGGCCGGCCAGACCGAACGGATCCACTTCGGCACCCAGGTCTACAACATCGGGCTGCGCCATCCCTTCATCGTGGCCCGGGCGGTGGCCACCATGGACGTCGTGTCCAACGGCCGGCTGGAGTTCGGCATCGGGGCCAGTTGGCTCCAGGCCGAGTGGGAGGCCGTGGGCCTGGACTTCGCCACCCGCGGGCGCCGGGTGGACGAGTCGATCGAGGTCTGCCAGCGCCTCTGGGGCGAGAAGGTGGTGGAGCACCACGGCGAGTTCTTCGACTTCGGACCAGTGATGTTCGAGCCCAAGCCGACCCAGGCGCCGTGGCCGCCCCTCCACATCGGCGGCGACGGCCCGGCCGCGCTCCGGCGAGCGGCAACGGTCGGGGATGGGTGGATACCCATGAACCACGCGCTCGAGCAGATCCCCGCAGCGGCCACCCGCATCGCCCGATTGCGGGAGGACGCGGGCCGACCGGGCGCGGTGGAGATCACCCTCGGCGGCGGGGGCACCGGGCTCGACGACCTGAAGCGCCACGCCGACGCCGGGGTGGGCCGGGTGCTGGTGAAACCGTGGCAGCGGGGCAGCGAGGCCATCGACGGCATCCGCCGCTTCGCCGAACAGGTTCTGCCCCAGATCCAGGACCACCCGGTGGCCGAAGGGTCCACGTAGCCCGCGCCCCACCCAGGCACCCGCGTCAGGGCGAGGGCCCACCGCGGTCAGAAGCACGACTGCAGGAGGAAGCCGCGCTCTGCTACCAGGTGCCCCGGGAGAGGCCCTCCACGGTGATGGTCTGCTTCTTGTTCTGGGAGAGCACGTAGCGTTGCGACTCGTGCAGGTGCTGGGACACGAGGTGGCGGGCCCGGACGGCGTCCCCCTCCTCGATGGCCTCGGTGATCTTCACGTGCGTCCGCAGCACGGCGTCGCGAGCCGGTGCCTCGGGATAGCCGCCGTGGGCGTCGGTGGACTCCGCCCAGTTCGACTCGTGATTGGACCAGAGGGTCTCGAGCGACCCGGCCACTAGGGCCATGGTCGCGTTCCCGCACCCGTGGACGACTGCGTCGTGGAACCGTCTGGCCAAGCGGGTGAACGCCGGGCCATCGTCGATCTGTCTCGCTCAGCTCCTGGTTGAAACCGACAAGGTTGGCCACCAGCTTCGCCCGTCGGCTCGACGTCGCCGCCTCCGCGGCACAGGCCGGCTCGAATTCGGACAGGGCCACGGCCAGATCGGCCAGCGGGACCTGCCCGGCCTGGAGCACCATCCCGAGCATGTACGCCGCCATCGTCGCCTTGGGGGTGTGGACGACGGCACCACCGATGTTGCCGCGGCGAACCGATATCAGCCCCTCGGTCTCCAGGATCCGCATGGACTCCCGGATCGACGGCTTGCTCACCGGGAACTCGACGAGGAGGTCGTCCACCTTGGGCAGCACATCCCCGTCGTTGAGCTCCCCGTCGAGGATCCGCCGCCGCAGCGTGTCGGCGATCATCTCGGCCACTCTC